>CAWHKD010000017.1:0-187455 GCA_963829845.1 uncultured Gaiellaceae bacterium | reverse complement strand
TAACCCGGAGGTCGCAGGTTCAAATCCTGCCCCCGCTATTAAAAAGCCCCGCTTTGCGGGGCTTTTCTGTCGCAGGTTCAGGATCCGCGTCAAAGCCACCGCGCAGATCAGGTGGCGCGTTCGACGGCGGGCGGTGTCCAGTGTCCGACGAGGATGGCCTGTTTGGGGACAGTAGGCGCGTAGGTAGAGCGAGAAGTCGCTACACCGATCTCGATCGCGTCCTCGTGGAGTTCGCCGACTGTGAAGCTAGGGGGCCGGTGATTGAGCGACCGTCGAGGTCTTGCGCATCGGGTTGAAGAACGGCAGCTCCACCACCGTCCCCGCCGTGCGGCTGCGCCGCGCTTCCACCGTCCACTCGACGTCGATCCTCGTGCCGAGCTTGCTTTGGTCGGCAGCGACTGACGCCAGCGCAACCACCTTCTTCAGTGTCGGGCTCCACGTCGTGCTGGTCGCCTTGCCGATCTGGCGGCCCCGCGCGTACACAGGAACCGGGACACGCGAGGCGGCCGGCTCCAGCGTCGGCGTCAGCCCCTTCGCACGGTAGAGCTCCTCGAGTGGCTCCCAGTCGAGCTCTAGCCCGACAAGCCTCCGCGGAGGCCCCCCGCGACCCTGTTCCCGCTCGAGCTCGCGACGGCCGACGAACTCCACCGGCTTCTCGAAGTCGACGAAGCGGCCCAGGACGCCCAGCTCGAAGGGCGAGTACGACTGCTCGGGAATCAGCGCGCGCCGGACAGAGTCGAAATCCACTTCGATGAGGATCAGCCCTGCCTCGATCCGCGCGATGTCGAGGGCGAGCATCCCGGCTGGCCGGATGCCGTAGGCGCTCCCCGCCCGCACGAGGGCGTCCCAGAGCTCGACCGCCTGAGCGCTCTCGACCCACACCTCGTAGCCGAGGTCGCCCGTATAGCCGGTCCGGGAGATGTCGACGGGGATGCTGCCGACCTGCGCCGCCCGCCGGCCGAAGTACTTGAGGTCGCCCCAGGACATCTCGGTGGCCGCCTCGAGCACGTCGCGGCTCAGCGGCCCCTGCACGGCCAGCGCGGAGATGCGTTCGCTCACGTCCTCGAGCTCGACGTCCAGCCCGCGAGCGTTCATCCGGAGCCAGCGCAGCGACGAGTCGGCGGCGGTCCAGCGGTAGGTCTGCTCCTCCAGCCGGGCTACTGTCCCGTCGTCGACCACGCGGCCGTCCTCGTTGCACCAGGACGTGTAGTAGACGCGGCCGACGGCGAGCTTGCTCGCGTCCCGCGTGATCACGCGGTCGACGAGCCGCATGGCGTCGGGCCCGGAGACCAGGTACTTGTAGAGCGGAGAGACGTCGATGAGCGCCGCCGCCTCCCGGATCGCGTTGTACTCGATCTCGTGGGAGTCGGAGTACGCGCTCGCCGCGAGATAGCCCGACCATTCCCGCCACTGCTGCTTGGTGTTGAGTCGTGCGGTCCGGGGATAGAACGCGGTTCCGACCGACACGGCGGCTCTAGGACTTCGGGATCTGCTTCTCGGGGTCGAAGAAGGGCAGCGGCGCGATCGTCGCGTCCCTCATACCCTCGGGTGTCTCCACCGCGACGTGCGTCCCGGGCTCGGTGTGCTCGACAGGGAGCCACGCGTACCCGATGTTCTTCTCGAGGCGGGGCGAATAGACGGCGGACGTGACCCGTCCGCTCGCGCCGTCGGCCGAAACCGGCCAGCCCGTCGTGTTCATCTCCAGCCGGTCGCCGCCGATCTCGACCCCGACGATCTTCTGCTTCACGCCCTCGTCGCGAATCCTCGTGAGCGCGTCGCGGGCGACGAAGTCCGCCTCGGTGTCCAGGTCGACGAGCCGGCCGAGGCCCAACTCGAAGGGGTTGTTCTCGTAGGTCATGTCGGCACCCCAGTTGAAGATGCCTCCCTCGACCCGGCGGATGTCCACCGGCCCCGTCGGCCGGATCTCGTACGGCTCGCCCGCTTCCATGATCCGGTCCCACAGGTCCGTTCCGCGCGAGGCGTCGAGGAGGTAGATCTCGTATCCGACCTCCGACGTCCAGCCGGTCCGGGTGAGGATGAGCGGGATGTCGTCCAGCTCGAGGCGGCGGAAGTGGTAGTAGCCGAGGTCGAGGATGTCGTCGCCGAACAGGCCCCGGACGACGTCCTTCGACTTGGACCCTGGATTTGCAGCGGGTACGCCTCGACCTCCGAGAGCTGCACGTCCATCCCCGCATCCGCCGCCAGCCCCTTCGCGTACAGCAGCACGTCGCTGTCCGCGAGCGCGAACCAGAACGTGTTCTCGTCGAGGCGCAGCATGACCGGGTCGTTGAGGATCCCGCCGTCCGGCGCCGTGATCAGCACGTACTTGCCCTGGCCGACGGCGCACGCGCTGAGGTCGCGGCAGGTGAGCAGCTGCGCGAAGCGGAAGCCGTCCGGACCCGTCACCTCCACGTTGCGCTCGACAGCGACGTCCCAGAGCGTCACGTGGTTCAGCAGGTGCCAGTACTCGGCCTCGAAATCGTCGAAGTTGATCGGGAAGAGCGTGTGGTTGTAGACGGTGAAGCCCTTCGGGCCGTGCCGCTGCGTCGCCTCGTAGAAGGGGCTGCGCCGCAAGCGCGCTCCACGCTGAACCGTCTCCATGTCGAACGGGCCGAGCATGTCGGCAAGCATAATCGGTGGCTTATTGGGGAGCGCGCCGAGCCGTTCCACGGTTAGTGTCGCCGCTGATGGCGAGCTCCAATCACCGCACGTACGACGCCGTGATCGTCGGCGGCGGGCACAACGGGCTCGTCGCCGCGGCGTACCTTGCGCGGGCCGGACTCAAGGTCGTCGTGCTGGAGCGGCGACACGTTCTCGGCGGGGCGGCGGTAACCGAGGAGGTGTTTCCCGGCTTCCGGTTCAGCGTGGCCTCGTACGTCGTCTCGCTGCTCCGCCCCGAGATCGTCCGGGAGCTCTCGCTGCCGGAGCACGGCCTCGAGATCCTGCCTCTCGACGGAACCTTCACGCCGCTCGACGGCGACTACCTGTGGCGTGTGAACGACCACGGCCGCACCGTGCGTGAGCTCCGACGCTGGTCGGCGAGCGACGCGGAGGCGTACGAGGAGTACAGCCGCCTGATGTTCGAGATGGCGAGGTTCATCAAGCCGATCCTGTCCATCGCGCCGCCGGACCTGTCCCGGCTAAATCCGCGCGAATGGCTCCCCGTCGCACGTCTCGCCCGCTCCTTCAACGGACTCTCCCTGGAGCAGCAGGCTGTGTTCATTCAGCTCATGACGATGAGCGCCGCCGACTTCCTCGACCAGTGGTTCGAGACGGATCCGCTGAAGGCGACGATCAGCGCCTCCGGGATCATCGGCACGTTCCAGGGGATCCGCTCTCCTGGGACCGCCTACGTCCTGCTGCACCACTACATGGGCGAGATCGATGGCGTCCTGCGAGCCTGGGGAATACCACGAGGAGGGACCGGCGCAGTCAGTGAGGCGATCGCGAGCGCCGCCCGGTCGTTCGGTGCCGAGATCAGGACCGAGACCGCGGTCGAGCACTTCCTGACCCGAGGCGACGAGGTGACCGGCGCGGTCACGTCAGTGGGCGACGAGGTGACCGGGCGGGTGACGCTGTCGAGCCTGGACCCGCAGCAGACGTTCCTCCGGCTCCTGCCGTCCGGCCTCCTCGACGGGTCGTTCCTCGCCGAGGTCGCGCGCTACCGGTACCGGGGCTCCAGCGGGAAGGTGAACCTGGCCCTGGACGGGCTTCCCGAGTTCACGTGCCTGCCCGGCGAGGGTGACCACCTGCGCGGCGCGATCAGCTTCAGCCCGAGCATCGACTACATGGAGCAGGCCTACGACGACGCGAAATCCGGCCGCTTCAGCCGGCGTCCGTACATCGACATGGTCATCCCGACCCTGGTCGACCCGTCGATGGCGCCTCCGGGCAAGCACGTCATGAGCTGCTTCGTCCAGTACGCGCCCTACCGCCTGGCCGAGGGCGACGAGTGGGACGACGGCCGGCGCGATGCGTTCGGGGAAACCGTCGTCGACACGATCGCGGAGCGTGCGCCGAACATCCGCGACCTGATCCTGCACGCGCAGGTGCTCACACCCAATGACATCGAACAGCGGTTTGGACTCTCTGAGGGAAACATCTTCCAGGGCGAGCTCTCGCTCGAGCAGCTCTTCTTCAACCGGCCCGTGCCGGGCTGGGCGCGCTACCGGACGCCGCTACGGAACCTCTGGATGTGCGGCGCGGCCACGCACCCCGGGGGTGGGATCATGGGCGCGTCGGGTCGCCTCGCAGCGCTGCAGGTCCTGCGTGCGCTGCGCGCCAAGAAGGCCGCCTAGGAGTGGCCCGGGAGCGATACGACGCGGTCGTGGTCGGCGCCGGGCACAACGGCCTAGTCGCGGCTTCGTACCTGGCGAAGGCGGGGCTCCGGACGCTCGTTCTCGAGCGGCGAAGCCGGGCGGGCGGCCTCCTGGCTACCGAGGAGGTCGCACCCGGTGTGCGCGCGCCGGTTGCGGCCGACTGTGTCGGAGGTCTCCGTGACGACGTCGTCCGCGACCTTCGGCTCGGCTCGCATGGCTTCCGCGCCATCGAGCCGGAGGTAGTGGCGTTCGCCCCGTCCGCCGACGGGCCCGGCCTCACGTTGTGGCGCGACCCGGTCCGGACGGCGATCGAGCTCCGGACGCGGACCCAGCCGCGCGATGCCGAGGCGTTCGTCGCCTTCGACCGCAGGATCCGCTCTCTGGGCGCCTTCCTCGCCCGCGTCCAGGCGACCGAGCCGCCGGACCTCGCGTCTCCGTCCGTCGCGGACACCACCGGCGGCCTCACCCTGTTGAACGGCCTGCGGCACCTCGGGAGGCAGCAGCTGCGCGAGGCGCTGCGGGTGCTGCCGATGTCCGTCGCGGACCTCGTCGACGAAGCTGTCGAGGACGAGGCGCTACGCGGCGTCCTCGGCGCACGAGGCGTTCGTTACACGGCCATGGGCCCCCGGTCGGCGGGGACGGCGCTCAACTTCCTGTGGGACTCGGCCGCAGGAGGAGGAGCGGCGGGCCGCACGGTTTTCGCGCGCGGCGGACCGGACTCCCTGGCGGGGGCGCTCGTCGCCGCTGCGCGGAGCAACGCCGCGACGATTCGCTGCGATGCCGACGTCGCGGCCATCCGAACAGGGCGAGGCTCTGTCGAAGGGGTCACTCTCGCGAGCGGCGAGGAGATCGACGCGCGGATCGTCGTGTCGAACGCCGACCCCAAGCAGACCCTTCTGCGCCTCGTCGACCCGGCCGAGGTCGGCCCGACTCTGGGCTGGCGGGTCGAGCACATCCGCACGCCCGGCGTGGTGGCGAAGGTGACCCTCGTCCTGGAGGGCCTGCCGGCGATCGGCGGCGTCGACGGCGAGCGCCTGCACGGGCGGATCGTCGTCGCACCGAGCCTTGACGACCTCGAGCGGGCGTTCGACGACTCGAAGTACGGCCGGATCTCCGAGCACCCGTATCTCGAGGCGACGATCCCCACCCTCTCGGACCCCTCGTTGGCCCCTGCTGGGACCCACGTCGTCACCGCGCTGTTCCAGTACGCGCCACGGCGGCTCCGGGACGCGGACTGGGACGAGGCAGCGCGCGATCGTGTCGCGGACGGGGCCGTGCGGACACTCGAGGTCTATGCACCGGGTATCGCGGACAGGATCGTCGCTCGCCACGTCGTCACGCCCGCGGACCTCGAGCGCGAGTACGGGCTCAGCGGTGGGCACCCGATGCACGGCGAGCATGCCCTCGACCAGGTCTTCGCCTGGCGGCCTCTCCTCGGCCATGCTCGCTACCGGCTTGCCGGGATCCGCGGCCTCTACATGTGTGGGGCGGGCACACACCCCGGGGGCGGAGTCACCGGCGGCCCGGGGAGGAATGCAGCCCGGGCTATCCTCGCCGACGCCCGGCGGGCTCGACGCCGTAGAACGAGACGTCGCGCACGCGGTGCGGACGCGTAGCGGGCGTGCGATCGACCCACGGGGACCTTGCCCTCTGACACGCCGCGCCCCCGGGCGAAGCTGCGCTGACTGTTCCCACGCTGCCATTGTCGGGAATCCCTCTCCCGCGCCCGGTCTGCGCTTACCGCCTCCGGTACTCAGCCTCGAGAAGCCGGTGCAACGCGCCTCGACGTCTTCAAGGGGTTTCGCGTCCCACCGGCCAAGGCGGCGTGAGCGGTCGCAAGGCTGAGGCGGCGAACCCCCTCGATCCGCAACGCGGTCGCAGGAAGTCGTTCATAACGCGCCCCCGCTATCGAACAGGCCCGTTATGCGGGCCTGTCCTCGTTCTTAGGCTGTCGATCGTCGGGTTTTGCTACCCGTTTTGGTACCCCACACCGAACATTCGCACCTCGGTCTTCTCCGCGGCGCCAGGGAACAGCACCTGGGCGGCGTTGCTTCTTGGTATGGCCTGACCAAGCATTCCGGCACGTCGACCGATCGAGGAGGTGCTGTACCAAGCCGCGCCTTCGATCAGCACCGCACCTCGATCACGCTTTCGGATCGATGTTCTGGTTCCCGCGGAAGCGGTTGTGCGGGTCGTAGCGCCGCTTCACCTCCACCAGCCGGTCGTAGTTCGGCCCGAAGGCCTGCCGGACGCGGTCGTGGTCGTCGGCGGAGAGGTAGTTCGTGTAGGAGCGGTCGGCCATGTACGGCGCGAGACCGTCGAAGGTCTGACGCGCCCACGCGATGCACGCATCCGTTTGGGCTGGATCGGTCCACTGCGAGACCAGGATCAGGTTGAAGGCTGGCTCCCGGTGCGGGTAGGCGGTCGCCTCCGCGGGGACGCGCGTGACCGCGCCGTGGAACTCCTCGACGCCAATCGCGCACAGCTCGCTCGGCGCTCGCTCGAGCGCATCGGCCATCACCGCGACGGCGGCATCGGAGAGCTCCGAGAAGAACGCCGACTTCCAGTAGTTGAGCGCGCCTCTGGGGAACAGCCCATCTGCGCCCGTGTTCATCGCCACGTACGGCATTCGCCCCACCATGTCGGCCACAGGCGCGCCGAGGTCCCGCAGCGGCTGTAGGTCGGCAGCGGCTTGCTCGGCGTCGTCGCCCGCGTGGCAGAGGACGATCCCGCATACCTTGGCTCCCGATCCGTCGGGTGCGTGGGCCAGGATGGCCTGCAGGGACAGCTCGTCCGGCAATCCGGTGGAGAACTCGCGGAAGAACGAGAAGACCTTCGGCGCGGCCGCGAGCGGATACAGCACCGGACCGCCGAGCACGCTGACGAGCGGGTGCGCGCGAAACTCGAATGAGCTAACGACACCGAAGTTTCCTCCGCCGCCTCGGAGCGCCCAGAACAGGTCTTTCTCGCTGTCGTCGCTCGCGGTGACCACATTGCCGGAGGCGAGGACCACCTCTGCGGAGAGGAGGTTGTCGATGGCCAGCCCGTACTTGCCCTGCAGCCAGGCGAGGCCGCCACCGAGCGTCAGGCCCGCGATCCCGGTGCTCGAGACGATGCCGCTCGGGGTGGCGAGCCCGAAGGCGGCTGTCGCACGGTCCAGTTCCCCGACCGTCACTCCCGGCTGCGCACGCACGGTCCGTCGCGCGGGGTCGACCTGAATGCCCTTCATCAAGGAAAGGTCGATCATCAGCCCGCCGTCGGTGACCGCCTTGCCCGCGACGTTGTGGCCGCCTCCGCGAATGGAGATCTCAAGCCCTTCGTCCGTGCCGTAGGTGACCGCGGCCACGACGTCGGCCGTGTGCAGGCACCGCGCGATCACCGCCGGACGTTTGTCGATGAGCCCGTTGTGAATCCGGCGTGCCTCGTCGTAGCCGGCATCGCCGGGCTCGAGGACCAGCCGCGAGAACGTCTGACGAAGAAGCTGAAAAGAATCGGTGGTCGCAGCGCCGGACATCACGGACCGTCCTCACCGAGCGCGTTTCGCAGCGCATGCAGGAACGCCTCGGGCTGGTCGATGGTCGGGTCGTCGGCGGCGTCGTCGATCACGTGCAGCGGCCAGCCGTAGCGCACGCTCGCGGCCTCGGCGATCCGCACCGGCGTTGCGAGGTCATGTCGTCCCCAGATGAGCGTCGTGGGAGCCGCGATCCGCCCAAGGACCTCGGCCGGAACTACCGGCATTGCGAACAGCTCCATGAGCTTGCCCCCTGCTTCCGCCACCGCGGGCGTGTTGGCGAGCTCGAGGTTGTACGTCTTCATCGCACCCCAGCGCGTCCCCAGCGCTTGCCGCAAACCCTCTAGGTCGAAGGAGCATCGCTGCCACAGACCGTCGTGGGTGTCTGCGGTCGGTTGCGCGAGGAAACCCATCAACGCAGATCCAAACTCGGGAGAGGGTTCGAACGGCGCCAGACCAAACGTGTCCACGAGCACCAGTCGGCTGAGCCGCTCGCCGCGATCGGCTGCGAAGCGGGCCGCGATCGCGCCTCCGAGCAGATGTCCGACGAGGACGGGCGGCGACGGGCAGGTGCGCTCGACCAACTCGGCGAGCCACGCGACCACTCGATCGACCTCGAGCTCGCCGACGGCCACCGTCGAGGCGCCCTGACCGGGCAGGTCGGGCGCGACCACGCGATGGGTCGTCACCAGCCCCGGGATCACCCGCATCCACGCCGCCGCGTACGCCCCGGGGCCGTGGAGCAGAACAACGGGCTGACCAGCTCCACCTTCGAGAACTGCGGTTGAGAAGCCGGCCAGCTGCAGCCGTCTCTCCGTGACCGGCAGACCGGCAAGCAGTAGCTCGCGAGCCGCATCGCCCCCGGAGGGTCGGCTGTGTCTCTGCTCCTGTTGCGCGCTGCTCATGACGTCCTCCTCGTTCGCGCCCATGTGGCTTGCACGCTCGACGGTAGGAGCCGTCGAGGGTCCCCGCTTCGGCGGAACCACCCAACCTGCGCCCGTCGGCGGGTGGGTAATTCCACCCAGAAGGATGTGATCAGACGAGCCGGTGCTCGTACGCGTACGCCGTCGCGGCCGCGCGCGACGAGACACGGAGCTTGGAGAAGATGTTGCTCACGTGCCGGTCGATCGTCCGCTCACTCACGACCAGCTCGGCGGCGATCGCCTTGTTCGTTCGGCCGTCCGCCACCAGACGCAGCACCTGCAGCTCGCGCCCCGTCAGTCCGTGAGTGTCGGCGGTGTCCTCCCGACCGGCGAGCGAGTCGACGTGCGCGAGATCCGGGGCCGCTCCGAGCTCGGCGAAGACGCTCCGGGCGGCCTCCAGCTCCAACGCGGCCGTGTCGTGGTCTCCCAGCGCGCGGCACGCGAGTCCGATGAGCACGCGCGTGCGAGCTGCTTCGTACGGCACGTCGAGTTCCTGCCACACCTGGGCTGCGCGCCGCAGCGCGACCAGGGCAGCCTGGGCGTCGCCTCCGGCCAGCTCGAACATACCTCGTGCATATGCCACCATCGCCCCCAGCATGTCGCTCTCGTAGCCGGTCGAAGCCTCCTCCAGCTCGTCGCACGCGACGCGAGCCTGCTCGAGATCCCCGACGGCCAGCATGATCTCGATATAGGCGGGCAGTAGCCCCACTCGCTTTGGCCACTCGACGGTTTCGCCCAGTGATCGGCGAATCGCGGCGGCTGCAGCGGCGCCGTCTCCTTGAGCCAGCCGCAGGAGAGCCAGCCCAGGCTGCGGCTCCCGACCAGCGTGGCTCGCATCCCGGTACGCCTGTTCGGCCGCGGCGAAGTCGCCTTGCAGGCGATGCACCTCGCCTTGCCGGTGAATGGCTTGGGCGGCCGCCGGTTTGTTCATCGCCTGCGCGCAACGGGTTACGGCACGACGCGCCTCTTCGAGCGCGTCGCGCCACGCACCCTGCAACTGCAAGATCTCGGCGCGATGCACCAGACACGTCCCTGTGAAGCTCACCAGGTCGGGTTGCTCGTCGCACCACTGCGTCAAGGCCGCCGTCCACTCGCGGGCGCGGCGCAGCTCGTACGCCTCCTGACAGCCGAGGATCACCCCGCAGTAGACCATGCCGCTGACGATCGGAGACAACTCACCTGCGGTAACCGCCACCATCGCCTCGTCCATCAACCCGAGCCCCGCCGCGACCCGGCCGAGCCTGACGAGCAAGATGCCCTGCGACTGCACGGCGAGAGCGAACAGGTCGGCATCGTGGAAGCGCTCGCCGATCTCTGCAGCGTCGGCTGCGACGGCGGCGGCAGCCTCGTAGTCACCGGCGGACTCGTGCTGAAAGATGAGCGGAAGCAGCAGGTAGCCCCGTTCCACGCAGTCGCGCCGCTCGCGCTCGACCAACCGCTGCGCACGGCCGAGCCATCCGGTCCCGCGGCTCAGCTCACCCCTTGTGGAGAGAGTCATACCCATCCAGAACGCGCACCGAGCCGCGCGGAGCGCCTCACCGGCATCGAGGTGGAGGTGATACGCCCGCTCCAGGCTTTCCAGGTCGTCGCCGCGACCGAGCATGTAGGCCGACGTCCCCAGCAGTTCCATGTCCTCCGCCCCGAGCGGCGTCGTCCGGGCGGCGAGCGACAGGGACTCCCAGGCTTCTCCCCAAGCCCGGCGTGTATACGCTCGGCGGCCGCGCTCGAGGGCGTCGGCAGAGCTCACCAAGGGCTCTTCCCCCCGGTGTCGTTCAACCCGCCGGGCAGTGCTCGCGGTCCCCGAGGCTTTGGCGCGGGGCATGAAACCAGTCTAGTAAGCGGGGCTTCATGCCTCGGAGAGTCCAGCACCATCGCGGTCCGGAGGTCAGAACGCGGCGCCTACCGAGCAGAACGCCGGAGGCCGGCTTGGTCGACCGGCAGCACGCTTGCGGGTTTTACCCGCAACGATCGCGGAGGTCGCGGGTTCGATTCCGTGGTCCTGTAAAAGGTCTGCAAGTTGGCCTGTTTTTTGCTCCGGCTCGATCCCGCCGGCTTAGAGACGGCGAACCCGACACGTCCGCTTCCGCGTACGCGGATGATGCACGTCATGCCGCCCGAAGAGCCGACCTCGAGCCGGCGGTGAGCGAATACCGCGAGGCGCTCGACTGGGTTGACGCGCGGATCGCGGCAGTGCGTGACGATCCGGCGGCGCGTCTTGCATTGATGGAGCGGCTGTTCCATGGGCCGACCGGCCGGGCACCGCGACACCTGCCGTTCCGGCGCGCAGCGCTGTCGTTCATGCGCTGGCAGGCCGCGCGCGGTCTCCTTAACCCGCTCGACGCGTCGCCGTCGGGCAGCGTCTGGTGGCGGGCGATGAACGAGCGCTTGCTGCGAGACGGATGTGAAGCGATTGCGCTGGTTGGAGGGCGACGTGGACATCCGTCGTCGCATGCTGTTCGGCTGTGGCTGCAGTTCGCTGCCACCCCGACACCGACGTGTTGGTACCGCGCGCACAACGCCAGCATCGTGGTCGGCTACCTGGAGCACGAAGGGAATTCCGAAGCAGAAAACGCTCCGGAGCGCTTCTTCATGAACGTCGCGCTGGCGCGCGTCCTCTATGCGCACGCTCTCGTTGCGGCCCCGAGCCTCGCGCTGGGCCGATTCGCTCCGCTTGCCCGCGTACTCGGCGATCCCCGCCTCGGAATGGTGGGCGCGTTCCTCTCGCTCCGCCGCGTGATCCCGAACCACTACCCGCTCACGCGCGACGTCGAGTGGTACATCGCCGACGAGCAGCGTCTCGGTCGGTTGCTCGACTACGCGGTGATTGCACCGAGGCTACAGCGCCTGTACGAGTGGTCGGCAGAGGTGCTCGGCGAGCCGCGCCTGCTTGGGCTCGTTCGCAACGGCAGCCCGATCTACGCGTGGCCGTACGAACAACGACACGTGTGGAGTACCGAGCACGTCCCGTTCCCAGGCCGGGTAATCGAACGCCTCACGCGGGCGCGCTGACACGACCGCGGCGCGCAACAGCGAATAGCTCCCTACGGGCCGGCGTTTGGGAACCTCCCCGACCGAGCTCTTCTACTCGTCAAGACACCTCAGCCGACTGCCCAGACGGCCACCTCGTATTCGTCTACCGGATCGCCGCCTGGTTCCTGAGCCTGCTGCCGGACCTCGTCCGCGCGCTTGCGGCTTGCTTGCATCGCTTCTTCGCTTTCCCAGAGCGTAACGCCGACCCCTTTTCCTGCTGACCGGTCGACGAGCAGAAGCGCGCCCCGGTTGCCGGCGATCTCGCGAATGGACGGGATGCCCTCCTCATAATGGACGATTGCCTCCTGGACATGCTCGGGTGAGCCTCGATACGTCGTTGCGCGTGCGTACACGCAATCCCTCCTTTGGTCGACGTGCCCGATGTCAAGACCCTAAGGCCGTGCCGCGATGGCAGCCATACACCCTCCCGTCAGACGTCGCGTGGGCCAGCGTTCGGGAGTGCGCTGAGCGCCGCTACTGCCAGTTCGGGTCGCCGTCTCCACGCTGGTGCGCGAAAGTTGCTGAATGAAGCTCGAAGATGCAAGGGCGGCAGGGGCGTTCGAGCCCGACCTCACGCTCTGGGAGGCATGGCGTCCCGAGCAGGTTGCTGCGCTGCTCGAGGGCGTTCGCGCTCCGTGGTATGTCGCCGCCGGCTGGGCGATCGACCTCTTCCTCGGTGAGCAGCGACGAGAGCACTCAGATCTAGAGATTGCCGTTCCTCGGGTGCAGTTCGGCAGGATCGCTGAGAGACTCTCCGGGTTCGAGCTTTTCATCCCTGACGGAGATCTGACCGATCCGGGCCACGTGTGGCCGTTCGCTCAGGCCCCGGCGGCTCTCGATCGGCATCAACAGACGTGGGTGCGGGAGCCCGCGACGGGCCGCTGGCGGCTCGACATCTTTCGGGAACCCTCCGACGGCGAAACGTGGATCTGCCGACGCGACGAACGGATCAAACGGCCCTACGTCGACGTGATCGAATGGACCGACGACGGTATCCCGTATGGCCGGCCCGAGATCATCCTGCTTTTCAAGGCCAAGCACGCCGATCGACCAAAGGACGAGGCTGACTTCTCGGCAGTGCTACCGAAGCTCGATCCAATCCGCCGGACCTGGCTCGTAGATGCGCTTCGACTCGTCCATCCCGGCCACCCCTGGCTAGACCGAATCTAGGCCTCGCAACCCCACGGCCGTTGCGGCGAGCCCGTTGCCGGCGTTGAAGCACAGATCGCGGCGCGGCTGACGACGACGAGGGCGTCGGTCGGCTCGATGAGGTAGGCGTCGGGGACGTTCTCGACGCGGACGTCGCCGGCGCCGTACATGACGGTTGCACGCATACGGACTCCCTTCGTGTTGCGGCTCGGAAACGCAGTCGGATCAGGGCGGAGCTACCCGCGTCGGATCAGACGTCGGCGGCCGGTGCGCGCCGTACGCGGAGGACCTCCGCGACCGACCAGGCCTGGAACGGACACCCCGTGGCGCCGTGGGGCGCGGCCCCGTCGGTCGTCTCGGAGATCGAGCCGAGGCCCCATTCGCCGAGGTGGGCTTCCAGGCTGTCGAGAACGCCCTCGACCGGGATGCCCACGGTGCGGGCGGCGTCGACGTAGGGACCGACGAGCCAGGGCCAGACGGTTCCCTGGTGGTAGGCGCCGTCACGGTCGGCCGGCCCGCCGCGGTGGACATGCTTGTAGGCCGGATCGTCGGGCGCAAGGGATCGAAGACCGAGCGGCGTCAGCAGCGACCGCCGGCACGCGTCGACCGCCGCACGCGCAGCCTCGTGCTCGCGGGCAAGAGCCGGGTTCGGCAAGGAGGCGGCAAGAAGTTGGTTCGGGCGGACGGCCGCGTCGTCACCACCGGGCCCGTCGACGACGTCGAAGAGCCCGCCACCATCGGGTCGTACGAACCGCTCGCGAAACGAGTTGCGTGCCTTCGCGGCGAGCTCTGAGTTCTGTGCTCGGGACGCGTCCGTCCGGGCGACGCTCGCGGCGACCTCGAGGGCGCGGATCCAGAGGGCGTTCACCTCGACTGGCTTGCCGGTTCGCGCCGTCACCGGGACGCCGTCGATGCGCGCATCCATCCACGTCAGTGCAGCGCCCTCGGCGCCTTGGCGAAGGAGGCCGTCCTTCGGGTCCACACCGATGCCGTAGCGGGTGCCGGCGAGGTGGTGCTGGATGATCTGCTCGACGACCGGGGCGAGCTCGTTGCCCAGGTCGGCGTCGCCGGTCAACGCGATGTGGCGGTCGAGCGCGTGGAGAAACCAGAGTGTGCCGTCGACCGTGTTGAACTCGAGCGAGCCGGTGTCCGCCGTGTTGGCGAGCATGCCCTCGGAGACGGTCGCGGCCGACGTGAGCAGCACCTCGCGGCCCTCGTCCGTGCGCTTCGTCGCCAGGTAGAGCCCCTCGTAGGACGTCATCAGGTCACGCGACCACTCCCCGAACCATGGATACCCGGCGACCGCTGTCGGGCGCCCAACGGCTTTGATCGCGAAGCTGTCGGCGGCGAGCACGAGTTGAGCGTCGACGGCGTCGGCTGCGCCTGCGCGGCGAACGAGGTCGGCCGCTCGCACCTTCGCGGCTTCGACGATCGCGGACGCCGGAGGAAGAGGCTCGTCGAAGGGCGCCGCCGCCGCCGTCACCTCGTGGCTGTCTCCGGGAGCGAGGGTGGAGGAGAATGTTCCGGCTGCCCAGACGTCTTCGCGATCGTTGAGCCCACGCGCCGCCTCCTCTCGCGCTCGGACGGCGAGATACCAGTTTCCGCCGGGCGACCATCCGTCGCCGCTCAGGCGGAACGCGTTCTCGAACACGAACCCGTCCGAGGTCGGCTCGGCGCCGGGCGTTCCGGAGGCGAAGCGCTCGCCGTGGACGTTCCGCCAGGTGCAGAGTGGAGTCAGTTCGAGCCGCACGGGCCGGTGGGCGCGCAGCAGCCTGTGGACGATGCCGACTGCCGGCCGTCCGTGAGCCATTGCCAGCTCTCGCTCGAGCACGATGTCCCCGATCTGCCAGCGCCAGCGCGGGATGCCGTCCTCGAGCTCGAAGGTGACGAGCAGCTCGAAACCGCGGGGACTGACGATGCCTCCGGCCCACTCGTGGGTGGCGAGCGGAACGCGCGCATCGCCGATGACGAGCACGGGGTCGAGGGCGATGAGCCCGAGCATGCGGACGGCGGGACCTGCGACAGCGGGGACGAGGAGGCCGTGGTAGCGGCGAGTCCGCAGGCCGCAGGCCGTGCCCATCGCGTAGCCGCCGAGGCCGTCCGCGACGAGCCACTCCCGCTTCGAGCCCTCGTCGAGCGTCCCGCACGTCTCGGGGCCGAGCCTGATCGTCACGGCTTCGCTTGTTGCAATCCCGCCTCGATCATCTCGCCGAGGGTGGGAATGCGACCACCCCGCTGCCGCACGATCAGGTCGGCGACGAGACCCGTCCAGCCGGTTTGGTGCGAGGCGCCGAGGCCCGCGCCGTTGTCGCCGTGGAAGTACTCGTGGAAGAGAATGTTGTCTTTCCACGCCGGATCGGTCTGGAAGCGCTCGACCCCGCCGAAGCACGGCCGGCGACCGTTCGCGCCGACGAGGAAGAGCGAGATCAACCGGTCGCGAAGGTCGTCGGCGATGGCGCCCATCGTCATGCGCTCACCGGAGCCCGTCGGATACTCGATCGTGACGTCGTCGCCGAGAAAACGGGCGTACCGCGCAAGTGCGTTGACGACCAGGTAGTTGACCGGCATCCAGATCGGGCCGCGCCAGTTCGAGTTGCCGCCGAACATGCCCGTCGTCGACTCGGCCGGCTCGTAGTCGATGCTCGAGGTGTTGCCGTCGATCTCGATCTGGAAGGGGTGCTCGGCGTGGTAGCGCGAGACGGCGCGAAGACCGTAGGGGGACAGAAATGCCTCCTCGTCGAAGAGCCGCTCGAACAGCCGCAGCACCCGCTCGAGGCCGACGACGCCGATGAGCATTCTCCCGCGGCCGACATCGGTCGAGAGCACACCCTCGTCCTTGAGGCGTGCGATCTCAGCCCGCCGACGGTCGAGCAGTCCGGCGCTGCGCTTGTTGATCGCGTAGGCCCGCTCCACGGCGCCCTCCTGCACCGCCGCCACCGCGAGCAGCGGCAGGATGCCGACCATCGAGCGCACCTTCACAGCCTGCGTGGAGCCGTCCGGCCGTCTCAGCCTGTCGTAGAAGAAGCCGTCCTCGTCGTCCCACAGCCCCTGGCTGTGGAGCGCGTCGGAGATGAGCGCGAACTGCTCCAGGAACTTCAGGACCAGGTCGGTCGTCGGACGACCGCTGCGGCGGAGGAGCACAGCGATCGCGGCCATGCTCAGCGCGTAGAAGCCCATCCAGCCCGTGCTGTCCGACTGCTCGAGCGTGTAGCCGGCCGGAAGGTGCGAGCGGTCGATCGGCCCGATGTTGTCGAGGCCGAGGAACCCGCCTTCGAAGAGGTTCGTGCCATCGGCGTCCTGGCGGTTGATCCACCAGGTGAAATTGACGAGCAGCTTGTCGAAGACGCGGCTTAGGAAATCGAAGTCGCGCGCGCCGTCCACGGCGAACACCTCGAGCACCGCCCACGCGTGTACCGGCGGGTTGACGTCGTCGAACGACCACTCGTACGCCGCCAGCGCGCCGTTCGGATGCTGGAACCACTCGCGGCAGAGCAGTGTCAGCTGGTACTTCGCGAAGGCGGGATCGACGTGCGCGAGGGCGACGCAGTGGAAGGCGCTGTCCCACGCCGCGAACCATGGGTACTCCCACTTGTCCGGCATCGACATGATGTCGAAGGCGTCGAACGTGCGCCAGCCGGCGTTTCGGCCGTTGCGGCGAGACTCGGGAGGTGCGGGCTGGGTCGGGTCGCCCTCGAGCCAGCGCGCGACGTCGTAGGCGTAGAGCTGCTTGCTCCAGAGCATCCCTGCGAGCGCCTGGCGGAGCACGAGCGCTTCGTCCTCCGACGCCTCTGCTGGGGTCAGCTCCGCATAGAACTCGTCTGCCTCGGCCAGCCGGTCCGCGACGACGGCGTCGAAGTCGGTCCACGGGTTCGAGTCCGTCGGCGGCCGGAGACGCATGCGCACCGTCGCGCTCGCGCCGGGGGCGACTGTCACCTCGTGCCAGAACGCGGCCTTCGTGCCCGACTCGCCTCCGACGCTCGCCGCTCCCTCGACGACGTGATTGTTGATCCCGTCCTTCGGGAACGACGTGCACGGCGAGCCGAACAGCCGTTCCGTGTTCGTCTCGTTCTCGCACACGAGGACGACGGGCTCGCCGTCGGAGACGAGCTCGAGCGACCCGAGGAATGGGTGCTCGGTGACGATCCGCCCATCCAGCTGCACCCGCAGCTCGGGCTTCTCGGCGGCCTCGTCCCACGACCACGTGTTCCGGTACCAAGCCGTCGGAAGGACGTGGAGGGTCTCGGTGTCCGGCCCGGCGTTCGTGACGGAGATCGACATGAGTAGGTCGTGTGGGTCGGCCTTGGCGTAGTGCACCTCGACGATCCAGTAGCGGTCCTCGTCGAACACGCCCGTGTCGAGGAGCTCATACTCCGGATCGAGCTTGCCGCGGCGGCCGTTCTCGGCAACGAGGTCGGCGTACGGGAACTCACGCTGCGGGTAGTGGTACCGCCAGCGGTTCCAGGCATGGCTCGGCAGTGCGTCGAGGTACCACCAGTACTCCTTGGCGTCCTCGCCGTGATTTCCCTCGTTGCCCGTGAGCCCGAAGATTCGCTCCTTGAGGATCGGGTCGCGGCCGTTCCAGAGCGTCAGTGCGAGGCACAGCCGCTGCTCGATGTCCGAGAAGCCGGCGAGTCCGTCCTCGCCCCAGCGATACGCCCTCGAGCGCGACTGATCATGGGACAGGTACTCCCACGCCGTGCCGCCCTCGCTGTAGTCCTCGCGGACCGTGCCCCATTGGCGCTCGCTCAGGTAGGGGCCCCAGTGGTACCAATCGCCGGCGTCCATGAGCCCGTTCTCGAGACGTCCGAAGGTCGCCACCCGTTCGCGTTCTGCGCTCATCCGACTCGCAGGATCGCGAACCACCACGCCGATCGCATCGTCCGAACGGCATGACGACCGGCGACCCGTCTCTCAGTCGAGCGTATGGATCACGAACGCGACCGCGAATCCGAGCGTCGTCGCGACCCCGACGACCTTGCCTCCGTGCTCGTACGCCTGGGGCATCATCGTGTCCGCGAGCATGGTGAGGATCGCGCCCGCCGCGAAGGCAAGGACGAAGGCGACGGTGTCCGGTGACGAGTCTTGGAAGAGGCCATAGCCGGCGACCGAAGCGAGTCCGGAGATCACTGCGATCGCGATCCAGAGCCAGAGGATTCGCGCCTTCTTCCAGCCGCCGGCGGCCAGGCCGGCCGTGGAGGAGATCGCTTCGGGCAGGTTCGAGATGAAGACCGCGATCAGGTACGCGGCGCCAACCGCTCCGCCCTCGAAGATCGTCAAACCGATCACCATCGACTCGGGAATCCCGTCGAGCACCGTTCCGAGGACGATCGCGAGCGCCGAGCCGCTCTCCTGGGCGCCCGTCGCATCCTTGCGGTCGGCCCCACCAAAGCGGTCGATGAGCCAGTCGCCGCCGAAGAACACGCCGCAGCCGGCGAAGATGCCGGCGATCACAGCTCCCTGACCGGACGTCTTACCGGCGGCTTCCTCGACGAGGTCGAAAGCGACCGCGCTGATCAACACGCCGGCGCCGAATCCCATGATCAGCCCAATCCACTGCAAGCTGATGCGAAAGCGGAGCGCAACGACCGCGCCGATCACGAGTGACGAAGCCGCCAGGATGCCCCAGCCAAATGCCGTGAGCATCAGCGGGTCATCGCTGAGGCCAGGAACGCGCGGACACGTCTGCCGCGATGGTCACCAGGCGACCCTACCCTCGCGCCTGCTCGGGTCAGCACGTTCATGCCATCGGCATGACGAGCGCCGTCGCACCCGCCCGGATAATGGGGGTGATCACGGTCGGCAACGGCTGACACCAAATCCGTCGCGAGAGCGGACGGTTGAAGAAAGGAGAATCAATGGCTGGATCGACCAGCGAGACGCCGGTACTCGATCTGCTGGCGAGCATGACGACGGATTCGATCGAAGCATCGAGTCTGGACGCGGAGACGCTTGCGCTCGTACGTATCGCAGCGCTTGTCGCCGTCGATGCGCCGGCGGTCTCGTACCTGATGAACCTCGCCATTGCAGGCGAGATGGGTGTCGACGCCGAGCAGGTCCGTGGCGTGCTTGCGGCGGTCGCACCGATCGTCGGCACGGCGCGGGTCGCATCCGCGACGGGCAAGATCGCCTCCGCGCTCGAGGTCGCGATCGAGGTCGCGGAGATGGACGACGAGGCCGACCAGTAACACCGCCGGCCAGGAGCCGCCCCCTGGAGGGGCGGCTCCTGGCGCCGGTCAGGTCGTGGATCCCCGCATGGTTCCCTTGAAGCCCTCCCAGCGCGCCGTCAGTGCGTACAGCACGACGATGTTGAGCGCGACGATCAGCATGTTCCACAGCGGATACGCCTGCGGGTAGTTCGACAGGAACGCGACCTGCTGGATCGCATTGATCGCGACACCGAAGATCGCGAGCCAGCGTGCCCAGCCGGCCCCGCCGAGCAGGCCGAGTCCGGCGATGACGAGCAAGGCCCCCCAGATGAGGCTCGTCCAGCCCCACGCCGTCACGTCGAAGATCGCGAGGCCCTCGGGCGTGGCGACGACGTAGTCGTCCTCGAGGATCGCGATGAAGCCCTGGAGGGCGTCCATCACGCCGATGATGATGATCACGAAGCCGGCGAAGACGATCCAGCCGGTCCATGAATCTTGCGATGCCATGTTCGCTCCTTTCGATGTTGATGAGGCTGAGCTACTCGGTTATCCGGGTTGGGCGGGAGCTTCGAGCGTCGCGCGTGCGGCGGCGACCTTGTCCCGACGGGCTTTCGTCAGCTCCTGGACGAAGATCTGAATCGTCGCCGCGAGTGGAACCGCGGTGAGCGCACCGAGGACGCCGAGCAGCGCCCCGAACAGCGTGACGGCGACGATGATGAAGAACCCCGAGAGATTGACTGCCTTACCCTGGATCTTCGGCGTCAGGATGTTGTTCTCGACCTGCTGGTAGACGAGCACCACGGCGAGCATGATCAGCGCGGGGACGAGCCCTTCCTCGGCCAGGATCGCCGGCACGAGAATGACTCCGGCGAGAGTGGCGCCGAGGTTCGGGATCATGTCGAGCAGGCCCGCGATCACGCCAAGCGCGAGCGCGTAGCTCGAGCCGAGCAGCCAGGCCGTGACTCCTTGCGTGGTCCCCGCAATCGTGGCGATCACGACCACGCCGATCGCCCAGCGCGAGACCGCGGTCGTGACGCGCTCCCAGACCTCGATCCAGCGCACGTCTTCCCCCGGCATGAGCACGCTGCCAAGCGCGCGCTTGAGGTTCGCGACGTCGCTGAGCAGGAAGATGCAGGTGAAGAGGATCGTGAAGCAGATGAGGAAGCCCGTGAAGAAGCTGCTCGCGACGCCGAGGACGGCCGAGATCGCGTCCGGGACCACCGCCGAGACCTTCTCGGAGCCGGCCTGAACGTTCTCCGCTCCCCCGCTGTCGCCCAGCCATGAGAGCTCGTCGGACTGCCGCAGCTGCTCGACGGTTGCGGGGAGCTCCTGGAGGAAGTCCCGCACCGAGCCGACGAGCGGGACCAGGAAGAGCAGCGCGATCACGAGCACCGCGACGGCGGTGCCGAGCACCGTGACGGTCGACGCCAAACCGCGCGACCAGCCAGTCTTGCCCATCACATAGCGCACGGGATACTCGAAGACCAGCGCCAGGAAGATCCCGATGAACACGACCAGGAAGGTCTCGCCGATCGCCCAGAATGCAGCGAGCACGCCCGCCGTCGCCGCGACGATAAGCACGGTTCGCATGGGCAGGATCAACTCCACGCGGCGCTGTGGTGCCTCGTTCATCTCGACTCTGTTCGACGTCCGTTCGGCGTGCCCTGTCGGCGTGCAGATGCCGGTTCGCGAGCCTGTGCGTTCATTCGATCGGGGTGACGCGACGCGAGCGTGTGCGGCATACGGTCACTGTGGCTCGCCTGGATTTGCGCGGGTGGTGCCAGCAAAGGAGACTTGGCTCGGGCGAGCAAAGGAGACCAAGCATGCGCGTGACTGCTCGGGAACAGATCTGGAATCGAGGGACGGAGTCATGAGCGAGGTCGTCGCGCAGGTCGCTCCGTTCCACGACCCGTCACGCCGAAGCCGCCTCGTCAAGGTCGCAGCCTGGCTCATCGGCACCGCGCTCGTCATCTTGCTCCTCCACCTGGGCGGAATCGACGTCGTCGCCTGGCTCAAGGACCTCTGGCATCAGATCAAGGAGGTCCCAGCCGGCTACATCGTTGCGGCACTGGTCTTCCAGACTGGTCAGACGCTGCTGGCAGGCCTCTCCTACTACGGCATCCTGCGGGCCGCCTATCCCGGCGAGGTCCAGCTCTGGCCGATCGTCACCGCCTATGCCGTGGGTGTGGCGATGAACAACTTCCTGCCGGCGAACATCGGCACGTTCGTGACGCTTCTCATGTTCGTCGCGTTGATCCCGTCGGCCACGTTCGCGGGCTCGATCGCCGCGTATCTCGTACAGAAGATCTTCTTCACGATCGCGGGAACGTTCGTTTACCTGTACCTGTTCCTCTCCGTGCCGGGCTCGTTCAACGAGAACCTCGGCAACATCTCCGATAACCCGGTCACGTCGGTGCTGATCGCAGTCGGAATAGTGGTGCTGATCGTGATGCTGGGCCGCGTTTTCTGGCGACAGGTGAAGAAGCTCTGGCTCCAGGCGAAGCAGGGCGGCGTGATCCTCTCCCGCCCCAAGGAATACTTCCTGCACGTCTTTCTGCCCTCGCTCCTCTCCTGGCTCTGCAAGCTGACCGTGATCGGGATCTTCCTGGCCGCCTTCGCGATTCCGGTCACGTTCGAGTCGATCATGTGGGTGACCGGCTCGGGCTCGCTCGCGAACACCGTCTCCTTCACGCCGGGCGCGGTCGGGATCACCCAGGCGACGAACGCCCTCGCGCTCGACACCTGCTGCGACGTCCCCAAGGGCGTCGCGGTCGACTACTCGACCGCGCAGCAGCTGATTACGACGGCATGGAACGTCTTGGTCGCGATCGTCCTCGTCGTCGCCGTCTTCGGCTGGACCGGCGGGAAGCAGCTCGTCGGCGAGTCCTACGCCGATGCGAAGGTCAAGGTTGCCGAACAGAAGGAACAGCGCGCCGAGAAGAAGGCGGAGAAGAAAGCGGAGCGCGAGGCGTCCGGCGAAGGCCGGTTCCGTCGCCGCCGCGGCGACGACAACGCGGGTGACGCGCCCGCGTCCGATCCGGGAGGAGGCGAGCCCGATGTCTAGCGCCCCCGAGAAGTCCTACGGCCACTCCGGGGGCTGGCGGCCCGAGCGACCCCGGCTGAGGCTCTTCCCGCTCCTCATCTCCTGGCTCGGCACCGGCATCGCGCTGATGGTGGCCGCCGGGCTCCTGCCGGGCGTCGACGTCAAGAGCTTCTGGGGCGCCCTCGTCGTCGCGGTGATCGTCGCGGCGCTGAACGCGGTGATCCCGCCCGTGCTCGCCGCGCTGAAGCTGCCGCTCACGCTCGTGCTCGGCTTCCTGCTCGTCCTGATCGCGGACGCGCTCATCCTCCTGATCGCCGCCGACCTGACCGACGGCGTGCTCGAGGTCGACAACTTTGGCTGGGCACTGCTCGCCGCGCTCGTGGTCGCCGCGGTGAGCGTCGTGCTTGCGGTGTTCCTGGGGTCGGACGACACGTCGTCGATCCGGATCGCGCAGCGGATCGCGCGCCGGCAGGGCATCATCGCCAGCACCGACGTCGCGGGAATCGTTTACCTCGAGATCGACGGGTTGGCGCTGCCCGTGCTGCGCCGGGCGATGCGCGACGGCAATGCACCGACGATGGCGCGCTGGCTGGCCGACACGCACCGACTGGCAGAGTGGGAGACCGACCTCTCCTCACAGACCGGCGCCAGCCAGGCGGGGATCCTGCTCGGCTCGAACGAGGACATCTCCGCGTTCCGCTGGGTGGAGAAGGAGACGGCGAGGCTGATGACCTGCTCGGCGCCGCCCGACTGCGCCGAGCTCGAGCGGCGTCTCGGGACCGGCATCGGCCTGCTCACCGACGGCGGTGCGAGTCGCGGGAATCTGCTCTCGGGCGAGGCGGACGCCGTGATCCTCACTGTCAGCCGGATGGAGGAGGAGAAGAAGTCCAATCCGGGCTATCGGGCGTTCTTTGCGAACGGCGACAACGCAACGCGAACCCTCGTCCTCTTCGTCTGGGAGGTGGTCCTCGAGTGGACGGCCGCGCTGCGCGCGATCCGCCGCGACGTCAGGCCACGCGGCCACCGCGGCGGCATCTACCCCCTGATGCGAGGGGCGCTCTGCGTGTTTGTGCGCGACCTGATCGTCTCCGGCGTCCTCACCGACATGATGCGTGGACGGCCCGCGGTGTACGCAACGTTCTCGAGCTACGACGAGGTGGCGCACCACTCGGGGCTCGAGCGCGCCGACACGCTCGAGGCGCTGCGCAAGCTCGACGACCACTTCGCCCACATCGAGCACGCGCGCCGCTACGCCCCGCGCCCGTACGAGATCGTCGTTCTCTCGGACCACGGTCAGACCCAGGGTGCGACCTTCAAGCAGCGCAACGGCTACGGCCTCGACGAGCTGGTCGAGCGCTCGCTCGCTCACGGCGCCGTCGAGGGGATCGCCGGCGGGGACGAGCAGAGCGCGATGGTCGGAAACGCGGTCAGCGACGCCACCGGCAAGAAGGCGAAGCGGCCGAAGAACGACGTCTCCGACCGAGACGTCGTCGTGCTCGGCTCGGGCAACCTCGGCCTCATCTATCTGATGGAGGAGCGCCGCCGCCTGACGCTCGAGGAGATCGAGGAGCGCCATCCTGACCTGATCCCCGCGCTTCGCTCCCATCCCCACGTCGGCTGGCTGCTCGTCCGGTCATCCGCGCGGGGAGCGGTCGCGATCGGCGGCAACGGCATTCACTTCCTCGCCGAGGGCCGCGTCGAAGGGGAGGACCCGCTGGCGCACTTCTCACCCACGGCCCCGCAACACCTGCTGCGAACCGACGGCTTCGAGCACGTCGGCGACATCATGGTCGGCAGCTTCTACGACCCCGAGCTCGACGAGGGCTGCGCGTTCGAGGAGCTGATCTCCTTCCACGGCGGCATCGGCGGGCTGCAGACGCGTCCGTTCATCCTCCATCCGGCAAATCTCGAGGTGCCGTCGGGGCCGATCCTCGGCGCAGCGAGCGTCCACGGCATCCTTGCGGGCTGGCGGCGCCAGCTCCAGGGTGGGCAGAACGGCACCGCGTCGACGTCTGCCGAGCGAGCAGCGCCGGTCGAAGTCGCCTGAGCCGCAGGAAGCCATGGGGAGCTTGACTCACCGGGTGGGGAGGCTCAGGATCGGCTTGTGACGATCGTCGCAACCTCCGCACAGGCTGGTCAGCTGTCGTTCACGCTTCGCCGTGTGTTGATCCTCGCGCCGCCGCTCGTCCTTGCCGTCTACGAGGTCTTTCACCCGCAGCCCGACGTGACTGCCGCCGCGGTGATGGAGGTGGCCGGCTGGTTCGCCCTCTTCCATGCGATTCAGCTCATCCTCTTCCCGTTCCTGGTGCTGTCGATCGCGCTGCTGGCGCAGAACCTCGGCGTGCTCGGGCACTGGGCGACGCGGCTGGGTCTCGTGCTCGCGCTCGTCTTCTTCAGCGCCTACGACGCGATCGCCGGAATCGCCACCGGACTCGCCATGCGTGCCGCGAGAGATCTCCCCGTCGCGGAGCAGAACGCGGTCTTCGAAGTCGTCAAGGACTGGCCGGGCTTCGACCCTGCCGTCTTCGCGATCGGAGCCATTGCCATTCTCGGCCTGGTGATGGCGCTCGCGATGCTGACGGTCGGCGCGCGCCGCCGTCAGGTCGGCCGCGGGCCTGTGATCCTGCTCGCGATCGCGACGATCGCGGCGCTCGGCGGCCACCCGTTCCCCTTCGGGACCGTCGCCTTCGGCTGCCTCTTCCTCGCCGCGCTGTGGCTCGATCGCCTCGGCGTCGGGCAATCCGGTCAACCTGCTCCGGCGTAGCTCGGAGAAGAGACGAGGGGGTCGGTCGTGACGGAGCTGCAGCGGTATCTGGCGGAGGAGGTCGCCGAGGATCATGCGGACGGGCTGATCTCGCGGCGGGAGGCTTTGCGTCGCCTGGGATTGCTCGGGCTCGGTGCCGCCGCGTCGGCATCGCTGCTCGCGGCGTTCCTCGCCGAGGAGGCGAAGGCCAGAGTCCGGGCCGCTTCGCGCGCGCCCGCGACGAACCGCCCGACGACGGTCGACGTCCTCGTCGCGGCGAGGCCGACGCGCGAGATCGTCTTCCGAGGGTCCGGGGGGCCGGAAGCTGATGGGCGCGTGGGCGGCGGCGGCGAAGCCTCGTGGCGGCGTGCTCGTGATCCACGAGAACCGAGGACTCAACGACTCGATCCGCGCGATCGCCGGCCGCCTCGCCGGAAGCGGTTACTCCGCGCTGGCGATCGACCTGTTGTCGGAGGAGGGCGGGACGGGCTCGTTCGAGGACGAGTTCGAAGCGATGTCCGCGCTGGGCGCGGCTCCCGAGTCGCGCCTCGTCGCCGACCTGAAGGCGGGGGTGACGGAGGTCCGCCGACGGCTTCCTGGGAAGAAGGTCGCGGCGATTGGGTTCTGCTTCGGCGGTGGGATGACGTGGCGGCTGCTGGCGGCGAAGGAGTCGCGCCTCGCGGCCGCCGTGCCCTTCTACGGGCCGTTTCCCGAGGGCGGGAACCTCGCAGGCGCCAAGGCGGCGGTGCTCGGGATCTACGCCGAGCTCGACTCGAGGGTGAACGCCAGCCGCGCGGCGGCGCGGGCGGCGCTTCGGCAGGCGAAGCTTCGGCACCAGATCGTCACGTACCCGGGCGTCGACCACGCGTTCTTCAACCCGACGAGCTCACGGCACGACCCGGCTGCGGCAGCGGCCGCGTATCGTCGGATGCTCGACTGGTTCGGCACATACGTTGCGAGCAAGTAGGTTCCTGCCGCTCTGCCTGGTCGTGCTCGCGGGCGTCGCGGGTTCCGCGGCCGGCGGGACGAGCTCGACGGCGCCCACCGTCCGCGAGTATCCCGTCCCGGCCGGAAGCCGGCCCCATGATGTCGCTCCCGCGCGCGACGGCGGCGTTTGGTACACCGCGCAGGGCTCGGGCGAGTTGGGCTGGCTCGACCCGAAGACCGGCAAGACACGGCACGTCGCCCTCGGCGAAGGCTCGGCGCCGCACGGCGTCATCGTCGGGCCCGACGGAGCGCCGTGGGTCACCGATGGCGGGCTGAACGCGATCGTCCGCGTCGACCCGAAGACGCGGCGCGTGCGGGTGTTCCCGCTGCCGGCGTCCTCGGGCTACGCCAACCTGAACACCGCCGTCTTCGACCGGCGCGGGGTGCTCTGGTTCACCGGGCAGAGTGGGATCTACGGGCGGCTCGATCCGAAGGTCGGCAAGGTGCGCGTGTTCCAAGCACCGAGAGGCCAGGGTCCGTACGGGATCACCGTGACGCCCTCGGGCGTCGTCTACTACGCCTCGCTCGCAGGCAGCTACCTCGGCCGGATCGACGTCGTGCGCTCCACCGTCCGCGTCCTCAGCCCGCCGACGCGCGGCCAGGGCGCGCGACGCGCATGGTCGGACTCGAAGGGGCGGATCTGGGTGAGCGAGTGGAATGCCGGCAAGGTTGCGATGTATGCGCCTGCCACCGGTCGCTGGCGCGAGTGGCGGCTCCCCGGCTCGACGCCGATGCCGTACGCGCTCTACGTCGACGACAAGGACGTCGTCTGGCTGAGCGACTTCGGCGCGAACGCCCTGGTGCGCTTCGACCCCAAGACCGAGAGGTTCACCCGCATCAGGCTTCCGAGCTCGCCCGCGAACGTCAGGCAGATCCTCGGCCGTCCGGGCGAGGTGTGGGGCGCGGAGTCCGGCGTCGACAAGCTCGTCGTCGTCCGGACTCGCTAGCGATGCCGGACCTCGAGCGGTTCGTTAACGCACAGGACGCGAGAGGGACGTACACGGCCGCCCTCGCCGAGCTGCGGGCCGGGCGGAAGACGAGCCACTGGATGTGGTTCGTCTTCCCGCAGATCGCAGGGCTCGGCATGAGCGAGACGTCGAGGCGCTACGCGATCTCGTCGCTCGAGGAGGCACGTGCGTACCTTGCGCATCCGATCCTGGGAACGCGCCTGCAGGAGTGCGTGCGCGTCCTGAACGAGCTGAGAGGTCGAACCGCGGTGGAGATCTTCGGCCCGGTCGACGCGATGAAACTGCGGTCGTCGCTGACGCTGTTCGCCCGTGCGGCTCCCGAGAATCCGCTCTTCCGCGACGGTCTAGACCGCTACTTCGACGGGGTCGCGGACGACGCGACCGACGCGCTCCTGAGCGGTCCGACGAGATAGTGCTGGAAGACCGGCGCGATGTAGTCGATCACGTCGGCGGCCGGAAGCGACGCGAGCGGCTCCACGCGGACGACGTGGCGGGCAAGCGCGAGCCCGACGACCTGTGAGCCGACGAGGACTGCACGGTTCTCGGGCTCGTCGTCGGTCACCGCCGCGACGAGCCTGCCGAGGTCGCGCGTCACCGTCTCCCGGACGAGCGCCGCCGCGTCGGGATGTGAGGAGGCGGAGCGGATGCGCCCGACGACGATCGAGCGCGACTGCGGGTTCTCCAGCATCCCGACGATGGCTTCGGCCAGGCGGCGGCCGACCGTCGCCCTCGGTCCTTCAGCCAGACCGGCGATGGCCTCCGCGACGGCTGGAGGGAGGGCCATGACCTCCTGGAAGAGCGCGTCCTTCGAGCCGTAGAAGCGCACGACGAGCGCGGCGTCGACGCCGGCCTCGCCCGCGATCCCACGCATCGTCGCGCGGTCGTAGCCGAGCTCGGCGAACTGACGCCGCGCCGCCTCGGCGATCGCCTCGCGTGTCGTCGTCGGCCCGGGTCGTCGCCCGCTTCGCTTCGCGGAGTTCTCGATTGGACTTGACATCGTCACCTCGGAAGTCTACAGTCGTTGATATCAACAAGCGTTGACTTTACCACAGGAGGCTCGTGATGCCCGGCAAGAAGCTTTTCCAGGACGAACGCAAGCAGCGAGGGGCAGTGCTCAGGGTCATGTGCCTCGCGCTGATGATGGTCGTCGGTGCCGTCGCCAGCCTGAACGTGGCGCAGCCTGAGATCGCGCGTAGCACCGGCGCCTCGCAGACGCAGCTGCAGTGGATCGTGGCGGCGTACGCGCTCGCCTTTGCGGCACTGCTCCTCCCAGCAGGCGCGATCGGCGACCGGATCGGCCGCAAGCCGGTGCTCGCCGCAGGCCTCGGGCTCTTCGGCCTTTCCTCGCTGGCGGCCGTTTTCCTGAATAGCCCCGGCGAGCTGATCGCGCTCCGCGGCGTCATGGGCGTC
This sequence comes from uncultured Gaiellaceae bacterium, assembly GCA_963829845.1. Lineage (GTDB taxonomy): Bacteria > Actinomycetota > Thermoleophilia > Gaiellales > Gaiellaceae > Gaiellasilicea. The sequence continues at coordinate 159,226 of CAWHKD010000017.1, read as the reverse complement.
GGTGCGGCGATGATCATGCCCGTCACGCTGTCCGTGATCACCACCATCTTCCCGCCTGAGGAACGCGGCAAGGCCGTCGGGACGTGGGTCGGCGTCGCTGCCGGGGGCGGCGTGCTCGGGCTGCTCGCGTCTGGTGTCCTGCTCGAGTGGCTTCCCTGGCAGTCGATCTTCGTCCTCAACGTCCTCCTCGCCGTCGTCGCGCTCGTCGGGACGCTCGCGATCGTGCCGGCCACCCGCGAGGCGCGGGCGCCCCGGCTCGACCCCGTCGGCGCGCTCCTCTCGGCCGCGGCGCTCGCGGCACTCATCTTCGGCGTCATCGAAGGGCCCGAACGCGGCTGGGGGACGCCGACGACGATCGTCGCCCTGGTGTCGGGCTTGGCCGGCGCGGCGGCGTTCGTGCTCTGGGAGCTGCGACGCCGCGAGCCGATGCTCGACCCGCGGCACTTCGCCCGGCGCGGCTTCGCCTCCGGAACCCTCTCCGTGACCGTCCAGTTCTTCGCCGCTTTCGGCTTCCTCTTCCTGGCGCTTCCGTACCTCCAGCTCGTGATGGGCTACTCGCCGCTGCAGGCGGCCGGTGCGCTCGTGCCGATGGCTCTCGTCGTCATCCCGCTCTCACGCATCGCTCCCGCGATCGCGGCGCGGTTCGGCGTCCGCGTCGCCGGTGCGGCAGGCCTGTCGCTGATGGCGCTCGGCTTCATCATCCTCTCGACGCTCGAGGTCGGCTCCTCCTACGCCCACTTCCTCGCCGGGCTGTTGCCGTTCGGTGCCGGTATGGCACTCGCCGGAGCCCCGGCGACGACGGCGATCGTGTCGTCGCTGCCGCGGAGCAAGCAAGGCGTCGCCTCGGCCGTCAACGACGTCTCGCGCGAGCTAGGTGGCGCTCTCGGGATCGCGGTTCTGGGAAGCCTGATGAACAGCGTCTACCGCGCGGAGATGGCCGACTCGACGGGTAGCGCCCCCGCGGGCGTCGGCGAAAAAGCCCGGGGGTCGCTCGCCGCGGCGCAGCAGATCGGTGAGCACCTCGGTCCGCAGGGCCACCAGCTCGTGCTGCACGCGCAGACGGCCTTCCTCCACGGCTTCACGCGCGGTCTGATCGGCGGCGCGGCGCTCCTGCTCCTCGGCGCGCTGTTCGTCGCCGTCCGGGCACCCGGCCGGGCCGAGTCCCGGTCGAACGCGGTGGGGGCGCCGATCGGCGCCCCCGCAGTCGACGGCGCCTGAGCGCCCGCGACGCTCTCCGTTCGACGCGAAAGGCCCCGGTCCGGGGCCTTTCGCACGCTCCCGTGTCACGATGCGTGGTCGAATGGCAGTCGACGTTGTCGGGAGGGAGGAGGAGCTCAGCGCGCTGTCGGCGCTCCTCGAACGGCGTGAGGCCGCGACCGGCCCGATCGCGATCGCGCTCGAAGGTGAGGCCGGGATCGGGAAGTCGACGCTTTGGCACGCTGCCGTCGAGGACGCCCGCAGGCGTGGGCTCCGCGTGCTCTCGACGCGGCCCGCCGAGTCCGAACGTGCGCTTGCGCACGTCGGCCTCGGTGACCTGCTCGACGGCGTCCTCGACGACCTGCTGCCGGCGCTGACGCCACCGCAGCGTCGGGCGCTCGAGGTGGCGCTGCTCGTCGAGGAAGCAGACGGACGGCCCGTCGACCAGCGGGCGCTCGGCGTCGCGGTGCGGAGCGCACTGGAGCTTCTGGCCGACGACGGGCTCGTGCTCGCGATCGACGATCTCCAGTGGCTCGACGCGTCGTCCGCAAACGCGCTCGGGTTCGCGCTCCGGCGGCTGCCGGAGTCGGACATCATCCTGATCTGGACGCGACGGCTCGGCGAGCCCGAGCAGTCGCCCGCCGTCGAGGACGCTTTCGAAGCCGACCAGATCGAGCGGCTTCGCGTGGGGCCGCTCAGCGTCGGCGCCACGCATCAGGTCCTGCGCAGGCTCCTCGCCGGCGGCCTGCCCCGCTCGACGCTTCTGCGGCTGCACGCGGTGTCCGGCGGGAACCCGTTCTACGCTCTCGAGCTCGCACGGGCGCTTGGCGCCGAGCGTCGGGTTCGGGATCCCACTCAGCCGCTGCCGGTGCCCGAGCGGCTCGAGGAACTCGTTTCAGCCCGCCTCGACGGCTTCACCGGCGCGACACGTGACGCGCTCGTGCTCGCATCCGCGGACGCGCGCCTGAAACCGCCGCAGCTCGCCGCCGCGGGCATCGAACGGGCCGCACTCGACCCAGCCCTCGATGCGAACGTGATCGAGCTCGCGGATGATGGCGTTCGCTTCACACATCCGCTGCTCGCGTCGGTCCTCTACCAGAGCCTGTCCGCCGAAGAACGCCAGCAGTCGCACCTCCGTCTCGCCGGCATCGTCGACGAGCCGCTCGCGCGGGCGCGGCACCTCGCGCTCTCGACCGAGGAGCCGGACGCCGAGTTCGCGGCCACACTCGAGCAGGCCGGCATGATCGCGGAGGTCGTCGGCGCACCGATCGTCGCGGCCGAGCTCGGCGAGCACGCGCTGCGTCTGACGCCGCCTGGGCTGCGTTCGGATGTCGATCGCCGCGCGGTGGCGGCGGCGCGGGCGCAGCTCGCAGCCGGTGAGGTCGACCGCGCGCGCCTCCTCGTGAACGACCTGCTCGCGCGCGCTGCTCCGGGACCCGAGCGGGCCGGCGCGCTGGCCCTCCTGGCCGACATCGAGCAGGAGGGGCCGCAGCAGTCGATTCCGCTGATGAGGGAGGCGCTGCTCGAGCCCGGAGCGCCGCCTGCACTTCAGGCAACACTGCACCAGCGGCTGAGCCTGCTCGTCCGGTTCACGGAGGGGCTCGCTGCCGCCGAGCGTCACGCCCAGGCAGCGGTCGAGCTCGCCGAGGGGCTTGACGACAGCGAGATCGAGGCGGCGGCGCTGGCCGGGCTGGCGCTGATCCGCTTCAACGCCGGCAAACGCGGTTCGCTCGAGCTCGCCGAGCGGGCCTACGGGCTCGTCGCCGACGCCCCGACCACCCGGGCCGCAGCGGACGCCGGCTTCTCGCTCGCCCACGTTCTCGTCTGGTCGTGCTTCTTCGACAGAGCCCGCTCGCTGCTCGAGGCGATGTACGAGCGGTGGAGCGAGCGCGACGAGCGCGAGGCGGCCTACGCCCTCTGGTACTTGTCCCTCGTCGAGTTCCGCACGGCGCGGTTCGCGCGGGCGACCGAGCTCGCCGAGCAGCGCAGCGCTCGCTGAGCTCCCAGTACGCGCGCGACGAGGCGGAGGCGCCGCCGAGCCTCTACCCGCTGCTGCTCGTTGCCGCGCACCGCGGCGACCTGGAGCGTGCGCGCGAGCTGGCGACGGAGACTTGTCGCCTCGCCGAGGTGCACAGCTCGCGCGTGAGCGCGCCCATGGCGGTGCTCGCCGTCGTCGAGTTCTGGAGCGGCGAGCTCGAGCCTGCGGCCGCACGCTTCACAGCCGCGGAGCAGATCTCGGGTGCGCCCGATCTTGCCGAGCCGAGCATGGCCTGGTGGCGCGCCGAGCAGGTCGAGGCTCTGCTCGAGCTCGGGCTCGTCCACGACGCCGTGGAGCGGCTCGACGCCTGGGAAGCCGCCGCGCGACGGCTCGAGCGCGGCTGGGTGCTCGCTCACGCAACCAGGTGTCGGGGCTCGTCGCCGCCGCAATCGGCGACGTGGAGACCGCGATCGTCCTCCTCACCGAGGCAGTCGCGCAACACGAGACAGTCGGCGATCCGTTCGGCCGCGCGCGAGCGTTGCTCGCGCTCGGCGTGATCCGGCGGCGTGCTCGACAGAAGAGACCGGCCCGGGACGCGATTGAGCTCGCCCGCGCCGGGTTCGAGGAGATCGGAGCCGAACGGTGGGCCGAGCGGGCCGGGGAGGAGTTGGGCGCGATCGGCGGGCGGACGCGCAGCGAGGGTCTCACGCCCGCCGAGCAGCGGGTTGCGAATCTCGTCGCGAACGGGCGGACGAACGCGGAGGTCGCGGCCGCGCTCTTCCTCTCCGAGCGAACGGTCGCGAGTCACCTGACGCGCGTCTACGCCAAGCTCGGCGTCCGCTCGCGCACCGAGCTCGCACGGAAGCTCAGTGCCGCCGAGAGCAAAGTTCAGACGTTCTGACGTTTTCAGGCGTTCGGCCCGGCCGTAGCGTCGACGGCATGCCCAGCTACCTCGTGGAGACATACCTCGCACGCGGCCATGCGGAGGAGCTGACCGCACGCGAGGAGCGGGCGCGCTCGGCGGCCGGCGAGCTGACGCAGGCAGGAACCCGCGTCCGCTTCGACGGCGTCATCGACGTTCCAGAGGACGAGATCTGCTTTTTCGTGTTCGGCGCTTCTTCGAGCGAGGAGGCGGTGCTGGTAGCCCAGCTCGCCGAGCTCGACCCCGATGCGCGTCGTCGAGGCGATTACGTCCAGGGAGGAGTAAGACATGCCAAGGAGATTCATCCTCGCGGCCGTCGCCGCAGTGGCGGCGCTCGCCGTACCCGCGGTCGCTCATGCCGACGCGGTCACACAGTGGAACCAGAACGCCACGACGGCGCTGATGGTGACCGCGGGTCAAGGCCCGCAGCTGTCGGTACCGCACATGGCCATGGTCCACGGAGCCGTCTACGACGCGGTCAACGCGATCGACGGCGGCCACGAGGGTTACCTGCTCACGTCGCGCGTGGCGACGCCGTCCGACTCGAAGGAGGCAGCAGCGGCGACGGCGGCCTATCGGATGCTGCTGAACCTCGTGCCGATGCAGCAGGCCAGCCTGGATGGGCTGTACGCCGCGTCGCTCGCCGGGATCCCGGACGGCTCCGCGAAGAAGCGCGGGATCGCGGTCGGAGAGGCCGCGGCGGCAGCCATGATCGCGGCGCGCACCGACGACGGCCGCTTCGGCGCGTACCGGTTCCCGGTTGGGACCGGACCCGGCCAGTGGCGGCCAGTCCTACCGGCCTTCGTGAACGACCCGTTCGCATGGCTGAAGGACGTGAAGCCGTTTCTGATCGAGAGCGGCACACAGTTCCGCTCGCATGGACCGGCGTCGCTCGAGAGCAAGAAGTACGCGCGGGAGTTCAACGAGGTCAAGTCGATCGGATCTGCCACGAGCACGACTCGGTCGGCCGACCAGACGCTGGCGGCGCGTTACTGGGCGGAGAACCCGCCGGCGACGTGGAGCCGCATCTTCCGCACGCTGTCGGCGCAGCAGGCGGTGTCGCTCGTCGACAACGCCCGTCTCTACGCGATGCTGTACATGAGCGCGGCCGATGCGCTGATCACGGTCTGGAACGACAAGGCGGAGACCCTCTTCTGGCGCCCGATCACGGCGATCCGGGAGGCCGACTCCGACGGCAATCCGGACACGGTGGCGGATCCGGCCTGGCTGCCGCTGATCCCGACGCCGCCGTACACCGAGCACTCGTCTGGCCACAGCGGCCTCAGCGGAGCCATCGTGGCGACGCTGCAGGACTTCTTCGGCACCGACCACATCGGCTGGTCGGACACGAACAACGGCGGCTTCACGAGGAGCTACACGCAGTTCTCGGACGCGATCGCGGAGATCATCGAGGCGCGGATCTGGTCGGGGATCCACTTCCGCTCTGCCGACGAGCAGGGGGCGAAGATCGGCAAGCAGGTCGCGCAGTATCGAAAGGTGCACTTCTTCGGGCCGGCGCACGGCACCGGCGACTAGGGGAGAGGGCCCCGCTCGGCGGCTGACGAGCGGCGTTCGCACCACGGGTCACCGGGAGCGATCCATCCCCGGTGACCCGTGCCTCATTCGGGCAGCTCCGCCCGTTTGCGCTCGAGGAACTGCCGCTCCGCGTCCGAGTGCACGAGCTCGAGCGCACGGTCGTAGGCGGCGTGGGCGTCCTCGAGCCGGTCGAGTCGGGACAGCAGCTCAGCGCGCGTTGCGTGGAGGTAGTGGTAGCGGTCGAGCTCGAGCGTCTCGACGAGCGCAAGCGCGGACTCCACGTCGCCGGCTTCGGCGATCGCGACGGCCCGGTTCAGCTCGGCGACGGGCGAGCCTGTGACGCGGACGAGCTCGCCGTACAGAGCTGCGAGCTCCGGCCAGTCCTCCGGCTCGTCCAGGTGCAGGGACGCGATCGCCGCCTGAAGCACGTAGGGCCCGTTTCCGCCGAGCGTCAATGCGCGCTCGAGCTCGGCTCGCCCTGCAGCGATTTGGGCCGCGTCCCAGAGCGATCGGTCCTGGTCGCGTATGAGGACAACCGTCCCGTCGGCGAACCGTGCGTCGCGCCGCGCGTCGTTGATCAGCATCAGTGCCAGCAGCCCCAGCACCTCCGGCTCGTCCGGCATCAGCTCGGCGAGCGCCCGGCCGAGTCGGATCGCTTCGCTGGCGAGGTCGCCGCGGCCGCCGTAGCCCTCGTTGAAGATCAGGTAGACGACAGCGAGGACTGCTGCGAGGCGGTCCGGGAGCAGGTGAGCCGGCGGTACACGGAAGGGAATGCGGGCGGCCTTGATCTTCCGCTTCGCTCGGAGTAGGCGCTTCGCCATCGTCTCCTCGGGGACGAGGAACGCTCGAGCAATCTCCTCCGTCCGCAGCCCGCCCAGCGTCCGCAGCGTCAGCGCGACCTGGGCGTCGAGCTGTAGCGCCGGGTGACAGCACGTGAAGACGAGCTCGAGCCGCTCGTCGGGGATCGTCGTCTCGTCCACGGGCTCCTCTGTCGTTTCGGGCACGTCGAGCAGGCGCGTCTTGGCCGCGAGGGTGCGGTCGCGGCGGATCCGGTCGATGGCGCGGTTGCGGGCGGTGGTCACGAGCCAGGCGCCCGGGTTCGCGGGCGTCCCGTCTCGCGGCCAGCGCTCGGCGGCGACCGCGAACGCCTCCTGGGCTGCTTCCTCGGCGAGGTCGAAGTCGCCGAGGAAGCCGATCAGGCTTGCGAGCACGCGCCCCCACTCGTCGCGGAAGACCTGCTCGAGAATCGCTAGTACTCCGCCACGGGACGCACCTCGACCGCGCCGCCCATCCGCGCCGCCGGCACGCGCGAGGCGACCTCGATCGCGGCGTCGAGGTCGTCGGCCTCGAAGACGAAGTAGCCGCCCAGCGCCTCCTTGATCGCGACGAACGGCCCATCGGTGGTCAGCGTCGAGCCGTTCTCGACCCGCACCGTTGTCGCGGTCTCCGGCGGCTGCAGCTGCAGGCCGGGGCTGACGCCGGGGGTCTGGTTGAGTGCCTGGTAGTCGCCGTACACCGCCTGCTGCTCGTCCTCGGAGAGGCGTCCCCAGGCCTCCGGGTCGTAGGGCGTCGGGGCGTCGCCCTGGTGGATCAAGAGCATGTACTTCATCGCTTCCTCCTTGTCGGTGTCATGCACACGACGAACGGCGAGCGTCGAAAAGGACACCTTCACGGAAGCATTGCGAACCTTCCGCTTGCGACGGGGCAGAGACGTGTGAAACTCCTGCCGATGCGAAAGCTCCAGACACAGGGCGTGCACCACATCACAATCGTCGGCGCGAATCGGCAGACGTCGATCGACTTCTGGGAGGGCGTGCTCGGGATGCCGTTCGTCTTCGAGCAGCCGAACCTGGACAACGAGTCCGAGAGCCACCTCTACTTCGATCCCGGCGACGGTCGGCTGATCACGGTCTTCACGAACGAGGAACGGGCGCCGGACCCGGAGCGGACGTCGACCGGCATCGGCGCCGTGCACCACGTCGCCTTCTCGCTCTCGCAGGCGACGTTCCGGCAGGCCGTCGAACGGCTCGATGAGCGCGGCATCCGCCACAGCGGCGTCAAGGATCGCGGCTTCATGGACTCGATCTACTTCGAGGACCCGCTCGGGCTGCTGATCGAGCTGGCGTCGTATCGCTTCGAGCCGCCGCAGGGACACACGCACGCCGCCGTGCTGCTCGCCGCGCACGAGCTCCGGGTCGAGCGCGGCGACTACAACATCGACCAGGCGCACCTGGCCGACGCGATCGAGGCGATTGCGGCGCAATCACGATCGCTGTCGGACGACCGGTCGCCGAAGAACCCCTACCGCTAGGAGGAAGCCGTGGCCACGAACACGCTGAGCATCCTGAAGCCGAGCGTGAACAACCTGACCGTGCGCATCTTCGTCCGGGCAGCCGGGCTCGAGTTCGACGAGCTCGACGTCTGGGGGAAGAAGGGCACACCCGAGTTCCTCGCCAAGGACCCCGCCGACCTGACGCCGCTGCTCGAGGAGGAGGGGCTGCCGCAAGGAGCCCTCTGGGAGAGCTGCGCGATCATGCAGTACCTCTGCAACAAGCACGGCTACGACCGCTTCTACCCGACCGACCCAGGCGAGCGGGCGATGGTCGACAGCGCGATGTTCTATCTGATCGGCACCTTCTATCCGCTGCTCGCGCGGGCCACGTACCCGACGCTCGGCTTCGGCCAGTATCCGGGCGAGGTGGCCACGTCCGACGCCGACGACGCCGCGAAGGCGAAGGCCGCCAAGGATGCCGAGGCCGCACTGGCCGGACCGCTCGACGTGTACCGGACGTTCTTCCTCGCCGATCGCCCGTTCATCGGCGGTGACGGTCCCTCGATCGCGGACATGAGGGTCGCGGCCACGCTCGAGTTCTTGCGCGCGATCGACTACCCCTTCCCCGACTGGGCGGAGGACTACATGACGCGGATGGAGGAGACGCTCGGAGACGCGTACACGGAGCCGGTCGCGGACGTGCGCGGCTACATCGACTACGTGCGCTCGCAGAGTGGGTGAGCCGCGGCCGCCGGCCGTGAGCTCGATCAGCCAGGCTTATCCCGATCGGGTCGAGGTGCGCGGGCACGACCTCACGGGCGAGCTGATGGGTCGCGTCGGGTTCACCGAGTACTTCCACTTGCTGCTGACGGGCAGCGAGCCGACAGAGGAGCAGCGGTACTTCCTCGACGTGCTGCTGGTTGCGATCGCCGAGCATGGGCTGATGCCGTCGAACGTCGCGGCTCGGATGACGCTCGCGGCCGACCCGGAGTCGCTGCAGGCCGCCGTCGCGGCCGGGATTCTGGGAGCGGGCCCGCTTCTGCTCGGCACGTCGGAGGAGTGCGCCCGGCTGCTGGCCCGCGCACGAGCGGCCGGGACGTCGGCCGATGAGGTCGCGCGTGAGCTCAACGCCGCGGGCGAGCGCGTCCCCGGCTTCGGACACCCCGTCCATCGGCCGCTCGACCCCCGTGCAGAGCGGATCCTCGAGCTGGCCGACGCTCGTGGCGTCAGCGGGCCGAATGTCGCCTTCGCGCGGGAGCTCCGCGGCGCGGTCGCGGAGACATGGGGGAAGCCGCTGCCGATGAACGTCTCCATGCCGATCGCGGCGGTTCTGCTCGATCTCGGCTTCCCCGTCGCCGCCGTCAAGTCGGTGCCGATCCTCGCCCGCACGGCGAGCCTGCTCGCACACCTCGCCGAGGAGCAGGAGCGGCCGCTCGGGTTCACCCTCGCGCGAGGGGCGGAGGACGCGGTCCGCTACGAGCCCAATGCTCGAGCCTGAGGTCGAGACCCGCCCCTGGGCCGAGCAGCTCGTGCTCGACGACGCGAGCTACCGGACGCAGGTCGCCTACCTGCTCGAGCGCTCATCGTTCTACCGGGAGAAGCTCGAGGGCTTCGATACCGGAGGGCTCGCCGACATCGCGAAGCTGCCGCTGACAGAGAAGGACGAGCTGCGGCAGACCCGCACTCCCGAGAACCCGTTCGGGGCTCACCTCTGCGCGCAGCCCCACGAGCTCGTCCGAATCTACTCGACGAGCGGCACGACAGGGACGCCGAGCTACATCCCGCTCACGGCAGGCGACCTCGACAACTGGATCACGGGCTCCGCGCGCAGCTACGCGGCCTCTGGGATCGGCGCGGGCCAGCGGATCGTCTCGACCTACAACGCGGGGCCGTTCGTGGCCGGGGCGGCGCTCGCCGCCTTCGACCGGATCGGCCTCGCCCACATCCCGGTCGGCACCGGGAACACGGACAGGCTCGTCCGGGCGATCGAGGAGCTGCGACCGGAAGCCGCCGTGCTGACGCCCTCCTATGCGGCCTACCTCGCCGAACGCCACGACCTCCGCAGTTCGAGCGTCGAGCGCGTAATCGTCGCGGGCGAACCCGGCGGTGGCGAGCCGGCCTTTCGCGCGAGGCTGGAGCAGGGGTGGGGCGCGAAGGTGACTGAGGCGATGGGCATCGGCGACATCGGCATCTCGCTCTGGGGCGAGTGCGAGGCGCAGGACGGGATGCACCTCGGCGCGCGCGGCTTCGTCCACGCCGAGCTGATCGACCCCGACACCGGGGCGGCGCTCGAGCTGGACGACGGCGCGACGGGCGAGCTCGTGCTGACGCACCTCCGCCACCACGCTGCGCCGCTCCTGCGCTTCCGCACGCGCGACCATGTGGAGGTGCGTACGAGCCCGTGTAGTTGCGGCCGCACAGGCCCGCGCGTGCGCTGCGTCGGCCGCACCGACGACATGCTGATCGTCCGGGGCGTCAACGTCTTCCCGGCAGCGATCCGCGAGGTCGTGAGCGCGTTCGCACCGGACGTGAGCGGGCAGATCCTCGTCCGGCCGGAGGCGGCAGGCGTGAAGCAGGAGCCGCCGCTTCCCGTCAGCGTCGAGCTCGCGCCCGAGACGCCTGCCGCCCCCGCGTTGGCGCAGGCGATCGCCGACCGGGTCCGCGAGGCGCTCCTGGTACGAACGGCGATCGAGCTCGTGCCCGCGGGGAGCCTGGAGCGGAGCGAGTACAAGTCGAAGCTCGTCGAGCGCACGTGAGCGGCATCGTCACGACGGTCGTCGGCAGCTACCCCCAGCCCGAGTGGCTGATCGACCGCGAGCGCCTCGGCGAGCGGCTGCCGCCGCGAGTCCGGGCGCGCGAGCTCTGGCGCGTGCCGGAGCCGTTCCTGGAGCAGGCGCAGGACGACGCGACGCGGCTCGCCGTCGCGGACATGGAGCGGGCCGGCGTTGACGTGATCACCGACGGCGAGATGCGGCGCGAGAGCTATTCGAACCGGTTCGCGACGGCCCTCGACGGGGTCGACCTGGACGTGCCGGGCGTCGCGCTCGACCGGACCGGTCACGAGAACCCGGTCCCACGGGTTGTCGGGCCAGTGCGGCGGACGCGGCCGGTCGAGATCCGCGACGTCGAGTTTCTCCGTTCCGTCACGGAGCGCCGGATCAAGATCACCGTACCGGGGCCGTTCACGATGACCCAGCAGGCGCAGAACGACCACTACGCCGACGACCGCAGTCTCGCGCTCGCGTACGCCGAGGCGGTCAACGAGGAACTGCGCGACCTCAAGGCTGCCGGCGCCGACCTCGTCCAGATCGACGAGCCCTACCTGCAGGCCCGGCCCGAAGCGGCGCGCGAGTACGCGGTCGAGGCGATCAACCGTGCGCTGGCGGGGATCGAGGGCGAGACCGTTCTGCACACCTGCTTCGGCTATGCGCACATCGTGCACGACCGGCCGTCCGGCTATCCCTTCCTCGCGGAGCTCGCCGACTGCAGCGCGACCCACATCTCGCTCGAGGCGGCTCAGCCGAATCTCGATCCGGAGCTGCTCCGAGCGCTGCCCGAGAAGATCATCGTGCTCGGTGTTCTCGATCTCGGCGCCGCCGAGGTCGAGACGCCGGAGGCGGTGGCGGAGCGGATCCGCCGCGCCCTCGAGGTCGTGCCGGCCGAGCGGCTCGTCGCGGCCCCGGACTGCGGGATGAAGTACCTGCCGCGGGAACGGGCGTTTGCGAAGCTCGAGGCGATGGTCGCCGGTGCGCGCCTCCTCGCAGCCGAGCTTGCTCTTTGAGGGCTCTGTTGCGAGACTTCGGCCATGAAGGGCCAGCAGAAGCCGAAGAAAGCGGGCAAGAAGCCCGCGCAGAAGTCGCTCAAGGAGCGGCGCAGCGAGAAGCGCGCCGCCGCGAAGCAGAAGCACTCGCTCGACGTCTGATTGGGACTGCCTGCTAGGCGGCGTCTTCGAGCAGGAAGCAGATCTGCCCGGGGGCGGTCTCCCAGACTCTCACTGCGGCGTACATCTCGGGCTGCTCGCGCTTGACCTGCTCCGCGAGCTCCAGGATCTGACCGACCATCTTCTCCAGCCGGACGCCGAGCACCACGGGATCGCCGTCGAGTGCGCGGTGGAACATCAACCGCACTTCGTTGTCGTCGTTGACTCGCATCCGGCTCAGGAGGGACCGCGCATGACGCGGTGCGACCGCAGGCGCGCACGCCGCGTTGCGCCTTCCTCGCTCAACGCGACGTCGACCGCATGGCCCTGCTCGCCGGCGCGGAACGTCACTTCGATGCCGGCGCAGCGGCCGACAGGAGGCGCCGTGACGAAGTCGGCCGCGAGTACCTGGTAGGGCTCGCCGTCCTCGCACTCGATCATGCCGTCGCCGCGGTCCTCGTTGAACCAGCGCATCCGGCCGCCGAGCACGTTCAGCGCTCTCGATAGACGATGCGGCCGCGCGTCGGGTCGTAGGGCGAGAGCTCGACCTTGACCTTGTCGCCTGGCGCCATGCGGATCCGGTAGCGGCGCATCTTGCCGGACGTGTAGCCGATCGCCTCGTGGCCGTTCTCGAACGCGATCTTGAACATGCCGCCGCCGAACGCCTCGAGGATCTCGCCGTCGAGTTCGACCTTCTCCTCTTTGACTCCCATGCTGCCTCCCTTCCGCTCGAAGAGACGCGGGATCCGTGATGAGAAGGGCGCAAAACCGGAAACGCCCGACGCTTAAGTCTACTTGAAGGCCGCGAAATGGCCGGTTCCGGGGCCGTAGCGGCGGTCAACCGCACTACCGGCTCCCGGCTGACCCGACTCCGGTTCACGTGCGGGCCGCCTTCTTCGTCGCCACCGAGCCTGCGACGTTGGACGTAGCCGCTCACCCACGACCAGGAGGATCGACCAAGCATGAGCGTCGCAGCAGCCCACGTTCCCCCGCGCAGCTCGGTTGCGCGCCTCGCCACTGAGCGGAGCATCGCCCTGGCCTCGATCGGTCTCGTCGGGCTCCATGTCGCCGACGACAACTTCCTGCAGCCGGAGCCGGGCATGACGGCCGTCGATCACCTTCCGGGCGGCCTCGCGCTGCTGGCGCTCGTGGCCGCGGGCGCGTGGGGGTACACACGCGTCCGTGCCGGCGCCCGTGCCTCGATCGCACTCCTCGCCGGCTTCCTCGGCGTCCTCGCCGCCACCGAGGCGGTCTACTACACCGCCGCCGACGCGCCCTCGGGCGACGACTTCACCGGCTTCCTCTCGCTGCTGGCGGGCTTCGTGCTTCTCGGCGTCGGCATTACGACCCTCTGGCGGGCGCGCCGCTCCGGCGACAGCCGCCGCCGCCGCTACACCCGGCGTGGGCTTGCCGTTATTGGGGCTGTCCTGCTGACCGGCCTCGTCTTGTTCCCGACCTCGATCGCGTACGTCGTCACGCACACGGCGAGAGCCGTCGTGCCGGAGCCGAACCTCGGCGCGACCCCCGAGGACGTCTCCTTCACCACAAGCGACGGGCTCAGGCTCGAGGGCTGGTTCGTACCCTCGCGGAACGGCGCCACTGTGATCGCCTTTCCCGGCCGCTCCGGCCCCCAGAAGCACGCGCGCATGCTCGTCTCCCAGGGCTACGGCGTGCTCCTCTTCGATCGCCGCGGCGAAGGTGCGAGCGAGGGCGACCCGAACACGTTCGGCTGGGTCGGCGACCGGGACCTGCACGCAGCGGCGGCCTATCTCCGCAGCCGTCCCGATGTCGATCCCGAGCGGATCGGCGCGATCGGGCTCTCCGTCGGCGGTGAGATGCTGATCCACGCCGCGGCGCACTCGGACGCCTTCAAGGCGATCGTGTCCGAAGGGGCGAGCGGGCAGTCTGCTCGCGACCAGCTCGACAACGTCAGCACACGCGACGCGATCATGGGCTACGCCCCGGTGACGGTCGCGACGGCTCTGTTCACCAGCACCATGCCGCCTCCGCGCCTCAAGAACGAGGTCGCCAGGATCGCGCCGACGGCCAGCTTCTTCGTCTACGGCGAGAACGGCCAGGGCGGCACCGAGACGAAGCCGAACAAGGCGTACTACGCCGCCGCGGGCCAGCCGAAGCAGATCTGGGAGGTCCCGAACGGCCAGCACATCGCCGGGATCACGACCGAGCCGGCCGAGTACGAGCGCCGCGTGATCGGCTTCTTCGACCGCGAGTTGCGATGAGTTCCGCCGCCGGGGGCCGTCGTACGTACGATGACCTGCATGCAGGAGTCGACGCGTACGGCCCCTCCGGCGGCGGGTGAGCTCGAGCAGGCACTGGAGCAGCACCGCAAGGAGCTCGTCGCCTACTGCTACCGCATGCTCGCCTCGCCCTTCGAGGCCGAGGACGCCGTCCAGGAGACCTTCATCCGCGCCTGGCGCGGCTACGAGCGTTTCGAGGGTCGGGCCGCGCTGCGGTCGTGGCTGTACCGGATCGCGACCAACGTCTGTCTCGACATGCTGAACGGACGTGAGCGGCGCGCCCGCCCGATGGATCTCGGGCCGGCCGGCGAGCCGATCGTGGAGAACCTGCGCGTTCCGGGTGAGGTGACGTGGCTGCAGCCGACCCCTGATCCAGCCGAGGAGGCGGTGGCCCGCGAGACGATCCGGCTTGCCTTCGTCGCAGCGCTGCAGCACCTGCCGCCGCGGCAGCGTGCCTGCCTGATCCTCTGCGAGGTGCTGCGCTGGCAGGCGAGCGAGGTCGCCGAGCTGCTCGAGACGAGCGTCGCCTCGGTGAACAGCGCGCTGCAGCGGGCGCGCGCGACGCTCGAGGCGAACGACGTCTCCGCCGACGCCACGCCCTCGACCGAGCACGCGGACGCCGAGCTGCTCGCGCGCTACGTCGACGCATTCGAGCGCTACGACATGGACGCGCTCACGTCGCTGATCCACGAGGACGCGACCCAGTCGATGCCGCCGTTCGACCTCTGGTTGAGCGGCCGCGACGACATCTTCACCTGGTGGTTCGGCCCCGGCATCGGCTGCCAGGGGTCACGCGTGATCCCGACTGCGGCCGCCAACGGCTCGCCCGCCTTCGGCCAGTACAAGCCGAGCGAGAGCGGCGACGGCTACGAGCCGTGGGCGCTCCAGGTGCTCGAGATCGAGGACGGCAGGATCGTTGAGTTCAGCTTCTTCCTCGACACCGAGACGCTGTTCCCGCTGTTCGGCCTGCCGCTCCAGTTTGACGCGTAGCAACCGCTCGATGCCTGCGAGCACGGTCATCCCCGTGCTCGCCTACGAGGACGTCGCCGCGGCGGCCGAGTGGCTCTGCGACACGTTTGGCTTCACGGTGCGCTGGCGCGCGGGCGGCCACCGGGCGCAGCTCGCGGTCGGCGACGGGGCGGTTGCGATCACCGAGCAGCGTGGAGTGAGCCGGCCGGCCGAGGTGATGGTGCGCATCGACGACGTCGACGGCCACCACGAGCGCGCCCTCGAGCGGGGTGCGCAGATCGTCGGCGCTCCCGTGGACTACCCCTACGGCGAGCGCCAGTACACGGTCGTCGACCCGGGCGGCAACCACTGGACGTTCTCGGAGACGATCGCCGACATCGCTCCCGAGGAGTGGGGCGGCACCACGGCCTAACCCGGCAGCACGTCGCGCAGGCCCATGAAGGCGACGAGATCGAGCAGGTCGTGCGAGGCGTTGCGGAGATGGATCCGGCACCCCTGACGCTTCGCCGCCAGCTGGAGCCGCGCGAGGGCGTCGACCGTGACGGCGTCCGCGTCGACACCGTCCACGTCGCAGCGGAGGTCACCGCCGCCGCTCTCGGTCAGGAGCGCGCAGACGCGGTCGCACAGCCCGGGCAGGTCGTCCCGGGCGATCGGGCCCCAGATCGCGAAGTCCACGCAAATTAGGACAGCCTCGGCGCCGGAAACTCATCGGCGCGGCGACCGATGAGTTTCGCAGTGGGGTGGGGTCGAAAAGGTAGAACAAGCTACGACGAGGAGGCATTCGGATGACCATCGACGACACCCGCAGGAAGTGGCTCGCGCTCTACGTCCTCTGCCTCGGCGACCTGCTGATCGTGCTCGACATCTCGATCGTCAACGTCGCGCTGCCGTCGATCCGCGACGACCTCGGCTTCTCCGAGGCGTCGCTCGCGTGGGTAATCAACGCGTACACGCTCACGTTCGGCGGCTTCATGCTGCTCGCGGGCCGGCTCGGCGATCTCTACGGCCACCGCCGCGTCTTCGTGCTCGGCGTCGGCCTGTTCACGATCGCGTCGGCCTTCTGCGGGCTTGCGACCTCGCAGGCGATGCTCGTCGGCGGGCGTGCGATTCAGGGCCTGGGCGGCGCGGTCGTTGCGGCGGTTGCGCTCTCGCTGATCATGACGCTCTTCACCGAGCCGGCCGACCGGGCAAAGGCGATGGGCGTGATCGGCTTCGTCGCGGCAGGAGGCGGGTCGATCGGCGTTCTGGCCGGCGGCATCCTCACGGATCTCCTCAACTGGCACTGGATCTTCCTCGTCAACGTCCCGATCGGCGCGCTCGTGATCGTGTTCTGCCTCAGGCTCCTCCCCGGCGACAGCGGTAGCCGCGAGACGAAGCTCGACGTGGCCGGCGCGATCACCGTGACGGCGTCGCTGATGCTCGCGGTCTACGCGATCGTCAACGGCAACGAGCAGGGATGGACGTCCGCACAGACGCTCGGCCTGCTCGCGACTTCGGCCGCGGGTCTGGCGTTGTTCGTCGCGATCGAGGCGCGCGTCGATGCGCCGCTGATGCCGCTCGAGCTCTTCAAGCTGCGCAGCGTTGCAGCGTCGAACGTCGTCGGCGTCCTCTGGTCGGCGGCGATGTTCGCGATGTTCTTCCTTTCGGCTCTCTACCTC
Source organism: uncultured Gaiellaceae bacterium (assembly GCA_963829845.1). Classification (GTDB taxonomy): domain Bacteria; phylum Actinomycetota; class Thermoleophilia; order Gaiellales; family Gaiellaceae; genus Gaiellasilicea. The sequence goes on along the minus strand of CAWHKD010000017.1, from coordinate 142,517 downwards.
CAGCTCGTGCTTGGCTACAGCCCCCTCGAGGTCGGGCTGGCCTTCCTGCCGGCGAACCTGATCATGGGCGCGTTCTCGCTCGGCCTCTCGGCCAAGATCGTGATGCGCTTCGGGGTCCGGCCGCCGCTGGTCGTCGGGATGGGTCTCGTCGCTGCCGGTCTCGCGCTCTTTGCGCGGGCACCCGTGGACGGCAGCTTCGCGGTCGACGTACTCCCGAGCATGATCATCCTCGGCTTCGGAATCGGCATGGCGATGAACCCGTTGCTGCTCGCGGCCATGAGCGACGTCAAGCCCGAGGAGTCGGGGCTGGCATCGGGTGTCGTCAACACGTCGTTCATGCTCGGCGGCGCCCTCGGGCTGGCCGTCCTGGCGAGCGTCGCCGCCGCTCGTGCCGGGGACGACCCCTCGCTCGCCGCGCTCGTCGACGGCTACCACGCCGCGTTCCTGATCGGAACGGTGTTCGCGATCGCGGCAGGCGCCGTCGCGGCGATCTTCCTGCGCGGCGCCGCTCATGCGCCGGCGGAGGCCCGCGAGGAAGCGCTCGAAGCCGCCTGACCAAGACGAAAGGAGCCTGAGATGCTCAAGGACAACCGCACGTTCTCCAGCTTCTCCGCGGACGACATCCCGCGCGCGAAGCAGTTCTACGCCGAGACCCTCGGCCTCGAGGTCGAGGAGCAGATGGGCGGCCTCGCCCTCCACTTCGGAGGCGGCGCCGACACGTTCGTCTACCCCAAGGACGACCACGTGCCGGCGACGTTCACCGTGCTCAACTTCCTCGTCGACGACATCGACGCCGCCGTCGACCGCCTCGCCGCGGCCGGCATCGGCTTCGAGCAGTACGAGGGCGAGCTCGCAGACGGACGAGAAGGGCATCGCCCGCGCGCCTGGAGGCGACGGCCCCTCGATCGCGTGGTTCAAGGATCCAGCCGGGAACATCCTCTCGGTGCTCCAGGAGTAGGCCTGCATGGCCGAGCTCGCGATCAGGCTTCGCGGGGTCGTCAAGCGCTACGGCGAGATCACCGCCGTCGACGGCCTCGATCTCGACGTGCCCGAGGGCACCTGTGTCGGCCTGCTCGGGCCGAACGGCGCCGGCAAGTCGACGACCATGCGCCTCCTGACCGCGCAGGCCCTCCCCGACGAGGGCGAGCTGGAGCTGCTCGGCTTCAAGCTCCCCGACGAGTCGAAGCAGGCGCGGGCGCTGCTCGGCGTGACGCCGCAACTCGACAATCTCGACGTCACGCTGACGGTCGAGCAGAACCTGCTCGTCTTCGCGTACCTCTACCGGATTCCCCGGGCGGAGCGGCGCGACGCAATCGAGCGCGCGCTCGAACTGGCGAAGCTGGTCGAGCGACGGAGCGCGCGCGTCGACGAGCTCTCCGGCGGGATGCGCCGCCGGCTGCTGATCGCGAGGGCGCTCGTGCACGGTCCCAGGCTCGTGCTCCTCGACGAGCCGACCGTCGGGCTCGACCCGCAGGTGCGCCAGGAGCTGTGGGCGCTGATCGACGCGCTGCGAAGCGAGGGGACGACGATCCTGATGTCGACGCACTACATCGAGGAGGCGCAGCGCCTCGCCGACACGGTGATGATCATGTCCCACGGCAAGGCGGTCGCCGCCGGCCCGCCGTCGCAGCTCGTGAGCGAGCACGCCGGCTCGGAGGTGCTGGAGGTCTACGGCCCGCCCGCGCGGCTCGCCGAGGTGGAGGCAGAGGCCGGCGCCAAGGGCCTGCGGACGCGGCGCACCGGCACGAGCGTCTCGATCCTCGGCATCGAGAACGGTGACGGGATCGGGATCGACGGCGAGAGGCGCGCCGCGAACCTCGAGGACGTCTTCGTCCTCCTGACGGGCGAGGAGATCGGCTGATGGCGGTGACGACGCCGGGACGACGCCTCGGCCGGCTCGAGCGGCCCGCGATCACGGGCGTGCTCGTCCGCGAGGTCGTCAACTTCTCCTCCTACTGGCGCGCGGCGACGTTCTCGTCGACCGTCGAGCCGACGATCTACCTGCTTGCATTCGGCTTCGGCTTCGGAACGCTCGTCGCCAAGGTCTCGGGCTACGAGTACATCGAGTTCATCGGGACGGGCATCGTCGCAACGGCAGTGCTCTTCTCGAGCGCGTTCCCAGCGATGTTCGGCACGTTCGTCAAGTACCAGTTCCAGCGCACCTACGACGCGATCCTCGCCGCGCCGGTCGACACGGAGGAGCTCGTCAGCGCCGAGGCGCTCTGGATCGCCACACGCGCTGGGGTCTACGGCAACGTGCCGCTCCTGGTCGCGATCGTCTTCGGGCTCGATCCGACGTGGGGGATGTTGGCCGTGCCATTCATCGCGTGGGTGTCGGGCTTCGGTTGGGCGTGCTTCGGGATCTCGGTCGCCGGGTTCGCCAAGTCGATCGACAACTTCAGCTACATCGTCAGCGCCGTGCTGACACCGCTCTTCCTCGTTGCGGGCACCTTCTTCCCGATCGACCAGCTCCCCGAGTGGGCCCAGTTCCTCGCCAACTTCAACCCGCTCTACCAGTGCGTCGAGCTGGTCCGGAGCGCCGCCTTCGGGTGGGAGGGCTGGATCGATGTGGCACGGCTCGGCGTGCTCGTCCTCTTCGGGCTCGTGATGTGGCGGATCGCGATCCGGGCGATGACACGCAAGCTGATCACGTAGCCTCCTACCGGGGCGGACCCACGATCAGGTGGCTGTCGCCAAACTCGTGCCACCGGTAGCCGTGCGCGAGCGCCTCGCGGTAGCTGCGCGCGACGAGGTCGTCCCCCGCGGCCGCCCGCAGCATCGCCAGGTGCGAGGACGCAGACTCGTGCAGCCCGGTGAGCAGGCCGTCCACGGTCCAGAGCCCGCGCTCCGGGGTGATGACGAGGTTCGTCCAGCCGTCGCCGGCATTCACCGCTCCGTCGGGCTGGGCAACGGTCTCGAGCGCGCGTACGACCGTCGTCCCGGTCGCGATCACGCGCCCGCCCCAGAGGTGGACGGCGTTGACGAGCCGGGCCGTGTGCGCGGGGACGCGGAAGCGCTCCGGATAGGGGCGCTCGTGCCGCTCCGGCGAGGAGACGCCGGTGTGGAGCGTCACGGGCACGACGAGGACGCCCTGGGCCATGAGCTGCGTGATCAGCTCGGGCGTGAACGGCCGCCCTGCGCTCGGCATCTCCGCACTGCCGGGCTCGAGCGCATAGACGGTCTGGTAGGCGTCGAGCGGCCAGCTCTCGGGGACATAGCCGTAGCGAATTGGCCGGCCGTGATCGGCCAGGTAAGCGTGCAGAGGAGAGGGCAGGTGGAGCCGCGCGACGATGAGGCGGACGCCTGCGTAGCGCGCGAGGAGCTCCGCCGACCCGCCGGCGGGCAGGCTGATGCGCTCGCCCACGGTTGCGCCGCCGAACGGGGCGTCGCCCAGCCGGAGCTCGACGATCCAGAGGTCATCGTCGCGACCCGGCGCAGGAGTGGACAGTCTCAGCTCGATCTGCGTGCCGTCGTCGCGCGTCGCGGTCAGGGCCGCAGGGAGGGTGGCCGAGGTGTTCACGACGAGCAGGTCGCCGGGCGTGAGGAACCGCGGGAGGTCGACGAAGCGGGCGTGCTCGATCGATGCGCGAGCGGTGTCGGAGACGAGCAGCCGCACGTCGTCACGACGGCCGCCGCGCGCCTCCGGCGGCTCGTGCGCCTCGAGCCCATCCGGCAGTTGGAACGCGAGCGCGCTCACGCCGACGCTCCGACGAGCTCGCGCGCCCGGTAGGTGCCGGACGGCAGCTCGCCCTCGATCAGCTCGAGCAGCCCCGGCACGCTTGCCTCGGGCGGCGGCCGGTCGGAGATGTCCTCGCCCGGGAATGCATCCTGCTGCATCTGTGTGCGCATGTCGCCCGGGTCGACGGCGTAGATCCGCAACTCCGGCTGCTCGGCGCCGAGGATGGCGGTTAGCTGCGCGAGCGCGGCCTTCGAGGAGCCGTACCCGCCCCACGCCTCGTACGGCTCGACCGCGGCGTCGGAGCTGATGTTCAGCACGCGCGCGCCGGGACGCAACCACGGCAACGCGAGCTGGACGAGGGCGAGCGGCGCGAGGACGTTGACCTCGTAGACCTCGCGAAGCTCGTCGAGCGGGTAGCTGCCGAGTGGCGGCAGCGGGATCGGGCCGAGGCTGCTCGCGTTGTTGACGAGTAGGTCGAGCTCTCCACCGGCCGCCTTGAGCAGGCGCGCGCGGTGCTCCGGGTCGGCAACGTCGCCCGGGACGGCGAGGACGCCGGGCAGATCGGCCACGGCCCGCCTCAGTGCGTCGGCGTCGCGTCCGTCGACGACGAGCTCCCAGCCGCGATCCGACAGCGCGCGCGTCAGTGCGAGTCCGAGCCCGCGAGAGGCGCCGGTGACGATGCCGAGCACCTCAGGCCTCCACCGGCGTGCCGTGGCGGTCGACGACGCGGTCGTAGTTGAGCCGGAGCAGCTCGATCACCTCGCGGACGTCCTCCTCGCTTTCGATGCGTCGCGCGCCGAAGCCGGGCCGGCCCGGGAAGACCGGGTGGTAGTCGATCCGGTGCTGCTCGAACAGCTCCGTCCAGACATGCTTCGGGAACCCGAAGTGGGCCACGTGGTCGCCGTGGAGGTGCCCCAACTCGCGCCCGCCGAGCTTGAACGCGAACTCGCCGCGTGTGCCGTGCTCAGCGTGCACCCCGGGCCAGGCCGTGACCTCGGCCGTGATCCGCGCGCTCGCCGTTGACTGCGTACCCATTGTTCTCCTCTCTTCGACCTCCACACGATCGCGGCCGCGCGGTCCCGAGCGCCAGTGGCAATAGGTCCTAGGACCGCGGGTCGACGAGCCCAGCGCGCACGGCTGCGATCGCCGCCTGTGTGCGGTCGGAGACGCCGAGCTTGGCCAGGATGTGCCCGACGTGCGCCTTGACCGTCTTCTCGGCGAGGCCGAGCTCGAGCGCGATGCGCTTGTTCGCATAGCCGCGGCCGATCAACACGAGCACCTCGCGCTCGCGAGGCGTCAGCAGGTCGATCGGATCGCCGCGGTCGTCGGCGGCAAGTGTCTCGACGAGGCGGGCGGCGACGATGGGGTCGATCACCGTCTGGCCGGCGTGAGCGGCACGCACCGCGCGGACGACCTCCTGCGGCTCTGCGTTCTTGAGCAGGTAGCCGGCCGCGCCCGCCCGGAGCGCGGGCAGCAGCTTGTCGTCGTCGAGGAAGCTCGTCAGCACGATCACCCGCGTCTCCGGCAGCCGCTCGCGCAGCAGCCGCATCGCCGCGACGCCGTCGAGCGCCGGCATGACGAGATCCATGAGGACCACGTCCGGCCGTAGCCGCGTCGCTGCATCGACGCCCTGGTCGCCGTCGGCGGCGTCCCCGGCTACCTCGATCCCCTCCTGCAGCTCGAGCAGGCCGCGCAGCCCCTGGCGGACGACGGCGTGGTCGTCGACGACGAGGACGCGGATCGGCTCAGGCATCCGCGGCCTCCAGACGCACGCTCGTGCCGGCGCCCGGCGACGAGGCGATCTCGAGCGTCCCCCCGATCCGGCGGGCCCGCTCCTCCATCGAGGTCAGGCCAAGCCGGCGTGAGCGCACCCCGGGTGCCCGAGGGTCGAAGCCGTCACCGTCGTCCTCGACCTGCAGGCGCAGCCGGCCATCGCCCCCCGAAAGGCTGACGGAGACGCGGCCAGCGTTCGCGTGTCTGAGTGCGTTCTGGATCGCCTCCTGCGCGATCCGGAGCACCTCGGAATCGCGGTCGCCGTCGGACTTCGGCGCCTCCGACACTGTCAGCTCGACCTGCTCGTGGCCGAGCCGGCGCAGCACCTCGACGTGCTTGCGGAGCGCGCCGGCGAGCCCGTCGCGGGCGAGGTCGGGCGGTCGCAGCTCGAAGACGAGCGAGCCGAGCTCGTCGAGCGCATCCCGCGCCAGCTCCTGCAGCCGGCCGACGCGCTCGCGGGCCGCGGCCGGGTCGCGGTCGAGCACCGTCGCTGCCGCCTCGGCCTCGAGCACGAGGCCGAAGAGCTTCTGGCTGACGGCATCGTGCAGGTCGAGCGCGAGCCGGTTCCGCTCGGCGACGATCGACAGCTCCCGCGTCTCCTCGTGCAGCCGCGCGTTCGCGATCGCGATCGCGGCATGGGCGGCGAGCAGCGTGATCAGCTCCTCGTCCTCGCCGGTGAAGTCGGGCGCGGCGACCTTCTCGGTCAGGTAGAAGGCGCCGACGACCCCGTCGCGCGCGACGATCGGCACGCCGAGGAACGAGCGCATGTCGGGATGGCCGTCAGGCCACCAACCGCGGAAGCGCGGATGCTCGTGGATGTCGCCCGTCGCGTACGGGTCCCGCTGGTCGAGCATCGCCCCGAGCACGCCGTGCTGGCGCGGCAGCGGCCCGAGCGACGAGACCAGCTCGTCGCTCATCCCCGAGGTGAGGAAGCGGCGGAAGCCGCCGACGCCGTCGGGGAGGCCGAGTGCTGCGTACTTCGCGCCGGCGAGCTCGCGCGCGCTGTCGACGAGCCGCTGCAGCACCTCGTCGACCGAGAGCTCGGCTGCGACGCCGAGCACCGCCTCGCTGACCGTTCGCAGGGTCGGCCCGAGGCGATCCTCCCGTCGCTCGTCGGTCATCTCGCCCGCAGTCTCGCGGACCCGCCTAGAGCGCCGACATCAGCGCGCTGATCACGGTGCTGACGGGGACGTGCTCGACGCCCAGCTTCAACAGCCGCTCGGCGCGCTCCTGCGGCGTGCGCCTCTCCCACTTCTTCATCGCCTTGTCGAACTCGGCGAGCGTCTCCTGCTCGCCTGCAAGGTCGCGCCGGATCGCGGCGCCGACGTCCTTGGCGACCTCCTCCGCCTCTGCCGCGGGCAGCACCGACGCCAGCAGCGACGCGTAGTCGCTCCACCGCAACGAGACGATCTCGGTCGCGAAGGACGTGTCGAGCGGGATCCCGATCGAGTAGGCCTGGTTTCGCAGCAGGTCGCGGACGAAAGGATCCTCGACGACGAGGCGGAGGCGGCCGTCGCTCTCGTCGACCTGCGCCCGCTGAGGCCAGCGCTTGAGCAGCGTCGTCAGTGTCTCCATCCGGTCCTCCGGCCCGGAGAGCAGCCGCGTGCGCGCTTCGAGGACGAGGCTGCGGCCGCGGGCGCGGGTCACGGTCAGCTCCTCGGCGAGCCGCGCGACCGAGAGGCTGCCGTCGCGGAGCTGTCGCTCGTAGAGCGCGGCGACGACCCGCACCTCGATCTCCCGCTTCGGCCAGGCGCCGAACGAGGGCGTCGCGAGGAACTCGATCAGCTCGTCGAACAGCTTCGCCTTCTGCGCTGCCGAGAGCTGGTCGAGGATCGCCGGACGCATGCGTCGATGGTGCCGCCCGCGTCGGACAGGCGCGGCGAGCTGCGACGATGCGGCAGTGGAGCTCGGGGTCTACACGTTCGCGGAGCTGACGTCCGGACTCGGGCCCGAGGAGCGGCTGCGCAACCTGCTCGAGGAGATCGAACTTGCCGACGAGGTGGGGCTCGACGTCTTCGGCGTCGGGGAGCACCATCGGCCCGACTTCGCCGTCTCCGCTCCCGCAATCGTGCTCGCCGCAGCCGCGGCGCGGACGAAGCGGATAAGGCTCACAAGCGCCGTCAACGTGCTCAGCTCCGACGATCCGATCCGCGTGTTCCAGCAGTTCGCGACGGTCGACCTGCTCTCGGGCGGCCGCGCCGAGATCATGGTCGGACGCGGCTCCTTCATCGAGTCGTTCCCGCTCTTCGGCTACGACCTCGCCGACTACGACCGGCTCTTCGAGGAGAAGCTCGTGCGGCTCCTGCAGCTGCGGGAGGAGGTGCTGGGCGTCTACCCGCGGCCGGTGCAGGAGCCGCTGCCCGTGTGGGTCGCGGTCGGCGGGACGCCCGAGTCGGCGTACCGGGCCGGCGCGCTCGGGTTGCCGATGGCGCTCGCGATCATCGGCGGCCTGCCGGAGCAGTTCGTCCCGTTCGCCGAGATCCACCGACGCGCGGCGGCCGAGCACGCGCACGAGCAATCGCCGCTCAGCATCAACTCACACGGTTTCGTGGGCGAGACCTCCGAGCAGGCGGCGGAGGACTATTTCGTCCCGCTGAAGACGATGATGGACCGGATTGGCGCCGAGCGCGGCTGGCGGCCGCTCGAGCGGCAGGACTACGACGCGGGGCGGACGCTCCGCGGCGCCACTGTCGTCGGCAGCCCTGACGAGGTGGCGGCGAAGATCCTGTATCAGCACGAGCTCTTCGGCCACGACCGGTTCCTGATCCAGTTCACCGTCGGCTCGCTTCCGCATGAGAAGACCCTCAAGGCGATCGAGCTGTTCGGGAGGAAGGTGGCGCCGATCGTGCGCGAGAAGGTCAGCCGCCGCCGCGCTGCTGCTGCTGCCGCCGCCAGCGATGCAACTCGGGCGACTTGAACTTCGACTTCGACTCGGGCGGCGGCGCCGGCGGATCGTGGTCCTGCAGCCAGCGCGCCGCCTCGTCCTCGGGATCGAGCCCAGTCTGACGCTCGCGCGCGGCGCGGCGTTTCGCCGTGTCTTCCCGCTTCGTCACCGGTTGTGGTTCACCACCTCGACGTTGTTGCCGTCCGGGTCGAGCACGAACGCGGCGTAGTAGCCCTCGTGGTAGATCGTCCGCTCGCCTGGAGCGCCGTTGTCGCGGTAACCGGCCGCGGTCGCGTCGCGGTGGAAGCGGTCGACGGTCTCGTTGTCCGTCGCGGTGAAGGCGAGGTGGACGTTCTGGGACGGTTCGGCTCCCGCGACGACAGAAAACGAGCCGCTGACGCAGGCGAACTGCGTCCGGTCGGCGAGCTCGGTGCCGACCCTGAATCCCGCTGCCGGACCGACGCCCTCGTAGAACTGTGTCGCCGCCTCCATGTCGGAGACGCGAATCCACAAGTGATCGACGTTGCCGCCCTCCCGGAGCGAGCCGTGGTGGAGAGCCTCGATGCTGTTTCCGTCCGGATCGAGCAGGAAGGCACCGTAGTAGTCGTCGCTGTACTGGGGCCGCGGGCCGGGCCCGCCGTCGCTCTCGTATCCGGCCGCCGTTCCCGTCTGCCAGAACCGGTCGACGTGCGCCCGCGACGGGGCCGCGAAGCCGACGTGCAGCCGCCGGGTGATGGGGTTGTCGTCGTCCGCCGCCGCGAGCGAGAAGTCGTGCCACTCGACGTAGTGCTCGCCACTGTGGGTCTGCTCGATCTCGAGCGCGCGAAGCACCGTTTCGTAGAAGCGCTCGGACGCCTCGCGGCTCGAGGCGCGGATCGTGACGTGGTCGAACACGCCGGGATCATTGCGAAACGTGCACGGCGCGCGCGTGCCGTCACGCTGCGCGGACCGTCGGCCACCGCCCGCGCGACGCTGCCCGGCTAAGAGCGAACGGAGCCCGGCCGGGGCCGGGCTCCGCCGGTCAGAGGTCGTTCGACGCTCCCTGGTCCCGGTTCGGGCAGTCGTGGTCGCCGGAGTTGCCGGCGTACCCTTTCTGCGCCTTCGAGATCTGGGTCTTGGCCGCTGGAGCCTTCGCCGCCGGCTTCGCAGCCGGGGAGGAGCCTCCCGCAAGCGCCATCGTCGCCCAGATCGCCGCGAGCAGGATCACTCCTGCGAGCGCGACGAGCAAGGGAAAACGACGTGTCGTGCGTGCCTCTTCCATGGGCCTCCTTCCGTTCGGGTGCCCACCGGCAGTGAATCACGCCGCGGTCAAGATCGTGTCAAGAGCAGGCCGCGAAGCGGCCCTTCAGGGGTTTGCGCGAGCGAGATCCGCTCCTGCGGATCTCGCTCATGCGACGGAAAGCTCAGTTGAGCGAGGGGTCGGGCGGCATCAGCGACAGGAGCGCGTACGGACCGCCCTGGCGGCGCAGCACGGCGCTCCAGAGCCCGTCGGGATCGTCGCTGAAGAGATCATCCGGCTCGGCGGGGAGCACGAGCCACGACTCCTCCTCGAGCTCGCTCTCGAGCTGGCCCGCGCTCCAGCCCGCGTAGCCGACGAAGATGCGGCCGCGCCGGACCGGGATGTCAGGCTCCTGGACGAAGCCGACGGCGCCGAAGAGCAGCTCGGACGCATCATCGGGGTCGTCGAGCTCCGCGACCGCGAGCACGGAGCTGGTCGAGACGGGGCCGCCCACGAACACCGGCTCCTCCTCGCCGGCGATCGGCGACAGCTCCGGGACTGCGTCACCGACCGAGGTCTCGGTCGGCCGGTTCAGCACGAGGCCCATCGCGCCCTCCTCGCCGTGCTCCGCGATCAGGACGACCGTGCGGTGGAAGTTCGGGTCGCTGAGAACCGGTGCCGCCACCAGCAGCTGCCCGCGCAGCGTCTCGCTCATCGTCGAAAGGTAACGCGCTGGAGCGGGGGCGGGGGCCAGCGAGCCGACCCCCGCTCCAGTGCGCTGGTGAAGCCAAGCCGGGAGCGAAGCGACCCTTCAGTGTTTGCGCGGGACGGGATCCGCTGTTGCGGATCCCGTCCCATGCGACGGCTTAGCGCAGCGCGAGCGCGTTCATGATCGCGCCGCCGTACACGGGGTGGAACAGGTAGTTCGTGACACGCGAGGAGATGAACTCGCGCACGTTGCCATTCGAGAGCGGCGCCCACGGAGCGGCGTTCCGCATCATGTCGACGTCGAGCTTCCCGTACGCGTCGTAGCGCCCTGCGCCCGAGAGCTTCGAGGCATCGATCATCAGCTTGTTGTACTTGGGGCTGTTCAGGTACGAGTAGTTCGAGTTGTTCGCCGCCTGGATGTTCTGCCCGTCGAGCAGCACGTTGATGAAGTCGAACGGGTCGGGGTAGTCCGCGAACCAGGCGATCAGGAACGCGTCGAAGTCGGAGCCGCGGGTGCCCGCCGTGCGGAGTGCGACGGCGAACGGCTGCGGCTTCAGCGTCACGCTGAGGCCGATCTGCTCGAGGTTGAACTTGAGGATCTGCGCCCGCGCGATCGACGTCGGGCTCGTCGGGTAGAGCAGCGTGATCTCGTCCTTCGACCCGTTCGCGAGCGCGCGGCCGCGGATGGGGTTGGCGCCCTTGATCGGGTAGAGATTCTCGTCGCGGAACCCCTGCATGTTCGGCGGCAGGATCTGGTCGGTGCGCTTGCCGGCGTACTTGCCGGCGACGCGGAGCATCGACGGCCGGTCGATCGCGTGGTTGACCGCCTTGCGCAGGTTGACCTTCTGGAAAGCCGGGCGGGACGTGTTCAGGGCGAGGTAGACGGTGTTGATGCCGGTGTTGACGAAATACCGGCCGTCGCCGCCCTTCTTGACGCCGTACTGGCGCGAGAGGTCGTCGTGCGCCGTCGGCGGCAGGCCGTACTGGTCGTAGTCGATCTGGCCGGCGCGCACCTGGAGCAGGCTCTGGTTCACGTCCGTGTTCGTCGTGATCACGATCCGGTCCGCGTTCGCCGGACGGTTGCCCTTGTAGAAGCGGTTCCGCTCGAGCACGACCTGGCTGCCGACCGTCCGGCTCGCGATTCGGTACGGGCCGGCGGACGGGTAGACGCTGATCCCCTTGGCGTCGATCGCCATGCTCGGCTTGACCGCTGCGAAGAACGGCATCGCGATCTCGGCCAGGAAGGTCGGATTCGCCTTCTTGAGCCGGATCGTCAGCGTCTGGCCCCTCGCGGCGACGCCCGCCACGGCTCCCGCCTTGCCCTCGTTCCGCTCGTCGGCGCCGAGGACGTCGTGCATGAACGCGATCGCGGGCGAGCCCTGCTGCTGGTTCGCGGCCCGCTCGAAGGCGCGCTTGAACGCTGCAGCGGTGACGGCGGAGCCGTCGCTGAAGCGAAGGCCGGGCTTGATCGTGAACGTGTACGTCCGCCCGTCGCGCGAGACGCGAGGGAACCCGGTGGCCGCGTCGGGCACGAGCCGCGAGCCTTCCGGAGCCGGCTTGTCCGGGTAGTTGAGGAGCATCAGGTTCGTCATGTAGAGGACTTGCCAGCCCGGGGCGTCGTAGGAGAGCGCCGGGTCGAGGAACTCGAAGTCGGTCGTCGAGAGGTTCACGCGCAGCGTGCCGCCGCGCTTCGCCTCAGAGCCGCCGGCCTTGGCCGGGTCCGCGCTCGAGGCAGAGCTCGCGAACGCCGCGCCGACGAGCAGGCTTGCCCCGATCACCGTGACAGTGAGCGCGGGCAGAAGCTTCTTCTGCATCGGACTTTCCCTTTCGGTCGCGGGCCGCCGGCGGCGGCCGTGTCCCTCAGGGCGTAAGACGATCGAACAGAAGTTTAGTTAGAGTAAACCAGCCGCTCTAGTCCAGCGGCTCGGCGATCAGCTCGCGCATCCGCTCGCTCAGCATCGTGAACGTGAACGGCTTCTCGAGGAATGCGGTGGCCGGGGGCAGCGCCGTGGCGGAGAAGTCGCCTCCCTCGGCGAAGCCCGACATGAACATCACCTTCAGTGCCGGCGCGTCCGCGCGCAGCTTGTCCGCGAGCTCGTGGCCGCCGATCCCCGGCATCGTCAGGTCGGTCAGCAGCACGTCGACGCGGTTGCCGTCGGCCAGCTCGACCGCCTCGTCACCGTCCGCCGCGAGCAACACCTCGTAGCCGTCGCCCCGCAGGATCTGATCGACCAGGCCGCGGATCACCTCCTCGTCCTCGACCACCAGCACGCGGGTCGATGTCGCGGCGAGCGCCGACGTCGACGCCACCGCGACGGGCGCCGGCTCGTGCGCAGGCTCGGCGGGCTCTGGCACGACGCCGTCGGCGCGGCGGAGGTAGATCGTGAAGGCCGAGCCGACGCCCAGTTCGCTGTCGACGGCCACGTAGCCGCCGCTTTGTTTGACGATGCCGTAGACGGTGGCGAGTCCCAGGCCCGTGCCTCTGCCTGCGTCCTTGGTGGTGAAGAACGGCTCGAAGATCTGGCGGAGCGTCTGCTCGTCGATCCCCTCGCCGGTGTCGCGGACGGTCAGCGTGACGTAGGAGCCGGGCTCGATCGCATCCTCGTTCTCGCCGATGTCGGCGTTCGCGGTCACGACTGTGATCGCACCACCGCTCGGGATCGCGTCGCGGGCGTTGACGACGAGGTTCATCACGACCTGGTGCAGCTGGCCGGGGTCGGCCTCGATCGGCCCGAGCGTGGGATCGAGCTGCGTCGACAGCTGTACGTCCTCGCCGATCAACGGGCGGAGCATCGACTCCAGCTCGAGAACGATGCCGTTCAGGTTGAGGAGCTCCGGCATCAGGACCTGCTTGCGGCTGAAAGCCAGCAGCTGGCGTGTCAGCATCGCGGCGCGGTCGGTCGCCTTGCGGATCTCCTCGAGATCGCCGTGGAGGGTGGAACCGGTCTGCGCGTGCTCGAGGGCAAGCGCGGTGTAGCCGCCGATCGCGGTCAGCATATTGTTGAAGTCGTGCGCGACGCCGCCGGCCAGGCGGCCGATCGCCTCCAGCTTCTGGCTCTGGCGCAACTGCTCCTCGAGCTGACGCTGCTCCGTCACGTCCTCGGCCATGCCGATCAGGTAGCTCGGCTTTCCGTCGGCGTCGCGGACGAGCGCGGTCGCGACGTGCGCGACAACGGTCGAGCCCGACTTGGTCACGAAGCGTCGATACGAGTCACGCTCGCCCCTCACCAGCTCGACGAACGGATCGCTTTCGGCGGCAACGTCGTCCGGATGCCGCAGCGCGGTTGGGAGCTTGCCCACGAGCTCCTGCTCGGCGTAGCCGAACAGCGATTCCGCGGAGCGGTTCGCGGCGAGGACTCTGCCTTCGCGGTCGAACAGCATGATCGCCGTCGGCGCCGCGGCGAACATGGTCCGGAAGCGCTCCTCGCTCTCGCGCAGCAGCGCCACCGTGGCGAGCGATCGGTGAGCAAGCACGAGCGGCGCGATCAGCACGGGCAGGATCCAGGGGTTGAAGTGGGCGAAGGCTCCGACCGCTACACCGAGGCCGACGAGCACGAGTTCGATCGCGAGCCCGGACGAGGAGAAGAGGCCGCTCTGCCGGAAGCTGTGGCCGCGCCCGAGACGCAGCATCACGGCGAGCAGCGCGTGGTTGACCGCGACGAACGTGATCGCAGCCGCGACGCCGGCAGCTGCGAAGCGGAAGTCGCCGTCGCCACGGATCACCCCGACCGCGAGCCAGGCGGCCAGTGCGCTCAGGACATAGTTGGCGAGGTTGAACAGCTGGATGTACCACGGGTAGCGCCCGCGCACGAACTGTGGGATATGCAGCGCGGCGACGAGGGCGAGGACCATCAGCGGGTGGAGCACGAGTGCGCCCGCGACGATGAACGCGGCACCGGTGTGCAGGCTGTAGTTGCGGCCGACCGCGACGCGGAAGAAGGGCGCGACCGCTGCCAGCGGCAGCAGCAGCGCGAAGGCTGTCCAGTCGTGTCCGTCCGCCCCGTGGTGGGCGAGTGACGCTGCGGCGGCGGCGAGGGCCGCGAGGCAGATTGCGCCGACGTAGAGAGCAGCGATCTGGGGCAGGCGGCGCACGCGCCGGGTCTGCCACCCGGCTCGCTCGGCTACTGCTGGGACGCTGCTCAACTGCCGCACCTCGTCAAGGTAGGGGACAAACCGCGCCGACCGCGGTGTCTCCTGACAATCGGCAGCAGACCGTGACGACGGTACCCCAACCGAGGTACCACCGTCTACGCCGTTACGGGGGTCGGCCTCCCCCGTTCGGGGGAGTAGGCGCTAGCGGAGTGCGCTCGCCCGGTAGCGAGAGCTCCAATCTGCCTTCGGAGCGACCTTGCTCGACGACCAATCGGCCTTCGGCGAACGCTTGCTCGAGGACCAGTCGGCCTTGGGCGAACGCTTGCTCGACGACCAGTCGGCGGCCGGCGAGGTGCGGCCCGACGACCAGTCGGCGGTCGGTGCCGTGATCCCGGATGACCAGTCTGCGGCGAAGCCTGCGCCGGGCGCGATCGCAGCGATCGCAAATGCAGCGGAGCAGAGCACGATCCGGACACGCTTGGACGGAGCCAGCGGCTCGAACTTTCCCATCTGTCCCCCTTGCGGCGAGGATAAGCATGTGCACACCGGCACATACGACGACTTCGTCAATCTTGACCAGACTCCAGAGCGGCTGTATCCCCGGATTCGCGTGCCAGTCGTCCCCGGTGCGGCGCGGAGGCACTCGCCGATTCGGGGTAGGTCTCTCGCTCAATCAAGCGCGTCGCGGAGGGAGCGCACGTAGTCGCGCAGCGCGGCGGGTCCGCCCTCGGCGGCTTCGAGTGCACGGGAGCCGACGACGACGCCGTCGGTGAGCTCGGCGGCGGCCCGGGCATCAGCCGGCGTCGAGATCCCGAAGCCGGCGTAGAGCGCCACCCCTGGCGCGGCCGCGCGCGCACGCTCGGCCAGCCGAGCCAGCGACGCGGAGAGCCCGGAGCGCGCTCCTGTGGTACCGGTGACGGTGACGAGGTAGAGCCAGCCGTCCGTCTCGCGGGCCGCAATCCGCAGGCGCTCGTCCGTGGAGGTGGGCGCCACGAGCTGCACCCGCTGCAGGCCTGGCCGATCGCCGGCAGGGAGGTCGGCCACGATCAGGCTGGCTGCGCCGGCCGAGCGCGAGTCCGCCGCGAAGCGGTCCCAGCCGTAGGCCTCGAGCAGCGACGCGTACGTCATCGGGACGAGCGGCACTTCCACTCGCTCCCGGGTCGCGGCAAGGCACTCGAGACAGGCTCGCGTCCGCATCCCCTGCGCGAGTGCCTTCTCGGCGGCACGGCGGATGACCGGCCCGTCGGCAAGCGGGTCGGAGAAGGGGAAGCCGAGCTCCACGAGGTCGGCTCCGCCCTCGACGGCCGCCTCCGCCAGCGCCGGCGTGTCCGGCCCGGACATGAGGTAGATCGCGAGTGTCTTGCTCATGGTTTCCGCACCACCGCGAGGATGTGCTCGCCGTCGAGGACGCGGTCGCCGACCCTGGCGAACTCGCGCAGTTTGGCCAGATGAACGGCGACGCTCTGGGGTGGCGTGCGTCCTTCGTCGAAGCGCGTCCATTCCTGTTCGGCGTACTCGTCGAAGAAGGCGGCCGTGTGCTGGCGCTCGTAGTCCTGCCTCAACGGGCGAGCACCTCGGCGAGGTCCTTGTCGCCGCGGCCCGAGAGGCAGACCACGACGAGCGCGGCGTCGAGCTCGTCGACCCGCGCGAGCGCGTGGGACGGCTCGAGCGCCGGGATGATCCCCTCGGTCCGGGTCAGCCGCCGGAACGCGTCCAGCGCCTCGTCGTCGGTCGTACCGACGTAACGGGCGCGGCCCGTGTCGCGCAGGTAGGCGTGCTCGGGGCCGACGCCGGGATAGTCGAGCCCGGCCGAGATCGAGTGGGCGTCCTGGATCTGGCCGTCCTCGTCGGCGAGCACCGACGAGCGCGAGCCGTGGAGGACCCCGGCACGGCCGGTCCCGAGGCTCGCCGCGCCGGCGGCCTCGACGCCGATGATCTCGATCTCCGTGTCTTCGAGGAAACCGGCGAACATCCCGATTGCGTTCGAGCCACCGCCGACGCACGCGATCACGGCGTCAGGAAGCCGGCCCTCAGCCTCGAGGATCTGCGTACGCGTCTCGCGGCCGATCACAGCCTGCAGCTCGCGCACAATCGCCGGATACGGGGCGGGGCCGACGCACGAGCCGATCAGGTAGTGGGTCGTCTCGACGTTCGTGATCCAGTCTCGGATCGACTCGCTGGTCGCCTCCTTCAGCGTCCTCGTCCCGAACTCGACCGGGCGCACCTCGGCGCCGAGGAGGCCCATCCGCTCGACGTTCGGCTTCTGCCGGCGCATGTCCTCGGCGCCCATGTAGACGACGCAGTCGAGGCCGAAGCGGGCACAGACGGTCGCAGTGGCGACCCCATGCTGACCGGCGCCGGTCTCGGCGACGATCCGCTGCTTGCCGAGCCGGCGTGCGAGCACCGCCTGGCCGAGGGCGTTGTTGAGCTTGTGGGCGCCCGTGTGAAGCAGATCCTCGCGCTTGAGGTAGAGGCGCTTGTCGGGCGCGAACCGCTCGGCACGTGTGAGCGGCGTCGGGCGGCCGGCATAGGTGCGCGCCAGTTCGTCCAGCTCGACTCGGAAGCTCTCGTCCACGAGCGCCTCCTCCCACGCGGCCGTGAGCTCGTCGAGCGCCGGGATCAGCGTCTCGGGGACGTAACGGCCTCCGTAGGCGCCGTACGTCTCCGTCACGACCGCGCCGCCTCGACGTAGGCGTGCACCTTCGCGGGATCCTTGATTCCCGGCGCCGATTCGAGTCGAGAGGCGGCGTCGACGGCCCAGGGCCGGACGCGCCGGATCGCCTCGGCGACGTTGTCGGCGGCGAGCCTGCCGGCGAGCATCACGCGTCCAGGCTCGGCCGCCGCGCGGTCCCAGTGGCCCGGATCCTCCTCCTCCCAGGGCAGGTCGAGCAGGCGAGCGACCTGCTCGCCCTCGCGCAGGAGGACGCCGTTCCGGCCTCTGATGCGGCCCTCCTCGCGCTCGTGCACCTGGTCGACCGGTGCGCCGCTCGTGCCTGCCTCACCGACCCAGACGGCGACCGCGAGCAGTTCGTCGGGCACCGGCAGGACGTCGTTCGCCGCCCGCGGGCTCTCCGGCGCGAGCACGAAGCCGGCCAGGTCGGCGCCGGCCTCGGCCGCGACGGCCACGTCCTCCTCGCGCGTGAGCCCGCAGACCTTGACCAGCGGGCGCCGCAGGAGCTCGCGAAGCGTGGCGGCCGGGTCCGGCGCCTGCATCAGGGTCGAGCCGACGAGGATCGCGTCGGCACCGGCCAGCTCGGCCGCAGCCCCCTGGGCGCGTGTCCGGATGCCGCTCTCAGCGATTGCGACTCGGTCGGGGGGGATTCGGGCAACGAGGTCGAGCTGGGACTTGCGATCGATCTCGAAGGTGGAGAGATCGCGGGCGTTGACGCCGATCACGGGGGCGCCCAGGATCACCGCCCGCTCGAGCTCATCGGCGTCGTGCGCCTCGACGAGCGTGTCGAGGCGGAGCTCACCGGCCAGCGTCGACAGCTCGCGCACCTGCCCGTCGTCGAGATCGCGGAGCAGGAGCAGGACGGCGTCGGCACCCGCCTCCTTCGCCGTCCGCAGGTGTTCCTCGGTCGAGAAGAAGCCCTTGGCGAGGAGTGGCACGGCCGAGCTGGCGCGCGCGGCGCGCAGATCGTCCCAGCTGCCGCCGAAGCGCTCGTCGACGAGGACGGAGACGGCGGCGGCGCCGGCTGCCGCGTACTCGCGCGCGAGCCGCGCTGGGTCGGCGTCCGGCCGGATGTCGCCGAGCGAGGGCGAGCGCCGCTTGATCTCCGCAATCGCTCCGAGGCCCGGACCGGCGAGCGCGTCGCTAAACCGCATTCGTGAACCTCGTCAGCTCGTCGAGACGCGCTGCGGCGGCGCCGGAGTCGACGGCCGCCCGCGCCAGCTCGAGCCCTTCGCCGAGATCCTCGGCGTGCCCGGCCGCCGCGACGGCGCCGGCGGCGTTGAGCAGGATCGCGTCGCGTCGGCCGCCGTTCGCGCCGGCGAAGACGTCTCGGATCGCCTGCGCGTTCTCGGCCGGCGTGCCGCCGCGCAGCTCGTCCGGGTCGCAGCGCTCGATGCCGAGCTCGAGCGGGTCGATCACACGCGCGTGCACGTCGCCCTCGA
Organism: uncultured Gaiellaceae bacterium; assembly: GCA_963829845.1. Classification (GTDB taxonomy): domain Bacteria; phylum Actinomycetota; class Thermoleophilia; order Gaiellales; family Gaiellaceae; genus Gaiellasilicea. The sequence goes on along the minus strand of CAWHKD010000017.1, from coordinate 124,049 downwards.
CGACCTCGCAGACGTCGTTCGGCCCAGCGGGGGAAAGCTCATCGATTCCGAACGCGCCGTGCACGACGAAGGCACGGCGCGCACCGAGTTGCGCCAACACGTCCGCGATCGTGCGCACGAGTGGCTTCGCATAGACGCCGATCACCTGCGCGCGGGCGCCGGCAGGGTTCGTGAGCGGGCCGAGCACGTTGAACACGGTACGCGCCGCGAGGTCGCGCCGAACAGGTGCTGCATGGCGCATCGCGGGGTGGTGCGAGGGCGCGAACATGAAGCCGAAGCCGAGCTCGTCGATCGATTGCGCGATCCGCTCCGGTGGCTGCTCGAGCCGGAAGCCGAGCGCCTCGAGCACGTCCGCCGATCCGGATGCCGAGGATACGGCTCGATTGCCGTGCTTGGCGACCCCGGCGCCTGCCGCCGCGGCCACGATTGCGGCCGCCGTCGAGATGTTGATCGTGCTGGCGCCGTCGCCGCCCGTGCCTGCGGTGTCGACGAGGTCGGTGCGGCGTGGGTGGACCGGAAGGACGTGCTCGCGCATTGCCTCGGCGCAGCCAGCGATCTCGTCTGCGGTCTCGCCCTTGACTCGAAGCGCGACGAGGAAGCCACCGATCTGGGCAGGTGTGGCGTCGCCGCGCATGATCTCGCCCATCACCTCGCGGCAGCGCGGCCGCCCGAGGTCCTTGCCGTCGAGCAGGTCTGCAAGCGCCTCCTGGATCAACGCCGCTCCAGGAAGTTCCGTCCGAGGCTGGGACCGAGCGGCGTCAGCACCGACTCGGGATGGAACTGGACCCCCTCGATCGGGAGCTCGCGGTGGCGTACGCCCATCACCTCACCGTCGGGCGTGCGAGCGGTCACCTCGAGCTCGTCCGGGACCGAGAGGGCTGCCAGCGAGTGGTAGCGGCCCGCCTCGAACGGGTCGGGCAGGTCCGTGAAGACTCCCCTGCCGTCGTGCTCGACGGGCGACGACTTCCCGTGCAGGAGCGCCTTCGCCTGTCCGACCTCGCCGCCGAACGCCTCGACGATCGCCTGGTGGCCGAGGCAGACCCCGAGCGTCGGGACGTTCGGGCCGAGCCGCCGGATCAGCTCGACGGAGACGCCCGCATCCTCAGGTCGGCCGGGACCGGGGGAGATTACGACGTGCGTCGGCGCGAGCGCCTCTGCCTCATCGGCCGTGATCGCGTCGTTACGGAAGACCCGCACCTCGACGCCGAGCTCCTGGAAGAGGTGGACGAGGTTGTAGGTGAAGCTGTCGTAGTTGTCCAACATCAGCAGCATGCGCTGGCCGCCTTTCGCTCCCGCCCGGCAGAGCCGGGCTCCGCGAAAGGCTGACGCCGCTCGCGGCACCCGGCTCTCCGGGTCTGTGCTCGCGCACTATCCCCTCCGGCCGTGCACCGCGGGCGGCGCCCCATCGCGTGCTGCTGATCTTCCGTCATCGTGTCTCCTCGGCGAGGTCGATCGCGGCTTCGAGCGCGGCGAGTTTCGACAGGCACTCACGGTGCTCGGCCTCGGGATCCGAGTCTGCCACGATCCCCGCGCCCGCCTGCAGCCGCGCAATGCCGTCGGCGAGCACGATCGTGCGGATGGCGATGCACGTGTCCATCGCCCCGCCCGGGAGCACGTAGCCGACGGCGCCCGCGTACGGGCCGCGGCGGTAGCCCTCGAGCTCGGAGACGATCTGCATCGCGCGGACCTTCGGGGCGCCGGAGACAGTGCCGGCCGGAAAGCACGCGCGCAACAGGTCGAAGGCCGAGACATCGTCCTGTAGATCGCCGGTCACCTCCGAGACGAGATGCGTGACGTGCGAGAAGCGCTCGGGCTCGAGAAAGCGCGCGACGCGGACGCTCGCCGGCTTGCACACGCGGGAGAGGTCGTTGCGGCCGAGGTCGACGAGCATCACGTGCTCGGCGCGGTCCTTCTCCGAGGCGAGTAGCCGCTCGGCGTCGCCGTCACCCGGATGCGTCGTCCCCGCGATCGGGTTCAGACTGGCGCGGCCGTCCTCGCACTTGACGAGAGTCTCCGGCGACGAGCCGACCAGGGCGAGCTCGGCCAGCTCGAGCAGGAAGAGGTAGGGCGAGGGGTTGACGCGACGCAGCGCCCGGTAGAGCTCGAGCGCTGAGGCTGACGTCTGCCGCTCCGCCCGCTGTGAGAGCACGACCTGGAACGCGTCCCCGGCGCGGATGTGCTCGCGGATCCGCCCCACGCCCTTCTCGTACGTGGCCTGATCGGGCGTCCGCCGCACGGTTGAGCGCTCCGAGGAGGGATTGTGTTTCTGAAACACAAGGTCTTTCTCGAGCCGGGCCGCGATCTCGTCGTGGTGGCCGGCCAGCACCTCCGCCGTGCCGCTGCCATGGTCGAAGCGGACGAGCGTGTCGGCGACGACGAAGCGGCTCTCCGGGAGATCAGGGCCGTCAGCGGGGAGCTGCACCGTCGGCTCGAGCTTCGCGATGTGGTCGTACGCGAGGTAGCCGACGACCGGCGCGTCGAGCGCCTCGGCCTCCTCGAAGGAGACGAGCCGGGTGCCCGAGCCGATGAACGAGTGCCTCCCGAGCCGGCCTTGCTCGACCGACTCGAGCAGGAAGCTCGCCGCTGCGCCCTCGCGCAGGCGCAGGTAGGCGCCGAGCGGCGTGAGCAGATCTGTGGGGATGCGCACGGCCATAGACTGCCCGCACCATGCCCGTCCCGGAGCTCCTCGACCGCCTGCTGCGCGCGCATGGGCCTTCCGGGCACGAGCAACTCGCCTTCGACGTCGTACGCGACGCGGTCGGCGAGGTGGCCGAGATCGACACCGACTCCGTCGGGAACCTGATCGCGCGCCGACGCGGGGAGGGGCCGCTGGTGGCGCTCTTCGCGCACCTGGACGTGATCGGCGCGGCGGTTGCGCACATCGGCGACGAAGGGCTGATCGCCGTGCACCAGCTCGGCAGCTGGCGTGCGAACGTCGCCTACGGCCAGCGCGTCGAGATTCGGACGAAGGACGGCACCGTCGCGGGGGTGATCGCGCGCAACGTGAAGGACAACGAGAAGGTCGAGTGGGGGCAGCTCTACGTCGACATCGGCGCCGCGGACGGCGCGGACGCCCGCTCGCTCGTCGCGGCGGGCGACCCGATGGTGCTCGCGGCACCGCCGGTCGAGCTCGCGAACGGACGAGTCGCGTCGCGGACGCTCGACAACCGCGCCGGCGTCTACGTCGCGCTCGAGGCGCTCCGGCGCGCCGAGGGAGCCAACGTCGCCGTCGTCGCCGCCGCGCAGGAGGAGCTCGGCGCGCACGGCGCCATGGCGGCCGCGCACGGGCTGCGGCCGGCCGTCGCGATCGCGATCGACGTCACCTACGCGACCGACATTCCCGGCGACGATCCTGCGACTGGCGGGCACCACACTCTCGGCGGCGGCGCCGCCATCTTCCGCGGACCGGCGGTCAATCCGCGCGTCTTCGAGCTTCTCGTCGAGGCGGCGCGCGAGGAGGGGATCCAGCACACGATCGAGGCCGGCGCGAAGACCTACACGGACGCGGACGTGACCTTCGCCTCCCGCGAGGGCATCCCGACCGGGCTCGTCTCGATCCCGCTCCGCAACATGCACTCGCCGATCGAGATCGTCCAGCTGAGCGACCTCGAGGCGTGCATCGCAGTGCTGGCCGCGTTCGCGGCGCGAGTGCAGCCGGACGAGACCTACGCCCGGTAGATTCAAAGCATGTCCCGCTCGGTCATCGTCTCCGCGGTCCGCACCCCCTTCGGCAAGCTCGGGGGCGGCCTCGCCGGCCACCAGGCAACGGAGCTCGGCTCGATCGTGATCAGGGCCGCGATGGAGCGAATCGGGCTCGAGGCGGACGAGCCGCAGTACACGATCATGGGGCAGGTGCTTCAGGGAGGTGCGGGCCAGGCGCCGGCGCGCCAGGCGGCGATCGCCGCCGGCCTGCCGAAGGAGACACCGGCGGACACGATCAACAAGGTCTGCGCCTCCTCGATCCGTGCCGTCCAGATAGCGGACGCAATGGTTCGCGCCGGCGACGCCGAGGTGATCGTCACCGGCGGGATGGAGTCGATGTCGAACGCGCCCTACCTGCTCAAGAAGGCGCGCTTCGGCTACCGGCTCGGCCACGGCGAGCTGCTCGACTCGATGATCTTCGACGGCCTCACCGACGCCTACGACCAGCTGCACATGGTCCAGCACAACTCGCTCGTCTCGCGCGAGCTCGGGATCAGCCGTGACGAGCAGGACGCCTGGGCGCTCCGTTCGCAGCAGCGCGCCGTCGCCGCACAGGACGAGGGTCGCTTCGACGACGAGCTCGTCCCGGTGGGAGGCGTGACCGCCGATGAAGCGGTACGCCGCGACACGACCGCGGAGTCACTCGCGAAGCTGCAGCCGGTCTTCGACCCGGAGGGAACCACCACCGCCGGCAACGCGCCCGGGGTCAACGACGGCGCCTCGTGTGTGATCGTCACCTCGGAGGAGTTCGCGAAGCGGCGCGGCCTCGAGATCCTGGCGACGATCGTCTCGCAGGGCTGGGTCGCCGACGAGTTCGCCTACCTGGTGCGGACACCTGCGAACGCGGCGGCGAAGGCGTTCGAGAAGGCCGGGAAGACGATCGATGACGTCAAGCGAGTCGAGATCAACGAGGCGTTCGCCTCGGTCGCGCTCAACTCGACCCGGCTGCTCGGAGCGGACGAGGAGATCGTCAACGTGAACGGCGGCGCTGTCGCGCTCGGTCATCCGATCGGGGCCTCTGGAGGACGGATCGTCGGGACGATGGTGCACGAGCTACGCCGCAACGGCGGTGGGCTCGGCCTGGCCGCGATCTGCTCCGGCGGCGGTCAGGGCGACGCGCTCCTGATCGACGTCTAGTGGTCTCTAGGCTCCGGGCGTGCGCAAGTTCGCCGTCCTGACGCTGCTCTGCCTCACGATCACTGCCGAGGCGTACGCCTGTTCCTGCGCGCCCGTCGATCTCGAGCGCGACCTGCCCGCGGCAGACGCGGCGATCATCGGCTCGGTGCTCGAGCGCAATGGCAGCGGCGGCACGGCGACCTATCGGTTCCGCGTCGAGCAGGTCTACAAGGGCGCCGACGTCGACAGCCGCGTCGACGTCGTGACGCCGGCGAGCGGGGCTGCTTGCGGGCTCGAGCTTGCGGTCGGCGACCGCGTCGGGCTCCTGCTGACCCGCGACGGCGACGTCTGGCGGTCAGGCCTCTGCTCGCAGGTCGACCCGGCCGATTTCCTGGCGCTGACGAACGTCGAGGACAACACGCTGCCGCCGATCAACTGGGGCGGGATCGTCGTCGGCGTGCTCGTGCTCGGCGCCGGGCTCTTCTTCCTCGTCCGGAAGTCGCGCAGCTACAGGCGCTTGCGGTAGCGCAGCTCGCTCACCGCCGCGCCCTGGAACTGGTCGACCTTCCGGCCGTCCAGCTCCCAGCCGGCGGCGCGGTAGAAGCGCTCGGCGCGTTCGTTCCCCTCCAGCACCCAGAGGACTGCCTCGCCGAGGCCCGTGGAGCGCATCCACTCATCTGTGCGCTGGATCAGGGCGCGGCCTGCTCCGATACCCCAGGACGACGGCAGTACGTAGATCGCGAACAGCTCTCCGGCTCGCTCTTCCTCCCGGCACGGACCCGCGTTGGCGAAGCCGATGACGTGACCGTCGCGTTCCGCGACGAAGACGACGCTGCCGGGCCAGGGTTGATCGAACCACTCCCGCCACAACCGTTGCCTCACCGCCACGTCGAAGGTCGAGATCGCCTCGTCCGGCAGCAGCCCCGCGTAGGCAGCGCGCCAGGACTCGACCTGGATCCGGCCGATCGTGTCGGCGTCTCCGACCGAGGCCAGCCGCACGGTCACCACAGCGTTGACGTTAGCCTCTCCCGCCATGGACTTCGAGCATGTTCTCGTGGCCGGTGCCGGCCAGATGGGCGCCGGGATCGCGCAGGTCGTCGCCGGCTCGGGGCGGCAGGTGTCGCTCTACGACGCCGCGTCCGGAGCGACGGAGCGCGGCGTGGCGGCGATGCGGAAGAGCCTGGAGAAGCTCGCGGAGAAGGGTGGGAGCGACCCGGAAGAGGTGCTGGCGCGCGTGAGCGCGGTCGATGACCTCGTGCCCGCCGACCTGCTGATTGAAGCCGTGATCGAGGACGCGGCCGTCAAGGAGGATCTGTTCCGACGTGCGGACCAGCTACTTCCCGACGGCGCCGTGCTCGCGTCGAACACGTCCTCGATCCCGATCACCTCGCTCGCCGCGGTGACCGGGCGTCCGGACCGCGTGATCGGCATGCACTTCTTCAACCCGGTGCCGGTGCTGAAGCTCGTCGAGGTGATCCGGGCCGTCCAGACCTCGGACGAGACCGCGGCCGCGATCACCGCCCTGGCCGAGGAGCTCGGCAAGGTGCCCGCCCAGGCGAACGACTTCCCCGGCTTCGTCTCCAACCGGATCCTGATGCCGTTCATCAACGAGGCCGCCTACGCGCTGATGGAGGGCGTTGCCGAGCCGGAGGCGATCGACACGATCGCCAAACTGGGTTTCGCCCATCCGATGGGTCCGCTCGCGCTCGCCGACCTGATCGGCCTGGACACCTGCGTCGCGATCATGGAGGTCCTGCACGAGGGGCTCGGCAACCCCAAGTACGCGCCGTGCCCGCTGCTGCGCCAATACGTGCAGGCGGGGCGGCTGGGTCGCAAGTCGGGCCGCGGCTTCTATTCGTACTCGTGAGCGGGGAGCTGCGCGCCTGGCTCGACGCGGCCGACGGCTCCGATGAGGATTTCGTCGACGCGGTCTTCGCCCTCGTGCTGCGTCGCGACGCCGAGCCGGATGCACGCGAGCGGGCGCTCGCGAAGCTCAAGGAGGGGACGCTTTCCCGCGCCACGCTCGTGCACGAGCTCGCAGGCGCGCCCGAGTTCGAGCGGATCAGGCTACTGGACGACGGGATCGCCTTCGCCCGCGGCGCGCGCGAGCGGGGCGAACGACCTCGCTGGCTCCAGGGGCCGCCAAACACCGATGAGCGCGTGGTCGAAATCCCCTGGGTGCTCGCCCGGCTCGCCGGGCGCCGCGCGCTCGAGGTGGGCTACGCCTTCGCGGAGCCGCCCTATCTCGCGGCACTCCTGCAAGCCGGCTTCGAGGAGCTCGTCGGCGTCGATCTCGCCGAGGCCGACGTCCCCGGCTTGACCGGAGTGCAGGCGGACGTGCGCGACCTGCCCTTCGACGACGGCGCCTTCGACCTCGTCCTCTGCGTCTCCACGCTCGAGCATGTCGGCGCGGACAACACGGGCTACGGGCTCGACGCCGAGGACGACCCGGCTTCGCGGCTGACTGCGCTGCGCGAGCTCCGCCGTGTGCTCGCGGCGGACGGCCGGCTCCTGGTCACGCTCCCGTGCGGCGAGCCGGGTGAGTACGGCTGGTTTCACCAGGACGACGTCGGCGGCTGGACACGCCTCCTCACCCGCGCGGGCTTCTTCGTCGAGGAGCAGGAGATCTACGAGCTGACCGTCGACGGCTGGCGGGCCGCGCCGGAGCTCGACGCGACGGGGCTCCGTTACGGCGAGCGGGGCCCGGCGGCGTCGGCGGTGCTCTGCGCCGAGCTCTCGCCGCGACGGCTTCGCCGCCTGCTCAGCCCGGACGGAATCGAGCGGACCGCCCGCCGCCGCGCACCGGCGTCCCTGCGGCGGCTTCGCCGGATCCCCCGAACGGGGTAGGTCTCGGCTCAAGGTTTGGTCCCAGCGGCCGATACCTTGGTCGACAAGGCATTTCGATCCGGGGGGAAACGAATGCGCCTGCTGCTGGTCGACGACGATGCCGGATTCCGCGAACTGCTGCGGACGACGTTCGAGGACGTTCACCTCGAGGTCGACGAGGCCGCGAGCGCGGCCGAGGCCGAGAGCCGCATCTCGGTGTTGCGGCCCGACGTGATCGTGCTCGATGTCGGCATGCCGGGCATGGACGGGCTCGCGTTCTGCCGCGAGCTGAAGGCCAGCGAGGAGACGCGCGGGATTCGCGTCGTCCTGCTGACGGGAATGGAAGACGTGGAGGACGTGGCCGGTGCAGCGGGGGCGGACGCGCTGCTGTTGAAGCCGTTCCGGCCACTCGAGCTGCTCGGTGTCGTCGAGCGCCTCGCGGGAGTCGGCGTGGGGGCGCCGATGCGCCGCGTCAACGGGCGCTCCGACGAGGAGCAGCTCGTCCTCTACGCCCGCGACCTCCGCCATCTCGTCGAGATCGAGAGGGCGCAGCGCGGGCTGCTCGAGAGCGCGTACAAGGAAACGGTGTCCGCGCTCGCGAGCGCGCTTGGCACGAAGGACACCGGAACCCGCCAGCACTCGCAGCGCGTGCAGCGCTACGCGCTCGAGCTGACGCGGACGATCGATCCCGAGCTCGCCACCGACCCGGCGCTCGAGTACGGGTTCCTGCTCCACGACATCGGCAAGATCGGCGTTCCCGACCAGATCCTGCTCAAGCCGGTCGAGCTGAACGAGGCCGAGTGGCGCGTGATGAAGGCCCACACGCTGCTCGGGGCGCAGATGATCGGCGGCGTCGCGTTCCTGCACGAGGCAGGCGTCCAGGTCGTCCGCTCGCACCACGAGCGCTGGGATGGGAGGGGCTACCCGGACGGGCTCGCGGGCGACGAGATCCCGCTCGGCGCCAGAATCTTCGCCGTCGCGGACGCCGTCGACGCGATCACGAACCACCGGCCGTACCGGGCAGCCCGCAGCTGGCGCGACTGCCGCCGCGAGATTGTCGCGCAGCGCGGAACGCAGTTCGATCCGATGGTCGTGGACGCCTTCTGCGACCGCGAGCACGTGCTGCACGAGATCCGCAGGGAGTTCCTGGCCGCCGCGTAGGAGGGTTTGGCGAAGTCGACACTGGGTCGCGGAGCCGCGCTTCGGCGACGAGGCAGACTCCGCCAAACCCTCCTAGACTCTGGGGCGATGGACTTCGCTCTGACTGCGGACCAGCGGGAGATCCAGGCGCTCGCGCGGGAGGTCGCGCAGGCCGAGATCGAGCCGAACGCCGCCGCCTGGGACCGCGAGCATCGCTTCCCGACCACGCTCTACGAGAAGCTCGGCGAGCTGGGGCTGATGGGCGTCTGCGTCCCGGCCGAGCTCGGCGGCGCCGGCGCCGATTTCATCTCCTACATCCTCGTGCTCGAAGAGCTCTCGCGCGCCGATGCCGGCGTCGGCGTCACGGTCGCCGTCCACACGAGCGCGTGCACGCTGCCGATCCTCGCGTTCGGCACCGAGGAGCAGCGCGAGCGCTTCGTGCCGCCGCTCGCGAGCGGCCAAGCGATCGGCGCCTTCGCGCTCACCGAGCCGGAGGCCGGCTCCGACGCGGGCTCGATCCGGACGCGCGCAGACGCCGACGCGGACGGCTGGACGATCACCGGCGCCAAGCAGTGGATCACGAACGGCAGCTATGCGGGTACCTTCCTCACCTTCGCCCGCAGCGAGCCCGAGATCGAGGGAGCGCGCGGCGTCTCCGCGTTCCTGCTCGACGCCGAGCACGTGCGGGTGACGCGCGAAGAGGAGAAGCTCGGGCTCAACTCGTCCTCGACCGTCGATCTCGTGATCGAGGGCGCACAGGTCGGCCGCGACCGGCTGCTGCACGAGGAGGGCCGCGGCTTTGCGATCGCGATGTCGACGCTCGACGGCGGCCGGATCGGGATCGCCGCCCAGGCGCTCGGGATCGCCCAGGCCGCCTACGACGTGGCCCGCGGCTACGCGAAGGAGCGGCGCACCTTCGGCAAGCGGATCGCAGAGCACCAGGCGATCCAGTTCAAGCTCGCGGACATGTCGACGGAGATCGACGCGGCGCGGCTGCTCGTCTACCGGGCCGCCTGGCTGAAGGAGCAGGGCGAGCCGCACACCGAGGCGGGCGCGAAGGCGAAGCTGTTCGCCTCGGAGATGGCGCGGCGCCAGACCGCTGAGGCGATCCAGATCCTCGGCGGCTACGGCTACACGAAGGAGTTCCCCGTCGAGCGCTACTACCGCGACGCGAAGATCACCGAGATCTACGAAGGGACGAGCGAGATCCAGCGGCTCGTGATCGCCCGCCGGATCCTGGACCTGCAGCGTGAGCCCGCGCCGGCGCGATGAGCCCGTCCGCCTGACGCGGATCTACACGCGCGGCGGGGACGAGGGCGAGACCTCGCTCGGAGACGGTTCGCGCGTGTCGAAGCTCGACTGCCGGATCGGCGCGTTCGGCACCGTCGACGAGCTCAACTCCGCCATCGGGGTCGTGCTCGCCGGGGAGCTGCCCGACGCGATGCGCGAGCCGCTCGTCCGGATCCAGAACGAGCTCTTCGACGTCGGGGCCGACCTGTCCGTGCCGTGGGGCGTCGGCGACCGCCTCCGGGTCGAGCAGCCGATGATCGACGCGCTCGAGCAGCTCTGCGACGACTTCAACGCCGACCTGCCGGAGCTCCGCAGCTTCGTCCTGCCCGGCGGCATCGAGGCGTCGGCACGGCTGCACGTCGCCCGGACGATCTGCCGCCGCGCCGAGCGCGACGTCCTCCTCGGCGCGCAGGAGGTCGACCTGAACCCGCTTGTGCTCCGCTATCTGAACCGGCTCTCCGACCTGCTCTTCATCCTCGCCCGCGCGGCGAACGCGTCCGCCGGCCAGGACGAGCCGCTGTGGAAGCCTGGGAGCTCGCGCTAGCGTCTCGCTCCCCTGGCCGGGCTTGCCTCCCGGCCGGCGGAGCCGGCCTCCGGCGAGCCCTCGCGCCCCTCGCGGCGCTCCGGCCGGCGCCCCGTATTCACCTACTGTGACCCCGGCCTACGCACCGCGAGCCACGCGCCAGGAGCGCGAGCGCGAACCGTGAGTTGGGGACAGGTCTTGGCCTTTGCAGGCTCGTTCGTCGCCGGGTACCTCGGCTCGATGCTCGGGCTCGTGCTCGGGACGCTTCGGCTGCCGCTGATCGTGGCGCTGACCGGCAGCCCGCTGGCCGCTGCCGGGACGAACATCGCGATCTCGGCCGCGTCGGCAGGAGCCGGGGCGATCCGCCACGCACGGGAGCGCCGCGTCGACTGGCGCATCGTTGCCTGGATGGCGCCGCCGTCGGTCGCGGGCGCGATCCTCGGCGCACTGGCCGCCGGCGACGTCTCGGAACGGCTGCTCGAGGGCGCGATCGCGGCGGTACTCCTCTGGAGCGGCATCGATCTTGCCCTCAGGCCGGTTCGGCCGAGGGAACGCGAACGGCTGCGGCTCTGGCCCGCCGTCGCCGGCGGGCTCGGCATCGGTGCCCTCGGAGGCGCTGTCGGCGTCATCCTCGGCACGCTGCGGATGCCGACGCTCGTCCGCGCCGTCGGCATGGACGTCAAGCGGGCGGCCGGGACGAACCTCGCCGTCGGCTTCCTCCTCGGCGTCGCCGGCTTTGTGACGTTCGCGGGCGGGACCGGTGTCGACTGGCCGATCCTGCTCGCCGGGCTCGCCGGCGCGATCCCCGGTGGCTGGCTCGGCGCGCACGCCACCGGACGCTTCGACGAGAACGCGCTGCGGCTGGCGCTCGGCGCCGTGCTCGTGGTCGTCGGCATCGCGTTCGCGGTGCAGGCCGCGGCCTAGCGACCGGCGACGAGCGTGAGCCTGGTCGTGCGGCTGACCGACTCCGCGCCGGCCGGCGGAGCCGAGCGACCCTTCCGGGCAGGCCGGAGCGGCCGGATACCGGCGGCGGTGGTGGCGGCGGCTTTCCGTGGCACGAGGCAACCGTAAAGCTGAGGTAGAGGTCGAGTGCCTCGCTCGAGGGAGCCGCGCGAGCCGCGTCCGAGCAGGCGCACGTACAATCGCCGGCATGGCGACGACCGAGGATCGCGACTCGCTGGACGCGACGCAGGCCTGGCGCGAGGAGCTGTACGACCGCACCCCCGAGCGGCAGGGCGAGCTCTTCTCGACGATCTCCGGGCTTGACAACGAGCCGCTCGTCACGCCCGACACGGTGACGGTCGACTACGACCGTGACCTCGGCTACCCGGGCGTCTTCCCGTTCACGCGCGGCGTCTATCCGTCGATGTATCGAGGCAAGCTCTGGACGATGCGGCAGTTCGCGGGCTTCGGCACCGCCGTCGAGACGAACGAGCGCTTCCGGTACCTGCTCGACCACGGCCAGACCGGGCTCTCGACCGCTTTCGACATGCCGACGCTCATGGGCTACGACTCCGACCACCCGCGGTCGGAAGGCGAGGTCGGCCGCGAGGGGGTTGCGATCGACTCGCTCGAGGACATGGAGACGCTCTTCCGCGGGATCCCGCTCGGCGACGTCTCGACCTCGATGACGATCAACTCGCCGGCGGCGATCCTGCTCGCGTTCTACATCGCTGTCGGGGAGGAGCAGGGCGTCCCGGCGGAGCACCTGCGCGGGACGATCCAGACGGACATCCTCAAGGAGTACATCGCGCAGAAGGAGTACATCTTCCCGCCCGAGCCGTCGATGCGGCTCGTCACCGACATGGTCGAGTACTGCTCGCGCGAGCTGCCGAAGTGGCATCCGATCTCGATCTCTGGCTACCACATCCGAGAGGCCGGCTCGACCGCGGCCCAGGAGCTCGCCTTCACGCTCGCCGACGGCTTCACCTACGTCGAGTGGGCAGTCGAGCGCGGGCTCGACGTCGACGAGTTCGCGCCGCGGCTCAGCTTCTTCTTCAACGCCCACCTCGACTTCTTCGAGGAGATCGCGAAGTACCGTGCCGCGCGCCGGATCTGGGCGCGTGAGCTGCGAGACCGTTTCGGCGCCCGCAATCCGCGCTCCTGGCTGATGCGCTTCCACACCCAGACCGCAGGCGTCTCGCTGACGGCGCAGCAGCCCGAGGTGAACATCGTCCGGACTGCGATCGAGGCGCTCGCGGCCGTGCTCGGCGGCACCCAGAGCCTGCACACGAACTCGTTCGACGAAGCGCTCGCGCTGCCGACCGAGGATGCGGTCCGGATCGCGCTCCGTACGCAGCAGGTGATCGCGCACGAGACCGGAGTCGTCAACACGATCGACCCGCTCGGCGGCTCCTACTACGTCGAGGAGCTGACGAACCGGATCGAGGCTCAGGCGTACGAGTACTTCGACCGGATCGAGAAGCTGGGCGGCATGGTCGAGGCGATCAAACAGAACTTCCCGCAACGAGAGATAGCAGATTCGGCATTTCGCTATCAGGAGGAGGTCGAGCGCGGCGAGCGGGTCGTCGTCGGCGTCAACCGCTACCAGCTCGAGGACGAGACGCCGCTCGAGATCCTCAAGATCGACGCCGCGCTCGAGCGGCAGCAGATCGAGCGGGTGACCGCGCTGAAGGGCCGGCGCGACTCGGCGAAGGTTGAGCAGCGGCTGGCGGCGCTGAAGGAGGCCTCGGCGCGGGACGACGTCAACCTGATGCCGACCATCCTCGACGCCGCCCGCGACTACGTGACGATGGGTGAGATCTGCGACGCGTGGCGGGAGGTCTGGGGGACGTGGCGGGAGACCCCCGTCTTTTGAACCTCCGTGTTTTCAACTGCTTAACCTGTCCTTCATCTAACTGAACAGAGACGGCCGCCGTCCTAGGGGACGTGAGCGCGCGCACGCACCGACGGGTCTCGCTCCTGGCCGGCCTCGTCCTGACGGCCGGTGTGGTGGCCTTCACCACCGCCTACTTCGGTGACACGGGCACGTCGCAGGAGACGCCGCTCTCGAACAGGCCGGCGCAGGTCTTCACCCCGCGGAAGCAAGTTCCGCTCGACAAGGAGGCGCGCCGCGTCGCGGGCCGGTTCATCCTGACTGCGGTCGCGCGCGAGAACCTCGGCGAGTCGTACGACCTCGTCCACCCGCAGCTCCGGCAGGGGATGTCGAAGCGCGAGTGGCTGACGGGGAACATCCCCGTCGTCTATTACCCCGCGAAGGCGATCGAGGCCGCGACGTTCAAGGTCGACGAGTCCTATCCGGACGAGGCGATCCTCGAAGTGGCGCTGCTGCCGAAGGATTCCACCGAGGTGAAGCCGCAGATCTTCTTCATCGGGCTGAAGAAGACCGGCACCCGGTGGCGCGTGAACTATTGGGTCCCGCGTGCGGCGCCCGCGGTCCCGAGCGCCCGCGACTGATGTTCGCCGGCGCAGGATCGGCATCCGCGGGAGCGGATGCCGATGGCGCGGAGATCCCTGAAGGGGCCACTTCCAGCGGCCCGGTGGCGACGAGTTCGTAGCGTGGCCGGGCGGCTGTCGTCGCCGCGCTTTCGGCGGCGCGCGATCAAGGTCGGCATCCTGCTCGCCGTCGCCGTGGCGGCCGCGCTCGTCAGCATCTTCTTCTGGAACACGGCGACGATTGTCGAGACGCCGCTGCACGGGAAGGCGGACATCTACGTACCGCCGATCCCGGTCAAGATGGCGCCTGCCGAGCGGCGCGCAGTGATCGCCACCGCCGCGCTGTTCGTCGAGACGGCCGTGCGCCGCGAGCACGCCGAGCGGGCATACGAGCTCGTCGGTCCGAATCTCCGCGGGGACACGACCCGCGACGAGTGGCGCGACGGCGACATCCCGGTGGTGCCGTACCCGGTCGACGACGCGCGCTGGAAGTTCGACTACTCCTACGCCAACGAGATCGGCCTCCAGGTCGCGGTGTTCCCCCAGCCGGGCGCCGCCGTCCGGCCCGCCGTGTTCAACCTGTCGCTCCGCTCGGCCGGCGCGGGCGCCAAGCGCCGTTGGCTGATCGACTCCTGGTCGCCGCGGGGCGGCGGCGGATCGCGTCCGAGCCGATCCGAGGGCTCGCCGTTCCGGGTCGACCTCGCTCCGCAGAGCGCATCGACCAGCCTCGGGGCCGTCTGGCTGCTCGTGCCGGCGGCGCTGGTTGCGCTCGCGCTCCTCGTTCCCGTCGCCCTGCTCGTGATCGAGCGCGTGCGCTCGCGCCGCGCGCAGAAGGCCTACGAGGCCTCGCGGCTCCCCTAGAACTCGAGCTCGAGCCCGTCGTAAGCGAGCTCGATGCCGGGCGGTGGCTCTCGCTCGAAAGGCCGATGGGTGAGCACGATCCGGAGCGCGCGTGCGTCGGCGGCAACATCCGTCACCTCCGCGGGCGAGAGGTGGCCGCGAGACGGCCCGTCGTAGCCGCCGTTCTCGAGCGTCGCCTCGGACAGGAGCAGGTCGGCGTCGCGGGCCAGTTCCGCGATCGCCTCGGACGGGCCGCTGTCGCCCGAGTAGGCGAGGACGCGGTCGCCCTTGACTCGGAAGCCGAAGGCTTGGATGTCGTAGTGGTCGACCGGCACGGCCGTCACCTCGAGCCCGGCCGCGGCCGTGAACGGCACCCGCGACTGGTACTCGGATACCTCGAAGGCGCGGTCGAACATGTCCTCGCTCCCCAGCACGGCGAGGACGGGCCTGAGCTGGTCGCGGGCCCCCGGCGGCAGCCAGAGCTTCGCCTTCGGCACCGACTCGCCGGGGCCGTAGAGGCCGCCCCACACCCAGGGGATGAGGTCGCCCCAGTGGTCGAGGTGGAGATGCGTGATCGCGATCGCCTCGACCGTCGGCCACGGCTCACGCTCGCGCAGCTTGGCGAGCACGCCTGGGCCGCAATCGAGGAGCAAGCGCCCCTCGACGAGGTAGCCCGAACAGGCTCCGCCGGGGTTGGGCCAGGCGGGCGACGAGCCGATGACGGTGAGCCTCACCTCCATATACTTGCCGACGGGATGGCCCGGAAGATCAGAGTGGTGATCGCGAAGCCCGGTCTGGACGGTCACGACCGGGGGGCGAAGATCATCGCGAGGGCTCTCCGGGACGCCGGAATGGAGGTCATCTACACAGGTCTGCACCAGACGCCGGAGCAGATTGTGGAGACGGCGATCCAGGAGGACGCGGACGCCGTGGGGATCTCGATCCTCTCCGGCGCGCACATGACGCTCGTGCCGCGGATCCTCGAGGGGCTGAAGGAGAACGGTGTCGACGACGTGCTCGTGCTCGTCGGCGGAACGATCCCGAACGAGGACGCCGAGGAGCTGAAGGGCAAGGGCGTCGCCGCCGTCTTCACGCCCGGCGCGCCGACGAGGGAGATTGTCGACTTCCTGACCGCGAAGATCCCGGTCTGACGAGCAGCCGCTACGGCTTGACGACGACGCGGGACGCGGCGAGCGCGCCCGGGGCGCCGAAGAGCGCGGCCGGCGTCACCTTGGCCGGCGCCGTCCAGACGGTGACGGGCAGACCCTTGGTCAGCAGTTCGAGCGCGGGGTAGACCGAGACCGGGGTTCGTCCGCCCATCCCCTCGATCGACGCCGTCTCGGGAACCGTGATCGGCACCTTCTGACCGGCCTGCTTGACCTTGCGGCCACCGGGCCACTGGCGCACCTGGTCGACCGTGACCTGGAGGTCCTCGCCCGCCGCATTCGCCACCTTCCCCGTCACCGCGAGCGTGAAGGTCGTCCCCGTCTGCGCGGCGAAGAGCAGGCGCCGCGCCTTGTTCAGATAGGGGAAGGGGCTCGTCGCCGCGCCGCCGTTCGGGTGCACCTCGAAGTGGAGGTGAGGATCGATCCCGTCTGCGTCGCCGGAGTCGCCGACGTAGGCGATCACCTCTCCCGCCGCCACCTTGGCTCCGCTCTTCAACCCCTTCACGTATGCGACCCCCGGAACGCACGACCCCTGGTTGTCGTTCGTGTCGGTGAGGTCGTTGTTGAGGTGGATGTAGAGGTACTCGGTGCCGCTCCTGCCGTTCAGGTAGAGCATGCAGCCGGCGCGCGACGAGGTCGTGTGGAACTTGACCGTGCCTGCCTCGGCAGCGAGGACCAGCGCGCGGCGCGGCGCCAGCATGTCGTTCCCCTCGTGCGCACCCTGGCCGCGCGGATCGCCGAAATCATCCGTGTAGGTCGCCGCTCCGAGGATGGGGAAGACGATCCGCGGCACCGGTGCATCGGGTGCGGCGGCCGCGGCTCCGGCACAGAGCAGGAACGCAATCACGGTGAGGAGCAAGCCTCGGGCTGTCGTCCGGACGGGGGTCATCGAGTACCGGGTCGCGCGCGAAGGGCGGGACACTAGCAGAGCCTGCGGAAGATTACTCACCGAAAGGGGTAAAAGCTCAGCGGGCCGACCTGTCGACGCCTACCTCCGGGGCGCGCCTTGGCGCATCGCTAGAGTCCGCGCGATGAAGATCGCCGTCTGCGTGAAGGAGGTGCCCGACGCGACCGCGCACAAGCGGATCGACGCCGGCACAAAGCGGCTCGACCGCTCCGGCGAAGGTGCGCTGAACGCCTTCGACGCAAACGCGGTCGAGGAGGCGTTGCGGCTGAAGGACGCGACCGGCGAGGGCGAGGTCGTCGTCGTCTCGATGGGGCCAGAGCGCGCGCTCAACTCGCTGCGCAAGGCTCTCGCGATGGGCGCCGACCGAGCGGTACTGATCGCAGACGACGGCGCCGCCGGCTCCGATCTCGTCGCCACGAGCCTCACGCTCGCCAAAGTGCTCGAGCGCGAGCAGCCCGACCTCGTCCTCTTCGGCCAGCAGTCGTCGGACTCGGACGGCGCCGTGCTCTGGGCCGCGGTCGCCGAGCGGCTGAAGAGGCCCGTGATCTCCCAGGTCGCGGAGCTGACGCTCGAGGGGAGCTCGCTCACGGGCAAGCGGCAGACGGAGTTCGGCTACGACGTCATCCGTGCGCCGCTGCCCGCCGTCGTCGCGGTCGCCGACTCGATCAACGAGCCGCGCTATCCGTCGCTGAAGGGGATCATGGGCGCGAAGTCGAAGCCCCAGGAGACGCTCTCGCTCGCCGATCTCGGCGTCGACGGCGGCAGTGCCGGCGAGCAGGGGTCGCGGACCGAGGTACTTTCCCTCTCCGACCCGCCGCCGCGCGGCGACACGCGCAAGATCGAGGACGACGGCAGCGCGGCCGAGCAGATCGTTGCCTTCCTCGGCGAGAAGAGGCTGATCTGAGATGGGCGTTCTCGTCTTCCTCGAGCATCACGGCGGCGAACTCCAGAAGGGCTCGCTCGCCGTCCTCTCGAAGGCCGCGAGCCTCGACGGCGATGTCGCCGGCGTGATCGTCGGCTCCGGCCTCGACGGGCTCGCCGAGCAGGCGGCCAAGCACGGCGCCGCGACGGTCTACGTCGCCGACGACGCCAAGCTCGAGGCACCGCTGCCGCAGCCGCGGGTCGACGCGATTGCCCAGCTCGTCGCCGACAAGGGAATTGAGACGGTGCTCTTCGCCCAGTCGATCCTTGCCGCCGACATTGCTGCGGGGCTGGCGGCCCGGCTCGAGGCGGGGTTGAACTGGCAGCTGACGGACCTCGTCGACGAGGGCGGCGCCCTTGTCGGGAAGCAGTCGGCGCTCGGCGACTCCGTCGTCGTCGACGTGGGCTGGAAGACGACGCCGCGGATCGGCCTCTTCCGCGCGGGCTCGCTCGACCCCGTCGAGCAGGCAGCTGCGGGGACGGTCGAGGCCTTCTCACCCGGGCTGCAGGAGCACTCGCTCGCGGCCGAGATGGTCGAGCAGGCGCACGCGGAGGAGAGCGGACCGTCGATCGAGGACGCGAACGTGATCGTCGCCGGCGGCCGTGGGCTCGGCGAGCCGGAGAAGTTCGCGCTCGTCGAGGAGCTCGCGAAGGCGCTCGGCGGCGCGGTCGCCGCAACGCGCGCCGTCGTCGATGCCGGCTGGTATCCGTATTCGGCGCAGGTCGGCCAGACCGGCAAGTCGGTCTCGCCCACGCTCTACATCGCCTGCGGCATCTCCGGCGCGATCCAGCACAAGGTCGGGATGCAGAGCTCGAAGACCATCGTCGCGATCAACAAGGATCCGAACGCGCCGATCTTCGAGTTCGCCGATCTCGGCGTCGTCGGCGACCTGCACACGATCGTGCCGAAGCTGACCGAGCTCGTCCAGGCCCGCAGAGGATGAGGAAGGGCGGCGTCCGCCCGGCGGACTACCCGCCGCCGTTCTCCCCGTCCGAGGTGATCGCCCCGCCCACCGATCCGGTGGCGGAGCGAATCGAGGTCGGCGTCCTGATCGTCGGCGCCGGGCCGGCCGGGCTCGCCTGCGCGATCCGGCTCGGTCAGCTGCTCGAGGAGTCGCCCGAGACGGCCGAGCGGTTGGGCGAGGTGCCCGTCGCCGTCGTCGAGAAGGGGAAAGCGCCCGGCTCGCATCTCCTCTCCGGTGCCGTCGTCAACCCGCGCGCGCTTCGGCGCCTGTTCCGCGACCGCCTGACGATGCACGACCTGCCCACGTACGGCGAGGTGCACGGCGAGGCCGTCTACCTGCTCTCCAAGGGAGGCAGGTCGATGAGGATCCCGCCGCCGCCGACGATGCGAAACCACGGTAACTGGATCGTCTCCGTCTCGCAGCTCGGTCGTTTCCTCGCCGAGCAGGCCGAGGCGCTCGGGACGGCCGTGTTGCCGGAGACCGACGCCCAGAAGCTGCTCGTCGCCGACGGACGCGTACACGGCATCCGTACCGGCGACAAAGGGCTCGGCCGCGACGGCGGCCCGCTCGGTACGTACGAGCCCGGGTCCGACATCGCCGCGAGAGTGACGATCCTGGCCGAGGGGACGCAGGGTCACCTGACCGGTGCGGCGATCGACCGCTTCGGGCTCGCGGGCGCGCAGCCACAGATCTGGGCGCTCGGCGTCAAGGAGGTCTGGAAGGTGGCGAAGCCGCTCGGCCACATCGTCCACACGATGGGGTGGCCGCTGCGCAAGCGCGCCAAGTACGGCGAGTTCGGCGGCTCGTTCGTCTACCCGATGGGTGACGACATGGTCTCGCTCGGCTTCGTCGCCGGGCTCGAGTCGCGGGACATCGAGTTCTCGGTGCACGACGTTCTCCAGGAGCTGAAGACGCACAAGCTCATCCGCAAGCTGCTCGCCGACGGCGAGCGCGTCGCCTGGGGTGCGAAGACGATCACGGAGGGCGGCTACCACGCACTCCCGAGGCGCTTCCACGCCCCCGGCCTGCTCCTGGCCGGCGAGGGCGCGGGGCTCGTGAACGTGCCGACGCTGAAGGGGATCCACTACGCGATCGAGTCGGGGGTCATGGCCGCCGAGGCCGCGTTCCGCTCGCTTCAGCGCGGCGAGTCACCGACGCGCCACGGCGTCTTCGACTCCTACGACGCGGAGCTGCGGTCGAGTTACGTCTTCGACGACCTGCGCGAGGTACGGAACATGCGCCAAGCGTTCGACAAGGGCTTCTTCGTCGGGGGCGCACGTGCGACCGTGATGACCCTGACGAAGGGAAAGCTGCCGCCCTGGGACCTCCACAGCGAGCCGAACGCCGCGCACTCGCTGATCCGGACAGGCCGCGGCACGCGCTACCCGACGCCCGACGGCAAGCTCACGTTCGACAAGCTCTCCTCGGTCTTCCTCTCCGGCAACCGGACGCGCGACGACCAGCCCAATCACATCAGGATCCGGCGGACGGTTCCGCAGGACGTCGCCGAGGCATGGGTGCACATGTGTCCGGCGCACGTGTACGAGCTCGGCGGAGACGCCGGCAACGGGCTTGTTCACGTGGAGGTGAACCCGTCCAACTGCGTCCAGTGCGGTGCCATCTCCGCGAAGGGCGGCCGACTGACGCCGCCGGAGGGCGGCTCCGGCCCCGAGTACACGTTGACCTAGTGTGCAGGACGCGAGATCCGCGGGAGCGGATCACGCATCGCGCAAGACCCCTGAAGGGGTGCTGCGCGCCCGGTTCAACGACCAGTGTGGAGCCGGCTCCAGGCGTCGGCCATCGCGATCCGCTGCTGCACCGACGGATGGCTGTCGAAGAGGATGTACGACCACGTCGGCGGGTCGGGATCGTTGAGCGACTGGATCGTGAACTCCCTGAAGAGGCTCTTCGCCGGCTCCGGCTTGTGCGTCGTCTCGAGCGCCTTCCAGTCGGCCTCGGCCTCCATGTGCCGTGAGATCACGTTGTAGACGGGCAGCGAGAGCAGGTCGAGCACGACGATCACGAGGAGCGAGAGCGGGACTGCGGCCGGGTTGGCCATGCCGCCGCGTCGGCGGGTCAGGCGGGCGATCAGCCAGGCGCCGGGGAGCGCGAAGATCGCGTACCAGGCGACCCCCTTGAAGAGGTGCTTGCTGGAGTGGTGCCCGATCTCGTGGGCGAGCACCGCCTTCACTTCGTCGTCGGTGAAGCTGCCGTCGAGGAGCGTGTTCCAGAGCACGACCCGCTTGCTCGGGCCGAAGCCGACGGCGTAGGCGTTTGGTGCGCTCGTGAAGTCGGTGACGTCCTCGACGCGGAGCGGCACGGGGTCGATCCCCTGCTTCGCCGCGTATACGCGTCCGGCGGCCTGCAGGTCGGCGCGCTGAAGCCGCTCCGTGGGCGTCAGGTACGGGTAGATGAACCCGAAGAGGAACGCGAGCCCGACGAAGACCGGGGCGGCGGCGAGCCACCAGTGCCGCGGAAACTGCCCCGCCAGAGCCATCACGACGACCAGCGCGAAGCAGACGAACAGGAATTCTGCGCCGAGCTCGAACCAGTTCGCGAAGAGCGTCTCCAGGTAGCCGCTGTCCGTCTGGTCGTAGCGCCGGTCCCACCAGACCTCCGCCAGCCGGAACGGCAGCTGCGAGATCCAGACGAGCGCGAGCCCGATCATCCCCAGCAGCATCCCGGTGCCGATCCGGCCGGCCGCCGACTCCTTGGCGAAGTGAATCCCGTATTTGGCGTAGGCCACGAGGACGCCGAGCAGGACGAGCTGCGAGACCACGAATTCGACGCGGAAGAAGAGCTCGTAGCGGTCGGCCCGCTCGAGCGTCTCCTGCGGGATGCCGGCCAGCGAGCCGTGTCCGAGCACGAGATCCCCGGGGACGACGCTCTGCCAGAGCGACCAGGCTGCGATCCCCCACAGGACGGCGAGCACGAGCAGGCCCGCTGCCCATGCGGCGCGCCGACGACCTGTCAGACCGCCTCCGGCGCCGGCTGGAAGGGATTGAAGTACTCCGGCTCGGGCTCCGGCGGCGGGCGCAGCGCCGGGCTTGCGTGCGGGTAGTCGTCGGTGACGATCAACCAGTACGCGTTCGTCTGCGAGTGGTAGCGGACGGCGAATGCACCGAGGTTGCGAAGCCCGGTCGGCATCCCGCCGGTCGCGAGCGCGGCGAACCAGCCGAGGAGGGCGATGACCAAGAGGACGACGCTGAGCGCGCCGGTGATGAGGAAGGCGGGGATGGCGAGGAAGCCGCGGAACAGCGTGATCCAGCGGTTCTGACGCTCCGGCGGGTCGACCACGATGTCGACCGGGTAGCCCGGGGCGCCGACGAAGCCGGGGAACGGATTCGCGACGAGGGTGACGAACGCGGTCAGGTGCGCGTAGTAGCGGACGTAGGCGGCGAGGAAGCGGTGCAGTGGGTCTGCCGAGCGGCCGCGGATGAGCGCGACGAACCAGTTTGCGATCGCGGCGAGGAACGCCGCCACACTCCAGAGCGCCAGCCAGACGAAGTGAGGGATGGCAAGGAGGAGCCGGAAGAAGACGGTCAGCCGCGAGCGGCGGCCGTCGTCGTCGAGCTCGAGCCGCACGCTGCGCGGCGGCAGCTCCCAAGCCCGTCCGATCGCCTCGGGGTCGGAGTTCGGGTAGCGGTCGGTGAGCAGCAGTAGATAGGCGTACGCCTGGGCCGTGTAGCCCAGCCCGAAGGCTCCGAGGTTGCGCAGCCCGAGTGGCATCCGGCCGAGGGCGACGGCGGCGAACCAGCCGAGGACGGCGCAGACGGCGGCCACACCGCCGACGCCCGACGATGCCAGCCACTGAGCCTCCGACGCGCCGTCCTCGGCGGCCTGCGAGCCGCCGCCACCGCCGGCGAACGAGCCGAGCGTCGCGGCGAGCATGAGCGCCGGGATCGCGAGGAACAGCCGGATCGCCGTCTTCCAGCGCGGCTGGTCCTGCCGTTCCGGGATCGAGACGTCGACCGCGTAGCCCGGCGTGCCGGTGAAGCTCGGGTACGGGTTCGCGGCGATCGCGAGATACGCGCCGAGGTGGGTCGCATAGCGGACGTACATGCCCAAGAAGTCGTGCAGCCCCTGCGGCAGGCGGCCGGTGAAGAGCGCGACGAACCAGCCGATGATCGCTGCAAAGAAAACGCCGATCGACCACAGCCCGAGCCAGATGAAGAGCGGGATCGCGAGCAGGAGGCGGAAGAAGACGGTCAGGCGCGAGCGGTGGAGGTCGTCCGTGACGATCAGCTGCACCGGATGGTCGGGCACGGGCCGGAGTCTACGATGCGCGCGAGATGGCACTTTCCCGCGACGACGTGCTGCAGGCGGCGGAGCGGATTCGGGGCCGCGTCCACCGGACGCCGACGTTCAGCTCGGGCACGCTCGGCCCACGGACGTACCTCAAGGCGGAGCTGTTCCAGAAGACGGGGTCGTTCAAGGCCCGCGGTGTTCTCAACAAACTCTCGTCGCTGACGCCGGAGGAGAAGACGCGCGGCGTGATCGGGATCTCCGCCGGGAACCACGCCCAGGCGCTCGCCTGGGGCGCGGCGCTCGAGGGGATCGACTGCCTCGTCGTCATGTATGCGAGTGCGAGCCCGGCCAAGGTGGCGGCGACGCGGGCGTACGGAGCGTCCGTCGACCTCGAGGCGGAAGATGCCGTCGAGGCGTTCCAGCGGTTGGACGACCACATCCGCGAGACGGGTCGGACGCTCGTGCATCCGTTCGACGATCCGCTCGTGATGGCAGGTCAGGGAACGCTGGCGCTCGAACTGATCGAGGACGCGCCTGAGGTCGAGACGATCCTGGTCCCGACCGGCGGCGGCGGGCTCGTCGCCGGGGTTGCCGCGGCCGTACCCGATCGGCGCGTGGTCGCGGTGGAGCCCGAGGGCTCGACCGCGGTGCACGACGCCCTCGCCGCCGGGCGGCCGGTCCCGGTGACGCCGGTCTCGATCGCCGACGGCCTCTCCGGCCCGTTCGCCGGTGAGCAGGCGCTCGCGGTGATCCAGGCCCAGGGCGTCGAGAGCATGCTCGTCTCGGAGGAGGAGATCGAGGAGGCTTTTCGCTTCCTCTACGAGCGCTCCAAGCTCGCCTGCGAGCCCGCCGGCGCGGTTGCCGTCGCGGCGATCCTGGCGGGGAAGGTCGGAGAGGGCCCGACCGCCGCTGTTGTCTCTGGTGGCAACGTTGCCACCGAAACCGCCTCTGCTATCCTGGCCCGGCGATGAAGTCCGGTATCCATCCCGAATACGTCAGCACGCACGTGCGCTGCTCCTGCGGCAACGAGTTCGAGACCCGCTCGACGCAGGCCGAGATCCACGTCGACGTGTGCTCTGCGTGCCACCCGTTCTACACGGGCAAGCAGAAGCTGATGGACGCCGGCGGCCGGGTAGAGCGCTTCCAGCGTCGGCTGGAAAAGGCCGGCGGCGCCCGCCGCGGGTAAGTGCCTCTTCAGGCAATGCCCTCCACGTCCCTGGCGCGCGATGAGCGGCGCCATGCGTCGTCCTCGGTCGCCTCGATGCTCTCGAGCATCGAGGCTCCCTGCGTCCTAGCCTGGCTTGCTCCTCACACGCCAGGAACGCGGCCGCATCACCTGAAGAGGCACTAGCTTGGCCAACAACATCGGGGGCCAGGCAGTCCTGGAGGGCGTGATGATGCGCAGCCCTTCGAAGTGGGCTGTCGCCGTACGCAAGCCCGACGGCGAGATCGCCGAGGTCGTCAAGGACATCAGCTCGCCGATGGCGCGCCGCCGGATCTTTCGCCTCCCGGTCGTGCGAGGCGTGATCGCCCTCGGCGAGTCGCTCGCGATCGGCTTCCGCGCGCTCGCGATCTCGGCCAACTACGCAGCCCAGGATCCCGACGCGAAGGAAGGCGACGTCCAGACCGAGATCACGCGCGGTCAGATCATCTTCTCGTTCGCGATCGCGATCGGCTTCGCGCTGATGCTCTTCAAGGTGACGCCGGCGCTGATCACGAACTTGCTGCCGGTCGACGCCACGGGCTCGTTCGTCGTGATCGAGGGGCTGATCCGGGTCGGGATCTTCCTGCTCTACCTGTTCCTGATCTCGCTGCTGCCCGACTTGCGGCGCGTCTTCCAGTACCACGCCGCCGAGCACAAGGCGATCAACGCTTACGAGTCCGGCGCGGAGCTCACACCCGAAAACGTGCAGAAGTTCAGCTTGATCCACCCGCGCTGCGGAACAGCGTTTTTGCTCTGGGTGATGGTGATCGGCATCTTCGTCTTCGCGTTCGTCGGCCAGCCGGGGTGGTTCTGGCTGATCGCGAGCCGGATTCTGCTGCTGCCGGTGATCGCCGGGATCGCCTACGAGCTGATTCGCTTCGCGGGCAAACACCAGGACAACCCGGTGCTGATGACACTGCTCGCGCCTGGGCTCTGGCTGCAGCGGCTGACGACGCGGCCGCCGACGCTCGACCAGATCGAAGTCTCGATCCGCGCGCTCCAGGAGGTGCTCCGCCGCGAGGGCGGCATCACCGCCGACGAGCGCAAGGTCGAGGTCATGGCCTAGGTGCCGCGGGTCGTCCGGCAGGCCGCGGTTGCCTGGGAGGGGTCGCTCTCCCGAGGCACCGGCACGGCGACCGCCACCTCGTCCGGCACGTTCGAGCTCCCGATTGATCTCCCCTCACGGATCTCCGACAAGCCCGGGAAGACGAGCCCGGAGGAGCTGCTCGCTGCGGCGCACGCGGGGTGCTACTCCACGTCGTTGGCGGGCGAGATCGCCCGCGCGGGCGGCACCGTCGAGCGGCTCGAGGTCAGCTGCACGATCACGCTCGACGAGGTCGAGGGGAAAGGGCATCTGATCGTCTCCTCCGAGCTCGACGTGCGCGCGCGCGCCGACGGGATCGACAACGCAGGGCTCGAGCGGGCGGCACGCGAGGCCGACGAAGGCTGCACGCTCTCCGCCCTGATTCGGGCGAGCGCATCGGTTAGCGTGCGCGCCGTACTCGAGTCGAGCTAGAGAGGAGAGCGACATGGCTGCCGAGCGCCGGGCGTCGGTGACGTGGCGAGGTGACCTGATGAGTGGGGCGGGGACGATCGACGAGGTCGGCTCGGGAGCGTTCGGCCCGCTCGACGTCAGCTGGGCGGCAAGGACCGAGGACGCCTCGGGCGGGAAGACGAGCCCCGAGGAGCTGATCGCGGCGGCGCACGCCTCGTGCTTTGCGATGGCGCTGTCGCACGGCCTCGCGCAGGCCGGCAACGCGCCCGAGCGGCTGCAGACCGCGGCGACCGTGACGTTCGTGCCCGGCACCGGGATCACGAAGGTCGCGCTCAGCGTTCGCGGCACCGTGCCGGGACTCGACGCCGACGGGTTCCAGGCTGCGGCCGAGACCGCAAGGCAGGGCTGCCCCGTCTCACAGGCGCTCGCGGCCGTCCCCGAAATCACGCTCGACGCGTCGCTCGACTCCTAGGTCGAGCACGAGTCCCCACTCGTGGCTCGAGTCGGGGTCGTCGTGAACGCGTTCACCGACGACGCGCGCGCCCTCGCGCCGGTAGAGCCGGTGCGCGTCCTCGAAGCGCTTGTCCGACCAGATCTCGAGCCGGTCATGGCCGCGGCGGCGCGCTTCGTCGGCGACGGTCGCGAGGAGCGCCGAGCCCGCTCCGGCGCCGCGTGCGGCGGGCAGGACGTAGAGCCGCTCCAGCGAGCCCTGCTCGGTGAGTCCGGCCGTGCCGACGATCCGCCCGTTGAGCTCGGCGACGAAGAAGGCTGCGTAGGCCGTTTCCACGTCGCGCAGGTCGGCGTGGTAGCCGTGCTCGTCCCAGGTGAAGCCGTACTCGTCGTAGACCGACCGGACGACCGCCGCCGCGGCGGCGGAGTCGGCGGTCCGTGCTTGCCGGATGCCCACGTGCTCAGACAACGCGGCGGAGGAGGCCGCGGCTCGCGAGGCCGACGAGCCGGTCGAGCGTGAGGACGAAGCGCGCGCCGGCGAAGGGAACGTCGCGGACCGCCCACAGCGTCTCGGCGTTCACCCAGGCAGCGGCGCGTGCCCTGCGCACGTTCCACATCGCGACGACGCTGTCCAGCTCGCCGAGCGCCTCGTCGGCCCACCCGATGAGGCCCGTGGCGAAGTCGGCCCGCACCCGCGCCTCCGTCTCGGCGAGCAGGGGATCGATCGCGCGGAAGTCGGCGTGCTGCGGGCAGTTGCGTGTCGGCACGACGTCGAGCGCGCGGCAGGTCTCGACGAGCGCGAGCGGCAGGTCGCGGTTGATGTGAGCGTTCATTCCCGCGAGAGCGAACTGGACCGGGGCAACGCCGCGCCGCGCGCGAGCCTCGAACAGCGCCGCCCACGCGCGCGGCGGCCGTTTCGGCCCGAGCACGTGTGCGCGCAGGGCGCGGAAGTAGAGGTTCGCGAAGACGACGTCGAGCCAGCGCGTGAACCGCGGGTCCGTGAACGCTCCCGGCCGCACTCGCTCGTCGACGGCCTCGGTCACGGCGCGATAGAGGGCGGTGAAGGCATGCACGCCGTCCCGTTCCGGCAGGGCCTCCTCGATCGCCCGCAAGCGCGCCACGACGTCGTCGACACGCCCCGGCAGCGGTGCGCGCAGCACGTCCTCGAGCGTCATCGCTCCACTACCCTACGTCGCATGGCTGCGACGATGGAGAACCTCATCGACGATCTCGAACGCTCCTACACCGAGGTGCAGGAGCGGATGGCCGATCCGTCGGTGTACAACGACCGCCGCGAGGCGGCCGAAGTGGGGCGTCGGCTGAAGGAGCTCGAGGTCCCGTACAAGCTCGCGCAGGAATGGCGGACGACGCGAGAGGACGTCGAGGCGTCGCGCGCCGATCCCGAGCTGAAGGAGCTCGTCGCAGAGTCGGAGCAGCGCCTCGCCGAGCTCGAGGAGGAGCTCAAGCTGGCCCTGGTCGAGACCGACCCGGCCGACCAGAAGGACGTGATCGTCGAGATCCGCCAGGGCGTCGGCGGGGACGAGGCGGCGATCTGGGCGGGCGACGTGCTGCGGATGCTGACGCGCTATGCCGAGAGCCGCGGCTTCAAGACGGAGCTGCTCTCGGCGAACGAGAGCGACGGCGGCGGCTACAAGGAGGTTGTACTCGGCGTCAAGGGCGATGGCGCCTACTCCGTCTTCAAGTACGAAGGCGGCACCCATCGCGTCCAGCGCGTCCCCGAGACCGAGTCGCAGGGTCGCATCCACACGTCGACCGCGACCGTCGCAGTGATGCCGGAGGCAGAGGAGGTCGAGGTCGAGATCAACGACAACGACCTCAAGATCGACGTCTACCGGTCGACCGGGCCCGGCGGTCAGAGCGTCAACACGACCGACTCGGCCGTCCGGATCACGCACCTGCCGACCGGGATCGTGGTCGCGATGCAGGACGAGAAGTCGCAGCTCCAGAACAAGGCGAAGGCGCTGCGCGTGCTCCGGGCTCGGATCTACGAAGCGGAGCGCGAGCGCCAGCAGGCCGAGCTCTCGGCGACACGAAAGTCGCAGATCGGCTCCGGCGAGCGGGCCGAGAAGATCCGCACCTACAACTACCCGGACAGCCGTGCCACCGACCACCGGGTCAAGGTGACGCTGAACCTCGAGAAGGTACTGCCGGGTGGGCTGGACGACTTCACCGAGGCGCTGCAGGCGGAGGACCGCCGCCGCGCGCTCGAGGAGTGAGCACGGCCGCTCTCAGTCTCGGCGACGTGCTCCGGCGCGCGTCGGAGCACCTGGGCAAGACCTCCGAGACCGGCCGTCTCGACGCCGAGCTCCTGCTCGCGCACACGCTCGGCCGGCACCGGATCGAGCTCTACACCGACTTCGACCGGCCGTTGAGCACGGCGGAGCTCGACGCGTATCGCGAGGCCGTGGCCCGCCGTTCCCGGCACGAGCCGGTGGCGTACATCCTCGGCGAGTGGGGCTTTCGACGACTCACGCTCAACGTCGACAGCCGCGCGCTGATCCCGCGGCCCGAGACCGAGATCGTCGTCGAGCGTGCGCTCCTGCACCTGCGCGGTCTCGACATGCCGGCGGTGCTCGACGTCGGCACGGGAACGGGAGCGATCGCCCTCGCGATCGCCGACGAGCAGCCTGGTGCGCGCGTGACCGCGATCGACGTCTCCGCCGACGCGCTCGCGTTGGCGCGAGAGAATGTGGAGCGCACGGGCCTCGCCGTCGACCTGCGCGAGCACGACGTCGCCGACTCGGGCCTCCCCGGCGGGCCGTACGACCTCGTCGTCTCCAACCCGCCCTACGTCGAGCGCTCGGATCTGGAGACGCTGATGCCTGACGTGCGCGACTACGAGCCCCACGTCGCGCTCGTCGGCGACCGCATGCCCGAGGTCGTCGCGCGCGCCGCGGTCGACGTCCTCCGTCCCGGCGGGCATCTCGTGCTCGAGGTCGGCGACGGGCAGGCGACGGCTACCGCCGCGACGCTCGCCGGCCTCGGCTACGCCGACGTGTTCACCACCCCCGACCTCACGGGACGGGACCGCGTCGTCGAAGGCCGACGTGACTGACGTCGACGACGCGGTCGCGGCGATCGCAGCCGGCGAACTGGCGATCGTCCCGACGGACACCGTCTATGGGCTCGCGGCGGCGCCTTCCGAGGATGCCGTCCGTCGGCTCTACCTCGCCAAGGGCCGCGTCGAAGCGCAGCCGACCGCCCTCGTCGCCCACGATCTCGACGTCCTGCGTGGGCTCCTCCCTGAGCTGAGCAGGCAGCAGGAGCAGGTCGCGGCGGTTCTGCTGCCGGGGCCGTACACCCTGGTCCTGCCGAACCCCGCGCGCCGCTTTCCCTGGCTCGCCGGCTCGAACCCGGAGACGATCGGCGTCCGCATCCCGGCGCTGCCTGGCTCCGCGGGCTCGTTGCTCGCCCGGGTCGGGGCTCTTGCGGCGACGAGCGCGAACCTGCCCGGCGGTCCGGACCCGCGGACGCTCGAGGACGTGCCGGGGCAGCTGCGCCTGGCGGCCGCGGCGCTGCTGGACGGCGGCGAGCTGCCCGGGACGCCCTCCACCGTGATCGACCTCACCGGTTCTGAGCCGCTCGTCCTCCGCGAAGGGGCGGTGCCCGCCGACGAGGCGCTCCGGGCCGTCGCGTCGGTGCTCTAGCATCGAGGCGTCGCCCGGCTAAGGAGGAACGGCAATGGCCGTCGCTCAGGAAACACTCGATCGGCTCCGCACGGCGGGTCTGGAGGAGATCGACCCCGACATCGCCCGGTTGCTCGGACGCGAGCTCGAGCGCCAGCGCGGCCAGATCGAGTTGATCGCATCCGAGAACTTCACGTGGCCGAGCGTGCTCGAGGCGGTCGGCTCCGTCCCGACGAACAAGTACGCCGAGGGCTATCCGGGCAAGCGCTACTACGGCGGTTGCGAGGTCGTCGACGAGATCGAGCAGCTCGCGATCGAGCGGGCCAAGGAGTTGTTCGGTGCCGAGCACGCGAACGTGCAGCCTCACGCCGGAGCCCAGGCGAACATGGCCGCCTACTTCGCCCTGCTCCAGCCCGGCGACACGATCCTCTCGCTCCGGCTCGATCACGGCGGCCACCTGACGCACGGGCTCAAGGTCAACTTCTCCGGGCGGCTCTACACGATCGTCCACTACGGCGTCTCCCGGGAGACCGAGATGGTCGACTACGCCGAGGTGCTCGAATTGGCGAAGGAGCATCGGCCGAGGCTGATCGTTTGCGGCGGCTCCGCGTATCCGCGCCGTGTCGAGACTGCCGAGTTCCGCAAGATCGCCGACGAGGTCGGCGCGCTCCTGATGTGCGACATGGCGCACTTCTCCGGCCTCGTCGCCGCCGGGCTGCATCCGAACCCGGTCGAGCACTGCGACATCGTCACCTCGACGACGCACAAGACGCTTGCAGGCCCCCGGTCGGGGTTCGTCCTCTGCCGGGGCGAGCATGCGCAGGCGGTCGACCGTGCCGTCTTCCCCGGGATGCAGGGTGGGCCGCTCGTCCACGCGATCGCCGCCAAGGCGTCCTGCTTCCGGATCGCCGCCTCGGACGCGTTCCGCTCCTACCAGGAGCAGGTGCGCGCGAACGCCGACGTGCTCGCGGACGAGCTGATCGCGAACGGTCTCGACGTCGTCACCGGAGGCACGGACACGCACCTCCTCCAACTCGACCTGCGCAAGACCGACTGGACCGGCAAGGACGCGGAGGAGCGGCTCGACGAGGTGAAGCTGACCGTGAATCGCAACACCGTCCCCTTCGACGAGCGGCCGCCGACGGTCGCGTCCGGCGTTCGGATCGGCACGCCGGCCGCGACGATGCGTGGCTTCGACGAGGACGACTTCCGCGAGGTCGGGCGGATCATCGTCGGGGCGCTCGGCGATGGGGACCTGGGGCAGCTTTGCGACCGGGCCGAGGCGTTGTGCGCGAAGCGCCCGCTCTACCCGGGCTTCCGCGGCTACACGGCGTACGCATGAGCGGCGTAGGCTCGACGGAGCCGCCCGAGAGCGGAGATGCCGGCTCTGTCGGCGCCGGAGCACGCCGACGTGTCACCGAGGTCACGCATCCGCTCGTCCAGCACAAGCTCTCCTACCTGCGCGACCAGGAGACGCCGACGGTCCACTTCCGCAAGCTCGTCAACGAGCTGACGCTGCTGCTGACCTACGAGGCGACGAAGGACTTCCCGACCGAGCCCGTCGAGATCGAGACGCCGCTCGAGAAGATGCAGGCGCAACGGATCTCGGGGAAGAAGGTCGCCGTCAACCCGGTCCTCCGCGCAGGGCTCGGGATGCTCGAGGGCGTGCTGTCGCTGATCTCGAGCGCGCGTGTCGGCTTCATCGGCCTGTACCGGGACGAGGAGACGCTGCAGCCGGTCGAGTACTACGTCAAGCTCCCGGACGACCTCTCGGAACGGGACGCGATCATCCTCGATCCGATGCTTGCGACCGGAAATTCGAGCGCTGCGGCGGTCGGCGCAGTCAAGGCGGCCGGCGCGCGCTCGGTGACGCTCGTCTGCCTCGTCGCCGCGCCGGTCGGGATCGAGCGCGTGCACGAGGAGCATCCGGACGTGCACATCGTCTGCGCGGCGATCGACCGCGAGCTGAACGACAAGGGGTACATCGTGCCGGGCCTCGGAGACGCAGGCGACCGGCTGTACGGGACGAAGTAGGCAGCGGTCTGATGGACGCGTTGCGCGACCATCCGCAGGTTCTCTACGGCGCGATCGCCGCTTTCGTGATCGTGATCCTGCTCACGCCGGCCGTGGGCGGGATGGCGCGCCTGCTCGGCGTCGTCGATCGCCCGGAGGCGCGGCGGTTGAACCGAAATCCGATTCCACGCCTCGGCGGTATCGCGATCTTCTTCGGCATCTTCGTGCCGGCGCTCGCGTTTCTCGAGCTCGGCCGCGAGACCCGCGGCGTGCTGCTCGGCGCAGCTGTGGCGACGGTGGTGGGCGCGATCGACGACTTCCGCGTGCTCGAGCCGGGCCGCAAACTGGCCGGCCAGTTCGTCGCCGCCGCGATCCCTCCCTTCTTCGGGGTCTGGATCGACCACTTCACGTTTCCGTTCCTCGGCCCGGTCGACCTGCCGCCGGTCGTGGGCATCCCGCTGACGATGATCTGGATCGTTGCCGTCATGAACATGGTCAACTTCCTCGACGGCATGGACGGGCTCGCCGCCGGCGTCTGCGGGATCGCCGCCGTCACCTACGCCATCCTTTCGCTCTCGCTCGAGAAGATCGACCCGGCGATCCTCTGTGCGATCGTCGCCGGTGCGTGCATCGGCTTCCTCCGCCACAACTTCTTCCCGGCACGGATCTTCATGGGCGACTCGGGTGCGCTCTGTCTCGGTTTCCTGCTCGGGGCGGTGTCGGTGCAGGGATTGCTGAAGACCGCGTCGACGGTCGTGCTGCTGCTGCCGCTGCTCGTGCTCGCCGTGCCGATCCTCGACACGTCCTTCGTCGTCGCGCGGCGGCTGAAGCATGGCCAGCCGATCTCATCGCCCGACCAGGCGCACCTCCACTTCCGCTTCTTACGCCGCGGCTACTCGCAGCGCCGCGCCGCCGTGACGATGTGGGCGTGGTGCGCGACGCTCGCCGTCGCGGCGCTTGCGACGCGCTTCATCCCCTTCCGCGAGGGGGGCAGCTGGCACCTCTGGGAGACGCTGGCCGTGCTGGCGATCGCGCTCGTGGCGCTCGCGTTCTCGCTCTACGTCGTCTACGTACTCGAGATCGTCAAGTCGAGCAATCCGCGCCGCTTCCGCCTCGGCCGCCGCCACGACGAGCTTGACGAGCGTCGTTCGGCCTAGCCCGCTGCTCGAGGAAACCGGTCAGCGCCGCGGCGGTGTGCAGCTCGAGGATCTCCGCGCATCGAACGCGGCGCGGTGGGCACCTGAGACGACGAGCTTCGGGCCCAGCGCCGATCGTGACCGACCCGTGGACGAGGACGAACCGACCCATCTTCCGATTGTACAAAGTCGCCCGTTTTTCCTTCAACTAGGCGGTTTTCGACTGTCACAAACTCTGCTATGCTCGCCGCGTCGATGGAGCCGAAGCCGACCCCGAATCTCAGCCTCGCGGGGGCTGGCTCCGTCCTGATCGGGTCGACCGCCGCCGTGATCGTGCTCGGCATCCTGATCGGCTGGGCGTTCGGCTCGGTCGCCTGGGGCTTCCTCGTCGGCGCGATCCTCGGGCTTCCGTTCGGCGTCTACATGACCTACAAGCGCTACGGCGACGCGCTGTGACCTGCCGCCCCAGGCCAGCCGTCTCCCGCCGGCGGAGCCCGCTCCGCCGCCCCGCCAGGAGCGGCAGGCGTAGTGGCCGGCGTCTTCAGCACTCCACGCCCGTTGCCCGACCAGAGGCTGCCCTTCATCGCGGGCGCCGCGGTGATCGCGCTGGCCCTGCCGGTCTTCCTCGCGGCGGGCTGGGAGCTGCGCGGCTGGGTGATCGGCGCCACGCTCTGGCTGGCCTCGCGCGCGCTCGCTGCGCTACTGACGCACCTCACCTCGGGCATGGGTAACCTCGCCGGATCAGGCGTGGTGGGCTTCGGAATGACCTTTCGCGCGATTGCGGTGCTGGTGGTCGTCATCGCAGTCGCGGCAACTGACGCGCAGCTTGCGCTCGCGGTCACGCTGCTGTACGCCCTCGCCTACACGCTCGAGCTCGCCGTCTCGCTCGCGCTCTACTTCTCCGGAGAGACACGTGAAACGGCTTAGCGCGCTCGCGATCTTCCTCTGGCTGGCGCTGCCCTCGCTCGCGCTCGCATCGACGAGCGAGGACCCCGAGGAGGAGTTCAACCCCGAGCACGACTTCGAGATCGGCGAGTGGATCCCGATCCACCTCGGCCCGATCGACCTCTCGATCAACAAGGCCGTCGCCTATCTGATTCTCGGCACGATCTGCACGATCGCCCTGGGCCTCTTCCTGATGCGCGCCCGGATCGGCTCCAGGAACGAGGTCGGGCGGCGGCAGGCGGTCGGCGAGATGGTCTACGAGATCGCGCAGGTGCAGGTCGCGGAGCAGGGCCTCCCCCACAAGGCGATGCCGCGATGGTTCCCCTACGTCGCCTCGCTGATGCTCTTCATTTGGGTGATCAACATGCTCGGCTTCATTCCGCTGCCGCTCTCGACCGAGACGTTCGAGATCTTCGGCGTCGAGCTGCCGACGCTCGCCGTCTATGCGGCCACGTCCTCGATCAGCGTCACGCTCGCGCTGGCGTTGATGACTTTCGTCTTCACCCACGTCGAGGGCATCCGCTACAACGGCGTGCGCAAGTACTTCAGGAGCTGGATCCCGGACGTGCCGAAGGCGATGTACCCGCTGATCGTCCCGCTCGAGATCCTCGGTCAGTTCATGCGCCTGATCAGCCTCAGCGTCCGTCTCTACGCGAACATGCTCGCCGGCCACATGCTGATCCTGACCTTCATCGGGCTGATCTTCGTGATCGGCAACCTCGGGATCGCCATCCTTGCCGTCCCCGCTGCAGCGGCCTTCTACATGTTCGAGGTCGTGATCGTGGTCTCGATCCAGGCGTTCATCTTCGCTGCCCTTTCCGCCATCTACATCGGCTCGGCGATCGAGCCGGAGCATTAACACTGAATTTTCCGCCAAGGTTGGGACGGGCAGAGCCCGTCCCAACCGGCAACACCCCTAAAGGAGGAGTACGTGTTCAACTTGATTGCACAGGAGGCCACGGGCAACACCGACGCCGGCAAGGCGATCGCGCTGGCGCTCGGTATCGGCCTCGGCTCGCTCGGCGCCGGCATCGGCATCGGCAACATCTTCGGCTCGATGATCCAGGCGGTCGCCCGGCAGCCCGAGCTCAAGGGCGAGCTGACGGGTATCCAGTGGCTCGGGTTCGCACTCACCGAGGCCGTCGTCTTCTACGGCCTGATCGGCGGCCTGCTCGCCTACGTCCTGGTCTAGAGAGGAAAGGGCTAAGCCGATGCTGCTCGCTGCTTCACCTTTGATCGAGGTCGTCCCGGGTCTGATGATCTGGACGCTCGTCTGCTTCGCGATCACCTTCTTCGTGCTGCGGAAGTTCGCGTTCGGGCCGATCCAGCAGACGATCGACGAGCGCCGCGAGCGGATTCGCTCGTCTGTCGAGGAGGCGGAGAACACACGGCGCGAGGCGAGAGCGCTGCTCGAGGAGCACAAGCAACTGATGGGGCAGGCGAAGAGCGATGCCTCCGCAATCCTCGCGCAGGCCCGCAGCGACGCAGAGGCGCAGCGGGAGCGCGCCCGCGAGGAGGTCGAGGCCGACCGGCAGCGCCGACTCGAGGAGACGCGCAAGCAGATCGAGGCCGAGACGGTCCGGGCGCTCGAGCAGATCCGGGCCGAGGTCGCCGACCTGACGCTGATCGCAACCCAGAAGGTGACCGGCAAGGTGCTCGACCAGGCCGACCACAAGCGGCTGATCGACGACGCGATCGGCGAGCTCGACTTTTCCGCCTTGGAGACGGAGCAGGTCTAGTGGCTGTCGCGCCCCGCATGTACGCCCGTTCGCTGTTCCAGGCGGCCAAGGAGACGAACTCGCTCGACGTCGTCCACGCCGAGCTGGGGGAGTTCGCTGCCGCCGTCGACGAGGTGCCGGAACTGCGCGGCCTGCTCTCGAACCCGCAGATCGAGCGCGACGATCGGGCCGCTGCGCTGCGCGAGATCCTCGCCGACGCGGACGAGCTCGTGCGCAACTTCGTCCTCCTCCTCTCCGAGAAGGGCCGCACGGCCCAGCTCGACGAGGTCTACCGCGAGTTCGACGCGCTCGTCGCCGCCGACGCTGGCCGACTGACGGTCGAGCTCACGACCGCCTACGAGCTTTCGGACGATGAGGCCGCGTCGATCGTGAAGAAGATCGAGCAGTCCTCCGGCCGCACCGTCGAGGCGACTCGCGCGGTCGACCCCAAGCTGATCGGCGGCATCGTTCTCCAGGTTGGCTCGCACCGGCTCGACGCCAGCGTACGCGGCCGCCTCACCCGTTTGAGACACGACCTCGTGACAAGGAGCTGAGAAGTTGAAGCTACGCCCGGAAGAGATCACGTCGATCCTCAAGTCGAGGATCGAGCAGTACGACGTCCAGACCGACCTCTCCGAGGTGGGCTCCGTCCTCCAGGTCGGCGACGGCATCGCGCGCGTCCACGGCCTCGAGAACGCCGTCTCGCTGGAGCGGCTCGAGTTCGAGCACGGCGTCGTCGGCATCGCATTCAACCTCGAGGAGGACAACGTCGGCGTCGCCCTCTTCGGCGAGTGGCAGGAGGTCAAAGAGGGCGAGCCGGTCAGGCGGACAGGCGCCGTCGTCGACGTCCCCGTCGGCGATGCCCTGCTCGGCCGCGTCGTCGACCCGCTCGGCAACCCGCTGGATGGGGCCGGCGCGATCGAGTCATCCGAGCGCCGCCCGCTCGAGTTCAAGGCGCCGGGCGTGATCGAGCGCCAGCCGGTGAAGGAGCCGCTCCAGACCGGCGTCAAGGCGATTGATTCGATGACGAACGTCGGACGCGGTCAGCGCGAGCTGATCATCGGCGACCGCGGCACCGGCAAGACGGCGGTCGCGATCGACGCGATCATCAACCAGCGCGACACCGACGTGGTCTGCATTTACGTCGCGATCGGCCAGAAGGGCTCGACGGTCGCGCAGGTGTACGAGCGCCTGAAGGACGAGGGCGCGATGGACTACACCATCATCGTCTCCGCCGCCGCGCACGAGGCGGCGCCGATCAAGTGGATGGCCCCGTTCGCGGGCGCCGCGATCGGCGAGCACTTCCTCTACAACGGGAAGCACGCGCTGATCATCTACGACGACCTTTCCAAGCACGCGGACGCGTACCGGCAGCTCTCGCTGCTCCTGCGGCGCCCGCCGGGCCGCGAGGCGTACCCGGGGGACGTCTTCTACCTCCACTCGCGACTGCTCGAGCGGGCGTGCAAGCTGAGCGACGACCTCGGCGGCGGCTCGCTCACCGCTCTGCCGATCATCGAGACGCAGGCCGGCGACATCGCCGCGTACATCCCGACCAACGTGATCTCGATCACCGACGGCCAGATCTTCCTCGAGGCCGACCTCTTCTACTCGGGGATCCGGCCGGCGATCAACGTCGGCACCTCGGTCTCCCGGGTCGGCGGCTCAGCACAGACGAAGGCGATGCGGAAAGTGGCGGGCCGGCTGCGGCTCGAGCTCGCCCAGTACCGCGAGCTGGAGGCGTTTTCCCAGTTCGGCTCCGAGCTCGACCAGGCGACCCAGAACACGCTCGCCCGTGGCGAGCGCATGGTCGCCTCGCTGAACCAGCCGCAGTTCAAGCCCTGGCCGCACGCGGAGCAGGTGGTCGCGCTGTACGCCGGGATCAACGGCCACCTCGACGAGGTGCCGGTCCCCCAGGTGCCCCGCTTCCAGGACGAGCTGCGCGAGCACCTGCGCAGCGAGGGAAGCGTCTACAAGGCGATCGAGGAGACGAGCGATCTCGGCGACGACACGGTCGCCAAGCTCGACGAGGAGCTCGAGGCGTTCAAGAAGCGCTTCAATATCGAGGAGGACAAGGGCCTCGTCGCCTAGTCCATGGCCAGCGTCCAAGACCTGAAGCGGCGCGTCCGCTCCGTCAAGAACACGCGCAAGATCACGAAGGCGATGGAGCTCGTCGCCTCGGCCCGGCTGCGCCGAGCGCAGACCCGGATCGAGGCGATGCGCCCTTACGCCGACACGATGCGCGAGTTGATCGCCGGCGTCGGCCGTGCCAGCACCTCCCTCCGTGGTCTGCCGCTGCTACAGCAGCGCGAGGACGAGAAGACCGTCGCGGTCGTGGCGCTCACCGGCGACCGCGGGCTTGCCGGCCCCTTCAACGCGCAGGTCATCCGCCGCTCTTTCGCCCTCGAGCGTCAGCTGCGTGGCGAGGGCAAGGAGGTCAGTTTCATCGCCGTCGGCAAGAAGGGACGCTCGACCTTCGCGTTCAGGCGCTACGAGACGGCTGGCGAGTTCGTCGGCTTCACCGACCGTCCCGCCTACGCCGACGCGCAGGCGATCGCGCACCGGGTCGCCGAGCTCTACATCGAGGGCGAGATCGACCGCGCCGTGCTCGTCTTCAACGCCTACGTCTCGCCGCTCGTCCAGACCGTCACCGAGCTCGATCTGCTCCCGATCTCCGCGGACATTCTCGAGACCGACGAGGAGGAGCGCCGCGACGACGCGATGCGCGGCGACTTCATCTTCGAGCCGGAGCCGGAGGAGATCCTGGAGCGGCTGCTGCCCGTCTATCTCGAGACGCAGGTCTACCGCGCGCTGCTCGAGTCGGCCGCGTCGGAGCAGGGCGCGCGGATGACGGCGATGCGGAACGCGTCCAAGAACGCGGGGGAGCTGATCGACTCGTTGACGCTGCAGATGAACCGCGCCCGCCAGGCCGAGATCACCCAGGAGATCCTGGAAGTGGTCGCGGGCGCCGAAGCGCTCTCCTAGTCTTCACCTTCAGTCGTCGCAGTGCTGTGTGGCCGGAGCCGGGCTGTGCCCGGCGGGAGGCTCGCGGCGGATGGTCGGAACGCTGCGGCGAAGGAGGGGGCCCACGGGGGAACCATGGGGTTCCCCCGTGTTCCGCGCAGGAGATCCTGGAGGTCGTCGCCGGCGCCGAGGCGCTGAGCCAGAGATAACGACTGCTTAACAGCGGTTTCCGGCGGTCCGACTAGGATCGGGCCGATGGAAGCCGGGGTCGAGCGCATCCAGGAGGAGCCCGAGCGGTTCGCGCCGGCGATCGACGTCGCCACGCGCCTGCTCGACAACATCGAGACGGTCGTCTACGGGAAACGCGAGGAAGTCAAACTCGTCCTCGCCGCCCTGATGTGCGGCGGCCACGTCTTGCTCGAGGACGTGCCGGGCACCGCGAAGACGGTGCTCGCACGGGCGATCGGGGGCAGCATCGCGGGCGTCTCGATCACGCGGATCCAGTGCACTCCCGACCTGCAGCCGACCGACGTCACGGGCATGTCCGTCTTCGACCAGAAGACGCGCGACTTCGAGTTCAGGCCGGGGCCGATTTTCACCAACGTCCTGCTCGTCGACGAGATCAACCGGGCGACGCCGAAGACCCAGTCGGCGCTGCTCGAGGCGATGGCCGAGGGCCAGGTCACCGTCGACGGCGAAACCCGCGAGCTGCCGAGCCCCTTCTTCCTGCTCGCGACCGAGAACCCGATCGAGTACGAAGGGACCTTCCCGCTTCCCGAGGCGCAGCTCGACCGCTTCCTGCTCCGCACCGCGCTGGGTTACCCGGGCGTGCTCGAGGAGCGGCGGATCCTCGAGGAGCAGCGGTACCGGCACCCGCTCGGCGACCTGCAGCCGGCGGTCAGCCTCGACGACATCCGGGTGCTCCGGGACGCGGCCCAGCACGTCTACGTCGACGATGTCCTCCACAACTGGATCGTCGATCTCGTCCGCGCCACCCGCGACCTCGACGTCGTCTCGATCGGCAGCTCTGTCCGCGGCAGCCTCGCGGTCGAGCGCGTCGCCCGAGCCTGGGCGCTTCTGAACGGTCGCGGCTACGTCGTCCCCGAGGACGTCGAGCGTCTGTTCGTCCCTGTGCTCGTGCACCGCGTCGTCTTCACGCCTGCGCTCGTCGCCCGGGCGCGCGCAGCCGGCTGGTCGGCTGCGATCGAGGAGTTCCGTCAGGCGTGCCTCGAGCTCGCGCCCCGCCCAGGCTCCGACGAGGATCCGCTCTTCCACGAGCGGCTCGGGACGTGATCTGGCGTGTCTGGGCCGCTCCCGGCCCAGCTGACCGGCCTCGAGGCCGATCAGCCGCGCCGTCCGCTTCGCGTGGTCAGTCCATCACCGATGCCACCGGCATCGGCAACGGACTAACCCCGCGCCCCAGAGCTGCCAGCTCACGCCCCGAGACGCCGTCCAGCACCGACGCGTGAGCGGCAGCCAGACCTTCCAACTCATCTCGCGCCGCCGGCTGATCGGCCTGACGCACGGGACGATGCGGAGCGTGCGCCGCGGGCGCGGCACCGAGGTCGCCGGCTCGCGGCCCTACCGGCCGGGCGACGACATCCGCTCGATCGACTGGGCCGCCTCCGCCCGGATGTCGTCCGCGCGCGGCGCCGACGAGTTCGTCGTCCGCGAGCGCTACGCCGACGAGGGGCCGCGCGTCGTGATCGTCGCCGACCGCAGCCCCGAGCTCTCGTTCTTCTCGCCGCCACTGCCGTGGCTCGACAAGGCGGAGGCGATGCGGTGCGCGACCGAGATCGTCGTCGCGAGCTCGGCCCAGGCGGGCGGCTTCGTCGGCTACCTGGACTTCGCCGACGGCGAGCCGTTCTGGCTGCCGCCGCGCGGCGAGCGGCGTCTCGCCTACCTGCGCGAGGAGCGGGCCCGCGAGGCGGGCTGGGCTGCGCCGACCGACGGCGTCGAGCGCTCGCTCGAGCATCTCTTCGAGCACCGGCGTAACGTCACGGCGGGGAGCTTCGTCTTCGTCTTCTCGGACTTTCTCGACCCGCCGTCCCGCGAGACGTGGCTCACAGCCGTCGAGCACCTCTGGGACGTCATACCTGTTGTGATCCAGGATCCGGTCTGGGAGCAGAGCTTTCCCGACGTCAGCGGGATCGTCGTCCCGCTTCGCGACCCCCGCACCGGCCGGATCACGCACGTGCGGCTGACGAAGAAGGAGGTCGCCGCGCGCCGCCGGGCCAACGAGGAACGGCTGATGGCGTTGCTCGAGGAGCTGACGCTGCTCGATCTCGATCCGGTGCTGCTCTCCTCGAGCGAGCCATCCGACGTGCTCGGCGCGTTCCTCGACTGGAACGAGTTCCGCCGTGCCCGGCGCGGGGTGGTGGCCTAGCGATGGGTGCCCGGCGGCTGGCGATAGTCGTCGGCCTCGTCCTCGTCGCAGTCGCCGCCGCAGCTCTCGCGTTCTTCCTCTTCCGTGACGGCGGCGGCGACGAGTCCGCGACCCGGCCGCTGCGTGCACGGGCGACCCTCTCCGACCGGATCGTCGTCTTCGGCGACACCGTCAGCGCGCACGTCGACCTCGCGGTCGACCTGCGCCACGTCGACCCGCGGGCCGTCAAGGTTCGTGTGGGCTTCGAGCCCTGGCGCAGAGTCGAGCCGCCGACGGTGACGCGGACTGACGCGGGCTCGAGCGCACACATCCGGATGACGTACGTGCTCCGCTGCCTGAGGCAGCCGTGCGTCCCGGAGCGCGACACGCTTCCCTTCGAGTTCGATCCGGCCCTGATCGAGTACGACAATCGCGCCGGTGGGCGTGGCGTCCTGCGGGCTCCGTTTCCGGTCCTGACCGTGCACACGAGGATCCGGCCCGACGAGCTCGCCAACGCGGCGCCGTGGCGGCTCGACGTCAGCAGCGTGCCCGAGCCGTCCTACCGTGCCTCGCCGGCTCTGCTCCTCGTCCTCCTGATCGGCGGCAGCCTCGTCCTTCTGGCAGGGGGCGGCGCGCTGGCGTACGTTGGCTGGCCACGACGGCACGTCGAGCCGGAGCCCGAGCTGGAGCCTGAGCCCGAGCTGCTGCCGACGCCGCTGGAGCAGGCGCTCGAGCTGCTCGAGGACGCCGCGCGCGCCAACGGTGGAGCCGACCAGCGTCGCTCGCTCGAGCTCGTCGCGGAGGTGCTCGCGGAGCGCGGGGAGGAGGACGGGCTGGCCGAAGCCGCCCGTGCGCTCGCCTGGTCGCCGACGGCTCCGGGACCCGACAAGACGAAGAGCCTCGCCTCGCGCGTGCGGGCGGCGCTCGAGGAGGAGCTGCGCGAGCTCGAGGAGGAGCGCCTTCGCGAGGAGGAGGAGCGCAGGCGCCGACTGGAGGAGGCCCGTGCTCGGACTGAGTAGCCGCCCAGCGGTGGACACCCACGACACCGCCTCGTTCCGATCCGCGGCCCGGCGCACGCTCGCGCTGCGGGTGCTCTTCGGCGGCGGCGCGATCGTCCTGCTCGCGGCCGCGGTCCTGAGTGCGCGCCAGCTCGACCCGAGCGACCGGGGCTTGCTGCCGACGGGCACGACCGGCGTCGTCGTCCTCGACCTCTCGCTCTCGATCCTGGACGACCAGTCCGGCGTCGTCCGCCGCACGCTCCAGTCGCTCGTCGACTCGGACGCGCCTGTCGGCGTCGTCGTCTTCTCGGACGTCGCGTACGAGCTGCTGCCGCCGGGGACGCCGTCGCGCGAGCTGAAGCCGATCATCCGGCTGCTCACCCCGACGAGCTCCGGCAAGGTCGTCAGCCCCTGGTCGGACACGTTCCGTGCCGGCACCCGCATCTCGGCGGCGCTCCAGCTTGCGCAGGACATGCTCGACGGCGACAAGGTGAAGGACGGCTCGATCCTACTCGTCAGCGACCTCGAGACGTCTCCCGACGACGTGCCCGAGACCGCCCGCGTTCTCCGTGAGATCAAGCGCGAGGGCACGCCGGTGCGGCTGCTCGCGCTCGGTCCCGGAAGTGACGCCCGGGCGCTCTTCGGCGGCATCCTCGGCCCAGGCGCGTTCCATCCACTCGCCGACGGTCCCGTCCGCGAGCCGGAGCCGCCGGACGCCAAGCCGCGGCCCCTACCGAGCACGCTGCTCCTGCTCGGGGCGCTCTTCCTCGTCGCG
Source organism: uncultured Gaiellaceae bacterium (assembly GCA_963829845.1). Classification (GTDB taxonomy): domain Bacteria; phylum Actinomycetota; class Thermoleophilia; order Gaiellales; family Gaiellaceae; genus Gaiellasilicea. The sequence goes on along the minus strand of CAWHKD010000017.1, from coordinate 81,302 downwards.
CTCGCCGGCCACGAGCGCTACGCCGGCCGGCTCGCGCTGCCATTCCCGGCGCGAAGGAAGGCGGCCGCATGAGGCGCCGGCTGCCGCACCTGCCGCGCGAACTGCTGCTCGTCGTGGCCGCCGCCTGCGTCGTCGGCGCGGTCCTCCTTGCCCTCGTCGCGGTCGACGTCGCACGCTCGCGGAGCGCGATCCCGGCCGACGACGTCCGCTTCGCCACCGGCGCGCCCCCGAGCGGCTGGAGCCCGCGGGCGCTGGCGCCGTTCGGTGCCGGCGAGCGCCTGCTCGGCGTCCGGGACGACATCGCCTTCCGGCAGATGCTTCGCGTGCTGCGGCAGAGCAAGCTCCTCGACTCCACGGTCTCCGATCCGATGCTCGCGATCCGCCGCACCGAGCTGGCCGAGCGGTTGGAGTCGATCGTCGTCCGCGACCCGGACCCGGTCCTCCGCTCCCGTGCCTCGAGTCTGCTCGGGGTTGTCGCGGTCGCCGCCTGGAACTCGACCCCGCAGCCGGGCACGCAGCAGCAGGACCGTTCCGAGCTCCTGCTGGCAGCGATCGCGAGCTTCGAGCAGGCGATCGGCCTCGATCCCGAGAACGACGATGCGAAGTACAACCTCCAGCTGATGCTGCAGCGGGGCCAGGGGCTGCTGCCGACCGAGGCCGCAGCCGGCGAGAACCCGTCCGCGGGCGGCAAGGGGTCGCGCGGTGCCGGTGCCGGCGCGCCCGGCAGCGGGTACTGATGGACGTGACGCTGCTGACGCCCCTCGGGGCGCTGATCGCGGTCGTCGTGGTCGTGCCGCTCGTCGCGCTCGCGCTTCTCCACCGTCGCGGTGAGTCGGTCCGGCGTGCGATCGGCCTGCCCGAGCCGAGGCCTCGTGTCATCCGCGCCGCCGTCGCAGCGATCGTCGTCGCTGCCGCCCTGCTCGGGCTCGCGGCCGCACAGCCGCGGCTCGAGTGGACCTCGGACAAGCGGGTCCGCGACGACGCGGAGGCGATCGTCGTGATCGACACCTCGCGCTCGATGCTCGCGCGGACGAGCCCGCGCTCGCAGATCCGCTACGCGCGCGCAACGGCCGCCGCGCTCCGCTTCCGCAGCGCCTTTGACGACGTGCCGGTCGGCATCGCTTCCTTCACCGACCGCGTCCTCCCACATCTGTTCCCGAGCCAGGACGACGACGTCTTCGCGGCGACGCTGGGCAGGTCGCTCGGGATCGACCGGCCGCCGCCGCAGGGCGCCTTCGTTTCCACCGCGACCCGGCTCGCCGCACTCGAGACGATCGTCAGCCGCCGCTTCTTCACGCCCACCGTCCGCAATCGGCTGATCTTCGTGATCACGGACGGCGAGAGCGTCCCGATCGCCGGCGCCAAGATCGCCGCGGCCTTCCGCCGCCCGCCCGGCGTCGACACGATCTTCCTCCACGTCTGGGACGGCGACGAGCGCGTCTTCGACGGGAACCAGCCCGAGCCGCAGTACAGCCCGGATCCGCGCTCGCGTGACATCCTCGACGCCGCGGCCGACACGCTCGGCGGCCGCGTCTACGCGGAGGACGACCTCGACGCCGCGATTGCCGCCGCCGGGAACGCGCTCGGTGAGGGCACGACGGTCGTGCAGGGGCAGAAGCGGAACCGGATCGCCTTGGCGCCGTACCTCGCCGGGGCGATCTTCCTGCCGCTGGCGCTGCTGCTCTGGCGCCGCGACCGCTAGCCCGGCACGGGTCCGGTCGCCTGCCGGGCCGCGAAGCCGCCCCTTAGCGGTCTTCCTGCGCACTCAACCGTGCGGGTCCAGGAGCGCCTGGAACCAGGGCTCGACCGCCTCCGGGTAGCCCGACTCGTCCATGTACGAGATGGCCCGGCTCGCGAGCCACAGCACCGCCTCCGGGCTGGCCTGCTCGAGCACCCGTCGTACAGCCTCGTCGCCCTGCTGCGGGCCGCCGCGCAGACCGGCCTGAGCCCTGCGCAGGCGGGTGAGTGCGAACGCCGCCTCGTCGATCGCAGTGCCGTTCTCCTCGTACCAGTCGACCCCGTCCGCCCGCGCGAGCGCGGCCGTGGCCCGCTCAGCGAGGCGTCCGGCCTCCTCGGCTGCGACGAAGTCGTCGGCAGGCTTTCTCGGTGCTTGACCTCGATCCGGAAGTTTCATCTCTCTCTCCTAACTATCTCTGCCCGCGAACGTCACACATCATGATCCTGCACTCGAACCGCGGCACGGGCCAGCACTCGGCACGGGAGAGTTTCGGCAGGAAGAATCGTTAACGGAGGGGATACATGAGCAAACGCTCACTTTGGCTTCTGGCGGGCCTGGTGCTCGTCGTAAGCATGATCGTCGGTCCCGGCGCCACGGCGTCGCCCGCGAAGACAAGCGCCGGCACTGTCGTGTACATCCACGAGCAGGAGCCGCCGAACATGCAGGGCCCGTGGGTGGGGAACAACACCGCCGCGACGAGCCTCGTGCTGAACAACATCTGGTACGGCTGCCAGATCCGCAACGCGTCGGCGGCGTTCGTGCCCCGGCTCTGCACGGCCAAGCCGACGGTCACGAAGGCGAACCCGCTGACCGTCAAGTTCACGTACAAGAAGGAAGCGGTGTGGAGTGACGGCAAGCCGGTCGTCGCCGAGGACTTCTGGGCGACCTGGCAGGTCTTCATCGACCCGAAGCACAACCCGATCAGCCGCAGCGGCTGGGAGGACATCAAGAGCGTGACGCGCGGCAACAGCAAGTCGGTCACGGTCGTCTTCAAGAAGGTGTACGCGGACTGGGAGGCCCTGGTCTCGGGCGGCCCGTACCCGGCCCACATCGTCAAGGGCAAGAACATGAACGAGATGTTCCTGAACTCGCTTCCGGTCTCGAGCGGCCCGTGGAAGTTCTCCAGCTGGCAGAAGGGCGTCCAGCTCACGGTCGTCAAGAACCCGAAGTACAAGGCCAGCACGGCGATGAAGCTCGACCGGATGGTGTTCCGGTACATCCTCGACACGAACTCGCGGTTCCAGGCGCTGAAGGCCGGCGAGGGTCAGGTTGCCGACCCGCAGCCGCAGCTCCAGATCGCCGACTTCATGAAGGACAGCAAGTTCAAGGTCGACACGAAGGTCGGTTACACCTACGAGCACATCGACTTCCAGTTCGGCAAGGACGGGCATCCGGCCCTGAAGCAGCCGTGGGTGCGGCAGGCCATGCTCCAGGGCATGAACCGGTCACAGGTCGCGGGCGCGCTCTACGGTGAGATCTCGAAGGGCCTGCCGGCGCTTCAGAGCCTCATCTACAAGCCGTTCGAGCTCCCGTACAAGCGGAACTTCGCCGCGTGGCAGTTCAACCAGGCCAAGGTGATCAGCACGCTCAAGGGTCACGGCTGCACCGGTGGTCCGGACAAGCCGAGCGCGGGCAACGACAAGATCTTCTCGTGCCCGAACGTCGGCAAGCTGTCGTTCCGGTTCCACACGACGACGGGCAACCAGCTCCGCGCCCTGACGTACGAGATCATCCAGCGGCAGCTGAAGTCCGTCGGCATCGAGCTGGTGGCCCGCTTCCAGACCAGTGGTGTGCTGTTCGGCACGACGCTGCCCTCGCGGGACTGGGACCTGATGCTGTTCGCATGGGTCGGCTCGCCGACCACGAACATCACGGCGAAGGACATCTACGGCTGCGGTGGCGACCAGAACGACGGCGCCTACTGCAACCAGGCACTGTCGAAGGTCCTGAACCAGGTCTCGACCACGCTCGACGCCGCGAAGCGGGCTGAGCTGCTGAACGCAGCCGAGCTGAAGTACATGGTCAAGGACATTCCCTCGATCCCGATGTTCGCCCGGCCGCTGTACGTGATCCGCGCGAACAAGGTGAAGGGTCCTGCGGTCAACCCGACGCAGGAGGGTGCTCCCTGGAACATCTCCGACTGGACGACCCAGTAACACCCGTCTCACTCGTCTCCGTCAGTTAAAACGGAGACGACCTGGGGTCCCGCCTCCGCCCTAGGCGGAGGCGGGGCCCATCACCTAGGATTCGACCCCTACGTGCTCACCTACATCATCCGCCGACTGCTCTACAGCGCCGTTGTGCTGGTGCTGGCGAGCTTCCTCGTCTTCACGTTCGTGACCGTCTCCGGCGACCCGCTCGCCGGCCTCCGGATCTCACCGAACGTCTCCGAGCTGACGGTGCAGAACGTGATCGATCGCAAGCACCTCGACGACCCGATTCCGAAGCGCTATCTCTACTGGGTCCAGGACGCGGTCACGAACCAGTTCGGCTCGACGCTCCTCGACAACCGCCCGATCCTCCCCGAGCTCTGGCGCGTGATGAAGAACACGCTGCAGCTCGTGATCATGGCGCAGATACTGATCGTCTTCTTCGCCGTCCTGATCGGGGTCTACTCCGCGATCAGGCAGTACTCCGGCTTCGACTACACGATGACGACGTTCAGCTTCCTCGGTCTCGCGACGCCCGTGTTCTGGCTGGCGCTGATGTGCCAGGTCGCCGTGGTCCAGATCTATGAGCGTACCGGGCACCGCTTATTCCCGATCGCGAACTTGAACTCGGTCGACCCGGGCACCGGAATTCATTTCTGGATCGACCGGGCACACCATCTGGCGCTGCCGATCTTCGTGCTCATGGTCGCCGGGATCGCCGGGTACTCGCGTTACATGCGCGCCGCCATGCTCGAGGTGATCAACTCCGACTACGTGCGGACCGCCCGCGCCAAGGGTCTGAACGAGCGCAAGGTGATGATGAAGCACGCGCTCCGGAACGCGCTGATCCCGCTCGTCACGCTGGTCGCGCTCGACTTCGGCACACTGCTCGGCGGCGCCATTATCACCGAGACCGTCTTCTCGCTCGACGGCATGGGGCTCTACTTCGTGAATGGACTCTTCAGCAATGACCCATATCCGGTGATGGCCTTCCTCATGGTCACCGCCGTGATGATCATCATCTTCAACCTGATCGCCGACATCGCGTACGGCCTGCTCGACCCACGCGTGCGCTATGACTGAGCACGCGCCGGGAGACGATACGCGGGCGCACGACCGGGAAGACGTCCCGCTCAACTCCTACAGCGTCGGCCAGCCGGCCTCTGCGCACGGCCACCCCGGTTCCGTCGCTGTGCCCGAGGAGCCGATCGCCCCGCTCTCGCCGGCGCTCGCGATGAGCCCCAGCGAGCTCGCCGAGGTCCCGGCCGCCGATCTCATCGCGCAGCAGGCCGGCGTCGAGCCGAAGGCGCGCAGCCAGTGGGCCTACGCGCGCATCCGCTTCTTCCGCCACCGGCTGGCGGTGGTCAGCCTGATCGTGCTCTTCCTGATCTCCCTCGTCGCCATCTTCGCGAAGCGCGTGGCGCCGTACGGTTTCGACGAGCTCGACCTCTTCAACATCACCTCACCGCCGACGACGAAGGACAAGCACCTCTTCGGCACCGATCTGCTCGGCCGCGACTATCTCAGCCGGGTCATCTTCGGCCTGCGCACGTCGCTCTGGGTCGCATTCTTCGTCGCCTTCCTCTCGACGACGATCGGAACGACGATCGGCTCGCTCGCCGGCTACTACGGCGGCGCGACCGACAACCTCCTGATGCGCTTCACCGACCTGATCCTGACGCTGCCCGGCCTCGCGGTGTTGCTGACCGCGGCCACGTTCTTCGGCAACGGCGACCCGCTCAAGGTCGGCGTGATCCTGGCGCTCCTGCTCTGGACGGGGATCGCCCGTATCGTCCGCGGCGTCTTCCTCTCCCTCCGCGAGAAGGAGTACGTCGAAGCCGCGAAGGCAAGCGGCGCCGGCGATGCGCGAATCATCCTGCGTCACATGCTCCCGAACGCGCTCGGACCGATCATCGTCAACACGACGCTGATCATCGCAGCCGCGATCCTGATCGAGGCGGCGCTTTCCTTCCTCGGTTTCGGGATCCAGCCCCCCAACCCGTCGCTCGGGACCCTGATCGACGACGGCCAGGGCGAGGGCTTCGAGAAGTGGTGGCTCGTGACCTTCCCGGGTCTGGTCATCGTCCTCATCGCGCTCTGCATCAACTTCATCGGCGACGGACTGCGCGACGCGCTCGACCCGACCCAGCGGAGAGTTCGTGCCTGACCCGATTCTCTCGATTCGCGATCTGACAGTCGAGTTCAACACCGAGGACGGAATCGTCCAGGCGGTCACCGACGTCAGCTATGACCTGATGCCCGGTGAGGTGCTGGGGATCGTCGGTGAGTCCGGCTCGGGCAAGAGCGTCTCGATGCTCTCGATCCTCGGGCTCTCGCCGCAGGGCCGGATTCCGAAGGGCGAGGCGATCTACAAGGGCGACGACCTGCTCAAGATGTCGCAGAAGAAGCTGCGCGACCTTCGCGGCGGCGACATGGCGATGATCTTCCAGGATCCGATGACGTCGCTGAATCCGGTGCTGACGGTCGGGAACCAGATCAGCGAGGCACTCCTCGCCCACAACGACGGCATGAGCGCCCACGACGCGGAGAAGCGCGCGATCCAGCTGCTCGAGGTGGTCGGCGTCCCCTCCGCCGAGCGCCGTATCGCCCAGTATCCGCACGAGTTCTCGGGCGGTATGCGCCAGCGCGCGATGATCGCGATGGCGATCGCGAACAACCCGAGCGTCCTGATCGCCGACGAGCCGACGACTGCGCTCGACGTCACGATCCAGGCCCAGATCGTGGAGGTGCTCAAGGCGGCCCGCGAGGAGACGCACGCGGCAATCGTCCTGATCACCCACGACCTCGGCCTGATCGCAGAGCTCGCCGACCGCGTCGTCGTCATGTACGCCGGCCGGGTCGTCGAGCTTGCCGACGTCTTCACGATCTTCAGCGAGCCGCGGCATCCGTACACGGTCGGCCTGATGAACAGCCTTGCCCGTCTCGACGCCGAGCAGGAGTGGCTGCAACCGATCCCGGGGCAGCCGCCCAGCATGATCGCGCCGCCGCCGGGTTGTGCCTTCCATCCGCGTTGCACGTTCTCGCGTGGACGGCTGCCGTGCCGCACCGACATTCCCGAGCTGCGCCAGATCGGCGACAGCGCGCCGCATGTGTCACGCTGCCATTACGCGGAAGAGCTCGCCGAGGCGCACGTCGTCGCCGGCGCGGCTGCGCTGGAGGAGGGGACATGAGCGACACCGAGGAGGTCACCGGCGAGGAGGGCAACAGCGGGTGGCTCCAGAGCCCGGCGCCGGACGACTCGCCGGTGATGGCGTCCGAAGACGCCTTGCTCCGGGTCGAAGGGCTCGTCAAGCACTTCCCGATCAAGGCCGGCGTCTTCAAGCACACCGTCGGCGCCGTTCGAGCAGTCGACGGTGTCGACATCTCGGTCCGGAGGGGCGAGACGCTCGGCGTCGTCGGCGAGTCCGGCTGCGGCAAGACGACGCTCGGCCGCACGATCATCAAGCTGATCGAGCCCACGTCCGGCTCGATCGTCTTCGACGGCCGCGACATCACGAACCTCAAGCGGCGCGCGATGCGCCCGGTGCGCCGCGAGATCCAGATCGTCTTCCAGGATCCGTACGCGTCGCTGAACCCGCGCATGACCGTGAGCGAGATCGTGGCCGAGCCGCTCCGGATCCACAACATCTACGGCGGCGAGGGCAAGAAGCGCGTCGCCGAGCTGCTGCGGACGGTCGGCCTCAGCCCCGAGCACGGCAACCGCTTCCCGCACGAGTTCTCGGGCGGCCAGCGCCAGCGCATCGGCGTCGCCCGCGCGCTCGCGCTCAACCCGTCGCTGATCGTGCTCGACGAGCCCGTCTCGGCGCTCGACGTCTCGATCCAGGCGCAGGTCGTCAACCTGCTCGCGAGCCTGCAGAACGACTTCGGGCTCACGTACATGTTCATCGCGCACGACCTCTCCGTCGTCCGGCACGTCTCGGACCGGATCGCCGTGATGTACCTCGGCAAGATCGTGGAGGTCGGGCCGCGCGACGACATCTACCGCGAGCCGATGCACCCCTACACGCAGGCGCTGCTCTCGGCCGTCCCGATCGAGTCGCCCCAGCAGCGCGGCAAGCGCAGCCGGATCGTGCTCGAGGGCGACGTGCCGAGCCCCGCGAACCCGCCGTCTGGATGCCGCTTCCGGACGCGGTGCTGGAAGGCGCAGGAGATCTGCTCCGAGCAGGAACCGCCGCTCGTGGCGCACGACCCGGCACGGCCGGAGCTGCTCTCCGCCTGCCACTTCGCCGAATTGTTGCGGCCGCTCGAACTGTCGGCCGACGACGCTCCCGCCGAGGCACCGACGGCGACGATCTAGCGACGCGTCGCTACTGCCGCTGCAGCTCGGGCTTGTGCCGTTCGAGCGCTTGCACCTTGATGCCCTCGCGGCGAAGGCTGGCCAGCGACGCCTGCACGGCGTTCCACTGCTCGAAGTTCAAGGCCCGCGTCGCCGACGTCTGATCCGGGAACGCCTCGAACGTCTCGACCGTCGAGATGATCTCGTCGGAGAGCGCGATCAGGCGCTCGGCGAGCAGGTCCCGCTCGTCCTCGAGGTCGTCCGGCGCGTCAGCTTTGCGGACATCGCCGGCAGCGCCGCGTACCTCGACGGCGGCCACTTTCATCCGCGCCGTCAGGTCGTCCCACGACGATGCCTGGACGATCTGGGCAAGGCCGGCATCGGTGTCGTTCCGGGCCGAAACCATGGCGCTCGCAAACTCCTCCTGGGACGCCTCGTCGCCCCCGCAACCGGCGAGCAGCAGCGCCGCGAGGAGCACGAGAACGATCAGGACCGGCCGCAACACGGGGGCAATGGTAGCGAGAGGACTTGAGCCTCCCTAACTTCCGGTCGATAACACACGTCAGAATGACCATGGTGGGACACCCGAACGGAGTCCTGTGTGAGCGCGCCCGAACATGGGCGGCGCTCGCGCCGGACGGCGAGCTTTCCGAGCTCGAGCGAAAGCTGCTCGACGCGCACCTGCAGCGGTGCGCAGCTTGCGGCCATTTCGCCGTCGAGGTGGCGGCAGTCGCGGCCGAGCTGCGGGCCGCCGAGCTCCAACCGCTGCAGCGACCGCTCGTTGTCCCGGTCTGGCGCCGGCGCCCTGTCTACGCCCGCGTCCGTGCCGTCGGTGCCGCTGCCGCAGTCGCTGTGATGGCGCTCGGCGTCGCCTCGCGCGCGCCGCTGTCCGCGAGCGACGGCGACTCGTTCGACCTGCCGCGCGTGACCAACTTTGCGAACCAGGCTGCCGAGCGGGAGGTCGAGCTGATCGCCCGCCGGGTCGAGAACGAGAAGGTCGGGAGCACCCGCTTCCGGCCGACGAAGCCCGGCAGCGTCACGCGGCCGATCTAGGCCTACTGTTCTCTGACCCCAGTTCGATCTAACTAAACTTACGTATGCCACGTCTAAGGTGGCGTGGCGGCGACGAAGCGCTCCGATCTGCTCTCGTCCGGCGCGGGGCTGGCGGCGTCCGTCGCGGTCGAGACGCACGGCGAGCTCGGCGAGGTCGATGAGATCAAGGCGCGGGGCTACTGGGAGCAGGTCTGGCTCCGCTTGCGTGCCGACCGGGTCGCGATCGCCGGCGGGATCTTCATCATCGTTCTGCTCCTCGTCGCCTTCGTCGGAGCCCCGCTCGCCGAGCGGGCGCTCGGCCACGGGCCGAACGACGTCAACACCTCCGGCGGTCTCGACCCCTCCTCGCAGCTCCCGGTCGGTCCCTGGACGACCGTGACGACCGAGCCCTATCCGGGTGCGCCCGGCGAGTGGAACGACACGCTCTACATCCTCGGTGCCGACTCGCAGCTCGGCCGGGACATGTTCCTGCGCCTCCTCTACGGCGCACAGACGTCGCTCGAGGTGGCGCTCCTGGCCACGCTCCTGTCCGTCTCGATCGGGCTGATCATGGGCCTGATCGCCGGCTTCTACCGCGGCACGGCGGACACGGTCGTCTCGCGCCTGACCGAGATCGTGATGGCGTTCCCGTACCTGCTCTTCGTGATCGCGGTCGCGGCGACCGTAGGCGAGCAGCTGAACAAGATCACGTTCGGAGGGCTGCTCCATCCCGGCGTCTTCACGCTGGTGATGATCTTCGGGATCTTCGGCTGGTTCTACCCGGCCCGGATCATCCGTTCCCAGATCCTCTCGCTCCGCGAGAAGGAGTTCATCGAGGCGGCCCGGATGACCGGCGCCAGCGACTGGCGGATCATGCGCTCTCATCTGCTGCCACACCTGGTCGCACCGCTGATCGTCTTCTCGACGCTGATCGTCGCAACGAACGTGATCGCCGAGGCTGGGCTCTCGTTCCTCGGCCTTGGCATCCCCGCTCCGACGGCGAGCTGGGGGAACCTGCTCGCCGAAGGGCCGAACTACTACCTGAGCCAGCCGTGGTTGATGGTCTGGCCAGGGCTCGCGATCCTGCTGACGACGCTCGCCTTCAACCTGCTCGGCGACGGGCTGCGCGATGCCTTCGATCCCAGGAGCGTACGCTCGTAGTTAACTGTAGAGAATCACTTTTTTAGTATTACTAACATTCCGTCCCAGCTCTCGTCACAGCGAGCGATGGCAACGTCGACGGAAGGAATCTGATGCACAGGAGGCTCACGCTCTCGCTCGCGATGGCGGCGATCGGGGTCGGCTTGCTCATGGCGTCCAGCTTCGCCGGTGCGGCGAGCGCGAGTTCGCAGCGGGCGAGCTCGGGGGAGGCCAAGCGCGGCGGCACGCTGCGCCTGAACGTCTCGACCACCGACTTCGAGTTCACCGACCCCGCGATGGCGTATGACGCGATCGGCTGGCAGATGCTCTACGCCGTCAACATCACGCTGCTGAACTACCCGGACAAGCCGGCGCCTGAGGGCACGCGGCTCGTTCCGGAGGCGGCCGCCGGCTTCCCGCGCGTCTCGCGCGACGGAAAGACGTACACCTTCACGGTCCGCAGCGGGCTCAAGTTCAGCGACGGCTCGGCCGTCACCGCCGCTGCCTTCAAGCGCGCGATCGAGCGTGCAGCCGACCCGCAGCAGGCGTCGCCTGCGATCGCGTTCCTGCACGACGTCGTTGGGGCCGACGAGCGCAACCAGGGCAAGGCCCGTTCCGTCAGCGGTGTCACCGCCAACGGCCAGACGCTCGTGGTAAAGCTCCGGCAGGCGAACCCGACCTTCCTCGCCGAGCTGGCGATGCCGTTCTTCGGCGCCGTCAAGCCGAGCATGGCGATCGACGCGCAGGGCATCTCCGTCTACCCGTCGGCAGGCCCGTACCGGATCGTCAGCCGCGCGATCGGACAGTCGCTGACGCTGGCGCGGAACCCGAACTACAAGGGCTCCCGCCCCGCGAACGCCGACCGGATCGTCTACACGGTCAACACGGACCAGAACCAGAGCCTGCTCCAGATCCGCGCCGGACAGGCCGACTACGACGCCTCGGGCGTCCCGCCGACCGCGCACGCCGACCTCGCGCAGCAGTTCGGCGTCCGCAAGGGCGGCAACGGCCGCTACTTCGTCAACTCGTACATGGGCGTCGGCTACGTGGCGCTGAACACGTCACGGGCGCCGTTCAACCGGGTCAACATCCGCAAGGCGGCGAACTTCGCGATCGACCGCCCGGCGATGGTGCGCGTCTCCGGCAAGTTCTACGGCAAGCGGACGGATCAGATCCTGCCGCCGAGCCTGCAGGGCTACCGCGAGGCGAATCTGTACCCGATCAAGGGCGCCGACCCGGCGCGAGCCCGCCAGCTGAGCGGCGGAGCCGGAAACACGGTCACGATCATCCACTCGACGACGGCGCTGCGCACCGCGCAGGCCCAGGTGCTCAAGTTCAACCTCGAGCAGATGGGGCTGAAGGCGGAGACGAGGCCGCTGCCGTTCGCGGTCGCCCTTCGCACGGTCGGCACCCGCGGTGCCGACTTCGACGCGTACGTCGGCGGCTGGGTGGCCGACTACCCGGACCCGTTCGACTTCATCAACGTGCTGCTCGACGGCAACAACATCCAGGAGTCGAACAACAACAACTACTCGTACTTCAACGACGCCCGCTTCAACAAGCAGATGAACGACTTCGCGAAGCTCTCGGGCACGAACCGCTACTCGTCGTACGGCAAGCTCGACGTCGACATCATGCGGAACGCGGCCCCGTGGGCGCCATTCGCGACCCCGAACTCCCGTGAGTTCGTGTCCTCACGCATCACCAACTACATCCACCACCCGGTCTACGCCGGCGCGGTCATCAACGCGCTCGCGATCAAGTAGGCCGACCACAGCTCGGGCGGGGCGTTCACGGCGCCCCGCCCGGCCTCATGCCCCGACCCGCGAAAGGCCCGACCTGCTCCAGTACCTGATCAGACGAGTTCTCTGGGCGATCGTCCTCTTCCTCGCCGTCACGATCGTCACGTACGTGATCTTCTACGTGACGCCGTCGGACCCGGCGCGGCTCGCAGCCGGCCAGGGCGCGACGCCGGCGGACGTCCAGCGTGTCGCCGAGCGCCTGCACCTGGACGAGCCGGTCTGGCAGCAGTACGGCCGCTTCCTCTGGCAGCTCGTCGGCGAGCAGTCGCTCGGCGAGTCGTTCGTCAACCGCCAGGACGTCAACGACATCGTCCTCCGGGCGGCGCCCGTGACGGCCGCGCTCGTCTTCGGCGGCGCGATCTTCTGGCTGACGCTCTCGATTCCGATCGGGATCATCTCGGCGCCTCCGGCCACGCTCCTTGATCGACCGCGCCGGCATGGTCTTCGTCCTGATCGGGCTCTCGGCGCACCCGGTCTGGATCGGGCTGATCTTCGCCTACTTCATCGGCTTCAAGCTCGAGCTGACGCCGATCACCGGCTACGCCGACTTCTTCAACCCGTCGCAGGAGCACGGCGGCCCGGTGCAGTGGGCCTACCACATGCTCCTGCCCTGGAGCACGTTCGCGATCCTCTTCGCCGCGCTCTACGTGCGCCTGATCCGGGCGAACGTGATGGAGACGATGAACGAGGACTTCGTCCGCACCGCGCGCGCCAAGGGCGCGCCCGAGCGCCAGGTGATCCGCTCGCACATCCTCCGGAACAGCATGCTGCCGATCGTCACGATCCTCGGCATGGACATCGGGATCGCGCTCGGCGGCGCGATCTTCACCGAGTCGATCTACTCGCTCCCCGGCCTCGGCAGACAGGTGCTGCAGAGCTACGAGAACTTCGACCTGCCCGTGATCCAGGGGATCGTCGTCTTCTCGACCCTGTGCATCATCCTCATCAACCTGATCGTCGACCTGCTCTACGCCGTCGTCGACCCGCGGATCCGACTCAACTGATGTCGCTCACGTCCCTGGGCGCCGCTCGCGTCGCGGAGCGGCCAGTCGCGGTGCCGCCGCGGCGGGAGCGAAAGGCGGCCACGGGCGTGAACGCGCTGCTCGAAGTCAGGGAGCTGCGGACGAGCTTCCGCACGGACGACGGCATCGTCAAGGCCGTCGACGGCGTCAGCTTCTCGGTCGAGAAGGGCAAGACGCTCGGGATCGTCGGCGAGTCGGGCTGCGGCAAGAGCGTCACGTGCCTCACGATCATGGGCCTGAACAACCCGCGCAACACGGTCTCCGACGGGCGAGGCGCTCTTCAACGGCGCGACCTGCTGCAGATGAGCCCGCGCAGCCTGCGCGCGCTCCGCGGCAACGACATCGCGATGATCTTCCAGGATCCGATGACGTCGCTGAACCCGGTGCACACGATCGGGAAGCAGCTCGTCGAGGCGGTGATGCTGCATCGAGACGTGACGACCCGCGACGCGAAGCTGCGCGCGCTCGAGCTCCTGAAAGCCGTCGGGATCCCGCGCGCCGACCGGCGCATCGACGACTACCCGCACCAGTTCTCGGGCGGCATGCGCCAGCGCGTGATGATCGCGATGGCGCTGATCAACGAGCCCGACCTGCTGATCGCCGACGAGCCGACCACCGCGCTCGACGTGACGACGCAGGCGCAGATCCTGCGGCTGATGACGAGCCTCCAGGAGGAGTTCGAGACCGCGATCGTCATGATCACGCACGACCTCGGCGTCGTCGCCGAGGTCGCGGACGACGTCGTCGTCATGTACGCCGGCAAGGTCGCCGAGGAGGGGTCGGTCGACGAGATCTTCACGCGGCCGCACCATCCCGTACACGTGGGGCCTGCTCGGCTCGCTGCCTCGGCTCGACGCGGACGTCGACCGGCTCGTCCAGATCCAGGGCTCGCCGCCGTCGCTCTGAAGCCGCCGGGCGGCTGCCGCTTCCATCCACGCTGCCCCTACGTGCTCGACGTCTGCAACACGGTCGTGCCGGAGCTGCTGCCCGTCTCGAACTCGCCGCAGCACCTGCAGGCCTGCCACCTCGACGAGGAGACGAAGGATCGCGAGGTCCAGAAGCTCGCTCAGCAGGCACCGCTCGCGGAGGCGTCCTAGTGGCCGGAGGCGAGGACCTGCTCGTCGTCGAGGATCTCGTCAAGCACTTCCCGGTCACGCGCGGGATCGTCTTCCAGAAGCAGGTCGCGAGCGTCAAGGCAGTCGACGGGATCAGCTTCACGGTCAAGCAGGGGGAGACGCTCGGCGTCGTCGGCGAGTCCGGGTGCGGCAAGTCGACGATGGCACGCTGCCTGATGCGCCTGCTCGACCCGACGAGCGGCCGGATCACGTTCGCCGGTCGCGACATCACCCACCTGAACCGGACGGAGATGCGCCCGATCCGCCGCGAGCTGATGATGATCTTCCAGGATCCGTACGCGAGCCTGAACCAGCGCAAGCGGGTCGGTTTCATCGTCGCCGAGGCGCTGCAGGTGCACAAGATCGGGACGCCGGCCGAGATCAAGCGTCGCGTCCAGGAGCTGCTCGACGTCGTCGGGCTGAATCCGGAGCACTACAACCGCTTCCCGCACGAGTTCTCCGGCGGGCAGCGGCAGCGGATCGGCGTCGCCCGCGCGCTCGCGGTCAACCCGAAGCTGATCGTCTGCGACGAGCCGGTCTCCGCGCTCGACGTCTCCGTGCAGGCGCAGATCCTCAACCTGCTCAAGGACCTGCAGCGCGACTCTCGGGCTGACGTACGTCTTCATCGCGCACGACCTCAATGTCGTCCGCCACATCTCCGACCGCGTGCTCGTGATGTACCTGGGCAAGGTCGCCGAGATCGCCGACCGGACTCAGCTCTACGCGCGCGCCGAAGCATCCCTACACGGGCGCGCTGCTCTCGGCCGTGCCGATTCCGAACCCCGAGCTCGGCCGCCTGCGGCGCCCGATCGTGCTCGAGGGCGACGTGCCCAACCCGATCAATCCGCCCGAGGCGTGCCGCTTCCACCCGCGCTGCCCGCGCTTCCGGCCCGGGCCGCTGCGATGTCGACGAGCCGGAGCTCCGCAGCTTCGGCGCAGCGGCAGCGCGCGGCGTGCCACTACCCGCTCGAGCGCTGGCCGCTGTCCGGCGACGAGATCCGCCGGGCGGACGAGGAAGCGGTGGCGACGGGGATAGGGCGATGCTCGCCGCCGCCGCACGCCGCTTCCTCACGCTGCTGGCCGCGATCGTCGGGCGGGACGGCGCTGCTCTCGCTGCTACTCGGGCTGCTCCTGGGCGCCTCGCCGAGCCGCTCGCGTCGCCGTCGGTCTCTACCTCGTCGGCTCCGCGCTGCTGCTCGGCGGCTTCTTCGTCGGCAACCGGGGCGATCTTCCGGGTCGCGAACGAGGAGGGGATGGTCGGGCTCCGCGTTCCGCGCGGAGTGCGCGTCGCGTCCGGCGACGAGCAGGAGGAGTCCTTCAACATGACGGGGCTGCTCGTCGTCGCCGGGATCCTGCTGCTGGCGCTCGGCGCTGCGGTCGACTCGAACGCGCGGCTGCTGTGACCGCGTCGACGCGAGAGAGCCGCTGCGAGCGAACACGCGCCTGGGCGGCGCTGGCGCCGGACGGTGAGCTGGCCGTGCTCGAGCGCCGGCTGCTCGACGCACATCTCGCACGCTGCGCGGCCTGTCGGTCGTTCGCCGGCGATGTCGCCGCGATCGCGGCAGAGCTGCGGACCGCCGCCGCCGAGCGTTCCGCGCGCCGCCTCGTCGCTGCCCGCAGCACCGGCGCGACGCTCGGCCGGCAGCCCGCCTCCGGGCAGTCGCGTCGGTGGTGGCGGTGGCGGCGATGTCCCTCGGGATCGCCGCCAGGACGCCGTATGTGGACGACGCGAAACGGCCCGCGAGCTCCTCGAGAGCCGACACCGGCGGACGTCGCGGACGCGGAGTTGCGCACGCTCCGGCTCCTGCGCCGGGAAGCGAGTCTGAGCGGACTCACGGCAGCCGGCAGGCCGTCCGGCTCGTTCGGCAACCGACCTGCCTGAACGGGCGCTCCGCTAGACTGCGAGCGCGTTTGCGGCGCCGCGCGTCGCACTTCCTCAAGAAATCTTTTCCCAGGAGAGTCATGTCTGAGCACGCGCAGGGAACCGCAGGCAAGGTCGTCGAGATCAAGGGCGTCGTCATCGACGCCGTCTTCCCGGACGAGCTGCCGGAGATCTACAACGCGCTCGCGATCCAGGTGCCGACCGGCGACGGCGGCAGCAGGACGCTGATCGCGGAGGTGCAGCAGCACCTCGGCGACGATCGCGTCCGCGCGGTCGCGATGGACTCGACCGACGGCCTCGCGCGCGGCGTCGACGTCGTCGACACCGGCGCGCCGATCTCCGTCCCCGTCGGCGACGCGACCCTGGGCCGGATCTGGAACGTGATCGGCGAGCCGATCGACAACAAGGAGGCCGCCGGCAAGGACGTCGAGCGCTGGTCGATCCACCGCGACCCGCCGACCTTCCGCGACCTCTCGCCGACCATCGAGATCTTCGAGACCGGCCTCAAGGTCGTCGACCTGATCGCCCCGTACGTCAAGGGCGGCAAGATCGGCCTCTTCGGCGGCGCCGGCACCGGCAAGACCGTCCTGATCCAGGAGCTGATCCACAACATCGCCCGCCAGCACGGCGGCGTCTCCGTCTTCGCCGGCGTCGGCGAGCGCACCCGCGAGGGCAACGACCTCTTCCTCGAGATGACCGAGTCCGAGGTGATCGACAAGGTCGCGCTCGTCTACGGCCAGATGAACGAGCCGCCGGGAGCGCGCCTGCGCGTCGGCCTCTCCGGCCTGACGATGGCCGAGTACTTCCGCGACCAGGGCCAGGACACGCTGCTCTTCATCGACAACATCTTCCGCTTCGTCCAGGCGGGCTCCGAGGTGTCGGCGCTGCTCGGCCGGATGCCGAGCGCCGTCGGCTACCAGCCGACGCTCGCCACCGAGATGGGCCAGCTGCAGGAGCGGATCACCTCGACGCGCACCGGCTCGGTCACCTCGGTGCAGGCGATCTACGTGCCCGCCGACGACCTCACCGACCCGGCCCCGGCGAACACGTTCGCCCACCTCGACGCGACGACCGTGCTCTCGCGCGCGATCGTCGAGAAGGGGATCTACCCGGCCGTCGACCCGCTCGACTCGACCTCCCGCGCGCTGCAGCCCGGGATCGTCTCCGACGAGCACTACGCGGTCGCGACGTCGGTGCAGCAGGTGCTCCAGCGCTACAAGGACCTGCAGGACATCATCGCGATCCTCGGCATGGACGAGCTGACGGACGAGGACAAGCTCGTCGTCTCGCGCGCCCGCAAGGTCGAGCGGTTCCTCTCGCAGCCGAACTTCGTCGCCGAGCAGTTCACCGGCACGCCGGGCGAGTACGTCAAGCTCGAGGACACGATCAAGGGCTTCCGCGAGATCATCGAGGGCAAGCACGACGACCTGCCCGAGGCGGCCTTCTACATGGTCGGCACGATCGAGGGCGCCGTCGCCAAGGCCGAGAAGACCGCAGCGGCGGCGTAGCGTTGGCCGAGACGCACCCGAAGTTCGACGTCGCGCTCGTGACCCCGGAGGGCGAGGCCTTCCGGGGCGAGGCGGAGATGCTGATCGTCCCCGGCGCGGCGGGCGAGATCGGCGTGCTCGCGCGGCACGCGCCGCTCGTCGCGACGCTGAAGGCCGGCTCGATGCGGATCTACCGCGATCGCGCCAGCGAGGACGTGCTCGAGTTCGCGACCGGCCCGGGCTTCTTCAAGGTCGAGCTCGACAGCGCGATCGCGCTCGTCGACGACGCCGTCGACGTGAAGCAGATCGACGACGCCCGCGCGCAGGCGCAGCTCGAGGCGGCGAAGGCGGAGCTGGAGAAGGTCGAGGCCGGCGAGTCGAACGCCGACCGCTGGCAGCTCGAGCAGCGGATCCTGCACGCCGAGAACCAGCTGACGGTCGCGGGCCGCACCTAGCGGCCGATGCGGGTCGCCGCGCTCGCGGACGTGCACGGCAACGCCGTCGCGCTCGAGGCGGTGCTCGCCGAGCTGGAGCGTGAGCAGCCGGACCTGATCGTCTCGTGCGGCGATCTCACCTGGGGCCCGCTCCCGCTCGAGACGGTGGCGCTGCTCGAGCCCTGGCGGGACCGCGTGCTCTGCGTGCGCGGCAACTCGGAGCGGGAGCTCGTCGAGCGGAAGCTGATCGACTCGGAGATCGCGCGTCTGGGAGCACGAGCAGCACGACGGGGCCGTGCTCGAGCGACTACCTCGAGGCGCACGCAGTCGAGCGTGACCGTCGAGGTCGACGGGCTCGGGGCGACGCTCTTCTGCCACGGCTCGCCGCGCAGCGACGAGGAGTGCGTCACCGTCGAGACGCCGGCCGAGCGCGTGGCCGAGTTCACGGCCGGCGTGGCGGCCGCGTGCATCGTCAGCGCGCACACGCACATGCAGTACGACCGGCGCGTGGGGGAGACGCGGCTGCTCAACCCGGGCAGCGTCGGCCTGCCGTACGAGCCCGAGCCGGGATACGCGTACTGGGCGCTGCTCGGCCCGGACGTCGAGCTGCGACGCACGCCGTACGACCTCGACGCCGCGATCGAGCGGCTGCGCGCCGGCGGGATGCCCGCCGTTCGAGCGGATCGAGGAGCTGATGCGGACGCCGCCGGCGCACGCCGAAGTGATCGAGCACGCCGAGCGCGTGGTTTTCGCCGGCTGACCGTAGACTGCGGCCATGAAGGCGACCGTCGCCGAGAAGCGGCAGGTCGCGAAGGGCACGGTCTTCGTCCTCTTCGCCGTCGAGGACTATCCGGACTACCGGCCGGGCTCGTACTTCTGGGTCGAGCTGCCGGACCGCGGCCACGACGACGAGAAGGGGCTGCGCCGCCACATCTCGCTCGCGACCTCGCCTACCGAGCGCGGCGTCGTCGGGCTCGCGACGAGGCTCCGCGACACCGCCTTCAAGCGGACGCTGTCCGAGCTCGAGGTGGGCGACGAGGTGCAGGTCGAGGAGCCGAAGGGCTCGTTCCTGCTGCCCGAGGACACGGGCGCGCAGTACGTCTTCGTCGCCGGCGGAATCGGGATCACCGTCTTCCGCTCGATGCTCCGCTACATCGCCGACGAGTCGCTGCCGTACGACGTCACGCTCGTCTACTCGAACCGCGACACGCGAGTCGTCGGCGTTCCTCGACGAGCTGGAGAAGCTGGAGCAGCGGATCGAGGGGCTGCGCGTGATCCTGACGATGACCGACGAGCCGGGCTGGGCGGGCGAGACACGCCACTTGGACGCGGACGTGCTCGGTGAGCTCGTCGGCGGGCTCGACGGGAAGGTGTTCCTCGTCGCCGGCCCGCCCGCAGATGGCCGAGGCGGTCGCCGACTCGCTCACGGGCGCGGGCATCCCCGAGGAGCGCTGCTCGCGGACAAGTTCTCCGGCTACTGAGCTGCTAGCCTGTACCGACCTGGAAAGCTTTGAAGGCAGCTTGGCGACCAGGCTAAAAAACGCCTAAAGAGCCCGCGAGCCTCGGCTCCCGCCTCTTTGGGTACGGGAGCGACACGTGAGCGACACGCGCGACAGACTCGAAGCACTTCTCCACGAGCGGATCCTCGTGCTCGACGGCGCGTGGGGGACGATGCTGCAGCGCGCCGGGCTCGAGGACGCCGACTACCGCGGCGAGCGCTTCGCCGACCATCCGCGCGACGTCGCCGGCGACCCCGACCTGCTCAACCTGACCCGGCCGGACGTCGTGCTCGACATCCACCGCCGCTACCTCGCCGCAGGCGCCGACATCACGACGACGAACACGTTCACGGCGACCTCGATCGGCCAGGCCGACTACGGGCTCGAGGGCGCCGTGCACGACATGAACGTCGCCGGCGCGCGGCTGGCGCGACAGGCGGTGGACGAGGTCGGCGGCCGCTTCGTCGCGGGCTCGCTCGGACCGCTCAACGTGACGCTCTCGCTCTCCCCCAAGGTCGACGACCCGGCCTACCGCGCCGTCACCTTCGACCAGGTGGTCGAGTCGTATGCGGAGCAGATCCGCGGCCTCGTGGAGGGCGGCGTCGACCTGCTCCTGATCGAGACGATCTTCGACACGCTCAACGCGAAGGCCGCGATCGCGGCGGCCAAGGACGTCGCGCCCGAGTTGCCGCTCTGGATCTCGGTCACGATCGTCGACCTCTCGGGCCGCACGCTCTCCGGCCAGACGGTCGAGGCCTTCTGGAACTCGATCGAGCGAGGCGAAGCCGCTGATCGTGGGAGTCAACTGCTCGCTCGGAGCCAAGGAGATGCGACCGCACGTGGCCGAGCTCTCCCGGATCGCCGGCACGTACACGAGCTCCCATCCGAACGCCGGCCTCCCGAACGCCTTCGGCGGCTACGACGAGCAGCCACACGACACGGCCGAGCTGCTCGGCTCGTTCGCCCGCGACGGCTTCGTCAACATCGTCGGCGGCTGCTGCGGAACGACGCCCGAGCACGTCGCGCGCGATCGCCGCCGCTGTGGACGGGCAGGCGCCGCGGCAGATCCCCGATCGCCCTTCCCGGCCCGCGCTTCAGCGGCCTGGAGCCGTTCGAGATCGGGCCCGACACCGGTTTCGTGATGATCGGCGAGCGCACGAACGTCACCGGATCCGCGCGCTTCCGCCGCCTGATCGAGGCAGCGGACCACCAGGGCGCGGTCGACGTCGCCCTCGAGCAAGTGCGCGGCGGCGCCAACATCCTCGATGTCAACATGGACGCCGACCTGCTCGACGGGGAGCAGGCGATGACGACATTCCTCAATCTGCTCGCGACCGAGCCCGAGGTGGCGCGAATCCCGATCATGGTCGACAGCTCGCGCTTCTCCGTGCTCGAGGCCGGGCTGAAGTGCGTCCAGGGCAAGGGGATCGTCAACTCGATCAGCCTCAAGGAGGGCGAAGAGTCGTTCCTCGAGCAGGCGCGCCGGGTCCGCCGCTTCGGCGCCGGGGTCGTCGTGATGGCGTTCGACGAGGTCGGACAGGCGGACACGGTCGAACGCAAGGTCGAGATCTGCGGCCGCGCCTACGACCTCCTGGTCGGCGATGGCTGGGAGCCCGAGAACATCGTCTTCGACCCGAACGTCCTCGCGGTCGCGACCGGGATCGAGGAGCACAACGGCTTCGCGAAGGCGTTCATCGAGTCGCTGCCGCTGATCAAGGAGCGCTGCCCCGGCTCGCGGACGAGCGGAGGCATCTCCAATCTCTCCTTCGCCTTCCGCGGCAACGACGTCGTCCGCGAGGCGATGCACTCCGCCTTCCTCTACGACGCGATCCGCGCCGGGCTCGACATGGGAATCGTCAATGCGGGCCAGCTCGTCGTCTACGAGGACATCCCGCCCGACCTGCTCGAGCACGTCCAGGACGTGCTTTACGACCGGCGTCCGGATGCGACCGACCGCCTCGTCGCATTCGCGTCGACGGTGCAGGGCTCGGCGACGAAGCGCGAGCTCGACCTCTCCTGGCGCGAGGCGCCGGTTGGGAAGCGGCTCGAGCACGCGCTCGTGCATGGGATCGTCGACTTCATCGAGGAGGACACCGAGGAGGCGCGCGCCGTCGCCGCCCGGCCACTCGACGTGATCGAGGGTCCACTGATGGACGGGATGAAGGTGGTCGGCGATCTCTTCGGCTCCGGCCGGATGTTCCTGCCGCAGGTGGTCAAGAGCGCCCGGGCGATGAAGCGCGCCGTGGCCTACCTGGAGCCGTACATGGAGGAGGAGAAGGAGCGGACCGGTGGCAACGGCCGCGCCCAGGGCACGATCGTGCTCGCCACCGTCAAGGGCGACGTGCACGACATCGGCAAGAACATCGTCGGCGTCGTCCTCGGCTGCAACAACTACGAGGTGATCGACCTCGGCGTGATGGTCCCGGGCGACACGATCCTCGACACGGCTGTCGAGGCGGGCGCCGACGCTGTCGGCCTCTCGGGCCTGATCACACCTTCCCTGGACGAGATGGTGCACGTGGCGAAGGAGATGGAGCGGCGTGGGCTGAGCCTTCCGCTCCTGATCGGCGGCGCCACCACGTCGCGCCAGCACACCGCGGTGCGGATCGCGCCCGTCTACGGCCGCGAGACCGTGCATGTGCTCGACGCCTCGCGGGTCGTCGGCGTCGTCTCCGACCTGCTCGATCCCGTCCGTCGCGTAACGCTCGACGCCGACAACCGCGAGGAGCAGGAGCGCCTGCGCGTGCAGCATGCCGAGAAGGAGCGCCGGCCGTTGCTGCCGCTCGACGCGGCGCGCGCGAACCGGCAGCCGCTCACCTACGACGACCTGCCCGTGCCCGCCTTCACCGGAATGAGACCGGTGGAGCCGTCGCTCGCGGAGCTACGGCCGTTCATCGACTGGCAGTTCTTCTTCCACGCCTGGGAGCTGAAGGGGAAGTTTCCGGCGATTCTCGACCAGCCGGCAGCGCGCGAGCTCTACGACGACGCGATTGCGCAGCTGGACGAAATCGTTCGCGACGGGCTGCTGCGTGCCCAGGGCGTCTACGGCTTCTGGCCCGCTCACGCAGAGGGCGACGACATCGTGCTCACGACCGGCGACCGCTTCCCGATGCTCCGCCAGCAGTCGGACTGGGGCGACACGCGACCGAACCGCTCGCTGGCCGACTTCGTCTCCCCGGCGGGGGATCATGTCGGTGCCTTCGCGGTCGGGATTCATGGTGCGGATGAGCTCGCCGCCCGCTACCAGGCAGAGCACGACGACTACCGCGCGATCATGGTCAAGGCACTGGCAGACCGGTTCGCCGAGGCGTTCGCCGAGTGGCTGCACCTGCGCGCGCGACGCGAGTGGTACGAGCCCGAGGCCGCGCCGACGAGCGAGGAGCTGATCGCCGAGAGCTACCGCGGCATCCGGCCGGCCTTCGGCTACCCCGCTTGCCCGGACCATTCCGAGAAGCGGCGTCTGTTCGGCCTGCTCGAAGCGGGTTCGGCCGGGATCGAGTTGACGGAGAGCTTTGCGATGACGCCGGCGGCCGCTGTCAGCGGGCTCTATTTCGCCCACGCGGGCTCGAAGTACTTCGCCGTCGGCCGGCTCGGCCGCGACCAGGTCGCCGACTACGCGGCGCGCAAGCAGACGACCGTCGCAGACGCCGAGCGCTGGTTGCGGCCGAACCTCGCGTATGACCCGGAAGGGTGATGTGACCAGGCCCGACTCCGCCGACATTTACAAATGTGAACCGCCGGCTCGCTCTCGTCCTTCTCGTCGTCCTTGCCGTCCCGGCACTGGCGCTCGCCGCGGACACCGATCCGAAGCGGCAGCTGACGCCGGCCGACGAACGCAAAGCCGGGGCGATCGTCCTGAAGCGGACGGACTTCAGGGCGGGCTGGAAGCGAACGACGACGCCGAACGACGACGCCGAGCTCAACTGCTCCTTCTACAACCCCGACGGCTCCGACCTGACACTGACCGGCGACGCCGAGGCCGAGTTCGAGCGAACGGGCGGCTTCCCATCCCTGCTCTCGTACGCGGACGTCTACATGAACGGCCGGGACGCAGCGGCGGCGTGGTCCCGGACGGTCAAGCCGGCGCTCGCGCGTTGTGTGGCGCAGTTCTTCGAGCGCGAGGTCTCCGAGCCGGGGACGAAGGTCACGGTCGTGAACCACGCCCGGATCGCGTTTCCGCGGCTCGCGCCGCGCACGGCCGCGTTCCGGATCGACGTGAAGATGGCGGTGACGCAGAACGGCCAGACGGTGACTGTGCCGCTGACGCTCCACATCGTCGTCGTCGGGCGCGGACGCGCCGAGGCGGGCTTCCTCACGTTCGCGCCGTCGCCGGGCATCGCCACCGGCGAGCTGCGCGCCTTCGGCAAGCTCCTCGCCGGGCGAATGATGGCCGCGGGCTTCTGAAGCCCTGCTGTTAGCGTCTCGCGCATCCTCAGCCTCGCTGTCCTCCGCCTCGCGCCCGACTTCAGGCGCCTCTTCCTCGCCACCCTCGGCTCGGGAGCCGGGACGTATCTCGCTGCAGTCGCGCTCACGGTCGACGTCTTCGACCGCACCGGGTCGGGCAAGTGGGTCAGCGCGCTGCTGCTGGTCGAATTCCTGCCGATCATCCTGATCGGGATCTTGGCCGGGCCGCTGATCGACCGGCTCTCGCGGCGCCGCCTCCTGATCGTCTCCGACGTTGTGCGCGCCGCGGTCTTCTGCGCGCTCCCGTTCGCGGGCAGCGCGACGATGATCATCGTCCTTGCGGCGATCCAGGGTGTCGCCACCGGGTTCTTCAGGCCCGCGGTCTACGCCGGGATGCCGAACCTCGTCGACGACGAGCAGCTCCCCGCCGCCACCTCGCTGCTGCAGACGATCGAGAACCTGACCTGGATGATCGGGCCCGTCATCGGCGGCCTGATCCTCTCCGCGTGGGGGCCGGATCTCGCCTATTGGGTGAACGCGGTCACGTTCGTCATCTCCGCCCTCCTGCTCGCGCGAATCCCGGCTGGGCGGCTCCAGTTGGGCCACGTCGAGAGCCGCGGTCACTGGGCCGACATCGGCGACGGCTTTCGGGCCGTCGTGCAGGCGCGCGCGCTCCTGACTGTGCTCATCGTCTGGAACGTCGTCACGCTCGGCGTCGGCGCGATCAACGTCGCCGAAGTGGCGCTCGCGAAAGTCTCGCTCGATGCCGGCAACATCGGCTTCGGGATTCTCCTGGGCGCGAGCGGGCTCGGGCTCACGCTCGGCAGCTTCGTCTCCGGCCATCTCGTCGACCGGCTCGGGATCGGACGGGTCTACTTCTACGGGATCGCGGTGATGGCGGGCGGCTATGCGATCGCCGCGCTCGCCTCGACGATCTACGTCGCCGTCCCGGCCGTCGTGATCGCGTCCTTCGGCAACGGCGCCGCAGTCGTCTGCAACGCGCTCTTCATCCAGCGCGGAGCTCCGGACGAGGTGCGGGGGCGCGCGTTCACCGTGATCATGTCCACGAGCTACGCGACGCTCGGCCTCGGGATGATCGCTGCCGGCTGGCTGACGGACGCGTTCGGAGCCCGCTGGGTTTGGGGTGCGGCATCGCTCGTGTATCTCCTCGGCGCCCTGTTGACGGTCGTGCTCGCACCACGCCGGCTTGAGGCTGAGGAGGCGCTCGCGTGAGCAGCCGCCGCCCATGGACGCTGGACGATCTCGCCGACGGCGTCCGCAGCGGCGACCGACGCGCGCTCGCCCGGGCGATCTCGCTGGTCGAGAACCGCGACCCGATTGCGTACGAGCTCGTCCGTGACCTCTACCCGGAGACCGGCAAGGCGTTCGTCGTCGGCGTTACGGGGCCGCCGGGCGTCGGGAAGTCGTCGCTGATCAGCGCGCTCGTCCGTCATCTGCGCGAGGGCGAGACGACCGTCGGGGTCATCTCCGTCGACCCGTCGAGCCCGTTCACGCAGGGCGCCCTGCTCGGCGACCGGATCAGGCTGTCCGACCACTTCCTCGACCCAGGCGTGTTCATCCGCTCGATGGGCACACGCGGCCACCTCGGCGGGCTCTCGGAGGCCGCGCTGCAGGCTGCGTTACTACTCGACGCTGCGGGCAAGAACGTCGTGTTGCTCGAGACCGTCGGCGCGGGTCAGAGCGAGGTCGCCGTGATCGGGATCGCGGACACGGTGCTGCTGGTGCTCATGCCCGGATCCGGCGACTCCGTTCAGGCGTTGAAAGCCGGGATCATGGAGATTCCCGACGTGATCGCGGTCAACAAGATGGATCACCCAGCCGCCAAGACGATGCTGAACGAGGTCCGTTCGATCCTCGCGCTCGACCGCGACCGCCCCTGGCGGCCGCCGATCGTCCTGACCGAGGCCGTCCGCGGCGAGAACGTCCCCGAGCTCTGGACCAAGATCGAGGAACATCGCGCCTTTCTCGAGTCGGAGGGCCTGCTCGAGGACCGGCGGCGGAAGAATCTGGCGGGCGAGGTGTTCGCGGCGGCAACGAGCCGCGCGAAGGCGCATCTCCAGTCGACGGTGGCGGAGAAACCCGAGCTCGCCCACCTGCTCGACCGGGTCCAGTCGCGCGAGCTCGACCCGCTCTCGGCCGTTCGTGAGATCCTCGAGCGCGTGTACGGCATCGACGAGGAGGACGGGAAGCCGTGAAAACCACAGCCTCACCGACACTCGCCGAAATCGAAGCGGCGCGGGCCCGCATCGCCGGAATCGCGCGCGTGACGCCGGTCTATTCCTCCGAAACACTGTCGCGGCTCGCCGGCCGGACAGTCCAGCTGAAGGCCGAGAACCTGCAGCGCACGGGCGCGTTCAAGATCCGCGGCGCCGTCAACACGATCCACTCGCTGACGCCGGAGGAGCGCGGCGCCGGCGTCGTCGCCGCGAGCGCCGGGAATCACGGCCAGGCGGTCGCATGGGCTGCGCGGGAAGCGGGGATCACGGCGACGGTCTTCATGCCGCAGGATTCGCCGATGGCGAAGGTGGACGCGACCCGCAACTACGGCGCCCAGGTCGAGCTCGCAGGTGCCGGCTTCGACGAGTCGATGACGGCGGCGCAGGAGTACGTGGAGTCGATCGGCGCGACGTTCGTCCACGCCTTCGAGGACGAGCGCGTGATCGCGGGGCAGGGAACGATCGGGCTCGAGCTGGCTGAGCAGCTGCCCGACATGGGCACACTCGTGCTTCCGATCGGCGGGGGCGGCCTGGCGGCCGGAATCGCGATCGCGCTCCGCTCCGTGCGCCCCAACGTCCGGCTCGTCGGCGTCCAGGCCGAGAACATGTGCCCGTTCGCCGGCGGCACCGAGCACCGCTACACGATTGCGGAGGGAATCGCCGTCAAGCAGCCGGGTACGCTGACCTCGGCGATCCTCGGCGAGACGCTCGACGACGTCGTCACAGTGTCCGACGACCAGATCAGCCACGCGATCGTGCTCCTGCTCGAGCGGACGAAGCTGCTGGTCGAGGGTGCCGGTGCGGCCTCGGTCGCGGCGGTGCTCGCCGGCAAGGCGGGCGGCGAGGACGAGGTCGGCGTCCTGCTCTCGGGTGGGAACATCGATCCGACGCTCCTGATCCAGGTGATGCGCCACGGGCTGACGCAAGCTGGCAGATTCCTCGTCGTGCGGACGCGGCTCGGCGACCGCCCCGGCGAGTTGATCAAGTTGCTCCAGCTCGTCGCCGAGGAGCGTGCGAACGTCGTCTCCGTCGAGCACCACCGCGAGGGGATGCGGCTACCAATCGGCCAGACCGAGGTCGAGCTGACACTGGCGATGCGCGACGAGGCGCACTGCGATGAGCTGCGAGCCGCGCTCGCCGAGCGCGGCTACCCCGCCGAAGTCCTCAGCTAGCCGGGAGGTGAGCGCGAGCCGGAGAAGCCTTGTGTTTCTGAAACACAAGCCTCCTCGTCGGCCAGCGCGGCCTGCGCGTCGAGCAGGCGGCCGAGTGTGTAGTCGAAGCTCGGGGCACGACCTGCCGCGACCCTGCCCGCGGCTTCCTTGACGGCGTCGCGCAGCTCCCGCCGCGCTCGTCGCCGGAACCGCTCCGCCGCGACGAGGCGGCGGACGTGCGGATAGCTCGGACGCGAAAGGCCTGCTTTTGCAGCAGCTTCACCGACGATCCGCCAGGTCGCCGCGATCGGAGTGTCGTCCTCGTCGAGCGCAGCCACAAGCTCACGCAGTCGGGGGCGGGAGGATCGGGGCGACGCGAAACGCATGTGCCCAGCGTGCCCGCAGGCCCGTCGCGAGAGATCAACGGAAGTGCGTCAAATCAGCGTCGGGCGAGGCCTTGTGTTTCAGAAACACAAGGCTTCTACGTCAGCTCGACGAGGCGGCCGTCGGGGTCGCGGACGTAGGCGGAGCGGCCCCATGGAAGGTCGCGCGGCCCGTCGACCGTGACGCCCGCCGCGGCCACCGCGGCGGCGTGGTCGTCGAGTCCTTCGAAGGTGAAGGCGACGTGGTCGTCCGCGGGCGGGTCGCCGGGGCCGGGCTCGACGGCGACGTGGATCCTGAACACGAGCTCGCCGAGCGCGAAGATCGCATGCCGGTCCGACTGCTCGGCGGGAGCGATTCCGAGCACCCGCTCGTAGAACGCCGTGACGTCGGAGACGTCCGCCGTGAAGAGCGCGAGCTCGGTCAGCCGCGGCGCGGTCACGAGCCGCAGCGGCGGAACTCGACCATCTGCCCGCCCTTGGCGGCCCAGGCGGCGATGCCGCCCTCCAGCACCGGCCGGGCGTCGATTCCGCGCGCCGCGAGGATGGACGCTGCGACAGCGGCGCGGGCGCCGCTCTCGCAAATGGTGACGACAGGCCGGTCGGTGGGGACGTCTGCGCTCGCGACGGAAAGGAGGCGGTACGGGATATTGCGGCTGCCGGCGATGTAGCCCCCGTCCCGCTCGTCCCGCTCGCGGACGTCGATCAGCTCGGCTCCCTCCTTTAGCAGCTCGTCCAACTCGTCGAGGTCGACTGCCTCCATTCGCTCCGGGCCGTCCCCGAGCACGTACCCCGCGAGGTCGAGAAAGCCGACAGAGCGGAGGCCGCGTACTGCGCGCTCCGCCTCGGCAGCGTCCGACGCCTGCACCACGATCGGCGCGGACACATCGAGCAGGAACGCAGCCTTCGTCGCGAACGAGGTGCCGGAGACGGGCACGTTCAGCGACCCCTGGCCGTGTCCTTCGAGATACGCGCGCGCGGGGCGGACGTCGAGTACCGTTGCCCCGGCGGGTGCGGCCGGCAGCTCGACCACCTCCGCCGCGGCACCGACGTATGGGCCCCGGTTCAGCTCGACGAGCCGGGTCATGTTCGGCGGCTTCGGCGCGGACACCGATGCCGAGTCGGCGACGAAGTCGGACTCGTGCTCGATCTGGAGCGCGTGGTTGAAGCGCCGTTCGAACCCGATCGTCGACGAGCCCTTCGAGCTCATTGCCTTGCCGCAGAGGGAGCCCGCGACGTGTCCCGGAAAGACCTCGACGCCGTCCGGCAGCTCGAGCAGGCGTCGCAACGAGTGGAAGAGCTCCTCCGCGCCTTCGTGCGCGCCGACCGCGAGATCGGGCCGCGCTGCATCGCCGACGAAGAGCGAGTCGCCGGTCAGAACGAGCCACGGCTCGTCCGCGCGCGAGCGGTCGATCACGGCGATGCAGGTGTGCTCCGGACGGTGCCCCGGTGTGTGGATCGCGCGCAGCACGACCGCTCCGAGCGCGATCTCGGTCCCATCCTCCAGCGGGTCGTGCTCGTACGCAGCTTCGGCCGCCGGGTGGATCGAGATCGGCAGGCCGTGCTCCAGCGCGAGCCGTCCGTGCCCCGAGAGGTGGTCGGCATGCGTGTGCGTCTCGATCGTGCGGACGATCCTGACCTCGCGTCTGGTCGCCTCTGTCAGCACAGGCTCGATCGCGTATGGGGGGTCGACGATCGCGGCGACGCCTGCTTCCTCGTCGCCGACCAGATACGACGCACAGCCGAGGTCGTCGTCCACGAACTGCCGGAACAGCACGAGACGTGACGCTATCAGGCTTTTCGGCGGGCGACGCGGAGCGTGACCACCGCGAACGCGACTGCCAGGAACGCGCCGACCGCGACCCCCACCCACGGGAAGCCCGACGTCTCCGGACGAGGCGCGATCGTGAGCTGCTGGTCGACCTCCACCGACCGTCCGTCGCCGTACCCTGCCCGGAGCACGATCGGCACTACGCCCGGTGCCGCGGTGGCGCGGAGGCGGACGTTCCAGACCGAGTCCGAGCCGGAAATTCCCTGCAAATCGGCTGAAATCACCTCGATTCCGTCACCCTCGACCTCGAGCCGGTCGGGGGGCGGGCCTGGGCGCAGTTGCGGCAGCTCGACGCGCACGTCGGTGACCGCACCTTGCTCGACGAGGGTCGGGAGGATGTCCAGATGAGCGAGCGCCGGTTGCGCCAACAGGGCCAACGCAAGCGCAGCTAGCGTTGCGCTCGCGTTCACAGTGCGTAAAGACCACCGTTTCACAGGTTTGCGAACGGTATACATGGCAAGGACCAAGTCGGCGTTCTCTCGCGCCGCTGCATTCATGCAAACGAAGGAAGGATCTACCCGATGAGGACGAAGACCCTCTGGTTGTGGCTCGCGCTGCTCGTCACGAGTCTCGCTCTGGTCGCGGCCGGCTGCGGCGGCGACGACGAGGAGGCCGCCGGCACGGGCGCGACGACCGAAGGCGGCACCGAGGCCGCCGAGCAGGTGATCACGGTGAACTGGGGCACGGAGATCTCGTCGCTGGATCCGGGCCTCGCGACCGACGTCACCTCCTCCAACATCCTGCTCAACATCAATGATCCGCTCGTCAAGCTCGACAAGGATCTGAACCCGGTCGGCGCCGCCGCCGAGAGCTTCGAGACGAGCGAAGACGGCAAGACCGTCACCTACACGCTCCGCGACGGGCTCACGTGGACGAACGGCGACCCGGTCACCGCCCACGACTTCGAGTACTCGTGGAAGCGCACCGTCTCGCCCGAGCTCGGCGCCGACTACGCCTACCAGTTCTACGGCATCGTCGGAGCGCAGGAGTACAACAGCTGCGACCCGAAGAAGGACGACTGCGACGCGCTCAAGGCCAAGATGGGCGTGAAGGCCGTCGACGACAAGACCCTCGAAGTCACGCTGACGAGCCCGCAGCCGTGGTTCATCCAGCAGTCGGCGCATCACTCGTTCCTCGCGGTCCCGCAGAAAACGGTCGAGCAGTTCGGCGACAAGTGGACCGAGCCGGCGAACATCGTCACGAACGGGCCCTTCAAGCTCGAGTCGTGGCAGCCCAACGCCAGCATCGACCTCACCAAGTGGGACGAATGGCGTGACGCCGACTCCGTCAAGCTGACGCGCGTCAACGGCCGCCTGATCACCGACGGCACGACGGCGGTGCAGGCGTTCGAGGCCGGCGAGATCGACGTCCAGTACCAGGGCCTGCCGGCCGACGAGATCCCCCGGCTGAAGGAGACGCCCGAGTACGAGCTGTATCCGGGTCTCGGCACCTTCTACTACGGGTTCAACGTCAAGAACATCACGGACGTCAAGCAGCGCCGGGCGATGTCGCTCGCGATCGACCGCCAGTCGATCATCGACAACATCGCACAGGGCGACCAGCTGCCGGCGACCGGCTTCACGCCCAAGGGCATGCCCGGGTTCGACGTGCTCAACCCGAAGTCGCCGTGGCAGCCGCCGACGGCCGACATGGAGCAGGCGAAGCAGCTGATGAGCGAGGTTGCGAGCCCGAAGACCAACATCACGATCTACACGAATGACTCGTCCCCGAACCCCGACATCGCCGTGGCGATCCAGGCCTCCTGGAAGGAGCTCGGGATCACGGCCAAGATCAAGCAGATGGAGTTCCCGCCGTTCCTGGAGTTCCTCGGGCCGCCCCCGAATCCGGACGTCGACGTCTACAGGCTCGGCTGGATCGGCGACTTCGTCGACGCGATCAACTTCCTCGACCTCTGGACGTGCGAGTCGGGGAACAACAACACGAACTGGTGCAACAAGGAGTTCGACTCCGTCATCGAGAAGGCGAAGAACACCCAGGACGACGACGCCCGCTACGAGCTGTATGGGCAGGCGGAGGACATCATGGGCGGCGAGAACGGCGACATGCCGCTCATCCCGATCTACTGGTACACGTACACGAACCTCGAGCGCGAGTCGATCAAGTCGACGTTCGACGTCAACCTGCTCAACCAGACCGACCTGACCCAGGTCGTCGTCACCGAGTAGGTACTCGCTTCACGAGCGCGGACGGGGCCCCTGCGGCCCCGTCCGCGTTCGGCAATGACTTGGACCAGGGTAGGGAGGCTCGATGCTCAAGTTCATCGTCAGGCGCATCTTCTGGACGATCCCGGTGCTGCTCGTCGTGATCTTCCTGACCTTCATGCTGATGCGGCAGATCGAGGGGAACCCCTTCCGGCGCACGGAGCGGGCGGTGCCCGAGTCCGTGCAGCGCAACCTCGAGCGCAAGTTCAACCTCGACAAGCCCTGGTACATGCAGTACGTCTACTACGTCAAGGGCGTCGCGACCTTCGACCTCGGCCCGTCGCTCGTGATCCGCGGCCGAGACGTGAACGACATCGTCAAGACGCACTTCCCGAAGTCGATCGAGCTCGGCCTCTACGCGTTCATCTTCGCGATCGTCGTCGGCGTGCCGCTGGGGATGGTCGCAGCCCTGAGGCAGAACACCTGGGTCGACTACACGGCGATGTTCTTCTCGAACGTCTTCCATGCGATCCCGAGCTTCCTGGTGGCGACCCTCCTGATCTACTTCGTAGCCCTCAAGTTCGGCGCCTTACCGACAAGCGGCTGGTCGAGCTGGGAGCACAAGATCCTGCCCACGATCGCGCTCGGCTTCGCGCCGATGGCGCTCTTCGCACGGCTCGTCCGCGGGACGATGCTCGAGACGCTGCAGCAGGACTATGTGCGCACGGCCCGGGCGAAGGGCCTCCGCTACCGGCGGGTGGTCGGCCTGCACGTGCTCCGGAACTCGCTGATCCCGGTGATCACCGCGGCCGGCCCCCTGCTCGGCTTCATCATCACGGGCTCGTTCGTGATCGAGCTGATCTTCAACATCCCCGGCATCGGCCAGTACTACGTGACCGCCGTCACCGCGCGTGACTTCTCGGTCGTGATGGGGCTGACAGTGCTGCTCTCGGTGATCATCATCATCGCGAACCTCGTCGTCGACATCCTCTACGGGATCCTCGACCCGCGGACGCGGGACGCAAGGACGTAGTGGCTGCGTCGACTCCCACCGACATTCGTGACGAGGGTCTTACCGTCGAGCACACGATGGGGGCGGGCGGGGCGCCGATCCGCCAGTCGAACCTCTGGAAGGACGCGTGGCGCCGCTACAGCCGCAACCGCGGCGCGCTCGTCGCGGCCGCCGTCTTCATCGGCGTCGTCCTCTATTGCCTGATCATCCCGGTCATCTCGCGGTACGACCCGAACGCGGTCGACTTCTCGCAGGCGAACGAGAACCCGAGCCTCGCCCACCTGTTCGGCACCGACAAGTTCGGCCGCGACCTCTTCGTGCGGACCGCGCTCGGAGGCCGGGTCTCGATCCTGATCGCCTTCGGCGCGACGTTCGCAATCCTCGCGATCGGCGTCGTCTACGGCTCGATCTCGGGCTTCGTCGGCGGCCGCGTCGACAACGGCCTGATGCGCTTCCTCGACGCGCTGTACGGGCTCCCGTACCTGCCCTTCGCGATCATCGCCCTCGCGATCATCGGCACGACGAACATGTGGACGATGATGATCGCGCTCTCGATCGCGAGCTGGTTCACGACCGCCCGGATCGTGCGCGGCCAGGTGCTGACCTTGAAGGAGAACGACTACGTGCGGGCGGCGAAGGCCGTCGGCGCGCGGTGGTACCGGATCCTGGGCCGGCACCTGCTCCCGAACACGCTCGGCATCCTGATCATCGCGATCTTCCTCGAGCTGCCGGCCGTGATCCTCGGCGAGGCGTTCCTCTCCTTCATCGGGCTCGGGATCAGCCCGCCGGACGCCTCCTGGGGCTCAATGGCGCAGGAGGGCCGGACGGTGTTCCGCACCCATCCGATCGCGATCATCGTCCCGTCGATCGCGATCGCGACGCTCGTCGTCTGCGCCAACTTCATCGCAGACGGACTGCGCGACGCGCTCGACCCGCGGACGAAGGAGAGGTAGCCTTGGCCTTGCTCGACGTCGACGATCTCCGCACCCACTTCTTCACCCGCGATGGTGTCGTCCGCGCCGTCGACGGCGTCAGCTTCTCGGTCGAGAAGGGCAAGACGCTCGGGATCGTCGGCGAGTCCGGCTGCGGCAAGTCGGTCACCGCGCTCTCGATCATGGGTCTGATCCCGAAGCCGCCCGCGCAGATCGTCTCCGGCTCCGTCCTCTACGAGGGCCGCGACCTGACGAAGCTGACCGAGCGGCAGCTCGAGGATGTCCGCGGCCGCGAGATCGCGATGATCTTCCAGGACCCGATGACCTCGCTGAACCCGACGCTGACGATCGGGACGCAGATCACCGAGACGATCAGGCGGCACTACGACGTCTCGCAGAAGCAGGCGGACAAGAAGGCCGTGGAGCTGCTCGAGAAGGTTCGCATTCCGCGCGCAGCCGAGCGGCTCGGCGACTACCCGCACCGCTTCTCCGGCGGCATGCGCCAGCGCGTGATGATCGCGATCGCGCTCTCGTGCGACCCGAAGCTCTTGATCGCCGACGAGCCGACGACGGCGCTCGACGTCACCGTCCAGGCGTCCGTGCTCGACCTGCTCGACGATCTGCGCCACGAGTATGAGATGTCGATGATCATCATCACGCACGACATGGGCGTCGTTGCCGAGGCAGCCGACGACATCATCGTCATGTACGCGGGACAGGTGGTGGAGCACGCCCTGACGCTCGACCTCTTCGACAGCCCCGAGCATCCCTACACGGAGGCGCTGCTCGGGGCGCTGCCGCAGATCGAGGGCGCGAACGTGCGCGAGGGGCGGCTGACCGCGATCCCAGGCCGTCCACCGGACCTGATCGATCCGCCCAAGGCCTGCCGCTTCGCCGCGCGCTGCCGGTACGCGGGCAACGACGACTGCACCGAGCACGAGCCTGAGCTGCGCGCGATCCGTCCCGGGCACTGGGTCCGCTCGGCGCACCCGGCGAGCGAGCGCGCGAAGACGCTCGCGCCGCAGCAGGTGGGTTCGTGAGCGTCAGCGCCGAGAAGGAGCCGTTGCTCCGGGTGACGGAACTGCACAAGCACTTTCCGATCCGCGAAGGCCTGCTGATCGAGCGCAAGGTGGGGGAGGTCAAGGCAGTGGACGGCGTCAGCTTCGACGTCATGCCGGGGGAGACGCTCGGGCTCGTCGGCGAGTCCGGCTCCGGCAAGTCCACGACCGGCTACTGCGTGCTCCAGCTGCTCAAGCCGACCTCCGGCTCGGTCCTCTTCGAGGGGACGGAGCTGACGGAGCTCGGGCGTGAGGATCTGCGCCGGATGCGCCGCGAGATGCAGATCGTCTTTCAGGACCCGTACTCGTCGCTCGATCCGCGCATGACCGTCGGCGACATCGTCGGCGAGCCGCTGATCGTGCACGGGATCGGCACGCGGCGCGAGCGCACAGTCCGCATCCGCGACCTGCTCGACGTCGTCGGGTTCGACCCGAGCTACACCAACCGCTACCCGCACGAGTTCTCGGGCGGCCAGCGGCAGCGGATCGGCATCGCCCGCGCGCTCGCACTCAGCCCGAAGCTGATCGTCTGCGACGAGCCGGTGTCGGCGCTCGACATCTCGATCCAGGCCCAGATCCTGAACCTGCTCAAGGACCTCCAGCGCGACTTCGGGCTCACGTACCTCTTCATCGCCCACGATCTCGCCGTCATCCGCGGCATGAGCGACCGGATCGCGGTGATGAACCGTGGCGAGCTCGTCGAGATCGGCCCGGCCGAGGAGGTCTACACGAACCCGCAGGACGACTACACGAAGGCGCTCCTCTCGGCGGTGCCGGTGCCCGATCCACGAGCGATGAAGGAGCGGAAGGCGGCGCGCCGCCAGCTGCGGCACGCGCTCTCCGAGGGCTAGCCCAGCCGCCGATCCCCCGAACGGGGGTCCGAGCACGAGGCGGAGCGCACGATTCCTGGAGCGATGGCTTCTCCCCGCGCGCGGCATGGGGCTGCCGGCGCCTTTGCTGCAGTAGCCGCAGCGCGGCTTCTGGGTTCTCGCCGCGGTCGCCTGCGCCTCCTGGCTCGCCGGTGAGGTCCCTCTGGAGCGTTGCGGAGCTCACTGATCGGATCGTGCCCCTGCCCTGGGATCGCCGAGGTGATCGAGGAGGTAGAAGCGAACCTGATGGCGGCGGCTGTCGCGCCGTAGCTCATCGTCGCCGGAGGCGAAGCCGACGCTTCAGGGGTTTTCGCGCCCGGCCATCCTGCGCTAGAGACCAATGTGCTTTGCGATCACCATCCGCTGCACCTCGTTCGTGCCCTCGCCGATCTCGAGGATCTTCTGGTCGCGGTAAAGGCGCGAGATCGCGTACTCGTCCATGTACCCGTACCCGCCGTGGATCTGGAGTGCCCAGTTCGCTGCGCGGTTCGAGAGCTCGCCGGTGTAGAGCTTCGCCATCGCCGCCTCGCGTGCGAAGGGCCGGTCCTGATCCTTCAGCCACGCGGCCTTGAGCACGAGCGCGCGGCCCGCCTCGATCTCGGTCGCCATGTCGGCGAGCCGGAACTGCACCGCCTGGAAGCGTGAGATCGGCTTGCCGAACTGCTCCCGCTCCTTCGCATACGCGTAGGCCAGGTCGTAGGCGCCCTGCGCGAGGCCGACGCCCATTGCTGCGACCGAGATGCGGCCGCCGTCGAGGATCTCGAGAAACTGGTGGAAGCCCTGGCCTCGCGGGCCGACCAGGTTCTCCTCGGGCACTGCGCAGTCGCGGAACGACAGCTCGCGCGTGTCGGAGGCCTTCCAGCCGAGCTTCTTCATCGGCGCCGAGATCTCGTAGCCCGGCGTTCCGTTCTCGACCACGATGTTCGAGATCTCGTCCTCGCCCGTGCGGGCGGTCAGCGTCACGCCCCAGGTGATGTCGGTGCCGGCGTTGGTGATGAACATCTTCGAGCCGTTGACGACCCAGCTGCCGTCGCGCAGCTCGGCGGTCGTGCGCGTGTTGCCGGCGTCGGAGCCTGCGCCCGGCTCGGTCAGGCCGAAGGCGGCA
This sequence comes from uncultured Gaiellaceae bacterium, assembly GCA_963829845.1. GTDB lineage: Bacteria > Actinomycetota > Thermoleophilia > Gaiellales > Gaiellaceae > Gaiellasilicea. Next base: position 44,563 of record CAWHKD010000017.1, on the reverse strand, counting down.
AGCTTCGCGCCGGAGGCGAGGTCGGGTAGCCACCGCTGCTTCTGCTCCTCCGTGCCGAAGAGGTAGATCGGCATCGTCCCGAGCGACGTGTGCGCCGCGACGGTGATCGCGACGGACGAGTCGATCCGGGTCAGCTCCTCGATCGCCAGGGCATAGGAGACCGTGTCGCCGCCGGCGCCGCCGTACTCCTCGGGGATCGGGAGACCCATGAGGCCGAGCGCGCCGAGCTCGGCGACCAGCTCGTGGGGAAAGCGCGACTCGCGGTCGAGCTCCTCCGCCACCGGAGCCACCTTCTCGTTCGCGAACTCGCGCACCGTGTCGCGAACGAGCTGCTGCTCCTGCGTGAGATCGAGGTCCATGCGCCGCCGGATGCTACCCGGTAGATTCGGCAGCCCAACCGACGAAGGAGCGACACCACATGGCCGACACCGTCCAGGAGTTCTTCGACTCGCTTGCCGACCGTGCCGACGCGGAGAAGACCGCCGGCATGAACAACTCGTACCTGTTCGACATCGAGGGAGCCGGCCAGTGGCTCGTCGCGGTCAACGACGGTGCCGTCAGCGTCACCGAGGGCAGCGGCGAGGCGGACACGACGATCTCCACCTCCGAGGAGACGATGATGGCCGTCGTCCGCGGCGAGCAGAACCCGACGACCGCCTACATGACGGGCAAGCTGAAGATCAAGGGCGACATGGGCGCCGCGATGAAGTTGCAGAAGCTGTTCTAGCCTTGTAGAACCTCTCTCAGTCTGTCATCCGGCGGAGGAGGGGTTGCACTTGACCTGGTACGAGTTTCTGCTGTTCGTGCACGTCACCGCGGCCGTGATCTGGCTCGGCGGAGCCTTCACGTTCCAGATGTACGGCGCGGTCGTGCGCCGCGGCGGCGACACGGACGAGATCGCCCGCTTCGCCGGCCGTGCCGGCATGCTCGGCGAGCGGATGTTCGTGCCCGCCTCGCTCGTGGTCATCCTCGCCGGAGTCGGGTTGATGCTCGACGGGAACTGGGACTGGGGCCAGCTCTGGGTCGTCTTCGCGCTCGTCACCTTCGCCGCCTCGTTCGTGACGGGGCTCTTCGTGATCACGCCGATGGCAAAGCGCATACCGCAGGTCGGGCCGTCGACGCCGGCCGGCCAGGAGGTGATCCGCCGCCTCTTCACCGTGCTCCGGATCGACCTCGTGTACATGTACGCGATCGTCTTCGCGATGACGGTGAAGCCGACGATCGACGACGGCTGGACGATCCTGATCGCCGCTGCCGTGCTCGTCGCGCTGACTGCGACCTTCCTGGCGCCGCTCCGTGATGGGGCGGCACCCGAGCTGCCGGCGGCAGCGATCGACTAGTCGGCTTCGAGCTCGACGAGGAGGGCGCCGCCGGCGACGCGGTCGCCCTCCTCGACGTGCACGGCCTTCACGGTCGCGTCGTAGGGCGCGTTCAGCGGCGTCTCCATTTTCATCGCCTCGAGCACGAGCAGCGGCCGCCGCGCTTCGACGCGGTCGCCGGGCGCGACCTTGACGCCGATCACCGTTCCCGGCATCGGTGCCGTCACATTGCCGCTGCCAGGGCCGGCTGCCCGGTCGTGCACTGCGCTGTCGACGTCAGGCGCCGGCGCCGGCGGCGCGGGCGGGAGGTTCAGCCGCCAGCCGCCGCGCCACGGGGCGTCGGGCAGGCGCAGGGGCGGCTCCGAGAGTGGTGGATGCTCGGTCAGGAACGCAGTCGTCGCCTCGCCGGCACGCACGACCGGGTGTGAGATGAGCCAGCGGAGAAACGGCAGGTTCGTGGTCACGCCCGCGACCTCGGTCTCGGTGAGGGCGTCGGCGAGGCGTGCCAGCGCCTCGGCCCGCGTCGGGCCGTGCGCGATCAGCTTCGCGATCATCGGGTCGTACGAGGTGCCGACCTCGTCGCCCTCCTCGACGCCTGCGTCGACGCGGACGCTGCCCGGAAGCCGGAGCCGCTCGACCGTCCCGGCCTGGGGCAGGAAGCTGCGCGGGTCCTCAGCGTACAGCCGCGCCTCGACGGCGTGGCCCTGAGCTTGTGTTTCAGAAACACAAAGTTGCTCGCCCACCGCGACGCGGAGCTGCTCGCGGACGAGATCGATGCCGGTGACGAGCTCGGTCACGGGGTGCTCGACCTGGATCCGGCCGTTCAGCTCGAGGAACCAGAACTCGCGTCCGGCGAGCATGAACTCGGCCGTGCCGGCGCTCTGATAGCCGATCGCGCGCGCGAACGCGATCGCCGCCGCACCCATCTCCGCCCGCAGTTCCGCGTCGAGCGCGGGGGAGGGCGACTCCTCGAGGACCTTCTGGTGACGGCGCTGCACCGAGCAGTCGCGTTCACCGAGCGAGAGCACGGTGCCATGGGTGTCGGCGAGGAGCTGGATCTCGACATGCCTTGGCCGCTCGATGTAGCGCTCGCAGAAGACGGTGCCGTCCCCGAACGCAGCCTTGGCCTCGCGCGCGGCCGCTGCGAGAGCATCGTCGAGCTCGGCCGGCTCGCGGACGACGCGCATCCCACGCCCGCCGCCGCCCGCCGCAGCCTTGACGAGCAGCGGGTAGCCGAGTTCGGACGGCTCGCCGGTGGGCACGACCGGCACGCCAGCCTCGGCGGCGATCCGTTTCGCCGCGAGCTTGTCGCCGCCCAGCCGGAGCGCCTCGGGCGGAGGCCCGACCCAGAGCAGCCCCGCAGCGCTGACCGCCTCGGCGAAGTCCGCGTTCTCGGCGAGAAACCCGTAGCCCGGATGGATCGCGTCCGCGCCGGAGCCGACCGCCGCGCGGATGTGCTCCTCGGAGTGGAGATAGCTGCCGATCGAGGCGGTCTCGTCGGCCGCGCGCGTGTGGAGCGCGCCGGCATCGTCGGGCGCAGCCACGGCGACCGTCGCGATCCCGAGCTCGCGGCAGGTACGGAAGATGCGTACGGCGATCTCGCCGCGGTTCGCCACCAGGAGCTTCCGGATCGCCATCGTTGAGGATCGTAGAGTTCGTCACCCCGTGGAGGCCCGTCGAGGCGGGGTGGCGAACTCTGATGCGCCGCGATAATCTGGCCCGCTCGATGCGGCGGCTGCTCGTCCTGCTCACATTCGTGCTCCTCTGCCTCCCTGCTCAGGCGACCGCCGGCACGGTCTTCCTGATCGACGGCCGCGGCTGGGGGCACGGCGTCGGCATGAGCCAGTACGGCGCGCGCGGCTACGCCGAGGCCGGCTGGGGGTACCAGCGGATCCTGAAGCACTACTACCGCGGCACGACGGTGCAGGTCGTGCCCGCCAGGAAGGTGCGTGTGCTGCTCGCCCAGGGGAAAGCAGCAGTGAAGATTGGCTCGTCGAAGCCCTTCAAAGTCGTCGATGCGCGCGGCAAGGTGAGGAAGCTGAAGCCCGGGACACAGAACGTCGTCGCCTCGAAGCTCGCGCAGCTGCGCTCGCCGCTCCGGTTCGTCCCCGGCGCTTCGCCGCTCCGCCTCGGCGCCGACGCCTTCCGCGGCACCCTTCTCGTTCACAAGCGCGGCGGCAAGCTGACGGTCGTCAACCGCCTCCCGCTCGACCGCTACCTGCGCGGTGTCGTCCCATGGGAGATGCCGGACGACTGGCATCCCGAGGCGTTGCGCGCGCAGGCAGTGGTCGCGCGCTCCTACGCCCTGGCGACGCTGAAGCCGGGGACGCGCTTCGACCTCTACGCCGACACGCGCAGCCAGGTCTACGGAGGCATCGAGGCCGAGGAGGACTCGACGAACCGGGCGATCGGCTCGACCGCGGGCAAGGCGCTCGTCTGGAAGGGCCGGGTCGCGACGACCTTCTACCACTCGACCTCGGGCGGCCGGACCGTCTCGATCGAGGAAGCGTGGCCGAAAGCGGCGCAGGTGCCTTACCTCGTCTCGGTCGCCGATCCGCATGACGTGCTCTCGAAGCATCATCATTGGGGACCGTTCCTGCTGACGCCGGCGCAGGTGGCCGCGAAGGCCGGTGTTCCGGGGCTCCGCGATCTCGTGCTCGAGCGCGGGCCTTCGGGGCGCGTGACGTCGGTGCGGCTGAAGGCGGTGCGTGGGACACGGACGATGCCCTCGCAGGACTTCCGCCGTGCTCTCGATCTCCGCTCGACCTGGTTCAACGTGCGGGTGCTGAACCTCGACGGGCCGCTCGAGCGAGCGCTCGCGAACCGTCCCGTCAAGCTGCGCGGATTCGTCCGCGGCCTGACGCGCGTTCGGCTCGAGCAGCAGGTGAACGGCGGCACCTGGAAGACGGTCAGGCCGGTGCGGACCCGCCCGAACGGGCGCTTCACGGTCACGGTCACCCCGCGACGGACGACGAGTTACCGGCTCGCGACGCCGAAGGCGGCCGGCGGAGCCGTCACCGTCAGGCTCGGCTAAGCCCAGTCGGGCGAACGACGCTCGAGGAACGCGCGCAGGCCCTCCTGGCCCTCGTCGCTCGCGCGCCGCTCGGCGATCCTGCGCGCCGTTTCGGGTCCGTCGGGCCGATCGAGGGCGAGCCGCTTCGCGTGCCTCGCCGCGCGCGGCCCCGCGTTGCGCAACTCCGCGAGCACCCGCTCGACCGCAGCGTCCAGATCGGCGTCGACTTCGTGCACGAGCCCGATCCGAAGCGCTGTCGCCGCGTCGAACCGCTCGCCGGTGACGAAGTAGCGCCGAGCCCAGCTCGGGCCGATCTTCGCGAGCGCGAAGGGTGAGATCACGGCCGGAATGATCCCGAGCTTCACCTCGGAGAAGGCAAAGACCGCCTTGCTGTCAGCGACCGCGATGTCGGCGCAGGCGACCAGGCCGGCGCCGCCACCGAGCGCGTGGCCCTGGATCCTCGCGATGACAGGAGCCGGACACCGGTCGATCGCCTCGAGCATCGTGCGGAGCGCATTCGCGTCAGCGACGTTGGCGTCGAAGTCGAGGTCGACCGACGCCCGCATCCACTCGACATCCGCCCCCGCGCAAAAACTTGGGCCGTCGCCGGCGAGCAGCACCGCACGCGCTTTGCCGACGTCGACGAACGCCTCGGCGAGCTCCGCGATCAGGTCGGCGTCGAAGGCGTTGCGGGTCTCTGGCCGCGCCAGAGTGACGCGAAGAAGGTCGTCGTCACGTTCGATCCGAAGCGCCCCCATTGGGGGATGATCCTACGCGCGACATCATTCACGCTGAGAGCGCCATGTACGCGAAGGTTGCCGCCGTCGCCACGCTTGCAACCGCGCTGCTCGGAGCAGCGGGTGCCGGCGCTGCGCTTGATGCGAACCTCGCCGGCTGCACGATCATGGGAACCGCCCGCTCAGAGACGCTGCTGGGCACCGCCGGCCGCGACGTCATCTGTGGCCTCGGCGGTCACGACTACATCAAGGGCCTCGGGGGCAACGACAGGCTGCTCGGAGGGGCGGGTGACGACATGATCGTGGGCGACGACGGGCTCGACACCATCCTCGGCGAGGCCGGCAACGACCTTCTCGACGGTGGCGACGGCGCCGACGTCGCCGACGGCGGGATCGGCAACGACCGCGTTACCGGCGGCTTGGGGCGGGACATCCATCGCGGCGGGCCGGGCGCCGACCATCTCGCCTCCCGTGACGGCGGGCCGGACAGCCTCGACGGAGGCCCCGGAGCGGACAGCGCCCGGATCGACCGCCCCTACGACCGGCTCACGAACGTCGAGAGCACCTAGCCGCGTCCGAGTAGAGTCGCGGCATGCTGCGCGGAGCTCTTGCGGCGGCCGTGACGCCGCTCGACGGCGACCGGCTCGACGAGCCCGCGTTCGGCCCGTACGTGGACTTTCTCGCGGCCGGCGGCCTCGACGGCCTGCTCGCGCTCGGGACGACCGGGGAAGGACTTCTGTTCGGCGTCGAGGAGCGGAAGCGCGCCGTCGAGCTGTTTCTGTCTGCCGCGGACGGCCGGTTGCACGTCGCGGCCCACTGTGGCGCCCAGACGACCGCGGACACGGTCGTGCTCGCCGCGCACGCAGCGGAGGCGGGTGTCGACGCCGTCGCGGTGATCGGCCCGCCGTACTTCCAGCTCGACGAACGCTCGCTGCTCGATCACTTCCAGGACGCCGCTCGTGCCTGCGCACCGCTCCCGTTCTACGTTTACGAGTTCGAGCGCGCCAGCGGCTACGCGGTGCCGGTGCCGGTTCTGCTCGAGCTGCGCGAACGCGTGCCGAACCTCGCCGGCCTCAAGGTCTCCGACGCACCCTTCGACAAGTTCTCGCCCTATCTCGTCGAGGGGCTCGACGTCTTCGTCGGGCCGGAGGCGCTCATCTTCGACGGTATCCGAGCCGGTGCGGTCGGTGCAGTCTCCGGGCTGGCGTCCGCCTACCCGGACAAGGTCGCCGCGGTCGTGCAGGCCCCGAGCGAAGCCGGCGCGATCGAGCTCGGCGAGCTGCGCGCGGCGGTCGAGCGCTTCCCCCGCCACGCCGCGCTCAAGTTCATCCTCGGCCTGCGCGGCGTACCCATTCGCGAGGACGTCCGCCGTCCGCTGCGCCGTCTGAGCGAGGGCGAGCGCAAGGAGCTGCGCGGGTGGCTCGAGTCGTCGTAGCCGGTGCGGGCGCGATCGGCGCCTCGATCGCGTACCACCTCGCGCTTCGCGGCGCGGATGACGTCGTGCTCGCCGACGTGGGAGAGATCGCCGGCGGCGCGACGGGCAAGGCCATGGGCGGCGTGCGCCAGCAGTTCACCACCGAGGCGGAGGTGCGGCTCGCTCAGGCGAGCGTTCGGCTCTTCCAGGAGCTCGGCGCGCCGCTGTTCGAGCAGGTGGGCTATCTCTTCCTCGCCACGACCGAGCCGGGGCTCGTTGAGCTCGAGGAGCGGCGTACGGTTCAAGAAGCTCTGGGCGTGCCGGTGGAACGCGTCGACGCCGGCTTCGTCGACGGCCTCCGCACCGACGACGTGCTTGGGGCGGCGATCTGCCGCGAAGACGGCATTGCCGATCCCGCGGGCGTGACGCGCGAGCTCGTCCGTCGGGCGGCGGAGCTCGGCGTCGAAGTCCGTGAGCGGACAGACGCGCTGACCCTGTCAGGGGAGACACTCGTGATTGCATGCGGTGCCGTCTCGGCAGCAGTCGCACAGGCACGCGGCGCCGAGCTGCCGATCCGCCCGCTCGTGCGCCAGCTTGCGGATGTCGGGCCTGTCGACGCGGTGCCGGTCGGCCTGCCGATGACGATCGACGAGAACGGTTTCCACTTCCGGCGGGTCGGCACCGACGTGCTGCGGCTCGCGATGGGGGAACGGGAGCCGCGCTGGAACGGGCCCGACGACGTCCTCGATCAGCTGGTGGAGGACTGGCGGCAGCGTCTGGAGCATCGCTACCCGCGCGCAGCCGGCGCGCCCGTCCGGCGCGCGTGGGCAGGCTTCTACGACATGACGCCCGACGCGCATCCGATCATCGGCTTCGTCGCCGGCGGCGTCTACTCGGCGTGCGGCTTCTCAGGCCACGGCTTCATGCAGTCGCCGGCCGTCGGCGATGCCGTCGCCGCAGAGCTGCTGGGAGACACGCCGCCGTTCGATCTGACGCCGTACCGGCTCGACCGCTTCGCGGGCGGGGCGATCTTTCCGGAAACGCTGGTGCTCTAGGAGGGCGTGGCGGCCCGGCGGCTCAGCCGCTACTTCGCCAAACCCTGCTAGCCGCGCCAGGCGAGCACGAGCACGCCGATCGCCGCGACGGCTGCCACCCCGATGACGACGGCGTTCACGACGAGCGCGATCGCGATCAGCCGCGCACGGCCGTCGGCAGGCGCGTCGGCGGTCGGTGCCGCACCGTCGTCGGCATCGGTGCCCCAGCCGATCCTGCCTGCGAGCGCCCGGGTGATGAACTGGTTCAGGCTGACGCCCTCGCGCTCGGCGGTCCGCGCCAGCTCGGCGTGGAGCGCGGCCGGCATCCGCAATAGCAGTCGGCCGCTCGGTGCGGCCTTCTTTTCACGCTTGGTCTGCTCCGTGGCAGAGGGCGCAGCGGTCATGACCTGATTCTACGGTCTTGAAACGAACCGCACAACACTCTCAACGTGATATCACGCGCGCCGTCAGGTCTGGCCGATCTCCCGTCGGAGCTTGCCGAGTGAGTCCTGGAGCAGTCTGGAGACGTGGACCTGCGAGAGCCCGAGCTCGTTGGCGATACCACGCTGGCTCAGGTTGGCGAAGTAGTGCAGCGCGACGATGCGCCGCTGGCGACGCGGCAGCGCCCGGAGGCCGGCTTCGATCAGCACGCGCTCCTCGCCGAGCTCGAGGCCACGCTCGGCGCCCATATCGCGGCTCATCGGGGCGTCGGCGTCGAGTTCGACGGCATGCACGACGACCCGCTCTTCGCCGTTTCGGCGCGGGAGACGGAGCGGCTGCGTGCTGTCACGCAGGTGGCGGCGGATCTCACCCACGATCGTGGGGACGGCGTACGCCGTCAACGACGCGCCGCGGGAGGGGTCGTAGCGGTCGATCGCCTTGATCAGGCCGATGGCGCCGACCTGAGCCAGATCCTCGAACTGCTCGCCGCGCGCGGCGAACCGGCGCGCGAGCGCCCGGACGAGCGGAAGGTGCAGCTCGATCAGCCGTTGGCGGGCTTCCGGGTCACGATCGTCGCACCAGGCCCGCAAGAGATTCTGAGAGGTGGCCGCCATGGATCGACACTAGCCTTCAAATCAACGTAATTCAACCGGAAGTTTCGCATCTGCATCAAGAAGTCGAAAAAAACGCGAGAGAAAATGGATCAGTCGGATAGCAATCGGGTATTTCCTTCAATGTGACGGGTTCACGATCGGGAGGATCCGCCCGCCGGGTAGTTGTCTGCCTGGCGGTGCTTGTGCTTGCCGCGGCCACGAGTTCCCCTGCTCTGGCCGAGAGCGGCGTCCCGGACATGTCGATTCCGGCCCTTCCCGATCTGGCGGAGGTAACGACGGCGGTTCTCGAGGAAGCGGGTCTCCCTGAGCTCGATCCGACGGCCGTGGTCGATCCGTCCAACGCTCTTCCGGCAGTTCCCGCCCAAATGACTGCCGCGAAGCCGGTTACGGGAGGGACGGTCGCCGCACCGTCCCCCGAGCCGGCCGCCGAAGCGCCCGTCCAGGCCGAGCCTGCCGCAGCGCCGACTCCGGACGCGCCTCCCAGCCCAGACGTCGCGCAGACGGCGCCGACGAACATCAACGTCTCCGTACGGGTGGACAGCCCGGGCGACAATGGTTCCGTTGACCAGGCGAACGCCGCCGTTGCGGCCGGCGAGGCAGCGGCCACCGAGACCGACGCTCAGTATCGGCCGGATGCGCCGCAGTATCAGGCGCCGATACCGGCCTCGGCGACACCGATGGCCGAACCGGCGCCCCAGACGCCGTCGGCAGAGCCCGCCCAGACCACCGACGGCTGGACGTGGAACTGGGAGTGGAATTGCGGCGGGGCCATGCCGGATATCGCGGTTCCGCCGGAGGTCGGGACACAGAACTGGACCTGGAACTGGGATTGGAATTGTGGGGCATCGGATCCAATACCGGAAAATACCGTCGAGGAAAAACCGCCGCAGTATCAACCTGGTGTTACACAGTATCGGCCGATCAATATCAACATCTCGGTCCGCATCAACAGTCCCGGGAACGACGGCCCCGTCTCGCAGACGAACGTCGCGGTCGTTCTGGCGGCTCCCGCGCTGCCGAAGCTCCGGATCGAGGTGCCGGCGCCGCTACCCGCTCAGGCCGGAAGTACCCTCGTGATCTCGGAAGCGGCCGCGCCGCTGACCTTCATGGCCGAGGCTCCGCTGAGTCTCATGGCCGGGATCGTCAACGAGGTCTTCGCCGATCCGGCCGAACCGGCGCCGACGCACGACACCTGCTGCGCCGCCACCGAGCCTAGGGGCGCCGAAGCGGCAGCTTCGGAGCCACGGAGTCTGGTCCTGCCGCAGGCTCCGCCGCCGGCTCGGCCTGGTAGCAGCGCCAAGGAGCGCTTCCGGGCCTCGGTCGCGGTCACCATCCGGCTCGCGAAGGCTTCCGAGGCTGCGGCGCGTATCGCCCGGCCCGCGCCGAAGCCGGCTCAGCTGCGGCCGGCGCCACGGCATACCGCCGCTCCGACCCGCGAGGAGGCGGCCGCGCTCAGCGCCGCCGGCCTTGCACCGATGAGCGCTGCCGACGGCCGCCTGGGGTACTTCATGCTCCCGCTCGTCGGGTTTGCGTTCGCCTTTGCTTTCGCCCGCGCATCGCGCTCGGTCGCCGCCGAGGTGCGTCTAGCGGGCGAGGATCCTGACCCTCCACCCGACCGCCCGGGTTAGCGCTTCCCGCTTTCGCGATTCCGGCGGACACGGTCGAGTCCGCCCCATTTCACGCAAAGTTGGGAAGGAGAACGGATCGATGAGACGCATCCTCGCGGTCGTTGCCGCAGCGCTCGGGCTTCTCGTAAGCGCGGGCCAGGCGGCGGCTGCACCGGGTGACTCAGCCTTGGAGCTGGCGGGGCAAGCGGCCGCCAGTGCCCAAGGGGCGGGCGCGCAGTCCGGCGCCTCGCAGAGTCAACCGTCGAACAAGAACGTCTCCGTTCGCGTCCTCAGCCCTGGCGACAACGGCAACGTCTCGCAGTCCAACACCGTCAGCTCCAACGCGACGGCGGCGAACGCGAACGTCACCGGCCAGTCGGCGAACCAGACGCAGAGCGGCTCGTGCGGCTGCACGGGCGGCACGCAGGCGGTCGGCCAGGAGGCTGAATCCAGCCAGGCCGCGATCGCGCTGTCGTACGCGAAGCAGTCCGGTGCGAGCAACACGAACATCCCCGTCAGGGTCCTGAGCCCTGGCGACAACGGCAACGTCACGCAGTCGAACAGCGTCGAGTCCGACGCGAAGGCTGCGAACGTGAACGCCACGGGCCAGTCCGCCGAGCAAGCTGCGGCGGGCGGTTCCGGAACGCAGGCGGTCGGCCAGGACGCGGACAGCAAGCAGAAAGCTGCCGCAGCCTCGGCCGCCGAGCAGAAGGGCGCGGAGAACACCAACATCTCCGTGCGCGTCCTCAGCCCCGGCAAGGACGGCGACGTGACGCAGTCGAACAGCGTCGACTCGTCGGCCAAGGCCGGAAACCTGAACCTCGCCGGCCAGAACGCCGTGCAGGGACAGGGCGGCTCGGGTGGCACCCAGGCAATCGGGCAGGACGCTGACAACGACCAGTCGGCGGCCGCGCTCTCAGCAGCGAAGCAGGATGGTGCGACGAACAAGAACATCCCCGTCCGCGTCCTGAGCAAGGGCGACGGTGGTGACGTGTCCCAGTCGAACAGCGTCGACTCGTCGGCTGCCGCCGGCAACCTGAACGCGACGAAGCAGTACGCGGATCAGGATCAGGGCGGCAAGAGCAAGGGCGAGTGCGGCTGCGCGTCCGACGGCGTCCAGGCCATCGGCCAGGAAGCCAAGAGCGAGCAGTCCGCAGGCGCGCTTTCGGCGGCGCTCCAGTCCGGGGCGAGCAACACGAACACCCCGGTCCGCGTCGGCAGCAAGGGCGACGACGGCGATGTCTCCCAGTCGAACAGCGTCGGGTCGAAGGCGACCGCGCTGAACATCAACCTGACCGGCCAGAAGGCCGACCAGGAGCAGGCCGGCGGCGATTGCCACTGCACGTCCGGTGGCAAGCAGGCAATCGGGCAGAAGGCCAAGAACGACCAGTCGGCAGCGGCTGCGTCGCTTGCGGCTCAGTCCGGCGGTCGCGACCGCTGCGGCTGTGGCTCGAGCGGGAACACGAACACCCCCGTTCGCGTCGACAGCTACGGCGACGGCGGCTCGGTGGAGCAGTCGAACGCGGTCGACTCGTCGGCCACGGCCGGCAACCTGAATCTGACCGGGCAGTTCGCCGGTCAGGGTCAGTCCGGCTCCGGCATCCAGGCCATCGGCCAGGAGGCCAAGAACGAGCAGGACGCGCTGGCCGCCTCGGCAGCGCTGCAGTCCGGCGCATCGAACGAGAACACCCCGGTGCGCGTGGACAGCAAGGGCGATGACGGCGACGTCGCCCAGTCGAACAGCGTCAACTCCAACGCGAAGGCGCTGAACGGCAACCTGACGAAGCAGGACGCCGACCAGGCACAGCGCGGATCCTCGTGCGGCTGTGGCTCGGAAGGCATCCAGGCGATCGGCCAGGAGGCGAAGAGCGAGCAGGGCGCAGCTGCCTTCTCACTCGGCCTCCAGCAGGGTGCGAGCAACGACAACGCACCGGTTCGCGTGGACAGCAAGGGTGGCGGCGGCTCGGTCGACCAGTCGAACAGCGTCGACTCGACCGCCACGGCTGCGAACCTGAACGCGCTCAAGCAGGACGCGGATCAGACGCAGGGTGGCGGCGGCGGGATCGCGATCCAGGCGATCGGCCAGTCGGCGAAGAACGAGCAGGCGGCGATCGGCCTGTCCGCGGCGCTGCAGTTCGGCGCCTCGAACAGCAACACGCCGGTCGCGGTCGACAGCAAGGGCGACAAGGGTCGCGAGGACCACCGCAAGGGCGACAAGGGTCGCGAGGATGACCACAAGGGCCGACAAGGGTCGACAAGGACGTGACCGCAAGGCCGACGGTTACAAGAGTGACCGCAAGGCCGACGGTGGCGACGTCACGCAGTCGAACAGCGCCGAGTCGAAGGCGACCGGGCTGAACATCAACCTGACCAAGCAGGATGCCGACCAGGATCAGGGCGGCCGCAGCAGCAAGGAGTGCGGTTGCCATGGCGGAACCGGCATCCAGGCGATCGGCCAGGAAGCGAAGAACGAGCAGGGCGCATTCGCCGGTTCGCTGGCCATCCAGGCCTTCGGACACGGCAAGTGCGGCTGCCCGTCGGGCGGCAACTCGAACACGCCCGTCGGCGTCGGCAGCTACGGCTCCGGCGGCTCGGTCGACCAGTCGAACGCGGCGCGCTCGTCCGCGACGGCGCTGAACCTGAACGCGCTCCTGCAGGACGCGGACCAGGCTCAGGCCGGCGGCGGCAAGCAGGCGGTCGGTCAGTCGGCGAAGAACGGCCAGTTCGCGCTCGGCCTGTCGGCGGCGCTCCAGCTGGCCGCGAAGAACGCAACGGGGAGGTCGCGCGCCGAGTAGACAAAAGGCGTCGCCCCGCAGGTCGGCACCGGACCGGCCTGCGGGGCGAGGCGCCTCGTTGACATGTCTCGAAAACCGCAGTAGCTTCGTGAAAAAGGCCCGGAGATCGGGGGGAAATGGCACGACGGGGGAGATGGTCGGTGCTGCGACGTCGGGGCACTCCGGCAGGAGGTCTCGCGCTGCTGTGCGTCGTGCTCGCGATGCCCGCGCAGGCGGCGACACCGGCCCCAGATCTACCCCCGGAAGCCGTCGCTCCCGAGCCGCCGCCGGCGACCCGGACGCAGCCTGCGCCGGTGCGCAGCGCGCCGGTATCGACGCCGAGCTCGGCGCCGGTCTGTCGCCGGAGCGCGCCGGTCACGTCGTCGCCCGGCCGGTGCGCGCGGCGTCGGCGAAGTCGAAGCCGAAGCCGAAGCCGGCGCTCGTAAACCGAAGCCGGTCAGAAGCGACGCGTTGCCGCCCTGAAGCGCGCAGCAGTCCGCACGACCGCGGCTCGGGTGCCGCTTGCAACGCTCGCCGTCGTCGCGGCCGACGAGCTCAACCGGGGCTTTTCGCCTTCGCCGGGCTGCGCTTCTCCTCGTGCGCGCTGAGCGGCGGCGATGGTGCTCTGGGCTGGCCGCCGCGTCCTTAAGGAGGGCATGGTCTGAGCCCCCGATCCTGCTCTTGCTCGCTTTGCTCGCTCTGGCTCTCATTCCTTCGGCACGGGGCGGCCGCACCTGCGCTCCGATCCCAACTGCTCGCCGGGGCCCGCGGCGTGCCCGGTTGGTCACACGTCCAATGTCGACGATCTCGTGGCAGTTCGAGCCGGGATGGACGCAAGTCAATTGCGACTCTCGATCCCGTGACCGAGGACACAGCGGCCGAGCAGCGTTCGCTGCAGCGTGTCGTACGGCCCTGACGATGTGTATCCGAGGACGATCACCGTCCGGCGCGACGCCACACCCCCACAGGTGACGGCCATGACACCGTCTCGTCGCGCGCGGACTCTGGCGGCTGGTATCAACCGCCCGCTCACCGTTGCGTTCGCGGGCACGGATGCGACGTCCGGGATCGCGTCGTGCTCGAGTCCCTCGTACTCGGGCGGGGACGGCGCCGCCGTTGCCGTCTCCGGAACGTGCACGGACGCTGCTGGCAACACGAGCGCACCGCGAGCTTCGCTTTCAAATATGACGCGACACCGCCGACTGTCTCACCCTCCGTCGATCGGCCTCCGGACGGAAAGGGCTGGTATCGGAAGCCCGTCACAGTGAGCTTTGCCGGCACCGACGCTGACGTCCGGGATCGCGGCCTGCACCGCCCCGACGCGGTACGCCGGGCCGGATCTGCCGCAAGCCGCAGTCGTCGGATCCTGCCGCGACGCGGCCGGAAACTCGGCTGATGCCGGCCGGACGTTCCAGTACGACGCGACCGCCCCGGTGCTCGGGAAGACGGAGGCCAAGGTCGACAAGGGTGTCGCGCGCATCGGCTGGGAGCGCGCCGGCGACGTCGTGGAGGTCGAGCTCGTCCGCAGTCCAGGCATCAACGGCGCGAAGTCGACGATCGTCTACAGAGGCAACGGCGCTGCGTTCGTCGACAAGACCGTGAAGGCCGGCATCCGGTACCGGTACGAGATCAGCGTCGCCGACATTGCAGGCAACGTGACGACGAAGGCGGTGACGGCGGCGACGGCGGCGACGGCGGCCAAGAAGAGCACGTCCCTCCTTGCGCCCGCCGCGGGCTCCTCCGTGAAGGCCCCGCCGCTGCTCCGCTGGAAGGTGGTGAAGGGCGCCACCTTCTACAACGTCCAGCTGTACCGGAACGGCCTCAAGCTGCTGAGCACGTGGCCCGGGGCGGCCAAGCTCAAGCTGAAGCGAACCTGGACCTACGCGGGCAAGCGGTATCGCCTCCAGCCCGGCGTCTACAAGTGGTACGTCTGGGGCGCGCGGGGCACCCGCGCGAAGCCCGTGTACGGCAAGGTGCTCGGCTCGAGCACGTTCACGGTCAAGCGCTGAGCGGTCACTCGAACGCCAGACCGAGGCGGGAGAGCTCCTCGTCGCCGTACCGGCCCTCGACCGTTGCCTCGAGGTCGAAGATCTCGACGACGTCCGGGTCCTTGCCGATCAGCTCGCGGGCGCGGCCTGGCAGCGCCTGCTCGGATGCTTCGAGCGACTCGAAGAGGTAGAAGGCGCCCCAGCGCTCGCCGGCCGGATCGGAGATCCACGCCTTGAAGCGCAGCCCCTCGACCTCCGCGAACTCGTCGACCGACTCGGCACGGAGGTAGCGCCGGAGCTCCTCGATCGTGGTCTTCGAGTCGTTGAGGCTCCAGAGCACGATCCGGACGACCATCTACGCCGCTTCGAGCTTCGCGTGCAGCTCCTTCACCCGCCTCAGCACGTCGGCCTCCTCGTGGCCGAAGTCGTTCAGGTAGGCGTGCACGGCGGCCAGAAGCAGCTGATGCTCCTCGTCGTCGAGCAGCAGCTCATGCGTGCCGCCGCCCGGCTCCTCCCGCCAGCGCGCGACGATGAACTCCGCGTACCACGTCGGCCAGTCGGGGTCTTCCTGGCCCAGCTCGGTCTCGTAGGCGGCGTGCGCGCTCTCGGCGACCCGCAAGAGGGTGCGCAGGCGGTCTTCGGTCAGCATCGTCCTCTCCTCCTTGTCACGGCTAGAACGGCCCTCGCGGCTCGTAGGCGCCGCGCGGGGCACCCACGGCAATCATCGTCATCCCGTTCGGGCCTGCCACGGGGCAGCGCGTCGTCTCGGGGTCGAAGCGGAGGAAGTCGCCCTCACGCACCTGAACGTCCTCGCCGTCGACGCGGTACACGCCCGAGCCGCGGACGACGATGTTGACCTCCTCCTGGCCCGAGCCGGTCTCGTCGTGCTCCCGCCCGACGACGTCCGGGCCGAGCTCGAACCAGTTGATCCCGAAGGCCTCGACGCCGAGCTGGCGGCGGACGAACCGGACGGCACCGCCCGGCCCTGCGCCCTCGAGCTCATGCACATTGACCTTGCTGTAGCCCATCACATCCGGAAGATGCCGAAGGTGGACTCGGGCACGGGCGCGTTCAGTGCGGCCGAGATCCCGAGCGCGAGCACGCGCCGCGTGTCGAGCGGGTCGATGATCCCGTCGTCCCAGAGCCGAGCGGTCGAGTAGTACGGATTCCCCTCGGCCTCGTAGGTGGCGCGGATCTCGTCCGGGTCGGCGTCGCCGACCATCGTCAGCACGGTCGCGGCCTGGTCGCCGCCCATCACCGAGATGCGTGCGTTCGGCCACATCCAGAGCTGACGCGGCCCGTACGCACGCCCGCACATCGCGTAGTTGCCGGCCCCGAACGAACCGCCTGTGACGACGGTGAACTTTGGCACGTCCGCGCAGGCGACGGCGGTGACCAGCTTGGCGCCGTCACGCGCGATCCCGCCTTCCTCGTACTCCTTGCCGACCATGAAGCCGGTGATGTTCTGGAGGAAGACGAGCGGGATCCGGCGCTTTGCCGCCAGCTCGATGAAGTGGGCGCCCTTCTGGGCCGACTCGGCGAAGAGAACGCCCTTGTTGGCGAGAATCGCGACCGGGTACCCCTCGATTCGTGCGAACCCACAGACGAGCGTCTCGCCGTAGAGCGCCTTGAACTCGGCGAAGCGCGAGCCGTCGACGATCCGCGCGATCAGCTCGTGCGCATCCATCTCGTGCTTGAAGTCCTCGGGGACGAGTCCGTAGAGGTCGGCCGGGTCAAGCGCGGGCTGCTCTGGCGGGGCGACGTCCCACGGCAGCTCCTTGCGGCGGTGCAGGTTGCGAACGATCTGCCGCGCCAGCGCGAGTGCGTGTTCGTCGGAGGCCGCGTAGTGGTCGGCGACGCCCGAGCGGCGCGTGTGCACGTCGGCACCGCCGAGCTCCTCGGCGGTCACGTCCTGTCCGGTGGCAGCCTTCACGAGCGGCGGCCCGCCGATGAAGATCGTCCCGGTGCCCTGAACGATGATCGTCTCGTCGCTCATCGCCGGCACGTATGCGCCCCCGGCCGTGCACGAGCCCATCACCGCCGCGATCTGCGGGATCCCCTTGGCGGACATGCGCGCCTGGTTGTAGAAGATGCGGCCGAAGTGCTCTCGATCGGGGAAGACCTCCGCCTGGAGCGGTAGGAATGCCCCGCCCGAGTCGACGAGGTAGATGCACGGGAGCCGGTTCTGCTCGGCGACCTCCTGCGCCCGCAGATGCTTCTTCACTGTCAGCGGGAAGTACGAGCCGCCCTTGACGGTTGCGTCGTTGGCGACAACGACGCACTCCTGACCCTCGACGACGCCGATACCCGTGACGATCCCGGCCGAGGGGGCGGCGCCGTCGTAGAGCTCCCACGCGGCGAGAGCATTCAGCTCGAGCAGCGCCGTGCCGGGGTCGATCAGCCGGTCGATGCGCTCGCGGGCCGTCAGCTTCCCGCGCGACCGATGCCGGTCGACCGCCTTCGCGCCGCCGCCACGCGCGACCAGAGCAGTGCGCTCGCGCAGCTCCGCGACCAGCGTCTCCATCCGCTCGGCGCGGCGCGCGAAGGTCTCGTCGCGCTCCAGCTGGGAGGTGAGCAGGGCCACGCAACTCAGCCTAACGAACGGTTCAGCCGGTGCCGATAAGGGCCTCGTGCGGCGGGACGCCTTCATCCCTTTGCTCCTCGCCTGCGGCGCGGCCGCGATCGTCCCGCCTGCGCTGATCCACTTCGTCAGCCGGGACCAGGTGATCTCGAGCGAGACGCACTTCTTCACGGTGGTGCTCTCGGCGCTGCTGGCGACCGCGCCGGCGTCGCCCTCTCCTACGGCGGCTGGCGCCTCGCTCGGATCGCGTCTACAGAGAGGCGTGGTGCCACGAGCGTGCGATGGCGCTCTTGCGGGACGAGGTCGGCACGAAGTTCGACGGCCGCTGCGTCGAGGCGCTCAGCCGCGTGCTCGACCGGCAGCAGTCGTCGGAGCGCACCCTGGTCGCAGTCTGACCGTTCGAGCCGAATAGGGACCTCCGGGCGCCGCGCGGCGCGCCGGGTGGGGTTGGTTGCAATCTGCACATGCACCTGCGATATTTGGCGCACCGGAATGAGGGTTCGCGCAGGGCGGCGACCTCATCCGCATTGCGCCGCCATCCTTTGATCCTGGGCGGTCACGGGATCGAAGGGGGTGGCGCGCGTTCGCGGACCCAGCTGCTTTCGAGCCCGGCCGGGGACGCTCTCGGGAAAAAGTGGGCGCGCCCGGGGAGTGCGGCCTCTCCCTCAACACGTCCGTCGACCACGAGACGCCTTACGCAGACGACTCGGGCGGCTGGTCGCGGGGCGCACCCAGGGTCAGGGTAGCCGCAACAGGGGCGACAGGACTCGAACCTGCGACATTCGGTTTTGGAGACCGACGCTCTACCAGCTGAGCTACGCCCCTTCGCTGAGCCGGATTGTAGCCTTGCCCCGGATGCTCTCCCAGCGACACGCGCTCGGGCTGCTTTTCCTCGCGCTCGCGCTCGTGTTCGCCTTCATCGCCTACAGCTCGGGCCGGGCCGGGTTCTGGGTGATCGCGGCAGCGGCGGGGGCGCTCGGCGCCTGGATGCTGACCATGTCAGTGCGTCTCTTGCGCCGGCGCTAGAAAGAATTCGGCCTCACGCAGCGTATTCTCTCGCCATGGCGAAGGTCGAGGATACGAGCGCGCTCTGGCAGGCGTACCGGCGCTCACAGGATCGGACGGTACGCGACCGGCTGATCCTGACCTACGCGCCCCTCGTCAAGTTCGTCGCCGGCCGGCTCGGGAGCGGCCTCCCGGCGCATGTCGACGAGGGCGATCTCGTCTCCTACGGGCTGCTCGGTCTGATCGGTGCGATCGAGCGCTACGACCCCGACCGTGAGATCAAGTTCGAGACCTACGCGATCGCCAGGATCAAGGGCGCGATCATCGACGAGCTGCGCGCGCTCGACTGGGTCCCGCGCTCGGTCCGCGCGCGCGCACGCGACATCGAGCGGGCGATCGCGGAGCTCGAAAAGAAGCTTCACCGGGCACCCACGGACGAGGAGATCGCGGAGAAACTGGGCATGACCGAAGAGGAGCTCGGCTCGAGCCTCACGGAGATCTCTCGGTCCTCGATCGCCGCGCTTGACGAGCTCTGGACCGTGTCCGCCGGCGGCGACCAGATCGCCCTGATCGACACGATCGAGGACACCCAGGGCCCCGAGCCGCAGTCCGCGCTCGCCCAGACCGAGATGAAGGAGGCCCTCGGCGAGGCGATCGCGCGTCTGCCGGAACGGGAGAAGCTCGTCGTCACGCTCTACTACTACGAGGAACTGACCCTGCGAGAGATCGGGGAGGTGCTCGGCGTCACCGAGTCCCGAGTTTCCCAGCTGCACACGAAAGCGATCCTCCGCCTCAAGGCGCGGCTCGGCGCCGCCCGCGTACCCCTCGGCTAGACGAGGGCGAGGCCCCGTTAGGATTGCTCCTCCGAGACATCCAGCCGAGGAGGATCCGTTCGCATGCCCGCATTCGAGCCCGGCAAGATCCGCAACGTCGCCGTCGTCGGTCATCGAGGCACGGGCAAGACCTCGCTGGTCGAGGCGCTGCTCTTCCAGGCGGGCGAGACGAACCGCCTCGGCACGATCGACGCGGGCTCGACCGTCGCGGATTGGGACGACGACGAGCAGCAGCGCAAGATGTCGATAGCGCTTTCTCTCACGCACGCGGAGTGGCAGGGGCGCAAGCTGAACCTCGTCGACGTACCCGGCGACCCGAGCTTCCAGGGCGAGGCGCGCTGCGCGCTGCGCGTCGTCGAGGGGGCGTTGTTCGTCCTCAGCGGCGTCATGGGCGTCGAGGTCGGGACAGCGAGGGTCTGGAAGCGCGCCGACGAGCTCGGGATCGCACGCGTCCTCTTCGTCAACATGCTCGACCGCGAGCGCGCCGACTTCTTCCGCGCGCTCGGCCAGATGCAGGAGCAACTCTCACCGCGCTGCGTCGCCGTGCAGCTACCGATCGGCTCCGAACACGAGCTGACCGGCATCGTCGACATCCTCCACATGTGCAGCTACGCGAGCCCCGACGGTGACACGGAGCCCGAGCCTGGGCCGATCCCGGACGAGCTCGCGGGCCTCGTTCACGAGTACCGCGAGAAGCTGCTCGACGAGGTCGTCCAGACCGACGAGACGTTGATGGAGAAGTACCTCGAGGGCGAGGAGCTCGGCGTCGAGGAGGTCGCGCACGCACTCAAGGATGCGGTCACCCGCGGTGAGGTTTTCCCGGTGGCCTGCGGAGTGGCGACGAAGAACCTCGGCACGCACGCCCTGCTCGACCTGATCGTCGAGGGCGTGCCGTCGCCTGCAAAGGCCGGCTCGATCACTCACATCGAGGGCGCCGAGACGGCCGCATTCGTCTTCAAGACGATCGCCGACCCGTTCGCGGGCCGGATCAACCTCTTCCGCGTCCTCCAGGGATCGGTACGACCCGACCAGACGCTGGTCGACGCGCGCACGCACGCGAAGGAGCGAATGGGCTCACTCCTCTTCCAACAGGGCAAGGAGCACATTCCCGCCCAGGAGTTCGGCCCCGGCGACATCGGCGCCGTCGCCAAGCTGAAGGAGGTGCAGACCGGCGACCTGCTGCTCGACAAGGAAGTCGCGACCGACGTGCCGGAGATCGGCTTCCCCGAGCCGGTGATGAGCTTCGCGATCACGCCGAAGTCGAAGGGCGACGAGGAGAAGGTGGCGCAGGCGATCAGGCGCCTCGGCGAGGAGGATCCGACGCTCCACCTGCACCGGGACCAGCAGACAGGGGAGGAGATCCTCTCCGGGATGAGCCAGATGCACGTCGAGGTCGCACTCGAGCGCGCCAAGCGCCGCTTCGGCGTCGACGTCGAGCTGCACCCGCCCCGCGTGCCGTACCTGGAGACGATCCGCAAGGAGTCCCGCTCGCACGCGCGCTACAAGAAGCAGACCGGCGGCCGTGGGCAGTTCGGCGACTGCACGATCGTGCTCGAGCCGATCGAGGGGAACGTCGGCTATGAGTTCGTCGACAAGATCGTCGGCGGCGTGATCCCTCAGAGCTTCCGGCCCGCCGTCGACAAGGGGATCCAGGAAGCGATGCACCACGGCGAGCTCGCCGGCGCGCCCGTGCAGGGCATCCGCGTCCTGCTCGTGGACGGTTCCTACCACACGGTCGACTCCTCGGAGATGGCGTTCAAGATCGCCGGCTCGATGGCCTTCAAGGAGGCGTACACGAAAGCGGAGCCTGTGCTGCTCGAGCCGATCATGGAGCTCGAGGTCACAGTTCCCGACGAGGCAGTCGGCGCGGTCAACGGCGATCTCAACTCCCGCCGCGGTCGCCTGCACGGGATGGAGCCGGCCTCGGGGATGACGACGATCAAGGCCGAGGTGCCGATGGCGGAGATGCTGACTTACCTGCAGACGCTGACCTCGATCACCGGCGGTCGCGGCGACTACTCGATGCACTTCCTCCGCTACGAGGAGGTCCCGTCGCACGTCGCCCAGCGTGTGATCGAGGACACGAGGCGCGAGCGAGAGGCCGCGGCCGCTCATTGAATTCCGCAAGTTGGGGCGGGCAAAGCCCGCCCCAACGCGAAGACCCCTGAAGGGAGCCATGCCTACGGCGTGGCTCCGGGCGTTTTCTCACTGAGTTTGCCCGCAGCTTGAGGATCCGCAGCAGCGGATCCTCAAGCGCGAGAATCCCTGAAGGAGCCATGCCTGCGGCGTGGCTTGGGGTGAGCTAGATCGTCTGCGGTTCGGTCTGGCTTTGAGTCGCGGTCTCGCCTTCGCGGAGCCGCTTGATCAGCTCCGTCACGTCAGCGAGCTCCTGCTCGAGGTCGCGCTGGTACTCGTCCAGCCGCCCGAGCACGTTCTCGCTCGCGTAGAAGCGCGCGCCGAGCGGCGGGCGCCGGCGGTGAAATCTGCGGTGATGCATGGTCACCTCCTCTCCTTTTGGCGCCAGCGGCGAGACGGGCAGAAAGCCCGCCGCCCCGGCGAAGATCCCTAAACGGAGCCAGGTGAACCTGGTTCCCGATGTCGCTGGAGAAAACGGTCGATCCGGTCGCGGGTCTCCGCGAGCGACGCAGCCCAGCGTTCGAGCGCCTCGCCGCCCGCATCGGTCAGGTCGTAGGTGCGCTTGGCAGGACCGGGGACGGACTCGTCCCACTCGCTGCTGACGAGCCCTTGCTCCTCGAGCCTTCGGAGCACGCGGTAGAGGTTGCCGACGTCGATCCGTTCGTCGCCGAGCACCGAGGGCAGCCGCTCGAGCAGGTCGTAGCCGTGGGCGGGGCGCTCGCGGAGCAGCAGCAGCAGCGCGGCGACCTGGAACCGCTCGATTCGCCCACCTCGTCCGTGCCATCCGCGTCGTCGATACATATGTGAGTTACATATAGCAAAATGCAGCCCTGTGGATAACTCGATTCGTTTGCTACGGTCGCCGGGATGCGTGTGACGCGTTCAGCCGTAACGCGCACCTGCGCGATCTGCGAACGCTCGCTGCTGATGGGCGAGCATGCGCTCCGGTTCTCGCCCGGTGGAGGCGAGTACGTCGACGTCTGTCCGCTCTGTGCGGAGATCGCCCAGGAACACGGTTGGATGCGGGAGGGGAGCCCATCGCTGCCGACGGTTCCGTTCGACGCGCGACGGCGCAAGAGCCGCTGGGCGGGTCTGCTCGGAGGAAGCCGCCGGGCCGAGGAGGCGCCCGTCGCCGACGAGCCGATCCTGCGCCGCCTCTCCGAGCCCGAGCTCGCCGTGGTCGAGGCGGCCGACCTCTTCAACGCGAGCGCGTACCGGCGCACGGTCGCCGGCGTGGCGAAGAGCCTGGGCGCGCCGAAGTCGTCGATCGTGCCGCTCTCCGGCGTCAGCGGCGAGATGGTCGTGACGGTCGCATGGGAGATCTCCTGGTATCAGTACCGGGTCTCGCCGGACGCGGCCCAGCCGGTCCGGGTCGTCGAGCGCGGTCACGACCTGGAGGAGCTCGATGCGGGCTTCCAGGACTGGAACGCGCACCTCGCCGGCGACGGCCGCTTGATGCCCGACATCGCCAGAGTCTGACCTCGTGCCCGACCCGGCGACCCTGCTCGTCTTCAGCGCGGCGGCGCTCGCGTTGATCGTCGTGCCCGGTCCCGCCGTGCTCTACATCGTCTCTCAGAGCCTCGACCGCGGCAGGCTGGCCGGCTTCGTGTCCGCGCTCGGGATCGCCGTCGGCGGACTCGTCCATGTCCTCGCCGCCGCGATCGGCCTGTCCTCGATCCTGGTCTCTTCGGCGACGGCGTTCAACGTGATCAAGTACGCCGGCGCGCTCTATCTGATCTGCATGGGTCTCTGGACGATCTTCAGGCGGCGTGACGAACAGCCGGCGACCGCGCCGGGTGAGCGGCGCCTCCGCCGCCGCTTCGGCCAGGGCGTGATCGTGAACGTGCTCAACCCGAAGACGGCGCTCTTCTTCTTCGCGTTCCTGCCGCAGTTCGTCGACCCCGAACAGGGCGCAACCGGGCTGCAGATCGCGGTTCTCGGACTCGTTTTCGTCGTCATCGCCGTCGTCAGCGACAGCCTCTGGGCACTGGCGGCGGGCACCGCCTCCGAGCATCTGCGCGGCAACCGCAGTTTCCTGTCGGTGCAGCGGTACGTCTCGGGCTCGGTCTTCGTCGGTCTGGGTGCACTCACGGCCGCGGCGAAACGTCACTAGAAAGGGGTCTGGCGCCGACCGCTCAGGTTCGTAGACTGCGAGCATGATCTATTGCGTGATCCCGCGCGATCTCGAGGACGACCTCTACGACAAGATGGTCGAGTACTACAAGGACAACCCCAACGTGACGGTGATCATGGATCGGCGCCAGGGCGAAGACCGGCGGAACGGCCGCGTGTACGGCGGCAAGCGCGAGATTCGCGACCGGCGGCGCGCGCGGATCCCGGGGACGTTCCCGGAGACCGACAACCTCACCACCGAGTAGCGCATCCCTCGTTCGGGGGACGGCCGAGAGCGCCGGTCGGCCGAGATTCGTCGTATGTCTTACGACGACTACGGGGGCCGCCGGTCGATTTCGCTGCCACTCGTGATCGCGGGCCTCGCCGTCGTCGCCGCGGTCGGGATCTCCCTGTTCGCCGTCGCCTCGGTTCGCGAGCAGAGCATGCAGGTCGACCTGCTCGAGACCGACGTGCGCGAGCTCGAGGGCCGGCTGGAAGAGTTCCGCCTCTCCGACCAGGAACTTTCCGGCCGGCTGAAGACGTCCGAGGGGAAGCTGCGTGAGAAGGACCAGGGCATCGCCCCTCTCGCGGCCCGCGTGCTCAAGAGCGTCTTCACAGTCAAGACCGACGAGGGCCTCGGGGCGGGCTTCGCCGGCTGGACGTCGGACGGCCAGCTCTACGTCGTGACGGCCGCCCATGTCGTCGCGGAGGTCGGTCAGCAGGTGCTGCTCGAGCGGAACACCGGTTCGTGGCGCGCCGAGGTGGTCGGCCGCGACCGGACACGCGATCTCGCGGTGCTCCGGGTGGACGGGAAGCCGGTCGGCGCCAAGCCGCTATGGCAGACGCCCCGCGCGAACAGGCCGCGCGTCGGTGACGCGCTGCTCCTCGTCGGCAGCCCCTACGGGCTCGGCGGCACGGTCACGAGCGGCGTCGTCAGCCGCGTGCGACCAAAGGAGATCCAGACTGACGCTGCCGCGAATCCCGGCAACTCGGGCGGGCCGGCGGTCGACCGGAAGGGCCGCGTCGTCGGCGTCCTCGTCGCCGGCGGCGGCGAGAACCTCAACTTCGCGGTTCCGATCACCCGCATCTGCGGTTCGCTCCGGCGCTGCTGATCAGCCTGGGCCGTAGGAGTTCGGGTCGTAGTAGCTGACGCAGCCCGTCGCGCCGAGCGCGGTGAAGCGCGCGCGCAGGTCGGCCAGCACGGGGATCGTCTCGTTGACGCGGCGCTCGAAGAGCTGCTGGTCGAAGCTCCGGCGCAACTTCGCGAGCAAGGCGAGGTCGCCCTGATGCGACTCGGCGACGACGGTGAGCGTCTGAACGATCTCCTCCTCGTCCGCAGACGGACGGGGGAGCGCCTCGAGCTCGGCGAGCATGTCCGCCTCGATCTCGGTAGCGCCCCCGAAGACCTCCACCACACGCCGCTCCAACGGCGTGATCGCCGCGCCAGCCGCGGCGAGTTGCCGCCCGCGGCCGAGCGCTTGCTCGCACGCAGCGGTCGCCTGTCCCGACCAGTCCGGCTCGTCGTCGCGGGTGAGGCGCAGGCCGATGACGACCACGGCGACCAGCACCGCAATAGCGACACTCCCCGCGACGAGCAGGATCCGCATCGTCCCCGACACTACTGACTACACTGCGGCCCGAGATGGCGGTCGCAGCTGAGGCGTTCAAGAACTACGTCGGCGGTAAGTGGACGGACGCCGCCTCCGGCGAGACGTTCGAGTCGAAGGTACCGGCCACCGGCGAAACGCTTGGAACGTTCCCCCGCTCGACCGCTGAGGACGTCGACCGCGCCGTCGCTGCGGCGAAGGCGGCCTTTGAAGAGTGGCGCCTCGTCCCGGCTCCCGAGCGCGGCAACGTGCTCTTCCGCTTCGCTCGCCTGCTGGAGGAGCAGAAGGACGAGCTGACCGAGCTGATGAGCCGCGAGATGGGCAAGGTGCTCGCGGAGGCCGGCGGCGACGTGCAGGAAGCGATCGACATGTCGATCTACATGGCCGGCGAGGGCCGCCGACTCTTCGGCCACACGACCCCGTCGGAGCTGCGCGACAAGTTCCAGATGTCCGTGCGGATGCCCGTCGGCGTCGTCGGCGCGATCACGCCGTGGAACTTCCCAATCGCGATCCCCGCCTGGAAGCTCGCGCCCGCGCTCGTCGCGGGCAACACCGTCGTGCTCAAGCCCGCCGAGGACACGCCCTTGCTGGCGGAGCGCTTCATCGAGCTGCTCGGCGAAGCGGGACTCCCGGACGGCGCCGTCAATCTCGTCCACGGCTTCGGCGAGGAGGCGGGCGAGCGGCTCGTCAGCCACCCCGACGTCCCGATCATCACGTTCACGGGCTCGCGCGAGACCGGCATCGCCGTCACGAAGGCCGGCGCGGACGGGCTCAAGCACGTCCACCTCGAGCTCGGCGGCAAGAACGGGATCATCGTCATGGACGACGCCGACCTCGAGCTCGCCGTCGAAGGGATTCTCTGGTCGGCGTTCGGCACGTCGGGCCAGCGCTGCACCGCGGCGAGCCGGGTGATCGTGCACGAGACGGTTTACGGAGAGCTGCAGAAGCGCCTCGTGGCGCGGGCCGAGCAGATGACGATCGGCCCCGGCTGGGACCCCGAAACCGACCTCGGTCCTGTGATCAACCGCGAGGCGCTCGAGAAGATCCACTCGTACACCGGGATCGGCTCCGACGAAGGCGCCAAGCTCCTCACCGGCGGCGAGCAGGCGACAGACGGCGATCTCGGCAAGGGTTTCTTCTACCGGCCCACCATCTTCGCCGACGTCGACCCGCAGATGCGGATCGCGCAGGAGGAGATCTTCGGCCCGACGACCGCGCTGATCCCGGTCAAGAGCTTCGACGAGGCGATCAAAGTGACCAACGGGATCAGGTACGGGCTCTCGTCCTCGATCTTCACCCGCGACGTGAACAAGGCGTTCCGTGCCATGCGCGACCTCCAGACGGGAATCACCTACATCAACGCCGGCACGACCGGCGCCGAGGTGCATCTCCCCTTCGGCGGCACCAAGGACACGGGCAATGGCCACCGCGAGGCCGGCCAGGCGGCGCTCGACGTCTTCACGGAGTGGAAGTCCGTCTACGTCGACTACTCCGGCAAGCTGCAGCGGGCGCAGATCGACAACGTCGAGCAGCCGGCGTCCTAACCGATTAGTGAGAGGGCGGCTGTTCACTGACGGCGGCGCTCGCGGCAACCCCGGGCCGGCTGCCTACGCCTACGTGCTCGAGGACGAGCACGGGGAGGTCGTCGCGGCCCACGGCGAGGCGATGGGCGTCGCCACCAACAACGTGGCCGAGTACAGCGCCCTGATCGCTGGTCTCGAGAAGGCGGTCGAGCTCGGTGTCGACGAGCTCGACGTGATCTCGGACTCGGAGCTCATGGTCAAGCAGATGCGCGGCGAGTACCGGGTCAAGAACGAGGCCCTCCGCGAGCTCTCGCTCCGCGCCGGCCGGCTCGGGCGCGAGCTCGGGGCCGTCCGTTACACGGCCGTGCGGCGCGAGCACAACAAGCTCGCCGATCAGCTCGTCAACGAAGCGCTCGACGCAGCCGGCTGAGGCGTTCGAGGATCCCGCGACCGCGGCTATACTGGCCGCCCACGCGGATGTAGCTCAGTTGGCTAGAGCGTCTGCTTGCCATGCAGAAGGTCGTGGGTTCGAGTCCCATCATCCGCTCCTAAGAAGCCCCGCTCAGGCGGGGTTTTCTTTTTCCCGATGCTTGCAAACCGTCCAGCACGCTAGCGTCTGCAGGCGTCCATGCAGGCGTTTGTGTCTGACCGGTCAGCCAGCAACGGCGTCCGGAACGCCGAAGTGGGCGAAAGCCGTTGCCTGCGACCGGTGTCGGCCGGCCCGACCCCGGGCCTTGCAATCCAGATGCGCGATTCACGCCCATCCTGCCCGTTAACGGGACGACAAGATTCGGCTTCCGGCCGTATGGCTTCCGCCAACTCGCGCACGCTTGTGGGGATTCGGCGCTACCGCTGTGGCATGCGGAACCTCGCCTTCGTGGTCGCGGCGGTGATGCCGATCGTGCTTGTCTGGTTCTGGTTGTGGGCACTCGATAGACACACCCGCCGAGGGCGCAGCGGTTATCGCTTGAAGTCAAGCGGGCCGACGTTTCCAAACCGACTGTCGCGCTGCGTTCGCGGTGTCCTCCGACGCGGAAGGGCCGGTTAGCCAGCGGCTTGTCCCGAAGGCGATTCGCGTGCTCGAGGAACACCTTGAGTCTGGGAGGACCGACGCCTGGCGACCTGCCTTGCGGGTCTTGGAGCATGGATGGGGAAGGCCACCGGAGAAGATCGAGGCGGAGCCGGTGCTCGAGGATGGCGACTTGGACGTCACGAGGATGTCGACGGCGCAACTCCATGAGTTCGTTCGCCGTGGGCGGGAGCGTCGGAAGAACGCCGAGGCGCTAGCACTGGTCGAGGAGGCAGCCGCTAGCACCCCGGATGCTCCCACGGCTGAAGCGGTTTGAGAGACCACCTCTGAGCCGCTAAACGCTTTGCTGCAGCGACCCTTCGCGCCAGTCTGCGCGCCAGTGGGTAGCTCCCTCGAGGAGGTTCCGGGAGACTGGTCGCTGGCAATTTCACCTGCCCGGCCGATCCATCGAAGTGCCTCGACGCAGAGAGGTTAGGGGCACCCCGAGCCTGACTCGCGCGGCGCGGAGCCTCATCTGACCGCTCAGCGTCTAGAGCCGCAGTCGCCGTCGGGGGTCGGGCTGACGCGGGCGCCGTCGATGCCCCAGCGCCCGTCGAACGCATCGGGCATTAGCGCGAACCGCGCGAGCGCATAGGGCAGGCGTGCGCTCGCACGCATTTCTGCGGTATGTACCCAGGATCCCTCGACGGCTTCGATCGGCGCCAGCGGGTTCCAGCGGCGCAGCTCCGCGAGCAACCGGCGCGACTGTCGATCGGGATCGACGACGATGCGGTCACTGCGGCTCCACCAGATCTGGAGCGGGACGCAAGCGCGCGCGATTGCGCGCGCATAGGAAAGCGGGCTCCGAGCTGCAAAGGCCGGCGCCGCTGCGAGGGGATCGCCGCCGACTTCCATTCGCGCCAGCCGTTGCAGTGCGGAGCCGAGCGTAGTGCCGAGCCGGCCGCGACATGCGGCGTTGCATGCAAGGCGGGGGAATTGCCGGTACTGATGCGCGAAGTCAACGAGCGAGTCGAAGGCAGCCGCGCCCGCGAGCAAGCGCGGATGCCGCGCGAGGAGGAGCAGCGTCTCCTGACCTCCCATGCTGCCGCCGAAGGCATAAATGCGCCGTCGATCGATCCTGAGCCATGGCAGCGCCTGCGCTATGACGTCGGGCATCCGCGCCAGGTCATCGATCTGTCCGGGCGCTCCCCACGAGTACGCACCGAGGCGCTCTCCCTCGCCATCCGGGTTCACGACGGCGAACGAGCCCAGGGCCGGCAGGTCACCCCAAAGCCTCGCGTTCGCGCCTCCAGTCGTGCCGCGCCCGTGGGGCGAGATAACGAGCGGCAGTCCGCGGGCGCCGCGAGGCTCGTATGACTTTGGCACCAGCACGTAGGCGAGCCGACTGCGGCCCGTATGGGCTCGGTAGCGGATGATCCATGTGCGTGTGTGCGTCGGGATGTCCAGCGTCGGCTTGCGCCACGGATCCGCGGACGCGGGCTTGGTGTCCACGAGTGCGAGAGTGGCGAGTGCGAGAGCGACGAGGAGGCGCGTTGACATGCGCCGACCGTCCCGGGGCGGCGCAATCGTTTCGCCACGCTTCCGCAACGGTTCCGCGTTGCGCGATCATCTGCGAGTGGAGTTCCGCGTTCTGGGTCCGCTTGAGGTCGTCGACGCGGCCGGGCGGCGACGGCTTGGCGGGGCGAAGCAGCGCACGCTGCTCGGGCTCCTGTTGGTACACGCTGGCCAAGTGGTGTCGAGCGACCGGCTGGTCGACGCGCTTTGGGGCGAGCGGCCGCCACCCACGGCCCCGACGTCGCTGAGAAACCTCGTGACGCAGCTGCGCAAAGTCGTCGGCCCCGGGGTGGTTGCAACCCGCGCGCCGGGCTACGTTCTCGAGGTCGCGCCCGAGCAGATCGACCTCACGCGCTTCGAGTTGCTCGTGGCGGAGGCGCAGGGCGCAGAGCCGGCCGAGCGCGCGCACGCGTTACGCGACGCGCTCGCGCTCTGGCGTGGGCCCGCGCTCGCCGACCTTGCGTTCGAATCTGCCCTCGCGCCGGAGATCGCGCGGCTCGAGGAACTGCGGCTTGAGGCACTCGAGGCCCGAATCGACGCCGACCTGACGCTCGGTGCAGGGCCGAACCTCGTGCCCGAGCTGGAAAAGCTTGTCGCGCAGCATCCGTACCGAGAACAACTGCGTGGTCAGTTGATGCTGGCGTTGTACCGCTCCGGCCGTCAGGTGGAGGCGCTTGACGCGTATCTGGAAGCGCGCCATTCCCTAGTAAACGAGGTCGGGGTTGATCCCAGTGAGGAGCTACAACGGCTACACGGACAGATTCTGCGTCAGGAACCGACTCTGATGCCCGGGACCGCGGCGGTCAGGCTACCGCGGCAACCGACACCCTTCCTCGGCCGCGAGCGCGAGCTTGGTGACGTCCTCCGCCTGCTCGGTCGCGACGAGGTGCGTTTGCTGACGCTGACCGGCGCGGGCGGCTCGGGGAAGACGAGGCTCGCGCTTGAGGCCGCAGCTTCGCAGGCTGACCGCCACTCCGACGGGGTCTTCTGGGTGCCGCTCGCGCCGCTCGGCCACCCGGCGCGGGTCGTGGACGCGATCGTCGAAGCGGTCGGACCTCTGGACGGGCTCGCGGAGAAGCGGCTTCTGCTTGTCGTCGACAACTTCGAGCATGTGCTGCCCGCTTCGGGTGTCCTTTCAGAGATGATCGCCTCAAACCCGCACGTACGTGTTCTGGTCACGAGTCGCGAGCCACTGCGGCTGGCGGCTGAGTACGAATACGCCGTTCCGACGATGGACGAGCAGGACGCCGTGCGCTTGTTCTCCGAACGCGCAGGCGGCCACGAGGACGATAAAAGCGTGCTGGCTGTCTGCCGCCGGCTGGACTGTCTTCCGCTGGCGATCGAGCTCGCGGCGGCGCGAACCAAGCTGCTGGCTATGGACGAGCTACTCGCGCGGCTCTCGGATCCACTACCGCTGCTTACACACGGACCGCGCGACGCCGACGACCGGCACCGAGCGCTCGAGACTGCGATCGCGTGGAGTTACGACCTGCTCGCGGAGGGCGAGCAGCGGTTGTTTGCACGACTCGCGATCTTCGCCGGCGGCTGGACGATCGACGCGGCCGAGGAGGTGTGCGACGCCGAACTCGACATGCTCCAGTCGCTTGTAGACAAGAGCCTCATCCACCGCCACACAGAGCGTTACGGGATGCTCGAGACAGTCCGCGCGTTCGCCGCCGAACGGCTCGACGCGTTTGGTGCGGCCGCCGAGCTGCGACGGCGTCACGCGGCCCACTACATGCGCCGGTTCGAGCGGCTGAGAAAGGCTGCGATGACGCCGGCGTCGATGAGAGCGTTCGCGGATGAATTGAACAACGTGCGCCTAGCACTCGCCGACCCGCGCGCCGAGGTCGTCGGCCGGCTGGTTGTCGCGACGGCGCCCCATTGGTTCGCGCGCGACGGCATGCGCGAGGCCGCGCCCCACCTTCGGCGCACTCTGAACGACGAGCAGATACCGGACCGCCTTCGCGAGGATGCATCCCGCGTCCTATCCGAAGTGGAGTGGCGCCGCGGGAACGTGGATGAGGCCGTTCGCCTCGCGACTGCCAGCTTCGAGCTCGCGTGCGCGTCGGGCGACCCCATCCGCCGCGGCCGCGCACTCAATGCGCTTGCGAGCGCCGTATCGGCTACCGGCGACATCGACACCGCGACTCTTCACTTTCAGGAGGCAGTCGCGCTTCTGAGTCCGAGCGGCGCCGACGAGCTGGCAACAGCCATGTCAGGCCTCGCCCACGCCAGGCTGTCGCGGCACGAGTGGGCGCAAGCCGCCGAACTCTTCGAGGAAGTGCTCGCAATGCTGGGCGGGAGGAACGAGTGGTCGCGCTCGACCATGCTGGGCAACATCGCCCTGGCACACCTCCGGCTACGCAACCTCGACCGCGCCCGTCAGGCTCTCGATGAGGCCGAACAGATCGCCTCCGACCTCGGATCCGACACGAACCTCGCGTACTTGCTGATCACTCGCTCGGCCCTCGCGGCCGAGGAAGGAAGGCCGGAGCTCGCGGCACGAACAGGAGGTGCTGCGGAAGCCGCATTTGAGCGTCTCCACCTGCCCGCCGAACGTCTTGAGCACGAGCTGCAAGAGCAAACCAAGGCGCGAGTGTGCGCCGATCTCGGTGAGGATCGATTCGCGAAGCTTTGGGAGGAAGGCCGCTTCTTGGAGCTCGACGAGGCCGTCAGCACCGATAGCGCCGCGAGCTAAGCACAGGTTGACCGACCTGAAGGTGTTCACCGCGGGTGCCCATGCAGAAGGTCGTGGGTTCGAGTCTCATCATCCGCTCACTCACACAGCGGGGTTTTTCGTGCGATCACATCACCTCCAAATTCCTCTTTCGGCGATGCGAGTCCTTTCGGCGTATGCTGTTCCAAGCCCGTGTGGGCGTTCTTCACAGCCGGGCCACGCGCGAGCTCGGCTGGCGCCGAAGCGGTGTAGCCGCTGCAGCGGTTTTAAAGGACCGCTCCGCTGTTGCTTGCTAGCGCGGTTTGTCGCCGACATGCGCCAGTGAGTGCGCCAGCAAGAGATTCGCCGGCCTCTTCGACGTGCCATCTAGCCGGTCGCATCTCACACCGCTGCTAGCACCCGGCCGCCACGTCAGGTGCGGGGAGGCACCCCCGCACGTGTTCGGCGGTAGCCGGAGCCTCAACCCGAGCCGAGGTCGGCAGCGAGATCCTCGTTCGAAAGCGACCGCAGGTACGCCAGGTGCTCGCGGAGGGGAGAACTGTTCGAGAGAAGCCGTGTTTTGACCATATGCCACACCTCGTCGATCGCGACGCCGGCGACCGCTCCGAGCAGGGTGACGACGAGTGCTCCCTCGACAGCCGAGGCGCCGGCGGCTAGCTCGCCGCGCCTGGCTTCGACGAATCGCGGCGGGTCGCCGTGGTCTAGGAACCAGTCTCGGAGCGTCTCGGAAAAATCAGCGGTGGGGGGCAGAGACGCAGCTACGCGCGGAGCACCGCTCGGGCCCGGTAGTACCCGCCATCCCCTTGGTATTCCAGTAGCTGACCGATGCCTCCGGTCTTGAAGATCGGAGCTATGGCTTGGGCGCCAAGTACCTCGTCGTTCTCAACACCTCCGCCGAGCAGCAACGCGAGCCAGGCAGCGGAGGCGAGGATCGGAGACCCGGCGAGCTGTGCCCAGTGATTAGCCCAGTACTCCAACGCTCCGGCCCAGTTAGCGCCCTCGGCAAGGTCCTTGCCCGAGTCTTGCTCTATCAATGTGGCTACGTACACATTTTCTGGGTGGTAATTGGTTTCTAGCGTCATGTCCTCGATGCGGAGGTCTCCAGAAGACATGTTCGCCCACTTTGTACCCTTCCCGCCCACGACCTTCAGATCTGGTGGAAGTGTGAAGCTGCCTCGAAAGAGCCCCATGTAGACATCGTCCGGTCCCCATTCATCGGTTTCCTCCACACAGCGCAGCGCGCGAATCTTCAACGTGGACATCGTTTCCCTCCTTCACAACTCTGATTCGTTGTGGCCCCCACCTGCCAGCATCACTCTTCGATCCGCAGGTCCGACGACTCCCGAGCTGTCCTCGGATTTGCGCGTCATTCGGAAGTCGGAGGAGCGTTCTCAGCCCACAACAGCTCCTTTCCGCGCGGCTGCCGGCAGCTCGGCCCCGACGCCGACGTCGCCTGGCCACGTCGCCACGATCCACCCGGCCGTTTCCGAAAAAGCCGGTCATGTACTCAACGGCACAAACGATTGTCCGCCCGCGCGCTCGGTGCTGTCAAGGCCCCAGCTGGCGCTTTCGCGTACGGGACAGCACGCCTCGGGTGGCCGACTGATGGCGGGGCGACGGCCTCACGTGATCCGTCAGCTCACGGCTGCGGCAGCCTGAAAGTTCAGTCGTCGCCGGCCGCGTGATCGACGGGCCGGAGCTCGCGGTCAGCGCAGGGCGGGCAGTACGTCGCGACCTCCGGTCCTTCGCCGTCGTCTGGGTCTTCGGCGATGAACGCGAGCCAGCCTTTGGCGGTGTCGGAGACGCAGGAGCATTCCTCGCAGCGCAGCACGGAGCGCAGCATCACCGAACGGCGGCGCTGACGCAATCTCCAAAGGGCCGGGCGCTGCGTTCGCATTGACTCGTCGGTGGCAGCGCTCCATACTCCCGCCCTCGGGGGGCACTCCATTGGAGGAGGGCACGTGTTTGCCAGAACTGCAACAGCAGTCGTCCTCGGCTTGGCCCTCATGTTCGTCATCTCGCCGGCTGCTTCTGCCGACACCCCGGTGACGACCTCGGGCACGGAGACAGGCGACGTATTCCTTGCCGACTGTGGCGATTTCGATCTGCGCGATCGCTTCACGTTCGAGTGGAACGGGAAGATGTTCTTCGACGACGAGGGCAACCTCACTCGTATCGTCGAGCACGTTGGCGGTTCCGACACGTTCTACAACTCGGTGACCGGAACATCGGTGACCGGCACGATCAACTCCGGCGAGACGCTCGATTTCGTCAACGGCACGGTGACGCAGAGCGGGGCGATCGGACGCATTACGGTGCCGGGTGAGGGCGCGTTCTTCTTCGACGTCGGCAAGTATGTGATCGACTTCGAGGAGGGGCTGGTCTTCCTGGCTGGCAGGCATCACGCGTTCTTCGAGGAGGACTACTCGCGGCTGTGTGAATTGCTCGGCTGACGTAGCGAGCTGCTTGTGGGTGGGCACGCTCGAGCCGGTCGGCGAGCTTGTCGGCGCCGCCCTAACGGTGTCGGCGAGCTCTGCGACCGCGTCGTCGGGCACGGGGACGCCTGCGAGCATCATCCGGCGAGGCTAGCGGTTCACCAGCCACGCCAACCACTGTGCGAGCTACCTACATGCCGAGGTCCCAAGGCTTTGAAAGCCTGGCGGGTCTGGTTCCCTACAGGCTTACGGCCCCAGGCAAGTCAGCCCGCCCCTCTCAACCCTGACCGTCTCGGTCGACAGGTCGAGGACGAACAGAGATTGCGCCCTGAAGCGGTCGCCGGTCGTGGCGTTCGTCAAGATGTCGGTCAGTCTGAACATGATGACTTGTTCGTTATCAACAAACGTGTCGGTCCCACGACCAACGAACCCGTCACTCGTCGTAATCGTCCTCTGGGCGAGATTGACTTCGCGGGAACCGTGTTGATGAACGGACAATGTTCCGACGAACGTCACGGTCATGGCGTTGCCGGTGCAGGGATTGACGTCGGAGAACACGTCAAAGATCGGAAACTCCGTCGGCCGATCCGCGGCTGCTGGGGCGGCGAACGCCAGCGCCACGACGCTTAACAGCGCAACAACGAGTCTCATCACTGGTCTCCCTTCCGCGGTGAACCCGACCCCGCATCGTTTCATATCGTGTTACGTGTTACAAGCGGCGGTCGGAGGCAGACAGGGTCTATTCAGGGCCTAAAACGCCGCGACGGACACGGGGCCCCGGCGGGCATCATGCGGTCCCTGGCAGCGAGACGTTGACTGGATGAGGCGCGCCATCGAGGTTGCCTGGCTGCCCGAAGTAGCTGTCGCGCCAACGATCCGTCGCTTGCTCGATCTACGCGAGACGCGAGGCCAGACGATGAATATCGGTGGCGAGGAGCAGACCTTTCACGGAAGCCTTTGAGCATGTGGGAGTGGGGCGACATCTCTCTTCACGACTACGTGAACGTGCCGGGAGATGACGTGAATGAACGTCGTGATCGAGGTGGAACGGAATGTCTCAGAAGCGTTGAGACTTCTTCACAGCCTCGGTCATGTGCATTG
Source organism: uncultured Gaiellaceae bacterium (assembly GCA_963829845.1). Classification (GTDB taxonomy): domain Bacteria; phylum Actinomycetota; class Thermoleophilia; order Gaiellales; family Gaiellaceae; genus Gaiellasilicea. Next base: position 9,025 of record CAWHKD010000017.1, on the reverse strand, counting down.
CGACGTCGCGCCGAACAACATCCTCCGCGTAGGCGGAGTGTGGAAACTCGCCGACCTAGATGCGTGCCGTCGCCGGGACGAGTACGCCGACAGGTATTCCAGTCAGGAGCGCTATCGCCATCCTGATCGCCATGACGGTCAGCCAGTTCCCTGGGCGCGTGAGGAGTTCGACTGGTACGGGCTCGACCAGGTGGTGAGGGAGCTCCGGGAGTTAGCCGGCGCCTGACGCGCGTGCACGCATATGTGCACGCATGGCACGCTCGAACGCGGCACTGCTGGCACACCTGACCCACGCAACCATGCGGCTTTCCGCGTAACCAGGCTAGAGAGGAAGGCCCATACGGGATTCGAACGCCGAGTGGCGGAGGCCTTCCCGCGCGACAGGCGCGGGCGGTGCGATTCCGGGCGCGAAGAGAGACGGAGTGGAGGCGGCGCAACGACCCGAAGTCACTCTTTCAGTGGCTCGAGTCCGCCACGTCCTGGACTGAGGCCACGCTGCCGCGACATCATCGCGGAAGAGTGCGACGCGACCTCCCTTCCGGAACAGTCACCTTTCTCTTCACTGACGTCGAGGGCTCGACGAAGCTTCTTCACGAGCTCGGCGCGCCTCGCTACGCGGAGGCATTGGTGGGGCACCGGCGCGTGATCCGCGAGGCGTGCACGGCCGAGGGCGGGGTGGAGGTCGACACTCAGGGCGACGCGTTCTTCTTCGTCTTCGCGGCCGCGCCCGAAGCGCTCGCCGCGGCGCGGGTGTTCACCGAGACGCTCGCGGCCGGGGCAATCCGAGTCCGGGTCGGGGTCCACACGGGCCGACCGCTGCTGAGCGATGAGGGCTACGTCGGCGACGACGTTCACCTCGCCGCCCGGGTCGCCGCGTCGGGCCATGGTGGTCAGGTGCTGCTCTCCTCGGCGACGGCCGGCCTCGTCGAGCTCCCGGTGAGTGACCTGGGCGAGCACCGGCTCAAGGACATCTCCGACGCTGTCTCGATCTTCCAGCTCGGTGAGGAGTCGTTCCCGCCGCTTAGGACGATCTCGAACACGAACCTGCCACGGCCTGCGAGCTCCTTCGTCGGCCGCGAGGTGGTGATGGGTGAGGTGCTCGGGAGGATCGAGCGGGGGGCGCGGTTCCTCACCCTTACCGGCCCGGGTGGGACGGGCAAGACCCGCTTGGCGCTTGAGGTGGCCGGCTCGCTCGTACCGGAGTACAAGGCCGGCGTCTTTTGGGTCGGGCTCGCGTCTCTCCGCGACCCCGCGCTTGTTGCCGAGACGATTGCGCAGGTGCTCGGCGCCAAAGCCGGTTTGGCCGAGCATGTCGGCGAGCGGGAGCTGCTCCTCCTACTTGACAATCTGGAGCAGGTGATCGAGGCGGCTCCCGAGCTCGCCGAGCTGCTCGAGCGCTGCCCCAACCTCGTGCTGCTCTGCACCTCGCGGGAGCTGCTGCGTGTCCGGGGCGAGGTCGACTATGCGGTCCCACCGCTCGGGTCGCCCGAGGCTGTCACTCTTTTCTGCGAACGGGCGCAGCTCGAGCCGAGCGAGGAGATCGCCGAGCTGTGCTCCCGCCTCGACAACCTCCCGCTCGCGGTCGAGCTCGCCGCAGCACGGACGAAGGCGCTGACTCCCGCCCAGGTGCTCGAACGCCTCACCGGCCACCTCGATCTGCTCCAGGGCGGGCGCGACGCTGACCCGCGCCAGCAGACGCTCCGGGCGACAATCGAGTGGAGCCACGAGCTCCTCTCCGCCGAGGAGCGGCGGCTCTTCGCGCGGCTCTCCGTCTTCGCCGGCGGCTGCACGTTAGACGCGGCGGAGGAGATCTGCGACGCGGATCTGGAGACCTTGCAGTCGCTGGTCGAGAAGAGCCTCCTCCGCTTCTCCGACGGCCGCTACTGGATGCTGGAGACGATCCGCGAGTACGCGGCGGAGAGGCTCGATGAACCCGGTGAGCGAGAGGAACTCGGCCGGCGGCATGCCGAATTCTTCACTCGGGTTGTCGAGGCGCAGCCGCGGACGAGGACGGCGGAAGTGGTCGTCGAGCTTGCCGAGGATGAAGACAACTTCAGGGCCGCGCTCGCATTCGCTAGCGGCGGTCGGGAGCCTGAGCTCATGCTGCGCCTCGCAGGCGCACTGTGGCGGTACTGGTGGATTCGCGACCAGGACATAGAGGCGCGCACGTGGCTAGAGGACGCGAACGCGAACGGCAAGAACGGGCCAGCGCCGCTCCGCGCCGAGGTGCTCCGAGGGTTGGGCAACGTGGTCGCTGGGCGCGGCGATCCCGCCTGGGGACGAGAGCTGGAGGAGGAGGCCCTCGGCTTGTACCGCAAGCTCGGTGATCAGGAGGGCATCGGAGCTTGTCTCAACAACCTCGGCTCATTCGCTCTCGAACGAGATGACTTGGAGAGGGCGACCTCGCTCCTCGAGGAGTCGATCGAATGCTTGGAGCAGATCGATGCAGACGCGTCGCTTGCCCCTCGTCACAACCTTGCAGAAGTGCTTGTTCGCAAGCGCGAGTTCGCCAAAGCTCGGGGCCTCTTCCACGAGGTCTTGGCCGGGGCCATGCACGCGAACGACGCTCTTGGTGTTGCGGATACACGTCTTCAACTCGCCTGGATCGCCTGTTTCGAACACGCGTCTGAAGACGCGGCTCAGCTCGTCCGCGAAGCGCTTCCGACCTACCAACGAGTCACCGCTTCGCTCGACGCCGGGCGATGCATGTTCGTCGCCGCCCTCGTCTCCGCAGGCCGCGGACGTCTCGACGACGCCGCTCGACTGGTTGGCGCGGCGAGCGCGACGCGTGAGCGCCTCGGTCGACCCCCCTCTCTGACTGGGATCTACGCGCAACCGTTCGAGACGCTCGAGCAACAGCTGGGCCGACAGCGATACATGTCGGCCTACAGCGAAGGCGCCGACATGTCGTTCGACGACGCAATCAAACTCCTACAGAGCGCTCTCGCGTAACTCCATCGACGGCCACGGACTTGAGGACCGAGACGGAACTCTCGCCGTGATGCATCTCTTGCCGACTCAGCCCGAGCCAGAGTCGCGCTCGCTGCGTGCCCGCTGGCCTACTCGTCGTCCGAGGACTCTTCTTCTCGCTGTTCTTCCGAGGGCGTCGTCGGGTGCCGAGTGAACAGCGGTCCGATCACGATGCCCCAGCCCTCGTCTTCTGGCTCTATTCTCGATCACGGTGCACGGCATGACTAGACCTCCGTTGTCGTTCGTGGTGAGGGGCGGCTGATCGCCGGTCTGGGGCGTCGGGTGAGGGTCCGCGTTCGGTGATCAGAAGGCCGTGTCGGATCGGCGGCCCTGGAGCCACTCCTCGTAGTCGTTGTCACTCGCGTCACGCGCCCACGCGGAGATTGCGAGGCAGACGACACACATGTCCGAGTCCCGTCCGCCGTGACGCGGCCGAAACGGCGGCTTGACGAGGGTGCCGCAATGGGCTCGTTGCGGAACCGTGTCGTCGTAGCCAGCCATGAGGAGATGCGTCGGGCGATCACGATCAGCGTCATGGCCCAGGTCAGCTAGCGTGAGCGATTGTCGCGGCGCAACCGTGTTGCGGGGGGTCTCGAGCTCGAGCGGTTCCAGACTCATGTCTTTCCTCCTTCAGCGTTGCTCTCGGGGAGAGCCACATCGGTTCTGAGCCACCTTGCGCTGACGCAGGTTGGCGGGCGCGAACGCGCCACTCTTGATGTTTTCGTTCACTCTAGTGACGACGGCAGACAGTGCAAGTGGAATCGCCGCCGGCGTCTCTAGGCAGACCCCTCCCCCCGAGAGAGATGCGAGCCGGCCGGGACTCCTGCTGGGAGCTCTACGAAGAATGTCGAACCCATCCCTTCGCCCGACTCGACCCAGATATTTCCTCCCATACGGCAGACCAGCTCGCGGCAGATGTAGAGACCGAGGCCCGTGCCACTGACCGAGTTGATCATCTCCGGAACGCGGTAGAATTTCTCGAAGATTCGTCGCTGTTCGGACTGCGGAATACCGACCCCTTCGTCGCGAACGGCAATGCGAAGACCGCTTTCGCGCGGCTCGAGGCGAACCTCGATTCGGCCGCTGCCCGGTGAGTACTTGATTGCGTTGCCCACGAGGTTCACGAGCACCTGCCGGAGCTTGTCGCGGTCCGCGGTCACCGGGGCAAGACTCTTGGGTGCGACGAGTTTCAGGGTGAGTTCCGCAGGGGCATGCGCGCGCCCCGCCTCGATCGCGCTGCGTGCGAGTTCCGATACGTCGACTTGCTGGCGCGCGAGAGCCAGCCGGCCGGAGTCGACCTGGCTCGTGAGCAGAATGTCGTCGACGAGGTGCGCAAGCCGCTCGGATTGGTCCGAGATGACGGACAGGAGGCGGCGACGCAAATCGTCGGGGAAGACGACGTCATCGCGCGCGAGGGTTTGGGCGGCGCCGTGGACTGCTGCGATCGGAGTTCGCAGCTCGTGGGAGACAGTGGAAATGAAATCTGTCTTGAGCTCCTCCAACCGCCGCTCCTCCGTCCGATCGCGAAACGCGTAGACGGTCCCGTCCGCGAAGCTCACTCCGGCGACCGAGAGCCAGAGGTCGCGTTCGCCGATCTGGACATGAAGCGTTGCCGCAGGAACAGGGGACGCAGCCGGGGAGCTCGCACTCGTGACGACCGCCGCGAGCGAATCCCAGCCGGGAAGCGCTTGCTCCACCGGAAGCCCCAGCACTGCCTCGGCCGAGATGCCCGTAATTGCCTCAGCGGCCGGGTTCCAGAGCTGAACTGTCCCGTTCGCGTCGACGAGAAAGACGCCGTCGGCGACGTAGCCGAGCACCAGAGCAGCCTGCGCGCGCTCCTCGGCTTCGCGTCGCGCCGCATGCTCACGGGCAAGGAGGGCATCGCGCTCCTCCCCGAGGCGAATGCGTTCCAGCGCATGGCTGATGCTTTCCACGACGGCCTCGAGCAAGGCGACTTCCCCCTCGTCGAAGCGCTCCTCGTAGAGACGTGCGATGCCGACCACGCCGCGATCGACCTTTCCGGCAAACGGCGCCAGGACGAGCTGACGGACCCCGATCGAGAGGGGATCGTCATGGTGCAGACGTATCTCCTCAGAGCTGAGCGTGTGCGCACAGCTTTCGTCTTCGAGCAGGTCAGCCCGCTGGTCGGCCGTGAGACCGTAGGCGCCGACGAGTGTGCGAACGCCTCCGCCGTGCGGTTCCGTCAGGACGAACGCAATCTCGGCCTCGAAAGCCTCGCAGAGCTCGGCGGTGAAAAGCTCGCCCAGCTCGGCTTCGGAACCGGCGGTGTTGACAATCGTGACGATCTGCGCTCGCCGGGCCGCCTCGACGAAGCGCCGAAGCAGCTCGTCCCGACGGTCAACCCGACGACCCGAATGCAACGACGATGAGGCTATAGTTGCGGTCTCCTTTCGCACCCCGGATGCGGCCGATCTCTCCGCGTGTATAGGTACCTGCGATTGCGGGCGGAGGGTCCCCCGCTGAGGAGATAATCGACTCGATCTCGCGCGCGGCGAGCGGATTGCCGAACCGCGCGCTCCTTGCAGCACAGTCGAAAAGCAGAACTGCCTCGGCAGGGCCGGAAAGGTGCACGAGTGCTTCGTCGACTGCGTCCACGCCGCTGCGAACGATGGCTTCTGGCTTCTGCTCGCACACGTCGACTGCCGCGTTCGCCTCGATGCTCGTTGCGCAGACCAGACCGCCTCCGGGCATTCGACCGCGCACATATCGTGGACGGACATCACCGCGGAGCTCCGGTTGTGCAAGTGGATGCGCCATCGCGATAGCTTCGAAATCCTCGTCACTCAACCGGACGTCGCCCATGCCAATCTTTTCGAGGTAGACAGATTCGGCGGGTCGGCCGTCGAGTTGGAGCAGGACGCGGCCGTGCGAACGGGTGACGATCGACGGCGTGCCACAAGGCACACAGCCGTGGGAAATGCCGACACCGATCGGTTGCTGGCTGGCGATGGCGACAGCGACAACGCTTCCCGACAACGGCCGGCCGTCCGCGAACTGGGCTCTCGTTTCGCCGCCGGCGGCGCCCCCTGCGAGCGGGATGCGCCCGCCCGCGATTTCGTAGGCCCCGTCGACGATCTCGGCCTGGTCGCCCGACTCCGAGTCGACGAAGAGCAGGAGCACGACATGACTTTCCTCGCGATCGACGTCGACCAGCGCTTCGGCGGCGGCAGTGCGTCCGGCGGCGCGCGGGTCAGCGGAAGCGGCGGTGCCGATTCCGAACGGAACCGACGCGTCGAACGCGACCGCAGAGCAGCCGCTCTCGATGGCACCGCCCGGCGTAATGACGCCCGTCCCAGTCATGCCCGCGACGCGTGCTTCTCCAGAGGCCGCGTGAGCCTGTATCGCCGTCTCCTGAGGATCGAGATCGCCGGTCGGGAAGATCAGGACGAGACCGGGGTCGCGCCCGAGAGCTTCGACCGCTTCCTGGACGGCGTCGAACGTCGCGCGGACTCCGGTAGCGGCGCCTGCGCCGGCGAGACACTCTCGCGTTCGGACGAGGTCGGGCGTGGCCACAGAAAACACCTCCCTCTCGCTACAAGGCCCCGAAAGTACGCGGCCCCGCGGAAAGTTTCTCCTTCTCACCGCTCCACAAACCACAGTTTCTAAGCCGGGTTACATTCTCTCGCTGATTGGGGACAGTGCTGTCAGGATCCTATGCAGCGATTATTGCGGCTTGCGCTTCTCCCGCTCGTGCTCCTCGCGCTTACGTGGCCGGCAACGGCCGTCGCCGAGGATGCGCCGTTCGTCGGCTGGAGCTCGCTATTGCCCGGGCTCTCCCTCCCTTACGACGTCAACAGCCCGAACGACTGCATCGCCGGCCGGGTCCAGTGCGTCGACAAAGTCATCCGCGAGATGACCACGCGGTTCGAGCCGCTCGCATCATCGTGTGACCATGATGCGATCTTCGCCCTGACCTACCTGCGCGTGACCGAGGAGTACCGACGGACCATCGAAACACCCGCGTTCTTCGACGACACATCCTTCGTGAATCACGAGGACGTTCTCTTCGCGCGCTACTACTTCGCCGCCTATGACGCCTGGGCGGCGGGAAGGACTGCCTCGGTCCCGCCTGCGTGGCGAGTCGCGTTCGACGCAGCGCGAGATCGTGGCGTTTCCGCGAATGGCAATCTGCTCCTCGGCATCAACGCACACGTCCAGCGCGACCTCCCGTTCGTCCTTTACAGCGTCGGGCTCGTCAAGCCGGACGGCACCAGCCGGAAGGCCGACCACGATCGGGTGAATCAGATCCTCAACCGGGTAACCGACGACGTCATCGCGGAGGTCGCCCGCCGGTTCGACCCAACTATCGACGACACCAATCTGCCGACGGGCCTCGACGACCTCGTGCTCTTCCAGTCCATCGCGAGCTGGCGCGAGACCGCGTGGAGGCACGCAGAGTTACTTGCCCTGGCGCCGACGCCGGAGGCGCGCGACGTGGTCGCTCACGAGATCGAGAGCAACGCCGAATTGCAGGCGCGCGCGATCCGGACTGGCACGCAATACGTGCCGCTCATGGGCGGGCGCGCCGCGCGCGACGCCTACTGCGCGACCCACTGGGGAAGCTAGACGTCTCTGGTCAGACGAGGCGACTGCTCTGCACTCACCGTGATCCCCAGTTCCACGCACTCAGTGTGCGGGTCGTTACGACCGGCCGGAGTGACCCGATCGTGCCCATCGGCGTCGCAGGCTGCGTATCTCGATGAGCTCAATTCGTCGCGCGGGCGACGCGGTGTTCCGCGGGTCGAAGGCCGTTCGCGAGCGCTCATGATGCGTGTCGTCGTCGGGGTGAAGCGGGTTCAAGGCGCAGTCCCGGCCCGACCTCGCGGACCATGGCGCGGCCGTGCTCGGTCAGCGTCAGGAGGTCGCCGCCGCGGCTGGTGACGATCCCTGCGTTGAGCAACCAGGCGGCGAGCTGCTTACGCGTACAGGAGAAGCGGCCGTCGCCGGCGGCGAACTCGTGGAGCGAAAACGTCTCGGGGCCGGTCGTCGTCGCTCACGTCTCGATTCTAGGAACGAGCTGCCGAGGCCGCGAGGCAGCGGTTCCGCCAGCGACGGCGCCAGAACACGATGCTGAGCATGGCGGCGATCGCATAGGTGATCGGGAACACCACGATCGCTCCGCGGCGGGCGAGCGCAAGGCCGCGGTGCTGCACGACGACCGGCTCCACATCGTTCCCGAGCAGCTTGCACTGGTAGGACGGCGGCCATGCGTCCTCAGCAGTCCTGTAGGCGCCGTACCCGGCCCGGCCGTCGAAGTCGTCGAAGCAGATGTCCTCGGCGTACTGGCCCACGCCGATCACGGCGGCTCCCCACAGCACGACGCCCGCCACCGCAAGCGCGATGACGAGCGCCGCAACGCCCAACGACTTCTTCACGGGTCGAGCCCTTCGCGCTGACGCCACTGGTGCTCGTTGAGGAGCACGGCGCGAAGGTCGACAAGCCCGTCCCCGATCACGGCGCGTTGCTCGGCAAACCAGTCAGGCGGATCCTCGAGCGCGCCGAGGATGATCGCGCAGTCGTCGATTGTCAGGGCGAATTGGCGCACACCGTCGTGGTTGGCTCGGTCGAGCCTGTCGGCGAGATCGACCGCGCCGGCGTCCTTGACCATCTTCGCGAGCACCGACACCCAAATGGGGGTAACGGGTACGCCCGCGAGCATCATGCACCGAGCATAAGCCGAGCGCGAGCCTCGATTCCTGGGTGCGCGATAGGCCGGGACACCCGGCGCTGCGCAATAACGGCGACTGCCCGGCGCGAGGCCGGGCAGTCGGTGTTGCGGGGGCCAGCCGAAGCCAGCCCGTCCGTCCGTGTCGTGAGTGTTACTTGCCCTGGGTGGAGTTGAGCGGCATCCCGGCGCACTTCTGTGCTGCGACCTCGCCGCCGCCCATCGCCTTGACGTACTGACCTGGTTCTTCACGTACTCGGTGCCGGTGAACAGCGGAGCCGTCACCTTCGACTCAACGATCAGCCCGAAAGGCGACACCGGGAACGTCACGGCGTTGCCGCAGCCCGCGAAGCAGGCCGAGTTCGAGCA
>CAWHKD010000016.1:0-35108 GCA_963829845.1 uncultured Gaiellaceae bacterium | reverse complement strand
CGATTTCGCGATCCAGACGTCGCCCGATCATCCCTGGCTGACGGAGCATCCCGGAGTGGTTCAACCGTCGTCCCGACGGCACGCTCAAGTACGCCGAGAACCCGCCCAAGCGCTATCAGGACATCTACAACGTCAACTTCGACTCCGAGGACTGGCCGGGTCTGTGGGAGGCGCTCGAGGACGTCGTCGTGCACTGGTGCCGACACGGCGTGCGCGCGTTCCGAGTCGACAACCCGCACACGAAGTCGGTGCCGTTCTGGGAATGGCTGATCGCCGAGGTGCGCGCCGAGTTCCCGGACACGGTCTTCTTCGCCGAGGCGTTTACGCGGCCGGCGATGATGACGACGCTCGCGAAGATCGGCTTCAGCCAGTCGTACACGTACTTCACCTGGAAGAACACGAAGTTCGAGCTGGCCGAGTTCCTCCACCAACTGCTCGAGTGGTCGCCCTACTACCGGCCGAACTTCTTCGCGAACACGCCCGACATCCTCCACGAGTACCTGCAGCACGGCGGCCGTCCCGCCTTCGAGCTGAGGCTGCTGCTCGCGGCGACGCTCTCGCCCTCGTACGGGATCTACTCCGGCTACGAGCACTGCGAGAACGTGCCCGTCGCGCACGGGAGCGAGGAGTACCTCGACTCCGAGAAGTACGAGGTGAAGCAGCGGGCGCTCGACGGGCCGCTGCTCCCGCTCGTGCGGCGGCTGAACGAGCTCCGCCGCGCCGAGCCGGCGCTGCAGCGCTTCGACAACCTCCGCCTGCTCGACACGCACGGCGAGCACGTCTTCGCCTACTACAAGGCGCCCGACATCGCCGTCGCCGCCAACCTCGATCCGACGAGCCCCCGCGAGGACGTCGTCGTCGTCCCGCCGCACCTCGGGCTCCCGGAGGAGTTCCCGGTTCGCGACCTGCTCACCGGCGAGCGCTACCGCTGGCGGGTCGGGCGCAACTACGTCGGTCTCGCCCCCGGCGGCGCGCATGTGATGAAGATCGGCTCTGCATGAGCGACGTCGAGCGGCACGAGCAGCCCGTTCACTGGTTCGAGTCGAACCCGAACTGGTTCAAGACGGCCGTCTTCTACGAGATCCACACGCGCGCGTTCTTCGACGGCAACGACGACGGCTCCGGCGACTTCCGCGGCCTGCAGCAGAAGCTCGACTACCTGCAGTGGCTCGGGATCGACTGCATCTGGATGCTCCCGTTCTATCCCTCGCCGCTCCGCGACGGCGGCTACGACATCGCCGACTTCTACGGGATCAACCCCGACTACGGCACGGTCGAGGACTTCCGCACCTTCGTCGAGGCGGCGCACGAGCGCGGGATGCGCGTGATCGTCGACCTCGTCATGAACCACACCTCCTCCGACCACCCCTGGTTCCAGGCCTCACGCGATGACCCCGACGGGCCCTACGGCGACTTCTACGTCTGGTCGGACACGGACGAGCCGTACAGCGACGCGCGGATCATCTTCATCGACACCGAGGTCTCGAACTGGACGCACGACCCCGTCCGCGGCCAGTACTACTGGCACCGCTTCTTCAGCCACCAGCCCGACCTCAACTACGAGAACCCGGCGGTGCAGGACGCGATGATCGAGGTGCTGCGCTTCTGGCTCGATCTCGGCCTCGACGGCTTCCGGCTCGATGCGGTGCCGTACCTCTACGAGGAGGAGGGGACGAACTGCGAGAACCTGCCGCGCACGCACGAGTACCTCAAGCGCGTCCGCGCCGAGATCGACGCCAACTACCCCGACCGCGTCCTGCTCGCCGAGGCGAACCAGTGGCCCGAGGACGTGGTTGCATACTTTGGGGACGGAGACGAGTGCCACATGGCATTTCACTTCCCCGTGATGCCGCGGATGTTCATGTCGCTGCGGCGGGAGGAGGCGCTGCCGATGATCGAGATCCTCGACCGGACGCCGGAGATCCCCGACAACGCCCAGTGGGGGCTCTTCCTCCGCAACCACGACGAGCTGACGCTCGAGATGGTCACGGACGAGGAGCGCGACTACATGTACGAGGAGTACGCGAAGGACCCGCGGATGAAGCTCAACCTCGGGATCCGGCGCCGGCTCGCGCCGCTCCTCGACGGCGGCCGCGACGAGATCGAGCTGATGCACGCGATCCTCTTCTCGCTCCCGGGCTCGCCGGTCCTCTACTACGGCGACGAGATCGCGATGGGCGACAACGTCTACCTCGGCGACCGCGACGGCGTCCGCACGCCGATGCAGTGGACCGGCGACCGCAACGGCGGCTTCTCCCGCGCCGACTTCGCGCAGCTCTACCTGCCGCCGCTGATGGACCCGGTCTACGGGTTCCAGGCGGTCAACGTCGAGGCGCAGCTGCGCCTGCCGACCTCGCTGCTGCGCTGGCTGCGCCGCTTCATCGAGCTGCGCAAGCAGCACCCGGTCTTCGGCGTCGGCGACTACCGCGTGCTCCGGCCCGAGAACCCGAAGATCTTCGCCCACATCCGCTCGTTCTCGGAGGACATCATTCTGTGCGTCCACAACCTCGCCCGGACGGCGCAGGCGGTCGAGCTCGATCTCTCGATGTTCGACGGCCGCGTGCCGGTGGAGATGCTCGGCAACACGCGCTTCCCCAGGATCGGCGAGCTGCCGTACCTGCTCACGCTCGGGCCGCGCGGCTTCTTCTGGTTCCAGCTTCAGGACCCTGCCGATGACGAGTGATCTGAAGACCCGCATCGAGAGCGGCGACCTCCACTTCCTCGACGGGCTCGTCCTGCTCGGCACGATCGCGTCGCAGCGCTGGTTCGGAGGCAAGTCGAAGGACGTGCTCGACGCGCGCATCCTCGACGCCGGTGTGACGCCCGGGCGAGCCGCCGATCCTCGCGATCGCGATCGTCGAGGTGCGCTACGGCCTCCAGACCCACGACCTCTACCACCTCCCGCTCGGGTTCCGGCCCTCGGCGGACGGCTGGAACGAGTCCGTGATCGCCGAGACCGAGGGCTGGGTCGCCTACGACGCGATCGCCGACCCTGAGCTCGCCCGCCGGATACTCGAGTTGATGCGGACAGATTCCTCGCTCCAGACCGCCGAGGCGACGATCGTGTTCCGCTCGACCGGCGAGCTCCCCGAAGAGGTCGAGTCGGCGCGGCCGATGGGCGCCGAGCAGTCGAACAGCTCGCTCGTGCTCGACGAGCGCTACGCGCTCAAGTTCTACCGCCGGATCGCGCCGGGGATGAACCCCGAGCTCGAGGTGCTCCGCTTCCTCACCGAGCGCGCCTTCGAGCACACACCGGCGCTCGAGGGCTACATCGCGTACGAGGGCCGGCCGCTCGAGGCGACGCTGGCGACCGTGCAGCAGTTCGTGTCCGCCAAGGGCGACGGCTGGGAGCTGACGCGCGACACGCTCGTGCGCGGCGAGCACGACTGGCTGCCGGAGCACGCGCGCCGCCTCGGCGAGGTGACGGCGTTGCTGCACAACGCCCTTGCGTCCGACCCGAGCGACCCGCACTTCGCGCCCGAGGATCCGAGCAACGAGGCGCTCGGGCTCCTGTCCGCCTCGATCGACGAGGAGATCGAGCACGTCTTCACCTCCCTTCCCGACATCCCGGCGCTCGAGCAGGTCCGGGGCCGCGGCGAGGAGGTGCGCGACCACCTGCGCCTGCTCACGAACATCGGCAACGTCGGCCGCGTGATCCGGACGCACGGCGACTATCACCTCGGCCAGGCGCTCTGGACCGACGAGGACGATTGGCTGGTGCTCGACTTCGAGGGCGAGCCGGCGCGCTCCGTCCCCGAGCGGCGCCGAAAGACGCTCACCACTCAGGGACGTCGCGGGGATGCTGCGCTCGTTCGCGTACGCCGCGTCGGCAGCGAAGATCCGGCGGAACGTCGATCCGCCCGACGGCTGGGAGGACCGCTGCCGCAGCGAGTTCCTCGACGGCTACCTGGACTCGGCCGATCCTGCGCTGCTGCCGTCCAGCCGCGACCAGGTCGAGCGACTGCTGACGATCTTCGAGCTCGAGAAGGCCGTCTACGAGCTCCGCTACGAGCTCAACAACCGGCCCGACTGGGTCGCGATCCCGGTCGCGGGGATCCTCCGCATGCTGGAGCACCAGTGAGGAGGGGGAGCTTGGCGAGCTCGACCTCCATCTCGTCGGCGAGGGACGTCACGAGCGGATCTACGAGCGCCTCGGCGCCCACGTCACCGACGAGGGGGTCTCGTTCGCGGTCTGGGCGCCGAACGCGCGCGGCGTCTCCGTCGTCGGCGACTGGAACCTCTGGGACGGGCGCGCGCAGCCGCTCGAGCCGCAGGGCTCGTCCGGGATCTGGGCCGCGATCGTGCCCGACGCGTCCGAGGGCGATGCGTACAAGTTCGAGGTGCACGGCGCCGACGGGCAGCTGCGCCTGAAGTCCGACCCGTTCGCCTTCCATGCCGAGATCCCGCCGAAGACGGCCTCGCGGATCTACCGCTCCCGCTACGAGTGGGCCGACGACGGCTGGCTCGAGCGGCGCCGCAGCTTCGACCAGCTGAAGGAGCCGATCTCGATCTACGAGGTGCATGCCGAGTCGTGGCGGCTCGGGCTCGGCTGGAAGGAGCTCGCCGAGCAGCTCGTCGCCTACGTCGGCGACCTCGGCTTCACGCACGTCGAGTTCCTGCCGGTGATGCACCACCCGTTCTCGGGCTCCTGGGGCTACCAGGTGACCGGCTTCTACGCGCCGGTCTCGACGATGGGGAGCCGGACGACTTCCGCGCGCTCGTGGACGCGCTCCACCAGGCGGGGATCGGCGTCATCCTCGACTGGGTGCCCGCGCACTTCCCGCGCGACGAGTTCGCGCTCGCCCGCTTCGACGGGACGGCGCTCTACGAGCACGAGGATCCGCGCCGCGGCGCCCATCCCGACTGGGGCACGCTGATCTTCAACCTCGGCCGCAACGAGGTGCGCAACTTCCTGCTCGCGAACGCGCTCTTCTGGCTGCGCGAGTACCACGCCGACGGCCTCCGCGTCGACGCCGTCGCCTCGATGCTCTACCTCGACTACTCGCGCGAGCACGGCGAGTGGGTGCCGAACGTCCACGGCGGCCGCGAGGACCTCGAGGCCGTCTCCTTCCTGCGCGAGCTGAACGAGGTCGTCTACGGCCGCGAGCCCGGCGTGATGACGATCGCGGAGGAGTCGACCGCCTGGCCCGGCGTCTCGCGGCCGACGTATCTCGGCGGTCTCGGCTTCGGCTTCAAGTGGAACATGGGCTGGATGCACGACACGCTCGAGTACGTCTCGAAGGAGCCCGTGCACCGCCGCTTCCACCACCACGAGCTGACGTTCTCGATGGTCTACGCCTGGAACGAGAACTTCGTCCTGCCGCTCTCCCACGACGAGGTCGTGCACGGGAAGGGCTCGCTGCTCGGGAAGATGCCCGGCGACCGCTGGCAGCGTTTCGCGAACCTGCGCGCGCTCTACGGCTACATGTGGTCGCATCCGGGCAAGCAGCTCCTCTTCATGGGCGGCGAGTTCGCGCAGGAGAAGGAGTGGAGCGAGCCGGCGGGGTCGCTCGACTGGCACCTGCTCGACCAGGCCGACCACGCGGGAATGGCGGCGCTCGTTCCGCGACCTCAACGCCGCCTACGCGGAGGAGCCCGCGCTCTGGGAGCTCGACCACTCGCACGAGGGCTTCCTCTGGCTGGAGCCGAACGCCGCGAACGAGAACGTGCTCGCTTTCGCGCGGCGGAGCGAGGGCGGCAAGCGCTGGCTCGTCGTCGCCTGCAACTTCTCGCCGGTCGTGCGCGAGGGGTGGCGGATCGGGCTGCCGAAGGCCGGGAAATGGCACGAGGTGCTGAACACGGACTCCCGCTTCTACGGCGGCAGCGACGTCGGCAACGGCCTCGGGATCGAGAGCGAGAAGACGCCCTGGAACGAGCAGCCGCAGTCGGCCGAGATCACGCTGCCGCCGCTCGGCGTCGTCTGGCTCGTGCCGGTCTTCTCCCCCCCTCATCCTTCCTCCACTCACCACATCCCCCCCTCAATGCATCCCCCCGCGGCCGATCGTCGCCACCCTTATACTCCCACCCAGCCGTACACCCCCCCACTAATTCCTCACGTAGTGCGGCGCCGTCCGCCAACGGTGAAGCTTGTGTTTCCGAGGCCGCTCGCAAGAACTGTGAGCTTCCCCGTGCCCGCGTCGAGCCTGAGCACGCGACCGGCGAACGACTCCGCGAGAACGAGTCCCGGCCGGGGTCGGCGTGATCCCGTAGACGCCGGCGAGCCCGGTCGCGAGACGTCCGCTGCCGTCGGCGCCGATCCGGACGATTGCTCTCGCCGTCCTCGCTCGCATAGACGCCGCCGCCCCGCGGGCGCAACACAAGATATAGCGCTTGCGCGCGCGAACAGCTTCGTGCGCCCCGTGCGGCGTCGAGCGTGAGTTTCTCTCCGAAACACAAGACTCGTTCGCCGGGCGGCTCGCTCGCGGGCCTCGCGACGCGTGCGAGCCGCCGCGCAGTCTTCCGGGCCGCGTCGACCTGCAGCACGGCTCCGCGCGCGCGGTCGGTGACCAGGAAGCTTCCGCCGGCACGCGCGACGAGGTCAGCGGCTCGCCCAGGTCGGGTGGCGCGGCGGCCGTCCCAGCGGCCGCGAGTGCGAGAGCGGCAGCGGTGACGACCGCGAGCACGCGTACGATCATCGACAAGATAGTACGAAATCGAAAGAGATAGTTCAAATCCGAAATGGATCGTCTGTCTCCACCTGTTCTCTTCGAGCTCTCCGTCGCCGCCCAGAAAGTCAGCCAAGTGCTTGCGTTATCCCTTGCCGGCACGCCGTTGCGGCTCGAGAAGCGTGTTTCTGAACCAGCTCGGCGTCTCGAGCCGATGACTCCCACCGACCTGGCAAGTCGCCTCTGCGTGTCTCCGAGCACGCTCACGTACCCGCTCAAGCGTCTCGAGGCGCGAGGCTGCGTGAGCAGGAGAGCGAATCCCGCCGACGGCCTATCCGCACTGCTCGCGCTCACCCCTAGCACGCGGAAGACTTCGTCCGCTGCGCTGCCCGCGTTCGTCGCAGCCCTGCGCTCCGTCGAGGAGCGGTTGGAGTTGCCGGCCGAGGACGTCGCCTCCGCGCTGGCCGCCGTCGCGCGCCGCGCAGCCGTGCTTCAGGGCGATGCCGCGTCGCTGGTAGTGTGGGAGAAGTGGAGCGGGCGAACAGCATCGAGGTCGAGGGTCTCGTCCGGGAGTTCAAGAAGGGGCCGCGCGCGGTGGACGGGATCGACCTGCATGTCGAGCCCGGCGAGATCTACGGCTTTCTGGGGCCGAACGGCGCCGGCAAGTCGACCACCGTGCTGATGCTGACGACGCTGCTGCCGCCGACGGCCGGGAAGGCGCGCGTCGGCGGCTACGACGTCGTCTCGGAGGGCCCGAAGGTGCGCAGCGTGATCGGCGCCGCGCTCCAGGAGGCCGCGCTCGACCCGATGCTGACCGGGCGTGACCACCTCCGCCTGCAGGCGACGCTGCAGGGAATCTCGCGCGCCGAGCGCCGGCCGCGGGCGCAGGAGCTGCTCGACCGCGTCGGGCTGAGCGAGGCGGCCGATCGGAAGGTCGGCGGCTACTCGGGCGGGATGAAGCGGCGCCTCGACCTCGCGCTCGCGCTCGTGCACCGGCCGCGGATCATCTTCCTCGACGAGCCGACGACCGGGCTCGACATCCAAAGCCGCACCGCCCTCTGGGACGAGGTCTCGCAGCTCGCGCGCGAGGACGGCGTCACCGTCTTCCTGACCACGCAGTACCTCGAGGAGGCGGACGTGCTCGCGAACCGCGTCGGGATCATCGACCACGGGCACATCGTCGCCGAGGGGACGCCGCACGCCCTCAAGGCGGAGATCGGGCTGCCGAGCGTCCACGCGATCCCGGCCGAGCACGCCGACCGGGAGCGGCTCGTCACCGCGCTCGCGCCCTTCGGCGAGTCGCTCGACGGCGGTACCGGCGACGTCGTCATCCGGCTCCGCGAGGGGCTCGCAGGGCTGCCGGCCGTCGTCCGCGCCGTCGACGACGCGGGCCTCACTCTCGCCCATCTCGAGATCCAGGCACCCTCGCTCGACGACGTCTTCCTCGCGAAGACCGGCCGCTCGCTGGAGGGCGCCGCCGAGGACGAGCCGGAAGAGGCCGAGACCGCGGCGTGACTGCTGGGGTCGTCTGGGCACAGGTCGGCGCGGTCGCGCGGCGGTCGGTCGTTCGGACGAGCCGCCAGCCGGCGGCAGTCGTCTTCCCGCTCATCTTCCCGATGCTGCTCCTGCTCGTGAACTCGGGCGGGCTCCAGGCGTCGACAGACCTGCCCGGCTTCCCGACCGACTCCTTCGTCGCGTTCGCGCTTGCGGTCCCGTTCATCCAGGGCGCGCTCTTCTCGACGATGAACGCGGGCACCGATCTCGCGAGGGACATCCAGACGGGCTTCCTGAACCGGCTCTCGCTCACCTCGATGCGCGGGACAGCGCTGATCGCGGGCCTGCTCGCGGGCGCCGTCGTGCTCGGCCTGCTCCAGGCGTCGTTCTATGTCGCGGTCGGCCTGATCATCGGCGTCGACTTCGCGTCCGGCGCGCTCGGAATTCTCGTGCTCTTCCTTTTCGCGGCCGTGATCTCGGTCAGCTTCGGCGCGCTCGGCGTCTTCCTCGCCTTGCGCACCGGCTCGGGCGAGGCGATCCAGGGCCTGTTCCCGCTCCTCTTCGTCTTCCTCTTCCTCTCCTCGATGAACACGCCCCGGGACCTGATCGCAGTCGACTGGTTCCGCTTCGTCGCGAGCATCAACCCGGTCTCGTATCTGATCGAGTGCGTCCGCAGCCTGATCATCACCGGCTGGGACGGGCGGGCGCTCGGCCTCGGCTTCGGCTTCGCCTTCCTGATCGGGATCGTCGCGATCACGGTCGCGTCCTTCGCGCTCAGGCAGCGGCTGGTGCGGACGTGAGCTCGCGCACGTTCCAAAGGCGGCCTGGGACGTGAGGCTCTGGCCGGTGGCAGCGGGCGTCGCCTGGCGGACGCTGAAGAACGTGTTCACGAACCCAGCCCTGCTCTTCCCCTCGATCATGTTCCCGCTCTTTTTCTTCACCGCGTTCGCGGGCGGGCTCTCGCAGGTCTCCGAGCTGCCGGGGTTCGACTTCCCGCCTGGCTACACGGCGTTCCAGTTCTGCTTTGTCCTGATCCAGTCGGCTGCGTTCGGCGGCGTCTTCACGGGCTTCGGGATCGCGCGCGACTTCGAGTCCGGCTTCGCCCGCCGACTGCTGCTGGCGGCGCCCAACCGGAGCGGGATCGTGCTCGGTTACGCGCTGGCGGCGCTCGCCCGCTGGACGGTGACGGCAGCGGTGCTCACCGTCGTCGCGCTGATCTTCGGGATGAACGTCTTCGGCGGGGCGGTCGACGTGGTCGGCATGTACACGCTCGCCCTCCTGATCAACGTGGCGGGGCTGCTCTGGGCCTGCGGGATCGCGATGCGCTTCCGCACGATCCAGGCCGGGCCGATCATGCAGATGCCGGTGTTCCTGATCCTCTTCTTCGCGCCGGTCTACGTGCCGCTGGCCCTCCTCACCGGCTGGATCGAGACGGCCGCGACGCTGAACCCGCTCACGTACGTGCTCGAAGCCACGCGCAGCATGCTCGCCGGCGACGAGATCCACGTCATCTCGGCCTTCGTGATCGCGCTGGGCCTCGTGTCGGTGTTCACGCTCTGGTCGCTGCGCGGTCTGCGCAGGGCGGAGGCGGCGGGCTAGGCTCTCCGCCCGGTCGGGTACCTTCGACTCGCATGAGGGTCTGGCCCGGAAAGCCGTTTCCGCTCGGCCCGCGCTGGGACGGCGAGGGCACGAACTTCTCGCTCTTCTCGGAGAACGCCGAGAAGGTGGAGCTCTGCCTCTTCGACGAGAACGATCGCGAGACCCGCTACGAGCTGACCGAGCGAACGGCGTTCAACTGGCACGGCTACCTGCCGGGGATCGGCCCGGGGCAGCGCTACGGCTACCGCGTCCACGGTCGCTGGGCGCCCGACCAGGGACACCGCTTCAACCCGGACAAGCTCCTGATCGACCCGTACGCGAAGTCGATCGAGGGCGCGGTCAGCTGGGGCGACGGCAACGTGCTCCCGTACGTCCCGGGCGGTGACGACGCCGACCTCGAGCGGGACGACGAGGACGACGCCGCGGCGATCCCGAAGTCTGTTGTGATCGACGACTCGTTCGACTGGCAGGACGACCGCCCGCCGGCGCGGCCGTGGCACGAGACCGTCATCTACGAGCTGCACGTCAAGGGCTTCACGAAGCTGATGGAGCACGTGCCGGAAGAGCTGCGCGGCACGTATGCGGGGCTCGCATCAGAGCCCGCGCTCGAGTACCTCTCGGCGCTCGGCGTCACGGCTGTCGAGCTGCTGCCGATCCACCACATCGCCGACGAGATGTCCCTCGCCGCCAAAGGGCTGACCAACTACTGGGGCTACAGCTCGATCGGCTACCTCGCGCCGCACGCGCTCTATGCCGCCACCGGGCGCCACGGCGAGCAGGTGAAGGAGTTCAAAGGGATGGTGAAGGCGCTTCACGGCGCCGGGATCGAGGTGATCCTCGACGTCGTCTACAACCACACAGCGGAGGGAAATCACCTCGGCCCGATGCTCTCCCTCAAGGGGGTCGACAACCTCTCCTACTACCGGACGGTTCCGGGCGACCCGCGGCACTACATGGACTACACCGGCACCGGCAACTCGCTCAACCCGGTGCATCCGTCGGTGCTCCGGCTGATCATGGACTCGCTGCGCTACTTCGTCACCGAGGGCCATGTCGACGGCTTCCGGTTCGATCTCGCGTCGGCGCTGGCGCGCGAGTTCCACGAGGTCGACCGCCTCTCCGCCTTCTTCGACATCATCCACCAGGATCCGATCCTCTCCGCGGTGAAGCTGATCGCTGAGCCGTGGGACGTCGGCGAGGGCGGCTACCAGGTCGGCAACTTCCCGGTGCTCTGGACGGAGTGGAATGGGATCTACCGCGACACGATGCGCGACTTCTGGCGCGGGCAGGCTCCCGTGAGCGAGTTCGCGTCCCGTTTCACCGGCTCGAGCGACCTCTACCAGCACGACGGCCGGCGTCCGTTCGCGTCGATCAACTTCATCACCGCGCACGACGGCTTCACGCTGCGCGACCTCGTCACCTACAACGAGAAGCACAACGAGGCGAACCTCGAGTCGAACCAGGACGGCGACAACCACAACCGGAGCTGGAATCACGGGGTCGAGGGCGAGACCGACGACGAGGCGATCAACGTCCTCCGCGAGCGCCAGCAGCGGAACTTCCTGACCACGCTCTTCCTCTCACAGGGTGTGCCGATGCTGCTCAGCGGCGACGAGATCGCGCGCACGCAGCGAGGAAACAACAACGCCTACTGCCAGGACAACGAGATCTCCTGGGTCAACTGGCAGCTCGACGATCGCGGGCAGCGGCTGCTCGCATGGACGAAGCGGCTGATCGACCTGCGCACACGTCATCCGGTCTTCCGGCGCGCTGACTTCCTCACCGGAGAGGAGCGGCTCGGCTCGGGCGCGCCCGACGTCTGGTGGTTCCGGGCCGACGGTCGCAAGATGACGCAGCGGAACTGGCGCGACGACAACGCGCTCACGCTCGGGGTCTTCCTCAACGGCTCCGAGATCCCGACCCTGACCGAGCGCGGCGCCCCGGTGATCGACGACACCTTCCTGATCCTCTTCAACGCCTGGGAGGGCGCTGTCGACTTCACCCTGCCGGCGGTCTCGTTCGGGCGCCGCTGGGAGCTCGAGCTCTCGTCGGCGGACCCCGAGGCCGGCACCGGCTCCGAGTCGTACCGGGCGCGCGCGGTCGTCCAGGTGGAGGGCCGCTCGCTCGTCTTGCTCCGCCGGGTCGGCTAGTGATCTAGCAGGCGTATGGCGCAGGCGCGTCCGCGAGCACGCGCAGGCAGACATCGACGACGCGCGGGTCGAACTGCGATCCGGCCGCCTCCTCGAGTCGCCGCAAAGCCTCCCGCGGATCGAGTGCACTGCGGTAGGGGCGGTCGGTCGTCATCGCGTGGAACGCGTCGCACGCGAAGATGATCCGCGCCTCGAGTGGGATCTCCTCACCTGCCTTCCGGTCGGGATACCCCGACCCGTCCCAGCGCTCGTGGCAAGCACGCACGATCCCGCAAACGTCCTGCAGCTGATCGATCGGGGCAATGATCTTGGCGCCCAGCTCGGGGTGCGTCTCGATCAGCTCGCGCTCCTCGTCTGTCAGCGGTCCGGGCTTGAGCAGGATCGAGTTCGGGATTCCGATCTTGCCGATGTCGTGGAAGAGTGCGCCGAGCTCGAGTCGCTTCAGCGTTTCTCCGTCGAGCCCGAGCTCCTGTCCGACGAGCAGTGCGGTGTCGGTGATCCAGCGCGCGTGCGACGAGGTGTACTCGTCCCGCGCCTCGAGGGCGTTCGCGAGGGCTTCGACCGTGGACAGGAAGGTGCGCTCGAGCCCCTCGAAGCTGGATGCATTCGCGATCGCCAGCTTCGCCTGGTGCGCGAGCCCGCCGAGGAGGTCGAGCTCGCGGCCGCCGTACTCGACGTCGGGGTGCGCCGCCACGGCGATCGCTCCCCAGCGCCCCTCGACGACGAACGGCGCGACGACCGACGGCGGCTCGGCGAGGACGAACGGCTCGAGCCGGACGGTGAGCATGCCTGCGTCGATCCGGTCTCCCAGGTTCGACCCGCTCTCGCCGGCAGACGCACGGACGACGACCTCGCCGCTCGTCGAGTCCTGGAGCCAGAGCGCGGCGTGCGGCGCGGAGATCAGCTGGGCTGCGCCCTCGACAACGCGCTCGAGCACGCGCTCGAGGCCCTCTGCAGCCGCGAGGTCGCGCCCGAACTCGAGCAGCGCCTTGGCGCTCTCGGCCTCGCGCCGCTGCGCCTCGTACAGACGCGCGTTCTCGAGTGCGACAGCAGCGTGGCCGGCCAGCACCTGGAGCAGGCGCAGGTCATCCTCGTCGAACTGGTTCAGGCCCAGCTTGGAGACGACGATCGCGCCCGTGACGCGGGAGCCGTAGTGGAGCGGGACGGCGATGATCGACTCCTCGATCTTGGCTGTGCCGGGGATCTCGACGGCGAACTCGCACGTGGACGCATCGTCGAGCAGCAACGGATCTCCCGTTTCGACGACGTGGCCGGTCAGCCCTTCGCCGACGCGCGTGCGGAAGACCTGAGCCGCGGTCCGGTCGGGCGCCGTCAGCTCGCCCTGGAACGCGATCGGCAGCAGCTCCTGGCCCTCGCGGATGAAGACTCGGCAATTGTGGTAGTCGATCAGCTGGCGCAGTTCGTTTGCGATCGACATCCCGATCTCGCGGACGTCGTTCGAGCGGTTGAGCTTGCCGGCGAGCGACTGGAGCATCTTCAGGTGCGCGATCGAGCGGATGTCCTCGCCGCGGGAGTGCCCGGCTGCCGGCCGCTCGGTGTCGGAGTCGTCGAAGAAGACGACGCGGTTCTTGCCGCGCGCTTTCGCGGTCATCATCGCCGCCTCGGCACAGGCGACGAGCTCGCGTGGATTGGCCGCGTGCTCAGGCCCCTGCGCGATTCCGATCGAGACCGCGATGGTCCCGGCAAGATCGAGCTCGACCTCGTCGAGGCGCTCGGCGAGCCGGGTTGCGAGCGCGATCGTCTGCTCCTGGCGGCTGTCGGGCACGATCACCGCGAACTCCTCGCCGCCGATCCGGCAGACGACGTCGGCCACGCGGACCGTCGCGCGCAGGTGGTCGGCGAGCTCCGCGAGCACGTCGTCGCCGACGGCGTGCCCGAAGACGTCGTTGACCTTCTTGAAGTCGTCGATGTCGACCATCACGACCGCCACGTTCGTGTGCTCGGCCGAGGCAAGCGTCAGCTCGCGCCGGAGGCGCTCGTGGAAGTAGCGGTGGTTGTAGAGACCCGTGAGCGAGTCGGTCTGGGCCTCGCGCTCGAGCCGGGCGCGAATGTGGGCGTTGTCGAGTGCGAGCGCCGCGGCGTCTCCCAGCCGCTGCGCCAGCTCGAACTCGACGTCGCTGAAGGACGCGTGCTCGCCGATCCGGTAGACGTTGAGTGTTCCCTTGAGCACGCCTCGTGCGATCAGCGGCACGACGATCAGTGCCTCGGGATCGACCGGCGTGCCCGGGACGAAGGCGACCCGAGGATCGAGGTGCGCTTGGTTCGAGAGCACCGGCTCGCGGTGCTCGACCGCCCAGCCGGTGATGCCGACCCCGAACGGGAAGGTGTCGTTGAGGATCTCGTCGGCATAGTCGCTGCGGACGAGAGCCGGCACGAGGTGCCGCTTCGGCTCGTCCGCCTCGTAGATGTGCAGCGCCTCGTAGGGGACGATCTCGTCGAGCGTGTCCGCGATCCGGACGAGCAGCGAGTCGAGGCTCTGCTCGGAGAGCAAGTCGTGGAAGACGTCGGCGAGGCGCCTGTAGGAGTCGGCTGAGGGCGTGCTACCGGGGGCGGGCTCGGCCGCGACCAGGCGCATGCGCGGTGCGCCAAGCTCGGATGGTGTGCGTGCCGGTTCGTCCATGTACGGTCGAGCGGGCCGCCGCGGGGGTACGCCGCAGGAACCCACCGAACGGATCATCGCGACAATCCAGCTTCTGGCTCTCCCTCTTTCGGGTGAGCCGAATGTGTCTTGACAGCCGTAGTGCCGCGTCTGTTGTATGGCTGCTACGAGTGGCGACGACAGCTGAGAGCTCGGTCCCTGCGGCGACGACGGAGCCCGTCGTACGCCTGGAGGCCGTCCACAAGAGTTTCGGTGACAACGAGGTCCTGCGCGGGATCGACCTCGACGTCCACAGGGGCGAGGTGCTGACGATCATCGGCCCGAGCGGGAGCGGCAAGAGCACGCTCCTGCGTTGCGTCAACCTGCTCGAGCCCCTGAACGCCGGCCGGATCTTCTTCGAGGGCGAGGAGATCACGCGCAAGGGGGCCGATCTGTCTGCGACGCGCCAGCGAATTGGGATCGTCTTCCAGCAGTTCAACCTCTTCCCGCATCTGACCGTGATGAACAACCTCACCCTCGCCGCGCGCCGGATCCGGCACGAGCCGCGCGCGGCCGCCGAGGCGCGCGCGCGGGAGCTGCTCCAGCAGGTCGGGTTGACCGAGAAGGCCGGCCAGCACCCGCACCAGCTCTCCGGCGGCCAGCAGCAGCGGGTCGCGATCGCGCGGGCGCTGATGATGAACCCGCACGTGATGCTGTTCGACGAGGTCACCTCCGCGCTCGATCCGGAGCTCGTCGGCGAGGTGCTGATCGTGATGCGCGATCTGGCCCGTGACGGGATGACGATGCTCGTCGTCACGCACGAGATGCAGTTCGCGCGGGAAGTGGGCGACCGGCTCGTGTTCATGGACGAGGGCCGGATCGTCGAGGAGGGCGTGCCCACCGACGTCCTCGATCGTCCCCGTGAGGAGCGGACGCAGAAGTTCCTTCGCCGCTCCCTTCAGCTTGCTGGCTCGCTCGAACAGTTGTCAGTCACCGACGAGGAAGGAGCACGTGCATGAAGAGGATTCTCCTGGCGACGGCGGGGGTGGCCGTTGTGGCGGTCTTCGCCGCCACGATCGGCTTCGCGCAACCCACCGCCACAACAGGATCGGTAGCCGCCGAGGCCGCGGCGCCGTTGCCGAAGCTGCCGGCGAACATCAAGGAGCGGCAGCGGTTCATCGTCGGCGTCAAGTGCGACGCGCCGCCGTTCGGTTACATCAACGTCCAGGGCAAGAACGCCGGCTTCGACGTCGAGATCGCGAAATGGTTCGCTCGCTTCGCGTTCGGCCGCGAGAGCCGCGTCTCGTACATCTGCGCCCCGACGCCGGCCCGCGAGCCGCTGCTGACGACCGACCGTGCCGACCTCGTCATCTCGACCTTCACCTACACGACCGACCGCGACACGCGAATCGACTTCTCGCGCGCCTACTACAAGGCGACCGGCCGGCTGCTCGTGAAGAACGATGGGCCGGTGCAGAGCATCAACGACATCCGGAACCGGAAGGTTGCGACGACGAGCGGGTCGATCTACGACCGGTGGATGAAGAAGTGCTGGACGAGCACAGAGCAGATCGTGACGGACAGCTTCACGAACGCGCTGCTCGCCTTCAACCAGGGACGGGCCGACGCGCTGATGTGGGACGACACCGTCCTCGTCGGCGTCGCCGCGGCCGATCGGTCGGCCAAGCTGACATCCGACACGTTCATCCCGCTGCCCTACGGGATCGGGATCAAGCAGGGGAACGTGGCGCTGAAGCGCTGGGTCGATTCGCGGCTCGAGCTGATGCGGAAGAAGGACACGTTCATGTCCATGCTCAAGAACAACGTTCCGGCTCGGTTCGTGACGGCGTTCTCGAAGAACATCCTGCGGCCGAACAACACGTTCGGTTACGCGCCACCCGGGACGCCGAGCGCGGAGACCGTTTGCCCGTAGCGGCGGCACGCGCGAGCGAGATGCCGAGGAGCGGCCGCGATGACGCGGCCGCTCCTCTGTCCGCTCGATGATCGTCGCCTTCGACCTCTGGGCGTTCGTCTCCGAGTACCACGAAGAGCTCCGTGAGGGGCTCGTCAACACGCTCAAGATCGCGGCGCTCGGGATCCTCGGCGCCTCCGTGATCGGCGTCGTCCTCGGCGCTGCCCGCGCCCACCGGGTCCCGGTGATCAGCCCGCTCGCGGTCTGCTACGTCGAGCTGATCCGGAACACGCCGATCCTCGTCCAGATCTTCATGATCTTCTACGCGCTGCCGCAGTTCGGGATCGTGCTCGACCAGTTCACGGTCGCGTGGCTGGCGGTGACGATCTGGGGCGGTGCGTTCAACACCGAGAACTTCCGGGCCGGCTTCGAGGCGGTCCCGTACCGCTACCGCGAGGCCGGCGCCGCACTCGGCTTCGGCCGCCTGGCGACCTTCCTCAACGTGACGCTGCCGATCGGCGGCCGGATCGCGCTCCCCTCCTCGATCAACACGTACATCTCGGTGCTGAAGAACACCTCCCTGATGTACGTGATCGGCTACGCGGAGCTGACGACCACCTCGCTCAACATCAGCAACCTGACGCTGCAGACGACCGAGTCGTTGGCCGTACTCGCTTCCGTCTATCTCTGCCTCGTCTGGGGGCTGTCGGCGCTGATCCGCCTGCTCGAGTCCCGGCTCGCGCTCCCGGAGACGCGCTGATGTCGACCTCGGCACAGGCCTCGGCGTCGTCGGCACCGAAGCGGTGGCGCCGTCTTGCGCTCGGCGTCCTGCTCGCACTCGCGGGCGGCGCACTCCTCGTCTATGCCTGGCGCGCCGTCCAGAGCTCCGACTGGGCGGAGCCGGTCGTGCGCTACATCCTCCTCGACGGCCTGCCGGGAACGCTGCGCGTCTCCGCGACCGCAGTCGTCGGCAGCGCCCTGATCGGGGTCACGTTCGGGACGCTGCTGACGATCAAGTTCCTGCCTCTGCAGTCGGTGATCCGGCTCTACATCGAGGTCTTCCGCGGCCTGCCGATCCTCGTCACCGTCTTCATCGTCTACTTCGGCCTGCCCTCGATCACGCGCGAGCTCGAGTTCGGACCGCTGACCGCGACCTCGATCGCGCTCATCCTTTGGGGGAGCGCCCAGGTCGCCGAGGCGACCCGCGGCGCCGTCCAGTCGATCCCGCACGAGCAGCACGAGGCGGCGTCGGCGCTCGGTTTCGGCTGGGTCGGCCGGCACGGGTACGTGATCCTGCCGCAGGCGCTGCGGCGGCTACTGCCGCCGTTCGTGAGCCTGCTCGTCAACATCATCCAGAACTCGACGCTCGCGCAGGTGATCGGTGGACTGGAGATGCTCGAGGCAGCCGAGCGTCAGAACGAGCGGATCACGGCGATCCCGCCCATCGGCCTCGGCGAGATCAAAGCCTTCCAGATCTTCGGCTTCGTGATGGTGCTGTTCTTCCTGATCTCGTTCCCGCTCACCCGGCTGGCCGCCCGGCTCGAGAAGCGCCTCGTTTGAGGGATCTTCGGGGTCGCTAACAGGATCCTTACCGTCTCGACGCCAGTTGCGCCGATCACTGTCATCTGCTGGTTGACAATCGAAAGACGCTCAGGAGGAAGCAAGCAGATGAAACTCAAGGCATTCGTGGCAGCGCTCGCAGTTGCGGCCATTCTCCCCGTGGCGGCGCTGGCCGACGAGGCCTCGCCGTCCGACAAGGCCAACGGAGCCCGCTCCTGTCAGGCTCTGAAGACGTCGCTCGGCGCGGCGACGTTCGCGTCGACGTACGGCACCAACGCCGACAAGTCGAACGCCTTCGGCAAGTGCGTCTCCAAGTGGACGCAGGCGGAGCAGCAGAACCGGCTGGCGGCAACTACGGCTTGCACGGCCGAGCAGGCGGACGCGGGCTTCGCGGCCTCCCACGGCGGCAAGACGTTCGCACAGTTCTACGGCGCGGGCAAGAAGGGCGCCAACGCCATGAACCAGTGCATCCAGTCGAAGCGCGCCGCCGAGTCCGCGGCCGACAAGCAGAAGGTCATGAACGCCGCGCGTACGTGCAAGGCGGAGCGGAAGGCGATGGGCGCCGACCCGTTCAAGGCCAAGTACGGCAACACCGCGAACGCGTTCGGCAAGTGCGTTTCGAAGCTCGCTGCGGCGAAGAGCTAGCGGCACGGTCGGGCGGGGCGCTGTGGCGCCCCGCCCGCTACCAGTCTCACGGCTCGTCGCCGTTCTCGTGGTGGTGCTCCCACAGCGCGGCGTTGAGGAAGGCCGCGGCGACGATCAGGCGCGCGACGAGGTAGAGCCAGAGCAGGAGCACCGTCGCCGTGCCGAGTGCGCCGTAGAGCTCTGACGACCGGCCGATTTTCGGTGCGAGGTAGAGGACGACGGCGAGATGGATCAGCTGTGTCCCGACCCCGACGAGCACGGCCCCCGGCAGCTGGTCGCGCCAGGAGCTGCCACGGTGCGGAAGCTTGTCCATGATCCAGAGCACGCAGCCGATGTAGAACGCGAGCAGGAAGAGCGTCAGCAGGAGGCCTGTGCCGCCGAGCTGCTCGCGCAGGAACTGGGTCGCCGTCGTCGCTGCCATCACGAGGCTGACGATGCCGGTGAACACGACTGCCGCGGTCACCGGGCGGCGTAGCTTGACCGGCCGGAGACCCCACGCGACCGAGAAGGCGACGTTGAGAGCGCGGACGACTCCAATGCTGAACCAGACGACGAGAACGATCCCGGCGCCGAGGAAGTACCAGCGGGCGTGGTGCTGGTTCGCGATCGCCTCCATGGCCGACTGAACGGCCGCTCCGCTCATCCCGAAGTCGTGCGCGACGTCGGCGGCGCCGAGCCGATCGGCGTCGACCCAGAAGCTCAACAGAGCGGCCAGCACGAGCCCGAGCGGCACCAGCCAGAAGAACAGCCTGTAGGCGAGGCCGCCCGCGAGCAGGCCTGCGGCGGCGATGCGCTCACGCTCGAGCGCGACGGCGACCAGGTCGGCGCCCGGAACATGCTCGCTCGCCCAGCCGTTTGCGCGCAGCATTCGCTCCCGGGCTCCCTCCAGTCGCGAGCGCCGCGAGGGCGTGTCGGCGGGATCCGGCGCACTCAAGGGTGGTCGACTCCCGCGTCCATCGACGTATCCACCGTCGGCCGAGCCGGGGTGACGAGGCTTCACCCACGCGGGGTGATGCGACGGTATCGTCGCGGCGATGAGCGAGCGAGCAGCCGCGCTCGAGCGCCTGCGGACGGGACGGTTCGACCTGCTCGTCGTCGGCGGCGGGATCATCGGAGCGGGCGTCGCCGAAGTTGCATCCCGGCACGGGTTCAGCGTCGCGCTCGTCGAGCGTGACGACTTCGCGTCGGGTACATCGAGCGCGTCGTCGAAGCTGATTCACGGCGGTCTGCGCTATCTCCGCCTCGGCCACTTCAGCCTAGTTCGTGAGGCGCTGGCCGAGGTCCATGCGCTTAGCCGTTTCGTCGCTCCCCACCTCGTGCGGCCATTGCACTTTCTGCTTCCGGTCTATCGCGGCGGGCCGTACGGCCGCATCCCGATCCGCGGCGCGCTCTGGTCGTATGCCGGCTTGACGGGTGCGGTATCCGACCGCGGACGCATGATCGCGCCGGCAGCTGCGTCGGCACTCGTGCCGCCGCTGCGGCTCGACGGCCTTCGCGCCGCCGGTCTCTATCCCGACGCCCAGACCGACGACGCACGGCTCTGTCTCGCGAACCTGCGCGGCGCCGCCGATGCCGGCGCCGCCGTGGTCAACCGGATCGAGCTCGATGGCATCGAGCGGGGGCCTGTCGCCCAGCTGCGCGACACGCTGACCGGGGAGACGTTCGAGGTCGGCGTGCGCGCACTCGTGAACGCTGCCGGGCCGTGGATCGACGACGTCCGGCGCCTGGAGGATCCGCGTGCAGGCACATCGGTGACGCTGAGCCGAGGTGCGCACCTCGTACTCGAGCGTGACGGCGGCTGGGGCGCAGCGGTCACGATCCCGATCGACCGGACGCGCGTCGCGTTCGCCGTCCCCTGGGCGGGGCGGCTCCTGGTCGGCACGACCGATTCCGCCTTCGAGGGGGACGCACGCGCAATTGCGCCGACGGAGGCGGAGGAACGGCAGATCATCGACGAGGCCGCTCTCGCCCTCGATGTCGACGCGCTCGGACCGGTGTGCGCACGCTTTGCAGGCGTGCGCGTGCTTCCGGCGGGTGCGGTCGCGACCGCGCGAGCACACCGCGAGACGATGCTCTCCTCCGGGCCGCTCGGGATGGTCTCGGTCGCGGGTGGGAAGCTGACGACGTACCGCCGCATCGCGCTGGCGGTGTTGCACCAGCTCCGTGCCGAGCTCGAGCTGCACCGCATCGACCGGCGTCCGCGGCCGTTGCCGGGCGCCGCAGATCCCGAAGTCGCAGCCGACGCGCTACGGCGGCGGCATCCGGCGCTGGACGAGCTGCTCGCCGCGCACCTCGCCGGGACGTACGGTTCGCTGGCGGAGGAGGTGATCGCCGCCGGCCCCCTCGACCCGCTCGGTGACGGCGTGCTCGAGGTGGAGGCGCAGGTGCTCTACGCGCGCGGACGCGAGTGGGCCCTGACCGCGGAGGACGTGCTCCGCCGGCGGACGACGCTCGCGGTCACGGGACGGGACTCGGACGACGTGAGCCTCCGGGTCGAGGCGCTGCTCGCGTCATGATCCTCGCGATCGATCAGGGGACGACTGGCACGACGTGTCTCGTCGTCGACCGCGAGCTGCAAGTGCGTGGCCGCGGCTACCGCGAGTTCCCGCAGCACTTTCCGCAGCCGGGCTGGGTCGAGCACGATCCGGAGGAGCTCTGGGATTCGGTGCTCGGAGCCACCGAGGACGCCCTGCGGGCGGCCGAGGCTCGCCCGTCCGAGCTCGAGGCGATCGGGATCACGAACCAGCGCGAGACGACCGTCCTCTGGGAGCGCGCGACGGGGCGGCCGGTCGCACCTGCGATCGTTTGGCAGGATCGGCGCACCGCGGCGCGCTGCCGGGAGCTGCCTGCAGAGCTGTTGCGAGCTCGAACCGGTCTCGTTCCCGACCCCTACTTCTCGGCGACGAAGCTCGAGTGGCTGCTCTCCCACACCGACGTGCCGAGCGCGGAGCTCGCCTTCGGGACGGTCGACACCTGGCTCGTCTGGAAGCTGACCGGCGGCCGGGTGCACGCCACCGACCTGACGAACGCGTCCCGGACGATGCTCCTCGACCTGGACACCCTCGACTGGTCCGCGGAGCTGCTCGACCTGTTCGGTGTCGACCCGGTGCTGCTGCCTCGGCTCGTCCGCTCCTCCGAGGTCGCCGGCGAGGCCGAGCTGCTCGGCGTCACGCTCCCGATCGCCGGGATCGCGGGCGACCAGCAGGCGTCCCTGTTCGGCCACGGCTGCTTCGAGCGCGGCCAGGCGAAGGCGACGTACGGCACGGGCAGCTTCGTGCTCGCGAACGCAGGAGACGAGCGCGGCCCGGCGCCCTCCGGGCTCCTCGAGACGGTGTCCGCGTCTGGTGGCTATGCGTTCGAGGGCGCGATTCTCGCGAGCGGCGCCGCGATCCAGTGGCTGCGGGACGGGCTCGGCATTCTCTCCGACTCCGCTGAGAGCGAGCAGTTGGCGCGCTCCGTCGAGTCGACGGGCGGCGTCTCGTTCGTGCCGGCGTTCGCGGGCATCGGCTCGCCGCACTGGAGCGCCGAGGCACGGGGCCTGATCAGCGGGATCACACGCGGCACGACCAGAGCCCACATCGTGCGTGCCGCGCTCGAGGGGATCGCGTTCCAGGTTGCGGACGTCCTCGACCTGCTCCCCGGTGGCGTCGAGGTACTGCGAGCCGACGGCGGCGCGAGCACGAACGGCTTCCTCATGCAGTTCCAGGCCGACCTGCTCGGCTGCCCAGTTGAGGTGGCGGCCGAGCAGGAGACGACCGCGCTCGGCGCTGCCGCGCTCGCCGGCCGGGCCGTCGGGTTCTGGGGGGACGACGACGCGATTCGGGCGGCGCTCAGGCCGGGTGCGGTCTACGAGCCTGCGGCCACCCGGGAGAGCGTTGCGACCCGGCGCGCGGAATGGCGTGCGGCGCTCGACCGGGCGCTCCTCTGAGCATGCCGTGACACTTGATTCTTGACGCGTACTGCGGGAAGCTAGTTGCCACTCTCGCAAACCCGGGGGGGGAAAAGGACGAGGGCAATGAACCCTATGCGGATTGGTCGGCTTGCGGTGCTCGGCCTGGCAGTTGCGCTCGCCGTGCCGGCCGTGGCTTCTTCGGCCAACGAAGTGACGAAGTGGAACGAGCTCGCCATCACCACCGTCAACGCGCAGCCGCCGATCACCTCGGCGCCCTCCGCGGCGAGCATCTTCGTGGCGATGGTGCAGGGTGCCGTCTACGGCGCGGTCAACGCGACCGATCGACATGGGCGGCCGTATCTCGTCAAGCACAGCTACCCGAAGGCGTCGCCAGAGGCTGCGGCGGCGACTGCGGCGTTCCGAGTGCTGAACACGCTCTTCCCGAGCCCAACGCTGCAGGCGGCATACGACGCCTCGCTTGCAGGAATCCCGAACGGGGCGCGCAAGGCCGCGGGGATCGAGGTCGGCACCATGGCGGCCGACGCGATGCTCGCCGAGGGACACGACGGGCGCGTCCTGATTTCGTGCACGTTCGGGACGTTCGTGCCCGGTGTGTGGCAGCCGCTGGCGACCGCGACCGGAACGCCGGCGTGCGATCCGAGCCCGTGGGTGAAGGACGCAAAGCCGTTCCTCGTGGAGAGCGGGTCGCAGTTCCGCACGCCGGGCCCACTGCCGCTGACGAGCGCCGCGTACGCGGCGGAGTTCAACGAGGTCAAGGCGATCGGCGCGCTGATCAACAGCACTCGGACGCCTGCACAAAGCCACATTGCGGCCTTCTGGAACACGAATCCGGCGGCGAACTACAACGCGATCGCCCGTAGATTCGTCGACCTGTACTCGCTCGATCTGAGCGACAGCGCACGCTTGTTCGCGATGCTCGACCTGACCGCGGCGGATGCCCTGATCACGACCTGGGCCGACAAGTACTACTACAACTTCTGGCGGCCGAGGGCCGCGATCCGACAAGCGGACACCGACGGCAATCCCGCCACGGAGCCCGACCCCGACTGGGAGCCGATGTTCCATCCGACGCTCGATCCCGCGATCGGCGGTGTCGGTCCCGCCTTGATCACGCCGCCGTATCCGGACCATCCGTCGGGCGCCACCAGCTACGCGAGTGCCAGCATGAACGCGTTTGCGGCGTTCTTCGGTACCGACGAGCTGCCGTTCTTTGCAACGAGCAGCCGGTTCCCGGGCGAGCAGCGGGCCTTCACCCGCTTCTCCGGCGTGACCGACGAGGTGCTCGAAGCGCGCATCTGGGCAGGGATCCACTTCCGGAATCCCGACGTCCAGTCCGCCGACCTCGGTCGCGAGATCGCGCGGTACGTCCACAAGCACTGGTTCGCGGCAGCGCACTGAACTCGCAGGCGTGGAGCGGCCTTCGGGCCGCTCCACCCAGGCGGCGTCCCTGCGTGGCGCAGCAGCCTCTCCGGCCGCGCCGGAGTAACCGCCACAGCCGTCAGATCACGGGCGAGGAAGCCGTTCGAGCAGGTCGAGGAGCTGCGCGATGGGAACGCGCGCGGCGAGGCCCCGTAGCAGGTCGGCGAGCCTGGGATCGAGCTGATTCGTGCGCTCTGCATCGTCGAGCGCGCGCCTGAGACCGGCGCGCACAAGGTTCTCGAGCTCCTCGTCCGAGCCCCCGTGCGCCTGTGCGAAGCGCTCGAGCGAGGCGCGGCTCGAGAAGGCGAGGACGACCTCCTCCCGCGAGACGCCGAGCTCGCAGGCCGCACCGTCGAGCGCCGATAGGACGACTTGCTCGGCGACCTGCTGGAAGCCATCGGGGCTGCGCCCCTCGCGAGCAGCGCACGGATCCGCGACTGCGGCCGGCGCGTAGGACGCTCCGCCGAGCGCGAGATAGGCGCCGACAAGCGCAACGGCTACGCCTGTGGCGACGGCGATCGCACGCATCAGACGGTCAGGTCCCGCCGACCGAGCAGGATCGGGACGAGGGCGAGCAGGGCGAGGCAGGCGGCCGCGAGAAACGAGCGCGAGAAGGCGTTCGTGACCGCTCTGTCGAGCTGGTCCTGCAGCGAGGACACGAGCTGGTCGTAGGCCGGATCGTCGCGGTCCCCCACCACCTCGTCGACCGCGGGAATGCGGGCCTCCTCCTTCGCCTCGTCGACCGCGACCAACACGCGGCGTGCGACTCCAAGCTTCTCGAGCGGCGGTATGCGGCTGTCCAGCACAGCTGAGGTTCCGGCGGCGAGTGCGTCGTCCTCGTTGCGCTCCAGACCCGCGGTGAAGATGGGCGTGAGCAGCAGCAGTCCCACGACGACGCCTGCGTGGCGGGCGGCGATCGTCCAGCCGCCGTGCACCGCCTGCGCCGAGCGCCCGGCCAGCGCCCGCTCCGTCAGCGCCGAGAGCGCAAGCCCGAGGCCGACGCCGATCGCGACCTGCGGTGGCACCGTCCAGGCGGCGTCGGCATGGGGCAGCCAACCCAGCGCGGCGAGACCGCCCGCGATCAGGATCACACCGGAGGCGGTTCGCGCCCACAGGGGAGTGATCGCGTGCCCTCGACGCGCCGCCACGATCGCCGCGAGCGGCATCACGGTGACGACGAGGCCGGCGGCGAGCGGCTCGAGACGCCAGCCGTTGATCAGGAGGATCACGAGCAGGAAGAACGCAGCCACGAGCGCGCCCGAGACCAGCAGCAACGCGGCGTTTGCGCCGATGTGCGGCCGCTCGATCGGCCCTGGGTCCGGCGCTGTCCGGGCGCCTCGGAGCGTCAGCAGCGCGCATAGCATCACGGGCGCCTGGACGACGAAGATCGACTCCCAGCCGAACAGTTGCGTGAGGACACCGCCCGCCGCGGGGCCGAGGGCTGCGCCGATCACGCCGGCGAAAGCCCAGATGCGGGCGGCCGGTGCGTCCCCGCCCGCAGCGTCGGCCAGCAGGGCGAGTGCTCCGCAGACGACTGCGGCGCCGGCTGCACCCTGAACGGCCCGGCCGGAGACGAGCAGCTCGAACGAGGAGGCGAAGGCGCAGACGATCGATGCAGCTGCAAAGAGCACGATGCCGACGCCGAAGACGCGAGTCGGGCGGCGACGCGCCAGGAAGGCTGCCGGCAACGCCGCGAGTGCGAGCGCCAGGTTGTACGAGGTGAGCGCCCAGGCGAGCGTCGCGATCTCGACGTCGTACTGGGCGAGGATCTCGGGCAGCGCGATCGTGACGACCGAAGAGTCGGCGAGGACGACGCCGACAGAGAGGCCGAGCAAGGCGATGCGGGTGCGCGCTTCCGAGCTGCCCTACTCAGTCGCCGATCGTGTCGACTTGCTCCCGGAACGAGTCGCAGGACCCGGCATCCTCGAACGCGTTCTTCAGCTCCTCGCCCGAGTCGAGCGACTGGATGCTCTCGTAGGTCGACCTCACGGCGGAAGCTGCCGTCGCCAGCGCGCCCGTCACGGTCACGAGCGAGAGCGAGCCGGCCTCGGCCTCCTGCTCGACCTCGTCGAGCTGCTGCTGCAGCTGCGTCCCGAGCCCGTCGAGCTCGCTCTTCGCCTGCTCGCCTGACTCGGTCTCGGGCGGCCCGAGGTCTGCGAGGCTGTCGACGAGCTCGTCGGTGGCCCCCTTCACGTCCTCGACGGCCGTCTGCACGGCGGCCTTGTCGATCGAGAGCGCGTTCGCGGTGAGCGACCTGATCGCCTCGTCGACGTCGGTGACCCACGTGCTCAGCTGGCTGCAGACCTCGCCCGCCCATTGCTCAGCTCGCGCTCTCCTCGTCGCCACCGCAGCCGGCCACCGCGATCGTCGCGAGCGCCGCGACAACGGCGAGCAAGGTGAGGTGACGGTGCGACACCTAGGAGATTCTGCGTATGCGGAGCGTGGCGCGCAAGGGACGCAAGCCGGATTCCAGGATGCCCCGACGGGAATCAAACCTGTGCACGCGGTTTTCGGCACCGTGGCTTCACCAGCTCCGGGAGGAGATCGTCGTGCGCGCGTCGAAGCCTCCGTCGCGATGAGATCCGCAGCGCTGCTCCCTCTTGCACAAGCCCTGGCGCTCTTTGTGCTTACGCCAGGTTCGGCAGCGGCGAGCAACGCCGCGGCCTCTGCGGCGCCGCCGACTGTCGGCCTCGTCACCCCG
Source organism: uncultured Gaiellaceae bacterium (assembly GCA_963829845.1). Lineage (GTDB taxonomy): Bacteria > Actinomycetota > Thermoleophilia > Gaiellales > Gaiellaceae > Gaiellasilicea. The sequence continues at coordinate 8,511 of CAWHKD010000016.1, read as the reverse complement.
AGCGGAAACATACGCTGTGACGCCTACGTCGACGGAGCCGCGGCGACGATGCGCTGCCTGGTCCGCAGTAGGTCCGGCCCGGATTTGCCCCGTCCGTCAGGGCTCGACGGATGCGACTGGGAGGGTGGGCGCTGGTTCGCCCTCGGCCCCAGCGGCCCCGGCAGGCGCTTCGCTCCCTGCGATGCCCTGATCGACCCCGCGCCGCAGCGGCTCGGCTACGGCAGGGCCTGGCGCCACGGCCCCTTCCGTTGTCTCTCGAGCCGTCTGGCGCTCGTCTGCGTCAACAGAAACGGCCACGGCCTGTTCCTCAGCCGGGAGCAGCAGCGCGTCTTCTAGCCTCGCCGGGACGACGTGCACTTGAGGAAGCCCCCGACAAGAGTCGAAGTTGTGGCGCGGGTTTGGGAAGCTCGTGCCCTTGGCTCAACAGGTCTGATTCGTCAGGCAAAGTGGGAAGTCACGGGACGACCCGTTCGATCCGTGATCGGCGGCCATCGAACTTGCACTCGGCGGAATCCGGCGTCATCCAGCGGGTGATCGTTATGGGCATCGCCTTGGTGCCCTCCTGGATTCCGCCCGACAGCTCCAGGTGCAGGACCTGCTCGGCAGGATCGAAGAACCAGCGGCCGGCAAGCTCTGCGCGCGAAATGAACCACTTGGCCTTGCCGGATGCGGTGCCGTTCGGATGGAGCTGGAGGTCGTAGACGGTGTTCATGGCCAGGAAGCGGGATGTCAGGAGCCAGTGGCCGACGGTGATCACATAGGCACCGGAGGTGCGCTCGCGCACGAGCTGATCGATCCCTCCTTCAGCGACTCCCTCTGGTCGCTTGCCCGTCAGGTGGGTGATGTCGGCGAGCAGTCGGAGGGCGCCGTCGGTCGGCTCCGACACGTCCGTGCTGGTCAGGTGGCTGACCTGCAGCTGGCGGAAGCGGACAGGCACACGCAGGCCGGGCTCGAAGGCGACGGGCACCAGCTTGGCTTGGTCATCGGCCGCGGAGGCCTCGGCACGCACCCAGTTCGAGTCGACTGATGCCCGCGACCAGATCACGACGACGCACGCCGCTGCATCGAGTTGCTGATCGATCACGGCGTCGAACGGTGCGCCCGCCCGGATGCTGTCGTCGAACCAAACGGACCAGCCCAACTCGCCAAGCGCGACCGCCAGTGCGCCCGCACGAACGGCGTCTTCGTGGGCGTAGCTGATGAAGATGTCAGCCACGTTGATTCTCGAGCCAGCCTGAACCAGTGAACAGGCTCAATGAACTCGAACGAAGGTCGCGGACGACCGAATCCGCAGCCGTCGTCGAGCCATTGACGCGACCTTGCTGAAGCAGTACCGAAGCGAAGTGTTTGCCGCACTGGAAACGGAGCCGGGAGTATTCACCGCCCATGGACGGACGGTACGACGGCGCGCCCGTGATCGCAACCGAGAGGCCGGGTCAACGCATCAAGTGCGACAGTTACCGACCATCGAAGCGAGCGTGGCCGAGCGGAGGAGCCGAGCGGGACGCCGCTCGGGCCTCACGCTAGAGACTGCATGCAAAGCAGAAGATTCGGTCCTTCTTGCGCCGAGCGCGCGCCAGCGCGTGCGCGGGCGGTGCCGGGCGAGTGATGCACCAGCTAGCCCCTCAGCTGCCCGCAGCCTGCATCCTTGGATCGTGCGTAGGGTCGGCGTACATGGGAGGGCAACCGTGGTCGATGGCTGCGGGGCGCAGCTCGTAGTGCCAGGGTTCGTTGCCGTAGATCTGGCACAAGCCGTACTCGGCGCCGTGTTCGGACAGCCACGCCGTGGCGTCGACGGGCCCAACGTCGACCGCGTCCCCCGATACGTGGGCAGACGTCTCCGCGGTAGCTACCCACCGGGCAGCTTCCTCTTCGGATCCGTACTCGGAAACCGCCTCACGAAGAAGCTGATTCTGGTACTCCGGTGAACGCCAGCCACTGTCGACGAAGAACTCGACCCCGGCCTTCGCGGCATCGGTCGCAGCTTGGCGCAGCGCACCGAGCAGATTGGGGTTGAGCTTGGCTACACCCGGAATCTCGTCATCGAAGACCGTCGCGCCGTCGGGGATGGCGCCGTCAGCCTCGCCAAGCGCACCACGATGCTCACTGCGGAGACCACGGGGCTCAGCGCGAAGGACGTCGATGGGTGATGCGGCCGTCGAGGACGAGGACGCCAGCAGCTGGTAGCCGACGGCTGCGGCGATCGCCACGATGACGACGAGCAGGCCGGCGACACGGTTCTTGCGAATCCGAATCCGACGGGTCGTTGTTCGTGCTGGTTCGCGGTAGGCCACACCTCGATTGAAGGCAGCCGGGTGTTGCCAGCGCGTATGTGGTTTTCGATATGCCGACGACATGCGCCAGCTCGTACCATCGGAGCATGCGTGTGTTGCTCGTCGAGGACGAGCCCTACATGGCGGAAGCCATCCGCGACGGCCTACGCCTGGAAGCGATCGCGGCAGACATCGCAGGTGACGGCGACAGCGCCCTGGAGCTGCTGAGCGTCAACGCCTACGACATCGCCGTCCTCGACCGAGACATTCCCGGACCTACCGGCGACGAGATCGCCAATCGCATCGTCGCCTCCGGCAGCGGCATGCCGATCCTCATGCTCACCGCTGCCGACCGTCTCGACGACAAGGCCACCGGGTTCGAGCTCGGCGCCGATGACTACCTCACGAAGCCGTTCGAACTCCAGGAGCTCGTGCTCAGGCTCAGAGCACTCGACCGCAGGCGCGCCCACAACAGGCCACCCGTGCGAGAGATCGCAGGTCTGCGGCTGGATCCGTTCCGCCGAGAGGTGTACCGCGACGGCCGCTACGTCGCGCTCACCCGAAAGCAGTTCGCAGTGCTCGAAGTCCTCGTCACTGCCGAAGGCGGTGTCGTCAGCGCCGAAGAACTCCTAGCGCGAGCATGGGATGAGAACGCAGACCCGTTCACAAACGCCGTTCGCATCACTGTCTCGGGACTGCGCAAACGCCTCGGCGAACCCTGGCTCATCGCCACCGTGGCCGGCGCCGGATACCGCATCGATACGCAACCACAACACCAGGCGTGAGGGAGGAGAGCGTGGATAGACCCCCTGGTCTGACCGTTCGTCTCAAACTCACGCTGAGCTACGCCGGGTTCCTCATGCTTGCAGGCGCCTTGATGCTCGCCGCCGCGTGGGTCGCCGGCCAGCCCGGGCAATCGTCTGAGTTCCTCCTGCGATACGTACCCGACGGTGTGATCAACACCATGGGTGGCTTAGTGCCCGGGAACAACTCCTTCCTCCTGCGCGCTTACGCTCCGGCCGCGGCCGTCGTGCTGGCGTTTCTGCTGGTATTCGGTCTCCTGGGAGGATGGCTTCTCGCCGGCCGGATGCTCGCCCCCCTGACTCGCATCACAGATGCCACACGCATGGGCGCGAACGGATCGCTCTCACACCGAATCCGGCTACCGGGCCGCAGAGACGAGTTCCGCGAGCTCGCCGACGCCTTCGACGCCATGCTCGCGCGGCTCGAAGCACAGGTCGCCGAACAGCAGAGATTCGCAGCCAATGCCTCCCACGAGCTACGCACCCCGCTGGCGATCACGCAGACACTTCTCGATGTGGCCCGCAAGGATCTGAACCGCGACAACGGCGAACTCGTCGACCGCCTCCACGTCGTCAATACCCGAGCGATCGACCTCACTGAAGCATTGCTCCTGCTCAGCCGCGCCGACCAACGGTCCTTCACTCGAGAACACGTCGACCTGTCCCTCGTAGCGGAAGAAGCCACTGAAACACTCCTCCCCCTCGCAGAAAAACGCGGCCTCACGATCGAGACCTCCGGCGACGTGACCCGCACCATCGGCTCGCACGCGCTCCTGCTGCAGATGGCTACGAACCTCGTGCAGAACGCGATCGTCCACAATCTGCCTGAACAGGGCACCGTCTGGGTCACGACCAGCGTTCACCCCAAGAGTGTGGTGCTCACTGTCGAGAACACCGGCGAGAAGCTCACACCGCAGTTGGTTTCCACGCTTGCCGAGCCGTTTCTCCGCGGCACCGAACGCATACGCACCGACCACGCAGGTGTCGGCCTCGGCCTGGCAATCGTCACAAGCATTACCCAAGCACACGACGGAACCCTCACCCTCACCCCCCGGGCCGCTGGCGGGCTCCGCGTCACGGTGCAACTACCCTCTGCGCCAACGCACATCGGCAGATGACGATCAGAATTGCCCGTACGGCGCAGAGATTCGCCGGGTCGCGCGATCTGGCACCGACAAGATGCCCCCGACAAGAATCGAACTTGTGCACGCGGTTTAGGAAACCGCTGCTCTATCCACTGAGCTACGGGGGCGAACGGCTCAACCAAGCCGTTTGAGCGCTTGGCTGATCCATCCACTGTATCGGCGTCACCGCACGTCATCCCGATGCCGGACTCACCCTCGATCGTGAGCGCGACCGGCCCAGTCGGCCACGCGCTCGATGAATCGAGCGATGTCACCGAGCTCTCCCTCGCGCCCGATCATCTCGGCGCGGGCGACTCGGCGGGGAGACGGCCGAAGACAACGTGCTTCGGTTGGAGCGCGCGAAACGTGGTCGGCGTCGGTGGGCGAGGGGGCGCGTGCTCGCGCTGGAACTCCGCCGTGAAGCGCTCCCAGGCAGACTCGCTCTCCCAGACGCCGATGATCCTGAAGCCCTCGTCCGTCGGGCCGGCGACGTGGAGGACGAGACCCTCGGGGCGAACCGCGATGGCTGCGGCGAGGCGCTCGTACTGTTGCCAGGTGGCCGCGATGTCCTGAACGAAGGCAAACGACATGCCGAGAGGCTCGCGAAGACCGCTTTAGGCTCGGTATAGCGACCTGCGTCTCGTCCCTCGGCGGTGAGCCACAATGCGAGGTCGCGATGGAGCTACGCATTCTCGGGCCGCTCGAGATCGCCGGCGAGAACGGACCGGTCGACCTGCGTGCCGCGAAGCACCGGCGGCTGCTCGCGGCGTTGGTGCTCGCTGGTGGGCGAGCGTGCTCTGCGGACGCGCTCGTCGACGCGGTCTGGGGCGTGAGCCCACCTGCGTCCGCAAGAAAGCTGTTGCAGGTCTACGTCTCCCAGCTTCGCAAGGCACTGCCGAGCCGAGAAGCGCTCGTCACGACGCCGAGCGGATACGCACTCCGCTTCGAGACCGGGTCGCTCGACGCCGACCGGTTCGAACGTCTTGTGGCCGACGCCGTCGAGGCGATGGGGCAGGAGAACGCCTCGCTTGCGCTCTCGCAACTCGATCGCGCGCTCGCGCTCTGGCGAGGGCCGGCGTACGCCGACGTGATGTACGAGGACTTCGCCCGAGCCGAGGCGGAACGGCTCGAAGAGCTCCGGCTGGCGGCTCTCGAGGTGCGGCTCGAAGCCTTGTCACGGCTCGGCCGGAACGACGAGGTGCTCGGTGATGCGCTCGCGATGGCACGAGACCATCCGCTGCGGGAGCGCCTGCAGGGCCTCGCGATGCTGGCGCTCTACCGGGCCGGCCGGCAGACCGAGGCACTCGACCACTACGTCGAGCTCCGGCGCCGCCTCGATGACGAGCTCGGGCTGGAGCCGAGCGCGGAGCTCCGTGAGTTGCAGCGCCGCATTCTCGAGCAGGATCCCGAGCTCGACCCGAGCGTTCCGCCCGTCGACGCCACGAGCGCGCTGCCCGTACCGCCGAACCCGCTGGTCGGACGCGAGCGCGATCTGGAGGCGCTGGCCGAGCTCCTCTCGCGTCGCGACCCGCGACTGCTCGTCCTCACCGGCGCAGGAGGGAGCGGCAAGACGCGCCTCGCGCTCGCGGCCGCCCGGCAGGCGGCGTCGAGCTTCGCCAACGGCGCTGTGATCGTCGAGCTCGCGCCCCTGCGCGACCCGGGGCTGCTCCTGCCGACGATCGCGAGCGCAATCGGGGTCGCGGAGGTGCCCAGCCAGACTCCGCTCGACACGCTCGCTGCGGCAGTGAGCAACCGGGAGCTCCTCGTCGTCCTCGACAACGTCGAGCATCTGCGCTCCGCGACGCCGTCGTTCGTCGAGTTGCTCGCCCGCGCCCCTCGACTCGTGCTCCTGGTCACGAGCCGTGCCGTTCTGCACCTGACCGGCGAGCACGTCTTTCCCGTCTCTCCGCTCGACGACGATGCCGCCGTCGAGCTCTTCGAACAGCGGGCTCGGGCGTTGCAGTCCGACTTCGACGTCACGGCCGAGAACGAGGGGATTGTCCGCGAGATCTGCAGGCGCGTCGACGGCCTGCCGCTCGCGATCGAGCTCGCAGCCGCCTGGATCAGGTCGCTGACCCCGAGCGCCCTGCTCGAGCGGCTCGAGCAGAGGCTCACCGTTCTGACGGGCGGCCCGCACGACCTCCCGGCCCGCCAGCAGACGCTCCGCGAGGCGATCGACTGGAGTGTCGGGCTCCTGACCGACGACGAGCGAACGGCGCTCGCCCGGCTGTCGGTGCTACCGGGCGGGTGCGACCGTCGAGGCCGCGGAAGCGGTCTGCGAAACCCGCCTCGACGTGCTCTCGACGCTGATCGATCATCACCTCGTCCGGCGCACGCTCACGCAGGGCGGATCGCGACTCTGGTTGCTCGAGACGATCCACGAATACGCCGCCGAGCTGCTCGCCGCCGACCCCGCGGACGCCGACCGGACCCGTGCCCGTCTCGCGGAATGGTGCCTCTCGCTCGCGACCGAGGCCGAGCCCCACCTGAGCCAGGATCAACAGACCGAGTGGCTCGACCTCCTCGAGACCGAGCACGACAATCTGCGGGCGGCGCTCGACCACCTCGAGTCCTCGGGCGCCGCGGAGCAACAGCTCACGCTGGCCGTGTCGCTCAGCCGCTTCTGGTACGTGCGCGGCCACCTTGCCGAGGGGCGAGTGCGGCTGGAGCGCGCACTCGAGGCGACCACCGACCAAGCGCCCGCGCAGCGCCGACGAGCCTTCACAGCCGCTGCGTCCTTCGGGCTGCTGCAGGGTGACCATGCCGCCGCGATCCGCTTCGCGGACGCGGCGCTCGCCGCCGCCCGCGAGGACGACGACGCACGCTTCGTCGCCAATGCGCTGAGCAACCTGGGCGCGATCCTGCTCGCGGCGGGCGACCGCGAGCGCGCCGCGTCGACGCTGGAGGAAGCTGTCGAGCGCGCACGCGCCGCCGGGGACGAACGGATCGCCGCCCTCGCGATCAACAACCTCGGCGACTTCGCGCTGACCGTCGGCGACTATGAGCGCGCCGAACCGCTCTTCCGGGAAAGCCTCGGCCTGCTCCGCGCACGCGGAGACACCGCGAACGTCGCCCGTTCCCTCTTCAACAACGGCGCCGTCGACCTGATGCTGGGTCGCGTCGCTGACGCCGCCGACCGGTTTCAGCGAGAGCCTCACGCTCTGCCGCACGGCGGGCGACCGCGAGGACAGCGCCTGGTCGTTGCTCGGGCTCGCGGCCGCGAACGTCGCCACCGGAGCAGGGCGAGCGCGGTGCGATCCTGCTCGGGGCGGCCCGAGCGGTCCTGACGCAGATGGGCGCGGACTTCAAGCCGTTCGAACGCCACCTCGACGAGGTCACCGAAGAACGTTCACGGATGCTGCTCGGCGCCGCGGGGCACGAAGCCGCGCTGAGGCGCGGATCGTCGATGACGCTCGACGAAGCGCTCGACCTCGCTGCGTCGGGAGACGGCGACTCGTTCCGAGGGCGCACCGCCGCGCCTATACCCGCGCTAAACCCTCCTGCGGTATCCTCCGCCCGCATCCACGGCGACTCGATCGGAGGTCACGATGAACCACACGAGCAAGCGAAGGCGATCGCTCTCAGCGTGTCTCGCCGCCGCGCTGCTTGGTGCCGCCACGATCCTCGCGACGGCGACGGCGACCGCGGGCACCACCGCCTGCGCGATCTGCGGCAAGAACCTGATCAAGAACCCGGGCGCGGAAGGCGGCCTCGGGATCATGGCCGTCGACGCGAGCGGCGCGGTGCCCGGCTGGACGAATGTCGCGGGCGAGTTCGGCGCAGCCTCGTACGCCTTCCCGAACGGCTGGTTCTCGGCGAGATCGACCGGCCCGAAGAACCGGGGCAAGAACTACTTCTTCGGGGGAACGACCCGCGCGGCGGTCGAGGCGCAGGCCACGATCGGCAAGCAGACGATCAAGCTGCCCGCCGCCGCCGTCGGCAAGACGGCGACGCTCAGCGGCTGGCTCGGCAACTACGCGAAGAACACGGGCCCAGGTGCGCGCCCAGTTCGAGGATGCCGCCGGCAAGCTCCTCTCGGCGGTCAGGATCGGCCCGGACACGACGATCGCGGGGACGAACATGGCGTCGAGGAGCCGCAGCGCCAAGGTGCCGGCCGGAGCCAAGCAGGTGACGATCGTCGTGACGTTCGCAGGCGGCGGAGCGAACTACAAGCTCGCCGGCGCGGACGCGCTCTCGTTGATCCTGCACTAGCGCATTCCTGCGAGTCTCTGCCGACGACCACCGGCTCGGCTAGGTGCAGACCGCACCTAGCCGAGCCAGCATCCTGGGTCGTGCGTCGGGTCGGCGTAC
>CAWHKD010000015.1:0-82524 GCA_963829845.1 uncultured Gaiellaceae bacterium | reverse complement strand
CGTCACCCTCGCCGCTGCCATCGGCATCGCCGCGTCAGGAACAGCTCTCGCTGCGACCCCGGGCACGATCTCCGTCTCCCCAGCGTCGACGACCGCAGGCGTCGCCACGCTCGAGCTCGTCGACGCGATCGACTGGAGCGGACGCAGCATCCCTGCGCGCAACGGTGTCCACTACGGCCTCTGCGACCGCGGCCCGCTGCGACCTTGCAACCTCGGCCGGGGCGCCTTGGCGGCGAGGCGGCAGGCCGTCGAGCTCGCGCGGGCCGCCTTCCGTGACCCGGGCGTCGACCTCGTGGTGGTCGGGCTGCCCCAGTCAGCGACGCGACACGTGCTGCTCGTCTTCGAGCGGGACATCCTCACCGAGAACCTCGACCCCCTCGCTGCGACCGCGGCTCGGCTCTATGCGATGGGCATGCTCTTCCCACACTCGGCCACCGAAGACAGCCTCGTCCTCTTCAGGCTACGACCGTCTCCCGGCGCACGTTCGGGTCCGTAAAGACGTCGAGGTCGTCGCGGCTCGTCGAGGAGAACTCGGAGACGACCGCGCCCTCGGAGCCGGCGGTGAACGAGTGGAGCGTGTCGGGCGGGATCGTGAACTGCTCGCCCGGCCCGAGCACGAGCTCGCGTCCCTCGACGTAGAGGCGGACGAGCCCGCGGCGGCAGCGGAACGTCTCCTCCTTGCCGGGGCCGCCGCCGAACGGCGGATGGCGGTGCTCGGGGCAGCTCTGACCCGGATAGAGCACGAGCTCCTTCGCGCAGTAGCGATCGGTATTCACGTAGACCAGCACGATCAGCCCCTCTTCGCGAAGCCGTGAGAGCCCGAAGTCGGCGACCTCGATCCCGGCGCGCTCCGCGTCGGTGAGAACGATGCCGCAGGCCGCGAGCTCGTCCGCCGCGTACTCCTGTGCAGCCCGCTGCTCTTCACGGGTGATCACGGCGTCATCGTGCCCAGTCCATCGGCTCCGGTCGGGGGAACGCGGAGTGGACGGTGACCGCCCCGCCCGCGCCCGCCGATTCCTCGACCGCGTTCAGCACCTCGACCACGTGGGCCGCATGCTCGGCCCCGGCGCGGTGCGGCCGGCCCTCGTCGATCGCGCGGGCCAGGTCGACGAGTGCGCGTCCCCAGTCGTTTCCCGGGAACGGCTCGCGCACGGGCGGGATCGTGGCGTACTCGCCACCGCGCTGCTGGTGCTCGAGTAGCGAGTTCGCCTCCGACCACGTCGGCATGTAGAGCGAGCCCTCGTCGCCGTGCACCTCGATCCCGCTCTGCTTGCACGGGCCGACGTAGAAGCTCGCGGTCAGGCGCGAGACGACACTGCCCTCGTGCTCGAGCACGGCGACGACGAAGTCCGGAGCCGCCGGGGTGAAGGATGTGCCATCGAGCAGAACTCGGTCGGTCTGCAGCGTCGTCGCGAACGCCCGCACCAGCCGTACGGGCCCGAACATCGCGGTCAAGATCGTGAGCGGATAGATGCCGACATCGACCAGCGGACCGACCGCGTAGAGGCTGCGCGGATCCGGGTGCCACGACTCGATCCGATCCCAGTTCGACTCCGCATAGACGGCGCGCACGGTCCCGACCGTTCCCTCGCGCACGTGCTTCCAGAGTGTCTGCTGCGCTTCTCCCAGCAGGGTCGCCGGCGCGCTGCTCAGCCGGACGCCGTGCTCCTCCGCCAACTGGACGAGCCGGACCGCATCACCGTGACGGAGCGCGAGCGGCTTCTCGCTGTGAACGTGCTTCCCGGCTGCGAGTGCCGCCGAGGCGACCTCGAAGTGGGCCTGCGGCACGGTCAGGTTGACGACGGTGTCGACGGTGTCGTCGGCGAGCACCGCGGCGAGATCCGGGTACGCACGGCCGCCGAACTGCGCTACGAAGGCCTCAGTCCGCGCCGGGTCGAGGTCGGTCGCGCCGGCGAGCTGGAGTTCCGGCGCCGCGACGATCGAGGCGGCGTAGCGGTCTGCGATGTTCCCGGCGCCCACGAGCACGACCCTCATCGCAGCCACCGCTCCAGCTGCTCGCGCATCGCACGGACCTCCTCGCTCGGGTCGTAGCTCTCGGGCTCGTGCTCGACCGCGAGGGCGCCGCCGTAGCCGATCCTCGCCAGCGTCTGGACGCATCTCGCGACGTCGACGACGCCCCTACCCCAGGCGCACGTCTCGTGCGGCTCGCCGGCGTGGCTGACGTCCTTCAGGTGCACGTGCGCGACGTGCTCGCCGAGCTCCTCGATCGCCCTGGCGGCGTCGTAGCCCTGGGTTCCCCACCAGCCGGTGTCGACGGTCGCGGCGATCGTGCCCTCGCCGGCGTCGACCTTCGCCAGCACCTCCGCCGGCGTCCGCTCCGGATGGTTCTCGACCGCGAGCGTGACGCCGTGCTCGCGCAGCACGGGCACGAGCTCCGCGGGCTCGCCCGAGCAGCCGCCGCCGATCACGCTGGTGCCGACCGCGAGCGCGAGCTCGCACGCGCGCCGGAGGTTCTCCGGGCCGACCCAAGTCGCGTACGTCGCGACCCTGATGCCGTACCGGCCGAGCGCCTCCTGCGCCACCAGCACGTGCTCGTCGGTCGCCCACTCCGGGCTGAGGTGTGCGCCCCAGAGGTCGATCGCCTCGAACCCGAGCCCCCGCACCCGCGCGAGCAGCGCGTCAAAGCACTCGCCGAACGTCTCGAGCGGGGCGAAGGCCTCGTTCGTGGTCCGGTCGCCGTGGCCCCAGCCGTGCATCGCCCAGCCGGTCTCGCGCGCGACCTCGTTCGCGGTCATGAACACGACCCGCCTGGGGATGAGCGCAGGGTTGGACATCGGGCGGTGCGAGCGTACTCGGGCGGCAAGCGCCACGTGCGCCTGGTGTCGCCTCTAATCTCTCCGGCGACGTGCTGACCGACATGGGGGGCGGCGAGTGAGTGAGCAGCGGTGGTGGCGAAGCGCCGCCTTCTACCAGATCTACGTTCGCAGCTTCCAGGACTCGAACGGCGACGGCGTCGGCGACCTGCCCGGGATCCGCTCGCGCCTCCCCTATCTCCAGGACCTCGGAGTCGACGCCCTCTGGCTGACGCCGTTCTACCCCTCGCCGCAGGTCGACCACGGCTACGACGTCGCCGACTACCTCGACGTCGATCCGCTCTTCGGCACGCTCGCCGACTTCGACGACCTCGTCGCCGACGCCCACGAGCGCGGGATCAAGGTGACGATCGACATCGTCCCCAACCACACGTCCGACCAGCACGAGTGGTTCCGGAATGCGATCGCCGACCAGGCGCATCCCGACCGGCAGCGGTATATGTTCCGCCCGGGCCGAAACGGCGGCCCGCCCAACGGCTGGACGTCGGCCTTCGGCGGGCCTGCGTGGACGCTCGACGAGCCCTCCGGCGAGTTCTACCTCCACTTCTTCACGCGGGAGCAGCCCGACCTCGACTGGCACCACCCCCGCGTTCAGGAGAGCTTCGACGACATCCTCCGCTTCTGGCTCGACCGCGGCGTCGACGGCTTCCGGATCGACGTCGCTCACGCGCTCTTCAAGGCGCAGGACCTGCCCGAGATGGTCGAGCCAACGCCGCGGCCGCCGTTCGGCGACTGGCTCTCGGCACTGATGCAGCCCGAGCTGCACCCGCTCTACCGCCGCTGGCGCCTCATCGCCGACGAGTACCCCGGCGACCGCATGTACGTCAGCGAGATCACGGTCGAGAATCAGGAGACGATCGCGAGCTACGTCGAAGGGGATCAGCTGCACCTGTCCTTCGACTTCACGCTCCTCCATTCCGACTGGGACGCCGACAAGATGCGCGCGACGATCGACCGCGTGCTGGCCACGCTCGGGGGCGTCGGCGCGCCGGCGACCTGGGTCTTCGAAAACCACGACGTGACGCGGCTGCCGACCCGCTACGGCGGCGGCGAGCTCGGGAGGCGCCGCGCCCGTGCCGCCGCGCTGCTGCTCTTCGGCCTGCCGGGGGCGGCATTCGCCTACCAGGGCCAGGAGCTCGGCCTCGAGGAGATCGACGTCCCGGACGAGGCGCGCCAGGATCCGATCTTCCACCGCACCGGCGGCGCGCGGAAGGGCCGCGACGGGTGCCGCGTGCCGCTGCCGTGGACGTCGATGCCCCCGACGTTCGGCTTCACCGACGGCGAGCCGTGGCTGCCGATGCCGCAGGACTGGGCGCCGCTGAGCGTCGAGGCGCAGGCGCGCGACCCGGACTCGGCCCTCTCGCTCTTCCGCGCCGCGCTGCGGCTGCGGCCCCGGCACGACCGGTTCGCCTGGCGCGAGAGCCCGCGGGGGACGATGATCTTCGACCGCGGCGACCTGACGTGCCTCGTCAACGTCGACGCGACCGAGCTCGAGCTGCCGGACGGGGAGCTCGCGCTGGCAAGCGAGCCGGGCATCACGACGACCCTCCCCCCGAACACCGCAGCCTGGGTGCGGAAAGGAACCGCATGAAGACGTCACTCGGAATCTGGGCCTTCGGCAACATGGCGACTCGCTTCAACGCGGCCGGGTACAAGCCCGAGCTGACGGGCAAGTCGACGGCGGAGAAGGTGCGCACCGCGGTCGAGGGGCTCGGCGAGCTGATCGACGACTACGAGTTCCACTACCCGCAGGAGCTCGCGCCGGCGAACCTCGACGAGGTCCGCGACGCGCTCGACGGGCACGGGATCTACTGCGTCGCGAGCGGGCTCCATCTCGACCCGCGCTTCGGTAAAGGCGCGTTCTGCTCGCCCGACGACGCGACCCGCGAGGAGGCGCTGCGGCTGACGCGCGAGGCGATCGACCTCGCCGGGGAGACGGGCGCCCAGATGATCGTCTGGCCCGGGATCGAGGGCTACAACTACCCGTTCCAGACGCCGTACAAGGAGTCGTGGGCGCGCTTCGTCGACGGCGTCGGCCAGGCCGCGCAGCACGCGAAGGAGCGCGGGGTCACCGTCTTCCTCGAGCACAAGAACTCCGAGCCGGCGATGAAGATCCTGATGCGCAACATCGGGATGACGCTGCACGTGATCCACTCACTCCGTCGCCAGGGGATCGACAACGTCAGCGTCAACATGGACTGGCAGCATCTGCTGATGAACGGCGAGAGCCTGGCCGAGTACGCCGGCCTTCTCTCCGCCGAGGGCTTGCTCGGTCACCAGCACGCGAACGACGGCTGGGGTACGTTCGACGACGACAACATGGTCGGCACGATCCGGTTCATGGAGACGCTCGAGCTCGCGGTCGAGCTGCGCCGCGCTGGCTACGGGGACAATGGCGAGCGCCTCGGCTTCGACCTCTATCCCTACACCGAGGACGCGGTCGGAGCCGTGAAGCGGAGCGTGCTGCAGTGGCGCTTCATCGACGGGATCGCGGGACGGATCGACGACGCCGAGCTGCGGGCGGCGCAGCAGCAGAAGGACGCCGTGCGGGCCTACGAGCTCGTCTACGCGGCGATGGGCGCATGAGGCTCCAGCACGTCTCGGTCGCGATCGCCGCCGGCGGCGCCGACGAGGCCCGCGCGTTCTACGGCGGCCTGCTCGGGCTCGAGGAGAAGCCCGTGCCACCGAAGCTCGACCCGAGCGAGCTCGTCTGGTTCCACCTCGGCGGCGACCTCGAGCTGCACCTGATGCAGACCGGCGACGAGCCGCCGCCGGGCGCGCACTTCTGCATCGCTGTCGACAGCGGGCTCGACGAGCTCCGTGCCCGGCTCGAGGCCGCCGGGATCGAGACGCGCACGCCGACGGAGATCGTCGGGCGCCCGCGCTTCATGTGCCACGACCCCTTCGGGAACCTCGTCGAGCTGACGCAGCTCCCTGCGTGACGGCGCTCGTCGGGATCGACGTCGGCACGAGCGGCGTCAAGGCGATCGCGCTTTCGCCCACCGGTGAGATCCTCGCCCGCGCCGACCGCGACTACCCGCTCTCGACACCGCAGCCCGGCTGGGCCGAGCAGGATCCCGACGACTGGGCCCGCGCCGCCGACGCCGCGCTCGCCGAGCTCGGCGTCGAGCCCGCCGCGATCGGCTTCAGCGGTCAGATGCACGGCCTCGTCATCCTCGACGAAGCGGGCAAGGTGATCCGCCCTGCGATCCTCTGGAACGACCAGCGGACAGCCGCCGAGTGCGCCGAGATCGAGGAGCGGATCGGGCTGGAGCGCCTGATCCAGCTGACCGGCAACCGCGCCCTGACCGGCTTCACAGCGCCGAAGCTGCTCTGGCTACGGACGAACGAGCCGGAGGCGTTCGCGCGGATCAGACACGTCCTGCTCCCGAAGGACTACGTCCGCTTCCGGCGCACCGGCGAGCACGCGATCGACGTCGCCGACGCGTCCGGGACGCTCCTCTTCGACGTCGCCAACCGGCGTTGGAGCGACGATGTGCTCTCCGCGCTCGAGCTGCCGCGCGAGTGGCTGCCGCCCGCGTACGAGTCGACCGAGATCGCGGGTGCCGGCGACCAGGCAGCGGGTGCGCTCGGGGTCGGCATCGACGCGCCCGGCCCGCTCTCGGTCGTGCTCGGCACCTCGGGTGTCGTCTTCGCGGCGCTCGACGCCTACCGGCCTGAGCCGGAGGCGCGGCTGCACACCTTCTGCCACGCCGTCCCCGGGACCTGGCACGCGATGG
Source organism: uncultured Gaiellaceae bacterium (assembly GCA_963829845.1). Lineage (GTDB taxonomy): Bacteria > Actinomycetota > Thermoleophilia > Gaiellales > Gaiellaceae > Gaiellasilicea. The sequence continues at coordinate 75,950 of CAWHKD010000015.1, read as the reverse complement.
GCGTGATGCTCTCGGCGGCCGGTGCTCTGCAATGGCTGCGACAAGCCCTCGGAGGCGCACCGTACGAGGAGCTGCTCGCGGAGGCAGCCGCGTGGCCTCCAGGCACCGAAGGCCTCCTCTTCCAGCCCTACCTCCAGGGCGAGCGCACTCCGCACGCCGACCCGGACGCGCGCGGCGCGTTCGTCGGCCTCCAGCAGCGCCACGACCGAGGCGCCCTCGTGCGCGCCGTCCTCGAAGGCGTCGCCTACGGCCTCCGGGACTCGCTCGAGCTCCTGCGCGCCGTCGGCGTCGAGGCCGAGGTCGGCCGCGTCTCCGGCGGCGGCGCGCGCAGCGGGCTCTGGCTGACGATCGTCGCCTCGGTGCTGGGGCTACCGCTCGAGCGCACGGAGGCCGAGGAGGGCGCCGCCTACGGCGCCGCGCTCCTAGGCGGGATCCGCGAGGGAATCTTCGGCGACGCCTACGAGGCCATCGCCGCAACCGTCCGCATCCGCGACCGGGTCGAGCCCCACGCCGGGTGGCTGGCGGCCTACGAGGACGGCTACGCCCGTTACCGGCGGCTCTATCCGGCCCTGCGCACGCTCTAGTTGTCGCCGAGCAAGCTCAGCAGCGAGACGAAGATGTTGACGATCGAGACGAAGATCCCCGTCGCGAGCCAGACCGTGTCGGCCTCGGTGCCGTGCTTTCGCAGGTAGTTGAAGTCGACCATGATCAGGAGCGCCGAGACGGCGAGGATCAGCAGGCTCAGGAACGGGCTCAGCGAGCCGACGCCGCCGAACACCAGCGAGCCGATGCTGATCGCGACCGCGATCAGGACGACGATCGAGAGCGGCTTCATCCACGGCGAGACGTCCTTCGACATCAGGAGGCCGACCGCCGCCATCCCGACGACGATCAGCGCCGTCCCGCCGGCCGCCTGCGCGACCGCGCCCGGATCGAACGAGACGTAGTAGCTGATCGCCGGGCCGAGGCCGAGGCCGAGCAGGACCGAGAGGCCGTAGAGCCAGCCGATCGCGAAGCCGCCGACCCGGAACCGCTCGCCGCCGAACGACTGCGCGAGCAGCATCCCGAGCCCGCCGAAGCTGCACGCCATCGCGGCTCCGCGCGAGAGGTCCTGGCCGAGGTATGCACCCAGGCCGAGCAGGCCGATCGCCACGGCGACGAGGAACATCACTTGCCCGAACAGGCGGGTGGTGCTGATCGCCTGTACCGGTGCTCCAGCCTCGGCGTACTCGTAGGACGTCGAGCGTTCGTTCACGTCTTTCCTCCTCGTCGCGGGTCTGCCGAAAGATAATCGCGGTGCTGGTGGATGTCGATTCGCGCTCGCGGCGCGTTACCCTGGCGCAATGAGCAACGACACGCTGGTCTTCATCCCCGCCTGGAACGAGGAGCAGAACCTGCCGGCCGTGCTCGACGAGTTGCGCCTGGAGATCCCGGGCGCCGACGTGCTCGTCGTCGACGACGGCTCCACCGACCGCACCGCGGACGTCGCGCGCGAGCACGGGGCCGAAGTGCTCTCGTTCGGCGAGAACCGCGGCCTGCGCGCGGGGATCGCCGCCGGCTACACGTGGGCGCTCGAGCACGAGTACGCCTACTGCGGGCGGGTCGACGCGGACGGGCAGCATCCCGCGGCCGAGCTCCGCAAGCTGCTCGAGCTCGTCCAGTCCGACGCCGCCGACGTCGCGGTTGGCTCCCGCTTCGTCAGCGGCCCGGGCTACGAGCCCTATCGCTACGAGCCGGAGGGGATCCGCAAGCTCGGCACCGGTCTGCTGCGCCGCTCGATGCGGGTCGCGCTCGGCCGCCCCTTCAACGACGCGACGAGCGGCCTCTACGCAGCCTCCGCGAAAGCGCTCCCGGCGCTCTCGCGCCCGTACGAGAGCGGCGCGCCGGAGGTCGAGGCGGTGCTGCGCCTCCACGACGAAGGCCTGCGCGTCGAGGAAGTCCCGGTCGACATGCGCGAGCGTGCGAGCGGCGAGTCGAAGCTGAAGGGCAAGAAGGCGTTCCTGCTCGTCGTCACGGTGATCGGCACGCTGCTCACCGCGAGGCGCTTCTGGCGCAGGTGAAACGTCTCGTCGCGGTCCTCGGCTACTCGACCGGCCGCCACGAGGGACTGCACCCGATCTGCGCCGCCCGCCTCGAGGCGGCCGAAGGGCCTGCGGAGGAGGCCGACGTCGTCCTCCTGTCCGGCTGGTCGCGCCGTCGCCACCGCCCGTCCGAGGCGGAGCTGATGCGCAAGGCATGGCGGGGTCCGGCCGTACGGCTCGTTGCCGACGGCGACGCGCGCACCACCGCCGGCAACGCCCGCGCCGTCGCGGCTGCGGCCCGACATATCGGCGCCGACGAGGTCGTGATCGTCACCTCGTCGTGGCACGCGCGCCGCGCCCGCCTGCTCGTCCAGGCTGCGCTCGACCCGAGCGTCCGGCTCGCCGTCGCGACGCCGGCACGGACGCGGCCGCCGCACCTGATCGGCCGCGAGCTCGCCGTCCTGCCGGTCAGCCTCGTCGCGCGAGGCTGGCTCGCCGCCGACGGTGAGCGCGAGCAGGGCCTTCGCCGTGTGCAACCGGTTCTCCGCCTCGTCCCAGACCGCACTGCGCGGCCCGTAGAGGACGTCGCCGGCGATCTCCTCGCCCGGGATGGGCCGGCAGGCAATGGAGCACGATCGCGTCCCGGTCGGCCAGCGCCGAGCAGATCGGCATCGAGTGAGTAGCCGGCGAGGTCGGCGACACGCCGCTCGCGCTCGTCCTCCTGGCCCATGCTCACCCAGACGTCGGTGACGAGCACGTGCGCGCCCGCGGCGGCCTCGCGCGGGTCGCGCACGAGCCCGATCGACGGATCGGGCGGCTCGTAGCCGGCCGGGGCTGCGCAGATCGAAGCTCTGCGCCGAGGAGCGCGCAGGCCTCCGCCAGCGAGACGCAGACGTTGCTGCCGTCCCCGACCCACGCGACGCGCACGCCGTCGAGCGTGCCGAAGCGCTCGCGGATCGTCTGCAGGTCGGCGAGCGCCTGCAGCGGATGCGCCTCGTCGGTGAGCGCGTTGACGACCGGGATCCCGAGACGGCGGCGAACGTCTCCACCTCGGCGTGCTCGTGCGTGCGGATCGCGAGCGCGTCGAGGTAGCGCGAGAGCACGCGGGCCGTGTCCTCGATCGACTCGCCGCGCGCCAGCTGGAGCTGCTCGCCCGGGAGGTAGAGCGCGGTCGCGCCGAGGTGGGCGGCGGCGACCTCGAGCGAGACGCGCGTCCGCGTCGAGTGCTTGCGGAAGAGGAGCCCGAGCGTGCGGCCCTCGAGCAGCCGGTGCGGCTCGCGCGCCTGCTGCTTCGCCTTCAGCTCGTCGGCGAGGTCGAGCACGGCCTCGAGCTCGGCCGCCGCCCAGTCGCGGATGCGGGTGAGCGAGCGGCCCCGGAGATCGAGCGAGAGCGCGGCGGGAAGCGGCACCTAGGTGTCCCCGTCCAGGTGGTGGCGCAGCTGCTCCGCCAGCTCCGCGGCGGTCGTGCCCTCGCGAGGTGCGACGAAGATCGTGTCGTCGCCGGCGATGCAGCCCGCGATCTCCGGGAGCGCGGCGTCGTCGAAGGCGATCGCGACCGCGTTGGCGCAGCGCGGGCGGCGTCCGCAGCACGACGAGGCCGGCCGCCGGCTCGAGCGACGACCACCCAGCGCCGCAGCGCCGTCGTCAGCTCGCCGAGCCGGTCGAGGTCGGCCGCGCCCGGATGGGCGTAGACGAGCCGGCCGCTCTCGCCGCGCACCTTGACGAGCCCGAGCTGGGCGATGTCGCGCGAGACGGTCGCCTGCACGGCGTCGAGCCCCTCGTCGCGGAGCGCCTCGACCACGTCGCTCTGCGTCGAGAGCTCGCGCTCGCCGACGAGCCGGAGGATCGCTCCCTGGCGTTCGAACTTGTTCACGTCAGCACCTCCTCGAGCAGGGACAGGCCGGTCGCGACCTCGTCGCCGGTGATCGTCAGCGGCGGCGTCACGCGGAGGACAGTCTCCCCGGCGGAGCCGACGAGCAGCCCCGCCTCGAGCGCGGCGGCGACGACCGGGCCGGCCGGCCGGTCGAGCTCGGCGCCGAGCATCAGGCCTCGCCCGCGCACCTCGACGACGCCCGGCAGCGCGGCGAGCCCGGCTGCGAGCTGCGTCGCCCTGCGCTCGCGACCGACGCGAGCAGCGCGTCGTCGAGCGTCTCGACGACGGCGCCCGCCGCGGCGCACACGACAGCGTTGCCGCCGAACGTGCTGCCATGGTCGCCGGGCTCGAAGCCCTCCGGCGCCCCGTCGGCGACGAGCAGCGCCCCGATCGGGAGGCCGTTCGCGAGGCCCTTCGCGAGCGTGACCGCGTCCGGCCGGACGCCGAGCTGCTCCCAGGCGAAGAAGCTGCCCGTGCGGCCGACGCCGCACTGGATCTCGTCGAAGACGAGCAGCGCGCCGTGCTCGTCGGCCAGCGCGCGTGCGGCAGCGAGGAACTCGCGCGCTCGCTGGATGGATCCCGCCCTCGCCCTGCACGGGCTCGATCAGGATCGCGCCGGTGTCGGGGCCGACGGCGGCGGCGAGGGAGTCGGCGTCGTTCAGCTGCGCGAAGCGGACGGCCGGCGCCAGCGGCTCGAACGGCCGCGCGCTTGCCGGGCTGCCCCGTCGCGGCGAGCGCGCCGTGCGTGCGGCCGTGGAAGGAGCCCTCGAGCGCGACGACGACCGGCTTCCCCGTCGCCTTCCGCGCCCACTTCAGCGCCGCCTCGATCGCCTCGGCGCCGGAGTTGCAGAAGAACGAGCGCGCGCCGCCGAAGCGGTCCGAGAGCAGCTCCGCGAGCCGCAGCATCGGCTCGGTCGAGTAGAGGTTCGAGGTGTGCCAGAGCGCGTCGAGCTGGCCGTGCGCTGCCGCGAGCGGCGCCGGGTGGCAGTGCCCGAGCGAGACGACCGCGATCCCGGCGAGCAGGTCGAGGTAGCGCTTGCCGTCGGCGTCGGTCAGCCAGACGCCCTCGCCGGAGACGAACGTGACGTCGTGCCGCGCGTACGTGGGCAGGAGCGACGCGGTCGTCAGCACCGACGTCACGCGACCACCGCCGTCGCGCCGATCGCCGCGTCGACGCCGCCGCGCGCCGCGACGACGGCCGCGTGCAGCTTCGGGACGATCCCGCCGCCGAGCTCGCCGGCGGCGAGCAGGCGCTCCGCCTCCGCGACCCGGATCGTCGACGCGACCGCGCCGCCGAGCAGCAGGCCCGGGCACGTCGGTGACGAAGAGGAGCTTGTCCGCGCCGAGCCCGACCGCGAGCGCGGCGGCCGCCTCGTCGGCGTTCACGTTCAGCGGCCCGACGCCGAGCGGCGCGACAACCGGGACGAGCCCGGCCGCGCAGGCGTCCTCGATCGCCGGCGGCGCGGAGGGCAGCGGCGAGCCGACGTGCCCGAGCTCGGGGACGCGCACGGCCTCGAGGCCGATCTCGTCGCCGAAGAGCGGACACCGCACGCGGGCCGATCGCCGCGCAGACCTCGGCGTTGACCGCGGCGAAGGAGCCGCGCACGACCGCGAGCGCCGCCGCGCTCGTTACCCGCCGTCCGTCGCACGAAGCGCACCTGGAGCCCGGCGCGCTCGAGCTCGGCGGAGATCTGCGGCCCGGCGCCGTGGACGACGCAGACCTCGTGCTGCTGCGCGAGCGCGCAGCGCGAGCGTCGCCGCCTCGCCCGCGACGGCGCCGCCGACCTTGAGCACGATCCGGCTCATGTCCGGTAGTCCGCGTTGATGCGGACGTAGTCGTAGGAGAGGTCGCTCGTCAGATAGCTGGCCGCGCCCGTCGCCGAGGCCGAGGTCGAGCTCGATCCGGCAGCTGCCGTTCGAGACGTCCGGCTCGACGCCGAGCGGCACGCCGCGGTCGAGCACGACCGTGCCGTTGTACGAGAGCGTCACCTTCGCCGCGTCGACGGCCGCGAAGCCGCCGTTCCACGGCGCCGAGCCTGCCGCCGCGAGCACGCGGCCCCAGTTGGCGTCGTGCCCGAAGAGCGCGGTCTTGACGAGCGGCGAGGTCGCGATCCGGGCCGCGATCGCCCGCGCCTGCGCGCCGTCGGCGGCGCCGCTGACCTCGATCTCGGCGAGCACGGTCGCGCCCTCGCCGTCGGCGACGATCTGCTCCGCGAGCTGCTCGCAGACGCGGCCGAGCGCGAGCGCGAAGGCGGCGTCGGTGGCAGGCGTCCGCTCGATCGCCGCTGGCGCCGTTCGCGAGCAGGCAGACGGCGTCGTTCGTCGAGCACTCGCCGTCGACCGAGATCGAGTTGAAGCTGCGCTCGACCGCCGGCCGGAGGAAGTCGATCGCCTCGCCCGGCTCGAGCGGGTAGTCGGTCGTGAGCACGGCGAGCATCGTCGCCAGCTGCGGGTGGATCATCCCGGAGCCCTTCGCCATCCCGCCGACCGTGAACCCGTCGAGCGAGACGGCCGCCTCCTTCGTCTTCGTGTCGGTGGTCAGGATCGCCTCCGCGGCATCGGGCCCGCCCGCGGGCGAGAGCGCGGGCACGGCGTCGCGCAGGCCGCCGAGCACCTTCTCGAGCGGCAGCAGCGCGCCGATCACGCCGGTCGAGAGGACGAGCACCTCCTCGGCGTAGAGGTCGAGCAGCCGCCCCGCCTCGGCCGCGGTCGCGAGCGCGTCGAGCTCGCCGCGCTCGCCGGTGGCCGCGTTCGCGACGCCGGAGTTGATCACGATCGCCTGCGGCTCGGCCGCCGCGAGATGCTGCTTCGAGACGACGACCGGCGCGGCCAGCACCTGGTTGACGGTGAACATCGCCGCCCCGACGGCGGGCACGGTCGAGCGGACGACCGCGAGGTCGAGCCCCTTGCGGCGGATGCCGGCGTGGACGCCGGCGGCGCGAAGCCCTTCGCCGCGGTGACGCTCATCGGCCGATCCTGGCCGATGAGCTTAGGGGGTGGGGGACTGTCCACAAGAAGGGGGCCGTGGGGGAACTGGTTTCCCCCACGGGAGCGAGCCGTAGGCGAGCGACGCTCAACGAGCACCCCGAGAGCCGGAGCCCGGCCGTCTCGGGCAGGCCGAGCGCGAGGTTCGCGTTCTGCACCGCCTGGCCCGGCGGCGCCCTTGCCGAGGTTGTCGAGCGCGCAGACGACGATCCCGGTCCCGGTCGCGCGGTCGGTGAAGACGCCGATCTCGGCGCCGTCGGTGCCCTGGACGCGCGAGAGCTCGGGCGCGATCCCCTCCGGCAGCACGGTCACGGCGGGCGCTGCGGCGTACGCCGCCTCGAGCGCCTCGCGCAGATCGGCGGTCGCGGTCACGTAACAGGTCGCGAGCAGCCCGCGCTTCACCGGCAGCAGGTGCGGGACGAAGCAGACCGGGAAGCCGAGCGCCTGCGCGATCTCGGGCGCGTGCTGATGCGACCCGACCTTGTACGGCGAGACGTTCTCGAGCACGGAGGCCGCGTGCGAGGACGCCTTCAGCGTCCGCCCGGCGCCGGAGACGCCCGACTTCGCGTCGACGACGACGCCGGCCGGCTCGATCGCGTCCACGAGCGGCGCGAGCGCGAGCAGGACCGCGGTCGCGTAGCAGCCGGGGTTCGCGATCAGCGAGCCCTGCCGGCGGGAACAGCTCCGGGATCGCGTAGCTCCAGTCGCCGAGCGCGTCCGGCGCCGGGTGCTCGAAGCCGTACCACTCGGGATAGAGCGCGGCGTCGACGAGCCGGTGCGCGCCCGAGAGGTCGACGACGACGGCGTCGGCCGGCGGCTCGAGCGCGGCCGCCCGCTCGTGCTCGAGGCAGCAGAAGACGAGCTCGGCGCCGGCCGCGAGCGCCTCCTCGTTCGTGACGAACGCGGGCAGTGAGCCGTTCAGGCGCGGGTCGAGCACGCTCGCGGGCGAGCCCGGCGAGCGAGTCGGAGCCGAGCGCGACGAGCTCGAGCTCCGGATGCGCGAGCACGCGGTCGAGCGTCTCCTGGCCGGAGTAGCCGGAGGCGCCGAGGATCGCGGTCGCGACAGCCATGCTGCGTATTATGCATAAATTTGATTACTATGCATACGATGAACGCGCAACTCGTGCTCGAGGACGGCACCGTCTTCCCCGGACGCTCCGTCGGCGCGCCCGGGGTCGCGGCCGGCGAGGCCTGCTTCACGACCGCATCGGCCGGCTACGAGCAGGCCGTCACCGACCCGAGCTACGCGCGGCAGGTGCTCACCTTCGCCTCGCCGCTCGTCGGCAACTACGGCGTCGACGAGGCGCGGCTCGAGTCGAACCGGGTCTGGACCGAGGGCGTCGTCATGCGGCGCGCGCGGCCCGCATGGTCGGACTGGCTCGCCGAGCGCGGCGTCGTCGCGCTCGAGGAGGTCGACACGCGCGCGCTCGTCCGCCGGCTGCGCGAGAACGGCGCGATGCGCTGCGCGCTCGGGACGGCGCCCGCCGAGGAGCTGCACGCCCGCGCGCTCGCGCAGCCGCACCTCGACTGGCCGCGCATGCTCGACGAGCCCGCGCTCGCCTCGCCGCCGCCGGCGCTCGACGCGTGCGTGGCGAGCCGTTCACCGTCGGCGCCGGCCCGCGCGTCGTCGTGCTCGACCTCGGCTGCAAGCGCTCGATCGTGCGGCCGCCTCGTCGAGACGGGCGTCGAGGCCGTCGTCGTGCCCGGCACCTGGGACGCCGACGCCGTGCTCGAGCTCGAGCCGGCCGCGGTCCTCGTCGGCAACGGCCCCGGCGACCCCGCCCAGCTCGACGGGCCGGTCGAGACCGTGCGCGCGCTGCTCGGCAGCGTGCCGCTCTTCGGCATCTGCCTCGGCCACCAGCTCGTCGGGCTCGCGCTCGGCCTGGAGACGTTCAAGCTCCCGTTCGGCCACCGCGGCGCCAACCACCCCGTGCGCGTGACCGGGTCGAAGCGCGTCCTCGTCACCGCGCAGAACCACGGCTTCGCCGTCGCGCCGGGCGACGCGGCCGAGGTCAGCCACGTCTCGCTCAACGACGGCACCGTCGAGGGGCTCCGCGGCGACGGCTTCGCGACGCTCCAGTTCCATCCCGAGGCCGCGCCGGGGCCGCACGACGCCCTCCCCTTCTTCGACCGGATCGCCACGGCGTGCCGAAGCGCACCGACCTTCGCAGCATCCTGATCGTCGGCTCCGGGCCGATCCGGATCGGCCAGGGCTGCGAGTTCGACTACGCCGGCGTCCAGGCGTGCCGCGCGCTGCGGGCCGAGGGCTACCGCGTCGTGCTCGTGAACTCGAACCCGGCGACGATCATGACCGACCCCGAGTGGGCCGACGCGACCTACCTCGAGCCGCTCGACGCGGAGACGCTCGCCGAGATCATCGAGCCGCGAGCGGCCGGACGCGCTCCTCCCCACGCTCGGCGGCCAGACGGCGCTCAACCTCGCCGTCGAGCTGGCCGAGAGCGGCGTCCTCGCCGAGCACGGCGTCGAGCTGATCGGCGCCGACCTCGACGCGATCCGCACCGCCGAGGACCGCTCGCTCTTCCGCGCGGCGATGGCAGGCCGCGGGGCTGCCGGTGCCGGAGAGCGTCGTCGTCACCTCGCTCGACCAGCTCGACGACTGCCCGCTGCCGGCGGTCGTGCGCCCGGCGTTCACGCTCGGCGGACGCGGCGGCGGGCTCGCGCGGACGCGCGACGAGCTGCGCGAGCGCGTCGCGCACGGGCTCGACGCGAGCCCGATCGGCCAGGTGCTCGTCGAGCGCTCGCTCGAGGGCTGGCAGGAGTTCGAGCTCGAGGTCGTCGTCGACACCGCCGGCAACTGCATCGTCGTCTGCTCGATCGAGAACCTCGACCCGGTCGGCGTCCACACGGGCGACTCCTGGACGGTCGCGCCGCAGCAGACGCTCCCCGACGGCGAGCTGCAGCGGCTCCGCGATGCGGCCTTCGCCTGCGCCCGCGCCGTCGGCGTCGCGACCGGCGGCGCCAACGTCCAGTTCGCCTACGAGCCGCGGACGCGCGAGCTGCAGCTGATCGAGATGAACCCGCGCGTCTCGCGCTCCTCCGCGCTCGCCTCGAAGGCGACCGGCTTCCCGATCGCGAAGCTCGCCGCGCTGCTCGCGGTCGGCTACACGCTCGACGAGCTGCCGAACGACATCACCGGCGTCTCGAGCGCCGCCTTCGAGCCGGCGCTCGACTACGTCGCCGTCAAGGCGCCGCGCTTCGACTTCGCCAAGTTCCCCGGCAACGACGCCGCGCTCGGAACGGAGATGCGCGCCGTCGGCGAGGCGCTCGGGCTCGGCCGCACGTTCCCCGAGGCGTTGCTGAAGGCGCTCGAGGGCGTCGAGGCCGGCGACGCGCTGCCGGAGCTCCCGGGCCTGCATCCCGTACTTCGCCGACGAGCTCGCCTCGATCCGCGCCGCCGAGCACGAGCTCGCCGCGACCGGCGACGTCGCCGCGGCGAAGCGCTTCGGGCTGCCGGACGCGCGCATCGCGCGCGCTGCTCGGAGTCGACGAGGCCGAGGTGCGCGCCGGCCGCGGCCGCCCCGGCCGGCTCGCCGTCGACTCCTGCGCCGGCGAGTTCGAGGCGCGGACGCCCTACTACTACCTCTCGCACGAGCAGGGCGACGGCGACGAGACCGCGGCCGGCGCGATCGTCGTGCTCGGCTCGGGCACGAACCGGATCGGCCAGGGGATCGAGTTCGACTACTGCTGCGTCCGCGCCGCGCAGGCCTTCCGCCGGCTCGGGCACGAGGTCGTGCTCGTCAACTCGAACCCGGAGACGGTCTCGACCGACTACGACACCTGCGACCGGCTCTACCTCGAGCCGGTCACGCTCGAGCGCGTGCTCGACGTCGTCGCGCTCGAGCGGCCGCTCGGCGTCGTCGTCTCGCTCGGCGGCCAGACGCCGCTCGGCCTCGCCGCCGGCCTCGCCGACGCGGGCGTGCCGCTGCTCGGCGACCCGCTCGCGGCGATCGAGCTCGCCGAGGACCGCGGCCGCTTCGGCGCGCTGCTCGCGGAGCTCGGGCTGCGCGCGCCCGCGTGGGCGCTACGCGGCGACCACGGCCGAGGCGCGCGCGTTCGCCGAGGAGCTCGGCTACCCGGTGCTCGTCCGGCCCTCGTACGTGCTCGGCGGCCGCGGCATGCGCGTCGCGCGCGGCCCGGAGGAGCTCGAGCTCGACGGGCCCGCACTCGTCGACCGCTTCCTCGAGGGCGCGCTCGAGCTCGACGTCGACGTGCTCTGCGACGGCGAGGACGGCTGGGTCGCCGCGATCGTCGAGCACGTCGAGCGCGCCGGCGTCCACTCGGGCGACTCGGCCTGCGTGCTCCCGCCGCCGTCGGTCGAGCGAGCGGCTCGAGGCGCGAGATCCGCGAGCTCGCGTCGACGCTCGCGCGGGCCTCGGCGCCCGCGGCCTGCTCAACCTCCAGCTCGCGCTGCACGAGGGCGAGCTGTACGTGCTCGAGGCGAACCCGCGCGCCTCGCGGACGGTCCCGTTCGTCGCCAAGGCGACCGGCGATCCCGCTCGTCGACCACGCCTGCCGGCTGCTCCTCGGCGCGTCGCTCGCCGAGCTCGACCTGCCCGAGCGCGCCGCGCCGACGCGCGCCTGGGCGAAGGAGGCGATCTTCCCCACCGAGCGCTTCACCGGCGCGGCCGACCGCGGCGTCGAGATGCGCTCGACCGGCGAGGTGATGGCGAGCGGACCGACACCGACGGCGGCATACCGCCGCGCGCTCCAGGCGGCCGGCCGTGCCCGGCCGACTGCGGGGATCGGAGCGCCGCTGCAGGCGAGCGTGTATCAGTACGGCCATGGCCGAGCCGCTCATCCGGGAGACGCAAAAGCTCTACGGGCTCCCGCTCTCGCAGTTCACGGCGGCGCGTAACGCCCGCGCGAAGGCGCTGAAGAAGAACGATCCGGACCTGGCGGCCGCAGTCGCGGCGCTGCCGAAGCCGTCCGTGTCGGCCGGAGCCCTGAACGAGCTCGTGCACGAGGACCCGTCCGAGGTGCGCGCGCTCGTCCAGTCGGGCAAGCGGCTGCGGCAGGCGCAGGAGGCGGCCGTCTCCGGGAAGAAGGGCGCCGATCTGAACGAGGCGATCAGGGAGCACAGGGTCGCGCTCGACCGCGTCCAGCGCGACCTGCGCCGTCGGAAGCTGAGCGGCGCCACGATCGAAAGGGCCACGCAGACGCTGCGAGTGGCCTCGCTCGATCCCGAGCTCTGGCCGCTCCTCGAGCGCGGGCTCCTGCACGAGGATCTGACCGCTTCCGGCTTCGGCCTCGATCCCAGCATCGTCCCGGCCGGCCCGCAGCAGAAGCAAACGGAGAAGCAGAAGCCGGCGACGAAGAAGCCCACGCCGCCACCGAAACCGAAGCCCGACAAGAAGGCGGCCGAGCAGCGCCGGCGTGATGCGCGCGAGCGGCTGCGGGAGGCGAAGGCGGCGCTCGCCGAGGTCGAGAAGCGCGCGCGGACAGTCGCCCGCGAGCTCGAACGCGCCCGCGCGGACGTCGAGCGTGCGCAGCAACGCCTGGACGGGGCCTGAACGGCTCTCTAGCGCCATAGCGGCGAGGTACAGTCGGCAGAACGGCGGCTGCGGCACGGACGGCCGGATTTTTGGAAGGCGGACAGGAGGCATGTATGGCTCTGCAACTCAACGACACGGCACCCGACTTCGAGGCCGACACCACGGAAGGGCGGATCCGGTTCCACGACTGGATCGGCGACTCCTGGGCAGTCCTGTTCTCGCATCCGAAGGACTTCACGCCCGTGTGCACGACCGAGCTCGGCTACATGGCGAAGATCAAGCCCGAGTTCGACCGGCGCGGGGTCAAGATCATCGGACTCTCGGTCGACCCCTCCGACCGGCACGCCGACTGGGCGAAGGACATCGAGGAGACCCAGGGGCAGGCGCCCAACTACCCGATCGTCGCCGACGAGGACTTCGCCGTCTCGAAGGCGTACGGGATGCTGGCGGCGAGTGTCGAGGGCGATCCGCTCGCGCGCACGCCTGCCGACAACCAGACGGTGCGGAACGTCTTCGTGATCGGGCCGGACAAGAAGATCAAGCTCATCCTCGTTTACCCGATGACCACGGGGCGCAACTTCGACGAGGTGCTGCGCGTGATCGACTCGCTGCAGCTGACCGCAGAGCACAAGGTCGCGACGCCCGTCAACTGGAAGCAGGGCGAGAACGTGATCATCGCCGGCTCCGTCAGTGACGACGAGGCGAAGGAGAGGTTCCCGGACGGCTGGGACTCGCCCAAGCCGTACATCCGGATCGTGCCGCAGCCCCGCTGAACTGGAGAAAGCGCCTCAGTAGTAACTACGGTTAACAGGCGGAGCGAGACGCACTAGGCTCGAGCTTCGCTCCGCCTACCGTGCGGCCGAGGCGGTGGTCACTCTCGATGAGGAGGTCACCATGCGCATGTTCATGTGCGCGTTCGCGCTGGCGCTCGTGCTCGTGGCTCCGTCTTCCGCCGGTGCGGACGATCCCTTCGTCGGCGAGCCGCCCGTGTGCGGCGACCCGACGGTCGCGTCCTTGTCCGTCCTCGACTGCGACCCCGTCGAGGCCGTTCCGTCGCTCGACGCATCCATGCCGCAGACGACGGAAGCCGTCGCCGAGTTCACGGCCGCTGCCGGCGTCGTCCAGCAGCTCCCGGCGTACTGCCGGTTGCCGGCGGACGTCCTCTTCTACACGTCGACGGACTGGATTCGGCTCGGCGAGACGATGGCGACAGATGCCTCACCGTGTGCCGAGTACTACTTCTCGATCCCGGCACTCGCGGCCGACAAGACCGAGCTTCGCGGCCCCCTTCAGCCCGAGCTGATCAGGGCGCTGGGTCCCCGCTTCCACGCGATGGCGGAGATCCACTTCAGTGGCTGGTCGACCTGGGTCGCGGCGAATCCCGCGCGGACCTGGTGCGCAGCGGGAGTCGAGGCACGGCGCAGGATGGTGGACAAGAACTACCTCGTCGAGCTCGGGGACACCTGGTCGATCAACGAGTTCAGCTCGGCCGTCCGCCGCGGCGACGGCAACGCACGGCAGAACGCCCAGAACTTCGTCCGCTGCCTGTACGACGGCGGCGACGGGTCGCTGCCGCCGTCCGCCGGGAATGTCTTCATCGTTGGCATCGGCCAGGGTACGGTCCCGACGACCGTCTACAAGAGCGTCCTGCGCGAATGGCTCGCCGTGACCCCCTTCTGGAATGACATGGCGCGGTCGGTCCGTTGGTGGGGCCAGGAGGTGTACGGCTCGCCGCAGTTCACGATGGTGCCCGACACGTCGCGGAACGAGCGCTCGCGCTCGCTCTCCGATTACCTCTACGCCGTCGCAAACCTGGCCGAGAGCGGTCCGGAGGAGATCTCGACCGCGCGCGACTACTTGCGCGCGGCGCACTACCCGCTGGCCAGCGCGGCCTGGCGCTACACGACCGGGTTCGGCTTCACGGACGTGCCCGTCGAGACGATGCAGCAGTTCGTCGCGCTCCAGGAGTACTCGATTCGGCACACCCTCGGAAGCCGGCCGCAGACCGCGTCGCCCTTCGTGGGGTATGCCTGGGCACCCCGCAACGTGCCCGCGCAGCCGGCTCCGATCTTCAACGCCGAAACGCTGGCGCTCGCGCAGCGGCTCGCCTCGTCGATCCGCTTCAGCATCGCTCAGGGCGGCGGTGCGCCTCCGGGCGCATGCGGCCCGCCTGGTGAGCACATCTGGTGCAGCGGGGCCTGGGAGGGCGCGATGTTCAACGCCCAGTGGGCCCTGCTGACGTACTGGGACGACTGACGACGTCACGCTCGACGCGCTCGGCCTCGGGGTCGAGCGCGTCGAGCGCCGGTCAGCGACGTGACGGCGTGACGCACCCCGTGGCCGTGACCCTTGCTCCGAGCGAGTCGAGCGGAAACGATGGGCAGGATGACACAGCACGCGCCAGCGCCGATCGTGAACGAGGCGCTTCTCGCCGAGGGGCTCGAGCGACTCGCCGCCGCGACTCCCGTTGCGGCCGACCTGCTCGACGCCTTCGGCGCCTTCGTCCGGACCGCGGACGACGACGCGCTCGTCCGCATCAACCCGGTCGCCTTTGCGGAGCGCTATGGGCTTCCGTCCGCCACGGTGGTCGAGCTGTTCCTGCACGCGCGAAAGCTCGGGCTGCTGACGATGGAGTGGCAGTACGTCTGCCCGGGCTGCGGCGAGATCGTCGAGCGGCTGACGTCCCTCACGTCTGCAACAGCTCACTACTTCTGCCAGGTCTGCAGCGCAAACCGGGACACCGACCTGAGCAACTTCGTCGAGGTCACGTTCAGCGTCTCCCCGGACGTCCGGCGATCGCATTACCACGACCCCTGGTCGCTCACTCCCGAGGAGCACTTCTTCCGCTACCGCTTCACCCAGAGCGGCATCGTGGCCGAAGGCTCATCGCTCCGCGATTACCTCCGCGCGCAGGCTCAGGTGTGCGCCTATGTCGAGCCGCGCGCGACCGAGACCTTCACCGTCACCGCCGAGCCCCGCTACCTCTGGTTCACCAACGGCCCGGCGCTCATCGTCGGCGACTCGCGGACGAGCCGGCCGCGCTCGTTCGTGTTCGAGTACACAGGCGTGCGCAGCCAGCGCTTCGAGGCGGAGATCGACGCCGGCCCGGTCGAGGTGGAGTTCACGAATGCGACCGCTGACAGGTACGCGCTCATGATCATCAGCCTCCCCGACGACTACGAGGTGACGATGCAGCCGTTCCTGTCCGGCGCCGAGCTGCTCTCGAACCAGACGTTCCTCGACCTGTTCGCCGACGAGACGATCGTCGCCGGAGAGGGATTGGCGGTGCGGCTGCTGGCATTGCTCTTCACCGACCTGAAGGCGTCGACCGAGCTCTACGAGCGGATCGGCGACCTGAAGGCGTTCGATCTCGTGCGGCTCCACTTCGATTACCTGCGGGAGAGCATCGCCGCCAACTCGGGCGCGCTCGTGAAGACGATCGGCGATGCGGTGATGGCGAGCTTCGTCGATCCGCTCGACGGCCTGCGAGCAGCCCTCGACATGCAGGCCCGGATCGCGCGCCTGAACGCCGACGCCGGCGGCGAGCTGATCGGCCTCAAGGTCGGCCTCCACGCGGGCGCGTGCCTGGCAGTGACGTTGAACGATCGTCTGGACTACTTCGGGCAGACGGTCAACATCGCCGCCCGAGTCCAATCGCTCGCCGGAGCCGACGAGATCGTCGTCACCGACGATGTCCTCTCACTGCCGGGAGCAGCGGAGCTCGTCGCGGGCCTACCGGTCGACAGGAGCGCAGTGGAGCTGAGGGGGATCGCCGGCGACGTCGCCGTGCATCGCGTCCGCGCGCCGGTCGGAGCCTGAGCGGGGCGGCGGTGAGGAACCCGCCACCCCGCTCCCGTGTGCGTCAGCCCTCGCCGGGCACCTCGAACAGCGGGCACACCAGCGAGCCGGGCGTGAGCCCGGACACCGGCACCGCGGCGAGCGGATCCGCTTTGCGCGCCGGCTCGCGAACGGTCGCCAGGCTCGCCGAGGCCGAGGGGCCGCCGGCGAGTCGCAGGATCTCGACCCCGCGGCTCATGTCGAAGAGGTAGATCAGGTCGCCGCGCCAGGCGACGTCCCAGGACAGCGAGCTCGGGTTCGTGGCCGGATCCGTGCCCGTCACGTAGTAGTAGCCCACCTGGCGCAGATTGCGGGCGTTGGAGGCGTCGATCAGGCGCAGCCCCTGGCCGTACCAGGCGGCCGCGACCGTCGATCCCGCGATCTCGAAGTAGTGCGCGGAGCACGACTGACTCGGAGACGTCGTCGTACCTGCGTCCTGGGTCGGATGGAAGGCGCTGAGCGCGTTCATCCGGTACGGCTGTGCCGGCGTCGAGTTCGTCGCCGGCTCACCGCCGAGCGAGTCGGTGATGTCCGCGGCGACGATCCGGCCGCTGGCGCTGCACGGCCCGGTGAAGTCCTCCTCGGTCATCACGACCACGTTCCCGTCCGGGACGCCAGCGGCGCCGATCTCACCGTTCAGCGGCCTCGCCGCGTTGTGGATGAAGTCGGTCTGCGGCTGAGCGACTCCGTCTGGGCCGCCCTCGATGCCACCACCCGCGATCAGGATCGGATCCCACGGCCTCGCGTTCCGCATCGTGTCCGTCCGCGGATCGCGCCAGCGGCCCTGGGTCGCATAGCCCAGCAGGCCACCGCGACCGCTCGTCCAGGCGATGCCGTTCTCGTCGACGTCGACGTCGTGCGAGTAGTCGGTCAGGCCGTCGTTGCGCCAGAGGTCGATCGGCTCGGAGAACACCTTCGGATTCGTCGGGTTGCGGAGGTCGGTGACCCAGATCGGCCGTCCGTCGCCGCGGCCGCCTGGCGTGAAGGGCCCGAGATAGGCCAGGTCGTCGCGTCGCGCCGGCCCGCCCGCCCAGACATAGTTGCAGCCGTCGATGCAGCTGACCGTGTGGCCTGCGGGAAGGTCGACGAAGTCACCCACCTGCTCCAGGTTCTCCGGATCGCCGTAGGAGATGACGTAAAAGCCGGAGCGGCAGTCGGGATCGCGGTTTTTCGACCCGAGGGTCCCGATCCCGGGGCAGTTCGCCTGGTCGACGTCGTCGTGACGTGGATCGAGCGCGCCGATGATCAGGTTGCGGCGGACGTCGATGTCCATGTCCTCGTCCTGCCAGTACCCGTTCGGGCCGAGGATCCCGGGCGGCTGGAACGTGTCGAGGATCTGCGGATTGGCCGGGTCGCCGACGTCGATGGTCTTGAAGCCGAAGCGGCCGGTGATGATCAGGATGTCGCGGCCGCGCACCTTGTCGAACTTGCCCTCGACCACCTGCTCCGTCCCGGGCACGCGGGCCACGTACTCGAGTGAGTCGGAGATCTGCGCCCCGGGCGGCGGCTGGGCCTGCGGAGCGGCGCCCGCTCCGATCCCGAGGATGCCGGCCACGACGGCGCCGACGAGGAGACCAATTCGCAACATCAGGAATACCTCCTTGCTCGGGACCCAAATGGCATTCCGCGATCGCGCTCGTTCAAACCACCGACGATCTCGACCTCGGTTCGCGTCGGCGTCCAGCGGAAGCGCCGCGACAGGGCGCGGCCGGTCGCCGAGGACCGGCCGCGCCCGAGCTGTTAGCCGACGACCGTGAACGACTGAACGAGATCGGCGCTCGAGCTGTTGCCCGCGTAGATGTCGATCTGGCCCGGCTCGACGACGAACTTGCCGTGATTGTCGTAGAAGCCGAAGTCGCTCTTGTCGAGCGTGAACGTGACTGTTCGCTTCTCGTTGGGGGCGAGCGTCACGCGCTCGAACCCGCGGAGCCGGCGGACCGGCTGCGAGATGCTGGCGACCGGGTCGTGGAGGTACAGCTGCACGACCTCGTCCCCAGTCTTCGCACCGGTGTTCTCGACGTCGACCGAGGCGCTGATCGAGCCGTCCGCCGGCACACTGTGGCCGCTCAGTCGCAGGTTCGTGATCGAGAACGTGGTGTAGCTGAGCCCGTAGCCGAACTCGAACAGCGGCGAGCAGCTCGGGATGTCGCGGTGCTGCGAGTTCCACTTGAACGTCTTGTTGCAGGGGCGACCGGTGCGCTCGTGGTTGTAGTAGATCGGCACCTGGCCGACGCGGTACGGGAACGACACCGGCAGCTTGCCGCCCGGGTTGACGCTGCCGAACACGACGTCGGCGACAGCGGGGCCACCCTGGATGCCGGGGAACCATGCCTCGAGGATCGCGGGTGCGTCGTCGACGATGTTCTCGAGCGCGAGCGGCCGGCCGTTGAAGAGCACCACGACGAACGGCTTGCCGGTCGCCGCGATCGCCTCGATCAGCTCCTCCTGGCGCCCTGGGAGGTCGAGTGTGCTGCGGGAGTTCGCCTCGCCGCTCATCTCCCGCGTCTCGCCGAGGGCGAGGACGACCTGGTCGGCGGCCTGCGCGACTGCCACCGCCTGGGAGAAGCCGGCATCGGAGCCGCAGCCCTCGAGGTCGGTGTCGGGCACCTCTGTGTTGGAGAGCTTGCAGCCCTCGGCGTAGGTGGCCGCTGCGCTGCTTTGCTCGGCGATGCCGTCGAAGACGGTAACCACGTCCGCGTCGTCGCCGCGGCCCCACCACGGCCCGAGCAGGTCGTGCTGGTTCTTCGCCAGAGGCCCGATCACCGCCGTCCGCTTCGTGGGATCGAGCGGCAGGACGCTGCCGTCGTTCTTCAGCAGCACCATCGAACGCGACGCGGCATGGCGCGCGGCTGCAACGGCGTCCGGCCGGAGCATCTGTGCCTCGGCCTGCTCAGGCAGGTAGGGCGCGTACGGGTGCTCGAACAGGCCCGCGCGCATCTTGACACGCAGGATCCTGCGCACTGCATCGTTGATCCGGCTCATCGAGATCTCGCCCTCCGCGAGCAGCTCCTTGCCGAAGTCGCGGATCAGCGTGCTCGTCATCTCCGAGTCGACTCCTGCGTTCAACGCAAGCGCCGCCGCCTCGGGACCGTCGGCCGCGACGCCGTGGCCGCACTCGCCGGAGTCGGGTGTCCTCGGCGGGCAGGCCCGCAGCTCCGCCACTGCGGTCCAGTCGCTCTCGACGAAGCCGTCGAAGCCCCACTCGCCCTTGAGGATGTCGCTCAGCAGGTAGTGGCTCCCGCAGGCCGGCTCGCCGTTGAGCGCGTTGAACGCGCACATGAACGTGTCGGCTCCGGCGTCGATCGCCGCCTTGAACGGGGGCAAGTACAGGTTTCGGAGCCGCTGCTCCGACATGTCGGTGGTGTTGTAGTCGCGTCCGCTCTCCGGCTGGCCGTAGGCGGCGAAGTGCTTCGGGCTGGAGACGAGCTTGTCCGGCGCGCTGTAATCGGACCCTTGGATTCCCTTGACGCGGACCGCCGCCATGACCGCGTTCAGATACGGATCCTCGCCGGCGGCCTCGGAAATCCGCCCCCAGCGCGGCTCGTGCGAGACGTCGACCATCGGGGCATACGTCTGCTTGAGGCCGACGGCGGCCGATTCGCGCGCCCCGTAGGTCGCGTCGTCCGAGGCAACCTCCGGGTCGAAACTGGCTCCCACGCCGAGCGGAATCGGAAAGATCGTCCGGAAGCCGTGGATCGTGTCGAAGGCGAAGAGCAGCGGGATCTTCAACCGCGACTCCTCGACCGCGAGACGCTGGAGCTCCCTGATTCGTGCCGGATCGGTCACGCTCAGGATCGACCCGAGCCCGCTGCGGACGGCGTCGTCGGTGACCAGGAAATCGGGCAGCAGCTGGATCTGCTGCAACTTCTCCTCGAGCGTCATCTGCGCGAGCAGCGCGTTCACCCGCGCGTCGACGGGCGGACCGGCCGCCTGCTGCGTCGGCTGAAGCGCCTGCTCGTCGCTCGACTGCGTGGCGGCGACGACTCCACCCGTGACCGCCGCGCCGAGTACCAGGATCGAAAGGGCGATCAACGCCCTGCGCCTGTACCTAAGCATCGTTACCTCCCTCTGGTGCGAAAAGAACACGGACATCTACCCGAGCGCCGACGATCGAACGGGCACGCGCGCGACGTACGCGAGTGAGTCGGAGATCGGCGCGGCGGACGGCGGCTGGGCCCGCGGAGCGGCACCCGCTCCGATCCCCAGGCTGCCGGCCGGTAGGGCGCCGACGAGGAGTCCAAACAGCATCATCAGGAACACCCCCTTGCTCGGACACAAATGGCATTCCGCGATCCCATTCGTTCAAACCTCATGACGCCGTCTGGAGGGTCAACGGCAGACCTCTGGTCAACCCGAACGCCGCATCCTCAGTGCCACCGAGTAGCTTCCGGGGCTCTCAGCGCCTGCGTGGCCAGGGCGGCGCTCGCGGCCGCGATCGATCGGATCGCTGCTGCGGCGGTCACCGGCTCGTGCCCCCGACCGCGGTGCGGTCGATGGCGCAAGGTCGCCCGGTGCGCTAAAAGTGCATTTGCAAGTCAGTAAACGCGCGCTTGCAGGAGGCGGCGATGGAATACCGGGTCCTAGGTCCGCTCGAGGTCCACAACGGACAGGGGCCACTGCCGCTCGCAGGCGCCAAACAACGCGCGTTACTGGCACTACTGCTCGTACACGCCAACCACGTCCTCTCCCGCGACCAGCTGATCGACGAGCTCTGGGGCGACGAACCGCCCGAGACCGCAGTCCAGAGCCTGCAGGTCTACGTCTCGCGGCTACGCAAGCTCTTACCCGCAGAGACACTGCTAACACGCCCGCCCGGCTACCAACTCGCAATCGAGCCGGCAGAACTCGACCTGCACCGCTTCGAGCGCTTGCTCAGCGAGGGGCGGGACGCGCTCGCAGAAGGCGATCCCCGACGCGCGGCCACGGCCCTGCACGATGCGCTCGGCCTCTGGCGCGGACCGGCGCTCGCCGAGTTCGCCTTCGAGCCGTTCGCCCAGGCCGAGATCGGCCGGCTCGAAGACCTACGACTGGCGGCAGTCGAGGAGCGGATCGAAGCCGATCTCGCACTCGGCCGCCACGCCGACCTGATCGGGGAGCTCGAGGCGCTCGTCGCCGAGAATCCCTACCGGGAGCGGCTCCGTGGGCAGCTCATGCTCGCGCTCTACCGGTCGGGCCGGCAGGCCGAGGCGCTCGACGCCTACCGAAACGCACGCCGCGCACTCGTCGACGAGCTTGGAATCGAGCCGAGCGCCGCGTTGCAACGTCTGGAGAAGTCGATCCTCGTCCAGGACGAAGACCTCGACCCGCCCGCGTACAGGGGCCCGAGTGCGCGCCCGCCACCCCCGCTGGAACGCAAGCTGGTCACTGTCCTCTTCGCCGACCTAGCGATGGCGAACGAGCTCGATGAGGACCCCGAGCGTACCGAGACGTTCCTCGCCGAGGTTCACCGCGAGGCGGAGGCGGAGATCGAAGCAGCCGGTGGCACCGTCGAGAGAGGAATCGCCGGCGCGCTGATCGCAACCTTCGGCGCCGCACACGCACGCGAGGAGGATCACGCGCTCCGCGCCGTCAGCGCGGCGCTCGCCACGCGCAAGCGGCTGGGCGAAGTGTTCGGCGAGACGCTGTGGGTGCGGATGAGTGTCGAGAGCGGCGAAGTGATCCTCGGCAGGCCCGGCTCGTTCGTGACCGGGACGCCTGTCGTGGCGGCGGCACGGCTCGTCCGCTCGGCCGGGCCGAACGAGATCGTGGTCGGCGAGCGCGCCGCCACAGCGACCGCCGGCGCGTTCGACCTGCAGCAGCGCGACGGCGCCTACCTGCTCGGCGCAGCGCTCGCCCCGACCCGATCGCCGGCACAGATCGCCCGCCGGCGCAGACGACGTCGACTCCTGCTCCTCGCCGGCGCGCTCCTCCTCGTCGCCGCGGTCGCCAGCGCGGCCGTCATCGCCACCCGCGACTCGCCCGTGCTGGTGCCGCCCAACTCCGTCGGCATCATCGATCCCGCGACGAACAAGGTGGTTGGGCACCTGCCCGTAGGGCGGAGGCCCGACAGCGTGGCGGTCGGCGAGAACTCCGTCTGGGTGGCGAACCTCGACGACAAGACGCTGATCGCGGATCGACCCGGAGAAGCGCACTGTCGCGCGGACGATCCAGCTCGACGCCACTCCGACCGGACTTGCGGTCGGCTTCGGAGCAGTCTGGGTCGCGCATGGCCTGCTCGGCACGGTGTCGCGGGTCGCGCCGCAGTACACCGGCGTCGAAACGATTCGCCCTCCCTTTACTCGGCTCGTCGGCGACGCCGGCGCTCGCGGCACCGTCGCTGTCGGCGCCGGGTCGGTCTGGGTCGGCATTCGGCGACTCCAGCGTGTCCCGGATCGACCCGGCGTCGCGGCAGGTAATCGCCACCATCTTCGCCGGGAACACGCCTTCCGCCATCGCGTACGGCAGCCGGTCCGTCTGGGTAGCGAACGCGCGCGACAGCAGAGTCACGCGCATCAACCCGAAGACGAACCTGCGCCATTCGGCCGGATTTGAGCGTCGGACTGACGTCCGGCCGGCGTCACCGTCGGAGGCGGCGCCGTCTGGGTGACGGACACCGGCAACGACCAGGTCACGCGCATCGACCCCGGACTCCGGCTCGGTGACCAGCTTCCCCGTCGGGCGAGCCCCCGTCGGCATCGCCTACGGCGCCGGGTCCGTCTGGGTCGCAAACAGCGGCGACGGCACCGTCTCGCGGATCGATCCGACCACGAGCAAGGTCGTGGCGACGATTCCCGTCGGGAACAACCCGCGCGGAATCGCCGTCGGCGACGGCAAAGTCTGGGTGACGGTCCAGGCGACGGGTACTACCTGAGGCAGAGGCCGGCCAGGTCGAGGCCGTGAGCGGCGAGGCCGGTGGCGCGCACGCAGCCGACGCGGCTCGAGACGAAGAAGCGGTGGTTCCGGTTGATGAACGTGGCCATCGGGGCGGCCGTTCGCGCGATGTCGAGGGCGAGCTTGCCGTAGCCGTCGTAGCGGGCCTGGCCGGAGAGGCGTCCCGCCTGGTCGATCAGCCTGTTGTAGTGGGGCGAGTTGAAGTAGGAGCGGTTGGTGTTGCCGGTCGGCTGGATCGTCCGCCCGTCGAGCAGCAGGTTCACATACTGGGAGGGATCGACCCAGGCAACGAGGTACCGGATGTTCGCCAAGTCGAAAGGCTCGCCGCGGGTGGCGAGCTTCGCTTCGACGATGGTCGTCGGGAGCGGCCTGAGCTCGACGTCGATCCCGATCTGCTTCAGGTCGTATTGGACGATCTGCGCATGCGCCAGCGCTCCGAAGACCGCGATGCTGTCGGTGACGTACATGACCGCCTTGCCGCTTCGCGTGTGCCCCTTGGCAAGCGCCTGCGCCTTGGCGAGATCGGGATATCGCACTGGATAGGGGTGAACATCGCGGTAGCCCGGCAGCCCGGAAGGCAGATAGCTGTCGCTACGCGAACCGCTGGCGGCACCGAGAACGCGCAGCATCGCCGTTCGATCGAGTGCGAAGTTGACCGCCTGCCGCAGCTTCGGGTTGTTCTTGAACAGCGGCCGGTCAGTGTTCATGAGCGTGTAGAACATGTCGACCCCGCGGATCGAGAAGAACTGCTGCTTGTTGACGCCGAACCTCTCAGCGATGCCAGCTTCTACGGCGCCGGGCAAGGCGACGGCGACGTCGAGCTGGCCAGCCTCTACCTTGCGCCCAATCGTCGCAGAGGGGTCGCCGATCTGGACGACGATCTGGTCGAGGTGATGCGGCCTCGAGCCGCGGTAATAGCGGATTCCGCTTCAGTACGACGCGGCTGCCGCGCACGAACTCGGCGACGTAGTAGGGGCCGGAGCCGGGGAGCGGCGCCCCGACGCCCTCCGGGTCGATCGGGAGGTCGTGCAGGCACCGGGCAGAGGTAGGCCATGGTCATCCGAGCCGGAAAGTCCGGGGTCTTCTTCGTCAACCGAACGATCAGCTGGTTGCCGACGGCCCTGACGCCGGCGACTTCCTTGAGGTACCGGGCCCCGGGTGAGTTCATCGCCGGGTCGAGCACTCGCTTGAAAGCACGCACGTACTGTGCCGCGGTCAGCGGCGCTCCCGTGCTGAAGCGAAAGCCCTTTCGGATCGTGAACGTGTAGGTCTTGCCGTCCCGCGAAGGCGCCGGGGACGCTCGTCGCGACCTCCGGTACAAGCTGGTAATCCGCGACTGGAGGAACTGTGACCGGGTAGCGGAAGAGCATCCCGCAGGTCGCATCGGCGACGGCCCACATCGCTGTCATGCAGGGCGCGCACGCCGCACTCATCGTGACCGGATCGGGGGCGAGCGCCGGGTCGATGAAGTCGAAAGCGGGGGCTCCGACCGTGAGCGTGCCCCCTTCCTTCGCCGAGCCGGGGCCGGCTGACCCCGCAAGGATGAGCGACAGCACGAGCCCGACGAGGAGAATCGACAACAGCCAGCGACGCTTCCTCATTTCAGGCAAAGGCCGGCCAGGTCGAGGCCGTGCGCAGCCACGCCGACGGCGCGCACGCAGCCAACGCTGCTGGAGACGAAGAAGCGGTGGTTCCGGTTGACGTACGTCGCCATCGGAGCGGCATCCCTTGCAATGTCGAGAGCGAGCTTGCCGTAGGCGTCGTAGCGGGCCTGGCCGGAGAGGCGTCCCGCCTGGTCGATCAGGCGGTTGTAGTGGGGCGAGTTGAAGTAGGAGCGGTTGATGTTGTCGGTCGGCTGGATCGTCCGCCCGTCGAGCAGCAGGTTCACGTACTGATAGGGATCCACCCAGGCGACGAGGTACCGTGTGTTCGCCAGGTCGAAGGGCTCACCGCGGGTTGCGATCCTGGCATCGCGGACGGCGGTTGGGAACTGCTTGATCTCAACGTCGATTCCGATCTCCCTCAAGTTGCTTTGGACGATCTGCGCTTGTGCCAGGCCTCCGAAAACCCGGATGTTGTCGCTGACGTACATGACCGCTTTGCCGCTCCTGGTGTGCCCCTTGGCCAGCGCCTGCGCCTTGGCGACATTGGGGTACCTCACGGGATAGGGGTGAACATCGCGGTAGCCCGGTAGCCCGGCGCGGCAGATAGCTGTCGCTGCGCGAACCGCTCGCGGCTCCGAGCACACGCAGCATCGCGGTTCGGTCGAGTGCGAAGTTGACCGCCTGCCGCAGTTTCGGGTTGTTCTTGAACAGCGGCCGCTCGGTGTTCATGACGAGTGTAGAACATGTCGGCCGCGCGGACGGAGAAGAACTGCTGCTTGTTGACGCCGAACCTCTCAGCGATCCCGGCTTCAACGACGCCGGGCAAGGAGAGGACGACGTCGAGTTGGCCGGCCACGACTTTGTTCGCATTCGTCGCCTCGGTATCGCCGATCTGGACGATGATCTGGTCGAGGTGATGCGGCCTCGAACCGCGGTAGTAGCGGTTCCTCTTCAGGACGACGCGATCGCCGCGGACGAACTCGGCAACGTAGTAGGGGCCGGAGCCGGGAGCGGCGCCCCGACGCCTTCCGGTGCGATCGGCAGGTCGGTCGGCACCGGGCAGAGGTAGGGCATCGTCATCCGGGCGGGAAGTCCGGGACCCGCTTCGTCAGCCGGACAATCAGCTGGTTGCCGGCGGCCCTGACGCCGGCGACTTCCTGGAGATACCGAGCAGCGGGTGAGTTCGTCGCCGGGTTGAGCACTCGCTCGAAAGCGCGCTTGTAGTTTGCGGCGGTCAGCGGCGCTCCGGTGCTGAAGCGAAAGCCCTTCCGGATCGTGAACGTGTAGGTCTTACCGTCGCGCGAGGGTGGCGGAACGCCCGTCGCGACCTCCGCGACGAGGCCGTAGTTCGCGACTGGAGGAACAGTCACCGGGTAGCGGAAGAGCATCCCGCACGTCGCATCCGCGACCGCCCACATGGCAATCGTGCAGTCTCCGCACGCCCCGCTCATGCCCGGATCGGGGACGAGCGCCGGATCGATGAAGTCGAAGGCGGGCGTTCCGACCGCGAGCGTGCCGCCTTCCTTCACGACGTGCGCACGAGCCCGTGTCCCAGAGGCTGCGAGCGCGGCCGCGACCAAGAGTCCCATCCCAAGCCCCAGAGCGAGACGCGGCATGAGCGGTCTGCGGGAGATGCGGTGACGACTCATCTGTGAGGTCGACCCATCGTCCACCGTATGCCGATGTCAAGACTGCTGCAAGCGTTGGGCTGCGACCCGACTGGGACGTTCAGCCGCGCAGGAAGTCCAGCAGCTCGTCGACGACGAGCTCGGGCGCGGTCAGGATCGCCGTGTGCCCCTGGCCTGGCAGCACCGAGATCCGCGCGTCCGGGAGGGCGGCGCGGATTCGCTCGGCGCCGTCCCGCGCCCACGCCGGACTCTCCTCTCCGAGCAGCAGCAGCACTGGAATGTCGAGCTGGGCGAAGCGCCCGGGCTCGACGCGGTAGCCCTCCTCCGCCCTGATCTCGCGCGCGATCGTGTGAACGGCTGCGACCCGCGCGGGCCACACGGGCGAGTCGCGAATCTGCGCCACCTCCGCAGGGCGTCAGCCCGAACGAGCCGTAGGCGGCGACCAGCGCCGCTTCGCGCTCGCCCGCCTCGACCAGCGCCTCGAACCGCGCGACGTCCACCGCTGGCACGACGTTGATGCCCGGCGAAGGCTCGTAGAGGACGAGCCGGCGCAGGTTCCGCATCGTCGGAGCGGCCGCGAGCGCCACCGTGGCGCCGAAGGAGTGGCCGAAGACGTCCACCGGCCCGTCGAGCGAGTCGACGACGCGGGCGAGATCGTCGAGCTCGCGCTCGAGTGCATACTCGGCGGCGTCACCGCTCTCGCCGCGGCCGCGACGGTCGACCGCGACGAGCGTGAATTGCTCGACGAGGAGCGGCGTGACGAAGCGGAACGTCGTGTGGTCGGACGTCGCCCCGTGGACGAGCACGAGTGGCGGCCCCTCACCGCTGCTCCAGTACGCGATGCGCGTCCCGTCGCCCGATCGCACGTGCCCGGTGTTGGGATTCTCCGCCACCGCTCTAGGCGCCCGAGACGAGACGGGCCATTGCGTCGATTGCCTGTGCCCGCGTGAGGCCCTGCCTGCGGACGAGCGAGCGCCAGGTCTCGAACTCGAGCGCGTGCCCGATCGCCGCTCTGACGCTCTTGCGCCGTGGCCGGCCTTGTGCGACCGCGTCGGCCACGTTCGCGAACTCGGCCGTCATCTCCCCGAGGACGTCCGCGTTCGCGGGGACGACGGAAGCGTCTCGAAGGAACAGAGCCAGATCGGCCTCCACGGACTCGTACCACGCGTACATATCGCCCAGTGCCCGGCGAAGGCGGCGCACCGGGTCCTCGATCTCCGCCAGCGTCTCGGGATCAGGCATCGGATGTCTCGCCGCCCAGTGCTCGGAGCAGGCTCGGAAGAGCGTCCGGTCGTCGGGGAAGTGCGCGTAGACGGTGTGCCGCTCGACGCCCGCCCGCTTCGCGATTCCACTGATCGTCGTCTGCGCCGGGCCGACGCTCGTGTGCAGGTCGACCGCCGCCTCGACGATCCGCTGCCGTGTCTGCGCCTGCCGCCGCGCCCGTTCCTTCTGCTCGTACTTCCGATTCATTGCACAGAAGTGTACCTCGAATCTTGACAAGCGCAATCGCACTCTCTATATTCACTGCACATTACTGTGCAACGAAAGGAGTGGAACATGTTCACCTTCGACCTCGACGACTTCGAGCTCGCACCCGCAGCACCCGGGCTGCGCGTCAGCTTCCCCCTCCATAGCGCGACCGGCACCGCCAGCACCGCGACGGTTCTCTTCGAGCTCGATCCCGGCGCGGAGCTCGGGGTGCACACGGACAGCGCGGAAGAGCTCCTGATCATCGTGCAGGGCACGGCAGAGGCGCGTGTCGGCGACGAGGTGGGCCGGCTCGAGACGCACCAGGTCGGGCTCGTCCCGCCGATGGCACCGCATGGGCTGCGCAACATCGGTGACGACGTGCTCCGCGTGCTCGGAACGTTCTCCGCCTCGACCGTGGTCTCGACGTTCGAGCGTCCGTTCGAGGAGAACGGGCCGGAGGTGCTCGTGATCGGCTCGCCCGTCGTGCTGGCGGGACACCTGGAGGAGGTCGTGGCAGCCTAGGTCCCAACATCCGACCCAAGAAGCGAAAAGAGGCCCCGGACGGGGCCTCTTTGCTGAGCAAACGCCATGGAGCTAGGCGGGCTCGAACCGCCGACCTGGGGGACCGGGATTTGGCACTGCAGCGCGGTGCGGCAGCCGCGCCGCCAGGGGCCACCTTGCCGAGCGCGGTGCCGGAGAGCTGGCTGAGCGCGACCGTGGGCTTCGGCTAGGGATGCCGCGCGCGCCAGCCACCGGGGGCGTACGACGTGCGCACCGCTTCCACGTACGGCGCCGGAGCGACGACCGCGCCGAGCTCGACCTGCACGTGCGGCTCGACCGTCGGCTTCGACGTGCCTCCGTCCTCCTCGCCCCAGACGAGTGTCACCTCGGTGCCGGACTCCGCGTGCCCGGCGTCGAGAACGGCGAGGGTCAGCATCTTGCGCTCGTTGGAGCTGTAGCCGATCCAGGTGGACACGCCGACGGCCTCGCCGTCCGCGGTCACCCGGTCGTATTGGTGCATCGAGTACACCGCGGAGGGCCAATCCATGAATTTTGCCCGGTCGCTCTCTCCGAACATCGTCCCGATCACGTGGGTCACGTCCTCGTCGTCGAGCGCCAGCGTGACCTTGCGGCGATGCTCTCCAGCAGCCATCTGCTCGAGCGCATCGCGCCCGATGAAGTCGTGGTCGAAGGCGACGTAGCTTCCGTAGCCCAGGTCCCAGGGCGTGCAGTAGTAGTCCTCGATCTCGTCGGAGACGAAGCTGCCGCCGATCGACGCAGTTCCCTCGTACCCGGCGGCGGGCAGCCACTCGCGGTAGGCCTTCATGCTCTCGCCGGAGTACACGGCCGGGAGCGGCGAGGGGATCCAGCCGGACTCGAGCGTGTTGGAGGAGTAGGCCCGGCCGCCCGCCTGCCGGAGGCCGTGCTCCTCCCCGGCTGCCAGGAGCGCCTCGCGCACGGCTTCGCGGTCGTCCCAGGGGCCGAAGAGCTCCCAGCCCGGCTGGCCGACCATCCCGTGCCGCAGCGCGGCCACGGTCTTCCTGGCGATCGTCACGCTCGTCGTGTGGAAGAACCTGAGCTCGGGCGGCGCCGCGCCGAGCGCCTGCTCGATCACCTGCATCGCGGTCGGGCCCTGCACCTGGAACCGGTACGACCGGCGGCGGCCGTCCGTGCGCAGCGCCGACCTGACGTCGAGCTCGACCGCGACGTCGTACCCGCCCATCTCGGCGTGGTACGTGACCCAGTTCAGCGCCGGCGCGCGGCCGACCAGCTCGAAACGATCCTTGCCGAGCGCGAACAGGATCACGTCGCCGATCACATAGCCCTCGGGGCTGCACGGCACGAAGTGCTTGGCGCGATCGGCGGTGTAGCCGGCGAAGCTGTTGACCGCGAGGTCGGAGAGGAGCCTGGGCGCGTCCTGGCCCTCGACCGCCAGGTCGTTCATGTGGAACGAGAGGTCGAAGAGGACGCAGGCGGTCTGCCAAGCCCGTTGCTCGTCCCGCCAGTTCGTGAACTCCGCTGGCACGCCCGGGTACACGTTCGGCCCCGCCGGCGAGTTGCGCAGCAGCTCGACGGGGCTCGTCGCCGCCGCCAGCAGGGCTTCCAGGCTGCGAGGCCTAGAGAGCACCGCGACTCGCGTTGTCGATCCCGCCGGGCAGCCGGCCACGCAGCACTGCCCCGGCGACGTTGAAGAGATGGCGGCGCATCGCGGCTTCCGCCGCTTCGGCGTTCCCGGCGGTGACGGCCTCGACGATGGCGGCGTGCTCGTCCACGGACGCAGCGGGCCGGCCGGGGATCAGGATCGTTCGGTACTGGTAGCGCACCGTCTGCGCGTTCAGCGAGTGGATGAGACGCGTGGCGATCGCATGGCCCGAGAGCTCGAGGAGCGTGGCGTGCAGCTCGGCGTTCGCCTCCGAGGCGCCGAGGAGGTCGCCTTGGTCGAGAAGCCCTCGCTGGCGGGCGAGGGAGGTGCGGAGCCGCGTGCTGCCCGCTCCGTCGATCCGCTCGGCCGCCCGGCGCACCGCGAGCCCTTCCAGCACGGCGCGCGCCTGCAGGATCTCGACCGCCTCGTCGTCCGACACGCGCCGCACGCGTGCGCCACGATGCGGCTCGCGGGTGACGAGCCCGTCCTGCTCGAGCCGGATCAGCGCCGTGCGCACGGCGCCTCGGGACATGTCGAATGTCGATGAGAGGTCGGACTCGACGAGGCGCGCGTCGGGGGCGAGGGCGCCCCGGACGATGGCCTCGCGCAAAACGTCGTAGCTCGTGGTGGTCGGCATCGAAGCGACTTCGATTCTGAGGATTGTCGCGAAAATCGTCAACAATTCTGTTTTCATGTCAGCCGTGGAGCGACGGATGCGGGCAGTCGCCGTGCTCGGCCTCGGCGAGGCTGGAGGCCGGCTTGCGGCGGACCTCGCCGCTGCCGGCGTCGAGGTGCGCGGCTACGACCCGGATCGACGACGCGATCTGCCGTCGGTCTCGAACGCTCCGGACGCGGCGGCCGCGACCGCCGGTTGCGACGTTGTGCTCAGCGTCAACGCCGCGAGGGTCGCGCTCGAGGCGGCGGAAGCCGCGCTCCCGGCGCTCGAGCAGGCGATGGTCTACGCCGACCTGAACACCGCGCCGCCGGCGCTGAAGCGCGAGCTCGCCGACGTCGTCGCCGGCGCGGGCGCGGTGTTCGCCGACGTCGCGTTGCTCGGGCCGGTTCCCGAGCGCGGGCTCGGGGCTCCCGTGCTCGCGTCGGGAGCGGGCGCACGCACGTTCGCGGAGCTGTTCGCGCCGCTCGGCATGCCGGTCCGGGTGGTCTCCGAGGAGCCCGGCGACGCGGCGGCGCTGAAGCTCGTCCGCTCGGTCTTCATGAAGGGCCTCGCCGCCGCCGTTGTCGAGAGCATGCGGGCGGCCGAGGCCGTGGGCTACGAGGAGTGGCTCGCGCTCGAGATCGAGGGGATGATCGGCCGGCGCTACCTCGATCGGGCCCTCGCGGGGAGCCGCACGCACGCCGCCCGGCGCGTAGACGAGATGGAGGCGGCCCGCGAGCTGCTGCTCGAGCTCGGCGTCGAGCCTCACATCGCCGCGGCGAGCGCCGCCCAGCTCGCCGACCTGGCGGCGACGAAGGAGCGGTAGGTCGAGTGGCGGCGCACGCGGGAGTTGAGACGCAGCCGACCGACAGGGCGCGCGAGCTCGTGCGCGGCGCGTACGACCTGCACGTCCACGTGGCTCCGGACGTGCCCCAGCGGCGGATCGACGACCGCACGCTCGCGCGGCGCTTCGCCGACCTCGGGCTCGCCGGCTTCGCGCTCAAGTCGCACTACACCTCGACCGCCGAGCGCGCGCAGGTCGTCTCGGCGCTCGTCGCGGAGGTCGAGGTCGTCGGCACGCTCACCCTCAACTGGGCCGTCGGCGGCATGAACGCGCTCGCCGTCGAGATCGCCGCCCGGGAAGGAGCGCGGATCGTCTGGATGCCGACCGTCGACTCGCCGGCGGAGACGGCCGGACGGACGGAGCCGAGCGCCGAGGACAAGGTCCCCCAGTGGGCGCGCCTGCAGCACGAGCTTCGCGGCCTGGGGCTGAGCATCGAGCCCGTGTACGTCACCGCTCCCGACGGGCGGCTCTTGCCCGAGACGCGAGAGGTGCTGCGGGCGGTCGCACGCCACAACCTGATCCTCGCCACGGGCCACCTCGATCGCGACGACACGTTCGCGGTCGTCGACGGAGCACTCGAGGAGGGCGTCGCGCGCCTCGTCGTCACGCATCCGGAGTTCCCGTGCCAGGACCTGTCGCTCGAGGACCAGCGCGCGCTCGCGCAGCGCGGGTGCATCCTGGAGCGCTGTCTGAGCACGCCGCTCTCCGGGAAGACCGACTGGGAGCACGTCTTCGACGGCGTGCGCGCGGTCGGCGTCGACCGCTCGCTCTTCTCGAGCGACTGCGGGAACCCGGACTACCCGCCCGTCGAGGACGGGCTCGCGCTCTGGGCCGATCGCCTGCTCGGGGCGGGGTTCGACGAGGACGAGGTGCGCGAGCTGATCGTCGGCCAGTCCCGCCTGCTGGCGGGTGCACCGTGAGCAGGCGACTGCTCGTCGTCGGCGCGCACTCCGCCGACTTCGTCTGGCGCGCGGCGGGCGCGATCGCGGTCGCAACCGCGAACGGCGGCGAGGCCCGGGTGCTCGCGCTCTCCTACGGCGAGCGGGGCGAGTCCGGCGAGCTCTGGCGCGAGCCGGGCCAGACCGTGGAGCGGGTGAAGGAGATCCGCCACGGGGAGGCCGAGCGCGCCGCGGCCGCGATCGGCGCCGAGTTCGAGTGCCTCGATCTCGGCGACTACCCGCTCGAGGTCGACGGTCACGCGCTCGTCGCGATCGGCGACCGGATCCGCGCGTTCGCGCCGGACGTCCTCCTCACGCACACCGATCGCGACCCCTTCAACCCGGATCACGCGGCCGCGTTCTTCGCCGTCGAGAGGGCTCGTGCGCTCGCCGCGGGGGCGGGCGTCCCGAGCGCCTTCGAGACGGTCGAGCCGCCCGAGCTGCTCCTGTTCGAGCCGCACCAGCCCGAGCTGTGCAACTTCGTGCCGACGACCTTCGTCGACATCACGCCGGTGATCGAGCGTAAGAACGCGGCGATGGCGGAGCTGCAGGCGCAGTCGTACCTCATTACCTACTACTCGCAGCGCGCCGAGCAGCGCGGCAACCACGCCCGGCGTTCCTCGGGAAACGCCGCGATCCGGTACGCGGAGGCCTTCCAGCGCGTCACGCCCCAGGTGGTGAGCGCGCTGTGACGGATCGGTTCGCGGAGCTCGCCCGGCTGGGCGTCGCGACGGTGCACGAGGCC
Organism: uncultured Gaiellaceae bacterium; assembly: GCA_963829845.1. GTDB lineage: Bacteria > Actinomycetota > Thermoleophilia > Gaiellales > Gaiellaceae > Gaiellasilicea. The sequence continues at coordinate 42,824 of CAWHKD010000015.1, read as the reverse complement.
GCCGGGCGTACGGCGGTGGTCGACGTGCCGCTCGTCCAGGTCGTCCCGGGCTCCCGCGCGGCCGGCCCCGCGCGAACCGTGCGTTGCGGCCAGGACGACAACCTGATGGTCCACGCGGCGCTGGCCGAAGCCGAGCCGGGAGAGGTGCTCGTCCTGACGATGCCCGAGCCCAGGCCGGTCGCCCTCGTCGGCGAGCTGCTCGCGACGCAGGCGAAGGTCGTCGGCGTCGCCGCGCTGCTGGTGGACGCCGCGGTGCGCGACCTCGAGCAGCTGCGGGAGGTTGGGCTGCCGATCTGGGCGCGGTACGTTCGCGTGCGCGGAGCGGAGAAGCGCCTTCCCGGCGTCATCGGCGAGCCCGTCGAGGTCGCAAGCGCCCGCATCCGCCGCGGCGACGTCGTCGTGCTCGACGCAGACGGCGCGGTCGTCGTCGAGCACGAGCGGGTCGACGAAGTCCTACGCGCAGCACTCGAGCGCGACGAGCGTGAGCGTGAAAAGCGCGCGAAGCTCGAGGCGGGCGCGTTCTCGTACGACCTCGACGGGCTGCGCGAGCTCGTCGAAGGCGCATGAGCGAGCGCGTCCACGACCTGGCCCGGATCGGGCATGCGGAGCTCCTCACGCCGAGGCCGGAGGAGAGCCTCCGCTTCTTCGTCGACGTGCTCGGCATGGAGGAGGAGGCGCGCGACGGCCAGTCCGTCTTCTTGCGCGGCTGGGGCGACTACCTCCGCTACAGCGTCAAGCTGACGGAGTCGTCCCGTGCCGGGATCGGGCATCTCGCGCTGCGCGCCTGGAGTCCCGCGGCGCTCGACCGCCGCGTCGCGGCCGTCGAGGCCACGGGACGCGGGCTCGGCTGGATCGACGGGGACGTCGGCCACGGCCCGGCGTACCGCTTCACCGACCCCGACGGGCACGTGTTCGAGCTTTATCACGAGGCGGAGCGCTACGAGGCGCCCGAGCACCTGCGGCCGTCGTGGCGGAACCAGCCGCAGCGCTACGTCGGCCGGGGCGCGGCGGTCAAGCGGCTCGACCACGTCAACCTGATGTCGGCGGACGTGCGGGCGTGCAGCACGTTCGCGCAGGACGTCCTCGGCTACCGCCTCTACGAGCGGATCGAGCTCGAGGACGGGACCGAGACTGGCGCCTGGCTCAGCCTCACGATCGCGGCGCACGAGCTGATCTACGTCGCGGACGCGTCCGGCGCGAACGGAAGGCTGCACCACCTCGCCTTCTGGGTCGACACCCGCGAGGAGTGCCTGCGCGCCGCGGACGTCTTCGTCGACGCGGGCGTCCCGATCGAGGCGGCGCCGTCGAAGCACGGCGTCGCGCAGGGCTTCTTTCTCTACGGCTTCGAGCCCGGCGGAAACCGGATCGAGGTGACGACCGGGGGCTATTTCGTCTACGACCCGGACTTCGAGCCGATCACGTGGACACCGGAGGAGCGTGCACGCGGCCAGTACTGGGGCGTGAAGACGGTCGAGAGCTTCCACACGTACGGCACGCCGGACGTTGGCGGCGAGGGCTGACGGCGTGAGCTTGCTCCGCGACGCCCTCGCGCAACCGGGCCGTTTCGTCGTGGCGGCGGAGCTCGTCACGAGCCGCGGGCCGATCACGTCGGAAGGCGGCGAGAGAGTGTTGGCGCTCGCGCGGGAACTCGCCGCGGATCCGAGGATCGACGTTCTCTCGATCACGGACAACCCCGGCGGGCACGCGATGCTCGCGCCCGACGCGCTCGGGACCGACCTGATCTCGCGCGGCCAGGAGGTGATCATCCACCTGGCCTGCAAGGACTGGAACCGCAACGCGCTCGAGAGCCGCGGCTGGCAGCTGAGCTCGGTCGGCTTCCACAACGTGCTCGCCATGTCGGGCGACTATCCGGTCATGGGGCATCGGGGACTTGCGGCTCCCGTCTTCGACATCGACTCGGTCGGCCTCATCAGCCTCTTCTCCGAGATGAACGGAGGCCTGCCGGACGAGCGCAGGCCGGGCGCGCCGCTCCAGCGGACGGATTTCTTTCTCGGCGGCGTCGTCACGAACCACAAGCTGCTCGAGCGCGAGGTGATGCCTCAGTACCTCAAGCTGCGCAAGAAGGTGCGGGCGGGCGCCCGCTTCGTCGTCAACCAGATCGGTTGGAACACGCGCAAGGACGACGAGCTGTTGCGCTGGATCCGCCGCGACGGGCTTGACGTGCACGTCCTCGCGAACGTGCATCTGCTCTCCCGCACGGCCGCCCGCGCCTTTCGCCGAGGCATCATCCCCGGCATCGTCGTGTCGGACGAGCTCCTCGAGCTGGCCGAACGGCACGGAGCCGGCCCCGACAACGGCCGCGCGTTCTTCGTCGACCTCGCCTCCAAGCACCTCGCGGTCGCACGCGGCCTCGGCTTCGACGGGGTCTACCTCGGCGGCCACATGCACGCGGAGACGTTCGGCGAGATCGTCGACCGCGCGAACGCCTTCGGCCCGGAGGACTGGCGCGAGCTGGCGCGCGAGATCCAGTTCGCGCGGCCGCGGGAGTTCTACTTCTTCGAGCGCGACCCCGAGACGAGCCTTTCTTCCGACGTCGTGAACGCCGCGTACCTCGAGACGAAGCGCCGTCGTCGGTCCAGCCTCCGCGTCCCGGTCGCGTACCGGCTCAGCCGGCGTCTCCACGACGCGGTCTTCGCGCGCGACGCACCGCTCTTCGAGACGGGACGGCGGCTCTACGAGCGCATCGAGAGAGCTCCGCGACCCGCGCGCCGGGCCGCGCACGCGCTCGAGCAGGCGGCGAAGGTGCCGCTCTTCAGCTGCCGGGACTGCGGCGACTGCTCGCTGCCCGAGATCGCGTACGTCTGCCCGGAGTCGCAGTGCGCCAAGAACCAGCGCAACGGGCCGTGCGGCGGAACGCGCGACGGGCTGTGCGAGGTGTACGACACGGAGTGCATCTGGTCGCAGGCGTACGAGCGCCTGAAGGCGTACGGAGAGGAGGAGTCGATGCTGGACGGCCCGGTCGTCGTCAAGGACAACGCGCTGGCCGGGACGAGCGCGTGGGCGAACACGTTCCTCGGTCGCGACCACCTCGCGCGCGGCCCCGTCCGAGTGCGCGGGATGACGGACGATACAGGGTCATAATCGAGACGGGCGGGAGTCGCCCGGTCGGGAGAGGAGGCTGATGGAGATGGCGTATCGGAACCTCGAGGAGAAGCTGCAGGACGTCGGCTCCGCCGTGGAGATGGCGCGGAGCTCACAAATCGGGCCGTACGTCTACCCTGCGGTGCCGAGCGAGTTCTCGAACTGGCGCGACGAGCAGGTCGCCTGGCGGGAGACGGCCGCTCTCTTCGACCAGTCGCACCACATGCTCGACCTCCAGATCGACGGCCCGGGAACGATCGAGCTCCTCTCGCGCGTGGGCGTGAATACGTTCGAGAACTTCGCCGTGAACAAGGCGAAGCAGCTCGTCGTGTGCAACCACGACGGGTACGTCATCGGCGACGCGATCCTCTTCCATCTCGCGGAGAACCGCGTGCGTCTGGTCGGGCGGCCCTCGGCGCACAACTGGGTGCAGTACCACGCGGAGACGGGCGACTACGACGTGGAGCTGTCCAGGGACGAGCGGACCGCGGTCAACCCGACGGGTGGGCGCGAGCTCTACCGCTTCCAGGTGCAGGGGCCTGCTGCGATGCAGGTGCTGGAACGGGCGAACGGCGGGCCGCTCCCCGAGATCAAGTTCTTCAACCTGGGCGAGATCACGATCGGCGGGCGGAAGGTGCGAGCGCTGCACCACGGCATGTCGGGCGTCCCGGGGCTCGAGCTCTGGGGGCCGTGGGAGGAGCGGGAGGACGTCAGGGGCGCGGTCGTGGAGGCCGGGAAGGACTTCGGGCTGCGGCAGGTCGGCTCACGCGCCTACGCGACGAACACCCTGGAGTCGGGCTGGATCCCGTGCCCGCTCCCCGCCGTGTTCACCGGCGACGAGACGAGGGCCTACCGCGAGTGGCTCCCCGCGGACGGGTACGAAGGCACGGGCTCGCTCGGAGGCAGCTTCGTCGCCGACGACATCGAGGCCTACTACCTCACGCCGCACGACCTCGGATACTGGCCGTTCGTAAGATTCGACCACGACTTCGTCGGGCGAGACGCGCTCCTCGCGATGGCCGACCGGCCGCGCTGGAAGAAGGTCACGCTCGCGTGGAACGGCGAGGACGTCGAGCAGGCGGCGGCGTCGCTCCTCGAGCCCGGGGATCCTGTGAAGTACCTCGACATCCCGCTCTCCAACTACTCCACGTGGCCGTACGACAAGGTGCTCCGCGCCGGCGAGACGATCGGCGTCTCGACCTTCTCCGGGTACAGCTACAACGAGCGCTCGTACCTCTCGCTCGCCATGGTCGACGTGGACGTGGAGATCGGCACCGAGGTGACGCTGATCTGGGGCGAGGAGGGCGGCGGATCCTCGAAGCCGGTGGTCGAGCGCCACCGGCAGGCGGAGATCCGCGCGATCGTGTCGCCGTGCCCGTACTCGGAGGTCGCGCGGAAGTCGTACCACGAGGGGTGGCGGACGAAGGCGACGACGACCTGACGAGCGGCGTCAGCGGAGATCGTCGACGACGTAGTGCGCCGGCGTGTCGAAGTGCGGCCCGTCGGGGCGCAGCCGCATCGAGAGGCCGATCCTCGCCGTCCGAAAGCCGCGGGCGAGCAGGCACCGGTACGCGTCGAGCCGCGCCGTGCTGACGCCGACCACGATGCGGCTCGTGCCCGACTCCGCTGCGAACGCCTCGCAGGCGTCGAGAAGCAGCTCGAACCGGGCCGCGGCGTCCTCGCCCGGCCCGACCGCGGCGAACGTGACGTAGCACGTTTCGGGGCCTGCCTCGCTCGCGGGGTCGCAATGGCACACAGCCAGCCCCGCCAACGTGCCGTCGCGGCGCACGAGGACCGTGTCGCCGAGCCGCTGCTCGGCCGCGGCCCGCACCTCGCGCTCGACGTCGAGCCCGGCGAAGACCCGGTCCGTCAGCGCGCGGATCTCGGTCAGGACGTCGGCGCGACCGTTCGCGCGCTCGAGCGAGACGAGCTCGTACGCGCACCTCCTCGGCGCGTCCGTCTCCTTCGCGGCCAGGACGGTGAGCGCGCCCGGCCAGAACCCGTGCTTCTGGTACAGGCCGACGTGCTTGGGGCTCTGTGCGAACGTGAAGAGCGCGGCCTGACGGAGCCCCCAGCCGTCGAAGGCCTCGAGCACCGGCTGCAACAGGCGGCCCCCGATCCCGCGATCCCAGAGCGCCGGCTGCACGGTGAGCGGGCCGAAGAAGCCGAACGAGCCCCAGCGCGCGGCGAACACAGAGCCGACGAGCTCGCCGTCGAGCTCCGCGACCCAGGCGCAGTCGGGAGCGGCACGGAACCTCATGCGCACGAAGTCACGCTCCCGGAGCGCGGCGTCCGGATCGAGGAGGCGGCGAGCCGCGGCGAACGCGAGCCTCATGACGCGATCGGCCGCCTCGAGGTCGTCGGGCCGCATGAGCCTGACGTCCACGCGGCGTCAGGCGGTGGCGGCCGGAAGGCGCAGCAACGTCGACCCTGGAACCCGCTCAAGCAGGTGGCGGTGCTCGAGCGCGACGTCGAGGTTCCGGCGTGCGATGCGCGCATGCTCTCGCGCGATCGCGTCGGCGCGCGCGCCCTCGCGCCGAGCGATCGCGTCGAGCAACGCGTGGTGCTGGTGCTGCGCGACGAGCAGGATCTCCCAGGACTGGGGGAGCGCCGAGTGCACCATCAGCAGCGCGCTCGGCGGGGCGAACGGCAGCGAGAGCGCGTGCTCGAGCGCGCGGCCGAGCTGGTCGCTCTTCGCGAGGCTGCGAAACCCCTCGTGGAACTCCTCGTTTAGGCGCAGGTACTCCATGAACGTCTCCATGCTCTCCGTCCGCACGATCGCGTCCAGCTCGAGACAGCACTCGCGCAGGGGCTCGAGCTCCTCGTCCGACTCGAGCCGCTCCGCGGCGAGCCGCGCCGCCGTGCCCTCGAGGACGCCGCGAAGCTCGATCGCGTCGTCGATGTCGGTGCGCGTGAACTCGCGGACGACGAAACCGCCGCCGGGGAGCGTCTCGAGCAGGCCCTCGTGCTCCAGGGTCATCAGCGCGATACGAAGCGGCGTCCGCGAGACGCCGAGCTCCTCGACCAGACGGAGCTCGGAGACCCGCTCCCGTGGCTCGAACGCACCGTCGAGCAGGAGCTGGCGAAGCCCGAGCGTCGCCTTCGTGGTCTGTGAGTTCGCGGAGTTCCCGCGTGGCACGTTTCGCAGCGTACCGTCGTGGCGAAATGCGTGCAATCGGGGGCCGAGCGGGGCCCCCTCCGGGCCGCACACGCCGGTTCTGCATGCAGGCAGGTGAGGTGAGCGGGCAGCGTGAGCCGCCCCCTGCCGTCAGCGACGACGCGGCGGCCTCAGCCTCCTCGCCTCGGCGCGACGTGGATGAAGTGCTCGATCGTCTCCCACGTCGGTGCCGGCGTGGTCTTGACCTCCGAGCGGCTCGTAACGGTCAGGCGAACCCAATGCATGCAATTCGCGCTGCCCAGTGCCGTTTTCGGCCCCCGATACGCAGCCGAATGCATGCAGAACGGTTCGCTACTCGCGAGCGGGTGGCGCAGGCGACCTCTCGCGTCCGCTGCCGAGAGCGCGGTTCCAGAGCGCGACCATGGCGTGCACGACGCCCCGCCGGAAGAAGAGGAAGATCGCGACGACGAAGGCGCCGTACAGGACCTCCCGGAGCTCGAGGCTGGACGCCAGCTGCTCGTCGAGGATCGCGAAGGCCCCGGCGCCGACGAGTGGGCCGAGCAGCGTCCCCAGCCCGCCGAAGGCGACCATGACGAGGACTCGCACGTCGATGCGATCGAAGCTGTAGGTCGCCGGGCTGATGAACCCCGCGCTGTACGCAAGCAGGGCTCCGGTGAGGCCGATCATCGCCGAGCCGACCGTCGCCGCGTAGATCCGATAGTAGGCGACGTTCACGCCCGCGAGCTCGGCGGCCACCTCGTCGTCGCGGAGCGCGCGGAACGCCCAGCCGACGTGCGAGAGGTGAAGGAGGCGGAAGACGACCAGGAACAGGACGAGAACACCTGCGAAGAGGTAGTAACCCCCCACCTGGTCGTCGCCGAGCCTCGCGGGAACTCCCTCGACGATGAGGCCGGTCTCGGATCCCGTCAGGTCGCGCTTGCCGAGGAGCAGGTTCGCGAACGCGAGCGAGAAGACGAGGGTGACGATGCCGGTGAAGATGATGCCGAGCGAGCGTCGCACGGCGATGAAGCTCAGAAGGCCGCCGACGACGGCGGCGCTCCCCGCCCCCACGATCACGCCCGCCGCCATCGGCAGGGAGGTCTTCGTCGCGAGGATGCCCGCGCCGTAGCCGCCGACTCCGGCCAGGGCCCCGACGCAGAGGAAGAGCTGGTTCGTGCTACCGAAGATCAGGTTGAAGCCGACGCCGTAGGAAGCGAAGACGAGCGCCTGCACGGCCAACGACGTCGTGTAGGGCGAGTCGCCGAACCAGACGGTCGGCAGGAGCGCGAGGAACGCCGCGGTGCCGACGATCGGGAGGAACGCCCACCCCCGTCCTGCGTATCCCCCACCGGTTCTCGGTCGTGTCCATCCGTTACCGCCCGAGCAGCCCGCGGGGTCGGATGAGGATCGTCAGTGCGGCAGCGGCGAGCAGGATGATCGTCGTGTAGTACTGGCCTACGTAGTGGGCGCTCAGGGAGTTGACGACGCCGAGCAGCACGCCCGCGAGGAACGCCCCGGCCACGCTCCCGAGCCCGCCGACCACGGTGACGATGAGGGCGAAGGTCGTGAGCTCGAAGCCGGCATTGACGCCCAGCGGCCCGATCATCGACTGGCCGGCGGCGACGATGCCGGCGAGCGCCCCGCTGAGCGCGAAGATGACCGTGCGGACGAACGACGGGTTGATGCCCACGAGCCGAGCGCCGGTCTCGTCCTGGATCACCGAGCGGACCCCGCGCCCGAACGTCGTCACGCCGAAGAACACGAGGAGGACCGCCGCGACGCCGAGCGCGAGCCCCGACGCCCAGATGCTCCCGACGGCCATCGGGACGCCGAGGACGGAGACGGGGTCTCCGCTGACGAAGATGTACAGCGCACCGTCCGGGTAGCGCCAGGTGAGCACGCCCGCGATCACGAACGCGGCGCCCAGCGTGAGCAGGAGCCCCAGCAGCGTTCGCTCCTCCCCGTGCTCGCGATAGACGGGCCGCAGCAGTGTGAGATCGAGCAGGAGGGAGAGGGCCACCGCCGCCAGCACGCCCACGACGGCGGCGAGCCCCTGGGAGTGGCCGCGCTCGATGACGAGCGACGCGACGATCGCCGCGAACACGACGATCTGGCCGTACGCGAGGTTGATCACCCCGCCGAGGCCGTAGACGAGGGTCATCCCGACGCCGAGCAGCCCGAACGCCAGGCCGAGCACGAGCCCGTCCAGGATGACGGCTCTCACGTCACGCCCAGGTACGCACGTCGCACTTCCGGGTTCCCCTCGAGCTCCGCCGCCGTGCCGCTCAGCCGGATGCGGCCGTTCTCGAGCACATAGCCGCGATCGGCGATCGAGAGCGCAAGCGGGACCTGCTGCTCCGCGATCAGGAGCGTCATCCCTTCTCTCTTCAGCCCCTCGAGCGCTTCGAACGCGGCCTGCGCGATCTTCGGCGCGAGCCCGGTCGTCGGCTCGTCGAGCATCAGCAGGCGCGGCCGGGCCATGAGCGCGCGGCCGACCGCCAGCATCTGCTGCTCGCCGCCGCTGAGCGTCCCCGCGTGCTGACGCTGGCGCTCGTGCAGCCGCGGGAAGAGCGCGTAGACGAGCTCGAGCGTCGCGGCATCCGGGCGCCGCGGATAGGCGCCGAGGACGAGATTGCTCTTCGACGTCATCGCCGGAAACAGATGCCGCTCGGCCGGCACGTACGCGATCCCGGCGCGCGCGATCCGATGGGCGGGTCGACGGGTGAGGTCCTTGGCCTCGAGGACGACGCGACCCGCCATCGGCGGCAGGAGCCCCGCGATCGCCCGGAAGAGCGTCGTCTTGCCCGCCCCGTTCGAGCCCACGATCGCCACGGCCTCCCCGCGGCGCACCTCGACGTCGATCCCTTCGATCACCTTCTCGCCGAGGTAGCCGGCCGCGAGCCCGGAGACCTCAAGCAACACGCGCCTGCCCGAGATACGCGTCGACGACCTCCGGGTCCCGCATCACGACCTCGGGCTCGCCCTCCGCGAGCACCTGCCCGAAGTTGAGGACGATCGCGCGCTCGGCGAGCTGGATCACGGCGCTCATCACGTGCTCCACCCAGAGGATCGCCGTTCCGCGGTGGTCCCGCACGTTCCGGACGATCTCGACCGAGGCGGCGATCTCGGCCTCGTTCAGGCCCGCCATGACCTCGTCGAGCAGCAGCACCCTGGGCGAGCCCGCGAGCGCCTTGGCCATCTCCAGGAACCGCAGCTGGTGGAGGTTCAGGCTCGAGACCGGTTGCTCGGCCCGGCCCTCCAGCCCCACGAGAGCGAGCGCCTCCGCCGCACGTCGCCGTGCCTCTCGCTCGCCGACCACGCCGTCGCCGCCGCCGAACATCGCGCCGAGCAGGGCGTTCTCGAGGACGGTCATCGACCCGAACGGCAGCGGCCGCTGCATGGCCAGGGCGATGCCCATGCGTCGGACCTGGTGCGCGGTGAGCCCGTCGGTCCGCACGCCGTCGAGCCGGATGGCGCCCCGCGTCGGCCGCGCGAGCCCCACGATGAGCTTGAGGAGCGTGGTCTTGCCGGCCCCGTTCGGACCGACGACGGCGACGATGTCGCCGTCGTCGATTCCGAACGTCACGCCGTCGACGGCCGGCAGACCGCCGAAGCGCTTCGTAACCGCGTCAACCTCGAGCAGCAGACCCGGTCTCCACGGCTACGACGGGGGACGGTAGGGCGTCAGCGGCTGCGATTTGAACAGCACCCGCGGCCACCAGTTGGCTCCGATGTTGATCCCGGGCTGGGGGGCCGGCCCCCTAGTCAGCACCGCGAACTGGACCGTCGGCCGGTTCAGCTCGCCCCATTGCGTCCACCGCAGCGGGAACGCGTACCCGGGGATGGTGAACGTGTGCGTGCGCACGTAGTTCGCGATCTGCACGCGGTTGACGCCGACGTTCCGGATCGCCTCAGCGACGATCTTCACGTAGGCGTAGCCGGAGAGCGCGTCGTCCTCCATGAAGCCGTTCTGCGGGAACGCCCGCAGGTACCGCTTCGCGAGCGCCTTGTACGCGGCCGTGCCCGTAGCCATGCACTTGAAGTCGCTCCAGACGCCGTACGCCGCCGTCCCCGCGTTCCGCACCGTGAGCCCGTACGGCGAGTAGGCGCCGACGACCGGGGCCTTGATCCCGAGCTGCCCGGCCTGGGCGAGGATCGAGCCGGCGCCCGGCGGGTGACCCGTCGCGACGAGCAGCGACACGCCGTCCATCGAACGGAGGTACGGAATGAAGTTGGTCGTTGGCAGCGGCGCGACCTGGATGTTGAAGCGGATGTTCGGAGCCGCGCGCGCTGCGTCCTCGAGCGACGACTTGAAGGACTGGCCCCACGCGTAGTCGGCGATGACCACGCCCACGTCCCTGATCCCGCGTCGCTGCGCGAGCTGCACGACCGAGGTCGCAACCATCGCAGCGGCGGGCAGGCAGGTGCGGAACGTGTAGCGGCTCGCCCGCGTCAGGATCTCGTTGTTGCCGGCCTTCGTGAGGAAGAGCGGCACGCGCGACTCCTCGGCGAGCCGCGTGGTCGCCAGGGCGATCGGGCTGCCGATGATGCCGCCGACGGAAACGACGTTCTCCTGCTGCGTCAGCCGCCTGAACCCGTCGACGGCCGCGCTCGTGTTCGTCGACTGGTCGTCGGCGACGACGAGATTGAGCGGCCGCCCGTTCCCGCGCCCCTTCACGCCGCCGGACCGGTTGATCTCGTTCACGGCCAGGGCCGCGCCGGCGCGGACGTGGATGCCCCAGGGCGCGAAGTTCGCCGTCAGGGGCGTGAGCACGCCGATCTTGATCGGGCCTTGCTGAGCCTGCGCGGCCGGCCCACCGTATGCGCTCGACCCGCCGAGTACCGCAGTGAACATCGCCAAGCCACCCACAGCCGCGATCACTCTGTACGGCTTCACGACCTCTCTCCTTCCGTCATCGTGCGAACGTCCAGGCCGGCGACGACCGGATGCTCGTCCCCTGAGACCCCGCCGGTGCTGGCTCGACCAGCTGCTGTCGTGCCGATGTCTCCGACGACGCACGCGCTGCGCTCCGCGCGCGAGCCGTGGCTCGCAGCTCGTCGAACGCGTCGCCACGACATCGCCGCATGTATACAACACCCGCTGTGACGAGTCCAGCATCGCCATCCCTGAGCGACAGACAGCTGCGCTTGCATACAACGGCGGGTTACGCTCCCGGTTCGGAGACGACGAAGGGGACGCAGGATGGCGACGACGCGCACCCCGATCGAGCCGGCGGAGGCGGTGGCGGCGGTTCGCTCGGGCGACACGGTCATGGTCGGCGGCTTCGGGCTCGTCGGCGCGCCGCTCACCCTCATCGACGCCCTCGTCGAGACCTCCCTCGCCGACGAGCTGACTGTCGTCTCGAACAACATCGGCGAGCCCGGCCGCGGGCTCGGGAAGCTCCTGCGCCAGGGGCGGATCAAGCGCGGCATCTCGTCGTACTTCACGTCGAACCCGGAGGCGGTGGCGGCGGTGAACGCGGGCGAGATCGAGGCGACCCTCGTCCCGCAGGGGACCTTCGCCGAGGCCATCCGCGCGGCGGGGGCCGGGATCGCCGGGTTCCTGACCCCCGTCGGGGCGGGGACGCTGCTCGCCGAGGGGAAGGAGGAGCACGTGGTCGACGGCGTACCCCACGTCCTCGAGCGGCCGATCCACGCCGACGTCGCACTCGTGTACGCGGCGCGGGCCGACGAGCTCGGCAACCTGTGGTACCGGCGCACGGCGCGGAACTTCAACCCGTTGATGGCGGCCGCCGCACGAGTGACAATCGCCGAGGTGGGCGAGATCGTGCCAGCGGGTGAGCTCGAGCCGGAGTCGATCCACACGCCGCACCTGTACGTCGACCGGCTGGTGCACTCCCGGTGACGGACGTCAAGACCGCGATCGCGGCCCGCGCCGCGCGCGAGCTCCAGCCGGGCGAGGTGGTCAACCTCGGGATCGGGATCCCGAACCTCATCCCCGGGCTCCTCGGTGAGGGCACGGGCGTCTTCCTGCACACGGAGAACGGGCTGCTCGGCGTCGGCCCGCGACCGGGGGACGGCGAGCTCGACCCGGATCTCATCGACGCGGCCAAGCAGCCGGTCACCGCGCTGCCCGGCGCCGCGTACTTCGACAGCGCGCAGAGCTTCGCGATGATCCGCGGCGGCCACATCGACGTCGCCGTGCTCGGAGCGCTTCAGGTCTCGATCGCGGGGGACATCGCGAACTGGGCCGTCCCGGGCAAGGACGTGCTCGGCGTCGGCGGCGCGATGGACCTCGTCGTCGGCGCGCGCCGCGTGATCGTGACGATGACCTCGACGTCCTCGAAGGGCGAGCCGAAGATCGTCTCCGAGTGCACCTTCCCGCTCACCGCACGCGCCGCGGCCGACGTCGTCGTCACCGAGCTCTCCGTCTTCCGGCTCCGCGACGGAGGCCTCGTCCTCACCGAGCTCGCCGGCGACGCGACGGTCGAGCAGGTGCGGGCCGTGACCGGCGCCCCATTCGACGTCGACCTGGATGATCGCCGGGCAGCCTGAGATGACCGTGTTTCCCCGCATCCCGGACGCCGCGCTCACGGCGTCCGACCCGCCGCTCCTCCACCCCGACTACGTAGGCACTCGACTCCGGGCGCCGAACGAGCCGCTCGTCCTGCTTCCACAGTCGCTCTCGGAGCTGACAGGCCCCGTCTACGGCGAGCTCCCGCTGCGCGACACGGACGCCGATCTGACGCGCCAGCACGCGGGCGAGCCGCTCGGCGAGCGGATCGTCGTCACGGGTCGCGTGCTCGGCTCCGACGGGAAGCCCCTCCGCGGCCAGCTCGTCGAGGTCTGGCAGGCGAACGCGGCGGGCCGCTACCGGCATGCGGTCGACACGCACGACGCGCCGCTCGATCCGAACTTCACCGGCTCGGGCCGCTGTCTCACGGACGACGACGGCACGTACCGCTTCACGTCGATCCTTCCCGGCGCGTATCCCTGGGGCAACCACCCGAACGCCTGGCGGCCGAAGCACATCCACTTCTCCCTGTTCGGGCGCGCGTTCCCGGAGCGCCTCGTCACCCAGATGTACTTCCCGGGAGACCCGCTCTTCCCGTTCGACCCGATCCTCAACTCGATCCGCGACGAGCACGCGCGGCGGCGGCTGATCTCGAGCTTCGACCTTGAGCTGACGCAGCCCGACTGGGCGCTGGGCTTCCGCTTCGACATCGTGCTCGGAGGACGCGACGCGACGCCGCTCGAGGAGCCGCACGATGACTGACGCCCCCGTGACGCCGTCGCAGACGACCGGGCCGTACCTCGAGATCGGCCTGATCGGCGGCCCGATTTCGGGCCGGCTCGTCGCGGACTCCGACGCGCGCGCGATCCGCATCTCGGGCGTGCTCCTGGACGGCGCCGGGGACCCGGTTCCCGACGGGATGGTCGAGATCTGGCAGGCGAACGCGGCCGGGCGGTACGCCCACCCCGCCGACGATCGCGAGGAGCTTCCCGTCGAGCAGGGGTTCAGGGGCTTCGGCCGCTCCGCCACCGACGGCGCGGGCCGCTTCGAGTTCGTCACGGTGAAGCCCGGCCGCGTCCCGTGGGTGGACGGTCGACGGCAGGCGCCACACGTTCTCGTGGGCGTCTTCGCGCGGGGCCTGCTGAAGCGCGTCGCGACGCGGCTGTACTTCCCCGACGAGGAAGCCGCGAACGCGGAGGACCCGGTCCTGCTCGGGCTCGAGCCCGCGGAGCGGGCAACCCTCGTCGCGCGTCCCGAGGCAGACGGGCTTCGCTTCGACATCGTGCTCCAGGGCGCCGGCCAGACGACGTTCTTCGCGGCGTGACGCCGTTCTCGGCCATCTTCGTGCCGCAGGAGCTGCAGGAGGCGGTCTCGGATCGCGCGTGGCTTCAGGGGATGCTCGACGCGGAGCACGCGCTCGCGAAGTCGGGCGCCGCGGTCGGGATCCTCCCGGAGGGCGCCGCACGGCGGATCGGCGAGGCGTGCCGCGCCGAGTTCTATGACGTCGCGCGTCTCGCGGAGGAGGGCCGTTCGCCAGGAAACCCGGCCGAGCCGCTCGTGCGGGCGCTACGCGAGGCCGCGGGCGAGGACGCGGCCGACTACGTCCATCTCGGGGCCACGAGCCAGGACGTCGTCGACACGGCGGCGATGCTCGTCGCCCGTCGTGCCGGGGCGCTCGTGCTCGCGGAGCTCGACCGGCTCGCAGACGGATGCGCCGGTCTCGCTCGTAACCACCGCTCGACGCCGATCGCAGCGCGCACCCTCCTCCAGCAGGCGGTTCCGACCACGTTCGGGCTCAAGGCGGCGGGCTGGCTCGTCGCCGCGCTCGAGGCGCGCCGGCGGCTCGCGACCGTCCACGCCGAGCGTCTGGCGGCACAGCTCGGCGGCGCCGCGGGGACGCTCGCCGCCCTCGGGGACGACGCGCTGGAGGTCGTCCGCGTCTTCGCCCGGGAGCTGGATCTCGCCGAGCCCGTGCTCCCCTGGCATGCGAACCGCCAGCGCGTCGCGGAGCTCGGCGCGGCGCTGGACTCCGCCGCCGGCGCGGCTGCGAAGGTCGGGCGGGACGTCGTGCTCCTCGCCCAGACCGAGGTGGCCGAGGTCCGAGAGGCCACGGGCGGCGTGTCGTCGAGCATGCCGCAGAAGCGGAATCCTGTCCGGTCGACGCTGGCCGTCGCGTGCGCACGCCTCGCGCACGCCCACGCGGGAGTCCTGCTCGGCGAGCAGCCGAACGAGCACGAACGGGGCGTCGGAGGCTGGCATGCGGAGTGGGAGGCGCTTTCGGGCGCGCTCGCGTTCGCCGGCGGGTCGGCCGCGGCGGCCGCGGACGCGGTTGTCGACCTCGAGGTCGACGCGGAGCGGATGCGGTCGAACCTCGACGCGGGCGACGGGATCGTCGTCGCCGAGCGGATCTCGTTCGCCCTCACGCCCCGCCTCGGGCGACGCCGGGCGCACGAGGTCGTCGCCGAGTCCGCGCGCGCACCGTCCTTCCGCGAGGCGCTCGCCGCCGACGCGCGAACCGGCCTCTCGGCCGACGAGCTCGACGTGCTCCTCGACCCGGCCGGCTATCTCGGCGCGGCCGAGGCGCTCGTCGACCGTGCGCTGGCCGAGTACGAGGGGGCCCGTCGGTGAGGCTCGACCATCGCCTGCACGGGCCGGCGGGCGCGCCGGCCGTGGTGCTCGCGAGCTCGCTCGGCACCGGCCAGGAGCTGTGGAGCCGCCAGCTCCCCGAGCTCGCCGAGCGCTTCCGCGTCCTGACCTACGACCACCCCGGCCACGGCGCGTCCGAGCTTCCCGAGCCGCCCTGTACGGTCGAGGCGTTCGCGCACGGCCTGCTCGATCTCGTCGACGAGCTCGAGCTCGAGCGCGTGTCGATCTGCGGGACCTCGCTCGGCGGGATGGTGGCGATCGCGCTGGCGCTCGCTGCGCCCGAGCGCGTCGAGCGGCTCGTCCTCTCCTGCACGTCGGCATATCTCGGACCACCCGACGTGTGGGTCGAGCGCGCGCGGACCGTGCGCGCCGAGGGCACGGAGGCGATCGCGGACGCCGTCGTCGGGCGCTGGTTCACGACCGCGTTCGCGCGCGAGCAGCCGGAGACCGTGGCGCGCTTCCGGGCGATGCTGGTCGACACCCCGCGCGAGGGGTACGCGCGCTCGTGCGATGCCCTCGCAGCCTGGGACGCGCGTGAGCGGATCGCCGCCGTCTCCGCCCCGACGCTCGTGGTCGCTGGCGCGGACGACTCCGCGACACCGGTCGAGCACGGCGAGTTGCTCGCGTCTTGCGTTCCGGAGGCGCGGCTCCTCGTGCTCGACCGTGCGGCGCATCTCGCGAACGTCGAGCAGGCGGAGCGGTTCACCGTCGCCGTGCTCGCCCATCTCGGACAGGAGGTTGCCGCATGACGGACGAAGGGATGACGACGAGACGGGAAGTCCTCGGAGACGAGCACGTCGACCGCGCCGTCGCGGGCACGACCGCGTTCACCGCCGACTTCCAGGATCTGATCACACGGTACGCCTGGGGCGAGATCTGGTCGCGGCCGGGCCTCGATCGCCGCACGAGGAGCTGCATCACGATCACGGCTCTCGTCGCCGACGGCCGCGAGCACGAGCTGGCGATGCACGTCCGTGCAGCGCTCCGCAACGGGCTCACGCCGGACGAGCTCAAAGAGGTCCTGCTCCAGTGCGCGGTCTACTGCGGCGTCCCCGCGGCGAACGGCGCGTTCGCCGTCGCCCAGCGGGTGCTGGTGGAGGAGGGCGTCGCCTGACCCGCACGCGGACTCAGGTAGGCATCGTCGGCGCCGGCCCAGCTGGCCTCACCCTCGGTCATCTCCTGCACCGCGAGGGGATCGACTCGGTCGTCCTCGAGGACCGGAGCCGGGAGTACGTCGCGGCTCGGATCCGGGCCGGCGTGCTCGAGCAGGGCGTGGTCGACATGCTCGTGCAGGCCGGCGCCGGAGAGCGGCTGCTGCGCGAAGGGCTCATCCACCACGGGATCGAGCTCCGGTTCGACGGCGAGCGCCACCGGATCCCGCTGAGCGATCTCGCCGGCGGCCGGGCGATCGTCATCTACGGCCAGACCGAGCTCGTCAAGGACCTGATCCAGCTTCGCCTCGACACCGGGCGGCCGCTCCACTTCGGGGTCGAGGACGTCACGGTGCACGACCTGGACACCAACCGCCCGCTCGTCCGCTACCGCCACGACGGCCGCGACCACGAGCTCGAGTGCAGCGTGGTCGCCGGCTGCGACGGGTTCCACGGGATCTGCCGTCCGAGCATCCCGGCGGGCGTGCTGTCCGAGTTCTCGCGCGAGTACCCGTTCGGCTGGCTGGGGATTCTCGCCGCGGTCCCGCCCTCGAGCGACGAGCTCGTCTACGCACATCACGAGCGCGGATTCGCGCTCCTGAGCCTCCGCTCTCCGGAGCTCAGCCGCCTCTACGTCCAGTGCCGCCCCGACGAGGATCTTGCCGACTGGCCCGACGACCGCATCTGGGCCGAGCTGCAGACACGCCTCGGGCTTGAGGGCTGGACGCTCGCCGAGGGCCCGATCCTCGAGAAGGGCGTTACCGGGATGCGCAGCTACGTCTGCGAGCCGATGCGCCACGGAAGGCTCTTCCTCGCCGGCGACGCTGCGCACATCGTGCCGCCGACCGGCGCCAAGGGGCTCAACCTCGCGCTTCACGACGTGAAGGTGCTCGCCGAGGCCCTCACGGATTGGTTCCGGACGGAAAACGCGTCGGCACTGGATCGGTACTCGGATACGTGCCTGCGGCGCGTCTGGCGCGCTGAGCACTTCTCTTCGTGGATGACGGAGATGCTGCACCGGCCGGAAGGGCAGGAGGCCTTCGCTTTCAAGCTCCAGCTCTCCCAGCTTCGGTACGTGACCAGCTCTCCCGCAGCTGCTGCGTCACTGGCGGAGAACTACGTCGGGCTCGAGCCTCTGTAGACGAGGAGCGGGGAAAGGGCTGCGCGTGTTCACGCAGAAAGGGCCTTTCGAGGTGGAGCTAGGCGGGCTCGAACCGCCGACCTCCTGGGTGCGATCCAGGCGCTCTCCCAGCTGAGCTATAGCCCCTCGGCCGCGCATTGTAGCGCGTCAGTTGAGCTCCGCCACCAGCCCCTCGAGCGTGTCCTGGTTCCAGCCGTTCATGAAATCGGCATGTGCGCCGTAGCGCCCGGACGCCTGGAGCAGGCGTCGCTGCTCGGTCTCGGGGTACAGGAAGATGAGGACGAGCGTCGGCACCGCAACCGAGTGCGTGCGCGGGCAGCGCCCGTTCGTCGCGTAGGCCATGTGACGCTTGTGGTCGACGCTGTCGAGGTCGCGGCCGTTCCAGCAGCTCGGGAACGTCGCCCGCAGGTGCAGCGCCCGGTCCGGCGGGCAGTTCGGCACGACGGCCGACCTGGCCGGAGCGCCGAAGCCGCCGCAGCCCCAGCCGACCACGGAGAGCGACTGTGCCCGCTTGGCGTTCTGGTTGCCGGCGATCATGACGAGCCCCGCCGGGAAAGCGCGGACGGGTTCCGAAGTGCGGCGCACGTAGTAGCCGACGCCGACGAGCGGTCGCACTGCCCGCCCACCGGCGAAGAGTGTCGGCACCCAGTAGGCGGACGAGTCGCCGATGTCCTCGCAGCTCGACGCGCCGCCGACCAGCGAAGCGGCGGTGGACTTCGCATCGACGGCCTTGTTGCCGATGAACGTGTGGTGGTGCGATGCGCCCGGCTTGCCGGCGAGCACGATCGGGTCGTCGTTCGACATCAGGCTGACGCCGCAGCCGATCACGAAGTACGGCCCGCCGGGGAAGCGGGTCGGCTCGGGATCGGCGGCGGCGCGGATCGCGAGCGCGGGCAGCGCGGTCGCCCCGGCGGCGAGGAACGCGCCCAGGACGAGCAGGTGCGACTTCGACAGCCTGCGCAGCTTCAACCGGCCTCCGATCTCGCGAGAGGCGATTGTCACATAGTCCGGGTCAAGAATCGGTCAAGGCGCGACCGGGTGCAGCGATTCGAGCCGGTCGATCCTCGCCATCTGCGGGAAGAGCCGTGGCCAGGCGAGCGCGCAGATGATCGTCAGCGAGCCTCCGATCACGACCGCGGGCACGGCGCCGATCAGGGCGGCCGCGACGCCCGACTCGAAGGCGCCGAGCTCGTTCGACGCGCTGATGAAGACCATCTCGACCGCGTTGACCCGCCCGCGGAGTGCATCCGGCGTCGCGAGCGCGGTGATCATCGAGCGGATGTTCATGCTGATCATGTCCGCGAAGCCACTTACGGCCAGGGCCGCGAACGAGAGCGGGAACGAGTGCGAGAGCCCGAAGACGATCATGCTGGCGCCGAAGACGGCGACGACGATCAGGAGCTTTCGTCCCACCATTCCGCGCAGCGGCCTGCGCGTGAGCATGATCCCGGCCAGCAGCGCACCGACCGCCGGTGCGCTCCGCAGCAGGCCGAGCCCGATCGGGCCGACGTCGAGCACGTCGCGCGCGAAGACGGGCAGCAGCGCCACCGCGCCGCCGAAGAGCACCGCGACGAGGTCGAGCGAGATCGCGCCGAGGAGCACCGGCGTCCGCCGCACGAAGCGGAGCCCGGCCAGCAGCGACTCGAGGCGTGAGCCGCCGACCTCGAAGGGCGGTTCCTCGATTGCCCGCAGCTTCATCGGCACGACAAAGCCGACCGCGATCAGCATGAGCACCGCCGCGGTGGCGTAGACGACCTCCGGCCCGAGCGCGAAGAGCAGCCCGCCGACGGCAGGCCCGACGACGACGACCGCCTGGAAGACGGTCGAGCGCAGTGCGATCGCGCTCGGCAGCAGCTCGAACGGGACGAGCGTCGGCGTCATCGAGCGGATCGCGGGATTGCCGGCGGCAGCGGAGCAGCCGCTGGCGAACGAGAGGACGAGGAACGGCCAGAGCTGGTTCGCGCCGTTGATGCTGACGACGAGCAGGAGCATCGTGATCACCGCGTCGACGGCGAGCGAACCCATGTAGATCAGCTTCCGCGGCATCCGGTCGGCGAGCGCCCCGGCGGGCAGCGCGAACAGGAGCAGGGGCAGGAACTCCGCCAGGCCGACGAGCCCGAGGTAGAGGGGATTCCGGGAGATGTCGTAGACCTGCCAACCGACGGCGACGAAGACCATCTCGCGGCCGAAGCCGTACGAGATGCTCGAGCCGATCGAGAGCGAGAAGTCGCGGACGCGGAGGACGTGTGGCAGGCGGCGTCTCATCGAGAGCGGCGAGGCTATCCATACGATGCGGTGGTGCGCGCGGTCGTGCTCGACGCAGACGGACAGCCCCGCCTCGCGGACGCGCCCGCGCCGGCCGAGCCGATGCGCGTGCTGGCATGCGGGCTCTGCGGCTCGGACGTCGAGAAGATCGGCGTCGCGCCTGCCGGGACGGTGCTCGGCCACGAGGTCGTCGCGCGGCGTGCGGACGGCGCACGCATCGCGCTCTTCCACCATCTCCCCTGCGGGGAGTGCGCGCGCTGCCGGGCAGGGCATGAGTCGACCTGCGACCCCTTCGCGGAGCCGACCATCGTCCCGGGTGGCTTCGCCGAGCAGGTCGAGGCCGCAGACGGAGTCGAGCTTCCCGACGAGGTCGGCGATGCGCTCGGCACGTACCTCGAGCCGCTCGCCTGCGTCCTCCGGGGCGCGGAGCGGGTGCCACGCGGGCGAGTGCTCGTCGTCGGCCAGGGCTTCGTCGGGCGGCTCTTCGCGGCGGTGCTGCGCGAGCGCGGCGACGAGGTCTTCGCGGTCGACCCGCGTCCGGAGCGCGGCGGGCGCGCGCCGGACGGCTCGGTGGGCTCGGTCGTATTGTGCGCCCCGGCGGCGCCGCTCGACGCCGTCGAGCCGGGAGGCACCGTCCTCGTCTTCTCCCCCGCCGCACCCGTCGACCTCGACCTCGTCTACCGGAACGAGCTGACGCTGACCGGCTCGCGCTCGGCGACGCCGCGGCACATGAGCCAGGCGCTGGAGCTCTTACCCACGCTCGACCTGCCCGAGCCGACCGTGCTCCCGCTCGACCAGTTCCAGGACGGGCTCGACCGGTACCGCTCCGGCCGCGCACTCAAGGTCGTGTTCACGCCGTGAGAGCGCTCCGCTTCCACGGCCCCGGCGACCTGCGGCTGGAAGAGGTGCCGAACCCCGAGCCGGGGCCGGGGGACGTGCTCGTCCAGGTCGAGGTCGCGCTCACCGACGGCACCGACCTGAAGGCGTTCCGGCGCGGGCACCCCGTCCTGCTGCGGGAGCTGCCGAGCCCGTTCGGACACGAGTTCTGCGGGATCGACGTTGCGACGGGTCGGCGCGTCGTCGCCGCGAACTCGGCCGCGGGCGACGAGCGCGGCGAGCCGATCGAGCTCCTGAACGGCGCCTACGCAGAGCTGCTGCTCGTGCCGGAGGAGATCGCGAAGGTCAACCTCCTGCCCGTCCCGGCCGGGCTCGAGCCCGAGGTCGCGGCGATGGTCGAGCCGCTCGCGTGCTGCCTACGTGGCGTCGAGCGGGCGGGGATCCAGCCGGGCGACCGGGTCGCGATCCTCGGCGCAGGGCCGATCGGGCTGATGCTGAGCGCCTGCGTCGCCGACGCAGGCGGGCGGCCCGAGGTCGTCGGCGGCCGAGCCGAGCGGCGCGCGGTCGTGCCTGAGTTCGCCGGCACGAGCGGCGACGGCGACGGCGCAGACGTCGTGATCGAGGCTGCGGGCACGGAAGCGGCCTGGCAGCGGGCGCTCGAGCTCCCCCGTCCGGGCGGCACCGTTCTTTACTTCGGCGGCCGCGAAGCCGGCGCCGAACTGCGCGTCGACGCATACCGGCTCCACTACGAGGAGCTGACGCTGCGCGGCGCGTTCCACCACGCGCCGCGGCACGTCCGGGCCGCGCTGGCGTTCCTCGCGAGCGGCGCCTATCCGTGGCAGCGCCTGGTTACGCACCGCGTCCGGCTCGAGGGCGTGCCCGCCCTCCTGGCCGACCCGCCGCAGGACTATCTGAAGGCAGCGGTGATCCCCTAGATTTCCGCCATGGGGCTCGCCCACTGGGACGACGTCGAGACTCACCGGCGCGCGAAGGGCGAGATGGATGCGACCTGGCAGCGGCTCGGTGATGCCGCGGGCACGAAGGGCGTCGGCCTCAACCGCGTCCGCGTCGCGCCCGGCAAGCTGCCGACCCCGCCCCACTCCCACGGCGCCTCGGAGGAGATCTACTACGTGCTCGAGGGGTCCGGGCTCGCGTGGCAGGACGACCAGGTGCACGAGGTCCGCGCCGGCGACTGCGTCGTGCAGCGCGCCGACGAGCTCGAGCACACGTTCGTCGCCGGGCCCGAGGGCCTCGACTATCTCGTCTTCGGCACGCGCCACCCGACCGAGCTCGGCTGGCTTCCCCGCTCGGGCGCCGTCCGCTTCGGCTGGCCCTGGGTCGAGGGCCGCACCGACGACCCGTGGGATCGCGAGGCGGAGTCAGCGCCGCTCGCGTTCGGCGAGCCCGCAGCGCGACCGGCGAACATCGTCAACATCGACGAGGTCGAGCTCGAGCGCTGGGGCGGAGCGACGACCGCCCCGCTTGCGACCAGGGACCGCTCCGACCAGGCCGGCTTCCACTGGGAGCGGCTCGACCCGGGCGCACGCGGATCGGTGCCGCACTGCCACTCCGAGGAGGAGGAGATCTTCGTCATCCTCGAGGGCGAGGGAACACTCCACCTCTGGCCGTCGCCGTCGTTCGCCAGCGGCACGGGCGCTGAGAAGGAGGCGATCCCGATCCGGCCCGGTCACGTGATCGCGCGGCCGCCGGCGACGCGGGCCAGCCACTGGTTCCGGGCCGGCCCGAACGGGATGACGATGCTGATCTACGGCACGCGCAAGCCGAATGACATGTGCTGGTACCCGCGCTCGAACAAGATCGCGTGGCGCGGGCTCGGCGTGATCGGGCGGATCGAGGTGCTCGAGTACGACGACGGCGAGCCCGAAGACGACGGGACGGACTAGCCGAAGAGCGTCAGCTCGGGCTCGCGCTCGCCGCGCAGCACCGCGAGGTCGACCTCGACCCAGCCGATCCCGCGCGACTCGGCGAGAGTGACCGCCTGCGGCTTGAACGACTGCGCGGCCAGGATCCCGCGGCAGCCCGCCTTCGCCGGATCGGCGCGGATGAAGTCGAGGTAGCGCGTCAGCTGCTCGACGGCCTCGATCGTGCCGATCCGCTTGATCTCGACCGCGACCCAGCCGTCGTCGCAGTCGCGGCACATCAGGTCGACGGGCCCGATTTCGGTCACCCACTCGCGCCGGTCGAGCCGGAGCTCGGCCTCGATCCATCCCGGCGCGGCCGCCAGCGCCTCCTGCAGGTGCTTCTCGACCCCGTCCTTCTCGAGCCCCGCCACCTCGTCCATCTCATGCTCCTGGTCGGACAGCACTTCGACGATCCTGATCTCCAGCCGGTCCTCCGTCTTGCCCGCGCGCTTGCGGACGACGATCAGCCCGTCCGACTCTTCGATCACCGTCGGCGGCGTCATCCAGTTGCTCGGGCGGTAGCCGCCGCTGTCGGCGTGGACGAGCACGGAGCCGTCGGCCTTGATCATCAGCAGTCGGACCGCCTCGGGCAGGAAGGCGTCGAGGCGGCCGGTGTAGCTGACCTCGCAGCGGGCGACGAGCAGGCGCATGGGCCGCTCAACCTACTGTCCCTTTCGGACGGGTCCGATTCAGCGGCGGCGGATCAGGGTGACGCCGTCGCGCACGGTCAGCTGGACGACGGCGACCCGCTCGTCGGCGGCGAGCTTGTCGTTCAGCGCCGCGATCGTCTTCGTCGTCTCGTCGGGTGGGTCGACCACGAGTCCGCTCCAGAGCGTGTTGTCGATCGCGATCAGGCCGCCCTCCGAGAGCCGCGGCAGCACCGCCTCGAAGTACGCGTCGTAGTTCTCCTTGTCGGCGTCGATGAAGACGAAGTCGAACTCACCCTCGAGCTTCTCAATCGTCTCGAGCGCCGGTCCGAGATGGAGCGTAATCTTGCCGCCGTCGGGGCTGCGGTCGAAGTAGCGCTGGGCGAGCTCGGCGTGCCTCGGCTCGATGTCGAGCGTGTCGATGCGCCCCTCGTCAGGCAGCGCGGCGGCCATCGAGAGCGCCGAGTAGCCGGTGAAGGTGCCGATCTCCAGCACGCGCCTCGCACCGGTGCCGGCGACGAGGAGCTCGAGGAAACGGCCCTCGATCGGACCCGTCAGCATCTGGGGCAAGGCCATCGTCGCCTTCGTCTCGGCGGCCAGCTCTGCGAGCAGCGGGTCCGGCGCTGTCGTGTGCTGCGCCGCGTACTCCTCGACCGGCTCGTCGACGATGAAGCTCAACGTTCGACCCGCGAGCCGCCGATGATCGCCTCGCGTCCGTCGGCGAAGCGGACCAGCGCCTTGCCCTTCCCGTCGTAGTCGGGCGACCAGACGACCAGCGTGGCGGTCTCGCCGCCGACGCGAACCGCCTCGTCGATCGACGCCGCGTCGCCTCGCCAGTAGCGGACGAACGGATTCTCCTCCCATTCGCGCCCGATCGTTGTCTCGTCCGTGTGGCCCGGGAGCACGCGCACCTCGTGAGGCAGCGTCATCAGCGTGTCCATCACCGAAGCGCGGATCGGGCCGGCGTCAGGCCCGCCGCCGACGGCGTCCTTGAAGAGGATGTCCGCCGTGAAGGCGACGGTCTCGTTCGCGACGAAGGCGAGATGGTCGGGTGAGTGGCCAGGCGTCTCCAGCGCCTCGATCGTCAGCCCACCGGTCTCGAGCGGGCCCTTGACGATCTCGAGGCCGTACCGCTCGACGAGCTCGGCGTCGCCGGCGACGTGGTCCGGGTGGGAGTGCGTCGTCAGCAGGTGCGTCACGTTCAAGCGCTCCCGCTCGACGATCCTGTGCAGCGGCTCGAGTGGCGCGCCGCTGTCGATGAAGACCGCCGTGCCGCCCGGCTCGTCCGCGAGCACGTATGCGTTCGACAGCCAGTCGGGGTGCATGCTCCGCTCGATCAGCACGGCGAGACCGTACACGGCGAGAAAGGATCGTGGCCGCGGTGGCCTCTCATTCCACGGGTGCGCGCGCTCACGTGGCTGCGCGCTCCTGGGCCTCTTCTACGGCGCGGGCGGCAGCGTCGGAAGAGGCGGTGGGGGAACCGGCACCGGCGGAGCGCTCGCCCCAGCGGCGCCCGCCGCGCCGGTCGCGGTAGCGACCGCTTCCGGCAGGACGGGCGGAACCGGCGGAACCGGGACGGAGACGGGAACCGGCGGCAGCGACACCGAGACCGGCGGCCGTGGCAGCTCGACCGGCGGCACCGGCGGCAGCGGCAGCTCGACCGGCGGCAGCGGCAGCGCGACCGGCGGCAGCGCGACCGGCGTCGACACCACGTCGTCACCGAGTACGACCGGCGTCTCTACCGGGGCGGCGGTCGGCGCCGGCGCCGTTGTGCCCGCAGGAGCGGAGCCCTGCGGGACCGGCTCCAACGGCTGCGGCCGCGGCGCGGGTCGTTGCGTGGGAACGACCCGGCTCGTGGAACGAGTGGCGACTGCTCGCGTGACCGCGTGAGCGTTTGGCTTCGCAGCCGCACGCACGCCTGCGGGCTCGGCGGTTGCAGCCGCGGCCGACCGGGCCGCGTCGCGTGCGACGGCCTGCGGCACCGGAACGGCGACGCTCGCGCCCGCGACCGTGAGCACGGTCGCACCGAGCGCGCCGATCGCTCGCGGCGTCAGGCTGGCGAGCTCCACCCGAGAGAACAGCCCGGCGAGCCAGCTCGGCACCGGCGGCAGGAAGATCGGCCGGCGAACCGCCACGGTCGGGGGCTCGAGTTGCTGCCGCAGCGACCGCCGCGCACGGAAGAGCAGCATCTGGATCGAGGCGACGGTCGAGCCGGTCTCCTCGGCGATCTCGGCGTAGGAGAGGCCGACGATCTCGCGGAGGACGAAGACGCGCCGCTGCTCCGACGGCAGGGTGTCAACCGCCTCCGCGAGCGCGCGGGACGGCTCATACGGCAGCTCGGCGGCGGCCGGCAAGTCGGCGTCATCGACGAGCTCCTCGAGCGGGCGGCGCTGAGCAGTCCGGAAGCGGCGGCGCCGCACGTTCTCGGAGATCGCGAGCAGCCAGGCCCGTGGCGACTCGGGTCGTGTCCCGCGGAGCACGGCGCGGTACGCGTCCGCGAAGGCTGCCTGCGTCACATCCTCGGCGTCGTGCACGTTGCCGAGCTCGCGCAGCGCAGCCCGAAAGACGTCAGCGCGATGCCCACGGTAGAGCTCTTCAAAGGTGAGGTCTACCGCGGCGCGAGCGGAGCTGGCTCGACCCGTGTCCATCTCCAAGGACAACGGCCGGCGCGCCGAAGAGGATGCGGGTCAGCGCTCGGCGCGCCGCTTGGCCGCGCGGAGCCAGTGGCGTCGGATCAGGCCGCTGAAGGGCCTGACCACCAGCCAGTAGGCGGCAAAGCGCCGCCGTGCCGAGGCGTCGGTGAGGAAGACGCGCGTTTCGGTCGCCAGCCGCGCGCCCTCCCCTTCCGGGAACGCCCGGAGGTCCATCGCCATCATTGCGTAACCCGGCTCGCTGAAGTGGACGAAGTCCTCGCCGGGGCGAAGGCGAGCGCCCGGCGTCCACGGCCGTCCGATCGCCGTGAGCGTCTCCGGATCGTGGAGCCGGAAGCCGCGTGCCTGCATCGACACCCAGATCGGCACTTCCCGGCGCGATTGCAGCCCCCGAAGGCGGAAGAGCATCGACACCAACGGCACGTCCTCGGGTCGGGTCTCCCGCGCCGCCGCAAGGGCTGCGTCCGGCGACGCATCGATCCAGATCGAGTGGTGCTCGCGGTGGTGGTAGACCGGTAGGGCGTCGGTGACCGTCATCCCACGATCCTCGCAAACGGCGAGAATCGCCCGATGCGCGTGGCCCTCGTCGTCCTGGCCCTGCTCGCGGCCGCGCCCGCGCAGGCCGGCGTTCGCGTCGTGCCCCCGTTCGACCCGGCCGACTACGCCGATCGTGCGGCCGTCGGGCTGCTCGTGCCCGGGGCCGGCCCGACGGTGACGCGACAAGCCGCGCTTGCAGCGCTCCTGCGCGGCAGGCTCGAGCACGGACTGCTCGGCGGGATCGCGGCCGGGGAGGATCGGATCGAGCTCGGCGCGCCGGGTGAGCCCGTGATCCTCGTCTCGCTGCCGCCTCCCGGCAGGAGCGACAACGATGTCCGCTACCCGATTGCGCTGCTCGGCGAGCACGGTCTGCTCACGTCCGACTCGACCCGGATCGACGGTCTCGTGTCGGTCACCGATGTCGCGACCGGCCGCCTCCGGGTCGTCGAGAACGACGATCCGGCGCAGGCGCTGAGAGAGCTCGACGACCGGATCGAGCGGAATTCCGACTGGCGACTGCCGTTGACGATTGCGCTCGCCGCGCTCCTGATCGTGCTCGCGTTGGTCCGGCCGCGCTACGCGCCGCGGGCGCTGCTCGTCGTTCTCGCCGCCAATCTCTGGCTGAGCCCGCTCCTCGCCGTCGCCGCCGGCGTCGCCGTGCTGCTGCTGCCGCTCGGCTGGGCCTGCGCGGCGATCCTCCTCGCCTACCTGGTCTCGATGGGGCTCGATCCCGAGACGGTGGCGCTCTCGCCGTTCGGCCCCTCCCAGTCAGGCCGCTTCTACGGGATCAACAACCTGCTCGAGACGATGCTGCTTGCTCCGGCGCTTCTCGGCGCCGCACTGCTCGGACGCGCAGGGATCCTCGTCGCAGGGCTGGCGTTCGTCACGATCGGCGGCAACCGCTTCGGGGCCGACGGCGGCGGCATCGCCGTGCTGGCGGTCGCCTACCTCGTCCTCTGGCTGCGGCTCCGCGGCGAACGGCCGTCCTGGCGGCTCGCCGGAGCTCGTCGCGGCGGCTGCGGTCGCGCTCGCGCTCGCCCTGCTCGGCCTCGACGCGGCGACCGGAGGCTCGAGCCATGTCACGGACGCGGTCGGCGACGGCCCAGCAGCACTCGCAGGCGACATCGCCGACCGAATCGAGCTCTCCGTCCGCCGCACCGCTGCGAGCGCAGGCGCCATGGCAGTCGTCCTGGGATCGCTCGCGATCCTGATCGCCGTCGCACTACGCGCACGCCGAAGTCCGGTGCTCGACGCGTTCCTCGCCGCGATCGCCGTCTCGCTCGTCGTCAACGATACGCCCGGCGACGTGCTCGGCATGGGTGCCGCGATCGCAATCGCGCTTGCCCGGTACACACCCGAGCACGGCTGGTTAAGCTCCGGAACGATGCGTCGCGCTGCCGCTCTGCTCTCTCTCGTCGTCTGCTCGGCCGCTCTCGCGGGGTGCGGCGGCGGCGAGGAGGTGTCGCCCACGCCCGAGACGATCGTTGGCACGCTCCCGGCGGCCACGACCGCCGAGGAGTCGTCGACCGAGCCCGAGTCGAACGTCGAGGGCGACCCGTCCAACGGGGCCAAGGTCTTCGCCTCGGCCGGCTGCGGTGGCTGCCACACGCTCGAGGCGGCCGGCTCGAGCGGCAGCGTCGGTCCCAATCTCGACGATTCTCAGCCCGACACGGAGCTCGTGATCGACCGCGTCGCGAACGGCCAGGGCGCAATGCCGTCGTTCGCGGACAGCCTCAGCGAGCAGGAAATCGCCGACGTCGCCGCGTACGTCTCCGAGTCGACGCGCTGAGGCTCCCGGACGGCTTCCCCCGCGACGTCGCCGCGATCGCGTGCGACCTCGATCGGACACTGACCTGGGAGAAGGGCGTCCTCCGGCCGCGGACGGCTGCGGCGCTGCGGGCCGCAATCGAAGCCGGGGTTCACGTCGTCATCGCAACGGGCCGCATGTACCGCTCGGTGCGCCCGTATGCCGAGGCGGTCGGGATCGAGGACGCCGCTCGTCTGCTACCAGGGCGCTGCGGTCGTCGATCCCGTCACGAGCGAGTGGCTCCTGCACGAGCCGATCCCGCTCGAGCTCGCCCGAGAGGCGATCGGGTCCGTCGAGGATGAGGGCTTCACGCTCAACTGCTACGTCGACGACGACCTCTACGTCGCCAAGGTCACCGAGCACGCCCGTGCCTATGCCGACTTCCAAAGCATCCCGCTGCATGAGGTCGGTGACCTGCTCGGCTGGATCGAGCGGCCGCCGACGAAGCTCGTCGTCGTCGACGACCCCGTCCGGCTCGACGCACTCCGGCCCCGCCTGGAGCAGCGCTTCGGCGAGCGGCTCTACATCGCCAAGTCGCTGCCGTACTTCCTCGAGCTCGCGAGCCCGACGATCTCGAAGGGAAGCGGGCTCGCGTTCGTCGCCGAGCACGTCGGCTTCAGTGCCGAGCACACGATCGCGTTCGGCGACGGCGAAAACGATCTCGAGCTGCTCGATTGGGCCGGCTTCGGGATCGCGGTCGAGAACGCGGACGAGATGCTCAAAGCCCGTGCGGACTGGATCTGCCCCTCGGCCGAGAAGGAGGGCGTCGCTCATGCGCTCGAGGCGCTCCTACACTTGACGGCATGATCGACCTCAAGGCCGCACGTAACGACCCGGACGTCTACCGCGCCGCGCTCGCAGCGCAAGGGCGCCGGCGAGGCGTTCGACGCGCTGCTGGCCGCCGACGAGCGCTGGCGCGCGCTCGTGCCGGCGATCGACGAGCTGCGCGGGAAGACGAAGCTGAAGGGCAAGCCCTCGCCCGAGCAGCTCGCTGAACTGCAGCAGGTGAAGGAGCAGCTGCGCGCGGCCGAGGAGGAGTACGCCACGGCCGAGGCGGCGCGGGACGAGCTGCTGGCGCA
This sequence comes from uncultured Gaiellaceae bacterium, assembly GCA_963829845.1. Taxonomy (GTDB): domain Bacteria; phylum Actinomycetota; class Thermoleophilia; order Gaiellales; family Gaiellaceae; genus Gaiellasilicea. The sequence goes on along the minus strand of CAWHKD010000015.1, from coordinate 13,446 downwards.
GGTGCCGAACCCACCGCACGAGTCGGTTCCGGACGGCGCCGAGGAGGAGGACGCGGTCGAGATCTCACGCTCGGGGGAGCCTCCAGAGCTCGAGCAAGCACGCGAGCACACCGAGATCGGGCGCTTCGACATGGAACGTGCGGCCCGCCTCTCAGGCTCACGCTTCGGCTACCTGATCGGCGACACGGCGCTCGTCGCATTCGCGCTCTACCGCGCTGCGCTCGCTCATCTCGCCGACAACCGCTTCACGCCAGTCCTCCCGCCCGTGCTCGTCCGCGAGGAGGCGATGACCGGGACGGGATTCTTCCCGACCGAGCGCTCGAACATCTACGCGCTGGCGGACGACGACCTCTACCTGACCGGCACCTCGGAGGTCGCGCTGGCCGGCCTCCACATGGGCGAGATCATCCCCGCCGACGAGCTGCCGCTCCGCTACGCCGGCTTCTCGACCAACTTCCGCCGCGAGGCCGGTGCCGCCGGGAAGGACACGCGCGGGATGTTCCGCGTCCACCAGTTCAACAAGGTGGAGATGTTCGTCTACACGACCGTCGCCGAGTCGTGGGCCGAGCACGAGCGCATGCTGGCGCTCGAAGAGGCGTTCGTCCAGAAGCTCGGACTGCCCTACCGCGTCGTCAACGTCGCCGCCGGCGACCTCGGTGCGTCCGCCGCGAAGAAATACGACATCGAGGCGTGGTTCCCGTCGCAGGAGCGCTACCGCGAGATCACGTCGTGCTCGAATACAACCGACTTCCAGTCGCGCCGACTCGGGATCCGCGCCCGCCGCGAAGGCGGCATCGAGCCGCTGCACACACTCAACGGGACGATGGTCACGGACCGGGCGCTGCTCGCGATCCTGGAGAACTTCCAAGGCGAGGTGCCGGAAGCGCTCTGCGAGTTTGGCGCCCCCGAGCGCGTCTCGGCTTGATCCGGGCCGCGCTGCTCGCGGGCGTCAGCCTGCAGGTGGTGGCGGCCCGTGGCGGATCCGAATCGGTCGCCGGCGGCTCTGGGAGACCGCGCCTTGGCTCAGAGGTTGGTCGCGGTCTCGGCAGCGTCGACTGACTTCGCACGGATGACCTCCACCAGTCGAGTTGGCGGTTCCGCGCCGCGGCGCGCCGCGGACTCGAGCAGCCGCGCCGCCTTGTCGATCTCGTCCGCTGACATCACGGTCGTGTCGTCGATGAGCTCGGCGGCGGCCGCCAGGTCCGCGTCTCGTTCGAGGAATCGGGCGGCGAGCCGGCGTGCTTCGGTGAACGCGAAGTGCGGCCGCAGGACGTCGTTGGCGAGCGCGGTGCGAACCGCCGCGATCCCCTCCTCGAGGTGGTCGCCGCCCAGGGCGAGCGTGAGCAGCACGTCAGGTGTGGTGATGATCTCGAGGGCGGCCTCGGCGTGCGCCTCGTCGACGGCGGCCATGACCATGACTGTGGCCTCGCCCGAGACGGCGAATGGGATCCCCTCGACCTCCCACTCCAGCCGGGCGTCGATCGTGTACGGACCCGGAAGCGGGAAGAGCGCTCCCTCGGCTCCCCGCAGCAGCGTCGCGGCGCCGCTCCGCACCTCGCCTCGCGCCAGTGGCGAGATGCTGCGATCGGTCCGTCGGACGAGCGAGCGGAACGACCGCACGTTCCCCGCGGGGTCGGTGACCGAGCCGCAGAGATTACCGGCCTTGAGCGAGAGATCCTCCGGCGCCGGCACGTCGTCGGCGCCCGAGTTGTGCAGCGTGATCGCGACGCGCACCGGCGCTCCGATCGGCACGGCGGTGAGCAGCGGCGTGGCGGCGATGCTCAGCCCAGGTGGCTGGAGCATTGCGTCTCGCGGGAGGCTCGGTGCGCTGTGGTAGCCGAGCCCGTATGGAATGCCGCCCGGACGGACCCAGGGATCCGGAAGATGCCGGAGACGCGTCGCATCCTCGTCCTGATAGGACCAGAGGACGTTCTCCGGGAACTGCTGCGGCGGTTTCACGCTTCGCGAGATCGCGTCGGTGGGGCTCATGAACCCGTTGTCCCTGGTGTTGTGCAGGAGTCCCATCGCGTGCCCGATCTCGTGCACTGCGGCCCGGAAGTAGGGGTCGGTCGCGGTGCCGAAGCGCATGTTCCGCACGATCCCCCACTCATCTGTGTCCGGGATCGTCCAGTGAGCCGCGATCCCGGCCGCCTCGCGGGCAATCTTGTTCGAATCCGTCCCGGCCGCGTCGAACATCCGGCCCCGCTCATCTGGATTCAGCCGGTCAACGCAGAACAGGCGAAACCGCCATTCCGAGTCGAGGGCGGTGGAGTCGGACGGGGCAGACATCGCGGCATGCAACTCCGCATCCGACCAACCGTCCTCATTCGGTCCCGGGAGGTCGAATTCGCCCTCGACGACGGTGATGTCCCACCCGACGTCCGCGAGCAGCGCGCGCCAATCCGCTCCCTTGACGTTCGCAAGCGGGGCCTCGCAGCCGGCGAGACAGTCGATTTGGATCACGGCGCGGCGCAGGTGCGGGGAGACCCAGCCGACTGTCAGGTCTCCGTCGTGCCTCCCGGCCCCGTCCCGCACGGGTCCGCGCAGGAAGTCGTCGCGACTTGGATAGCCCCGCGGTGCCGGCCCGCGGCGAAGCTCCGCGGCGAAGTCGCCCTCGGCCGTCCACCGGTTCGCCGCGACGTCGAACCGGTGAAGCTCGAACCCGAGCATCACCTCGTGCTCGGCCCCGGCCGCCTCGATCAGCTCCGTCGCGCGCAGGTAGTAGCGGTAACGCGAGCGGGGGAAGATCGAAATCCCGGCGCCGGGGTCCGGCTCCTCGCCGAGTGCCGTCTCCGGGGCGCCGAGCGGCCCCCGGAGATACAGGTCGCCGCTCGCGACGGTGCCGGCGCCGTCGTGCTCGACACGCAGGGTGCCGTCGTAGCGCACCGCCACCGTTCCGGGTCCGACTGCTTCGCGCGTGAGCTGGACGAGGTGACAGCCGGCGCGAAGCGCGCGACTTCGGGACGATGTGAGGTCCGCAGCCGCCGTCTCGAGGCGGTCCGGCAGCAGCGGCTCCGGCGCAGGATGGACGGCGCGTTCACCGCCGCGGGCGTTGGAGTCTAGGTTGGAAAACGCGCTCGTCATGTGCGACGATCAGCGGCGAGCACGGTGTCATCGTCAACAGCGACCGTGGCGTATGCGGCGGCGCCCGGGGGGTCCGAGCGCAAAGGAGCGCCCACATGCCGCCTCGCATCGTCACCGCACGCAGCATCGGCCTTGAATTCCGCGCGAACAAGCTCGCCCGCATGGGCCCCGAGCACGGTACCGTCGGCCACTACAGCGGGGTTCCCGGCCGCGCCAGGAACCTGGCGGAGGGGATCGCGAAGGCGAAGTCCTTCCACCAGTCGCACCTGAACAGGGGCTGGGCGGGAATCGGCTATCACTTCCTCATCGCCGACGACGGCTCCATCATCTGCTGCCGGTCGACGTTTCACAAGGGCGCTCACGTCGACAAGAAGAACGACAGCCTCATCGGCGTCAACATGCCCGGCACGTTGCAGGGGCCGCCGCATCCGGTGATCCAAGATCGACCGACGCGCGCGCAGGCGCGCGCGTTCAACTGGCTGCTTCACAACGCGCACACGGCGGCGATGCCACGCGTCCATCGCACCGATCGCGACCTGAGCCGTCTCAGCATCAAGGGCCACAAGGACCTGAACCCGACGTCGTGCCCGGGGCTCTTCCACGCCATGTACCTGATGGGCGGCGAGACGTGGTCGAGCCGACCGGGGATGCAGAGCTCCCGGAGGGCTTCGTCGACCTGACGCCCAGGGAGGAGGCGGTCCTCGCCGACGCGGAGGCGGGCAACCTGCCCGATCACGACGCCGACGCGACAGAGATAGGCCCGGACGAGGAGGAGCAGCCGTCGGCCTCCGACGCCGAGGACAGGCTCGAGCTTCCCGAGGCCGACGAGGAGTTCGACGAGGATCTCAGCGACCTGCTGGCGGAAATCACGGTGGAGGCCGAAGAGCCGGTCTGACAGTCCATGGGGCGGCGCCGGCTATTCGAGCGCACCGAGCGCGGTGAGCTCGGCGGCCGTCGCCGTCCCGTGGCGGAAGACGTTGAACGGCAGCACCGGGACGTCTCCGACGCTCTGGATGAGACGCGCGACCGGGAGATGAGGCTTGCCGTGCTCCGCGAAGCACCCCAGCGTGGGCCGTAGCTGTCCCCGCTCGAAGAAGCGCGCCCAGTCGTCGACACATTGCGCCGGCTTCAGGTGCTGCGCGTTCAGGTTCTCGTACGCCTGAGGCATGCCGCGGAATTTTCCGGCCGCCCACGCACCCCAGTCGAGCGACGCATGGAACTTCGGGCGGCCGAACGAGGAGAAGAACGTGAGCAAGGATGGCTTCAGGTCGCGATAGGCGTCGACGAACTGCTCCGACACGGGCCCAACAGCGTTCTCGTATTGGATCTCCGCGTTGACGATCGCGAAATCGGCCTCTGCGACGTCGATCGCCTTCGCGATCGCCCTCGCCTCCGCCACGGGCTTCGGGTGCGGCCTGCCCACGAACCCATGCACGGCGAGACGCATGTTCCGCGCCCGCGTCGCGCGGCGCATCCCGCGGAGCCACTCCTGGTCAAGGACGGTTTCGCCTTCTGTCGCTTGAGCCGTGAGCCAGCGGAACCCGTGCTGCTTGGCGCGAGCGGCCACGACCTCGGGGTCGGGACGCTGCCCGAGCGTCTGATACACCCAAAGACCCGTGACGCGGCCCACGACGAATTCGGCCCCGACTGCTGCGAGGGCGCAGCCGTCGAGGAGCGTCTGACGATCCCACGACGCATAACCCGTGTCAAGGTTGCCCTCAGCCCGCGCGGTAGTCTGGCCCGTCGGCGGGGTGCCGGAGCGGTCGAACGGGGCGGTCTTGAAAACCGTTGGGCGCGCAAGCGTCCCGTGGGTTCAAATCCCACCCCCGCCGCCATCGTCTGTTCAAAAGACCGCTCAAAGAACTGGCCGGTTTTCTGAATTCAGCAGGAAAACGACCGCGAGAGCGGTCGTTTTTCGTTCCCCGGTCGGGCGTGAAGCTCGCATGAGGGCAACTTCACCTCGGGGTGAGTCGAGAACGACGAAAGAGCGCAGGCTGACGCCTACGCTCGATCACTGATTAGGAGTGCGGGCGCCCGAGGGCGCTAGGTCTTCAGCGGTTTCAGCAGCTTTGGCTTCGGCGGCGGCACATCTGCCGTCGGAGCCCACCCGCGCCGGTGCGCTTGGCGGCCGTAAGGAAGCTGGAGGCCGCGGCGGATCCGAGAGGCAAGCGTCGAGGCGAGCGCCTCCGTGTTGCGGCGAACTATCAGGAAAATCTTCTTGTAACGGGTCTCGCTGCCGATCCAGCCGAAGCGAAGCGAGAGCCGGAACCATTCCAGCAGCCGACTGGTGACATGTATCTGGCACCAGTGGGAGCGGCATGCTACCCGGTACATATGTTCGGGTGCAAAACGTATTTGGCAGCTCCCAAGTGAGCCGCTTCCGGCGGCGATCGAGCAGGCAAAGCTCGTCCACGCGAGGTAGCTGCGCGAGATGGGTGGGCTACAACTCGGCCACACGCTCGACCTCTGCCGCCCTCTTAGCGCCGAGACGGGCCAAGGGCACCAACCGCTAACGCAGGGGCTTCGGCCGTGTCCACCCAGCCTCGATTCCGAGTTGAAACTCGTGTTCAGATGCCGTAGGTTTCGCGTTCGATGCGGTTGGGTGGTGCGGAATCCACCGGACCACCTCCGGGGGAAGGGGTCGCGGTGAGTGAAGACCAGCAGAGGGCACGTGTCTTCGGGGTGCTGTTCCTGATCACGTTCGTCACGTCGATTGGCGCACTGGCGCTGTTCCAGTCTGTGCTCGACGACCCGGCCGGGTACATCGCCGGTGATGGGAAGGACAGCCAGATCTACCTGGGCGCCTTCTTGGAGCTGCTGCTGATCCTCGCCAACGTCGGAACCGCTGTTGTGCTCTATCCGATCGTGAGGCGCCAGAACGAGCTTCTCGCGATCGGCTACGTCGCTGCTCGCATCATCGAGTGCGTCTTCATTGCGGGCGGGATCATCCTCGTGCTCGGGGTCGTCAGCCTGCGCCAGGACTCTCCGGACGCGAGCGACCTCGCCGTCTCGCTCGCCGCGCTCAAGGACTGGACGTTCCTGTTCGGTCCCGGGTTCATCGTCCCCTTCGGGAACGGGCTGATCCTCGGCTACCTGATGTATAAGTCCGGCCTCGTCCCGCGATGGATGCCCTGGCTCGGACTGATCGGAGGGCCGCTGCTTCTGATCGGGAACGTGGGCGTGCTCTTCGACTGGTGGGATCAAACCGGCGCCGTCAACATCCTCGTGATCCCCGAGTTCCTGTGGGAGCTGTTCCTCGGGATCTACGCGACGGTCTGGGGATTCCGGAAGGATGCTCCGATCCTCGCTGCACCCAGCAGGCTGACTCTGCAGACCGAGGCTGCCTAGACAAACGTTCTCTCGCTTGTCCATGCGAACCGACACTCTCCCCACGTCCTGGCAGCGGCTGCTGGCCCTGTCTGGCGTCGCGTTCGCGGTGCTCTTCGTAGTTGCCTGGTTCATCAGCGGAGGCAACACGCCTGACTACACCGCGGCGGATCAGGACTGGACGACCTGGGCGGACGACAACCAGTGGAAAAGCCGGATCGGTGGACTCTTGATCCTGCTCGCAGGCTTCGTATTCCTGCACTTCGCGGCGACGATCCGCAGCGTGCTCGGAAGCGCCGAAGCCACGGTCGGCGGCTCGGTGCAACTCGCCCGGGTCGCGTTCGCAGGCGCCCTCACCGGCATCACAGGCATCACGATGGCCATCGTCATGATCGCGGCCGCGGCAACCGAGGGCGCCGACGCGGATCCCGTCGTCAGTAGAGCGGTGACCACAGCAGCGGCGGGACCGTACTTCGTCGCCGCGATGGGCTTTGCCGTGATGCTCGCAGCTGCCGGACTGCTGACGCTGCGCACCCGAGTCTTTGCCCGCTGGATCGGCATCGTCGCACTGGTCGGCGCGATTTCCTTCCTGATCACCTTCCTCGCGCTCATCCAGGGCACCAGCGAAGACAGCGTCTTCGGCTACGGCTTTCTCCCCGGCATTCTGGCGCTCACGATCTGGTCGTTCGCAACCAGCCTCGCCGCATACCGCGTGGTAGCGACCGACACTCGCTAGTTCGTGGCGCCGTATTTCGGCCCTAGCCCGCGCGGCTGAGTGTCAGGAGCCGCACCCGGAGCCGGTGCAGATACGGCATCAGCCCGTTCTCACCGATTGCTTTCCTCCGCATCGAGCACTTTCCTGAGGTCATAGAGCGCATCTCGTCCGATCGTGTTTGTGCGGCGCGGCGAGAGCCCGAGCTTGGCCGCTAACACGCCGTTCGGCATCGGCCGCCGGCCGATCCCCCACTTGCAGTTGACGATGCGCTGTTGCCGCTGGGGAAGGCTCGCCAGGGCGGCCGCCAGATGCCTCGCGCGGTCGTGCTCGAGTGTGACGACCTCTGGGTCGGTTGCATGAGGGTCGGCGACGACACCTGCGAGCGGTGAACCGTCGGGCAGAACCGGCTCGTTGAGCGAGACAGGTGCCAGTTCCGCTGACCGCACAGCGCGGATCGTCTCTACCGGGAGGCTGGTGAAGGCAGCTATCTCGGCCGTCGTTGGCGTCCGGCCGGCCGCAGCGGCGGTGAGCCTCGCTTCGGCCGCCTCGATCGCTCTGCGGCGTTCGACGACCTGCTTCGGGAGTCGGATCAAGCGCGACTTTTCCGTCAGTGCGTTTCGGATCGCCCGTCGAATCCGGAACCGGGCGTACGTTTCGAAGCATGCCCCGCGGTCGGGGTCATAGTGGTCGATTGCGTCAAGGAGACCTAGCGCACCCTCTTGAACGAGGTCGTCGAAAGGGAGGCCGAGGTCGCGGTAGCGGGACGCGACCGAACGAACGAGGCCGAGAGAGGAAGTCACGAGCTGTTCGCGCGCGCCACGGTCGCCAGCCTGGGCGGCGCGGAGCAAGCTGCGGCGGCGAGCGGTCTCACGGGCTGTGGAAGCGGGTTCGAGCTGCGCTTTGTGTTCTCGCTCGCCCGTAGGTGAGGTCGAACCCTTCATCTCCTGCGACGATAGATCCGAGTACTCCGCCCGACATCCGCAGACGCCCGCACGCCTTGCTGGAGAACTACGGAAGCGCGACTGCGAGCGGGGCGGTGATGCGGGTTCCGGCGTGGCCGGCTGCAGCTGCTTCGAGATCCGGAAGCGAGGCGATCACGGCTTCGCCGCCGGTGCGCTCGACGAAACGGCAAGCAGCCTCGACCTTTGGAGCCATTGATCCTGGCGCGAACAACAGCTGGCGCAGGTCGGCGGGGGTCGCTGAGACGATCGGCGTAGCGGCGGGCGTGTTCCAGTCGCGCTCGATGTGAGGGACGTCAGTGAGGATGATTAGACGCTCGGCATCGAGCTCTTCGGCGAGCAAGGCGGCTGTGAGGTCCTTGTCGATGACCGCGTCGACTCCGTGCAGACCGTCCTGGTCGGCAACAACGGGGATGCCTCCGCCGCCGGCGCAGATGAGGGTGCTCCTGGCGGCGAGGAGTCGTTCGATCGCGTGTAGCTCCACGATTGCTTGCGGCTCCGGCGACGCGACGACACGTCGGAAGTAGTCCCCGTCGCGTGCGATCGACCAGCCGCGGTTTCTCGCGAGCTGTCGCGCTTCACGCTCGGAATAGATGGGGCCGATTGGTTTCGTCGGGTGTAGGAAGGCGGGGTCGGCAGCGTCGACGAGCACCTGCGTCAATAACGTGACGACGTCGTGCAGCGCTAGCTGATTGCGGAGCGCTTGGCAGAGGAGATAGCCGATCATCCCCTGAGTCTCAGCGCCGAGCACGTCGAGCGGATATGGCGTCACGTCCTTGTGTGCCTCTGCTTCGAGTGCGAGGAGCCCGACCTGGGGCCCGTTGCCGTGCGTGATGACGAGCTCGTCGTGGAGGGCCAGTGCGGCGAGGGCGGGAGCGGCCTCGAGGACGTGTGCCCTCTGGATTGCCGCCTCCGCGGGCTCGCCGCGCCGGAGCAGGGCGTTGCCGCCGAGGGCGACGACGGTTCTCACCGTCGTCGCCCCGTCTCGTCCAGCCCTCGCGTGAGGGCGAGGAGGAGCGCTTCCTCAGTCGGCATTCGGTTCGCCGACTGCTGCCACACGACCGACTGAGAGCCATCGATGACCGAGGCCGCCACTTCTTCACCGCGCTTGGCCGGGAGGCAGTGGAGGAAGATCGCCTCGGGCTTCGCGAGCGCCATCAGCTGCTCGGTCACCTGGAACGGCCCGAGCGCCTTTGCGCGCACGTCACGCTCGCTCTCCTCGCCCATCGAGGCCCACACGTCGGCATAGACGGCGTCTGCGCCGGTCGCGGCGACGGCGGGATCGTGAACGACGGTGAGGTCAGCTCCCGAGCGCCGAGCGAGACGTCGCGCATTCGCGAAGACCCGCGCGTCGGGAGTGAACTCGGGCGGACATGCGATCGTGAGGTCGAGGCCCGCTAGGGCGGCCACCTCGAGCAGCGAGTGGGCGACGTTGTCGCCACCATCGCCGACGAACGCCAGCCGGCGCCCAGCGACGTCGTCGAACACATCCTCGATCGTGAGCAGGTCAGCCAGCGCCTGGCACGGATGGTGGTCGTCGGAGAGCGCGTTCACGACGGGAACCGTTGCCCAGCCCGCCAGCTCGTCGACGGTCGCCTGCGCGAACGTGCGAATCACGATCGCGGAGACGTAGCCGGAGAGCGAGCGAGCCGTGTCGGCGATCGATTCGCCGCGGCCCAGCTGCAGCTCCTGCGTCGAGAGTGTGATCGGCGTCGCGCCGAGGCGGGCAATCGCAGCCGCGAACGAGACTCGCGTCCGTGTCGACGGCTTCTCGAAGATGCAGGCGATCGCCTCTCCCGAAAGCTCGTCCTGCCAGAGGTTGGGCGACGCCTTCATCGATGAAGCCAGATCGAGCAACCCGCGCAGCTCCTGATGTGTCAGGTCAGCAACGCGGGTGAAGTGCGAGGGAGCGGTGTGGGCGCGCGGGGCGCCCACACCTCCCCTCGTTTCGGTTGTCATGGTCGTCGGGCTCATCGTCATCACCCCGTCACGACCGTCTCGGGGTGGGCGGTCTTCGCCTGGGTCACGATCGGCTGGAGCACCTCCGCGATCGTCGGTGTGCCGACCTCCTCGAGCTCGTAGCGGGCGTGGCGGATCGGATGGCGCGACGTGATCAGCCGCGTCAGGTCGATCGGTGTCCCGGTGACCACGACGTCGCAATCGACGGCATTGATCGTCTCCTCCAGCTCGTGCAGCTGCTCGTCGGAGTAACCCATCGCCGGCAGCACGTTCGTCAACTGCGGCCACTTGACGAAGAGGTCCTTCAGCGAGCCGACCGCGTATGGCCTCGGGTCGACGATCTTGGCCGCGCCCGCGTTGCGCGCCGCGACCAGGCCAGCGCCGAACGGCATCTCACCGTGGGTCAGCGTCGGCCCGTCCTCAATCACGAGCACGAGCCGGCCGAGGACCTCAGCTCCGAAGTCGAGCTTCGGCGGCGACTTGGCGAAGACAACCGTGGCCATCGGGTTGACCGCCGTGATGTTCTCGACGATCTGCTCGACGTTGTGCGCCTCTGCCGAGTCGACCTTGTTGATCACAACGACATCGGCCATGCGCAGGTTGGTCTCACCTGGGTGATAGAGCAGCTCGTGACCCGGCCGAAGCGGATCGGCAACGACGATCAGGAGATCCGGGACGAAGAACGGGAAGTCGTTGTTGCCGCCGTCCCAGATGACGACATCGGCCTCCTCCTCGGCAGAGCGGAGGATCGCCTCGTAGTCGACGCCCGCGTACATGATCATCCCCATCCGCACGGGCTCTTCGTATTCCTCACGCTCCTCGACCGTCGGATGTGACGCGTCGATGTCCTCGAGCGTGGCGAAGCGCTGGACGCGCATTGCCTCGAGGTCGCCGTACGGCATCGGATGCCGGACGAGAGCCACCTTGAGGCCGGCGTCGAGCAGTGCCTGGCCGACCTTGCGGCTGGTCTGACTCTTGCCGCAGCCAGTGCGGGTCGCGCAGACGGCGACGACGGGCTTCGACGACTGGAGCATCGTCGTGTCCGGCCCCATCAACCTGAAGTCCGCGCCCGCGGCGAGGACGGTCGACGCCTTGTGCATCACCGTCTCATGCTTGAGATCGGAGTAGCTGAGGATGACCTCGTCGACGTTGAACTCCTCGATCAGCTCGTGGAGCACCTCCTCGGGCCGAATCGGGATCCCGTTCGGGTAGAGCGGTCCCGCAAGAGACGCGGGGTAGACGCGCTCGTCGATGCCCGGGATCTGTGTCGCCGTGAACGCCACGACCTCGGTGTTCGGGTCGTCGCGGAACGCGACGTTGAAGTTGTGGAAGTCGCGTCCGCCGGCTCCCATGACGATGACCTTGCGCATCTCCTTCTCCTTTCAGTACAGGCCCCGGCCGAAGCCGGGGCCTGGTTCGTGGTTCACTCGACGCCGACCGGGACGCGCCGCTCAACGGAGGGCTTCTCCGCCGGCGCGTACTCGCGCTGCAAGAGCGCGCGATCGAAGTCCTCGATTGCCGGGACCTGAGTGCCGTGCTGTCGCCACTTCATCCAGACGTAGACCGGGATCCCGAAGAGCAGCAGCATGAAGCCCTTCGCGAGCCACTCCTCTCCCGATCCCCAGATCGCCCAGACCGAGTAGGCGAACGCGAGCCCGGCGATCACCGAGTCGCGTGCCAGCTTCGCCCAGGTGAACAGCTCCCGCTCGCGGACGAAGAGGACGAGCTCGGCCGCCGCCGCGTAGGCGTAGGCGATCAGTGTCATCCAGGTCGCCAGCAGGACCACATCCGTGAAGCGATCGGCGAAGCTGGCGTTCCAGTTGTAGAGCACCAGTCCGCTGACAAGGACGGACGAAACGATCAGCCCGACGACCGGCGTCCGCCGCTCGCCGTGCACGCGGGCGAACGCCCGCGGGAAGAGACCGTCATCCGCCGCCGCCATCGAGACACGGGCGGTCAGCATGATCCAGCCGTTCAGAGCGCCGAGGGTCGCTGCCATGGCGACCAAGGCGATCCACTTACCCCAGCTGAGGCCCAGGAACGTGCCGCCCCAGATCGCATTCGCCGCGTCGGCAAAGGGAGCCGACGAGCCGGCGAGCGCAGCCTGCGAAAGAACGCCGACGATCGCGACCAGCGCGACCAGATAGAGCAGCGTCGTCGCGAGCGTGCCGAGAATCGTCGCCCGAGGAATGGTCTTTTCGGGGTCCTTGACTTCCTCGGCCGGCACGGTGGCCGACTCGAGTCCGATGAAGGCCCAGAGCGCTAGCGTCGCTGCAGCGTTGATGTGCCAGTCGAAGCCGCCTTCCGCAGGTGTGAACGGCGTGTAGTTGCCGCCCTCGATGTAGAAGAGGCCGATGAGGCCGATCACCGCGAGCGGCACGAACTTCAGCACCGTTGTCAGGACCTGGGCCACACCCGTCTCGCGGGCACCGAGGATGTTCACCAGCGTGAACAGCCAGATTGCGCCGATCGCGACGAGCGCCGCCAGCCAGTTGGTCGTGTTGACGTCGCCCCAGAAGACGCCGAGGTAGCCGGCAAAAGCCACGGCGATCGCGGCGTTGCCGACCCAGGCGGCGATCCAGTAGGCCCAGGCCGTCTGGAAACCGACGAAGTCACCGAACGCGCGCCGGGCGAAGTAGTACGGCCCGCCCGTGTGTGGATGCGCTCGGCCGAGGTTCGCGAACACGAGGGCGAGCAGCATCGCGCCGATGCCGGTGAAGACGAGTGCCAGGATCGATGCCGGTCCTGCCTCACCGGCGAGCACCGCAGGCAGCGTGAAGATGCCCGACCCGACCATGTTGCCGACCACGAGCGCGGTCGCCATCCACAGTCCCATCGAACGCTTCAGCCGGGGCTTGCCCACCTCCTTGTGCCCGTTCGTTGTTGGGGTTGCAACGGCCATCTCTCCTCCTTTCAGCAGGCTTGTGCGTTGGGGTTGCCTACGAAGGGCGACCTTTGCTCGATCGGGACGCGACGAGGCTCGATGTCCCTGCGGGGCACGTGCAGCTCGAGCGTTCCGTGGGCAGAGAACGCCTTCATCAGGTCGACGACGGCGTCGTCGGGGAGGCGGAACGACTCTTCGAGCCGCTCGTGCAGCCTGAACGCGACCTTGTCGTCGTCCTCCTCCTGCACCTGGTCCCCATGCACGGTCACGCGAGGTCCGACCACGTCGATGACGAGCTCGCTCTCGAGGAAGTCGGAGACGTCGAGCTCGATCACGTACTCGCGGTCGTCGAAGCGAACGTTCGCGTGCGCGGGGAGTCGGTGGCCGATACCAACAGCTCGCATGGCAGCCATACACACTCCTTTCGACGGCCCTCCGATCCCCCACGGCGAGGAAGCGGCGGCTCGGGGAAAGGCCTCAGGGAGTCGTGGAGAACTACCGAGAGGCGCGCGGCGCGA
>CAWHKD010000014.1:0-200724 GCA_963829845.1 uncultured Gaiellaceae bacterium | reverse complement strand
GTTGCGCGATTTCGTCGAGGCCGTCATCGCGAAAGGCGACGCCGATCCGGCGGCGGTCCGCCTGCGCATCCCGCAGAACATGCGTGTCTTTGAAGTGACCTACCCGGACGGCCGCAAGGACTACGACCTGCAAGTCGCGTCCGCCGCCTGAGATGCTGCCGGGCTTCATCACACCCTGCCTGCCATCGAAGGCACCGCGACCGCCGTCCGGCTCCTCGTGGACTCACGAGATCAAGCATGACGGCTACCGGCTGATGGTGCGCCGCGATGGCGCGCGGGTTCGCTGCTACACCAAGAACGGCCACGATTGGGCCGACCGCTTCCCGGCCATTGTCGTCACGGCCTCGCGCATCAGGGCGTCGTCGTTCCTCCTCGACGGCGAGGCGGTGATCCCGCGCGCCGACGGGATGTCGGATTTCAACGCGCTGCGCAGCCAAGGTCGAAACCATGCGGCGGTGCTCTTCGCCTTCGACCTGATCGCAGCACGATGGCGAGGACCTGCGCCACCTGCCGCTCATCGAGCGCAAGGTGCGGCTGGCTGCTACTCGGCAGGACCGAGCACGCCATCCACTTCGTTGAGCATCTGGCGCACGACGGCGCGACGTGTTCGAGCATGCCTGCCGCATGGGGCTGGAGGGCATCGTCTCGAAGCGGGCGGATGCGCCCTATCGCGGCGGGCCCTCGAAGGTGTGGCTGAAATCGAAGAACCCGGCGAGCGAGGCGGTGCGGCGCGAGCGCGAGGAGGAGTGGCGCGAACCTTGGCGGCGCTGATGGGGTCCGGGGGAAAGCGCGACCCGACATTTTGTCTTGCGGCCCGCAGACGGTTGCGGCAGGCTGCGGATGTACATTTTCAGAGGGGTCCGACCATGATCTTCTCGAGGTGCATCACCAGAATTCTGCCGCTCGGCTTTATTCTCTCCGTCCTAGCGGCGCCCGGCCTTCGCCGATTTTATTGGCGTACTCACCGGCCGCGTTGTGACAAATGCCGCGCGCGACCGCTTCACCAACTGCGGCATGCCACTAGTCGACGCCTGTGTGCCTTCTAGAACCGAGCGCACACGCGGCGGCGAATGCGAGAATGAACCACGGGCTGCGATCCTCTAGCGCATAGAAGATCAGCATGGCCGTGACGGCAGCTAGGCCGAACAGACTGAGCGCGTCCATGCTACATTGGCGCGACGCGCGCGGGACGGGTCAAGTCAGTACCGACGGGGCGAACAATGCTGCAACTTTATGGAAACTCCAGATCGCGAGCGATGAGATGCCTGTGGATGCTTGAGGAGATGGGTACACCATATCAACTGGTCGAGAAGACCACCCGCTCCGACGATCTGCAAAGCGACGATTATCTGCGATTGAATCCGAATGCTCGTATACCGACGCTGGTGGACGGTGATCTGGTGTTGTGGGAATTTATGGCGATCAACCTTTACCTCGCACAAAAATTCGAAGGGCCGATGCATTGTGCCGGGGCGGAAGTCTTGGGTCTGGCTGCTCAATGGAGCTTCTGGGCCATGTTGGAGACGGAAGCGCTACTGCTTGAATTGTTGCACCATCGCGCAGTGCTGCCCGAATTTGCGCGCGATGCATCACATGTCGAACGCGACGAGTTGTTACTAAATAAGCCACTCGGCGTGCTCAATGATGCCTTAGTAGGACGCGATTACTTGGTGGGCAACACCTTTACTGTCGCCGATCTCAACGTGGCGAGCATTCTCGTCTGGGGTAGGATGGCCCGACTTAATCTATCGAGTCATTCCGAAGTCGCACGATGGTTTGACACCTGCTTGGCACGACCGGCCTACGGTCGAGTGCGCGAGCGAGCAAGCCGCAAATGACCGACGGGGATTTGGGCGCGCCCTCAGAGGCGAATATCCGCTCTGGGTCCCTGATCCAGCGACACTGGCAACCGCGTGTCTCGATGAGGAGTACCGGCTCGCTAGCGTGCTCTCTCAGTTGTTCGTGTTGCGGTGTCAACATGTCGACGCTCCCCCTTTGACGGTTAGGCGGGAGCGCAACTATCTCTCGGCCGTCGCGGCCTAGGGCATAAAGCGACGATGAAGCACCATTGGCACGTTCGCGGGCTATTAGCGAGTCGATTGACCCGCGAGTTTGTTCTGGCGTGAGGTCGCTCGCATGACCAAGCAGACGGCTTAACAAGCCCATCGCCTCCTGGCCAGCGCCTGATCGAGGCAATCAACGTGTTGAAACATGAGGCTATCGCGCTGCGGCAAGGTCGCGTGCCCACACTGCCTTCAACCGCTCGCAGAAGCGAACGAGGTTGCTACCGTCATGCGAGAAACGACCCAGATCCTCCAGCAACGCGACGAGCACCAGCGGATGCTCCTGCAAGAGCTCAATCACCGGGTCAAAAACACGCTCGCGACCGTGCAATCCCTTGCTCGTCGGACCTTCAAAGGTGATGGAAGCGGACGCTATGAGCGCTTTGAAGGCCGCCTGCTTTCTCTCTCGATGACCCATAACCTCCCAGCGATCTGCGCCTTTAATGACGCGATCTCGTCTTGCAGCTCGATCGTTTGGAAGAGGTTCGCCCGGCGCTCGATCAGGGCGCCGATCATGTTGCCCTCATCCGGCGTCAGCTCGCCTCTTCCGATGGCTGTGAGGATGTCGCCGAAAGCTTCGGCGCATTCGGTGGGATTGGACAGCGGTCGGGTCTTGAAATTGACCGGAACACCCTTGCGCACCGGCACGGCCCGATTGACGAGGAGGGACAACGCCGCGGTGTCCTTCTCCTTCGTGCCGGCCTCGAACAGGGCGGTGAAGATGTCGGGCAGTTTTTCGGCGAGTTGGCGATCGAAACGCTCACGCGCCGTCTTTGTCAGTTTGACAGTTTCAGACCTCGGTCGACCGTTGGGGTTCGCCATCGGCCATGTCTCCAATTTGGTGAATAGTTTTGTCCATTCTATCGCTTCTAGCAAGGGAGTTACGTGTCCTTAATTAAAGCAGCAAGCTCCAGGAAAAAGCAAAGCCAGCAAGTAGACTTGCAGGACACGCGGGGAGCGGCTGTACCCAGCAGGGAACACCGGTACTACCGGCGGCCCGGGACTTCGGCCCTGGCTTCACAACCTCGCGCTCATTCCGCAGGTGCACACTCAGTCTGCGGCCTACGGGCCGAACATCGATAGATATTCGAAACCAAGCCCGCTACTCTTCCACTAAACGCCGGTGCCGAATTCTCGCGGTAGCAAAATGCGGCTATTTTTCTTCGGGCATTAGCAGGTTCCGTTGGAAATTATGGGAAGCTCGGCGAGCTTTCCTCTTTCTCTCTCGCGCGTTTCTGATCGTTCACCCACCGCTCAAGCCTGTTGTCACGGGGAGGGTCCTAACCACTCAGGTCTTCGCTAAGAGCGGCGAGCCACGCCGAGTTGAGGCGCGCGGGGGAGCACCAGCCTTCAAGGCTGCGGGTTGCAGGTTCGCCACGTTGCGTGCTTAACGGCGCCTTCCCGCTCGCCTTCGTCGCGAGCAAGGCTCCCCAAACGGGAGAACTTCATGCATGAACCCGAACGCTGGCCGGCCTTCACCCCTTCGGCGCAGGGTGGTCGCCGGGTCGGAGGGTGACTTCCGTGCCATGCGCAATATGGTGCATCTTGGACAATCGGATTTGAGCTAGGACTCGGCTTTGGCCCATTCGCCACGAACCGGCCAATCAATTTATTGGCACCTTTTCGCGTTTGCCCTAGGCCTCGCAACTCCAATTCTGGTGATTGTTGCGCTTGTCGGGTGGCGATATGTCGAGCAGGAACAACGAAAGTTCGAGGAGCAGGCTCAGCGGCTCGTGCAGGATGTAGCCGCTGCGATCGACGCCGACTTGGCTGGGTTTCGCGCGACGCTGGACATCTTAGCGACGTTTCCTCAGCTGATCTCAGGCGACCTCAAGCAATTTTACGAGCACTTGAAAAGCGCCACCTTGGCCGGTGGTGATGGCTGGATTGTGGTTCGTCGACCGGATGGGCAGGTGTTGCTTAATTCACGCGTCGCCTACGGCGCTGAACTTCCTCGTTATAACATCGCAGAGGTCGACAACGCGGTTTTCACAGACAGGAAGAGCATCGTTTCAGACGTGCTGCGCGGGCCGACGACCGATCGTTGGGTCGTTACGCTAGCAACCCCCGTCGTCAATGAACGCAACGATGTCCCCTATGCCGTCCAGCTTATCCTCCCGGCTGAGTATTTCGAGTCAGTGTTGCGACAGCAGCAATCACCGAGCCGCTGGGTTCTTACAATCAATGATCGAGAAGGTCGGATCCTTGCTCGCTCGCTCAACCACACGGAATGGGTCGGTAAGCCGATGGCTCCGCAGGGCTGGGCAATCACGAAAGACGTCCCTCGGGGTCAGGGTGGTATCTGGAGTGATCTCAAAACCCTTGAAGGCAGAGCGGTTGAGGGTGCCTACTACCGCATGATCAGCACGGGCTGGCTTGTGGGCTCGGCCGCACCATCGGAGGCTATAATGCGCCTCGCCGCCAAGCGCTGTCTAGCAATACGGGTGGCCTTTTTTTTATGTCTATTGGCTAGACTACGTCTTTGCTCGACGGTCTACGTGGTCAGCCCGGAGCGGCTCGGCGAGGCAGAGGATCCCGACGCCTTCGTTCAGCGACGAGGGCGCCGACGCCTGGCGCGCACTGCTCGCGACACGCAAATGCGGAATCGGCTGGCGCGCAGGGCAGCTGCGTCGCCGATGTCGACCCGACGGGCCGCTCGCCGATCGGAGAGAAGCGCTCAGCCGGGCGGGCGAGTGGTTGGGGACTCTTCCGGCTCGCCTTTCGCTCGAGCAGGAGGGCGCCGTCGGTCTCGTCTCCGAGCGCTGTGGATACTCGCCTCCAGCCGTTCAGCGTGCCTTTCGTGCCCGTTTCTGGCAGGCGTCCTCGCTTGAGATGGGGAGGCATCTTGACTCGCATCGGCCGACATGGATCAGGGCTGGCGACTGGCGGTGAGGGTCGTTAGCAGCAATGCCCTCCGAAGCGCACAACTCGCCTGGTCGAAAGGACCGAGCCTCGACGGGCTCATCGACGAGTTCGTTGACCGCGTTGCCGAGCGAGTAGCGGAACTGCTCGAGGAGCGCGGGACACCGCAGAGTCGGTACGGCACCGCGCCTGATCTTCTGAGCGTGGCCGAAGCGGCGGAACTGCTCCGCTGCAAGCCGCGGCGTGTCTACGACCTGCGGAGTGCCGGCCGACTTCCGCGGACGAACGAGGGCGGCCGGGCGGTGGTCCGTCGAACCGACCTCGATCGCCTTGTCGACGAGTTGAGGTATGACTGAGAAGCTGAAGCGCACCCGGCACGCGGGGATCTTCGTCGCGGGGCAGGGCTACATCGTTCGTTATCGCGACGACGGAGGCCGGCAACGACAGAAAACCTGCCGCACGCTGGAAGAGGCGAAGCGATTCCGTGCGAAGGCGACGCTGAATCCTTCGACGGTGTCCCCACGGAGCGACCCACCATCCGCGAGTATGCGGAAGAGTGGCTCTCGATGCTCGGCAGTGTCCGGTCGTCCACAGCGGTCGAGTACCGTCGTGATCTTGAGACCTATGTGCTTCCGCGGATCGGCAGCATCCGAATGGGGGCGCTCGACGCACGCCGCATTCGACGACTTGCCTATGACCTGCGAGAGGAGCGAACCCCGAGGGCGCCAGCCGGTCAGTCCTGGTCGACCGTCCGCCGAGTCCTGGCTCCACTCTCCGTGATGCTGAGTGCCGCGACGGAGGACGGCATCATTCCGGCAAAGCCTTGGCCGCGGCTCCCGACTCCTCGTCGCGATCCGACCAAACGGCGCCACCTCGCTGTCGACGAGTTGATTCGGCTGTTGGACGCGCTGCCGACCCAAGGCGACCGTCTGCTCGTCAGATTCCTAGCCGAGACGGGCCTGCGAGTGTCTGAGCTCAAGGCACTTCGGTGGCACGACCTAGTGTCGGAGCCGCGCCTGCAGTCCTCGTCCGCCGCCGACACCGTTCGCTTGACGGCGAGCAGGACGTAAAGACCGAGCGCAGTGCAGGATCGGTCCCGATAACACCGCACCTCGCCCGCGAGCTCAAGGCCCACCGCCTGAGGCAGGGACACCCTGGACGCAGCGAGCTGGTCTTCACGGCTCCGCGCGGCGGTCGCATCGACGAAACCGACTTCCGCCGGCGCGTACTCGACCCTGCGTGCGAGCGAGCGGGACTTGATCTCATCGGGTACCACGTCCTACGGCACACGCATGGCTCGATCGTCGCCTCCGAGACGCATGACGTCCGCGCTGTTCAGCGCCGGCTTCGCCACGCTTCGGCTGCCTCCGCTCTCGAGACGTACATCCATCTTCTCGATGACCGTGCTGGGGTCGATTCGGTCTCGGATGCTCTGGATGCAACCGGCGGCAAGCGAACGCGTTGACGATAGGTCGCTGGCTGTCGCAGCGCAACCTGATACGGCGAACTGACGGATTTGCGGGTGCTGTCGACGGCTCAGAACATGCCGATTTGTGCTTGACGGAAGCCTCGCAGCGGCCGGTTGTTGACCCTGTGTTGACCCTGGCTCCAGGCGCGGTCAAAGCCGGCTGACTGAAAATTCCTGTTACCAGCAGTTTCTCTGAGTGGGCCGTGCTGGGATCGAACCAGCGACCTTGGGATTAAAAGTCCCCTGCTCTACCAACTGAGCTAACGGCCCTCCGGCCGCATCGTAGATTCACCCGTGGCACCACCGCGGCGACAGACCCGTCCGGTCGCCTCGAACTGCGCGACGCTCTCTAGCCGGCCAAGGTGGCGATCCCGGCGTAGGTCGCCTCCGCGTCTTCCTCGAGGAGGTTCTCGTGGAATGCGATCGCGACTGCCTGTGCCTGGCTGTGGACGCCAAGCTTGGCGAAAAGGTGCTGCATATGATTTGACACCGTTTTCGGTCGAATTGCCAGATTCGCCGCGATGTCCGCAGGCCGGCTGCCGTGGGCGAGAAGCCGCAGAATTTCGAGCTCACGAGCTGTCAACTCGTACCGGGATTGAGGTGTGAAATACAGGCGGCTCGCCCGCGTAACAAATCTGCGCACACGTGCAAGTAACTCATCCGGGTAATACGGCTTCACGATGTAGTCGTCGGCGCCGAGCATGAGTCCCACGGTACGGTCGAGCGGATCGACCCGCTCGCCCGAAGTGAAGATGATCGGAAGATCTTCGCCGAATGTCTCGCGTAGCGTGCGGCAGATCTCGTAGCCGTTGGTGTCCGCCAGGCAGACGTCAAGGAGGACCAGTGCCGGCCGTTCGCGCCGCGCCGCCTCCAGTGCCTGTTCGCCCCGGGAGACTTCGACGGTGCGCATCCCGGCGCGGTCGAGCAACGTCGCGACGAGCGACCTGTCGGCGTCGTCTCCGTCGACGACCAGGATCGGGCCGTGTCGATCTGCTTCTCGCGTGGCGTTGCCCGTCTCGGCGACGGGAAGCGTTACTGCCGCAGTCATGTCAGTGCGCCCTCTACTCCCTGGACATGCGCCCGTCCCACACGCGCATAAGTTGAGCTTTGACCAGCTTTCGGTAGATGGTGCCAGCATCGCCTCCCGTAGTCAATCCATCCAACGGGCTGGGCGAAACGCCCTAGGGCGTCGCTGGGGCGAACCACACCTTGTCTTCGCTTCCCGGCCCCCGAATACTGGAGCTCGGTAGCACCCACACAACTGCGGAACTGCGGATAGGGGATTTCTTGGGTCAATGAGGGCAGCTGGGCCGTGGCGTCGGCGGACGTTGGGCGACACCACGGGCTTCATACACCGGGCTCCACTGGGGGCGGCAGTTTGCGCCATGCCCGACCCCGTGGAGACACACGTTTCAGTGCCAGGAGGGATGCGGCAAATGAGCACGTCAACAACGAGCCGGCCTGAGAGCCGGCTGTCAACACGAAGAGGGGTAACGGCACGCCGCAAGCGGCGGGCCGTGCTCGCCCTCCTGGCCATGCTTCTCGCGGTCGGCGGGAGCCTCACGTTCGCGGGGCTCGCCTCGGCTGCGCCGCAGACCGTGATCGATCAGGGCGGCGAGGACGATCTCACCGGCCAGAAGGACCTCAACAGCCTGACGGTCGACTACGGCCTCCCCGGCGCAACGAGTCTCAGCGTGAACTGGAACTGGGACGACACGGCGACGTCGGGAGCCAACACGCGCGACGCGTGTTCCCTGTTCGACACGGACAACGACGGCTTCGCGAACTACGCGTTCTGCCTGACCGTCAACGACGATACGACGGTCAGCACGGCGCGGCTGTATTCCTGTGTCGCCGACTCGCGTGCGGACCGCTGCGGTGGACCGACGCGCGATCACCTCCTTCACCTCGACCGGGACGAGCCTCGGTGGTCGCGGGCAGTGACCCGTTCAAGGGCAGCCCGACGCACCAGGACGGCAACGACTGCGACGCCAACCCGGCGTGCAACTCGGATGACGCAGTGGCGGTGACAACCATCCAGTACTCGGACTTTGGAGGAGCGACGGCGACGCTGCTCAACGTCTGCTCTTTCCCGTCGCAGGAACCGAACTCCGATCCCTCGGACTGTGTCTTCGTCCCGGACGCGGGATTCATCAGGATCGTGAAGGACGCCACTCCGAACACGACGACGGCCACCTTCTCCTTCACCCTCGACGGGGTTTCGGCCTTCAGCACGAACGGAGACGGCACGAGCCCGCTGCTTCCCGTGAGCTCGACCACGAATCACACGGTCGCTGAGACTGTCGCGTCGGGCTGGCAGCTCTCGACGGCGTCGTGCCTGAAGGCCGACGGCACGACAACCACCGGCACGTTGAGCGGAACCACGATCTCCGGGATCGATCCAAACCCGGGCGAGGTCGTGACCTGCACGTTCAACAACGTCCAGTCGACCGGCACGCTCACGCTCGTCAAGACCGTCGACAATCTCGGCGAGACGGGTGCGGGGTACAAGGGCGTCAGCGACTTCCCGCTCACGATCGACGGGAACTCGACGACCTCCGGTACCGCCGCGACCGTCACGGCCGGGAACCACACGATCGCCGAGACGGCGCAGGCCGGCTACACCGTCGGCACGTGGTCGTGCACGGACGGCACGACCGGCACGGCGGGCTCGGTGTCGGCGACGGTCAACATCAGTGGTGGCGAGAACGTCACCTGCACGATCACGAACACGCTGATCGCGGCTCCGGCGTTGTCGTTGGTGAAGACGGCGTCGCCGACCTCGTATGACTCGGTTGGTGATGTGATCTCGTACAGCTATCTGGTCACGAACACCGGCAATGTGACGTTGGCGGGTCCGGTGACGGTGGCGGATGACAAGGCGACGGTGACGTGTCCGGCTGGTGGGCTTGCGCCTGGTGGCTCGATGACGTGCACGGCCTCGTACACGATCACGCAGGCGGATCTCGATTCGGGCTCGGTGACGAACACGGCGAAGGCGTCCGCGAACGGCACTGATTCGAATCCGGACGATGAGACCGTGACCGCGGACCAGAAGCCGGCGTTGTCGTTGGTGAAGACGGCGTCGCCGACCTCGTATGACTCGGTTGGTGATGTGATCTCGTACAGCTATCTGGTCACGAACACCGGCAATGTGACGTTGGCGGGTCCGGTGACGGTGGCGGATGACAAGGCGACGGTGACGTGTCCGGCTGGTGGGCTTGCGCCTGGTGGCTCGATGACGTGCACGGCGTCGTACACGATCACGCAGGCGGATCTCGATTCGGGCTCGGTGACGAACACGGCGAAGGCGTCCGCGAACGGCACTGATTCGAATCCGGACGATGAGACCGTGACCGCGGACAAGAAGCCGGCGTTGTCGTTGGTGAAGACGGCGTCGCCGACCTCGTATGACTCGGTTGGTGATGTGATCTCGTACAGCTATCTGGTCACGAACACCGGCAATGTGACGTTGGCGGGTCCGGTGACGGTGGCGGATGACAAGGCGACGGTGACGTGTCCGGCTGGTGGGCTTGCGCCTGGTGGCTCGATGACGTGCACGGCCTCGTACACGATCACGCAGGCGGATCTCGATTCGGGCTCGGTGACGAACACGGCGAAGGCGTCCGCGAACGGCACTGATTCGAATCCGGACGATGAGACCGTGACCGCGGACAAGAAGCCGGCGTTGTCGTTGGTGAAGACGGCGTCGCCGACCTCGTATGACTCGGTTGGTGATGTGATCTCGTACAGCTATCTGGTCACGAACACCGGCAATGTGACGTTGGCGGGTCCGGTGACGGTGGCGGATGACAAGGCGACGGTGACGTGTCCGGCTGGTGGGCTTGCGCCTGGTGGCTCGATGACGTGCACGGCCTCGTACACGATCACGCAGGCGGATCTCGATTCGGGCTCGGTGACGAACACGGCGAAGGCGTCCGCGAACGGCACCGATTCGAATCCGGACGATGAGACCGTGACCGCGGATCAAGAAGCCGGCGTTGTCGTTGGTGAAGACGGCGTCGCCGACGCTCGTATGACTCGGTTGGTGATGTGATCACGTACAGCTATCTGGTCACGAACACCGGCAATGTGACGTTGGCGGGTCCGGTGACGGTGGCGGATGACAAGGCGACGGTGACGTGTCCGGCTGGTGGGCTTGCGCCTGGGGCTCGATGACGTGCACGGCGTCGTACACGATCACGCAGGCGGATCTCGATTCGGGCTCGGTGACGAACACGGCGAAGGCGTCCGCGAACGGCACTGATTCGAATCCGGACGATGAGACCGTGACCGCGGACAAGAAGCCGGCGTTGTCGTTGGTGAAGACGGCGTCGCCGACGTCGTATGACTCGGTTGGTGATGTGATCTCGTACAGCTATCTGGTCACGAACACCGGCAATGTGACGTTGGCGGGTCCGGTGACGGTGGCGGATGACAAGGCGACGGTGACGTGTCCGGCTGGTGGGCTTGCGCCTGGTGGCTCGATGACGTGCACGGCCTCGTACACGATCACGCAGGCGGATCTCGATTCGGGCTCGGTGACGAACACGGCGAAGGCGTCCGCGAACGGCACTGACTCGAATCCGGACGATCGAGACCGTGACCGCCGTACAGAAGCCGGCGTTGTCGCTGACGAAGGTGGCGACCGAGCAGAGCTTCGACTCGGTCGGTGACGTGATCAATTACACGATCGTGGCGACGAACACCGGCAACGTGACGTTGGCGTCGGTGACGGTGACTGATCCGAAGGTCAGCGGTCTCGTCTGCAGCCCGGCGAACGGTTCGTCGTTGGCGCCGGGCGCGTCGTTGAACTGCACGGCGTCGCATACGGTGACGCAGGCCGACCTGGATGCGGGTTCGTATGCGAATACGGCGTGTGTCAACGATGGTGCCGGTGGGGCTGCGGAGGCGTGTGCTTCCGAGGACGTCCCGGCCGATCAGAATCCGGCGTTGTCGATGACGAAGGTGGCGACCGAGCAGAGCTTCGACTCGGTCGGTGACGTGATCAATTACACGATCGTGGCGACGAACACCGGCAACGTGACGTTGGCGTCGGTGACGGTGACTGATCCGAAGGTCAGCGGTCTCGTCTGCAGCCCGGCGAACGGTTCGTCGTTGGCGCCGGGCGCGTCGTTGAACTGCACGGCGTCGCATACGGTGACGCAGGCCGACCTGGATGCGGGTTCGTATGCGAATACGGCGTGTGTCAACGATGGTGCCGGTGGGGC
This sequence comes from uncultured Gaiellaceae bacterium, assembly GCA_963829845.1. Classification (GTDB taxonomy): domain Bacteria; phylum Actinomycetota; class Thermoleophilia; order Gaiellales; family Gaiellaceae; genus Gaiellasilicea. The sequence continues at coordinate 189,100 of CAWHKD010000014.1, read as the reverse complement.
TGCGGAGGCGTGTGCTTCCGAGGACGTCCCGGCCGATCAGAACCCGGCGTTGTCGCTCACGAAGAGCGCCAGCCCGACGGTCTACAGCGCAGTCGGCCAGGTGATCACGTACACGTACGTGATCACGAACACCGGCAACGTGACGCTGCCCGGTCCGTTCACGATCACCGACAACAAGATCGCAACGGTGACGTGCCCGACCGGGTCGCTCGCACCCACGGCGACCAGGACGTGCACGGGGACGTACACGATCCAGGCCGCCGACATGACGGTCTCGTCGATCACGAACATCGCGACGGCGAGCACGACGTTCAACGGCAACACGGTGACCTCGAACCAGGCGCAGGCGACGATCTACCGCCAGACGGCGCAGATCCTGCCGACGCAGACGACGTGCGCGGACTACAAGGCCGGCGCGACGAGCTACCAGTTCCTCGACTACAACATCAACAAGGGGACGATCAGCAGCGTCGCTCCGGGCGTGTTCTTCTACTACAACCAGATCACGGTGACGGCAGCTCAGGTGCCGTACACGGTGACGGTGTCGCAGACGCACACGAGCGTCAGCCCCAACTGGCCTCCGATTCCGATCCAGGACATCGGGCAGGTCATCCTGTGGGACTACGCGACGTGCACGAAGAGCTCGGCCCAGGGTCCGGTGACCTACAACCCGAGCACCGGCCAGGTGCAGTTCACGGTCACCCAGCCCGGCACGTACGTGATCTCGATCAAGTACAACCCGAGCGCACTGCAGGGAACCCCCGTGAACAGGGTTCAGGGCGTGTACCCGACCGTGACGTACACGTTCGGCGACGGGACCCCGCAAGGTTCCGCCGGCATCACCGTGCGGCCCAAGAAGTAAGGGCAGCGCGGGAAGGTCTGACGAGTGGGAGGCCCGAGTGAATGGGCCTCCCACTCGCAGGTTTTACAGCGGCTTCACAGTGCGGCCGTCACTCGCGACTACGATGACACGGCACAGCGGATGCGGCGAGTGGCGTGCAACGGAGGGAGCGCGAGCGGCCAGAGAGTGCGTCGTGCGGGCTCGTCCGATCAAACGACGAGGAGGGGCTGACATGAAGAAGGCAATCTCGATCGCGGTCACGCTCGCGCTGTGCGCCTTGATCGGACCGACGCTTGCAGGCGCCGGCAAGACCGCGGCGTCCGCGGCCACAGCGGGTTACCGGCTCAACACGGCCATGACGGCGAAGCAGATGACGAAGCCGCGCCCGGCCGGAAACGTCGCGAACGCTCGTGGCGCGCTCGCAGGGGCGGTAACAGTTGCGAAGTCCTCCACGGCGACTTGGACGCTGACGTTCTCGGGACTGACGGGGCAAGTGAAGGCGGCGGAGCTGCGGTATCCCGCTGCCGGGACCGTGAGTGTGATCCGTCTCTGCGCTCCGTGCGCCAACGGCGCCAAGCTTGTCACGACCTTCCGCTCACGTGCGGTGGCGCAGGCAGTGGTGAAGCAGGCGCTTGCAGGCAAGGCAGACGTGGTTCTGAAGACGAAGCGGAACCGCGCCGGCGAGGTGCGGGGCGTCGTCAAGGCAAAGGCGGCCTAGGTTTTCTGTGCGAGCCCGGAGGGAGAGTTCGACTCTCCCTCCGGGAGGCGCGATCTCGAGTCAGGCCGGCTGGGGCGGCTCAGCCGGTGACGCGGAACGTGGTGGTGGCGAGCGACACCCAGCGTCCGAAGCCGGCCCTCGCGAAGTAGCCTTCCTGGGCCCGGCACGAGGCGTTTCCGCCCGGCCACAGGCTGGACGACAGCGGGCCGATCTGAGCCTGATTGGCTGCGTCGACCGGGAAGTACTTCGCGTAGACGTACGTGCCACCGAAGTCGGGCGCGTAGCACTGGGCGAACACGTATGTATCCGAACCACCTGGGTTCACCGTCGCGGTCGTCGTGCCGGCGTACGTGGTGTCGGGGACGGTGATCACGCCTTTGACAGCGCCGCTGCCCCCACCCTTCCCGGCGATCGCGGCGCTCGCGAACACGAGGATGAAAATCAAAATGAGGCCGAGCTGCAACCGTTTCATCGCGTACCTTCCTTCCTCTCGTGCCCAGAGTCGGGCACATGGGCGGCACTCACCTGTCGGCAGGATGGACAACAGGCTTGAGACGCTGCTGCCTCGATCGGGGGATCCACAGCGCGGCCGGGACAGGTGCGGCGTAGAGCGCCTGGAACCGTCGGTCGGGGGCCGCTTTCGCGGACGCTGGTCAGCGATCAGCGAAGTTGGCAGACTTCCGGGCATGGATGCCTCGCTGAAGCCTCGCCTACGCGGAGTTTTCCACCAGTACGCCTTCTATGTCGCGCTCGTGGCCGGCGTCGTCCTGGTCGCGGTCTCCGATTCGGGTCGCGAGCTGCTCGCGACCTGGATCTATGCTGCCGCGCTGGCGGCGATGTTCGGCGTCAGCGCCCTGTACCACCGGGTCGACTGGAAGTCGACGCGCGTGCGCCTGTGGATGCGCCGGCTCGACCACTCGACGATCCTGCTGCTGATCGCCGGCACGTACACGCCCTTCGCGCTGCTCGCTTTCGACGGAGCGGTCGCCGACGCGATCCTGATCGTCGTCTGGGCGGGCGCGGCCGCGGGTCTCGTGCTCAACCTGGCCTGGGTCGACGCGCCCAAGTGGCTGACCGCGCTCGTTTTCATCGCGCTCGGTTGGGTCGGCGTCGTCGCGGTCCCGGAGATGTTCGACCTCGGGATCACGCCCGCCGTGCTCGTGTTCGTCGGCGGTGGCCTCTACACGCTCGGTGCGCTCGCGTATGCGTTCCGGCGCCCGAACCCCGCGCCAGCGACGTTCGGCTACCACGAGATCTTCCACCTGCTCGTGATCGGGGCCGCCGCCGTCCACTTCGTTGCGATTGCCGCGTTCGTGCTCCCGCAGGCTTAATCGGGCTGTAATCAGAGGATCGCTACCGTGACCGCATGGACATGAAGACGCAGAAGACGGACGCCGAGTGGCGCGCGGAGCTCACGCCGGAGCAGTACGAGGTGCTCCGACGCAAGGGCACGGAGCGCGCCTTCACCGGCGAGTACAACGACACGAAGGATCCCGGCGTCTACCGCTGTGCCGGCTGCGGCGCCGAGCTCTTCCGCTCGGAGGCCAAGTTCGACTCCGGTTCCGGATGGCCGAGCTTCGTCGAGCCGGCAGGCCTCGCGAGCGTCGTCACCGAGACCGACACGAGCTACGGGATGGTCCGCACCGAGGTGACGTGTGCCGCATGCGGTGGGCATCTCGGCCACGTCTTCCCGGACGGCCCCGGCCCGACGGGCCAGCGCTACTGCATCAACTCGTGCGCCCTCGACCTGGAGCGGACATGACCGAGACCGCAACGTTCGCGGCCGGCTGCTTCTGGGGCGTCGAGGTCGACTTTCGCAACACGCCGGGCGTCACCGACGTCCAGGTCGGCTACACCGGCGGCCACGTCGACGAGCCCGACTACAAGACGGTCTGCAGCGGTACGACCGGCCACGCCGAGGCGGTCGAGGTCACGTTCGACCCGAGCGAGGTCTCGTACGGCGAGCTCGTCGACCGTTTTTGGAGCCTGCACGACCCCACCCAGGTGAACCGCCAGGGCTGGGACGTCGGCACCCAGTACCGTTCGGCGATCTTCACCCACACGCCCGAGCAGGCGGAGGTCGCGGCCGAGTCGAAGACGCGCGCGCAGGCCCGCTTCGGCAAGCCGATTGCGACGGAGATCACTGCCGCGTCGACCTTCTGGCCGGCGGAGGAGTACCACCAGCAGTACCTGGTCAAGAACGGCCGTGCCACCTGCCGGATCTGATCTAGCGCGTCCCGATCGGCAGCCGCAACAGCCGTGGGACCGCGGCGGCGGCGCGGGCGGCGGCCGACGGCCGTAGGCCCGCGCCGCTGGCCTTCTCCGAGGCGAGCGTCCCCCAGCGGACGACCCGGCCACCGACGTAACGAAACGGCTCCGGCGGCAGCCGGCGGGAGTGGCGGTCGACGAGTGGCAGCACGGTCCACTCGTCCTGAATGCCGAGCGCGAGCGAGGTGAGAATCTGGCCGCCGAGCCAGCTCGGCCCGACGCCGTTGCCTGAGTAGCCGGCGCCGTAGTGGATCCGCGTGCCCGGGACGGTGCCGAAGCGGGGCAGCCGGTCGGCGGAGACGTCGATCGGGCCGCTCCAGCGAGCCGCGATGCGCGCGTTCGCGAGAGCGGGGAGGAGCTGACGCAGGCCTTGGTGCGCGCGCGCCTGCGCCGGCAGGTCGTCGAGCACGCCTGCGCCGACCCGGCCGCCGGGCTCCAGCCGCCCGGAGCCGCTTCCCATCAGGACGCGGCCGTCGGGCGTCGTGCGGAAGTAGTGGAGGAACATGCGGCCGTCCGTGACCGCCTCGCCGCGCGCCCAGCCGACCTGCTCGAGCAGCTCCGGGACCGGCTCCGTCAGGACGACGGCACTGCCGAACGTCGTCTGCCACCGGCCGAGCGGCCAGCCCGTCGCCCACGCGTTCAACGCGAGCACGATTTCGGCCGCGCGGACGGTTCCGGCCGGTGTATCGAGCCTTCCGTGTTGAACCGCGGTCACGGGCGTGTGCTCGAAGAGCTGGACGTCGGCATCCCGAGCGGCCCGCTTCAGCGCCAGCGCGAGCCGCGCCGGCTGCACCGTCGCGCCGTCGCGAAAGAAGACGCCGCGGCGGAAGCGGGGCGAGTCGACCCGGTGCCGGGGGTCGGCGGCGACCGCCTCTTCCTCGACTCCGAGCTCGTGCGCCGCCTGCAGCGACCGTTCAACCGCCGTGTCCTCGGCCGCGGAGGCCGCGACCTTCAGCAGCCCGCCTTCGTGTAGCCAGACGTCCTCGCCGCGCTGCTCGAGAAACGCCCGGACGGCGGGGACGATCCGGCTCGACGCATGGGCGAGTTGGAGGGCGGCGCCGTCGCCGAGCACGGAGCGCAGCGTTGCGATCGACGACCAGTAGCCGTGCAGGAAGCCGCCGTTGCGGCCGCTCGGGCCGTCGCCGATCTCGCACGCCTCGAGCAAGGCGACGCTCGCGGAAGGGTCGCGCTCGCGCAGGGCGAGCGCGGTCCAGAGCCCGGTGTAGCCGCCGCCGACGATCGCCACGTCGACGTCGATCGCTCCCGCGAGGGGCGGCTCGATCGGGTCGGGCCTGAACGAGCGCGCCTCCTCGAGCCACCACGACGGCCGCGAGCGCAGCGGCGGCTTCAGGCTCCGCGGTCGCATCTGGCGACTCTAACCCGGCGGTTCGTTTTCTTGTTTCCGCGGGAACCCGGACGAGGTGCGGGTGATGTTCGCGATCTACTGGCTGCTGATCCTCGGTGGGCTCGCGCTCTGGATCGGCGTGGCGCTGGTGGTCGATTGAGGCGCTTCGCGTTCGAGAATGGGCTCTCGCTCTTCTTCGGCGTCATCTTCCTGGCGGCGCTCGTCGGCCAGTCGTTCGCCGGCCAGCACGCGTTCAACGCCGACCAGCTCGCCCACGACGGCCGGACGCTGTCGTGGCTGGACTACGTGCTCTCTCCCGACTTCGGCGGTGCGGTGCTCGAGAACTGGCAGTCGGAGTTCCTTCAGTTCACGCTCTTCATTCTCGTGACGGTCTGGCTCGTGCAGAAGGGGTCGAACGAGTCGAAGCGGTTCGAGCGGGCTGGGCGTGAATCGGAGCGCGAGCAACTCCTCGGTCGCCATGCTCCCACGGATGCTCCGGCCGGGGCCCAGCACGGACGAGGCTGGCAGCGGTTCATGTACGAGAACTCGCTCGTGCTCGCGATGGCGGCGATCTTTCTCCTCTCGTGGGGCGGCCAGTCGCTGAACAACTGGCGCGCGGCAGACGAGGAACGGCGCGAGCACGGGGAACCCTCGCTGACCTGGGGCGAGTACGTGCGCAGCGCCGACTTCTGGGAGCGCTCGCTCGAGAACTGGCAGTCGGAATTCCTCGCCGTGGGGACGATGGCGGTCTTCACGATCTACCTGCGCCAGCGCGGCTCACCGGAATCGAAGCCGGTCGGGGCGACGCACGACGAGACCGGCGCTTCAGGCTGAGGCGCCGCGCACGAGACCGGCCCCGCCGCACGCGGTCGCGCCACCGTGCAAGAGTGCCCTGACCGGAGGGAACGAAAGGAACGACGTTGGCAGACCGCACCGCCTTCCCGGTTCGACTCGAAGGCCGCCTGGACCCGCAACTGAGCCGCTGGCTTTGGCTCGTGAAGTGGCTGCTCGCGATCCCGCACTTCGTCGTGCTGTTCTTCCTCTGGATCGCCTTCGTCGTGCTGACGATTGTCGCCTTCTTCGCGATCCTGTTCACCGGTCGCTATCCCCGGGGCATCTTCGACTTCAACGTCGGCGTGCTGCGCTGGACCTGGCGCGTCTCGTACTACTCGTACGGGGCGCTGGGCACCGACCGCTACCCGCCGTTCACGCTCGACGAGCAACCTGACTATCCGGCGACACTCGCCGTCGCGTACCCGGAGCGGCTCTCGCGCGGGCTGGTGCTCGTGAAGTGGTGGCTGCTCGCGATCCCGCAGTACATCCTGGTCGGGATTTTCGTCGGGGGCGCCGGGTCTGCGGCCGGCGAGGCTCAAGACCACGGCGGGTGGGACTGGTGGTATGGCGGTGGGCTCATTGGGATCCTCGTGCTGTTTGCAGGTATCGCGCTGCTGTTCACGGCGCGGTATCCCCGCGGGCTGTTCGATCTCGTCCTCGGCCTCGACCGCTGGGTCGCACGGGTTCTTGCGTACGCGTTCCTGATGACGGACTCCTATCCACCGTTCCGACTCGATCAGGGCGAGGACGACCCGACCGGAGCAGCGGCGATCGCGCCCGAAGGGTCCCCGGCAGGGACAGCTCTGGATCGGACGTCGCCTGCTGCCCAGACCACTGCGGCACAGCCTGCGCCGCGGGGCGGAGCTGGACGGGTCGCACTCATCGTCGTGGGCATCATCGCGGCGCTGCTGTCGCTGCCGATGCTCGCTGGGGGTGCGGCCCTCGTCGTGGTCGATCAAGTCCAGCGCGACGACGATGGCTTCCTGATGTCCCCGAGCGAGGATTTCTCCACGGCGACGTATGCAATCGTCTCCGACAGCGCCGACGTGGACTTCGGCGGTTCCGAGCGCGCTGCGCGGGCGATTCTCGGTGACGTCCGAATCCGCAGCGAGAGCGACCGCGATGTCTTCGTGGGCATCGCCCGGGACACCGACGTCGAGGAGTACCTGAACGACGTCGATCGCTCCGTCGTCACCGACATCGGTGAGGACCCGGAGTACGTGCACCGCCGGGGCGATGCGCCGACCGCTCCTCCCGGCGACCAGGACTTCTGGGCGTCATCCACGAGTGGGTCTGGCGAGCAGACGCTCGAATGGGAGCCGGAGGACGGCAGCTGGAGCGCAGTCGTCATGAACTCCGACGGATCCCGAGGAGTTGCATCCGAGCTGAGCATCGGAGCCGAGCTCGATGCGGCGCTCTGGGTCGGCATCGTGTTGCTTGTTGTGGGCGCCCTACTCGCCGCGCTTGCGGCGATCGCCATTACGGCGGGCGCCCGTCGACGGCGTCCGACCCCAAGCGCGCCCGGCTGACCGCTGGGGCTCTGTCAAGTGGGCGGTGTTCGGATCGAACCGCCGACTCCCTGCTGCAAAGCCCAGCCGATAGCGCGACAGCACGCGACGACGCGTCACAAACCCGCATGGTTGACCCGAGACACGGTTCGTGCGTGTTCTGACGTTATGCCCCGTTCACCGCTCTCGGGCGGTAGGCCTCAAGAGCCAAGCTTCCGGGCACTCCGCTGAACGTGGAAGAGGCAAGCCTCGTCCCCCGTCGAGTGGTTACAGCTACACGAGAGGGGGAATCGCGATGAAGGCCAGACTGCTGACTCTTTCAGTCGTCGTCACGGCGTTCTTGCTCGCGCTCTTCAACGGGGGCATCAGTACGAGCCCCGGCTAGGTGCCGAGCCTTGATTCTCGGAGCGCGGGGGCGGGCGTCGACTTCACCGAACTCCCGCTCCCAGCACTCCGGGCAGAAGAACGTGAAGCTCGCCCACGCCATCTGATTCGGCCCGCCACTCGTCGTTCGTCGTCGGAGGCTCGCGCGCCGGACGTGCCGTCCTCGGCTGCGTCTCGGACGCGGACGTCGGGCGCTGCGCTAGGAAAGCCCTAGGAGTGGTACTTCTGACTCGGCCCGCAAAGCGAAGCGCTTATTCCTGTCGCAGCACTTGGCGTTGAAGTGCGGCGGTTCCGGGTGTCGGCGGTGGAGGTGTTCTCGAGGCCGGGTCGACCCCCGACGCGCGGGTGCAGGCGTGAGGTTCGCAGGCGCGACGGTGGGCCGCCTCCCGTCGCGCCCGGTGGTCACAGCATGCCAGTACGGCGCGGGTGGGTTCGGGGGGTTTTTCGGGGTTGGGCGAGCGCCAGGTGGCGGCCCATCGGCGCTCGCCTTAAGACAACTATCTCACGTTGTGACCGTGACATGACACCCGCGAACGGCCAGGATCGTCGGCGATGAGCCAGAGGCCGCCGGCCGCAACGACGTCAGTGCACGCTCCGAACCCAGTCAACGCTTGTGACGCTGGCGGCGACTCCAGTGTCCCTCATCGTCCGGGTCATCGCCTGCGACGGCGCGACCCCAGCGTTGTGTCGCGTCGATCTCGACCCCAGCCAAGTAGCCGACGCCAAACAGAAAGATCGCGCCAAAGAGGATGAGGACTCCCCATTGCCATGCGGTCAGCATCCCGACGATCACCGCGAGGAGCAGAACAATGACCGCTGCGGCGCGGCGCAACACACCGTCATCGAAACACAAGGCGAGTCCGTGTTCAAGGATCGAGCCCTTCGCGCTGCCGCCACTCGTGCTCGTTCAGGAGCACGGCGCGAATTTTCGGCCAGCCCTTCCGCTGGATCTTCGAGCGCGGCCAAGATGATCGCGCGTTCGTCGATCGTGAGCGCCAGCAACGCCACGCCGTCGGCGAGGGCAACCTCGAGCCGGTTGGCGAGTGCATCGGCGCCGGTCGGTCTGACGGTGTCGGCGCGCTCCGCGACCGCGTAGGCGAGCACTGGGACGCCGGCGAGCATCACGCGGGCGAGAAGCCTCGATTTCCCAGACATGCACCCGGTTGTACTACCGGTGTATCGTCGCCACCACGGGCGATTACAGGATCTTGCGCGTCGGAGCTGTTGCCGCCGTTGCCGGTGCACTCGGCCAGCTTGTCGCGACAGTGTCCGAGCCCGATTGGAGCGGCGAACCGGGCGATGCGGTGCGGGCTGTCGCCGACAGCGGATTCTTCATCGCCAACCGTGTGGTGGACTTGATCGGGGTGCTGCTGACGGTTGGTGCGCTCACCGTCGTTTCTCGCACCTTCGCTGAGGGAGCCGGACGAGATTGGGCCCGCCTTGGACAGCCCTTCCTCGTGCTCATGGGGGCGCTCGGATCCGCGGGGGTGGTGGGAGGGGCGGTCATGAAGGAGCTGGCCGACAGTTGGGCCGATGCCTCCGGTGGGGCCAAGCAGTCGTACCTGACCGCCTTCGACGCGGCGGGCAACCTGACCGACGACCTGTTCTTCGCGGCGTTCCTGGCCCTCGGGCTGTACCTCGCGACACTCGCGGCGGCGATCCTGACCGGAGGTGTCTACGCACGCTGGATCGGCTGGGCCGCTGCCGTCAGCGCTTTCCTCGTGCTCGCTGGCGACCTGCTCCTGCTCGCTTCGGACGTCGCCTTTCTCGCGCTGCTCGCCGGCTTCGCGCTCTTTCTCGCCGCGCTTATCGCTCTCGGCGTGTCGCTGTGGCGACAGGCGGCAAGTTTGGCCTGAGCGCCACACGGTCGTCGAGGGCAACTCGAGCCGGTTGGCGAGCTGATCGGCGCCAGTCGACCTGACGGTGTCGGCGAGCTCCGCGACCGCGTCGGCGAGCACTGGGACGCCGGCCAGCATCAACGTCGACGTACCAGTGAGCCGACAACGCCGACCTGGTCTATTGGGTCAGGCTCCCCAGCCGACTTCGTCGTGCGTTTCGAGCTTCCGCCAGAACGTGGGAGGCTCGGCAGTAAGACCAGCCGCTTCGAACATTGGCTCGATCCGTGACCGCGCTGCCTCGGCAAAGCGGACGAAGCTCTCCTCGTCAGGCCACTCGTCGGCAATAAGGATCTGCTCTTCTGAGCCGTAGAAGCGATGGGCAATGAGACCATGCTCTTTCGCCTGCGCAACGATTTCCGGGATCCCTTCGGGATTCTGCGCGGCGTACTCCTCAAGCCGATGTGGATCTCCCTTAACCCACTGCACCATGATCACCGACATCCTCGTCCTCCCTCGCTCGTTCTAGTCCGACCCCGCATCGAGATCGCTCGACGTTAAGTTGGCGCGGCTGACAGGTCAAGCTGAGCGAACGCCGGCGAGCATCATCCGGCGAGGCTAGCGGGAGCATCCGCCGCCGTGGCCCAAACGTGGCCCAAAAACGCACGGAAACGGGATAGCTTGACTATCACGACCAGCCTGGCGCGAACCCAGAGGTTCGCCGTCCTGCACTTCGGAGATCGACCGATGACTGATTCACGACGCCCGCGGCGCTCGCCTTGTGGACGCAGCCGCCGGCTTGACCGGCTTCAGTACGCGCGGGAGACTGGCGCGGTGAGAGCTGGAGCCAGCTGCGTTACCTTGGTGCTGGCTTTCCTGGCGTCTGCGTCGTCCGCGTCGCCGGCGGAGACCACCTATCCGGGACGGCAGGGTCTGATCGCGTACTACCGCGAGGCCGCTCCCTGTCGCCTCGATTCGGAGGGCGGCACGGTGTGTCGGAAGGGGATCTGGAGCAGCCGGCTCGACGGGAGTGGTGAACGACGGTTGACGGCTGTGTGGGGTGGCCGCCCGTCCTGGTCGCCTGACGGTCGCCTGATCGCTCACGTCCGTCCGTCGGGCCCGGCGGGGATGGGTGAGCTGTGGCTGATGAAGGCGGACGGCAGCGGCGCGCGGAAGTTGCTCTCGGCGACGGCGCGCAGCAACGAATCCCTGAGAGATTCTGTCGACCCGGACAAGCTGGTGCCGTCGTGGTCGCGGGACGGAAGTTTCGTTGTGGTTGCGGCCGCCCGCTATGACAAACGCAAACAGTCGGCAGGCCCACAACCGCTTGTCCTGGCCGTTCCGGTCAAGGGTGGCGCGCTGCGCGACCTGCTGACGCTGCCAAGGGGCCGGGACGGCTACGCCAGCGTCGATAGTCCGCAGCTCTCACCCAACGGCAAGCTGATCGCGTTCATCTACGGGACCGCAGGCATGCAAGCGCTGTACGTGGCGCGGCCAGACGGCTCGCACCGGAAGCGGATCTCGATCGCGTACTCGGCCTACGGGCGCAACCTCGACTGGTCGCCGGATTCCCGGCGGATCGTCTTCATCCGCCAGGTCAGCCTCGACGGCGGCGGGTACCCGGAGCTCTACGTGATCAACGCGAACGGGAGAGGACTGCGCAGGCTCACGAACGAGAAGCTCTCTACCGAGAACGAGTCTCCCGCCTGGTCTCCCGACGGCCGACAGATCATCTTTAAGAGCGGGGCGGACTCGTTGAACAAGCCGGGCCAATACGACGGCACCGAGAACCGCTTCGCCGTGATCAACGCAGACGGCAGCGGGCTCCATCTCGTCGAGACCCGGGGCCCTCAACTGCGGCGTCAAGAACCCCTTGCTGTCACAGCCAGCCTGCTACGCAAGCGATCCTTCCTGGCAGCCGGGGTAGCCAGTGTCTCTACTCGCCGCCACCACGCCGACTTCGTGCCGGACGAAGCCGTCTCGACATGCCGCTTGTAGGCCGCCTCGCTATCCGAGTCGGCCCGGTATCGCGTAACCCGTCAGCTCACGGCTGCGGCAGCCTGAACGTTCGGTCGTAACCGGCGGCGTGATCCGCAGGCCTGAGCTTGCGATCGGCACGGGGGTCAGTACGTCGCGACCTCCGGCCCCTCGCTGTCGTCCGGGTCTTCGGCGATGAAAGCGAGCCAGCCCCGGGCGGTTTCGGAGACGCAGCGGCATTCCTCGCAAACCAGCATCGGCGGAGCATCCCCGATCCGCCTGCGCTTACGCAACGTCCAAATCGGACGAAACGATTTGCGGGATCAACGGCCCACGTTTCTGAGAACCTGAATCGTCGAATCCGGCGACGAGGCAGCGCGCAGGTCCAGAGTGACCTAGACGACCTGACTACCAAGGTGAGCAACGTGTGCGATGAGTTCATCGTTCTACGAGGGAGCCTTCTCTGGCATCTATTTGGCCGCGTGCTAAGACGTCACCGACGACGTCGGTGACAGGCCCTCTGCAGCGTTCCGATCAGCAGCGGATGATGCGACAGGTCGGCTGGCCATCGGACGGCGAGTTCCGCCAGTAGCCGGAGACGAAGGTGCCGTTCAGTCGGAAGTACGACCGTACGCAGCCTTGCTGCCGCGCCTCAGAGTTGACAGTCCGAGTTGACATCTAGCGATTGGAGATGTGCCTCCGCTGGCGTGACGGCGAAAATAGCGCCGTTTGCATCGCCTTTCTAAGTGGGCGGTGACGGGATCGAACCGCCGACCCCCTGCGTGTAAAGCAGGTGCTCTGCCAGCTGAGCTAACCGCCCGACGCCGGATGGTACAGCGATGAGTTTCCGGTCCGGTCCGGATTGAGTGAAGCAACGGAGCCAGACAGGGATGGAGCCGATCTTCGACAGCGGCCTGGCGCGGCGGGCGAGGGCGACGCTCGGCGTCAGCGCCTGGGGCATGCAGGTGTTCACACTGCCCCGAACTGGGACGGCTACCCCGAGGCTCGAACGACGCGATCGTGATGTCCGTCATCGTCATCCTCCCTGGCAGGGAGCCTCGGTCGCCGCCGTCAACAGCGCGCTGCAGCGGGCCCATGGACGCCTCGAGCGCGAGCGAGCAGAGGAGACGGCTCGATCGTCGGCTTCTTCGCAGCCGTGCCGCTCGAGGGCAGGCTCGACCTGATCGAGCCGTGCCGACCAGGGCGAACGGCCAGCCCGCGCTCGCCGCGTACGCGGAGGGGGACGCCTACGGCGTGATGGTGTTCGCCGTCCAGGGCGACGAGATCGCGGGGATCACCGGCTTCGCCGGCCGGCCGGAGCTCTTCGACGACTTTGGCCTCGACCGAGAGCTCGGCTGAGCGAGTGGGACAGTTCCCACTAGGGACCGGACGGTCGTCAGTCCTCGGCCGCATCGGCGAGCGACCGCGGCGCGGACACGTGCTCGAAGCGGATGTTGCCCGCGGGGACCATGCAGGTCATCACCTCGACCGCGAGCCTGCCCGCCCGCACCGCAGGGTCATCGTTGCTGACTCGGCGCGCAGTCTCGGGGTCGCACGTCCAGATCGAGATGCTGCGTAGGCGCTCGTCGTCCTGGTCGACAAGCGGCCCTCCGGCGAGGAGGAGGCCGCGGTCGCGCAGCTCGGCTCGGAAGGCGAGATGCCGACTCTGGAGCTCGGTCGCCTCCTCGTCCGTGAGCTCAGGCGCATCGGGCCGAAGCACGAGCAGCACGAGCGTGTGGCGGTCGAACTTCATGCGGCGAATTAGACCAGGCACTCGCCCAGGGCATCGCGACGATCCCGGAGGCGATCTGGGAGCTATCGCTTGGCATCTACTGCACCGTGAACTCCGCTTCCCTCACCGCTGGCGAAGCGGCGCGTCGAGGCGGGATACCGTATCGACGCCATGGCCGAGGAGCCGATCATTCGTGAGTTCCGCAAGGACGACCTTGGGGCCATCGTTGAGTTCTCCCTTCGCGCGTGGGAACCTGTCTTCGCCTCAGTACGGCAGGTCCTCGGCGACGACATCTTCCTCCGCTTGCACCCAGACTGGAAGGAAGACCAGGCTGACGCGGTCCGATCCGCCTGCACGAATGAGGAACGGGATGTGTTCGTCGCGCTCACGGATGAACGGCCGGTCGGTTTCGTCGCGGTCGCCCTCAACGTCTTTCATGAGGGGATGGGCGTGATCGACATCATCGGCGTCGACCCTGACTATCAACGGCGCGGCATCAGCTCTCGGCTCACCGAGTTCGCGACCGAGCACATGCGCAGCCGTGGCATGGACATCGCCGTCGTGGAAACGGGCGGCGACCAGGGACACCAACCGGCGCGGGCGGCGTACGAGGCGGCGGGGTTCACGCTCCTGCCCATCGCTCGATACTTCCTGATCCTCGACGAATCCGCCGAGATCGGCGGATGACCGCGACGGTTATGTATGAAGAGTCGACCGGGGTAAGACGAAGGCGTGAAGTGGCTGGCTCTGATCTACCTCGGTTGCTGCGCGGCAACCGTGGTGCTCATCGTGTGGCTCGTTCTCGTAGTCACAACGGGCGGCGATAGCGGATGAGACAGGGAGCCTGCCGAAGCCGTCGCCGTCCGCGAGGCGCCAGCGCGTCTGGGTCATGCCCTTCCTCCCGTTGTCTGCGCTGGCGGCTCGCTCGGCTCACGCTCCCGAGGTGCTAAGCGGGGAGTGTGATTGTTCCCCGGAAATGGGCGGTGTCACTGAACTCGGGGGCGCCGGTGGGGATCGCCCAAAGCTTGCCGGTCCCCGTTGCGCCTGCGAAGACTCCGGTACCTCCAAGGATCGTCCACGTGCCGTTGAGGCGGACTCCGGTGGTGTCGGTCGGCGCAAGCAGCAGGCGAAGCGTGCTGCCGTCGCTATCGAGCGTGAAGATACGCTCGCCGGTGGCGAACGCGAACGTCGTGGTGACGGTTCCGAATCCCTGGATGACGCCGGAGCCACAAAGGTCAACGCCAGGGCAAAACAGCAGGTCATGAACGTTCGCGCGGAACGGCGTTGTGGTCGCCGACGCGGCCGGCCCGACGGCTGCAATCATGAACGCGCCTGCCAGCGCGAGGAGCAGAAGACGGAGTCGTAGGGACACGCTGCCTCCTTCCATCCGAGACCCCGCAGGGCGAGTGTGGACTGCCGAGGTGACTGCGTCAACGGCAAGTGTCCCAACGGTTTCTTGCGCACAGTCGCGCCGCCAACGTCCGACGCTTTCGTCGTGCTGGACGTTGGGCAGGCGCACTTCGCCGGGCTACTCCGCGCCGAACGCGCCGGGAACGGCACTGACCAGTACCGGCTCAGAGACACGGGACCTGACATCGCGGGCAATACAGCCCAGCGCCCGGCATTCGCGGAGCGCAGCATCAGGCGGGCTTGGAGCCTGACTCTAGACGACTGCTCGACGTCGGCCCTACCTCCATCGTTGGCATGCGGAATGCGCGAGATCGTCGGCAGAGACACGGAACTCACCTCGCTTCGCGCGTTCATCGACGCGACGGAGCCGGGGCCTGCTGCGCTCGTTCTAGGGGGTCCCGGATCGGCTAGTCGACGCTGTGGGAGGCGGGCGTCGCACCCCGCGGCGCAGGAGTAAGCGTCATGTTGTCGCGTCCGGCCGAGGCGAGCGCGGCCTCGGCTACCTGGTCCGGGCGGATCTCTTGGATGGTGGGGCCGACGAGGTGTGCCGAGTGCTGACCCGCGGCGGCGCGCGCGGCCGTACCGGCCTCGGTGGTCACGCAACTGGTTAGCGTGAACGACCGCCTGCTGCTGACCGCGCGGCCGAATCGGCTAGACCTTGGCTCTCGGGCGAGAGGACGCTCGCGCTGCCAGTATTTGTCAATGGTTCGGGCTGGCGTCTAAGCGCGTATCTCGTCGGATCGCGAGGGTGGCAATCTCGCTATTGGGCGGCAGCTTGCAGGAGACGCTATTCCATCGCGCGCTGTGCGCTCACCCGAGGAAGCTGACCTCGACGCCGTCCTCGACTACGGTCTCGACTTCTGCGGCGACGACGCGCATGCCCGTGGCGGTGACCATGGAGAGGGTGGCGTCGCGCCCGAGCGAGACCCAGTACATCGGCGCGCCGAGCCAGTCGTCTTCCTGCTGGTCGCCCGCGTGCAGGCCCACATTGAAGAGGAACACGCCGCCCGGCACGAGCCACGACGCCACCCGTGCGACGACCCCGGGCTGCTCGCCGGCCGGCACGTGGAGTACCGAATAGAAGGCCGCGACGAGGTCGAACGCCTCCGCTGGGAACTCGACGCGCGTCATGTCGCCAGCCAGGAACACCACCCCGGCCATGCGTTGGCGCGCCACCTCGATGCTGCGCGCCGAGATGTCGACCGCAGTGACCGCGTCAAACTCGCGCGCCAGGTAGGCGGTCGCCTTTGTACCCGTACCGCATCCGAGGTCGAGAGCCGACCGGCGCGACGGGACGAGCGGGGACACCGCGTCGATCCGGGCGCCACGGGCGCCGTCGCCCTGCTCTTCCTCCCAGCGCTCGTAACGGTCGAAGATCGCGTCGTACCCGTCGGCCACCATCCGCTTCAGATGACGCTCACGCGAGCAACTCGATGGCGCAGCGCACTCCCGGTGCACGAGCAAGTGCAAGGCGCTGGGGCGCGTCCATCGATCCTCGATGGTGCGCTGCAACAACAACCCAACAGTGACGCCCTGGCTCTCGTCGGTGACACCGCGGTCATGTGACATTCCCGAACGCTCGCGCATGTCTGCGTCGAGCGCTCAGGCGACGAGCTCTTCTCTTTCCCTGGTCGGACAGATCCCTACTTGCGGACGCGGAACCGGAGGATGGTCGTGTCTCCTGACCGCCTGCTGCTGAGCGGTTCCAGCTCTGTTCGTGTCATGCCCGGAGCAGAGAAGCGAACGCCGTCGCCGAGCAGCACCGGCAGTACATAGACCAGGACCTCGTCGACGAGTCCCCGCTGGAAGCACTGGGCCGCAACGTCGGCGCCCAAGATCTCCAAGTTCTTGCCGCCCGCGGCGTCCAGCGCCGTGGCGACCGCATCACCGATGTCACCGCTGAGGACACTCACCCGAGGATCCGGCGGATCCAGTGGCCTATGGCTGAGGAGGAACATCGCCCCGGAGAAGGGGTAGTCAGTCCTGCCGGGATCCTCCGCTTCCATCTTGGCGCCGACGTCCCAGGTCCGGCGACCCACGAGCATGGCTCCGGTTTCCGCCGCAATCGCTGCGACATCGTCCGGCGGCACGAGGGTTGGACCCCAATCCATCGAATCGCCGGGGCCGGCGATGAAGCCGTCAAGCGACATCGCCCTGTTAACGACCACCTTGCCCTTACCGACATCGCTCACTGTGACCTCCAGATAGGCGGATAGTGGGCCGCGTGGGAAGTCCGCAGTTCTGCCAATGAGCTAGCGGCGACGATAACGAGCAGTTGCGCTGGCTTCAAGCGTCATTCCCGCACACTCGGGCAGCCGAGCGATCTCGTTCGGGCATGCACGACTCGCCCGCGGGTTCCGACCACTGATGCTTTGCATGGAAAGCGACAGCGGGCGAAAGGCTCGCCGGCACTAGCCGGGAAGCAGGCCGAGTTGGCCGAGGAAGTCCATCTGGTCGAAGAACAGGTGCTCGGACTTCAGCGTGTCGCCGTCGGTGACGTACAACGCCGCCCACCGGAGCTCAACGGCGCGTCCTGTCGGCGCGACATCGCCGTCGGGGGTGTGGAGCACACCAGTATGGGTGCCCGTGAGGGTTCCTTCGGCCGCTGCGGCCGGCCCGTCGGTGAGGAGCTCCTCGATCTCGAGGCGGATGTCGGGGAACGCTCCCTGGAACACGGCGAGGAAGCCGATCACATTGTCGCGGCCGCTGACCTGGGCGCCTGGCGCTGTCATCTCTGCATCGGCTGCCCACGGATCGGCGTCGCTTTCACGACCGTTGAACGCGTCGATGTGCTTGAGGATGACGTCTCTGGCGCTAGGCATCTGCTCTCCGATTGTCGTTGGGAATGCCATCCTCGCAGACGTGGGACCGTCGCCTCGGACGGACGAAAGCTGTGGCGCCGTGACGCAAGGCACATTCCCGAAACGCTCGCCCAGCCCGACCGAAGTCGAACCGATGTTCCGAGACACCGCGCGACGGCGGGCTCATGGAACCGCCGTTGCGGCCCGCCGCTCAGGCGTCATTCCTGAACACTGGCCCATGCGACGGCACTCTCCGAGATGCCGTCGCGCTGCGGGCTACTCGCTCCAGCAGAGGTCGCCGCCGCGAGGACGCGGCCGCGCAGCGACCGGCTGGCGCGCCGTAAAGTCGGCACGCCCCTTACGAAAGGATCCTCTGTGTCGACCTGGCTTTGGATAGTCATGATCGTCGTTGTCGCGCTGGCCGCTGTTGCTTACCTTCGCCGAAGGCGTGGGTAGCTGCAGGACCGCCCAGCTGAGTCAAGCAGCGGTTGGGCCGGCACGGTGGGCTGGGCCAGCGTTCGGGATGGTGGGGGTGGGCGCCTCCCGCAGGTCAGGTCTTCACGCGCTTCTTCTTGCTCGGCTCGATCCTCGCGACGCCTGCCGAGGGCGCGAAGATGCTCGTGCGCCCGTCGTCCCAGCGGACGCGGTAGCGCGGCGGATCGTCGGCCAGAACCTCCTCGATGACACCCGCCCGACCCGACTGAGCGGCCTGCTCCGACTCGACGACGATCCGGTCTCCCACACCTGCGTCCATCCGTCCAACCTCCTGCGACGATCTCGTCAACCCAAGACTAGCGCGGGTCGGTTGAAGGTGTCCTCCAAAGCGCCGCCGAACAAAACGATTGTACGCCGGTGACATGCGACAATCCACAGGAAGTGGCCGCAAGTAGCGAATCGGAGGTCATCGCTCAGCAACTGAGCGCGCTCGGCGCCAGGATCACGCGGCTTGAGGAACGCCTGGCGGAGGTCGACCCTGTGATAGCAAGACTCGAAGGCGCGGCTTTGACGACGGCCCGCTCGATGCAGGAGATCTCACAGCACTGGGATGCCGTCTATGAGGCGATGCGGCGCGGCGAACAACGAGGCGATGATTCGTCACGCGCCGACGCGCGGCGACCGCCACCGGGCGAGCCGCACGAGGGCTCCACAGACGACGCTTCCTAGCTCCGCTGCTAGACCGAGCGGATCTCGACAGCCTGGGCGCCCATCCCGCCGTCGCACACCCGAAGTCGACGCGCTCGCGTGCGTTGCCGGTTACGAGCGGGAGGCGCCGAGCCCCAAAGAGGAGGCCCGGCGCTCTCGCTTCCCTGACAGGCTCTGCCGCGAGCCTGTCGCTCGTCACCGGAGAACCGCCTGGTTCGAGCAGGCCCTTCGCCGGCGAGCGAGTTTCGGTCGGCCCGTTAGGCGACGGCGACGCCGTTGCTCTGGGCGACGATCTTCCCGCTCGTGATCTTGGGCGGGTTCGGGAACGCGGTCTCGAGCTTCTCGTCGCGGACCCAGCTGGAGGCGAGCTTGGTCGACTCCTCGATCTGCTCGGGGCTCTCGAAGAGCCCGAGCGAGCTGAAGACACCGTTGCCGGACTCGATCAGGTAGTAGCCCTTGAAGCCCTGCAGCTTGCTCAGCTGCGGGACGAGGGTCTCGTTGACCTTGCGGGTCAGCTCGACGGTGCGATTCTGGTCCACACCCTCGTAACGACGAATGGTCGCATGCATGTGATGCTCCTTCTGTTCATCTCTCAGGGCAGGAAGGTCCGAACGGACTCCCGCGGCGGCGCTCAGGCCAGGTGTGACAGACGAAGAGGAAAGGTGCAGAGCCTCGGCGGCTTCGATGCAAGAGCCAAACGCGCTGGGTTCAACGTAGCAGCGATTCGAGCGCCGTGTATTTGAGGGGGACGAGCTGCTAGCATGTAACTTGCGCCACAAGCGCCCGACCCAGACGCAGCGAGCGTTCCACCGGGACGCTCGTGTCTCTTGATTGCCGCCTTCGTCGGTACAGCGGATCTTCCGCAGACTGAAGGCCGAACATGAGCACACACGCTGGCGGCGCCATGCCACTCCGACCGCAGGGCGTCATCGAGTTGGCATCGTTTGAGAACGAGGGCGGACCTTCGCTGCCAAGCGCGCACCCGATTGAACGCCTCGACTGGGCCAGCTTCCTCGCACGCTTCTACCCCCACGCGCGAAGTTACGACTACGAGTCGCTCGCCGCATATATCGAGTATCAAAAGCATCCGGAACAGACGTAGCCGACGTTCGAGCGTGGCAGCGGCTGGGTCGGCCGACCGCTACAGGCGCTGCGCAGCGTCAGGTCGGTCGTAACCGTCCGCCAGTGAGGGCGAACCGAAGGCGTCGGCGCTCAGGCGTCACGACGATGAGCGCGAGGTCGTCGTCGACCGCTGCGCGGTGATCGTCGGGAGCGTGCTCCTGGATGGCGTAGGGTGAATGGCGCGACAACATGTCCCGACTGAGGAGGAGACAATGGTCCTGGCAACGGCGAAGATCGGGGAGTTCGACCGCTTCTGGAATACCTTCTCAACCAAGGGCGCTGAGAAGCGAAAGCAGCACGGCAGCAAGGGGGCGCACGTCTTTCGGGATCCAAATGAGAGCGACCGGGTTTGGGTGATCTTTGACTGGGACGAGGCGGGCTGGCAGAGCTTCACCTCGGACCCGGAGGTTCCGGCGATCTTTCAGGAAGCCGGGTTTACGCAAGGTCCGCCCAAGTCGGCGGAGTTCCTCCGCCAGCACGACGCCTAGAGAGGAACCCGCCTAGCCTCAGCGTCATTCCCGAACGCTGGCCCAGGCGAAGCTCCCGTCAGGAGTTCGAGTAGTCAGCTACGTGATCGATGAGGTCGTCGGCGATGGCGGGGACGCGGGCGGGTTCATCCAAAACGCGTGAGCGCAGAAGGATCGGCGTGCGGTCTCCCGTAGCGTGTGCTTCGGTATCGCACTTTCCTGACTCCCAGAGTGTTAGCTGGCCGATCGCCGCTGCACCCTGGGCCGTGATCAAGGCGGACCGCATTGGTAGCTCGGGTGGCCCGTCAGTGAATTGCACGCGGATACCGCGCCGCCCGCCAGCATCGGAGTAAACCTCGAACCACCTACGAAGCTCATCAAGGAAAGGCGGCATCTGTTCGGAGGGTAGTGGTCTCCGCCGTCCGCTCTTCAGGAACATTTCCGCAACGCTGGCCCAGCCGATTGCATCCTTCGGGGTTCGGGCGAAAGGTTCGCGCTCGCGCAGGAAGTGTGGGGCCTGCGTTTCGCCCGTGAGCTGACGGATTGGGTCGCGAGCGCGTGCGTCATCGTCACGTGGCCACTCGCCTGGGCCTGCGTTCGGGAATGTCCCTTGAGCGCGGTCATGTCCAGAAGATCCGACCTGCGAAAGTGCGGATCAGTTGTGGTTGATTACAAGGGATGGCAGTGCGGCCCCGGAGTCGCTGTTCCGATCGCGTGCTTCGCTTTGTCCTTCCGACGCTTCTGGTGGCTTTCGGGCTGGTGCTGCCTGGTTGCGGTGGCGAGAAGTCTGGGGCACCGCCGCCTCCGGTCGAACAAGTCGCCGAGCAGCTTGATCGTGCTGGGGCGGAGAGCGCGATCGTTTTCGTCTCCGACGATGGTCGTGAGTACGTGGCTACGGCGGGGGATCAGCGACCGGGCAGGGACCAGCGGTTTCGGGTCGGGAGTGTGACGAAGACGTTCACGGCGACAATCGTGCTTCAGCTCGTGGCCGAGGGGAAGCTTCGGCTCAGCGAACCGCTTGAGCGTCACCTGCCGGGAATCGTTCCGGCCGGGAAGAAGATCACGATCCGCCAGTTGCTCAACCACCGCTCCGGGCTCGCGAACTTCACCGACTACGGGGACTGGTTGCAGCGGGCAAGCCGATCGCCCTCGTTCCGGCCGATTGACACCCTGCGCTTCGCAGCCGCGCAGCCGCTCGTCTTCCCGCCCGGCAGCGAATGGCGTTATTCAAACACCAACTACATCGCCCTCGGCCTCGTTATCGAGAAGATCACCGGAAATACGTATCGGGAAGAGCTTGAGTCGCGCATCCTCGGCCCGCTCGCACTCAAGAGAACGGAGCTGCCTCGAACACGGCGGCTGCGGGACCTCGACGACGAAGGAGAGAATCCCGATATCCCTTGGGCGGCCGGGGCGCTGGTCTCGGACGCCCATGACCTTGCTGGCTTCTTCTCCGCTCTGCTGTCCGGTCGCCTCCTCTCCGAGGGTTCACTCGCGCAGATGAAGCAGACTGTCGTCGTCGACCACGAGGTCGCGGACGGTCTCGGCATCTTCTCGATTCAGCTCACGTGCGGACGCTTCTGGGGTCACGACGGCGAGTTCCTGGGTTACAGCACGATCGTCGTGGCAAGCGACGACGGTGACCGCGTCGCCGTCATCTCAGCTGACGGTGATGCCTTCTCAGGTGCACCGCCAGACATGACGGCGCTGCTCTGCCCGACCGACACGACCAACTCCCCCTAACGGTGGCCGCCCGCGCCCAAGCGCGCTCGCCTGGGCGAGCGTGCTCTCGCGTGAACGCATAGGTCTAGCCGACTTCGGCCGCGCCGTCAGCAGCGGGCGGTCGCTCACGCTAACCAGTTCCGTGACCACCGAGGCCGGTACGGCCGCCCACCCTTCAGCTCCGACACCGGCCCCCACCAGCCGCCGCTCGGATCCTCAATCGCTTCGTCCGGCGGCCCGTCCGGCGGTAGACGCCACCCGTTCGTCAAGTCAGCACCCGACGCCCTAGAGCAGCGCCGATGCTCAGCACCCGCATATCGCAAAGGGTCACCGTCAACGTGCCCCAGGTCAAACGGTTCGCCCGGAGCGATCAACTCGCCGCAGCGCCAGCACGTCACCACGCCGGCAGCAACCCGCGGCGCCAACTGCTTCCGCAGCTCCTGATGCAAGAAACCGTATTTCGCCTTCGCGCCCGGCGACCGAACCCGCGCCCGCTCGCGGCAGGCCGGAGTACAAAAACGGTGCTGGCCCGTTCGCGGTCAAAAGCGGCGGCCACAGACGGGGCAGGATCGTTCAGCCACGATCAGGCTCTATCACTTGCAAATGGGGAGAGAAACGGCAGAGTGCGGAGTAGGCGCCAAGTTCACTGTAAAAACGCTCTGGTGGTGGCAGCCGGACGGAACGCGCGAGTTCCCTGGATCGGCGGCACAGAGCTTGTCGAGCGGTCGCGCAGTAAATACTCCCAAGGCCATGGGAACGCAGGTCGTGAACGAACAGCGAAAGTGTCCGATGTGCGGCAGCGAGACATGGATCCTTCTGGACGGCCGCTCGGTGCTCCAGGCGCTTGAGGGTGGGCTGGAGGCACTGGCTTACTCCTGCAAGCAGTGCGGCTTCATCCGCTGGCATCGATCGGACAAGGCCGAGCAGTCGTAAGCTCGCTTCGCGGCCGGTCATCGCACAGTGATGCGCGTGGTGTAGGTGCGGACTAGTCGGCCGCGGCTCGCTGCTTCCTCTGCTCGCGCTCGCGTCATCGCGTCGACGTTGGGTCGGCCTCGGTGTCGTCGGGCTTCGCGTTCGCGCTCGGGAGCGGTAGCGGGGGCAGCTCGGACGTTTCGAAGCCGTGGCGGGCGAGGTCGGCGGCGAGCTCGCGTGCTCGGATCTGGCTGAGCCCGGCGAGTTCGAGGTCGATCCGGTCGAGCGTTCGCTGTGCGGCTTCGAGTTG
The DNA here is from genome assembly GCA_963829845.1 of uncultured Gaiellaceae bacterium. Lineage (GTDB taxonomy): Bacteria > Actinomycetota > Thermoleophilia > Gaiellales > Gaiellaceae > Gaiellasilicea. The sequence goes on along the minus strand of CAWHKD010000014.1, from coordinate 165,771 downwards.
GTCGGCTCGGAGTTGGGCCCGTTCGGCGCGGAGCTCGTCGGCGCGGCGCGCGTCGTAGACCCCGCGGGCGAACGCGAGTTGGCCGGGCCGAATCAGCGTCCGCCTGCTGTCGCTCACGCCACACTCCCGGCCGCGCCGACGTGCCGGTCGGGCAGCCGCTCGGGGAGCGGTGTCTTCCCGCCCTTGGCGAGCAGCGACGTCCTTCCCTTCGTTGTGGGGCTCGACACCATGCGCGAAGACGACGTGCAGAACGGGCTTGAACAGCAGGCCGCTGCCGCGGTCGACGATGTAGCCGCCGCGGGCCTCGAGGTCGCCAGCCGGGTATTCGGGCCAGCGTTGTCGGGCGGCTTGGAGGCGCTGCTCGTGGCGGGCCGCGACGGTGTTCGATGGATCGGTGAACGTGCCGATGAACGTGCTCACTGCGTTCTCCTTCGTCGGTTGTGACGGCGGCGGGTCGCGACCGTCTTAGTTGGTTGAGCATTCGGTGGGTGAACAGGTTTGTTCAGCGGTTCGCTCGTGATTCGGCGCGAGCTGCGGGTGCGCGATGCGGCCGGTTCGGGGCGGGGGAGGGTCATCCGGCTGCGTCGTCGTGTGTCAGTGGCCGCGCGAATGTCTCGAGGGATGCCGGGTCGACCCGGTAGCGGCCTCCGACCTGGACGCCAGCTATGCGTCCTTCGCTGAGCCAGCGGCGAACCGTCGTCGGCGTCACGCCGAGCCTGTCCGCCGCCTCAGCCGGAGTTGCCCAGCGAGGCGGCGGCGGCTTCCTGGAAGGAACGACCATCACGCACGAAACGTACGAGCCGAACGCAGCGCGCGATGTAACCGATTCAGTCGAGCCCTTCGCCGCGTCTCCACTGATTGTCGGCGAGCAGGCGCGCGGAAACTCCGCGAGCTCCCCGCCAAGTCGTTGCTTCGCGAGCCCCTCAATAAGACTTGTAAACAGTGTATGAAGACCCGCAAGACGCTCGCGATTCGAGCATCTGCTCGGGTGACGGGGCCGCCATGGAATGGGGGGAAGCCCCGCACCTGATGTCCTCGCGGCTTAGGACTCAGGGTCTAACGGCAACGGCCAACCTGCAGCCCGGCCTGGCGGCCTGGGCTGCAGGAAGGCTGCCTTCCGCTCGCGCTTAGGCGGCTGCCACTCTCGCGTCGTCTGCCTCACTCGATCCCTTCTCGCCTCCGCCACTGATGGTCCGCGAGCAGGACGGCGCGCAACTCGGCGAGCTCGGGCTGTGGATCTTCGAGCGCGCGAGCAGGAGGGCGCGCTCGTCGAGCGTAAACGCGATTAGCTTCACACCGTCAGCGACGGCGCTCTCGAGCCGGTCGGCCAGGTCGTCGGCGCCGGTAGTACGGACGAGCTCGGCGAGGCCTTCGACGGCTGGGTCGGGGACGGGTAGGCCTGCGAGCATCATCCCGGCGAGCCTACGTGCCCTCAAACCGTGTGACAATCTTGTGACAATCCGGGCCGATTTGACCCCTTTTGGGCTCACCTGGCCCGAGACGGAAATGCCCTCTAAGACGCGAAAACCCCGCGTTAGCAGGGGTTTCCGGTAGCGCCCCCAACGGGATTCGAACCCGTGCAGCCACCTTGAAAGGGTGGTGACCTAGGCCGCTAGTCGATGGGGGCCAGGCGAGAGGGAGGATAGCGGCGGCGGCGGCGGCTATTCGCGGCCGCAGGCGGCCAGGATCGTCGCGACGAGCTCGTCGAACGCCTCCGACTTGGCCACGAACGCCGTCGCTCCCGCCTCGAGCGCCGCCGCACGTGAGAGCCCGTCTGTGTGGCCGCTGAGCGCGATCACGCAGGGGGCATGGTCGAGCGCCAGCAGCCGCCGAGTCGCTGCCGGGCCGTCGAGCACCGGCATCGACATGTCCATCAGGACGACGTCGGCCTCGGCCGACTTGGCCGCCCTGACCGCCTCGCGACCGGTCGCGGCGGTGCCGACGACCTCGAAGCGGCCGTCCTGGGAGAGCACCGTCGTCAGTGCGTGGGTGAACAGCTGATGGTCGTCCACCACGAGCACGCGGATCGGCTGTCCCCCCTCCATCGGAGGGGGGACTATGCCACGCCATGCGGGACAGCCCTCGACTCCGTCGGTCAGCCGCTTGGCGCCGTTGCCGCTCTGGAACTGCGCCTCTTCGGTGGAGCCTTTGAGCGCGAGCGTGGAGCTGGCGCCGCCGGACACGGCCTGCGCGATCTCGTCGAACCAGCCGGCTCCGACCTCGCGCTGGTGCTTTGTCGCCGTGTAGCCGACCTCCTCGAGCGCGAACTCCCGCTCCTGCAGCCGCACGTACGCGGGCATCCCCTCGGCGGCGTAGCCGCGGGCGAGCTCGAACATCGACTCGTTCAGCGCGTGGAAGCCGGCGAGCGTGATGAACTGGAACCTGTAGCCCATCGCGCCGAGCTCACGCTGGAAGCGCTCGATCGTCTCGTCGTCGAGGTGGCGGCGCCAGTTGAACGACGGCGAGCAGTTGTAGGCGAGCAGCTTGCCCGGGAACTCGGCGTGGATCGCCTCCGCGAACTCGCGCGCCACGCCGAGGTCCGGGGTGGACGTCTCCATCCAGACCAGGTCGGCGTACGGCGCGTACGCAAGGCCGCGGGCGATGGCTGCCTCGACTCCTGCGCGGACGCGGAAGAACCCCTCGGGGGTCCGCTCGCCGGTGATGAAGTCGGCATCGCGCTCGTCCGCGTCGCTGGTGATCAGCGTCGCCGCGTCGGCGTCTGTGCGTGCGACGACCAGCGTCGGCACGCCGAGCATGTCGGCCGCGAGGCGCGCCGCCAGAAGGGTGCGGATGAACTGGCCCGTCGGGACGAGCACCTTCCCGCCCAGGTGGCCGCACTTCTTCTCGGACGAGAGCTGGTCCTCGAAGTGGACCCCTGCCGCTCCCGACTCGATCATCCCCTTCATCAGCTCGAAGGCGTTCAGCGGGCCACCGAAGCCCGCTTCGGCGTCGGCGACGATCGGGAGCAGGTAGTCGACCGGGTCGGCCTTGCCCTCGGCCCACTCGATCCGGTCCGCGCGCATGAGCGCGTTGTTCAGCCGCTTCACCATCGCCGGAACGCTGTTGGCCGGGTACAGGCTCTGGTCGGGATACACCTCCGCGGCGAGGTTGCCGTCCGCGGCGACTTGCCAGCCGGAGAGGTAGATCGCCTTGAGACCGGCTTTTGCCATCTGCACCGCCTGGCCGCCCGTCAGGGCGCCGAGCGCGGCGACGTAATCCTCCTCGGCGAGCAGCCCCCAGAGCTTCTCGGCGCCGTGCCGGGCGAGCGTGTGCTCGATCCGGAGCGAGCCGCGGAGCCGGACCACGTCCTCGGGCGTGTAGTCGCGGTCGATCCCGTTCCAGCGGTCGGCTTCGGCCCAGTCGCGGCCGAGCTCGATGGCGTCCTTCGATGCGGTGGCGTTCATGCGGTATCCCCTCCCGGTCGTGAGCAGCCGATCTCTGATCTCAACCTGCCCGGAACGCGGCTATAGGACAAATCGAACCTCTAGATCCGTCCGATAAACCGCGTTAATATCAGCCGGATGCTGCTCTCCCAGATCGAGGCGTTTCTCACCGTCGCCGAGCGGCGTTCGGTCTCCGCCGCGGCAGCGGTGCTCTACGTCACGCAGCCGGCGTTGACGACCCGGATCAAGAAGCTCGAGCGCGAGCTCGGAATCGAGCTCTTCATCCGCACGGCCCGCGGCATGCGCCTGACCGCGGAGGGTCGCGCTTTCCGCCCGCACGCGCAACGTGCGCTCCAGTCGCTCGCCAGCGGCCGTGAGTTGTTGCGCGAGCTGCGCGAAGGCAGGGTGGGGGAGCTGCTCGTCGGGGCCGCGCCCGCGATCTCGACCTACGTGCTGCCGCTCGTGCTCCGCCGCTTTCAGGCGAACTTCCCGAACGTGCATCTGATCGTCCGGACCGGCCATTCGGAGGAAGTGCTCGAGCTCGTGCTGCGCGAGCAGGTGCAGATCGGCCTTGTGCGCGAGCTGCCCCATCCGGCAGTCGTCAGCTCGCCGCTCTACGAGGACGAGATCGTGCTCGTCGTCCACCCAGGTCACCGTTTCGCGGGGGAGACGTCGATCGTCGTGCACGAGCTCGGCGCCGAGCGGCTGATCCTCTTCGACCGCACCTCGAGCTACTTCGTCCTCACGAGCGCGTTCTTTCGCGAGGCCGGTGTCGTGCCGCGCGGCGTGATGGAGCTCGACAACGTCGACGCGACGAAGAAGATGGTCGAGCACGGACTCGGGATCGCGTTCCTCCCCTACACGGCCGTGCGCGAGGAGCTCGCCTCGGGCGCGCTGCGGGAGGTCGTGATCGACGGCTACGAGCCGGTGCGCCGGCCGATCGTGGCGCTGCGGCGGCGCGACGCGGTCGTCCCCGAGGACCTCGTCGAGGGCCTGCTCGCCTCGGTTTCGCGGGACGAGCTCGAGCGCTAAGAGACGGCTTGTGTTTCTGAAACACAAGCGTCTCGCGGGCCGCCTCGTTACGCGCGCGAGGGGAGCTAGTAGCTCAGAAACACAAAGTTTGGCCGTGCTAGCGCGCCGTCCAGCCGAGGTCCATCACGACCGGGGCGCCGGTGAACGCGCGGCCGCCGGGGCCGAGCAGGAACGCCGCCGTCTCGGCGACGTCCTCGGGCTCGAGCAGCCGCTTGACCGCCTGCGGCGCGAGGAGGACGTCCCCGATGACGCGTTCAGGCGCCACGCCCGTCGCCCGCGACTGGGCCTCGATCTGCGACTCGACGATCGGCGTCCGGACGTAGCCGGGGCAGATCGCCGACGCAGAGATGCCGTGCTCCGCACCTTCGAGCGCGAGCACCTTCACGAGCCCGAGCAAGCCGTGCTTGGCGGCGACGTAGCCCGCCTTGTAAGGGGACGCGACCAGGCCGTGGACGGATGCGATCGCGAGGAAGCGGCCGTCGCCGGACTCGCGAAGCGCCTCCCAGGCGTAGCGTGCGAGCAGGAACGGGCTCGTCAGCAGGACTGCGAGCAGCGCGTCCCAGCGCTCCTCCGGGAACTCCTCGATCGGGGCGACGTGCTGGAAGCCTGCGCTGGCGACGACGGCGTCGAGGCCGCCGAGGCGGTCGAGTGCGGCGTCGACGGCAGCGCGGTTGCCCGCGGGCGTGGAGAGGTCGGCCTCGAACGGGTCGCCCGGGCCGTCCTGATCCGGGTGCAGGTCGACGGCGAGCACGGCGGAGCCGTCCGCCTCCAGACGTGCCGCGATCGCACGGCCGATGCCGCTGCCCGCGCCTGTGACGAGAGCCCTGCGCTGCATGGTGCGGGACGTTAACGCGTGCGCGTCAGGCGTCTTGGCCCGGCGGTGTCAGGATCAGGACCGGGCTGCCGTCCGGCGACGGCTGCACCTCTGCCGAGTACGTCCGCGTCCGGGTCAGGCGGAGGATCTGACCCTCTTCGAGCGAGTTCAGGCCACCGATCTTGGGTTTCGCCGTCGGGAGCAGCGAGCTGAGCGGCCGGTCGAGCTCGTCGGCCACGTCGCTCCGACGGAGGAAGACCGTTCTCTGGCTCTTCGCCTCCGGCGGCATGAAGACGACCACCGAATCGATGCTGTCGACGTACTTGAGCGTGTAGAGCGAGAGCTCGAGCGCCTGCCGCCGCAGCAGCGTCTGTCGCTCGGCCGAGACCGGCGCCACCTCGCACTGCTCCTTCGAGCGCGTCCCGCAAAGCCCGAACGAGACGACGGCGTTGCCGGGGTAGACGGCGATGTCGTCCTCCTCCGCGAGTCCCTTCGACGTGTCGGGGCGGACGAACACCGCGCGCACCGGCACTTCCCCTTGCGGCGTCGGCACCGAGAGCGGGCCGGCGAGGCTGACCGTCAGCTGCGCGCCGTTCTCGGTCCGGTACGCCTTCGGGATCCGGTCGGCGATCTGGCGCACCTTCGCCATCGTGCTGCCCTTCGGCTGCCAGGCCGACCAGGCCGGGTCGTCCGGCTTGTCACCCTCGCTCGCGAGGACGATGAACGAGCCGACGCCGGCACCGACCACGGCGGCGAGGAAGACGTAGATGATCCCGAAGCGGAGGCGGTACGAGCTCCGCCGCGCCCGCTCCTGCCGGCTCGGACCGAGGACAGTCGCAGGCTCGGGCTCGGGCGACGCGGCGGCCTGAGTCACATCGTCGGCCATACGTCCTCGTTTGCGTAGTCGATCTCGGGCATCTTCAGCTTGGCGCCATCGAGGATCTCGACGAGCTCGTCGCCGAAGACCTCGCGCCGCACCACGAGTTCGTCGGCGATCTTCTCGACCGCGTCCTTGTTGTGGACGACCAGGTTGTAGGCCGAGACGTACGCCTGGCCGAGGATCTGGGCCGCCAGCGCGCGCTTGTCGCGATCGTTGAGTACGCCGGCGATCGGGTTCTCGGTGAACGGCCCGCCGCCGCTCGTCCGGTTCATGATCTGGAGCCCGATCGTCTCGAAGCGCTTCAGGACACGCTCGCGCGCCTCCTCCTCACTCTCATCGTCGAGCGGCGTCATGGTGAAGGGCTCCGGGCCCATCGCCGACGCGCCGACCATCCAGGCCGCCTGCGCGGTCGCCGACTGGACGTCGCCGCCGACGCCGTTCGAGTTCTCGCCGTAGAAGACGCGCTCCGCCGCCATCGCGCCGAGCGCCCAGACGAGCCGGGCCATCTCGTCACTGCGGAAGCGGCTGAACCGCTCCTCCTTCTCGAGCGCCTGATGGTGGCCGAGCGATCCGCCACGCATCTTGATCGAGAGCCGCGTCGACTCGGCGCCCTGCATGAACACGTGCCCGGCGGCGGCGTGGCCCGCTTCGTGGATCGCGACCGCCTTCGTCTCCGAGGCGATGTACTCGACGCCGACCGCTGTTCCGGACTCGATCGTCGTCATCGCCTCGACCAGGTCGCTCCAGGAGAACCGGGCGCGGCCGTCGTGGTGTGCGAGCGTCAGCGCCATCGAGCAGACCTGGTCGATCATCGCGGGCGAGTAGCCGTTCGTGATCCGAGCGATCTCGTCGCGGCGCTTCGGCGTATCGAGGTCGGGCTCGTGCGCCACCCGCGTGATGTAGAGGTCGAAGACGTCGAGCCGGTCCTGCTTCGTCGGCGTCCGGAACCAGACATGGCGGCCCATCCGGCCGGGCCGGATCAGGGCAGGATCGAGGCGGTCGATCGGCACGTTCGTGGCGCCGATGAAGTAGATCTGGTCGCCGCGCGGGCCGGGCGGTGGCAGCCGCAGCGGGATCTTGCCGAGCCGCCGCGGGACGATGTACGTCGCGTCGAGGAACGTGTTCAGGCGGTTCGTCGTCACTCGTTTGGTGAACGGCGGGTTGTCGATCCCGTCCATCACGACGAGCAGCTGGTTCAACGCCAGCTGGCCCATCCCGCCCATGCCGGGGAAGGTGAAGTTGAGCAGGCTCGAAAGCCGGGTGTGCAGCCCGGACGGGGAAGGCCGGTCGGGCGCCCGGTGCTCGAACAGCCGCTCGCGCCAGCGGCGCGTCTCGAGAATCAGATCGCCGCTCTGGTTGAGCGCGCCGTGCGGGCCGAAGAAGAGGTGGTCGCTGATGTCGGCCGGCGCGAATCCACCGACCGGCGCGCCGCCGCCGAGCGCTTGGCGGCGCATCCCGACCGCGTCGATCTCGTCGATGAAGACGATGCACTGGCCGCCCCACTTGCGCGCAAGCCGCTTCGCCTTCCAGGCGAGGAAGCGGACGATGATCGCGTCGATCCCGATGAACGTCTGCGCGAAGCCCGAGCCCGGGATCGAGACGAACGGCGAGTTGAAGCCCGTCGCGATCGCCTTGGCGAGCATCGTCTTGCCCGTGCCGGGCGCGCCGACGAAGAGCAGGCCGCGCTCGCGTTTGCCGCCGGCACGCTCGAAGGCCTCGCCCGACTGCCAGAGGGTGACGACCCGCCGCACCTCTTCCTTCGCCTCTTCCTGGCCGCGGACGTCGGCGAGCTTGACGCCCCACTGCGCGTCGCCCGGCTCGAAGCCGCGGATCTGCGAGATGCCCATGATCAGCATCGGGCCCATGAAGATCGCGAAGTTGGCGATGAACAGGAAGAAGACGAAGACGACCTGCACCCAGAGCGCCGGCGTCGTGATGATCTCGCCGATCCTCTCGAAGATGAAGCCGACCGTCCCCCACCACGTGCCGCCGTGGAAGAGCCAGACGATCGTGTTGATCGTGATCAGGACGATCGCCAGCCGCCACTTCTTGCGCCAGTACCAGGCGCGGCGGCGGCTCATGATGTCCTCCTCGCGCAGCTGCTGACTGTCGGCGCCGAAGAGGCTCGGCCACGGGATCAGGCGGCGGAAGAGGAGGTCCGCGAACCCTCGGAAGACGATCACGACGCCGAACGTCGCGAGCAGCGACCAGTACCACGCCCAGCCGTTGCGCTGGTTGAACCAGATGTAGAGCGCGGGGCTCGTCAGCAGGGCGACGATCGTGGCGGCGCGGGTGAGCACCCGCCACTGGTCGGCGAGCTCTGTCGACGGGGCCTGGTCGCGCGCGAGCGGCGAGGGGCCGATCGTCGGATCCGCGGTCGCCATGCCTGATTAGACCCGATCACGTTGAAATCGGTTGTTAGCGGCGCATTAAGCGATCGTTGCTACAACCACCTGCCGTGAGTGACCACGACGCCGCACGCCGGTACCACGATCCGCGCTACCGCGCCATCCTCGCCGACCTTGCGATCGGGCTGGCTCTGCTCGTCCTCGTCGCGCTGACCGGCCCGGGGCACGCGTTCTCGTCGGTCGTCGACCCGCTGCCCGAGGCGCTTGGTGCGCTCGTGCTCGGTGCGCTGCTCGTCGTCCTCTCCGCGCTCGTCCGGCTCCCGCTCTCGATCTGGCTCGGGCTCACACACGAGCGCGACTTCGGCTTCTCGCGCCAGTCCGGACGGGAGTACGCCCTCGACCGCGTCAAGGGGGTCGGGATCGGCGCGGCGCTGACCGGCGCGGGCATGGCCGGGCTCGTCGGCACCGCCGTGCTCTTCTCGTCGTCTTGGCCGGTCGTCGCCTCGGTCGGTGCGGCACTGCTCGTCCTCCTGCTCAGCTTCGTCGCGCCGGTCGTGCTCGAGCCCGTCTTCAACAAGTTCCGGCCGCTCGAGGACTCGGAGCTGCGCGCGGCCGTCATGCGTCTCGCGGTCGCTGCGGGGGTGCCGGTGCGCGAGGTGCTCGTCGCCGATGCGAGCAAGCGGACGACCAAGCTGAATGCGTACGTCTCCGGGCTCGGCGCCACGCGGCGGGTCGTCCTCTACGACACGCTCGTCGAGACGGCGACGACGCCCGAGGTGCTGACGGTCGTGGCGCACGAGCTCGGGCATCGACGCTACCGGCACGTCGCACTCGGCACGGGGCTCGCGATGGCGGGGTCGGTCGGTTTCGTGCTCGTCCTCTGGGCGCTGCTCCAGGACGACGGCGTCACGGAGGCGATCGATGCAGCGGGCGCCGGCGACGCGCGCGTCGTGCCCTTCGCCCTGCTCGTCGGTTCGGTGCTCGGGCTCCTGTTGGCGCCGCTGCAGGCGGCGCTCTCGCGCAGCTGGGAGTACGCCTGCGACCGCTTCGCGGTCGTGCAGACGGGCGACCTGGGCGCCTTCGAGTCGGCATTTGGCCGCCTCGCCGAGGCAAACCTTCCGGATCCAGCGCCGCCGCGGCTCGCCTACCTCTGGCTCTTCTCGCACCCGACCGTGCCGGAGCGTCTGGAAGCGGCGCGACGGGTGGCGGCGTCGATCCTTTAGGGGTCTTGCGCGATGAGCGTCCGCTGATGCGGATGCTCATTCTGCGCCAGCAAGTACCGTGCCCGCATGACCACAGCCACGCTGCACACCAGCGAAGGCCCGATCGAGATCGAGCTCTACCCGAACGAGGCGCCGAAGACGGTCGAGAACTTCACCAAGCTCGCCGGCGACGGCTTCTACGACGGGCTGATCTTCCACCGCGTCATCCCCGAATTCATGATCCAGGGCGGCTGCCCCGAGGGAACCGGCAGCGGCGGCCCCGGCTACCAGTTCGAGGACGAGTTCAACGAGCACAAGGTCGAGCGCGGCGCGCTCGCGATGGCGAACGCAGGCCCGAATACGAACGGCAGCCAGTTCTTCATCGTCACGACCGAGGCCGCGTCGTGGCTGGACGGCAAGCACACCGTCTTCGGAAAGGTGACGAGCGGCCAGGAGGTCGCCGACGCGATCTCGATGGTCGATCGCGACGGCCGGGACAAGCCGGTCGATCCGGTCACGATCGACCGCGTCGAGATCAGCTAGAGCTCGTCGTCCTCCGCCGCCGCTTCGCTCGGCTCGAGCACCGCTCGCTCGTCGGGCGCGTGGCGCAGGACCTCGGCGACGTAGGCGTCGACCGCGGGCATCAACCCGATGTCCTCACCGGCCGCCTGGGAGAGGAACCAGCGGTGCTCGAGCGCCTCGTGGAAGACCTCGGCGGCGTCCCGCTTGCCCCAGAGCTCGTGCGGGATCGCGGCGACGGCAGGCTCGAACACCTCCGAGAGCCAGCGGTGCACCGCGACCGTCTCCGGTACCGGACGTCCGCCGCTGCGGTCGAGCTCAGCGCGGTAGCGGGCGAGGTCGTTGAGGAGCCGGCGCGCCTGGTTCTCCTGGGCATTGAGCCCGGTGAGCGCGTGCAGCCGACGCCGGTGGTGGCCAGGCTCGACGACGTGGGGGTTCAGGCGTAGCCGATAGCCGTCGTCACCCGCGACGAGCTCGAGCTCGTCGACGTCGAAGCCGAGCTCGTTCAGGCGGTGCAGCCGCTCATCGATCTTGTAGCGCGTGTCGTCGGCGAAGAGCTCATCCCGCATCAACTCCTCCCACAACGACTCGTAGCGCGCGACCAGGTCGGCGGCGGTCTCCTCCGGCCTCAGCTCGCCCTCGCGGTCGAGCTCGGCCTCGACGTCCGCGAGCTCGCCGGCGACGTTCTCCTCGGCGATGATCAGGTCGTGGGCGCGCTGCCCGTCCGACAGGCGTGGGTGCAGCTCGCCCGTCTCGGCGTCGACGAGGTAGGCCGCGAGCGCACCTGCGTCGCGGCGGAAGAGCGTGTTCGAGAGCGAGCAATCGCCCCAGAAGAAACCGCCCAGATGCAGGCGGACGAGCAGCTCGGCGCCCGCGTCGAGCAGTCGCCCGCGCAGGTCGGGGACGCTGCCGCGGGCGAAGAGCGTCCGGAACGGCAGCGAGTAGTCGAGGTGGCGCGTGATCAGGATCGCGTCGAGTTCGCCCCCTCGTTCGGAGACGACGCCGACCGCTTCCACGACCGGCATCTCGTCGGCCGCGAGCGCGCGGAGGAGCCGGTACTCGCGCCGGGCCAGCTCGACCGGCAGCTCCTTGAGCGCGTACAGCTTCGGCCCGAGCTCGCCGTCGTACTCGACGAAGCGAACGACGTGGCGGTGGATGCCGCGCATCACCTCGACGAGCCGCTCGTGCTGCCACTCGGCGAGCGGCTCGTCCCAGGGCAGGTCGAGGAAGTCCGGGTGGCCGGTGCGGGCGATCAGCTGCAGCCGGGCCGGCAGCTCAGCCCCCGCGGAGAACGTGATCGAGCGTCAGGAACATCGCGTGTGACCAGAGGAGAGGCGAGGGCGGCGGTCCCCACTTGGCCACCCAGACCTCGAACTGGTCCGGGTGTTGGAGGTGATCCTGCGACTGCTCGGGGAGGCCCCCGTCGGGGGTTGCGTGCGCCGCGATCCACTCCAGCCGCTCCTCGCCACGCTCTGGCTCGGCGAGCCCGAGCATGGCCGTCAGCAGCAGCCACTCGCCGCCGCCGTAATAGCCGTCCTCGACGTGGCGGTGGACGCCGCCGCCGAGGCTGACGAGCGGCGTCACGTCGACAGCTCCGAACCCGAGAAACGGCAGGACCAGCAGGCTGGCGTCCAGGCGCTCCTCCGCGCGCGAGAGGTCGAGCTCGTCACCGAGCCCGGCGGCGATGCAGGCGAGCGTCGCCGCGTGGATGCCCGCGCGCTCCTCCCACCAGTCGAAGCACGGCTGCTCGCGCACGCGTTTCAGATGCGCCTCGGTCGCCGCGGCGGCCTCGCGCCAGCGGCCGCCGCCGCCGTGCCGGAACGGCGTGCTCGTGCAGCGCCCAAAGCCAGAGGCCCCAGCCATCGTGCTGGCTGTGCGGCCAGTCGGTCGGGTCGCGCTCGCCGTCGAGGGTGTAGCGGGCGTCGAAGCCGAACCCGGCCTCGACGATCCGGGCCACCCAGCTGAAGAACGCCTCGGCGCTCTCGACCTCGCCGATCCGGCTCATCGCGTCCGCGATGAAGGAGCCGTCGCGGAGCCAGGAGAACCGGTACGGCGGGAACGTCGGGCACGCGACGTAGCCGCCGCTCGGCGACTGGCCGGCGTGGATCGTGGCAACGCTTGCCTGGCGGAGGTCAGCGAGCTTCGATGCGAGCACCGATGAAGGATGCCGGGGGGCGTTCGAGCGTGTTGTCGTCCACGGTCGCGATGGCCCAGTAATGGGCGACGAGCCCGAGCCCGGCACGCGTCGGGTTGCCGGAGGGATCCGTCCGCATGCCGGTGACACGGTTGTCCTCGATCGAGCAGTGCGAGTAGTCGCCGCAGAAGATGCCGATGCCGAGCGCGTCCTCGACCAGGTTGTCCTCGACATCGCCCATCGACATCTCGGTGACGGCGATCCCGCGCAGCTCCGTCGAGCGGACGTGGTTGTCGCGGACCATGACATTGGCCATGTGGGAGACGATGCCCTCGCTGCCGCCGACGACGAGGCAGTCCTCGACGAGACTCGGCGGCAGTTGCGACGCGAACGAGATGTCGATCCCCTGTGTCGCGGCTCCGGGAAGGGAGCGAATCTCGCAGTCCCGGATCTCGAGCTCGCTCTGGCGGGCGTTGATCCCGTCGAGCTCCGCCGACTCGATGACGACGCCGTCGAGCTCGACGCTCTCGGCCTCGCGGACCTCGACCCCGTACTCGCCGCCGCGGACGGTCAGATTCCGCAGCGTGACGTCGTCGGCCGTGATCCGAATGCCGCCGCGGACGATCGCGCCTTCCTCGCCGACGACGGTCTGGGCGTGGTCGAGGACGAGCGGCCCCTGGTGCACGCCGGCCTCCAGCCGGACGGTCGGCGGCTCGACCGCCCACGCGAGGCCGAGCACGGCGAGAAGCGCCGCCGGTGCCGCGGCCGAGAGGCCGACGCCGGCGCGTCCGAGCTCGCCGCCGTCCTCCGGCCACGTCAGGTGGAGCAGCGGCAGAGCCGCGTGCGCGAGCAGCTGGGCGAGCAGCCAGGTGCCCACGAAGAAGAGGAGCGCCGGCCGAAGCGGCGCGCCCAGCTCGAGCAGCCGCGCCGCGGTCAGGGTCAGCCCGAGCTCGAGCAGTCCGAGCGGCACGGCCGCCCACCCGGGCTGGTACGGGAGTAGCGGGTGGTAGACGAGCACGTCGAGGGCCAGCCCGATCAGGAGCATCAGGCCGACCAGCTCGAGCGGCCACCACTTGTGCAGGACCGGCGCGAGCACGGCGGCGACGAGGACGGGCGCGATCGCGCCGGCCAGCCTCGTCTCGACGCGGCCCCTCAGCGTGTAGGACACGACACCACCCTGCGGCCGAAACGGCGCGCGGCGACCTTCATCCCGACGAGCGTGTCGGCCGCCGGATACGCCCACTGGCCGGGTACGCCGGCGAGTGCCAGCGTGCGCATCCCGTCGGTGAGCGCGGGCACGGTCGAGTCGTCCGCAAGCACGATCCAGCGGTCCTCGCTCTCGAGCCCGTGCTCTTCGACCAGCCGCGCCAGCAGCGGGTCGTGCCGGAAGCCCGCTCGGAACCCCGTGGCGCAGATGACCTGCTCGGCGCCGTCGGCGCGCGGGCGCGACGCGGAAGCGGCCTTCGCGCTCGGCCGCCTCGACGGGGGCGTCCCACGCTCGGCCGGGCGGATAGGACGGCTCGCCGAGGCCGCGGAGGAGCTCCGCGCGGCGCGTAGGCGGCGCGGCGTAGAAGCCGGCGAGGCCGCGCTTGCTGAACAGCGGCCTCGCGACGTTGAGCGGCCGCCTGGCCGGCTCCCGGCGGCGAACCGATATGACCTCGGCCCCCGCCGCGAGCGCGTTCAGCCACTCGGTCGCGGCAGCCATGCCCGCGCCGACGACCGCGACGCGTGCGGCGTACTCGTGCGGCTCGTAGGCGTGGACGACCCGCGAATCCCCCGCCAGCTCGTCTGGCAGGGCAAGGCCCGGGTGGCCCGTGGCGACGAGCACGTGTCGGAAGACGCCGTGGCGACCGACCACGAATCCTCCCTCGGCTGCGGAGATCCGGTCGATCCGGGCGAGCTCGATGCTCTCGTCCCAGCGGCTGCGCTCGCGCAGCACGGCGACGTGACGCAGGAACTCATCCACGGTCGGCCGGTAGCGGTCGAGAACGCGTCTGCACCAGCGGAACCGGGTCGCGGCGCCGCGCGGCCTCGCGCACGGCCAGTCCCGGGAACGAGGTTGGGGCGCAGTGGCCGTCGCTCTCGGAGCGCATTCGCCGCTGCCGGATCGCCTCCGCGCGCGGCCGCCAGGCGCCGGCCGGGTCGGCGTCGATGCCGAAGACGGCGATCTCCTCCGGTTGAAGTCCCGCATGGCGCAGGGTCGTGTAGGCGACGAAGCCGCCGAGCCCCGAGCCGACGATCGCGACCCGAGCCGACACCGCAGTTACTTGACGGAGCCGGCGAGCAGGCCCTGGACGAAGTAGCGCTGGAAGAGCGCGAAGATTGTCAGCGGGACGAGCGCCGAGAAGAAGGAGGCGGGCGCGAGCACGTCGAGGTTCGAGCCGAACTGGCGCAGCTGCCCGGCGATCGCCGGCGCGATCGGCTGGTTCTGCTGGGCGAGGACGAGCCCGACGAGGAGGTCGTTCCAGACGAAGAGCACCTGGAAGATCGCCAGCGAGGCGATCGCGGGCAGCCCGAGTGGGAGCACGACCTTGAAGAACAGTCCCCACTCCGAGGCGCCGTCGATCCGCGCCGCCTCCATCAGATCCCTCGGGATCCCGACGAAGAAGTTGCGCAGGAGGAAGATCGCGAACGGCAGTGCGAAGGCGGAGTGGAAGAGGATCAGCCCCGGGATCGTGTCGAACAGGTTGAGGTTGTTGTAGAGGCGGAAGATCGGGATCAGCGCCATCTGGATCGGCACGAGCAGGAGGCCGACGACCAGCAGGAAGAGCCAGTCGCGCCCCGGGAACTCGATCCAGGCAAGCGCGTAGGCGGCCAGCGCGGCGACGAGGATCGGCACGATCGTCGCGCCGATCGTGACGAGCACGGTCACCCAAAGCGCGTGCGTGATCCCCTCGTTGTCGAACATGTTCGCGTAGTTCTCGAGCGTCCAGGCGCTCGGCTTCGTGACGAAGGTCCACCAGTGCCCCTCCGCCGCGTCGGACGGCGTCAGCAATGAGGTGATGAAGAGCCCGGTGGTCGGGATCAGCCAGAACACCGCGATGAGCGCGAGCACGATGTGGACCGGCGTCCTGCCCAGGAAGCGGAGGATCCTGGCTGAGAGGCGCGTGTCGGGATCGACGGGGGTCTCGACCGTGGTGTCGACGGTGGCCATCAGTTCGTGTCCGCCCGGAAGCGCCGGACGTTGACGATCAGGAAGGGGATGAAGAGGATCAGGATGAAGGTCGCGATCGCGGCGCCGAGCCCGAAGCGGTTCTGGCCGCTGAACGCGACCTGCCACTGGACGAAGGCGAGCGTGGCCGCCTCGTCCTGGGTCGAGCCGGGTGCAATCGAGAGGATCAGGTCGAAGAGCTTGAGCACGCCGATGATCTGCGTCACGAAGACGACGGTCAGCACGGGCGCGAGCAGCGGGATCGTGATCCGGCGGAAGACCTGCCACTCGCTCGCCCCGTCGGTGCGCGCCGCCTCGAGGGTGTCACGGGGGATCGACGCGAGGCCGGCGGCCGTGATCACCATCGCGAATCCAGCCTGGAACCAGATGAACGCGAACATGATCGCCGGCGTGATCAGCTTGTCGCCGAGCCAGTTGACCCCCCCGAACGGCTCCGCGAACGTCGTGCTGGCGACTCTGACGTGGTACTGACCGTCCTCGACGTCGTCGAAGGCGAAGGTGCCGTTCGTCTCCGTCTTGGTGTCGTCGATCGTGTCGTCCTCGCTGTCGCGGAGCTCGACGGTGACGCCGGGGATGCCGAGCTCCCCGGAATCCACCTCGCCTTCCGTGCCTCCGCCGCCGGGCTTGAAGTCCCGCCAGACGACGCCGTTGATCCCGCCCTGGAGCGGCTCGGGCTTCACCGCTGGCTCGGCGTCCTCGGGGATCTCCGGCACTCGGATCGCGGTCAGGCCGAGCAACGCCACGTCACCCGGTTCGAGCGGCTGTTGCAGCTCGAAGCCCTGCTCCGTCGAGCCGGTGAGGTCGTCAGTCGAGGGCGACGCCTGCGTCAGCACCCCCTCGGAGCCGAATTCACCCTTGATCGTCGCGATGCCGGCGTTGATCGCGCCGATGTCCGGGTCCTGCTGGTACATGATCCGCCAGATGATGCCGACCGCGAACGCCGAGATCGCGAGCGGCATGAAGACGGAGATCTTGAACGCCGTCGACCAGACGATTCGCTCCGTCAGGACGGCGAAGACCAGGCCGACAGCGGTCACGGCCGCGGGGACGATCAGGACCCAGAGGGCGTTGTTCTTGAGCGCGGTCTGAAGCCGTTCCTCGGTGAAGATCTGCTCGTAGTTGTCGAACCAGACGAACTCGGTGCCGCGGTCGTTGAACAGGCTCCGGTACATCGTCGCCACCATCGGGTAGACGACCCAGACGAACAGCAGCAGCAGCGCCGGCCCGAGGAAGCTCAGCGGCAGCAGCGAGCGCCGCAACACGTTGGCGCGAGGCGGAGGGGGTGGAGCCTCCCCTGCGGGAAACTCCACCCCTACCCCCGTGCTGCTCACGTCGTCGTTTCCGTCCGGCCTAGGACGACTTGAATGCCGACTTGGCCGCAGCTTCGAGCTTCGTCTGGATCGCCTCGACGTCGTCCGGGTTCTTGAGGAAGTCCTGCAGCAGCGTGAAGAGTGCGTCGCTGCCGAAGGCCCCCGGCATCAGGTCGGACATGTCGAAGCGGAAGACCTCCGCGTTCGCGAGCTCAGAGGCGGTCTGCTTCGTCAGCTCGTCCGGATAGACCGAGGTGTCGACGTTCTTGTTCGGGGAGGAGAATCCGCCCTTGGCGGCCCAGATCTCCGCCGCCTCGGGCGTGGCGAGATACTCGATCAGCGCCCGTGCCGCCGGATTGTCCTTGAACATGACCATCACGTCGCCGCCGCCCATCACGACCGGACCGGAGTCGTTGATCTCCGGGAATGCGTAGACGTTGAAGCCGGTGTCCGGCTCCGCCGTCGTCTCGTCGGCGATGACGCCGCCGACGAAATCGCCCTCGAGCACCTGCGCGGCCTTCGGCGGATCGGCGAAGACCTGCGTCACCGACGTCGGGAAGTCCGTCTGCAGGGCGCTCGACGTGCCGCCCGCGATCTTGTCCGACTGCAGCACCTTGCCCATCTCCGTCAGGGCCTCGTTCACCGAGGCGTCCGTCCACGGGATCTCGTGCTTCGTCAGCTGGTCGTACTTCTCCGGTCCCGCCGTGCGGAGATAGATGTTCTCGAACAGGTCGGTGAGCGTCCAGCCGTCGGCGCCGCCGATCGAGTACGGCGTGACGCCGGATGCCTTCATCGTGTCGCCCGCCTCAAGGAATGCGTCCCAGTCGGCCGGTGGCTCGACGCCGGCGTCCTCGAAGGCGGCAGCGTTGTACCAGACGGTCGACTTGTTGGCCCCCTTGAAGAAGAGGCCGTAGAGCTTGCCGTCGACCTTCCCGAGGTCGAGCCAGGAGTCGGAGTAGCCCTCCTTGATCGTGTCCTCGGCGAAGTCGATCGGCTTCAGCGCGCCACGCTCCGCGAAGTCGGTCATGAAGCCGGGCTGCGGCAGCGCCGCGATGTCCGGGGGGTTGCCGCCCTCGACCGCGGTCGACAGAACCGTCGCCGGCTCGGAGGCGGACTTGTAGCTGACCGTGACGTCGGGATTCTCCTCCTTGAAACCGTCGAGGACGGCCTGGAAAGATTCGCCCTCGGCGCCGGTCCACACCGCGAGAACGCTGATGTTGCCGGAGACCGCCTCCGCAGCCCCTTCCCCGGTCGTCGAACCGCCGGTGTCCGCGGCCTCGTCGTCGTCGCCGCCGCAGCCGGCGGCGAGGAACGCGAGTGCGGCTACGAGCAGCGCGAGCAGCATGAAGCGTCGCTTCGTCATTCCTGTGCTCCTTCTCTTTCGGTTCCGTCGTAGATACCGAGACCTGTGTCCGGATCGAAGAAATGCAAAGCACGCGTGTCGACGGCGACCCGGGTCCGCTCGCCCTTGGTCGCGTTCGAGCGGGCGCCGAAGCGGCCGACCATGATCGTGCGGCCGCCTTCCTCCGATGTCGGCGAGCCGAGGGCGTCGTCGGTGCCGGCGTCCTCCTGCAGTTCGCGTACCTCGTCCGTGATCGCCGGGGTTGCGTCGATCGAGAAGTGCACCATGATTTCGGAGCCGAGGGCTTCCGTCAGCTCGACTCCACCCTCGAGCATCTGCTCGCGGTCCGGCTCGAGCTCGGCATCCTCGAGATCCTCGGGGCGGATGCCGAGGATCACAGCGCGTCCCTGGTAGTCCTTCAGGCCGGGACGGGCCGAGAGCGTCTCCTCGCCGAGTGCGATCCGCTGGCTGCCCGCCACAGCCACCAATGCGCCGTCCGCGTGCTCGAGCGTCGCCTCGACGAGGTTCATCGCCGGGCTGCCGATGAAGCCGCCCACGAAGAGGTTCGCCGGCCGGTCGTACAGTTTCTGTGGCGCGTCGACCTGCTGCAGCTCGCCCTTGCGCATCACGGCGACACGGTCGCCCATCGTCATCGCCTCGACCTGGTCGTGCGTGACGTAGATCGTCGTCGTACCAAGATCGTCCTGGAGCTTCTTGATCTCGGCGCGGGTCTGCACGCGCAGCTTCGCGTCGAGGTTCGAAAGCGGCTCGTCCATCAGGAACGCGGCCGGTTCTCGCACGATCGCGCGGCCCATCGCCACGCGCTGGCGCTGGCCGCCGGAGAGCGCGCGCGGCTTGCGGTCGAGATAGGGGTCGAGGCCGAGCAGGCGCGCTGCATCGTTGACACGCCGGTCGATCTCCTTCTTGTTCATCTTCTTCAGCTTCAGGCTGAAGCCGATGTTGTCGTAGACCGAGAGATGCGGATAGAGCGCGTAGCTCTGGAAGACCATCGCGATGTCGCGGTCGCGCGACGGCACGTGGTTGACGATCCGCTCGCCGATCTTCAGCTGTCCCTCCGAAATCTCCTCGAGACCGGCGACCATCCGTAGCGCCGTCGTCTTGCCGCAGCCGGATGGGCCGACCAGGACGAGGAACTCGCCGTCCTCGATTCCAAGGTTGAGGTCGTTGACCGCCCGTGTTCCGTCGGGGTAGATCTTCGACACACCCTGGAATGTGACCCCCGCCACGGCGCGGACTATAAACAGGTTGTAAATGCCGCGCGTTACGGTGACGGGGTGCATTCGCACGGTGGAGAGAGACGTGCGCTGGCGATCGCCCTGGCCTTGGTGGCGGGTTTCGCGGGCGTCGAGGCGGTCGTCGGCTATGCGGCCGATTCGCTGGCGCTCCTCGCAGACGCGGCGCACATGGTCTCGGACGCGCTCGCGCTCGGGCTTGCCCTCTTCGCCGCCTGGCTCGCGCAGCGGCCGGCGACCCCGGAGCGGAGCTTCGGCTGGCGCCGCGCCGAGGTGCTGGCAGCGCTCGCGAACGCGCTGGTGCTGGTCCTGCTCGGCGGCTGGATCGTCTGGGCGGCGATCGGGAGGTTCTCCGACCCGCCGGGCGTCGTCGGTGGCTGGGTGCTGGCCGCCGGAGTGGCGGGCCTCCTCGTCAACCTCGCCGCGGCGCGGGTCCTGCACGGAGCAGGCTCCGGCCTCAACGTCCGCGCGGCGAAGCTGCATGTGCTCGCCGACCTCGCCTCCTCGGCCGGAGTCGTCGTTGCCGGGATCGTCGTCGTGTCGACAGGCTGGGCCTACGCCGACCCGATCGCGGGGCTCGTGATCGGGATCGCGATCATCGTCAGCACGTTCGGCGTCCTGCGGGAGACCGTCGGCGTGCTGCTCGAGGGTGCCCCCTCGGGAATGGACGCCCGCGAAGTCGGTGCGGCGATCGCCTCGACGCCCGGCGTCGTCGGCGTCCACGACCTGCACCTCTGGACGATCACGTCCGGCTTCCCGGCTCTCTCCGCGCACGTGCTCGTCACGGCCGGCGCCGACTGCCATGCGATCCGGCGGCAGGTCGACGAGCTGCTCCGGGAGCGGTTCGAGGTGACCCACACCACGCTCCAGGTCGAGCACGCACCGGGGCTGATTAAGCTGGCGCGATGAAGCTCGACGGCAAGACGGCGATCGTCACCGGCGCCTCCAGCGGCATCGGCGCCGCGATCGCGCGGGCGCTGCGGGCCGAGGGCGCGCGCGTCGCAGGCGGTGCGCGGCGGGTCGAACAGGTGGAAACCGACGTCGCGCTCCAGCTCGACGTCACCGATCCGGCCTCGGCCGAGCGCTTCGTCGCGACCGCGGTCGAGCAGCTCGGCGGCGGCGTCGACGTTCTTGTGAACAACGCCGGCCTCGCGCTCGGCCGCGACCCGTTCGACGACTCGACCGAGGCCGACGAGGAGGTCGTGCTGGAGACGAACGTGCACGGCCTGATCCGGATGACGCGCCTCGTGCTGCCCCAGCTTCGCGACGGCGGCCACATCGTCAACATGGGCTCGGTCGCGGGCAAGGCTGCGTACCCGAACGGCTCGCTGTATGTCACCTCCAAGTTCGCCGTCCACGGGTTCACGCAGGCGCTGCGCGAGGATCTGCTCGGGCGGCCGATCCGGATCACGAACGTGGCTCCGGGGCTGGTCGAGACGGACTTCTCGAAAGTGCGCTTCCGAGGCGACGAGGCGAAGGCGAGCGCGGTCTACGCGGACGTCGCTCTCGGCGGGCCGGTCCGCCCCGAGGACGTCGCCGAGTGCGTGCTTTTCGCGCTCACGCGGCCGCCGAACGTGAACGTCGATGAGATCGTCGTCACCGCGCTCGCCCAGTCGAGCGGCGCCCGCATCGTCCGCGATGATTGACCTCGCGTGGGGATGACGATCCTCGAGGGCTCGACCTTCTGCATGTGCGACGAGATCGGCGATCTCGACGGCAGCACCTGCGGCTTCTTCGCCGAGGACACACGTTTCCTCTCGCGGCTCGAGCTTCGCGTCAACGGCGCCCGGCCGCTGCTGCTCTCGTCGGGCAAGATCGAGTACTTCTCCGCAGCCTTCTACCTCCGTAACCCCGTCGCCGACGGGCTCGCGCAGGACTCGCTCTCGATCGCGCGCGAGCGATTCGTGGGCGAGGGGATGCAGGATCACCTCGTCGTCAGGAACGAGACGGCAGCTCCGCTCCGCTTCGAGCTCGCGCTCGACGTCGGCACCGACTTCGCGGACATCATCTCGGTCAAGGAGCACGACTTCGCGCTCGGCAACCCGCTGCACGCGCGGCCGCTCCCGCCGCCGGCAGCCATCCGTGACGGCGGCGGCGACCAGCTCGTGCTCGAGGAGCCTGCGGGGAGCGCGAAGACGCAAGTCCTGTTCTCGCGGCCCGGGGCGATCAACGGCTCACGGGTCAGCTTCGAGCTCGAGCTCGGGCCGCGCGAGCGCTGGGACCTCCGTGTCGACGTCGTCGCCTCGCTCAGCGGCGAGGAGTCGCTGCCGCTCGCCGTCGAGCGGCGCTTCGGCGAGGGACGGTCGCACGTACAGGCCTCGCTCGACGCGTGGAACCTTCAGGTGCCGCGGCTTCGCACGTCGCACGACGGCCTCGCCCGCTCGTTCGCGCAGTCGGTCGCCGACCTTGCAGCGCTGCGAATGCGGACGGACGGCGCCATCGGGATGCTCCCCGCCGCCGGGATGCCGTGGTTCATGACCGTCTTCGGCCGCGACACGCTGATCACGAGCCTGCAGACGCTGCTCCTCGGCCCGGAGCTCGCGACGGCCTCGCTCGATGCGCTGGCCGCGCTCCAGGCCCGTGAGGACGATCCCGTCGATCGACGCCGAGCCGGGCAAGATCCTGCACGAGCTCCGACGCGGCCGGGCAGCCGAGACCTGGTTCGGCACCTACTACGGCACGGTCGATGCGACGCCGCTCTTCCTGATCCTGCTCTCGGAGGTCTGGCGCTGGACCGCCGATCCGGCGGTCGTCGAGCGGCTGCGGGAGCCCGCGCTCGCCGCGCTCGCTGGATCGACGAGTACGGCGACCGCGACGGCGACGGCTTCGTCGAGTACGAGCGCGCGCACGCCGCGCGGGCTCGAGAACCAGTCGTGGAAGGACTCCGGCGACTCCCAGCGCTTCCGCGACGGCCGCTTCGCCGCGACCCCGATCGCGCCGGCCGAGGTGCAGGGCTACGTCTACGACGCGAAGCTGCGGATGGCCGAGCTCGCGCGCGAGGTCTGGCGGGACGACTCGCTCGCCGACCGGCTCGAGACGGAGGCGGCCGAGCTGCAGCGCCGCTTCGACGAGCAGTTCTGGGTCGACGAGCGCGGCGGCTACTACGCGCTCGCGCTCGACAGCGACAAGCAGCGGGTCGACTCGCTCTGCTCGAACATCGGCCACCTGCTCTGGAGCGGGATCGTCCCGCCGGAGCGCGTCGACGCGATCGCGCGACCGGCTGATCGGGGAGGAGCTCTGGTCGGGCTGGGGGATCCGCACGATGTCGACCGGGGACGCCGCCTACAACCCGCTCAGCTACCACAACGGCACCGTCTGGCCCCACGACACGTCCCTCTGCGCCTGGGGCCTGTCGCGCAGCGGCCACGCCGACGATGTCGACCGGATCGCCCGGACGCTTTCCGAGGCGGCTCGCTACTTCGCCTGGTCGCTGCCCGAGGTCTTCGCCGGCTTCAGCCGCGAGCGAGACGCCGTTCCCGATCGCGTACCCAACCGCGGCCCGGCCGCAGGCCTGGGCGGCCGGAACCCCGGTGCTGCTGCTGCGCCTGCTGCTCGGGCTCGAGCCCGACCCGCACACGGGCGAGCTCGGCACGCGCCGAGGCGGTGCCCGAGTGGCTGGACGGGCTCGAGCTCAACGGCGTCCGCGCGCTCGGCCGCGTCGTGGCGACATGCGCCGTTGCGGACGGTCGCGTCAGCGCGGAGACCGCCTGAGATGAACATCGCCGTCCTCAGCCCGGTCTGGTTCCCGGTTCCGCCGTCCGGCTACGGCGGGATCGAGTGGATCGTCGTCGCTGCTCGCCGACGGCCTCGCCGACGCCGGGCACGACGTCACCCTCTTCGCGTCCGGCGACTCGCGCACGCGCGCGAAGCTGGCGGCCGTCTTCGAGGACGCGCCGAGCGACCGGATCGGGCAGACCTTCTGGGAGCTTCAGCACGCGCTCAACTGCTTCGCCCGGCACGGCGACTTCGACGTCATCCACGACCACACCGGCCTGATCGGGCTCGCGCTCGGCTCGCTGCTGTCGACGCCGCTCGTGCACACGGTGCACGGGCCGGTCGACGGCCAGCCGGGCGACCTCTACGAGCAGGTCGTGCGGATGGCGCCGCACGCGAAGCTGATCTCGCTCTCGCTCAGCCAGCGCGAGCCGCGGCCGCAGCTGCCGTGGATCGCGAACGTGCCGAACGCGCTCGACCTCTCCTTCTATCCGTACCACCCCGAGCAGGGCGACTACCTGCTCTTCCTCGGGCGGATGAGCCCGGACAAGGGCGCGCACCGGGCGGTCACGATCGCGCTCGAGGCGGGGCTGCCGCTGAAGATCGCCGGCAAGTGCAACGAGCCGGCCGAGCAGGCAGTACTTCGACGCCTACGTCCGCGCCGCACCTCGGCGGCGACCGTCGAGTACGTCGGCGAGGTCAGCCACGGCGAGAAGGTCGAGCTGCTGCAGCACGCGCGCGCGACGGTCTTCCCGATCTCCTGGCAGGAGCCGTTCGGGCTCGTGATGATCGAGTCGATGGCCTGCGGGACGCCCGTGATCGCGACCCGCTGGGGCGCCGTGCCGGAGGTGATCGATCACGGCCGTACCGGGATCATCGTCGACAACTGGCGCGAGACCGAAGACGTGCTCGATGCCGCCGACGCGCTCGACCCCGCGGAGATGCGGCGTGACGTCGAGGAGCGCTTCACGCCGGAGCGGATGGTCGCGGACTACGTCGCTGCATACGAGGCCGCCGATCTCCGCGCTGAGTGAGGCTTCGCTCCCAGTACGACGGCGAGATCCTCAAGCTCGCCGTCCCGGCGCTGGGCGCGCTCGCCGCCGAGCCGCTCTACGTGCTCGTCGACACGGCGATCGTCGGCCATCTCGGCCGGCCGCAGCTCGCGGCGCTCGGGCATCGCGGCGACCGTGCTCACCGGGCTCTTCGGCGTCTTCAACTTCCTCCAGTACGGGACGACGGCGCAGGTCGGGCGCGCCTCCGGCGCGGGCGAGGAGCAGATCGCGAACCGGCTCGGCGCGCAGGCGCTCTGGCTCTCGCTCGGCTTCGGCCTGACGTCGCCGATCGCCGTCGCTCGCGCTCGCGCCGCAGATCGCCGACGCTGATGGGCGGTCGAGGGCGACACCGCCGGCTACGCGGTCACGTACATGCGGATCGCGGCGCTCGGGCTGCCGTTCGCGTTCCTCGCGCTCGGCGGCCAGGGCTACCTGCGCGGCATCGCCGACCTGCGGACGCCGCTCGTGATCGTGATCGCCGGCGAACGTCGTCAACGTCGTGCTCGAGGTGCTCTTCGTCTACGGCTTCGACTGGGGGATCGAGGGCTCGGCGTGGGGGACGGTGATCGCGCAGGCCGGCGATGGGCGCGGCGTTCATCGTCGTCATCCTCCGCGCCGCCCACGGCGACGCCGCGGCCGATCGCCGGAGCTGATGCGGCGGCTGCTCGTGATCGGCCGCTACATCTTCGTGCGCACCGCCTCGCTGCTCGCCGCCTTCACGCTCGCCGGCGCCGTGATCGCCCGCTTCGGCGACGCCTCGCTCGCCGCGCACCAGATCGCGTTCCAGCTCTGGATCTTCCTCGCCTTCGTCCTCGACGCGATCGCGATTGCGGGCCAGGTGATCGTCGGCCGCGGCCTCGGCGCCGGCGACACCGAGCGGGCGTACGAGGCGAGCGTGCGGATGATCTGGCTCTCGCGTCTTCGCGGGCGTCGTCTTCGCGGCGGTGATGCTCGCGCTCCAGGGCGTGCTGCCCTACGTCTTCACGAGCGACGAGCTCGTGGTCGAGCGGGCACAGGCGATCTGGCCCCTCTTCGCGCTGATGCAGCCGCTGAACGGCGCCGTCTTCGCGCTCGACGGGATCCTGATCGGCGCGAGCGACGGCCGCTTCCTGATGTGGTCGATGGTGGCCGCGTTCGTCGTCTGCGCGGTCGGGTCGCTCGCGGCGCTCGCGTTCGACTGGGGCATCGTCGGTGTCTGGGCGTCGCTCTGCGCACTGATCGTCGTCCGGCTCGGGTTGATGTTCTGGCGCTTCCGCGGGCGCCGCTGGCTGGTCACGGGCTGGGCCTGAGCCGGCTCAGTCCCAGCGGTACCAGCGCTCGCAGCGCATCCAGGCGCTGACTCGCGCCGCCCCCGGTTCCGGAAGCGGTTGCCCTGGTAGCGGAGCGCAAGCCGGTCGATGTCGGCGAGCTCGGGGTCGTCCTCGAGCCGTTCGACCACGCCGGTGAGGGTGACGTGCGTGTACCAGTCGTCGAGATCGAGGACGGTCAGCGACACGCGTGGATCGCGCCGGACGTGGCCGAGCCGCGCGCGAGTCGAGGCCATGTTGAGCAGGATCAGCCCATCGACGAGGTCGTACCAGGTGGCGACCGAGTGCGGTGAGCCGTCCGGTCGGATCGTCGCCATGACGGCGGGATTCGGCTTCCTGAGGAACGCCTCGATCTCGGGCGGGATCGGTGGCGAGGGCATCGCCTCGAGCCTACGTGGCCGGCCGTCGTTCCAGGGTGCGGACATCGCGGACGAGGCGAGATCGTCCGGCCGGCGAAGAGAAGGCGGAACTCGCGCTCGCGCAGCGGCGCGGCGCTCCGCCTCACCCCCGCGTGTCCCAGTAGCGGCGCAGGCCGGCGTACGACTGCCAGAACGGCATCGCACGGTCGTATGCGTCGGCCTCCTCCGCGGGCAGGTCGGCCCGGGCGGCCGCGACGAACTCCGGCTCGGTGGCGCCCTCCTCGACCCGCTTCGACCAGGTGTCGAGCCGCCTGCGGAGCTCGGCGAGGTGGCGGCCCACGTCGTCGACGAGGCCGAAGTGAATCAACGCGAGCCGCTCGGGCGCACGTCGCTCGATCTGCTCGAGCGTTCGGTACCAGGCCTCGACGTCGAGGTCCGGCGGCGGCGTCGGCGGCAGCACGGAACGGCTGCGGCGCGATCCGCACGCCCGCTGCGTCGCCGGCGTAGAGCGTGCTGCCGTCGAAGTAGCAGACGTGGTGCGACGCGTGGCCGGGCGCGGCGAAGACCTCGAGGCCGGCGGCGCGGGACTCGGCGACGTGCACGTTCTGCTCCGGCACTGGCGCGAGCTCGCCCCAGAGCCCGTCGAAGCTGTCGCCGTAGAGCCGCCGCGCGCTGCGTTCGAGCCGCGAGGGGTCGATCAGGTGCGGCGCGCCGACTGCCGAGACCCAGACCTGAGGCCGGGATGCTCGCGGACGAGCGAGCCGGCGGCGCCGGCGTGGTCGAGGTGGATGTGCGAGAGGAGCAGGTTCCTCAGGTCTCCGAGCTCGACGCCGCGCTCCGCGAGCCCGTCCTTCAGCGCCGGGATGCAGCTCGACGGGCCGCAGTCGAAGAGGGACAGACCCTCGGACGTGTCCAGCAGGTACACCCCGACCGTTCGGGCCGCGCCCGCGTGGAGCAGGTCGATCGGCTCCGCCTTGCAAACCGTCTGTTACTTGGCGTGGGCGGCGGCGGGGACGAGAGCTGCGGCCAGGTCGGCGACGAGGTCGTCGACCGACTCGATCCCGACCGAGAGGCGGATCAGGTTCCGCGGCGCCGCGAACGGCGCGTCGGCCGTGGAAGCGTGGGTCATCCGCGCCGGGTGCTCGATCATGCTCTCGACGCCGCCGAGCGACTCCGCGAGCTTGAAGAGCTTCGTTCGCGCGACGAGCTCGACGGCGGTCTCCTCGCTGTCGACGAGGAAGGAGATCATTCCGCCGAAGTCCCGCATCTGCCGCTTTGCGATCGTCGTGCCCGGGATGCGAGGGCAAGCCGGGGTAGAGCACCTGCTCGATACCCGGCTGCTGCTCCAGCCAGCCGGCGATCGCGCGCGCGTTCTCGCAGTGCTGGCGCATCCGCACGGCCAGCGTCTTGATCCCGCGCAGGACGAGCCAGGAGTCGAACGGCCCCGGCACGGCGCCGAGCGACTTCTGCAGGAAGTAGAGCCGCTCCGCGATCGTCGGGTCGTTGGTTCCGACGAAGCCGCCGACGACGTCGGAGTGGCCGCCCAGGTACTTCGTCGTCGAGTGGACGACGGCGTCGGCGCCGAGGTCGAGCGGGTTCTGAAGATACGGGGTCGCAAACGTGTTGTCGACGACGAGGATTGCGCCGACCGCGTGGGCCGCGTCAGCCGCTGCGCGGATGTCGACGACGTTCAGCATGGGGTTGGAAGGGCTCTCGATCCAGACCATGCGCGTGTTGCCGTCGAGATGCTCGGCCAGGTTCGCGAACTCCGGGGCAGGGACGTAGTCGAAGACGTAGCCCTTCGGCTCGTAGACCTGCGAAGTCATCCGGTAGACGCCGCCGTACACGTCTGCGATCAGGACGACCCGCTCGCCGGGGTTGACGAGGTGCATCAGCGTCGTCGTCGCACCGAGCCCGGAGGAGAAGGCGATCCCGTGCTCGGCGTTCTCGAGCGACGCGAGCGCGGTCTGCAGGGACGTGCGGGTCGGGTTTGCGACGCGGGCATAGTCGTAGCCCTTGTGCACCCCGACCGCCTCCTGGACGTACGTCGACGTCTGGTAGATCGGCGTGATGATCGCGCCGGTCGCCGGGTCGGGCTCCTGGCCGTCGTGGATCGCGCGGGTCTCGAAGTCCACTACTCACTGATGCTAGCGGCGCCGAGCCAGGCGGCGAGGTCGTCGAGGGCCTCGTCGAGCCGCGACGTGTCGCCCCAGGCGCCGAGCAGCTCGAGCGTCCCGCTCTTGCGGTCGAAGCGGGGCTCGGCGCGGCCGGCGAGCTGGTCGCCGACGAGCAGCGGCAGCACGTAGTAGCCGTACTCCCGTTTCGCCTTCGGCACGAACATCTCCAGCCGGTAGCGGAAGCCCCAGAGCGCCTCGGCGCGGTCGCGGTCGGAGACGAGCCGGTCGAAGGGGGAGAGGAGCACCGCGCGGTCCGGCACCGGCCCGTCGGTCGCGTCCGGGTGCGCCTCCCACTCGCCCTTCCGCAGCCGCACACCCTCGCTGCGGAAGCGCTGCTCCTCCCGGATCCGGTCCGCCTCGCGGATCGAGACGGTCTCCGTCTCCGGCCACCAGCGCGACGCCAGGTCCCACAGCCGCTCGCCGCCGTTCCGGCCGACGATCGTGATCTCGCCGTACAGGTGCAGCGAAAGCAGCATCAGGCCGACCAGCCGGGTCCCCACCAGCGGCTGTCGCGGTCGCGCTCACCTTTGGCGCGGTCCTCGAAGTCACGGGAGAGCATCGGTCCGTTTCGCTCGAGCTCGGTCAGCACGTAGCGGCGGAAGCTCCGGTTCGTGGTCAGGAACTCGCGTACCCAGCGCTGGTCCTTGCGTGTCCGTTCGCGGCGGAAGCGGCGGATCCGTGCACGCACGAGCGGCAGATCCTCGATCGGGTAGATGAAGGCGTTCCACTCGAACAGCGCGCGCTCCTCCCAGAGCAGCCGGTCGAGTTCGGCGCGGTCGTAGCCGGGGCCGAGCCGGCTGAAGAGGACGAGATGCTGCGGACGCTCGACCGGCTGGACGACGTCGATCTGCAGGAAGCCGAGCCGACGGACGGTCTCGAGGACGCCCGTGGCCGAGCCGTCGAGCGCCTGCGCGCGCATAGCGATCCGGCGTGCCTCTTCCAGGCTCACGTTCACCTGACCACCTCGTCGAGCCCGATCGAGCGGGCGAGCCGGTCGAGCGCACGATCGAGCGCGTCGTCGAGCGCGCCCGATGGGCGAACGCCGTCCTCGCGGTGGAACGCGCGTACGAGAAGTCGTCCGCCCTTCCGCTCCGACTTGAGATCGGCGCGGCCGACGATCCGGTCGCCGCGGAGGAATGGGAGGACGTAATAGCCGTACTGCCGCTGCGACGCTGGCTTGTAGACCTCGATCAGATGGTCGAAGCCGAGGATCCGCCGCGCGAAGGGTCGGTCCCAGAGCAGGTTGTCGAACGGCGACAGCAGTACCGCCGTGTGCGGAGCCGGCCGGTCGAGCTCCTCCTCCGCGGCCACGAGCACGTCGGCGCCGCCGTCGTCGACTCGCAGCCGCCGCAGTCGCCCCTCGGCGACGAGCTCGTCGATCGCGGGCCGCACACGGGCGACGCCGCCCCGCAGACGCCAGTGCTCCTTGACTCCGGCCTCGGTGAGGACGCCGCGCGCACGCACGGCCTCCTTCGCGAACGTACGCAGCATCTCGTGCTCGGACGGAACCGGAGCGTCGAGCTGCGCGCGCGGGATCACCCGCTCGGCCAGGTCGTAGATCCGCTGGAAGCCCTGGCGGCCCGCGATCACGAGGTCGCCGTGGTTCCAGAGCCGCTCGAGCATCGCCTTCGCCGGCTTCCAGTTCCACATCCCGCCGCCCGTCGCGCCCTCGAAATGGCGCGACGCGAGCGGGCCGCGCTCGCGGATCTCCGCCAGGATCTCGTCGGCGAGGTGCGGATGCGTCTTTCCGACGGCCCCGTACCAGCCGCGGCCGCCGTTCTCCATCGCCCGACGGAAGAGGGGCCACGACTCGATCGGGAGCAGGCAGGCCTCATGTGCCCAGTACTCGAAGATCCGGCCGCGGGCGAGTAGCCGCGAGACTGCCTCCTGTGGATAGTCGCCGACGCGGCCGGTGAGGGCGATCCGGTGGCTGCGCTCGACCGTCGAGATCGAGTCGAGCTGGACGCACGAGAGCCGGCGGATCGTAGCCTCGACGCTCGGGCCTGTGGCGCGCCGGTAGCGCGCCGCAAACCCCTGCGCCGAAACGGCAAGACGGCGGACGGCCGTCGCGCTCACCGTAGTCTCCGCCATCGTGGCTCAATCTACGTTTCTCGACTTCGCCCAGGCGTACCTTCCGTCGCCGCCGGCGCGCGTGCTCGACGTCGGCTGCGGCCAGGGCGAGCTGACGACGGGGCTGGCGGTCGCCGGCTACGACGTGCTCGGGATCGACCCGCTCGCGCCGCAGGGCGACCGCTTCCGCCGGATCCTGCTCGAGGACCTCGGCGTGGAGGAAGGTCCGTTCGACGTCGTCGTCGCCTCCCATTCGCTGCATCACGTCCGCGACCTCGGGCAGGCGCTTGACCGGATCGTCTCGCTGCTGCGCCCCGCAGGCGCGCTCGTGCTCGACGAGCACGGTTGGGATCTCGCCGACGAGGCGACGCTCGACTGGCTCTACAACCAGCGCCGCACGCTCGCGGCGGCCGGGCAGGGGGAAATGCCTGCCTCGCTCGACGTGTTGCGCGACGAGTGGGCGGCAGAGCACGTCGGTCTCCACGGCTTCGACGCGCTCCGCACCGAGGTCGACGCACGCTTCGACGAGCGCGCGTTCGTTCGCGCGCCATTCCTCTACCGGCTGCTCGGCGGCGTCGCCACCGAGGTGCTCGAGCAGGCGCTGATCGACGCCGGCGCGATCCAGGCGCTCGCGTTCCGCTACGCCGGCGTCGTCCGCGCACCGGAAGGGTGACGCGCGGCCCGCGGCAAGCTAAGCAGCGGCTCGCGACCTACGACACCGCCGCCGGGCCTAGCTCGACTACCCTCCGCGCGTGGCGGAGGAGACGCACGAGGAGCGGGTCAACCGCGAGCTGATCGAGCTGCTGAACGAGTTGCGCGTCGCGCTCCCCGGCGTGCAGGTTCTGTTCGCCTTCCTGCTGGCGGTGCCGTTCTCGCAGCGCTTCGCCGAGACGACCGAGCTCCAGCGCGACACCTACATGGTCGCGTTGCTGAGCACGCTCGCCGGCTCGGTCTTCCTGATGGCGCCCTCCGCCTACCACCGGATCCGCTTCCGCGACCGCGACAAGGAGGCGATGCTGCGCATCTCCAACGTCTTCGCGATCGTCGGCATGGTCTTCCTGGCGATCGGGATGACGGCCGTCGTCTTTCTCGTCACCGACATGATCTTCAAGGAGGCGACGACGACGATCGTCACGGCCGCGACGGCGGCGTTGTTCGCGACCGTCTGGTTCGTGCTGCCGTTGGTGCGGAAGGCGACCTAGTCCGGGGTCTCACCACGGAGGATCGACGCCAGCCGGTCGGCGTCGATGTTCCCGCCCGAGACGATGCAGACCAGCCGACGTCCGCCGATGCGGCCCGAGAGCGCGGCGGCGAGGGCGAGCGCTCCGGCGCCTTCGGCGATCACCCGCGCCCGCTCCGCGAGCAGGCGCACGGCCGCCGCCGTGTCGTCCAGCGAGACCGCCTCCGCGCCGGCGAGCAGCGGCCGGGCGCGCTCCCACATCGCCGGCAGAACGACCTTGGCGCCGGCGCCGTCGACGAACGACGGTGCAAAACCGGTCGCCTCCCGCGGCTCGCCCGCCTCGAGCGCCGCGGTGACTGCGGCACCGGTCTCTGGTTGGACGGCGTAGACCCGGGTGCGCGGGCTGACGGCAGCGAGTGCGGTCGCGATCCCGGTGAAGAGGCCGCCGCCGCCCCACGGAACCAGCACTGCGTCGGCATCCGGCAGTTCTTCGGCGAGTTCGAGCCCGATCGTGCCGTTGCCGGCAATCACCCGCTCGTCCTGGACGGGATGGACGAAGAGACCGTCTGCGCCCTCGTAGCGGGAGGTGGTCATGATCTCCCACCAGCGCTCGTAGGGCACCTTCACGACCTGGCCGCCCAGCCGCTCGATCGCGTCGAGCTTCGTCCGCGGAGCCTGCTCCGGAGCGACGATCGTCGCGGGCACGCCGAGCTCCCGTGCGGCCCAGGCGACCCCTTGGGCCATGTTTCCTGCGCTCACCGTGACGACCCCGTTCGCCGTCTCTGCGGCCGGGGCGCTCCGGATCGCGTTGACGGCGCCGCGGATCTTGAACGAGCCGATCGGCTGCAGGTTCTCGAGCTTGAGCCAGAGCTCGGCCGGGGCGTCCACCTCCAGCCGGATCAGCGGCGTGCGGATCGCGGCTCCGGCAATCGTCTTCCGCGCGCGCTCGATCGCGGCGAGATCGATCAGAACTCGACCTCCGTGCCGGCGCCCTGCTCCTGCGCCTTCCGGACGACGAGCTCGGCCGCCGCGAGGTCCTCGACGCCGAGCCCGAGCGACTTGAACACGGTCAGCTCCTCGGGGTCCGTGCGCCCCAGATGCGTCCCGGCGAGGACCTCACCGAGCTCAGCCGCGATCCGCTCCTCGCCGAATCCCGCCAGCAGCAGGTCGCCCGCCTCGCTCAGCGCCGACTCGCGCCGGTCGACGAACAGCGTCGCTTCGGCCATCGTCGCCGCATCCAGCTCGCGCGCGCTCGGGACGCTCGAGCCGACGGCGTTCACGTGCGCTCCCGGCTCGAGCCAGCGGCGCTCGAGGATCGGCTCACGGGCGCTCGTGCACGTGCAGACGACGTCCGCCCCGCGGAGCACGTCCTCGGGCGTGCCGCCGTCGCGCCGCATCCACGTGCGAATCTCGGCCTCGGGGAGCACCGAGCGCATCGCCTCGGTGTGCGAGCGTGCCTGGACGCCGCCGCCGAGGATTGCGACGACCCGCGCGCCGGGCCGCGCGAGCGCGCGCGTCGCGACGCCGGAGACGGCCGCCGTACGGATCTCCGTGATCGCTGACGCGTTCAAGAGCGCGCGCAGCTGACCCGTCTCGCCGTCGTGGAGGAGGACTGCGCCCTGGTGCGCGTCCAGTCCACGGGCCGGGTTGCCGGGGGCGATGACGATCTCCTTCAGGGACCACGCGGGCCGTTCGCCGCCGCGGTAGGCGGGCATCAGGCCCATCAGCGTGTCGGAGTCCTCGGGCCGCGTGACGGGTCGGAGTGGCTGGTGCAGCTCGCCGCGTGCCAGCGAGCGCAGCACCTCCTCCATCGCCTCGATGCACTCGTCCATCGTCAGCAGCGACCTCACCTGATGCTCGTCGAGGATGAGCACGCTCATGCGAAGAGGGCCGCGAGTTGCTCGCGCTCGGGCGGGGAGAGGTCGAGCTCGAGCGCCTCGAGGGCGGGCCGGAGCTGATCGGGGCGGCGTGGGCCGATAACAACGGCGGTGACGTGTGGGTGGCCGAGCAGCCACGCAATCGCCAGCGCCGCCGGCGTCGTGCCGCGTTCGTTCGCGTTCGCCTCGAACGCCTCGAGCGCGTCGAACACGCGACCGTCTTGCAGATGCCGGTACGGCTCGGGGCGGAGCGTCATCCGCGATCCGGACGGTGGCTCCTCGTCGCGGCGGTACTTCCCGGTCAGCCAGCCGCCGGCGAGGGGGCTGAAGGGCGTGTAGCCGAGCCCCTCGCGCGCGACGATGGGGAGGACGTCGCTCTCGTCGTCCCGCTCCAGTAGAGAGTGCGCGTTCTGCACCCAGGCCGGGTCGCCGTGGCGAAGCGCCTCTTCCAGCCAGGCCGCGTCGACGTTGCTGCCCCCGTAGGCGCGGATGGTCCCCTCGGCGACGAGTTGCGCGAAGGCACCGATCGTCTCCGACACCGGTATGGCGTCGTCCATCGCGTGGGGGAGATAGAGGTCGACCGCGTCGACGCCGAGGCGCTGGAGGCTGGTGGCGAGCTGCCGCCGGATGCGAGCAGGGGCAAGACCCGAGTCGGCCCCTTCGCTCATCGGGTTGAACGTCTTCGTTGTCAGCACGATCCGGTCGCGCACGTCGGAACCCTGCGAACGCAGCCAGCTGCCGAGATACGACTCGCTGCGGCCGCCGCCGTAGGCGTCGGCGGTGTCGTACGTCGTGATCCCGGCTTCCCACGCGGCGTCGAGCAGCGCGTGCGCCTCGTCCTCGGTCTCCCCCGCGCCGAAGAACGCCGGCGCGGAGCCGATCCCGCCGAAGTTGCCGCAGCCGAAGATGATCCGGGATACGTCGACGCCGCTCCGGCCGAGCGCACGTTGTTCCATTGACGCGATGCTACGCGCTGGCGCTGAGGTCGTCCGCGTAGTCGAGCAGCGCGAGTGCGTCGCGGGCGTAGGCGGCCGCGCGGCTGCGCTCGCCCCGGGCGGCGAGCAAGCGCGAGTGCGCCCAGAGCACGCGGGCGCGTGACGCCGGATCCTCGAGCCCGTTCGCTGGTCTCTCGTCGCCCGTGCTCGGATCGGGTCGCCAGCCCGAGAGCCGGCGCTCGACCTCAGCCTCGATCAGCTCCGGCGGGGGTTGCTGGATCTGCTCGACACCCGTCGCCAGATACTGCTCATCGGCATTCAGCTTCAGGGCCAGCTTGCGCAGGAGTTGCAGGGAAGGTACGCGGTCGCCCGCCTCGAGTCGTGAGATGTAGGCGGCCGAGCACCCGGGGAAGGAGAGCTGCCGCTGGGAGAGGCCCGCCGCGAGGCGAGCGTCCTTGAGTCGCCGGCCGACCGCCACAGGGTCGTCGACGTGTGAGTGGTAGTGCGGTGCAGTCATCGCGAGCCGCAAAGTCGCGAGGCAGGACGCCGCAGACGCCTGCCCGCTAGGCGACGCGGGACCGGCGCTCGTTGGTGTCTGGCTCTACGCGCTTAAGGCTTTCACCTCCTCGGGACCTTTGACGGCCCCGCCGGCCGCCGGTCGCGTCGGAGTGTAAACGGGTAGTCCGCCTTAGACAACAGTCATCCGGCTAGGTGCCGACGATCGTGATGATCCTCAGCTTGGCCGGTGTCGTGGCTGTGTTCGCGGCGATCTCTGCCCGGTAGCTGCGGCCCTTCCCGACCACGAGACCCGTCAGGCGGATCGTGATCGTGCAGTCGAACGCGAGCTGTGTCGAGGTCTGGCCGGCGGCGGTGGGAATGTTGCTGTTGCCCAGGACGACGCGCCACGTGACACCGACGGTCGTGCCCGGCACGTTGTTCGTGCACATGTCGCGGTAGTTGACGTTGATGAGCGGGTTGGCGGTGCCGCCCTTCACGCTCACCTTCCCGTTCAGCTTGTCGACACCCTTCGCGGCGGCTGCCCACTTCGCGGCAGCCGGCTTGGCCGCGCCCGA
The DNA here is from genome assembly GCA_963829845.1 of uncultured Gaiellaceae bacterium. Taxonomy (GTDB): domain Bacteria; phylum Actinomycetota; class Thermoleophilia; order Gaiellales; family Gaiellaceae; genus Gaiellasilicea. Next base: position 130,638 of record CAWHKD010000014.1, on the reverse strand, counting down.
CGTTCGATAGACGCCGCTCTGCCAGGGGCTGCCCGCGGAGTCGCGGAAGACGAACCAGATGAACATCGGAATCCGCGGGTCCTTCTTCGCAAAAGCGATCGCCTGCGGCACGTACGCGGCCTGCTGCGCCTCGGTGACGCCCTTCGGCTCGCCTGGCTTCGTCTCGTTGCCGTACTCCGTGACCCAGACCGGGATGTTCTTGCGGCCGAACCATTTGTCGAGGTCCTTCTCGAACTGCTTCATGGTGCTGAAGGCGACGTTCGGGTAGCGCACCTTCTGCGCCGGCCCCTGGTTGACCGGCACCGGATACGGGTGCTGCGCCCAGGCGTCGAACTTGAGCTTCTTGTTCGCCTGCGCGACCAGCTTCGCGAACGTGCCGGGCGTGGTCGAGTCGGTCGAGCCCTGCTTCGGCTTGTCCTTGCCGTTGGACGAGGTTTCGCCGATCGCGACCAGTGCTTTCGGGCTGCCAGCCTTGATCCCGGCGTAGCCGGCCGCCGCCAGCTTCGCGTAGGCGGCCGGGCTGACGATCTTGCCCTTCTTGTCGAACTGGGGGGCGAGGAAGTTGCCGAGGTTCGACTCGTTCCAGATCCCGTAGAAGCGCACGAATGGGTAGCCGGCGCGACGGCCGTTGTAGCGCGTGGCAAGGGCGCGCGTGAAGTTCTGGAAGTCGGCCATCTTGGTCGGGAGGTAGGCCGGGCCCTTGCCGCCGTTCGCCCACTTCGGCGTGCCCCAGATCGTCATCAGCACCTCCATCCCGCGCTGCTGGCTGTTGCGGACGAACTCGTCCAGGTCGGCGAAGCGGTACGCGGGATCGAAGGAGTTCGTGGCGCTCCCCGGCCGCTTCGGCGCGACGCTCCGCCACTCGACGAGCGTCCGCACGATCGTCGCGTTCGCGCCGCGTACCTTGTCGAGCTCGGCCTGGCGGTTGCTGCCATAGCGCAGCACCGGATCGTCGTGGAAGCCGATCCACATCCGCTCCTCAGCGGAGGCGGAGCCGGCGGCGAGGGCGAGAACTGCCGCAGCAGCAACGAGCAGACGGGCGAGAGCGAGCACGAGCGTGGGACCTCCTGGGACGAGAGCGGACTCGGGGAAGCTAGCGAGAACGCCAGACGTGACGGCGGGGCGGGCTCGGCAGCCGAGGTACCGGCAATCGGCCGACCGGCCCGTCTCGCCGGACGCGACGGCCTAACGGCCCATGCGTGTGCGCCGCTTGATGCCGAGCCGCCGCTGCAGCGCGCGGTCCTCCTCGCCGTCCTTGCGCGCCGCCCAGACGAAGGCGGCGAGGACGACGATCACGCAGACCAGTGAGAAGACGAGGAGGAAGATCCCGGCGGCTGTAGTCATGGTTCTCGGCTACCCGCGCATGGCAGAGGTAAACGGCGTTGACCGGCGCGACAACCCCTGTAGGATCGTCCGGTGATCCGCTTCATCGTCCGGACGGCGATCGCGCTGGCCGCCAACGCCGTCGGCCTGCTGGTGGCCGCAGCCCTGCTCGACGGCGTGCAGCTCGATGCCGGCGGGTTCATCATGGCCGTCGTCGTCTTCACGGTCGTGTACGCGCTGATGCTGCCGTTCCTGGCGAACCAGTTCCGGAGGCGAGACTCGTCGGCGATCGGCGGCGTCGCGCTGATCGCTTCGCTGGTCGGGCTGATCGTGACGGACATCATTGCCGACGGGCTCTCGATCGACGGTCTAGGAGCGTGGATCGGAGCGGCTGTGCTCGTGTGGGCAGGCGCGCTCCTCGCGGCCTTCATCCTGCCCTACCTCGGCCTGAAGAAGTACCTGGAGGAAAACCGGGCCTGAACGACGAGCGCCACGGGCAGATCGCGCACGCGCTCGGACGCAGCCCGCGGACGATTCTCGAGATCGACACAGGGTACGACTTCGAGGTCGCGATCGTCGACGACGACTGGGTGTTCCGCTTCCCGCGGCGCTCCGGCGTCGAGAAGGCGCTCGAAGTCGAGATCGCGCTGCTGCCGACGCTCGCGGCCGCGCTCCCGGTGCGAGTCCCCTCGTTCGAGTTCGTCTCGCGCGACCCGCTCTTCGTCGGCTACTCCGTGATCCGCGGTGAGCCGCTCGTCGGCGAGGACGCCGACGGCGTGCGCGCATTCCTCGACGCGCTTCACGCGCTCGACCCGTCCGGCCTTCCCGTCGACTCCCACGACTGGCTCGACGCGTACCGCAACCAGTGCGCGGAGTTCGAGCGGCTCGTGTTCCCGCTGCTCGACGGAGGCGAGCGGGGGCGAGCGGAACGACTCTTCAGCGAAGTCGAGACCCTCGTCGGCTTCGAGCCGGCTCTGCTCCACGCCGATCTCGGGCCTGACCATCTCCTGGTTCGCAACGGCCGTCTCGCCGGCGTGATCGACTGGGGTGACGCTCGTGTCGGGGATCCTGCGCTCGACTACGCCTGGCTGTTGAACGGCCCGTTCGCAGGCTGGGACGTCGATCCCGACCTCCGCCGCCGCGCCCGGCTCTACCATCGCCTCGGGCCGTGGTACGAAGCGCACTACGGGCTCTTCACGAACCAGCCCGCGCATGTCGAGCGCGGCCTGGCGGGAATCCGGGGGAGGCTTTGAACGAGGGCGCCACTATGCCGCCACGACGCGAAAGGCGAGGCTCGTCCTGACGCCGACCTCGTCGACGTGGATCTTCTCGAGCGTACGCCCTCGACGTTCTCGAGCAGGCGCAGACCGGCGCCCAGGATCACCGGCATCACGTCTACCCGCAGCTCGTCAACGAGGCCTTCGCGGAGCAGTTGCTGAATCAGGCAGGCGTCCCGCCCACGACCTGCACGACGCGATCTCCGGCTGCGGCCTTGGCCTGCTCAACGGCGGACGCGAGGTCGGCGAGGAAGGTGAACGTGACCCGCTCGTCCTGTTTCGGCGCGCTGGTGCGTGAGGACGATCGGCACCTGGAACTCGTAGTTGCCCACGTACGAGTCCGGATCGCCCATCTCGAACGCTCTTCTGCCCATCAGGACGGCGCCGGTCCGCTCGATTTCCGCGTTCATGTATGGAGCGCCCGCGAGAGCCTGCAAGGTCCGGATAGAGCGCAGAGGCGCCGCCGTTCGCGTCGTTCACGAACCCGTCAAGCGACATCGTCATCCCTGCGAGCACCCTCGCCATCGAGCAGAAGTCTTGCGGGCCTCGGGCACGCACGAACGGCAGCAGGACGAGCGCGCTGAACGGTTAAGGTCGGACAGCCGATGAGGACGACCGCCGGCCGGATGACGCTGTTCGTGCTGCTCGTCGCGCTTGCGGCCAGTGTCGCCGCGGGCTCCGCTCAGGCTTCGTCGGGAGTCCAGTTCGGGATCCAGGACGACGCGTGGTTGGAGTGGGGCCCGGGGACGCTCAACCAGCGGCTGGTGACGCTCGAGCGGCTCGGTGTGCCGATCGTCCGCTTCACGCTGCGCTGGAACCAGATCGCCCCGCGACGGCCGCAGGATCCGACCTCGCCGCGCGATCGCGCCTACGACTGGCGCCGGCCGGACCGGGTCCTCGGCGCGCTCCGCCGCCACGGTCTGACGCCGGTGCTCACCCTCGTCGGCACGCCCGCGTGGGCGAACGGGGGTCGCGCGCCGCAATTCGCGCCGCCGCGGCCCCGAGACTTTCGTCGCTTCGCGACCGCCGCCGCCCGTCGCTATCCGTGGGTTCGCTACTGGCTGATCTGGAACGAGCCGAACAAGCGTCTCTGGCTCAGGCCGACGAAGGCGGCCATCTACGTCCGGCATCTGCTGAACCCCGGGTACGAGGGCATCCATGCCGTGCTGCCGCACGCCCGGGTCGGCGGAGGCGCGACCGGCCCAAAGGGCGCGGCGGGAGGCGTCGCACCCGTCACCTGGGTGCGCGGCATGGCCGCCGCCCGCGCGAAGTTCGACGCCTACGCCCACCACCCGTATCCCTCGACGCCGTCTGAGACGCCGTCCAGCGGCGGCTGCAAGAACTGCCCCTGGATCACCATGGCGACGATCAGGAAGCTCCTTATCCTCGTCAAGCGGTCCTTCGGGTCGAAGCCGATCTGGCTGACGGAGTACGGCTACCAGACGAACCCGCCCGACACGTTCCTCGGCGTGTCCCTCAAGCGGCAGGCGACGAATCTCAGCCTCGCCGCGATGCGGGCGTGGAGGCTGCCACGGGTCACGATGCTGATCCAGTACCTCTACCGCGACGAGCCTCAGCTCAGCCGCTTCCAGACCGGCCTCGTCTTCGTGGACGATCGCTGGAAACCCTCTCTGCAGGCATTCAGGCTGCCCTTCGCGCAAATGGGGCGACGTGGGCTCCAGGCGACCGTCTGGGGACAGATCCGCGACGGTCCCGGACGGAAGCGCTACCGGCTCGAGGTCCTCCGCAGGAACGTGTGGAAGCCGGTTGGCCGCGCCCGGCTGACGAACGACGACGGTGTCTTCATCCGGACGATCCGCGTCAAGCCTGGCGCGCTGTTCCGGATCTGGTCGCCGAAGCAACGACGCTTCAGCCAGCAGCTGCGGATCCGCTGAGTCGCGCGGCAGGCCTCGCCGCGAAGCCGCTGTCAACCTGCTCCGGATCAGCGGGCTCGACGGCGCCGATGCACAGAGCCAGCTGGCGGATGCACTCGGGGGCGGCGAAGGCTGCGACTCGAGCAGAGTCAGCGCTCGCCGGCAGGGCGAATCTGGAGCGGCGGCCGCTTGATGTGGACCGACAGGTAGCGAACGCCGCCGCGACCGGCCGTGATCCTCCGCCGAGTGCTCTTGGGGACGATGACAGCTTCGCCGGGGACGAGCTGCGCGCTCCTCACCCTCGACGGCGAGCTTGGCCGAGCCGTCGACGACGAAGACCAGAACGTCGCGCTCATCGTTCACGTGGTCTGGCGGCCCTGCACCTGCACTCCATTCGAGGAGCGTTGCGTTCAGGTCGTCCGACGCATCGCCCCATACGGGGCCGCCTCCCGTCGGCGTCGCCATCGCTCCATCCAGCTCCGCGGCTGCGACACGCTCGATCAGCGGGAAGAGCTGCCGCTCCTCGAGACGAACATGTGCTTCGAGCCGCTCGCCGAGCTCGCGCATCGTCGCGCGCACGTCCCCGCCGGCCTCGAGTGCGGCAACAAGCGCGTGCAGGCGCTGATGGTCGAGCAGAGCCTGAACGAGCAATGCGCGCGCCTCCTCGACGTCGATCACCAACGGAAAGAGCGCTTCTTCTTCCTCGCGGAAGTGCGGCACGCTCGATGTGCGAAAGAAGCGGACAAACGCCGTAGCGGCGGCGCTGGGATCGTCGTCTCGGTCTGCCGCCCGGCGGAGCCGCTTTGCTTCGACGAGGGCATGGTGGTGGTCGTGCGAGACCGGGATCAGCGCCTGGAGTCGCTTCATCCTTGGAACCTAGCGGCTCGCCTCCGCGAAGGGCTGCGCGCAGCTCAGGGGAGCTCGAACCCGTCGGGTAGCGGCGCGAGCAAGGCTGTGTCGAAGAATTCGATCAGCCGGCGCGTGTATTCACGCGGAGCGCGCAGCGAAGCCGCCCGTGTGGCCGGCCTCCGGGATCTTCCAGAAGGCTTTCGGCTCCTTTGCCGCCGCGAAGTAGTGGGGCTGAAGATCCTCGCCGCCGTTGTCGCTGCCGGCTCCGATCAGCAACACGGAACGGGGTGCAATGCGAGGAACGAGGTCGACGAGCGAGGGCGGAGGTCGGTCGCCGCTGAGAACGGCCACGGCCGCGGTCTGCACCAGGTACGACGGCATCGAGAGCAAGCCCGCCCGGCCGCGGAGTCGCGACTCGCGCACTGAGCGCTCGCCGGCGCCATCGGCAACCACCGCACGCAGCGCGCGGTTTCCGGCTGCGGCTTCCAGCATCACCTCGCCGCCGACGGAGAAGCCGAGGCCTCCGATGCGACGGTCGCGAACGTCCGCGCGGCGCGCGAGGAACGCCACACCGGCGTCGACGTCCTTCCTCCCGTTCCAGCCGAACATGTTCGCGTCACCGTCACTGTTCGCATAGCCGCGCATGTCGAGCATCAGTACGCCGTAGCCGCGACGGACGAGCGCACGCGCCTGAGCCGCGCGGCTGGCGTTGCCGGGGAAGACGATCACCGCCGCGCCGTTCCGTGACGTGACATAACGGCCGCGCAGATCGAGTCCATCGGCGGTCTGCAGCGTGACCGAGCGCGACGGGCGTCCGACGTCGACGGTCTCCACGGCCTCGTGGGGCCGGTGCGTCGCCAGCAGCGCGATCCCGACTGGAATGACGAGCCAGTAGACGGCGAGCACCGCGGCGGCGCCGATGAGAGACCGCCGGAGCAGCCAGCGGCCCTGCCGCTTGCGCGAGCGCCAAAGAAGCACGACCCCGAGGACGATCAGAGTGAGTCCGGCGGGCGCCAGCGCGAACCCCGTCCAGTCATCTCCGTGCGCACCCACTGCACGCGCGTTCGCAACCGCGAGCGCGAAGCCCTCGAGCGCGAGGGCGCCGAGAACCAGGGAGACGACGGCACGCGGTCCTGCGCGCGACAGCCAGAACGCGCCACAAGCTGCCACGATCAATGCGAGCGGCGCCAGGCCCGACACGATGTGGTCGGCTGGTCGCACCCCGGGCTCGCGCGCAATGAACGCATCCGTCACGGCGTGGACCGCGACGATGGCGGCAGCAGCGAGTGCGGCAGCCTGCGTTGGATGCGGAACCTGCGCCGGCTGTGGCCGTCGGCGGTGACAACATCCATCGCTGTCTCCTCTCGTTGCTTCACGATCCGCGACGGCCCAATGCGCGGCATCAGGGGCGACTCGGAATCCGCGGTGGCGAACTACGCATCGCGCCGAAGCTCCCCCTCTGCGGCGGCGGCTCGTCTCCACCTCCGAGCGGAATCCGCTCCCGCCCGAACCAGGGCGGCGGCCTTCTACCGATACCGCCGCCCCGGCCCGGCCGGATATTGGGAGCGCAACGGACGCGAATGGAGGTGGTCACGATGACCGACCCGATCCTGGCTGCCCAGGGAGTGCGCAAGGTTTATCGCTCGATCGGGAGCGACGTCGTCGCGCTCGAGCGTCTCGACCTCGCCGTCCCGCAGGGCCAGTTTTTGGCCGTGATGGGGGCGTCGGGCTCCGGCAAGACGACGCTGCTCAACTGCCTTTCCGGCCTCGACGACATCAACGAGGGACGCGTCGTCGTCGACGGCCACTCGATCCACGAGCTCTCGGACGGAGCTCGCACACGGCATCGGGCAGAGGCGATGGGCTTCATCTTCCAGGCTTTCAACCTGATCCCCGTTTTCACGGCGACGGAGAACGTCGAGCTGCCGCTCCTGCTCGCACGCGTCCCGGAGGCGGAGGCGCGCCGCCGAGCGCGCGAGACGCTCGTCCGCGTCGGCCTCGGGCACCGGCTCGACCGCCGTCCGCCGGAGCTCTCCGGCGGCGAGCAGCAGCGCGTCGCAATCGCGCGAGCGCTGGCGGGCCGGCCGCGACTGGTCTGGGCCGACGAGCCCACGGGCAACCTCGACTCCGAGATGGCTGCCGCGGTGATGGATCTCCTCTGTGAGCTGCATGCCGAGGGCCTGACACTTGTCCTCGTCACCCACGACCCGAGCGTCGCCGCCCGTGCCGACCGCCTGATCACCGTCAGGGACGGTCGCATCGTCGCGGACGAGCTGCTCTTGCCGGAGGCGGCGGCGCGGCCTGAGGTCGCCTCGCCGGTCGCCCTCGCATGATCGCGGCGCTCGCAGCTGTTCTCCTGCTCTCGCTGCCCTTCCTCTACATCCTCGCCCGGCGGCCCGTCCTGCGCCGACTTGCGGTGCGAAACGCGGTGCGGCGGCCGCGTGAAGCGACGCTCGTGGTTCTCGGCTCGCTGCTCGGCGCCGCGATCATCACGGGATCGCTCGTCGTCGGGGACACGATGGGCGCGTCGATCCGCCAGATCGTCCACACGCATCTCGGCCCTGTCGACGAGCTCGTCTCGGTGGAGGGGCCTCGCGAGCAGCGCCTGCTGGTGCGCGAGCTCGAGCGGGCAGAGATCGAAGACGTCGACGGGGTGATCCCGCTCGGGACGCTCGAGGCCGCGGCCACCTCGACCGGGCCACGACTGCGCAGCGCCCCGCGCACGCAACTGGTCGCGCTCGACTTCGCGGCTGCGCGAGGGTTCGGCGGCGACGCGCGGGCAACCGGGATTAGTGGGATGACCCCCGGCTTGGGTCACGCCGCGCTCGGGGTGGACCTGGCCCGGTCGCTCGGCGTCGGCCCCGGTGAGCAGATCGCCGTCCATGCCTACGGCCGGCGGACGCTCCTGCGGGTGGACCGCGTCCTGCCGCGGCTCGGGCTCGCGGGCTTCTCGCTCGAGGGGGAACCAGAAGCGCGCAACGTGCTCGTCTCCTGGGCGACCTTCGAGCGCCTGCAGGTGACTGGGGCCGAGAGCGCCCGTCCAAGGTGGCGGATTGCCGTCTCGAACCGCGGCGGCGTCGAGAGCGGCGCAGCGCGGACGGACGAGGTCGTGCCACGACTCGAGCGAGTGGCGGCCAAGGCGGAGGTCGACATGCAGGTCTACGCGGCGAAGCGGACGCTACTCGAAGCGGCCGACGCGGTCGGGCAGAGCATGACCTCGATGTTCACTGCGACGGGCAGCTTCGGCGTCCTCGCCGGGCTGCTGCTGCTCGTCAACCTCTTCGTCATGCTCGCCGCCGAGCGGAAGACGGAGCTCGGGATGGCGCGCGCCGTCGGCATGCGCCGCAGCGAGCTCGTCGGCGCGTTTGCGACAGAGGGCTGGGTCTACGCGGCCGTCGCGAGTGTGCTCGGCGTCGCAGCCGGTGTCGGCCTCGGGGCGCTCCTGGTCGAGTTGACGGGGCGCGCGATGGCCTCGGAGCACAGCCGTCTCGATCTCTCGCTGACAATCGAGCCGGCCAGCCTCGCGATCGCCTACTCGATCGGCTTCGCTGTCGCGCTGGCGACCATCGTCGGCACCAGCCTGCGGGTCAGCCGCCTGAACATCATCCGCGCCATTCGCGATGTCGCGGAGCCGCCACCACGCGATCCGAGCGGCTGGAGGCTTGTCCCGGCTGCGCTCGCCGTGGTCGCCGGCGCTGCGCTGACGCTGGCCGCGGCGTCCGCGCGGGACGGGTTCGGCCTGCTGCTCGGGCCGGTGCTCGTGATCGTCGGGCTGACGCCGTTCGCAGCGCGACTTGGGCGCCGGAGCGCGGTCCAGAGTCTCGCGGCGATCCTGGTGGTCCTCGGGCAGCCGCGCTGTTCGCGCTCGTGCCGGCGACGACGAAGGGAGCGAGCATCACGCTCTACGTCGTCCAGGGCGTCGTCCTGACCGCGGCCGCCGTGACGTTCATCTCCTTGCAGCAGGAGCGGCTGAGCCGACTGCTCCGGCTCGCGAGCGGGCGCCGGTCGCTCTCGCTTCGGCTTGGGCTTGCCTACCCGCTCGCGCGGCGGTCGCGGACAGCCCTGACGATCGCGATGTACGCGCTGGTCGTCTTCATCCTCACCTTCATCACCTCGCTCGCGCACATGATCGACGGTGAGATCGACAGCGCGACCACGAACGTCGCCGGCGGCTACCACGTCGTCATCGACTCGAGCGCAGCCAACCCGGTGGCCGTTGCGGAGGTGGCCGGACTCGACGGCGTCACGCAGGTTGTGCCGCTCACACGCGCGACAGCCCTCTTCCGCGTCGAGGGGATGAGCGACCCACAGCCCTGGCGGATGACTGCCTTCGACGAGCGCTTCCTCGACGGCGGCCCGCCGGTGCTCGACGACCGTGGCCGCTTCGCGACCGATCAGGAGGCGTGGAGGGCCGTGCTCGACGATCCGTCGCTCGCGATCGTCGACGCCGCCTTCCTGCAGATGACGGGCGGGCCGCCGCAGTTCGTCGCCGAGCCGGGGACGAAGATCACGATCACGGAGCCGTCGAGCGGCCGTACGCGGACGCTGACCGTTGCCGCGGTCGCCCCGATCGACTACTACATCGAGAGCGGGCTCTTCTACGGCGCCGAGGGCGCGCGGGAATTGCTCGGCTACGCCCCGCCGCCGGACCGGCTCTACGCCAGCTTGCGCCGCGGCGTCGACGCGGACGCCTTCGCCGAGGCCGTGCAGGCGCGGTACCTCGAGCACGGCGCGGAAGCGGTCTCGTTCCGGGCGATCATCGACGAGAGCTTCACGATGAACCGTCAGATCTTCCAGCTCTTCCAGGGCTACCTGGCGCTCGGGCTCCTCGTCGGGATTGCGGGGACGGCGGTGGTGACGATCCGGGCTGTACGGGAGCGGCGGCGCCAGATCGGCACGCTGCGTGCGCTCGGGTTCGGCAAGCGGACGGTGGGGCGGAGCTTCGCGATCGAGACGGCGACCGTGGCGATCCAGGGCACGGTGATCGGCTGCGTGCTCGCGCTCGTCACGCTCTACGACATCGTCTCGCTGAGCGACTCCTTCGGCGAGATGACGTTCTCGATCCCCTACCTGCAGCTTGGGCTGCTGCTCGTCGGGACGGTCGCCGCGTCGCTGCTCGCGACGCTCTGGCCGACGATCGCCGCGAGCCGGATCAGGCCTGCGGTCGCGCTGCGGATGACCGACTGAGGTGGGATCGCTGGGCAGGCTGCCCCATCGCCGTCCTGCGGCGTCGCGGACGAGCGGGAGCGTCGGCGCACGTAAATCAGGCTGCTCGCAAATGGCCGCGCGTCCTCTTGGGCCGCTGACGCAGATCAGGGGCTACTACGGATCGCCTCTCCGTGTCCCCGCTGATGGCAGAGACGCCAGCGCAGGCGATGCTTTTCCTGTCAACGAATGGAGGCCGCGATGTGGCGCGAAGGCATCGTCGACTGGATCGTCCTCGGCTCCGGGTACCTGCTCGCGCTCGGGCTCTTCACCTGGCTGGGCGGATTCGCCCGCGCCGGCACAACGATCAAACATTGGGGAAGCGCTTCGTCCACGCGCGAAGACGCAGTACCCCGGCTTTGAACACCGAAGGAGAAGCGGTGAGCACGCTGGCCGCTACCCACGTCTTCGACCGAGTCGTCTGCGGCGTCGACCGCTCCGACGCCGGTGCCGCGGCCGCCCGTGCAGCCGCACTCGTGACCGACCCCGAGGGATCGCTCACAGTCGTCTCCGCGAACGACTCCTCGATAGCTGTTCACGCCGGCTGGAACATGAGCCAGGTCCTGGATGAGCTCACGCTCGATGCCAGCGCGGCACTTGAACAGGGCTCGGTGACAGCCCGTTCGCTGCACGAGCTCGGGAGCAAGCTGCTCGAGGGAGACCCGGCGCATGCACTGCTCGCCGAGGTCGAGCGGCAAGCGGCGACGGCGGTTGTCGTCGGACATCACGGCCATACCCGCATGACCGGGATCGCGCTCGGCTCGGTGGCGACCCAGCTCCTCCATGAGGCTCCCTGCTCCGTGCTCATCGCCCGCGGCGAGATCGTCGCCGGCTTCTGGCCGCGGCGGATCATTGTCGGAATCGATGGTTCGGAGCACTCCGCACGTGCCTACGAGGCCGCGTGCGCGTTTGCCCGTCGCATGGACGCCGGGCTGCGAGCGGTCGCGGCAACCCGCGACGGCGGCGTCGACCTGGAGGCCGCACGGCTGATCGCCCCTGAGCTGAAAGAACACGACTCGCGCCCGCTCGACTTGCTCAGCATCTACTCCGGGACGACCGACCTGATGGTCGTCGGCAGCCGCGGGCTGCGCGGGATCCGCGCGCTCGGTAGCCTCAGCGAGCGGCTGGCACACGAGACGCGGTCGTCGGTCCTGGTCGTGCGGGATTCGTGATGTGAGCGATGCTCGCCATCAGCGAGATACGCAAGCGGTTCGGCGGGGTGCAGGCGCTCGACGGGTGCTCGGTCTCGGTGGCCCGCGGCCGGATGCTCGGCTTTCTCGGCCCGAACGGTGCTGGGAAGACGACCGTTATGCGTTCCATCTTCGGCCTCGTCGAGCCCGACAGCGGGGAGGTGCTCTGGGACGGCGGGTCGATCGGCATCGCCGAGCGACTGCGGTTCGGGTACATGCCCGAGGAGCGGGGCCTGTACCCGCGGATGCGTGTTGGCGAGCAGCTCGAGTACTTCGGGCGCTTACACGGTTTGGGGGCGGGTGCGGCACGGTCTGCCGCATCGCTCTGGCTCGAGCGTCTTGGACTCGGCGGGCGGGCGGACTCGAAGGTCGAGGAGCTCTCGCACGGTAACCAACAGCGGGCGCAGCTTGCGGCGGCGCTGGTGCACGAGCCGGAGTTGCTCGTCCTCGACGAGCCGTTCGCAGGGCTCGACCCAGTCGCGGTGCAGCTGTTGGCAGATGTGCTCCGCGGCGAGGCTGCCCGCGGTGCCGCCGTGCTCTTCTCCAGCCATCAGCTCGAGCTGGTGGAGCACATCTGTGAAGAGGTCACGATCATCGACCACGGCCGACTCCTCGCCACCGGCGATGTGGGCGCACTGAAGAGGGCGTCGCGGCGGCGGCGGATCGAGCTCCAGCTCGATGGTGCGCCGGTGGAGTGGCTGCCGGGAGTTCCCGGCGTCGAGCTTGCCGAGCGCTGCGACGGCAGGCTGCGACTGGACGTCGGTCGCGACGTCGATCCCGAGCTGGTGCTTGCGGCCGCCGAACGGTCGGCACACGTCGTCGCGTTCAGCTATGGACCGCCGACGCTCTCCGAGCTCTTCCTCGAGCTGGTGGCGGCGTGAGCGGGCGGAGCGCGATCACACTCGTCGCCCGGCGCGACATGCGGGAGCGGCTGCGCAGCAAAGCGTTTCTCGCGTCGACGGTCCTGATCCTGGCGCTCGTCGGCGGATCAGCCGTGCTCGTCCGGCTGGTCGATGAGCAGGTGACCTACCGGGTTGCGGTGACGGCTCCGGCGCCACCGGGCCTCGCCGCCGCCCTCCAGCGCGCAGCGCAACCGTTCGACGACGCCGATGTGCGGCTACAGGTGGTGCCGTCGTCCGCAGCCGGACGGGAGGCACTCGAAGCCGAGCAGGTCGACGCGCTGCTGCTGCTGTCCGACGACCGGCTCGTCTTCCGCTCCAATGTCGATGCCAAGGCGGCGGCCGTCGCCGACGCAGCCGTGCGTGCGCTTCGCCGTCAGCTGCCGCCGGCACCGGAGCTGACGACCGCGACCCTCCATCCTCCGGAGCAGGACTCGACCGACGCCGCCGTTCTGGTTGCGTATGCAGGTTCCCTGCTCCTGCTCATGTCGCTTGCCTTCTACGGCCAATGGGTGATCAGCGGTGTCGTCGAGGAGAAGAACAACCGCGTCGTCGAACTGATCCTGTCGTCGGTCCGGCCGCGCGACCTGCTTGCCGGCAAGGTGATCGGGATCGGGCTGCTCGGATTCGCGCAACTCGCGCTCATTGCCGGGCTCGCCGCCGTCATGCTCGCGGCAGGCGTCTTCGACGCGCCGCCCGAGCTCGCCGGCGACATGGTCCTGGTCATCCCCTGGTTCACGCTCGGATTCGCGCTCTACGCCGTCGCCTACGCCGCCGCGGGCGCGCTCGCGTCCAGCCAGCAGAACGCGGAAACGGCCGGACAACCCGTTACCTACACGCTGCTCGGCGTCTACTTCGCCGGCTACGTGGCGCTCTCAGCCGACGCCGACGGACTTCTCGCACACCTCCTCACCGTCTTCCCGTTGAGCGCACCGCTCGTGCTGCCCGCCCGTAGCGCGCTCGTCGGCGTGCCGCTGTGGGAGCATGGGCTCGCTGTCGTCCTCGTCCTCGTCTCGATCTACGCGCTCGTCCGCTTCGCGGGCCGGATCTACGGGCAGGGTCTCCTCCGCAGTGGCGCCGGCCTCGGCCTTCGCGCAGCGTGGCGTCTGACGCGCTAGTCAACACGGCAGCGCATCCCGTTCGTCTCGAGCCTGCGGCTCTCCCGCAGCACGATCACTGAATTCCCCGATCCCTCGTGACGCGGGACGGGCGAACCTACAGCTAATTGCAGAGGGGAGGTTCGTGATGAATTTCGGGCTCATCATCACGTTCGTGGTGGTTCTGGCAGGGCTGTTCTTCATGCTGTACGCCCTCATCCGACCGTTCACGCACATCCACCACGATCACAAAGAGGTCTTCCATCCGCCGCACCTGGACGGACGCTAGACGAGGCGCTGCCCCCCACTGGGCAAAGCCGCGACGCTCCGAAACGCCACGGAGGTGTTCCACATGACCGCCATCAAGGATGCTGCCGCCGAGTTCCTCGGGCACGAGCGCATCGCCGTCACCGGCGTCTCGCGCTCGCCGGGAAACCACGGCGGCAATGTCGTCTACAACCGGCTGCGCGACCGCGGCTACGCCGTCTTCGCCGTCAATCCAAACGCCGACGAGGTCGAAGGCGACCGCGCCTATGACAATCTGCGCTCCATCCCCGGTGGTGTCGAGGCGGTCGTGATCGCGACGAGGCCAGAGCACGCAGAGGCCACGCTGCGCGAGTGCGTCGAGCTCGGGATCGAACACGTATGGATGCATCGGGGCCCCGGAGCCGGGAGCGTCTCCGAAACGGCAGCGACGTTCGGCCGCGCGCACGGCATCTCCGTGATCGACGGCGGGTGCCCGTGCATGTTCGCTCCGACCGCCGACCCTGGCCACAAGGCGATGAAGTTCCTCTTCACGCTCAACGGTCACGTCCCGAGAGAGGTGTGACCGATCCTAAGCTGCACGTGAAAGGAGGACACCATGGGCGTTCGATCTGAGCACCCGAGATCGCCCGTCGGGCGCCTCCCTCGGATCACCCTCCTGCCGATAACTGCCCTCGGACGGTGGGCCGTGGGACTCGCGGCCGTATTTTTTCCGCTCGTGTTCGCAGCAGATCTCGTGCCGAGAGGAGCCGCGCTCGGCGTCGTCTGCGGCGTTGCAGCCGGAGTCGCGGCGTTCCTGGCGATCGTTCGCGACCGAGAGCGCGCCGTGAGCGTGTTCGCCGCTCTCGTGCCCCTTGCCATCGGCGTTGCGTTCGTGCTCGCCGAGGTGATCACCGGCAGCCCCTAGGCAGCCTGGCGCCACACGCTCGCGAGAAGCCGCAGCCTCAGCTTCCCGGCAGATCAGTACGTTCCCCGAGGACGCCGCACGGGAGTCTCGCGCGACGCGCGTGACCGCTCGCCCAGCAATTGGTGAACTCACTTGTCGCGAGAACGGGTCAACGAATCGCGCGGCCCGTAGCCAAGTCGAAGAACTGGACGTGCTCGGTCCTGACGGCGACCTCCGCGAGGTCGCCCGAATCGACCTTCGCGTGAGCATCGAAACGCGCAGTTACCAACGCCTGTTCGGACTTCGCCCGACCCAGGATCTCTTCGGCCGCGGTCGGCGTCGACGTCCCGTGCAACCTCGAGCACACGGTCGGTGGCCACGGGCTTCACGTCGAGCCGAATCTGAACGAGCCGTTCCGCACCGAGCAGCTCGACGAACGTCACACGGCCGCGCAGACGTGGATGGTCACGCGGGCTCTCAGCCGGATCGCCGAGGTGCTCCGGACGCACGCCCAAGGCAACGTCGGTGCCGACGTAGCCGCCCAGCGTCGCGGCAAGGCCGTTCGTGCCGGTTACGGGCAGTCGCTGGTCGCCGAGGACGCACACGAGCGCGTCGCGATCCCGCTCGATCCTGCCCTCGAGCAGATTCATCATGGGCGAGCCGACGAACGTGGCGACGAAGAGGTTGTCGGGCTCGTCGTACAGGACTTGCGGCGGCCCCTGCTGCTGGAGGACGCCGTCGCGCATCACCGCGATGCGCGTCCCCATCGTCATCGCCTCGACCTGGTCGTGCGTGACGTACAGCGTCGTCACACCGAGTTCGCGCTGGAGCCCGGCGATCTCCGCCCGCATCTGCGTGCGCAGCTGTGCGTCGAGGTTGGAAAGTGGCTCGTCCATCAAAAACGCTTGCGGCTCGCGGACGATCGCCCGCCCCATCGCAACCCGCTGGCGCTGTCCGCCGGACAACGCCCTGGGCTTGCGCCCGAGGAGGCCGTCGAGACCGAGGAGCTGCGCGGCTCGCTCCACACGCACCTGGACCTCGCGCCTTCGGCAGACCGTGCGCGCGGAGCGGAAACGCCAGGTTGTCGAAGACGCTCATGTGCGGGTAGAGGGCGTAGTTCTGGAAGACCATCGCGACGTCGCGTGCGCGCGGATCGAGCGAGTTGACGAGACGCTCGCCGATCCGGATCTCACCCGAGGTGACCTCCTCGAGGCCGGCGATCATGCGCAGCGTCGTCGACTTGCCACAGCCGGAGGGGCCGACGAGCACCATCAGCTCGCCGTCCTGATCTCGAGATCCAGGTCGGCGACGGCCGGCCTCCCCTCGGTGAAGAGCTTGGTCACACCGCTGAGCGTTATCGCGGCCATCAGCCCTTGACGCCCGACGAGAACCCGCGCATCAGGTGGCGTTGCGCGAACAGGTAGAAGACGACGACCGGCGCGATTGCGATCGCGACGCCGGCGAAGATGGTGTTCCAGCGCGTGACGTACTCGCCGACGGACGCGTAAAGGGCAACCGGGAGCGTCTGGTAGTCGCTGCCGCTCAGGAAGACGAGCGCGATGAAGAACTCGTTCCAGACGACAATGCCCGTCGAGCACCGCCACCGTGGCCGTGACCGGCCAGAGCAGCGGGAAGACCACCTTCACGTACGTCCGGAGGATCCCGGCGCCGTCGACGCGCGCCGCCTCCTCGTAGTCCCGGGGCAGAGCGCGGATGAAGCCCACGTAGAGGAAGACCGTCAAAGGCATCAGCAGCCCGATGTTGAGCACGATCATCCCGAGGTAGTTGCCGACCAGGCCGACTTTGAGCATCGCGACGAAGAGCGGGATGATCGCGAGCTGGAACGGGAGGATGATGCCGACCACGAACGCCAAATACACGAGGTTGCTGAGACGGCCCCGGCGCCGGGCGATCGTGTAGGCGCAGACCGAGCCGAGAACGATCAGGGCGACGACGCTCGAGAGCGTGATGATGAGGCTGCTCCACAGCCCGGGGCCGAGCCCGGCGGTGTTCCAGGCCTCCGAGAAGTTGCCCCAGTGTGGGGGCCAGTGGAGCGAGAGCGGGCTCTTGTACGCCTGCTCTGTCGTTTCGAGCGCAATCGCGACCAGCATGAAGAACGGCAGGCAGTAGAACGCGGCGGCGGCGATGAGCGTGAGCTCGCGGAGGAGCGTGCCGCGCGTGTAGCGCCCCGCGCCCATCTCAGAGCCGCTCCTCGTTCCTCCGGAGCAGTGCGAGCTGTGTCAGCGCGAGCACGGCGACGAGCGTGGTGAGGATGAGCGCGAACGCCGCGCCGTAGCCGAACCGAGCCAGGAAGAACGTCTGCTTGTAGACCTGCGTCCCGAGCGTCTCGGTCGCGTCGACAGGCCCGCCGTTGGTCAGCGCCATCACCTGGTCGAACACGCGCAGACCGATGATCAGCGTGATGGTCACGCTGACGGTCATCGCCGGCGCGAGCAGTGGCAGGACGACCTTGCGCAGGCGAAACAGTCCAGAGGCGCCGTCGACGAGCGTGGCCTCGTAGACCTCGCCGGAAATCGCCTGGAGGCCGGCGAGGTACAGCACCATCGCGAGTCCTGTGAACTGCCAGACCATGACGACCAGGATCCCCCACAGCGCCGTCGAGGGATCACCCAGCCAGTCATGGCGCCACGAGCCGAGGCCGACGCCGGCGAGAAGCCGGTTCAGCGCGCCCTGATAGTCGAAGATCCACTGCCAGATGAAGGAGATCGCAATCGGGCTGAGCGCAACCGGAGCGAAGAACAACGCGCGCAGCAGGTGGCGCGTCTTCACGGCTCGGTCGAGGGCGATGGCGAGCGTCAAGCCGAGCGCGTTGACGATCGCGACGAAGCAGACGGCCAGCTCGAGCGTGTGCCAGAGGGCGCCCCGAGCCGAAGGGTCGGCGAAGATCTCTCGGAAGTTCTGGAGGCCGATCCAGTCCGGCTGGGTGAGCCCGTTCCAGTTCGTGAACGCATAGAAGCCGCCGACGGCGATCGGCACGAAGTGGAACAGGACCAGGGCCGCGATGCCGGGGAGCGCGAGGAGCCAGGGTACCTCCAGCGGGCCCCTTCGACGCGGACGGAGCGAGTCCCGGAGCGTGCTCACCTGGCAGCCCATCGCTTCGGCGAGGCGGCCGCGATGCGGAACTCGCAGCCTTTGTCAGCTCGCACGAGGATGAGCTGGAGGGCTACCGTGGCCGTCGTTTGGACGCCCTGTCCCTGCGTCGAACACGCATTAGGAGGGGCCTTTCTGCCAGGCGGCGTCCATCGTTGTCAGGACTTCGTCGATCGAGCGCTGCCCGGTGATCAAACCGATCCCGTTCTGTTGCAGGGCCAGAGACACGTCCGGGTTCCACCAGGCCGCCGCCGGCGAGATGATGTACTTCCGATTCGAGAAGACGGTCCGCATGCTCGACATGTACGCGGGTACCTGCCCGGTTCGGAACTGCGACTGCGTCAATCCGCCGCTCGCCTTGGTGAAGAGCGCGTTCTGCTTCGGGCGCGCGATGAAGTCGACGAAGGTCTGCGCTGCAGCCCGCTTCTCGGCGCTCGCGTGCGCGTTGACGCTGACCCCCTGCAGGAGGCTGATGCTGGTCGTCGTGTCGGTCGCGCGAGTCCCGGTCGGCATGCGGTGGAAGGAGTAGCTGAACGCGGGCTTCGCATCGACGATAAGGCCCCACTGGTTGGACGTCATGTCCCGCATCAAGCCCTGCCCCTGGGCGAAGAGCACAGCGCCCGCATTGCCTGACGTGACACCGGTGGCCCCCGGCTGGAAGCAGCCCGCGTCATTCATGCCGATGAACCGCTGCATCGCCTGGCGCCAGCCACTGCTGCCGGCGAAGGTGACCTTGCCCGCCTTCAGCTTCGCCGTCCAGTGTCGGTCCTTCGCGTACACGAGCGACGCCGCAAAGCTGAAGATCCAGCCCGAGACGGCGCTCCCGCTTCCCAAGTGGCTGATCACGGCCGACGTTCCGGCGGCCTTCGCCTTCCCGCAGACGTCGAGCAGCTGCGAGTACGTCTGCGGGATCTTCAACCCCAGCCGTCTGAACATGCTGTCGTTGGTGGCGATGCCGTGCGGCCCCAGCTGCGGTACGAAGGCGAACAGCGTCTTTCCGTACTTGGCGTACGACGTGACGAGCGCCCCCGGACGCGCCTTCTCCGCCCACGGCTTGTTCACCATAGAAGCGAGATGGCCCGCTTTCGCCATCACGCACACCGCGATCGGCGTGCCGCACCCGGGGTTGGTCGCCAGAAGCTCGGGCGCGTTGCCCGCCGCGAGCTGCGTCGTCTCGACCTGATACAGCGTCGTGTTGTTCGGGACGTATCTCATGTCGACATGGATGTTCGGGTAGGCGCGTTCGAAGTTCGGGATCAGCAGGTCCCACCCTGGCTTGCTGGTCGGAGTGACCAGGAAGCCGATCGTCACCGTGTCTTTCTGCCCGGCTGGTGCGTCCCCCGCGGCGGTGACAAGCGCCAAGAGCCCGAGAAACACGTGAGCCGCGATCGCGAAACTAGGGCGGAGACGCCTGGTCGAATCCGAACGGCTCATCGGGCTCCTTCTCCGGGCTTCCCGCCGCACCGTACGCAGCCAGGACCGTGATTGTCAATCCAGGCGACGTTCAGGCCGCGCTCGCCCGAAGACGAGCGATTGCGGCGATGTTCCCCTTCGCCTCGTAGAGGCGAAGGGCCGCAGCGACGGCGGCGTCGGCCTCGGCGTTATTGCCGTTCACTCGCTGAACCTCGGCGAGTGCGAGCCAGACGCGGGCTGTGGCTTGGAGCCAGGCTCTCGGCACGGTGAGCTCGACTGCGCGCCGGGCCAGCTCGAGCGCTTCGGCGGGCTGGCCCCGATAAGCGGCGAGCCGAGCCCGGGCGGCGAGGCGCAGGAAGGCGTAGGCCTTGCCCCGGGGTGGCTCGGACTCGTCGACCTGCCGACCGTAAGAGAGGTACTCGGCCGCCTCCTCCCACTCACCCTCGTCACAGCAGAGCAGGGCGAGCTCGGCCGCCGCCTTCAGCGCGCGAGCCTCCGACCCTTCGCCTCGTGCGTCGCGCATGCTCAAGAACGAGGTGAGCACGTCCTGCTTGGCTCCGGCAAGATCGCCCGCGAGCTCCTTCACCTGTCCGACCATCGCGCGGCTGTGTAGCGAGAGAATCGACTGGTGGGCCTGGTCGAGGATGGGGCCGCTGGCCGCGATGTGCTCGTTCGCCTCGTCGAAGCGACCGGTCATCGCGAGCATCTGGGCGCGGCACAGGCACAGTCCGGCATCGAGCACTGGGTCGTCGCGAGCAAGGGCTCGGAGCCCGTCGAGCCGCTCGATCGCCTCCCCGGCCGGTGTCGTCCCACCGGTGAGCCAGAGCGCCATCCGCCCGATCACGTCCCGTCGCAGCACCTGGTCGCCGGCCGCCTCGGCGTGGGCGAGCGCCCGCTCGCCCGCCGCGAAGCTCTCCTCGCCGCGACCCTCGCGAGCGAGCCCCATACCGAGCAGCTCCTCGGCCGCCGCCAGGCCGAGCCGGTCACCGACCTGCTCGAACGTCCTGATCGCCTCCTCGGCAACGGGAACGACCTCTTCCGAGCCGACCTCCGGATCCGACGACAACCGCTCAGCCGTGAGATGCACGAGCGCGCGCAGCGCCAGACCCCGCTCCTCCAGATCGGTCGCCGCGTCCACGCTAGCGGAGAGGATTGCCTCGGACTCCCCAGTTCGTCCGGTGTGGTAGAGGAGCAGGCCGAGTTCCGCCTGCACGTGCGCGCGTTGGCTTGGGTCGGCGATGCCGAGCTCGAGCGCGCCGGAGAGCCTCGCGGCCGCTTCGTCGTAGGCCAGGGTCGTCGTCGCGGCCGCCGCGGCGCGCAGGTTGTACTCCACCCCCCGCTCGACGCCTGCGAGCGGAGCAGCGAGCGTGAAGTGGTGGGCGAGCTCGGGCAGCGCGCGCGCGTCGTCGGCGTGGATGTGTTCGAGGGCTTCACCGACGCGGAGGTGGAGCTCAGGCAGGCGCACGCGCGGGATCCGATCGTAGACCGCTCTTCGAACGAGCTCGTGCGTGAAGCGGCACTCGGGCTGCGGCTCGGGCAGCTCCTCGATCATTCCCATCCGGACTGCCTCTGCGACGGAGCTCACGAGGGCACCATGGCGGAGTCCTGCGGCCTCGGCGAGGACGCGCAACTCGAACCGCGGCCCGGCGACGGCCGCAAGCTCGATCAATGCGATCGTTCCGGGAGAAAGCCGTGACACGCGGTGGTGGACGACGTCGCCGACGCGGTGCGGATCGCGCAGCTCGGTGACCGGCCGGAGCAGGTGTAGCCCGCCGTCGGACACCTCGACGGCACCGCTGTCTTGAAGATCGCGCCAGAACTCGCAGAGCAGAAGCGGCGTGCCATCGGTGAACTCGCCGACCTCCGAGGCCAACTCGAGAGGCGGCTCGACGCCTGTCGAGGCGCGGATGAACGCGCCCACCTCTTCGAGGCTGAGATTGTTTAGTGCGAGCGCTGTCACGCCGTCGAGACGGGAGAGGTCAGCCAGCGTCTCGGAGAGGGCCGGCCCGATCGTCTCGCCTGGGTCGCGGTACGCGGCAAGGAGGAGTATCCGCGCTTCCGGGGCGCCGCGGGCGAGGCGGCGGAGGAGCTGAAGGGTTTCGCCGTCGGCCCAGTGCAGGTCGTCGATGACGAGCAGCAGCGGCTGGATGCGACTCAGCCGCGTCAAGAGCTCGAGCGCGGCGCTCTGGAGCAGGTATCGGTCGGAGTCTGCTTGGCCCTGGGGCGGAGGGGGGCCGGTCACGTGCCCGAGCTCGGGCACGAGCCGCGCGAGCATGCCGCTGCCCAGTCGCAGCAACTCGGGGTCGCGGTCGTGGAGCAGGAACTCGAGCCATTCTCGTAGCGGCTGGTACGGAGTGCTGACCGCCGCGTCGGAGCTGCCGTAGAGGACGAGCACATCCTGCGCGGCGGCCTCGTGCGCCAGCTCGCGCGCGAGCCGAGTCTTGCCTGCGCCCGGCTCACCCGTCAGCAAGACGAACGCGCCCTCGCCCGCCTGTGCACTTGCCAGCAGCGAGCGAAGCGCCACAAGTTCCGTGGCGCGACCGACGAATGGGAACGTGGGCGTCGGCACGAGCGCCCCCGGCAGCCGGACGCCTTCCCGGGGCCTGCGTGTCAGCAGCCGCTCGCGCGGAAGATCCAGTGCCGGTGCGTGGGTGAGTATCTGTTTCTCGAGCGGTTTGAGCGCCGCGCTCGGCTCGATCCCGAGCTGATCCAGCGCCGCCCGCGCATCGCGGTACACGTTGAGCGCCTCCGCCTGCCTTCCCGAGCGGTAGAGCGCGAGCACCAACTGGCCGTACAACCGCTCGCGGTAGGGGTTTTCCGCGATCGCGGTCTCGAGCCCCCCGATCAACTCGGCATGGCGGCCGAGCGCTAGATCGGCCTCGATCTGCTCCTCGAGCGCCACCAGTCGGAGATCCTCCAATCGCCCGGCCTCACTTCGGGCAAACGGCTCAGAACCGAACTCCGCCAACGCCGACCCCCGCCAGAGCGAAAGTGCGTCGTGCAGGACAGCGGACGCTCGTTTGGGGTCGCCCGCGGCGAGCGCCTCGCGTCCCTCTGCAAGCAATCGCTCGAAGCGGCGCAGGTCGAGCTCGTCGGGCTCGACTTCGAGGAGGTAGCCGGGAGCTCGCGTGAGCAGTGTTGCGGGCGGAAGCAGCTTCCGCAGCCGAGAGATGTAGACCTGCAGGCTCTGTACGGCCGTTTTGGGCGGGTGGTCTCCCCAGAGCTCGTCGATCAGGCGGTCGCGCGCGAGGACGTGGTTGGCGTGCACGAGCAGCAGTGCGAGCAGTGCGCGCTGTTTGGCGCCTGCGAGCGGCAGTGACCCCTGTCCGTTGTGGACCTCGAGCGGACCTCGGACCCGGTACTCCATCGCCGCCTCCTGCAAGCGCGCGTTTACTGGCTTGCAAATGGACTTTTAGCGCACTGGGCGACCTTGCGCCATCGACCGCACCGCGGTCGGAGGCACGAGGAGGACCCGATGACCGCCGCAGCAACGATCCGATCGATCGCGGCAGCGCTCGCCGCCGTGGCGGTTGCGGCCTCGATCGGCCAGCCCTTTTCAAGCGCGACCGGGGCGGAGCCGGCCGCCTCGGCGGACGAGATCATCGTCCGGATGCAGCCCGGCGCAAGCCTGGACCGTCTTCGTGCGGAGCTTGCGACGAGGGGACTCGCGTTCCGTGGGCGGATCGCGCAGACGAACGTCGTCTCGGTCGCCACGAACGGCCGCGACCCGGCAGCGGCAATCCGCGCACTCGGCGACGCAGCGACGGTCGTCGACGCGACTCCGAACTACGTGCGTCGCGCGTTGGACGTCCCGAATGACCCACACATGGGCTCGGCCAGGCCCTACCTCGATGCGATCCGCTTGACGCAGGCGTGGGATCTCAGCCACGGGGCGGGCGAGGTCACGATCGCGGTGGTCGACACCGGTGTCTCGCCCGTTGCGGACCTGGCTGATCGGCTCCTACCGGGCCGCAACTTCGTCCAGGACGACGACGCCAGCTTCGACTCCGAACCCGCTCCCGACCCCAGCGACACGCGGGACACGTCGGCTGTCGGGCACGGGACGCTCGTTGCGGGCATCGCTGCTGCGATCACGGACAACGGTGTCGGGATCGCGGGTGTCGCCTGGGATGCGCACGTGCTGCCGGTCAAGGTGCTGAACTACTACGGCGGCGGCGACGACTTCCTGATCGGCAAGGGGATCGTCTGGGCAGCCGACCAGGGCGCGGACATCATCAACCTCTCCCTCGGCGGCGCCGCGGAGAGCGGCGGGCTCTGCGCCGCCGTCACCTACGCCACCTCCAAGGGGGCGCTCGTTGTTGCGGCGGCCGGGAACGGCGAGGACCGGGCGGCGATGTACCCCGCCGCCTGCCCCGGAGCGTTCGCGGTCACCGCGACCGACGCCAACGGCGACTTCACCTACTTCTCCAACTACGGCGGCTGGGTCGACCTCGCCGCCCCCGGCGTCCAGATCACGTCCACAGGGAACGACGGCCGCTACATCGCCGAGGACGGAACCTCGTTCGCGGCGCCGATCGTCTCCGGTGTCGCAGCCCTGGTGAAGGCACAGCACCCCGACTGGAGCCCGGGCCAGATTGCGACGAGGCTCGCGGAGGCCGCACAGGACCGCGGCCCCCAAGGCAAGGACTCCTTCTACGGACACGGCCTGCTCGACGCCTACGCCGCGCTCGGCGGACCAACCCAGGCACCCGCCACGCCCAGTCGCGACACACTCGAGCCGAACGACATCGCCGCCGACGCGACCCCGATCCGCACCTCAACGAGCGGAACCATCGCTCCCGAGGGCGACGTCGACTGGTACGTGGTGCGGGTTCCCCGGCCCGGCGCGGTCATGTTCCAAGTCGGAGGGCTCCCCTACAACACCAACGCCACCCGCAACTTCGACCCCCTCCTGGCGATCTACGACGACCACCTCAAACAGCTCACGACAAAGAACGCGAACCGCTACGGAGCGGGCGAACGCGCCCTCACCCGGGTACGCACGGCCGGCCGCTACTACCTCCGCGTCGCAAACCACGCCGGCGCCCAGAGTCCCGGAAGCTACACGGTGAGGGTCAAGATGCAGCCTTCGCGTTGACGAGACGGTCTGGTCGTGTTTGGGGTCGCGTCACCCCCGATGGCTCCACAGGCCGACGCCGCGTAGACGAACGGTCATCCCTTGTCTACGACGCCCTCAGACCGGTCGGCTGACCTCCCACGTCCCGGCAGCGGCTGCTGCCCCTGTCTGGCGTCGCGTTCGCGGTGCTCTTAGTGTCGGCTGGTTCCTCCGCGGTGGCACGCGCCGGACTACGGGGCGGCGGACCGGGACTGGACGATATGGGCGGATGACAACGAGTGGAAGAGCCGGATTGGTGGTTTCGCGGCGACGATCCGGAGCGTGTTTCTTCACGAAGCCGGGCATCCCGCCCTTCCGGCTGATGGATCGCTCATCGGCGGTGTCGCACCCCGAACAGCCTACGTTCCGGCAGCGTCCGGCTGCTCGGTGCGGAGCGACGACTTCGTCTCGCGCAAGCGAAAGTAGAGCAGCGTCCAGACCAGCGCGATGAACGGTGCTGTGACCGTGCCGCTGACGATGTTAGAGACCAGGCTTCGGAGCCAATCCGAAAGCGGCGACAGGGCGATCGCAAGCACGATCTCGAAGGCCACCAGCACGAGCAACGTGAGCACGATCACACCGAAGACGTTCCAGCCGTAACCGCGGACGAGCTCGCGGCTGCGTCCGAACGCCGCCCCGGCGGTCGTCCGCTCCAGCACGACCACCGGGATGACCAACACCCACCACGTCATCAGGACGAGGCCCGGAACGATCAGAAGCAAGAGACCAAGAACGACACCCAGCCCGGCAAGCAGACCGGCCACCACGATCGATCCAAGCTGCGGCCGGACCCGGTCGAACGTCTCGCCCAGTGACAGGTCGGAGCGGCCGTCGCGAACGTCCTCGACCGCGGTGACGAGAGCGCCTTGCACCCAAAACAGCCCAATCACCGAAATGACCGCCGCCAGCAAAGCCCCGAACCACGACAGGACAGCAGTGAGAAGGACACCGACGACGGCGATCGCGGCGTAGACGACTAGCGAGATTGGCAGCAGATGCCGCCAGTGCGCCTTGTAAAGCTCCCACGCCTCGCGAATCGCACCGTCAGTCGGCGACATCTGCGCACCCTACGCCTGCCGCGCGTCCGACGCCATCAGCTTGTAGCGTGGCCCGCGTGTCCGGATCACGTTCGAGTCGACTGAGCCTCGGTGTCGCGATCGTGGCCGCGTTCATCATCGGATAGTCCCTGCTCAGGCCGCGTGCGCTCGACTGCGCGAGTGTTCCGGAATGACGCCCGAGCGCGCGCTTGGCGTCAGCCGACTTGCTCGGCCAGCCCGATGAGTATGCCCTCGGGGCCTCGGAGGGAGCAGAGCCGATACACGTCTTTGTACTGGACCACTTCGTCGACGAGTTGCGCGCCGCGCTCGCGGAGCCGGGCCAGCGTGTCGTCGAGGTCGTCGACCGCGAACATGACGCGGAGGTAGCCGAGGGCGTCTACCGGCGCATTCCGGTGATCGGCGACCGCAAGCGCCGATGAATTTTCGGTGCGCTACCGGTCTCTACTGCGGACTGATCCGCAAGCGCGGGTCCACCGACAACACCCCGGATCGACAGGAGCCCTCAATGACGCAGCCAGTGACTGAGCTCGACGCCCGCTTCAGCGACCCGGCCGCGGTCGCGGCCGACTGGGATCAGACTCGCCGGACGCTCGAAGGCGCCGAGTTGTTCTGGATCGCGACCGTCCGGGCGGACGGTCGGCCGCATGCGACGCCACTCGTCGGTGTCTGGCTGGATGACGTGATCTCTTTCGCAACCGGCCTCGGCGAGCAGAAGGCCGTGAACCTGAGAACCAACCAGAACGTGATCCTGATGACCGGTTGCAACGAATGGGAGCGAGGAGTCGACGTCGTGGTCGAGGGCGAGGCCGTCCAAGTGGTCGACGAGAGCTTCCTCAAACGGCTCGCAGAGGCGTGGGAGACGAAATGGGACGGCCGCTGGCACTACGAAGTGCACGAGGGCGGGTTTCGGCACGAGGCAAACGCCGACGCGATCCTCGTGTTCTCGGTGAAGCCGACCAAGGTCCTCGCGTTCGCCAAGGGCACATTCGGCCAGACGCGCCACCGGTTCAAGCAGGAATAGCCCTGCCTCTCCACCGCGTACGAATCCGTAAGCGCCGGGAACGTTCTCGCCTACACCACCGAATTCAGGAGGCAACTTGAAGCTTCTTCTTACGTCCGCCGGCATCAAGAACCCGAGCATCCACGACGCACTGATCGAGCTGCTGGGCAAGCCGACCGCCGAGTGCGACGCCCTCTGCATTCCCACGGCGTTGTACGGGCATCCCTGGGCCGGCCCCCGCCAGGCGTGGCGGTGCATCAGCGGGCAGGAGACTGGCACTCCCACGGTCGGACTGGGCTGGAAGTCCATGGGAGTGCTGGAGCTCACCGCCCTGCCGAGCCTCGACGCGGAACGCTGGGTCCCGCTGGTCCGAGAGACGGACGTCCTGCTCGTCGAGGGCGGCGATGCGACGTATCTGTGCCACTGGATGCGGCAGAGCGGACTGGCGGACCTCCTGGCGACGCTGCCCGAGACGGTCTGGGTTGGGGTGAGCGCCGGAAGCATGGTGATGACCCCCCGGATCGGTGACGACTTCGTGATGTGGCCGTCGGCGACAGACGACCGCACGCTGGGGATCGTCGACTTCTCGATCTTCCCGCACCTCGATAACCCTGACCTGCCGTGGAACACGATGGCCACCGCCAAGGAATGGGCGGCCCGCTTGTCGGGCCCGGCGTACGCGATCGACGACGAGACCGCCTTCAAAGTGGTCGACGGTACCGTCGAGATCATCTCCGAAGGGCACTGGGAGCTGCTCACGCCCTAGGACTGAGACCTGCGCCAGCGTTCGGCAATGACGCCCGACGGCGTCAGTCGGGGATCCGGAGTAGCTTCGCCTCTATGCAGCGACGGGCGAGCTCCGCTCGATCCGGAAGTCAGTCCCGTGGATCGTCAGCTTGCCCAGATCGGCGATGAGGGCCTGTACGAGCGGGGTCTTCATGTCAGCGTCCAACGCGGCCTGGTCGGGAAACGTCTCGATGAAGTACAAGACGGTTTCGTCTTCGGAGTCGACGGTGACGATGCTCGTCCCTCCGAGCGCTTCGACATCCGGGCGCAGCTCGAGCATTCGCCGGGAGAGCTCGGCCTGCTTCCCCGGCTTCGCCTGGAACCTGACAATGATGTGAATCTCTTGGCTCATCTCGTCCTCCCGGATCGTCGACGGAGCTTGCTCACCTCGGCTGGCCGCGCCCGGCTCGAACC
This sequence comes from uncultured Gaiellaceae bacterium, assembly GCA_963829845.1. Lineage (GTDB taxonomy): Bacteria > Actinomycetota > Thermoleophilia > Gaiellales > Gaiellaceae > Gaiellasilicea. The sequence continues at coordinate 102,876 of CAWHKD010000014.1, read as the reverse complement.
TTCCATCCCAGCGGTCGATAACCACGCCCACCTGCGCCGGCGTGCGGCAATGACGCCCGAGGGCGGGTCGCGACGGTCCGGGGCTTACACGTCCTCGTTCAGCAGTTCACGGGCGATGCGCCACCGCCCGTCGGGCTCTCGGCGCCAGACCATGAGAAAGCGTCTTCGCACCCTCGGCGCATCCGAGCCATTCGGCCCGCTCACCCAGGTCACACGCCCGAGCGTCGCGGCGAACTCATCAGTCCCGAGCGTCGACTCCGCGACGATCTCCATCGACGAGATGCTGATCTGCGGGGCGATGTCGAGGAGGGCAGTCCGTCCCTCGATCGCCGGCACCCCAGGCCCCACGAAGATCGCGTCGTCGGTGTAGAAGTCGACCCAGGCCGTTCGCTCGGAAGACTCGAAAGCCTCAGCCAGAGTCTTCTCAGCTGCGCGGATGTCGGAGATGTCGGACGTCGAAAGCGCCAACTCGCGGAGAGACTACTCCGGACGAGCGCCATCCGACAGCCCAGCGATGGCTCGCCGCGAGCTGCCACGCTGCGGTGGGCCAGCGTTCGGGAATGACGCCTGAGGACGACTACCATGGTGGTGTGCGTCGCAGGAAGGTTCAGCGCGAACGGGCGGTTGTACGGGCCTTCGGAATAACTGCTGCGGTTGCGCTCGTAGTGACAGCCCCGGCGCTTGCCTTTAGCAGCAACGTCCGAGCGCTCGTCGGGCTGGCGCGTCCGAAGCCGGTGGTTGCGCAGGCGACGCTGCTTCTCTCTGCACCTGTCGGCAACGGGTTCTGGGCACACGCCTGGACAGCGCCATCGTCGACTGGAGGGCAGTGCGACTTTCTGACCACCGATCACCGGCCTGTCGTTGATCGGCCGCCCCAGGTGAACGGTGGAGGCATGTGCTCGGCGAGCACCGGTGGGCAGAGGTTGGTGCAGGCGCGACCGGACTATCCGCTTGTGGTCGGGTTGAGCATCAGCCGTCGGCTGAAGGGCGATCCGGCGAAGTGGGTTCCGCCGATCGTCAGTGGCGCTGTGCTTCCGAGCTTGAAGGCGGCACGGGTCGCAGTGGTCTGGAAGGGCGGCTCGCTTCCGCTCCGCCTGAAGGACAACTCCTTCCTCGGCGGATCACCTTTGCTCTACATGCCGCCCTTCGAGCGGTTCCCATTCACCGTGGTCGCCTATGACGCCGACGGCCGACGAGTGGCCGAGAAGCGGCTTGAGAGTCCAGCTCTCCGGATGATGAACGGCTGGGACGAGTACACGGCCGCCTACAAGAAGTGGAAGCGCAGCACGGGCTGAGTCGCAGAGCGGCGACGATAACGAGCCGTTGCGTCGCCTTCAAGCGTCATTCCCGCACGCTCGGGCAGGCGAGGGGGGAACTGCGGACTTCCCACGCGGCCCACTCCCCGCCGATTTGGAGGTCACAGTGAGCGATGTCGGTAAGGGCAAGGTGGTCGTTAACAGGGCGATGTCGCTTGACGGCTTCATCGCCGGCCCCGGCGATTCGATGGATTGGGGTCCAACCCTCCTGCCGCCGGACGATGTCGCAGCGATTGCGGCGGAAACCGGAGCCATGCTCGTGGGTCGCCGGACCTGGGATGTCGGCGCCAAGATGGAAGCGGAGGATCCCGGCAGGACTGACTACCCCTTCTCCGGGGCGATGTTCCTCCTCAGCCATAGGCCGCTGGATCCGCCGGATCCTCGGGTGAGTGTCCTCAGCGGTGACATCGGTGATGCGGTCGCCACGGCGCTGGACGCCGCGGGCGGCAAGAACTTGGAGATCTTGGGCGCCGACGTTGCGGCCCAGTGCTTCCAGCGGGGACTCGTCGACGAGGTCCTGGTCTATGTACTGCCGGTGCTGCTCGGCGACGGTGTTCGCTTCTCTGCTCCGGGCATGACACGAACAGAGCTGGAACCGCTCAGCAGCAGGCGGTCAGGAGACACGACCATCCTCCGGTTCCGCGTCCGCAAGTAGGGATCTGTCCGACAAGGAAAGACACGAGGCTCGTCGCATTCTGAGCGCTCGACGCAGGCATTGCCCAGTGTTCGTGAGTGTCCCCTGAGCGGCTTAGATTCCCGGATGGCTCTCGTCGTAGTTCGGGAGGCCATCATCCGGGATCACGTCCCAGGCCGCCCGCGAAGCGACAAAGGTGTGGAACTGCGGGCGGATGCCAGGCTCGCCGTCGAGTGACCCGAGGCGGATCGCGACTTCGTCGCCCTCCGGCCACTCCGCCCCGAACAGGCTCGAGCCGCAGACCGAACAGAAGGCTTTCACGCGGCCGTCGTCCGGCCTGAAGACGCGGATCAGCTCCTCACCGGCAAGCAGGCGGAACCCGGAACGGGGAATGCGTCCCTGCGTTCCGCCGAAGGCGCCCGAGTGCTTTCGGCACCGCGAGCAGTGGCAGTGATTGGCCCAGAGGAAGGGCACCGTCACCTCGAAGCGGACGCCGCCGCAGAGGCATGAGCCGTGGAGGGGATGATCGGGACTCGGCTCCGCCGGCACGTCAGGTGGACTCGACCTGGTCACGCGGAGAGCCTAAATCCTCTGCGGAATCAACGGGTGCCACCTGGGAGGGGCTGGACCCTGGCATGGGCCAGCGTGCTCTCGCATGAGCCGCCGCTGAGCTATAGGGCGAGTACTGGCGGCGGGAGCAGGTCCCGCCGCCAGCTGTGAAGCCTGCTCGCAGCTTCGCGTTAATTCACAATCAGCTGCAGCCAGTGTTCGTGCCGCAGTCGCGGCACGTGTAGCACGAGCCTGTGCGCACCATGCTGCCGCCGCACTTGGCGCACTCGACCGCGTCCTCCCAGGTATTGAAGAGGGCGGTCTGGCCCTTCGGCGGTGCCTCCGCGGCCGGTGCGGCCGCCTCGCCGGTCGCGTACGCCTGCGCGAGCCGCGCCTTCACCTCGGCGGTCAGGATCCCCGCCTCCTCCTGCTGCTCGGAGGTGAGGAACTTCTTCCCCATCCAGCGGAAGATGTAGTCGACGATCGACTTCGCGACCCGGATGTCGGCGTCGTTCGTGAGCCCGCTCGGCTCGAAGCGCATGTGGCTGAACTTCGAGACGTAGACCTCGAGCGGCACGCCGTACTGGAGCCCGAGGCTGACGGAAATCATGAACGAGTTCATCAGGCCGGCGAGCGTCGTGCCCTCCTTGGCGATGTCGACGAAGATGTCGCCGGGAGTGCCGTCCTCGAAGAGGCCGACGTGGATGTAGCCCTCGTAGTCGCCGACCTTGAACTTGCGGCCGACCTCGACGCGATCCTCCGGCACCCGCCGCCGCTTCGGCTGCGCGGCCGGAGCGACCGGGACGAGCGTGGGCAGCGTCGCTGCGCTCTTGTCGGACGAGCCCGAGAGCGGCTGTGCCACCTTGCAGTTGTCGCGGTAGATCGCGATCGCCTTGACGCCGAGCTGCCAGGATTCGATCAGGAGCTGCGACACTTCCTCGACGGTCGCCTCCTCGGGCAGGTTGACGGTCTTCGAGATCGCACCGGAGATGAACGGCTGGACTGCGCCCATCATCTTCACGTGACCCATGTAGTGGATCGCACGCTCGCCGATCGCGCAGTCGAAAACCGGGTAGTGCTCGCTCTTGACGTACGGCGCGCCGACGATCGTGTTCCGCTCGTCGATGAACGCGACGACTTCCTCGGACTCGCTCGGCGCGTAGCCGAGCTTGTCGAGCGCCATCGGCACGGTCTTGTTCACGATCGTGATCTCGCCGCCGCCGACGAGCTTCTTCGACTTGACGAGCGAGAAGTCGGGTTCCACGCCGGTCGTGTCGCAATCCATCATGAAGCTGATCGTCCCGGTCGGCGCGAGCACGGTCGCCTGTGCGTTCCGGTAGCCGCTGACCTCGCCCTTGTCGAGCGCGTCGTCCCACGCCTGGCGCGCGGCCGAGAGCAGGTCATCCGGCACGGAATCGGAGTGCTGGATGTTCCCGACTGCGGCCCGGTGCTTCGCGATCACGCCGATCATCGCGGCCGCGTTCGGCTGGTAGCCGGCGAACGGGCCCATCCGCCGGGCGATCTCGGCCGACTTGCGGTAGGCGCGGCCGGTCATCAGCGCCGTGATCGCCGCCGCGTAGGCGCGGCCGTCGTCGGAGTCGTACGGGAAGCCCCGCGCCATCAGCAGCGCGCCGAGGTTCGCGTAGCCGAGCCCGAGCTGGCGGTACGCCTTCGCGTTCCGGTCGATCTCCGGCGTCGGGTAGGACGAGTAGCCGACGCAGATCTCCTGCGCCAGGAACATCACGTCGACGGCGTGCTCGAAGGCGGTGACGTCGAACTCGCCGTCCTCGCGCCGGAACTTCATCAGGTTGAGCGAGGAGAGGTTGCAGGCCGAGTCGTCGATCGACATGTACTCCGAGCACGGGTTGGACGCGTTGATCCGGCCCGTGTTCGGGAGCGTGTGCCACGAGTTGATCGTCGTGTCGTACTGGACGCCCGGGTCGGCGCACTGCCAGGCCGCCTCCGCGATCTGCCGCAGCAGCTCGCGTGCGTCGGTCGACTCGACGACCGTACCGTCGGTGCGGGCGGTCAGGTTCCACTCCTTGCTCTCCAGCACCGCCTCCATGAAGGCGTCGCTGACGCGGACCGAGTTGTTCGCGTTCTGGTACTGGATCGAGCCCCAATCCGGTGAGTCGAGCGACATGTCGTAGCCCGCCTGCTCGAGGACGCGGGCCTTCCGCTCCTCCTTGGCCTTGCACCAGATGAACTCCTCGATGTCGGGGTGATCGACGTCGAGCACGACCATCTTGGCCGCGCGCCGCGTCTTCCCGCCTGACTTGATCGTCCCGGCCGAGGCGTCGGCGCCGCGCATGAAGCTGACTGGGCCGGACGCGTAGCCGCCCTTGGAGAGCTGCTCCTTCGATGAGCGCAGCTTCGAGAGGTTGAGGCCCGAGCCGGAACCGCCGCGGAAGATGACGCCCTCGCGCCGGATCCAGTCGAGGATCGACTCCATCGAGTCGTCGATCGAGAGGATGAAGCAGGCGGAGCACTGCGGCTTCTCCTCGAAGCCGACGTTGAACCAGACCGGTGAGTTGAAGGAGGCGTACTGGTTGACCAGGATCGCCTTCAGCTCCGCCTCGAAGGTCTCCGCCTCGTTGGTGTCCGCGAAGTAGCCGCCCGCCCGGCCCCAGCCGCCGATCGTGTCGACGACGCGGCCGATCATCTGCTTGACGCTGCGCTCGCGCTCCGGAGAGCTGAGCCGCCCGCGGAAGTACTTCTGCGCGACGATGTTCGTCGCCGTCTGCGACCAGAAGCGCGGGAACTCGACGTTCCGCTGCTCGAAGGCCGGCCCGTCCTTGCCCGGGATGATCGCGTCGCGGAGCTCCCACTCGATCTCGTCGAACGGGTCGCGGCCCGGGATCGTGAAGAAGCGCCCCGGCGTGACCGACGCCGTCTCTTCGACGACGACGTTCACGACCTCGTCGTGCGCGGCTGCTGCGTCCTGCACTGGTTCCTTGGTCTGCTTTGCGGTCGCCATTCTCGTCCTCTCACCTTCGGCTTGTACGGCGCTCGCAGGTCGGCTTTCTGCGGGCCACTGAGCGGATCGGGGACGTTAGACCCAGCACCGGACGGAGGCAGGAAACCGCACAAACAACCGCTTGGCGAAGCGGGAAACCGTGCTCACAGTGTAGCCGCCGGGTCCGCCCGGACGTCGACTCAGCTCGAGGTCGACGGCGGCAGGCGGCGTGCCTGGATGCGGCGGACCACGAAGCCCGCGCAGCCGGCTGCGACGAGCAGGAGCGCGAGGCCGGCGAGGATCAGGAGCGGAATCGGAACGGAGCTGGCGGCGTCGGATTCGGTGCCGATCGCGCCTCCCGCCTCGGTGCCGACCCCCTCGTCGCCGGTCGGGCCGGCCGTCTCCGTCGTCTCGGTGCCGGGCGTGCCGGAGCCGCCGCTGCCGCCGCCCGACGCTCCGCCGCCGGAGGTGCTGCCGTCCTCGTCGCCGGGGGTCGGATCCGCAGTGGCAGGCGGCGCCGCCTCGCCGCGCTTGCGCGCCTGCAGCGCGCGCTGGATGTCGTCCTGGGCAGTCGAGTAGTCGCGGACGTCCCGCGGCAAGATGTCGATCGCGTCGTCGTAACAGTGGAGCGCATACGTCCCGTCCACCCGGCCGTTGTCGTACCAGTCGTCGATCACCGCACGGCCGCACGAGCCCGCTGCGCCAGCCGGCGAAGCGACAGCGAAGATCGCCCCGAACGCGGCCAGGAGGACGAGCGCGCGCAGCGCTCCTCGGACTGACTCGTTGGCGGCGGCGGGGATCAAGGTCGTGTCCTTCCCGGGGCGTTCTCCCCCGCGTTCTGCGGGGAATGGTGCAGAGTCTCCCGGACGGCATTGAGGTCCGGGTGAAGGGCTCGTAAACGGTTTGTTAGGCCATGTGGCTACGGCGCACGTGGCTTTCCGGTCACCATGCTAGCTTGGCCCGCGATGCGGAGGCCCGAAGTGGCGGTGTCGGTCGCGGCCGCGTTGCTGCTCGGCGCCGTGTTCGCGGGCGACTCGGTCTGGACTGCCGTCGCCGCCGTGCTCATCGCAGGGATTTGGGGAGCGCTCGCGTTTGCCGGTTGGGCGCCGTTACCCGGTGGCGGCGCCACGCTCGTCGGGCTCCTGCTCGCGACGGCGGCTTGGAGCGGGCTCTCGATCGCCTGGTCGGTGGCGCCGGACCTCTCGTGGGCCGAGCTCGACCGGACGCTCGTCTACGTCGCGTTCCTCGCCGTCGGCCTCCTGCTCGCAGCCGATCGGCCCGATGCCACGCGACTCGCGGCCGCGGCGCTGACCGTGGCCTTCGGCGCCGGGGTGGTCTGGGCGCTGGCGGGAAAGTCGATTCCGGCCGTCTTTCCCGACGGAGGTCGAGCCGCCCGGCTGCGCGACCCGATCGGGTACTGGAACGCGCTCGCGCTCGCCGCCGACGCCCTGCTCGTGCTCGCACTCTCGTTCGCAGGCTCGGCACGCGCGGTTGCGGTGCGGATGGGCTGCGCAGTACTCGCCTACGCGGCGGTCGTGGCGGTCCTGCTCGCGGCTTCTCGGGCAGGCGTCGCGGCAGCGGCACTCGGGATCGTGCTCTGGCTCTGGCTCCGTCCCGACCGGGTCGAGGCGGCTCTGCTCACACTCGTCGCGATCGTGCCGGCGACTGTCGTCGCCGGTTGGGCGTTCACCCGTCCGGCGCTCGTCGAGGACGGAGCCTCACACGCCGACCGCGTCGCCGACGGCGCCTGGTTCGGGCTCCTCCTGGTCGTCGGCGCTGCGCTCGTCGCCGTCGGCGCCCGCGAGCTCGCGCGGCGTCCGCTGCCTCCGGGCCGGCGGCGTCGCCTGGCGCGGTTGCTGCGCGGGTTTTCGTTCGCGGTGGCGTTCGTGACCGTCGTCGGCCTCGTCGCCAACGCCGGCCGCATCGCGGACGAGTTCCGGGGCGAGGAGGTCCGGAACGACCCGGGCCGGTTCGCCAGCCTGAGCTCGAACAACCGGCTCGCTTGGTGGGGAGAGGCGCGCGACATCTTCGAGGCTCACCCGCTCGTGGGCGCGGGGGCGGGGAGCTTCGAGGTCGCACGCAAGCGCTACCGCGAGCTCGCGTCCTCGGTGACGCAGCCGCACAGCGTTCCGCTCCAGTTCCTCGCCGGGACGGGGGTCGTCGGGCTGGCGCTTCTGCTCGCGCTCGTCGCGGCGGCCGCAGCCGCAGCGGTCGGCGCCGTCCGGCGTCTCGACGGCACGGAGCGCGACGCGGCGGCGGCGCTTGCGGTGGCGCTCGCGCTTTGGCTCGTGCACGCGCTGGTCGACTACGACTGGGACTTCGTTGCGGTCACCGGTCCAGCGCTCTTCGCCGCCGGTGCCCTCGCCGCCGCCGGGCGTCCCCCTCGTCGCGGCACATTTCCGGTCGCAGCCGTCGCGGCAGGTGCGCTCGCGCTCGCGTCGGTCATCGCAATCGTCACTCCCTGGCTCGCGGAGCAGAGCGTGCGCGACGTCAACCCAGCCCTCGAGCGTGGCGCGATCGCGACGGCGCGCGACGCCGCCGAGCGAGCACGGTCGCTCGACCCGCTCTCGCTCGCGCCGTTGTTCGCCCGCGCCCGCGTCGAGGAGGACGCCGGCGACGAGGAGGCCGCCCTCACCGCCTACCGGCGCGCCGCGGCGGCTCAGCCGGAGAACCCGGTCGCCTGGTACGAGCTCGGGCTCTACGAGTTCCACCTCGGCGACCTCTGCTCGGCGTACGTCCACCTCAACCGCGCCTACACGCTCGACCCGGCCGGGACGCAGTGGACACCCGACAGCGAGCTCGTCCGGTCGCTCGCCTGGGTGAACGCCGGGAACTGCTGAGCGGGAGCGGGTCTAAGCGCCGACGACGAGTGCGACGTGCGCGCCAAGCATGTCGGCGGGGCGGAGGCCGTCGAGCGGGCCGACGATCTTCACGCGGAGGTCCTTGGCGAGCCTCGCGCCCTCGGCCTGGTAGCCCTTGCGGTACATCACGAGCGTGCGCGTGAAGTCGCTGCGCGGCGCGTTCCCGACCGTGCCGATCGTGTAGCCGAAGCTGCGCACCTTCTCGGCGCTCGACGCGGCTGCTCCGGCGCGGCCGTTGCCGTTGAGGACGATCACGGACGTCTCCGCCCGGGCCAGCTTCGGCGCCCCGACCGGTGGCGCGCGATGCGGCTTCGCCTTCACGGGCGCGAGCACACGCGCCTGGGCAGCCTGCCGGACGTGCTCGGAGACCGGCTTCGCGAGCAGCACGACGCCCAGGATCACGAGCGCGACGAGCTCGAGCGCAGCGACGCTGGAGGCCACGAGCGTCGCTGTTCGCCAGGGGCTTCGAACCTCTAGGAGGGAGTGCTCCACGGCCGCCTTGATTCGGCTTCGCCGCGGCTGCTCCTTCCTAGGCGATCCAGATCGCGCGCGCGAACGCCGCCGCCGCGACCGCGCCGAGCGCGGCGAACGTGACGAGGACAGCGTCGCGGGCGCGCGGCCGGTCGAGCGTCAACGAGGCGAGCGCCAGGAAGAGCGGGAAGTCCGCGAGCAGGAAGCGGGGGAGGCTGACGAGCGGGAACCCTTCGGCCGGCGCAGAGAGCGCGATCACGAGCAGCGCCGCCGAGTAGGCGCCGAACGCCGCACCGAGCCGCATCCAGGAAACCCACGTCAGCCAGAGCGCGGCGACGAGCAGCGCCAGGTGGGAGAGGTTCCACAGGCCGACGCGCTGCTCGTTCGCCGGCCCGCCGGCGGGCATCTCGAACAAGTGGCGCAGCCCGCGGCCCGCGGACTGGGCGGCGTCTTTGAGCCCTTCGAGCGGCCCGAGCGGCGAGGCGTTGCGGTTCCAGTCCGCCTGGGCGCTCGTGAACGCCCAGGCATCGCCGATCGCCCAGTCGAGGTACAGCGCGTACATGCCGACGGCGGCCGGCAGGAGCAGCAGCGGCGCGAGCCGCGCGAGCGAGCGCGGGTCGCGCCCGCGCCAGAGTAGGAGCACGAGCGCCGGCAGGAGCGCGAGCCCCATCAACCGGGTCCCGGTCGCGAGGCCGCCGAGCACGCCTGCGAGCAACGGGCGTCCCCGGGTCGCAGCGAGGAACGAGCCGGCGGCGAGCGCGATGAAGAGCCCCTCGGAGTAGAGGGACGTGAAGACGAACCCGACGGGATAGAGCGCGAAGTAGAGCACTACGTCGTGCGCGCCGCGCACGCCGAGCAGCGGCCGCGCGAGCTGCGCCAGCACCCAGGCGGCAATGCCGCCGGCGACGAGTGAGATCAGCACGCCCGCGACGAGTTCCGAGCCGGTGACCCAGGTGAGCGAGTGGACGACCGCCGGGTAGACGGGGAAGAAGGCGGCCGCCTGCGGCACCTCCTCGTAGCCGTGCAGCGAGATCTGGAGGAACCAGCGTGCGTCCCACTGCGAGAGGGCCTGGAAGAGGAAGTCGGTGAGCGGGCCGTAGGCATCCCCGATCAGGCGTCGTTCGGGCGCGGGCGCCCAGATCAGCGTCGCCGCGGCGCCGAGCCAGAAGGCGGCACGGATTGCGATGAAGGTTGCGGCGGGCCTCAGCCCCACGTCAGCCGCAGCCCCTCCTCGAGCCGCGTCCGCGGCCGCCAGCCGAGCTCCCGTTCCGCCCGGGTGACGTCGAGCACGCTGCGGAGGACGTCCCCGGCTCGCGCGGGGGCGTGCGTGGCCTCCGCCTCGACGGCGGCGACCCGCCGGCACGCCTCGAAGAGCTCGTTGACCGACGTCTCCGCTCCCGTGCCGACGTTGAAGACGCCGCCGCCGTCGCGGCCCGCTGCCGCAAGCACCGCCGCGACGACGTCACCGACGTAGACGTAGTCGCGTGTCTGCTCGCCGTCGCCGAAGATCGTCACGCGCTCGCCGGCGCGGAGCCTGTCCGCGAAGATCGCGACCACGCCGCCCTCGAGCTTCGGCAGCTGACGCGGTCCGTAGACGTTCGCGAAGCGGAGCGCGACGTGCCGCGTGCCGTAGAGGCGGTTCCAGGTCGCGAGGTACTCCTCAGCGGCGAGCTTGGCGGTGCCGTAGGGCGAGAGCGGCCGCCGCTCGTCCTCCTCCCGTGCCGGGCGCTCGCACTCGCCGTAGATCGCGCCGCCCGTCGAGCTGAAGATGAGCTGCGCGTCGTGCGAGCGCGCCGCCTCGAGCACGTTCACGGTTCCGAGGACGTTGACGTCTGCGTCGAAGAGGGGCCGCTCGACGGACGTGCCGACGTCGGCCTGCGCGGCGAGGTGGACGACGAGCTCGGGTCGGATCTCGCCGAACAGCGGACTGAGCGGCTCGCGGATGTCCTGCTCGTGGACGGCCGCGGCGGCGTTCAGGTTCTCGCGTCGTCCCGTTGCGAAGTTGTCGACGACGTGAACCTCGTCGCCGCGCTCGACGAGGGCATCGACGACGTGCGAGCCGATGAAGCCCGCTCCACCGGTGACGGCCGCACGCACCGCCGTATCCTAGTGCGGCAATGTTCGTCACCTTCGAGGGAATGGACGGCTCCGGCAAGACGACGCAGGTGGAGCGGCTGCGGGCGGCCCTCGAGGCGGACGGGCGCGAGGTCGTGACCGCACGCGAGCCGGGCCAGACAGAGCTGGGCGAGGCGATCCGCAACCTCGTCCTCCACGGCGGCCCGATGACTCCGTGGGCGGAGGCGCTCCTCTACGCCGCCTCGCGCGCGGAGGTGGTGGCAGAGGTCGTGCGGCCCGCGCTCGAGCGCGGCGCGGACGTCCTGCTCGACCGCTATCTCGACAGCTCGATCGTCTACCAGGGAATCGGGCGCGGCCTCGGGGTCGACGAGGTGCTCGAGGTGAACGTGCTCGCGACCGGCGGGCTGCTGCCCGACCGGACGTTCGTGCTCTCGATCGAGCCGGGGACGTCCTCGCTGCGCGTCGGCTCGAAGCCCGATCGGATCGAGCGCGAGGACGCCGCGTTCCACGAGCGCGTCGCCGCCGGCTACGAGGAGCTGGCAGCGCTGTTCCCCGAGCGCGTGATCGTGCTCGACGGGTCGCTCGACCCCGACGCCCTGGCGGAGAGGATCCACGGTGAGCTTCAGCGCGTTGGCTGAGCAGCCGGAGGCGCGGCTGCTGCTCGCGTCCGCGGTGAAGGAGGGTCCGGCGCACGCCTACCTCTTCCACGGGCCCGCCGGTGTCGGCAAGCGGAAGGCCGCCCGCGCGTTCGCGGCGGAGCTGCTCGGGGACGAGCGGCGGGTCGAGGCGGGCATGCACCCCGACCTGTTCTCGCTCGAGGCGCTCGGAGAGATGATCCGGATCGACGAGATCCGCGCGCTGCACCGCGACCTGCATATGCGCCCGTTCGAGGCAGAGCGCCGCGTCTACGTGATCGCCGACGCCCATCTCCTGAACGACGACGCCGCCGACGCGCTCCTCAAGGATCTCGAGGAGCCGCCGCCGTACGCGGTGATCGTCCTCGTCGCCGACGAGCTCGGGCCGATTCCGCCGACGATCCGCTCGCGCTGCCAGCTCGTCCCCTTCCGGCGGCTGCCCGAGCGCGTCATCCGCGAGCTGCTGGCGGAGCGTGCACCGGGCCTCTCCGAGAACGAGGCGCGCGCGCTCGCCCGTGTCTCCGGGGGCCGGCTCGACCGGGTCGAGCGGCTGCTCGACCCGGAGGCGAAGGCTCGCCGCGAGGAGCTCCTGCGCGTCGCACGGGCGCCCTACGCCGAGCCCGAGCTCGACCCGGCCGACGCCGCGGCGCTCCTGCTCGACGGCGCCCAGGCGGCCGGCGAGGCGGCGAAGGAGCGCGCCGAGCGCGAGCTCGAGGGAGTCGAGCTCACCTCCCGCGAGCTCGAGCAGCGCCTGCGCCGCGTCCAGCGCGGCGCCGAGCGGGAGGAGCTGCTCGCCTCGCTCGAGGAGCTGGCGTCCTGGTACCGCGACCTCGTCGTCGTGGCAGCGGGCGCTGAGGCGGCAGTCGTGCATGCCGACCGGCTCGAGCTGCTGCGCGCCGAGGGAACGCACGAGCGCTCGCCGGAGGCGGAACGCGGAGCGGAGCTGGCCCGCGAGGCGTGGCGCACGCTCGAGGAGTTCAACCTGAACCCGAGCCTCGCGCTGGAAGCACTGTTCGTCCAGCTGCGGCGGGCGTTCGGCACCGCTTTACTCGTTTGAACTGAGAATACTCGCGTTCCGCAAATACCCCTCAAAAGGGGTTGCGAGCCGGGTAGGCGAGACAAAAGGATGAGCCAGGCGTTCGGGCGGGACGCCGGTAGTGCCGTCTCTCCACTCCCGGGGGTTCACGTTTTGGCAGCTGTCCCGTCCGTTGGTCACCCGTCGTATGCCGGAGGTCCCGCTCGTGCTCCACAGGCCGCGGCGACCGAGGGCCTCTACGAGCGCCACGCGGGGAAGATCCTCGGCTACTGCATGCACCAGCTCGGCTCGCGCGAGGAGGCGGAGGATGCCGTGCAGACGACGTTCATGAACGCGTTCCGCGCCCTCGGCCGCGGCGTCGTCCCAGAGGCCGAGTCGGCTTGGCTGTTCAAGATTGCCGAGAACGTCTGCCTCTCCCGCCGCCGCTCGTCGTGGCGGCGCGGCCGGGTCGAGAGCCCGAGCGACTTCGATGTGATCGAGGAAGTCGTGCCCGGCCCGAGCCGGCAGCGCGACGAGCTGATCGGGATCGAGGACGCGCTCGCCTCGATGCCTGAGCAGCAGCGGCGCGCGATCCTCCTGCGCGAGTGGCAGGGCCTCTCCTACCGCGAGATCTCGGACGAGCTCGCGCTCTCGCAGTCTGCCGTGGAGACGCTGATCTTCCGCGCCCGCCGCTCTCTCGCCCAGGGACTCGAGCAGCCGGACCTGCTGAAGCAGCCGAGGCGGAAGGGCGTCCGCCGCGCCTTGCGCGTGATCGACCTCGGCACGCTCGCCGCGGCTGCGAAGACGCTGCTCGCAGGCGGCGCGGCGGTCAACGCGACAGCCGCCGCGGTCGCGGTCACGGCCGCGGTCACCGTGGCCGGTGTGACGCCGAAGATCGAGGGCCACTCGCCAAAGTCGGCTCGGACCCCGTCGCTGTCCGCGCCGAGCGCCGCGGCGCCCGGCGCCCCCGAGGCTGCCCGCATGGCGTCGACGGTTGCCGCGCCGCACCGCGATCGTGCTGCCCGCACCGAGGCCGCTCCAGTCGTGCAGCGCTGGGCGCGTCCCGTCGTGGCGCGTCCGGTCGGCATTGCCGCTCCTCGAACGACTCCGGTCGCGGTCGCACCCGTCGCACCGGTCGCACCGACGGAAGCCGCAGCGACGCCGACCGCCGAGCCGGCGTCGCCGGCAGCGGCCGAGCCGGTTGCCCAAGCGCCGGTCGCCGAGCAGCCGACGGCTGCGCCGGTTGCTCAACCGAGCCACGTCGAGCCGGCGCCCGTCGAGCCCGCGGCCGCCGACTACGACACGTCGCAGGTGAGCCCGCACGCACCGCTGCTCGAGCCGGCCCCGGAGATCCCAATCGCCTCGGCCGTTGCCGTGGCGCCGCACGACGCGTCCCCGATCGCGCCAGTGCCCGAGCCCGTCGTCGCCCCGATCGTCGCCGCCACGCTGCCCGTGCAGCCGGCACCGACGCCGCATCACCCGACCGGCTAACTGGTCGGAGGCAACACCCCTTTCGCCGCGAGTTGTGCGGTGTGGGAAACCCGCAGCGGCATCCGACCGCGCCCGGAACGGGGGTCCCGCGCCATCCGCGAGGAGCGGCCGCTCGCCGAGGTGAACGAGGCGATTGCGGACGTCGAGGCGGGCAGGGTGCCCGCCCGGGTCGTGTTCGAGCTCTGACGCCGGCCGCACCGCAACTTGAGAGGGCCGCGGCCCTCTCTTTCGCGCGGACCGCCCGCAACGACATCCGCAATCTCCCGCAGCGAGGTTCCGCGCGAGCCCTGATGGCGAGGGACCGCTGCTGCGGGATCGTGAGCCTCAGGTAACGGCCGACGGAAGGGAGATTGTGATGAAGAAGTGGTTTGCATATGCGGGGATCGCGGCGAGTGTGATCCTGGTGGCGTTCGGGATCGGCGCGATCGTGATCGGCGTCGACGGCTACAACACGGTTCGCGACGAGATTGCGGCGCAGAACATCACCGCGACGGACGATGCTGCCGAGTTGACGGGCGGGCAGCTGACGCCGGGCCAGGCGATCAAGACGGGAGCACAGGCTCGCGCGTTCGCCGATGTGATGGAGCATCACACGCTCGAGTCGACGGAGGGCAAGCGGTATGCCGAGATGGGCCGCTTCCTGACCCCGTCTGGCACTGACACGAGTGATGAGGCGCTGGCAGCGAAGGGGCCGGACGGTCGTCCGGTCGAGAACGGTCTCCGCAACATGTGGGTGACCGAGACGGCGCTGACGACGGCTCTGAACACGTCCTACTTCGCCGAGCGGGTGGCGTACTTCTCGATCGTGATGGGGATCGCGCTCCTGCTCACCGGAATCGGCTTCCTCGTGCTCACACTCGGAGGCGCGCTCGGCTGGGTCGCGAAGCCCAGCCACGCGAAGAAGTCCCTCGACACCGCGTCGGCCGCGACCTAGCTGTACCGCGGTCCCGGGCGAAGGGTGGACCGGCCGGTCCGCCCTTCGTCACGTCAACGACCAAATCGCGTGAGAGGCACGATGACAAGGCTGATGCGGAGGCTGCTCTAATGGAGCCGATGGCGACAGCCGCCGGCGACTCGGTCGACGTGATCCTGCGCGACGGCGGGACGCTCCGGCTGCGGCCGCCGGAGCAGGCCGACGCGCCGGCGCTGCTCGACTTTTACCGCGCCCTCTCGAGGCAGAGCCTGCACCGGCGCTTCCACGGGCTGCCGAACGTAAGGCTGCAGCTGGTCGAGTCGCTGCTCGACCCGGACTGGGTCGAGCGTGGTGCGCTGCTCGGCGCGCTCTCCGACGAGGAGGGCGAGCGCATCGTCGCGATCGGCAACTACGTGCGCCTGCGCGATCCGGCACTGGCCGAGTCGGCGTTCGCCGTCGCCGATGCGGAGCAGGGCCGTGGGATCGGCACGCGGCTGCTGGAGCGCCTGGCCGCCAGGGCGGCCACGGTCGGGATCGAGCGCTTCGTCGCCGAGGTTCTCGCCGAGAACTCGTCGATGCTCGGCGTCTTCGAGCGTGCCGGCTTCGAGCTCAAACGCGAGCTCGCCGGCGGCGTCGTCGAGGTCGAGTTCCCGATCGCGGCGACCGAGCGCTTCGAACAAAGCGTCGAGGAGCGCGACCACACGGCCGTCGTCGCGTCGCTGCGCTCGTTCTTCGAGCCGAAGACGGTCGCGGTCGTGGGCGCCTCGCCGCGGCGCGGAACGATCGGCGGTGAGCTCTTCCGCAACGTGCTCGAGGCGGACTTCGCCGGCGCCGCGTACCCGGTGAATCCGAAGGGCGCGGCCGTTGCCGGAGTTCGCGGCTACGCGTCCGTGGCGGAGATCCCGGATCCCGTCGACCTGGCCGTCATCTCCGTCCCGGGCGAACACGTGCTCGCGGCAGCCGAGGACGCCCTGCGCAGCGGCGTGCGGGCACTCGTCGTCATCTCGGCCGGCTTCGCCGAGGTCGGCAGTGAGGGCGCCGAACGGCAGGAGCAGCTGCTCGCGCTCGTCCGCTCGCACGGCGCGCGCCTGATCGGGCCGAACTGCCTCGGTATCGCCGTCGCCGGCCCGAGACTGAACGCGACCTTCGCAGCCCGCTCTGCGCCGAGCGGCAACATCGGCTTCTCATCCCAGTCCGGGGCGCTCGGCCTCGCGCTGCTCGAGGCGGCCGATGCGCGCGGGCTCGGGCTCTCGGCGTTCGTCTCGATCGGGAACAAGGCCGACGTCTCCTCGAACGACCTGCTCGAGTGGTGGGAGGACGATGAGGCGACCGGCCTCGTCCTGCTCTACGTCGAGTCGTTCGGCAACCCGCGCCGCTTCGGGCGGCTCGCCCGTCGCGTCGCTCGTCGCAAGCCGATTCTGGCGCTGAAGAGCGGCACATCGACCACCGGCCAGCGCGCCGCCAGCTCGCACACAGCTGCGCTCGCCGGCTCCGAGGCCGGCGTCGAGGCGTTGTTCGACCAGGCCGGCGTGACGCGGGCGGGCTCGCTGGAGGAGCTCATCGACGTGGCAACGCTGCTCTCGTCGCAGCCCGAGCCGAAGGGGCGGCGCGTCGCCGTGCTCACGAACGCGGGCGGGCTCGGCATCCTCGCCGCCGACGCCTGCGACTCGGTAGGCCTCGAGCTGCCGCCGCTCGGCGAGCAGACTGCAGACCGGTTGCGAGAGCTGCTGCCGGTCGAGGCAAGTGTCGCCAACCCTGTCGACATGCTCGGCTCGGCCACCGCCGCGAGCTATGCGCAGGCGCTGCCGATCGTGCTCGACGACCCTCACGTCGACGCGGCGCTCGTGCTCTTCGTGCCCGCCGTGAGCGCGACCGCTGAGGAGGTCGCGACCGCGGTCGACGCCGCAGCACGTGCGGCCGCATCGGGGAAGCCGGTGCTGGCCGTCGTGATGACCTCGGCCGGAGTTCCCCAGGCGCTGCGCGCCGGCTCGGCGGTCGCCGCGTTCGCCTATCCCGAGTCGGCGGCCCGCGCCCTCGGACGCGTCGCCGAGCGCGCCGAATGGCTGCGGCGGCCGCTCGGCTCCGTGCCGTCGCTCGAACAGATCGACCGCGCCGCTGCCGCGCACGTCGTCGAACGAGCGTTCGAGCGCTCGGAGGACTCGTGGCTCGATCCGGCCGAGACGCGCGAGCTGCTCGCCGCCTACGGCTTGCCGCTGGTGCCGGAGCGGATCGCGCACGACGCTGACGAGGCCGCAAAGGCGGCGGCCGAGCTCGGCCTGCCCGCCGTCGTCAAGTCGGCCGCCGCAGGTGCACACAAGACCGAGTCCGGCGGTGTCGCGCTCGACCTCGAGGACGAGGCTGCGGTGCGCGCGGCCGCCGAGCGGATCGGCTTCCCCGTGATCGTGCAGCCGATGCTGCGCGGTGGCACCGAGCTGCTGGCGGGGCTTGTGCAGGATCCGGTCTTCGGCCCGCTCGTCGCGTTCGGGCCGGGCGGTGTCTTCGCGGAGCTGATCGGCGACGCCAGCCTGCGGATCGCGCCGCTGACCGACTTCGACGCCGAGGAGCTCGTCACCTCGGGCAAGGCGGGACGGCTCGTGCGCGGCTTCCGCGGCGCCGATCCGGCCGACACCGCCGCGCTCGTCGACCTCGTCCATCGGCTGGCAGCGCTGGGGGACGACCTGCCTGCGGTCGCCGAGCTCGATCTCAACCCCGTGCTCGGCTTTCCCGACCGCGCCGTCGCCGTCGACGCCCGCGTCCGCATCAGCCGGCCGGTCTTGCAGCGGCGCGAGAAGAGCTGGTAGCGGACAGGCGTAGTTTCCCGCAGCGCGCTCGGCGCCCGCCCGGATGCCACCACGAGGCGCGACCGGGACGATTCGAGCGACAGCAAGCGAAGGAGGAGTGATGAGAGTCCGCGAGGTGATGACGGAGGACGTCCTCACGATCGGGCCGGAGGCACCGCTCAAGGACGTCGCCAAGATCCTGGTCGAGCACGGCGTCTCCGGGTTGCCCGTCTGCGACATCGAGGGCCATGTCGTCGGCGTGATCTCCGAGGGCGACATCCTCTACAAGGAGCACGATCCGACGGAGGGCCATGTCGGCGGGCCGCTCGGCTGGATCGTCGACGGAAGCCCCGAACTACCGAGGCGCCGCGAAGGCCCAGGCGGTCACGGCCGGGAAGGCGATGACGTCGCCGGCGGTGACGATCCCGCCATACGAGTCGGTCGCGCAGGCGGCCCGGATCATGTGCGAGCAAGGGGTCAACCGGCTCCCGGTGGTCAAGGGCGGCAAGCTGGTCGGCATCGTCACGCGCGCCGACCTCGTCCGCGCGTTCACGCGCACCGACGCGGAAATCGAGCGCGAGCTGCGCGAGGACGTGCTCGCAGGGACGATGTGGGTCGAGCCGGGTAGAGTCGAGCTCGAAGTGCGAAACGGCGTCGTCACGCTCACCGGCCGGCTGCACACGCGAACGGACGCCGAGCTGCTCGAGCGGCTTGCCGCACGGGTTCCGGGCGTGCTCTCGGTGGAGTCGGACGTGCGCTGGGAGATCGACGACACGACGCGGAAGGGCAGGCGCGCGATCGAGCAGCCGGTCCGATGACGAAGCCGCCACACGCCTTCGAGATCGAGCAGGTTCGGAGGCGGCTCGAGGCCGGGAACGGCGGCTACGAGGTGGTGCACACCTCGCCCGGCCTCGAGGTCGGCGTCTACGTGCTCGTCGCCCCCGAGCCCGACCACCAGCAACCGCACGCCGACGACGAGCTCTACGTCGTGCTCGAGGGCAGCGGCGTCCTCAACATCGAAGGCGAGGCGATTCCGGTCGCCGAGGGGCAGTCCGTGTTCGTGCCCGGCCGGCGCCGTGCACCAGTTCACCGCCTACGAGGGCCTGAGCGTCCTCGTCATCTTCGCCCGCACCGGCACGGCCCAGGCCGAGGCGCGCGACACGCCCTGAGACCCGGTCTGCGGGTAAGCCGCAGCGACGGTCGTGGCCGCCACGGATTCCCGGCGTCAGCACGAGGCCTAACGTCCGAGTCACTGTGACGACCTACGCGGTCAAGTGGCGAGAGCCGGACGGGCAGACGTTCGTCGGCAGACTGGCGCTCGGCTCACGCGCGCTGTTCCTGGACGGTCGCCGGCGCGGGGCGAGCGGGCCGCCGGTCGAGCGCCGGTTCGGCTACGAGGAGCTGCGAGGGCTGCGGATCGGGAGCGGCGGCGCCGATCGCCTCGACGGGCGCCCTGCGCTCATCGTCGAGCGCTGCGACGGGAAGTACCTCGTCGCCGACGCCGGGCTTGGCGCCCCGATCGTCCAGGAGCTCGTCGAGCGGCTCTCCGACCTGCGTCTCTGCGCCGCACGCAGGGCGGTCGTGGTCGTGCCGCTGCAGGACGGCACGCTCGAGCGGGTTCGCGAGATCCTCTCCTACGGGCCGCCGTTCGATCCCGATGAGGCGGGATTGACCCGGCACGAGCTGCTGCTGACCCCGAGCGAGGCGATCTTCGTCTTCGAGGCAGAGAGCGAAGAGGGGCTTCGGCTGTTCCTGAGCCAGCTCGATCTCTCGGCTGCCGCAGCTTGGGGCGAGCTCGTCGCCGGCCCGCCGCGGCTGGCCGAATGCGCCTTCTCGTGGGAGCGATCCGAGCTGCCGGGCGTCGGGCTCGGCTTCTAGCCACTGCGGGAAAACCCGTACCCGGTCTGTGGTCGGCTGCGGATCGGTCTGCGGCTCGATCAGGGCGCGGCGGCCCCCGGTCCGCGCCTACGTTCGAGTGGACACCATTCGAGTCGAAGGAGAGCTTCACGCCATGTCCGCATACTCCGCACCCACGCATCGCCGGCAGGCGCCCGCCCCCGAGTCGGGCTCGGGCGCGTTCTGGGCGGTGGCCGCGCTGCTGCTCGGCCTCACGCTCGCAGCCGTCGGCTTCTTCGCCCTGATGATGTGGGCGGACGCGCGCGACTCACGGGACGACGCGCAGCCCGCGGCCGCCGAGCCGTCTGCGGCCGCGAACGCCCACGCGGCGGCCGACCACAACACGGCGCTGCCGCTTGCGAGCTTCGCAGGGGTCGTGCCCGACAACGCCGCGGAGCTGGCCGAGGCCCACAAGCCCTACGACGCGGTGATGCCGCCGATTCCGGCCGGCGACCTGGTCAAGGTTCAGATGACCTTGAAGGACATGGTCGTCGAGGTTGCGCCGGGTGTGAAGTACAACACCTGGGCGTTCGACGGCCACGGCGCCCCAGGCCCCGTCGTGCACGTCCGTGAAGGCCAGACGGTCGAGATGACGCTGACGAACGGCGGCGCGATCCCACACTCGATCGACTTCCACGCCGCGCGGATCGCGCCCAACGTCGCCTTCAGAGACGTCGCCCCCGGCGAGTCGTTCACCTTCCGATTCACGGCCGCCGATCCCGGGGTCTTCATGTACCACTGCGGCACGAAGCCGGTGCTCGCGCACATCGCGAACGGCATGTACGGCGCGATCGTGGTCGAGCCGAAGGCGGGGCTGCCGCCCGTCGACAACGAGTACGTCCTCGTCGCCAGTGAGTGGTACATGAACGGCGACGGGATCGAAGAGCCCGCTTCGCTCGACATGGCGAAGGCACGCGCGACGGAGCCGGACTGGACGACCTTCAACGGCTACGCGAACCAGTACGTGACGCACCCGCTGACAGCGGATCCCGGCGACACCACCCGCTTCTGGGTCGTCGCCGCGGGGCCGACGTTGGACACGAACTTCCACGTCGTCGGCGGGCTGCTCGATCGCGCCTGGGTCAACGGCGACATGACCAACCCGCCCCAGAACGGCGTCCAGACGGTGCTCGTGCCGGCCGGCGGCGGCGCTGTCTTCGACGTCAAGCTCGCCGACGAGGGCCTCTACCCGTTCGTCTCGCACGCGTTCGCGCATGTCGACCTCGGCCAGGTCGGCCTGCTCAAGGTCGGCAACCCGAAGGGGACGATGTCCCATTGAGCGCGCTTCGGGATCGACGCCTGCAGTTGGCGGTCGTGCTCGGCGCGGCCGCCGCACTGGCGGCGGTGCTCGTCGGCGCCAGCCTGATCGGCGCCCGTGAGGACGGCTCGTCGCCGGCGCCGGCCGCGGCGTCGGCGCAGGAGCCGGAGCCGTCGCTCTTCGCCGGGATCGAGCAGAGCGGAGCCGCGCTCGGCTCGCCCGCAGCGCCGGTGACGCTCGTCGAGTACGCCGACCTGCAGTGCCCCTACTGCGCACAGTGGGCGCGCGACGCGCTGCCGACGCTCGTCGCAGGACTACGTCCGCGCCGGCAAGCTGCGGATCGTCTTTCACGGGCTCGCGTTCATCGGGCCCGACTCGAACACGGCGTTGCGGACGGCCGTCGCGGCCGGGCGGGAGAACCATCTCTGGGACGTCGTCCACGGCCTCTACCTGAGCCAGGGCGCCGAGAACGCGGGCTGGGTCACCGACACGCTCGTGCAGGACATCGCACGACGGCCTGCCCGGCCTCGAGCCGGACGAGCTGCTCGCAACCCGCTGGCAGAAGACGATCGACCCGGAGCTCGAGCGCTTCGCGGCGGCGGCGAAGGCCGCAGGAGTCAACGGCACGCCGGCATTCCAGGTTGGCCCGACGGGCGGGCGGCTCGAGCGGGTCGAGGTCGCGTCGCTCGATCCCGAAGGGATCGTCCCCGCGATCGAGGCGGCGCTCACCCGGTGACCGAGCGTTCGGTTCGGATCGCGAGCGCCGTTCTCGCCTCGCTCGGCGTTGCCATCACCACCTATCTGCTCTACGTCCGGGAGACGGGCGGCTCGCTCGTCTGCTCGACCGGCGGCTGCGAGACCGTGCAGAGCTCGTCGTACGCCGAGCTGCTCGGGATCCCGGTCGCTGCGCTCGGTCTCGCGGGCTTCCTCGTCCTCCTCATTGCGGCGCTCGCCCGCGGCGAGTGGGCGCGGCTCGACAATGCGACGGTCGCACTCGTCGGCGTTCCTCTTCGCCGCCTACCTGCTGGTGGTGCAGATCGTCGTGATCGACGCGATCTGCCAGTGGTGCGTCGCCACCGATGTGCTGACGACCGCGCTCGCCGCACTGGCGCTCGTCCGCCTCGGACCGGCAAGCTCCGGCAGATGGGCGCCCTGAGCGAACACGAGCTCGGTCTGGTCGACGCCTACTGGCGCGCCGCGAATTACCTCTCCGTTGCGCAGATCTACCTGCTCGACAACCCGCTGCTGCGCGAGCCGCTGCAGCCGGAGCACGTCAAGCCGCGCCTGCTCGGCCACTTCGGCACCGTTCCAGGCCTCAACCTCCTCTACGCGCACCTGAACCGGCAAATCCGCACGCGCGACCTGAGCGCGATCTACGTCACCGGCCCCGGGCACGGCGGCCCCGCGCTTGTCGCGAACGCCTATCTCGAGGGCACGTACAGCGAGCTCTACCCGAACGTCTCGCGGGACGTCGACGGGCTGCGACGGCTCTTCCGCCAGTTCTCCTTCCCGGGCGGGATCCCGAGCCACGTCGCGCCCGAGGTGCCCGGCTCGATCCACGAGGGCGGCGAGCTCGGCTACGCGCTCGTGCATGCCTTCGGCGCGGCATTCGACAATCCCGACCTGCTCGTCGCCTGCGTCGTCGGCGACGGCGAGGCCGAGACCGGGCCGCTCGCGGCGAGCTGGCACTCGAACAAGCTGCTCAACCCTGAGACCGACGGCGCCGTGCTGCCGGTCCTCCATCTGAACGGCTTCAAGATCGCCAACCCGACCGTGCTCGCGCGGATCCCGGAGCGCGAGCTCGTCGCCCTGTTCGAGGGCTACGGCTGGCGTCCGCTCCTCGTCAGCGGCGGCTTCGAGGGCGAGGAGCCGGCGCACGTGCACCAACGGCTCGCGGCCGCGCTGGACGAGGCGCTCGACGAGATCCGCGAGCTCCAGCGCGCCGCTCGCGAGGACGGTGCGGTGTTGCGCCCGACCTGGCCGATGCTGATCCTGCGCACGCCGAAGGGCTGGACCGGGCCGAAGGAGGTCGACGGGAAGAAGACCGAGGGAAGCTGGCGCTCGCACCAGGTGCCGATGGCGGCGGTGCGCGAGAACCCCGCGCACGTGCGCGTGCTCGAGGACTGGCTGCGCAGCTACCGGCCCGAGGAGCTCTTCGACGAGGGCGGCCGGCTCGTGCCCGAGCTCGCCGCGCTCGCGCCGGAGGGCGAGCGCCGGATGAGCGCCAACCCGCACGCGAACGGCGGCGAGCTGCTCCGCGAGCTCGTGCTGCCGGACTTCCGCGACTACGCCGTCGAGGTGACCGCGCCGGCGACGCGTACGAGCGAGGCGACGCGCGTGCTCGGCGGCTTCCTGCGCGACATCGTCGCGCGCAACCAGCAGACGTTCCGGCTCTTCGGGCCTGACGAGACGGCGTCGAACCGGCTCGGCGACGTCTTCTCCGTCACCGGCCGGACGTGGCTCGGCGAGATCGAGGACGGCGACGAGGGCCTCACCCCGGACGGGCGGGTGATGGAGATCCTGTCCGAGCACCTCTGCCAGGGCTGGCTGGAGGGCTACCTGCTCACCGGCAGGCACGGCCTCTTCAACTGCTACGAGGCCTTCATCCACATCGTCGACTCGATGTTCAACCAGCACGCGAAGTGGTTGAAGACGACGCGGGAGATCCCCTGGCGACGGCCGATCGCGTCGCTCAACTATCTCCTCTCGTCGCACGTCTGGCGGCAGGATCACAACGGCTTCTCGCACCAGGACCCTGGCTTCATCGACCACGTCGTCAACAAGAAGGCGGAGGTGATCCGCGTCTATCTGCCCCCGGACGCGAACACGCTGCTCTCGGTCACCGACCACTGCCTGCGCAGCCGCAACTACGTGAACGTGATCGTGGCGGGCAAGCAGCCCGCGCTCGACTATCTCTCGATCGACGACGCGATCGCGCACTGCACGCGCGGGCTCGGGATCTGGGAGTGGGCGTCGTGCGACGAGGGCGGCGAGCCCGACGTCGTGCTCGGCTGCGCCGGCGACGTCCCGACGCTCGAGACGCTCGCCGCGGCGGCCCTGCTCCGCGAGCACCTGCCCGAGCTGAAGGTGCGCGTCGTCAACGTCGTCGACCTGATGCGGCTCCAGTCGGAGAGCGAGCACCCGCACGGGCTCTCCGACACCGAGTTCGACGCCCTCTTCACGACCTCGCGGCCGGTCGTCTTCGCCTACCACGGCTATCCGTGGCTGATCCACCGCCTCACCTACCGGCGCCGCAACCACGCCAACCTGCACGTGCGCGGCTACAAGGAGGAGGGCACGACGACAACGCCCTTCGACATGGTCATGCTCAACGACCTCGATCGCTTCCACCTCGTCATCGACGTGATCGACCGCGTCCCCGGCCTCACCGAGCGGGCCGCACACCTGCGCCAGCGAATGGAGGAACGCCGGCTCGCCGCCCGCGCGTACACGCGCGAGCACGGCGACGACGATCCCGAGATCCGGGACTGGGCCTGGCCGTACTGAACGTCCTTGTCGTCAACGCCGGCTCGACCAGCCTGAAGCTCGCGCTCGTCGAGGGAGAGACGGCGACGCCGGTCGACGACTTCGCCGCCGCGGACGCAGTCGGCCACCGGATCGTCCATTTCGGCAGCGCCGCGATCGACGCCGCCGTCGTCGACGACCGGGTCCTCGCCCACATCGAAGAGGGCGCGGCGGTCGCCCCGCTCCACAACCGGCCCGCGCTCGACGCGCTCGGCCGTGCCCGCGCGGCGCTCCCCGGCGTCCCGCACGTCGCCGTCGTCCGACTCCGCCTTCCACCGGACGATCTCGGAGGAGGCGCGCCGCTACGCGCTCCCCACCGAGCTGCACTCGATTGCGCGGCTCGGGTTCCACGGGCTCGCTGTACAGTCGGTCGTCGAGTGCGTCGACGCGGCCCGGGTGGTCGTCTGTCATCTCGGCGGCGGCTGCTCCGTCACGGCTGTCCGGGACGGGGTGCTCGGTGGACACGTCGATGGGCTACACGCCGCTCGAAGGCCCGCCGATGGGAACCCGCTCGGGCTCGGTCGATCCCGGCGCGCTGCTTCACCTGCTCCGCTCGGGAATGACCGTCGACGAGCTCGACCGCCTGCTCAACGAGGAGTCGGGCCTGCGGGCGCTCGGCGGTCTCGACGATCCGTTCGCGTTCTCTCACTTCACGTACCACCTCGCCAAGGCGGTCGCCGCGATGGCCGCGGTGCTCGGCGGTCTCGACGTGCTCGCCTTCAGCGGCGGCATCGGCGAGAACCGCGCCGACGTGCGCGATGCGGTCGCCGGGCGGCTGCGCCACCTCGGTGCGTTCCGCGTCGAGGCCGTGCCGGCCCGCGAGGAGCTCGTGATCGCGCGCGCCGTGCGCGCGTTGCTGGCGCGCGACTGAGCTGCGGCGAACTACGCAGCGGCGATCGGCGCCGCCACCGATGCCGGTCCGGGCGGCCGCGCGGATGATCGATGCACGAGGCAACGACCCGAGAGGAGCGGACGATGAAGAGGATCCTGGTTGCCACCGACGGCTCGCCTTCCGCCATGGAGGCAGTCGCCTTCGGCGTCGAGCTCGCGGCCGAGCACGGGTCGGAGCTGATGTTCGTGCACGTCGTCCCGGTCGTCGACGTCGTGCCGGCCACCGGTTTCGCGCCGATCAGCGGAGCCTTCCCACACGACCTCAGCGAGCACGACCGAACGCTGCTCGTCGAGGCCGCCGAGGTGGCGGCCGAGCAGGGTATCGTCGCGACGACGGTGCTGCTGCGCGGCGACACCGTCGATGAGATCGTCGCGTTCGCCGACTCCCACGACGTCGACCTGATCGTGGTCGGGTCGCGCGGTCGCGGCGCGATCGCCGGCGCCCTGCTCGGGCAGCGTGTCGCGCGGGATCCTCGGCGAGTCGAAGCGGCCGGTGCTGATCGTCCGCGCCACGACGGAGCTCGCAGCTACTCGTCCGGCGCCTCGAGCAGTCCCTGCGTGAGCGCGTAGCGGACGAGCTCCGCGCGAGTACTGATCCGGAGCTTCTGCATGATGTGCGCACGGTGCGTCTCGGCCGTGCGCACCGAGATGTAGAGCCGGCCCGCGATCTCCTGGTTTGTGTGCCCGAGGGCGAGCAGGCGGAGGACGTCGCGCTCACGGTCCGAGAGCGGATCCTGCTCGGCGCGTTTGCGCTCCTCGGCGTCGGCGGCGAGCATCCGCGCCCCGAGTGCGGGATGCACGTAGCGGCCGCCGGCCGCCACGTCGCGGATCGCCGCGACGACGTCGGTGTCGACGGCCTCCTTGAGCACATAGCCGGAGGCGCCGGCGTCGAACGCCTCGCGGACATAGCGCGGGTCGTCCTGCATCGAGAGGATCAGCACCTTCGCGTCCGGGCGCGTCGTGCAGCACGTCCGGGATCGCCTCGATGCCCGTCTTCCCGGGCATGACCACGTCCATCAGGATCACGTCCGGCTTCGTCTCGCGCGTCTGGAAGACGGCGTTCCTCGCGTCGCCGGCCTCGCCGACGACCTCGATCCCGTCCTCGGCCTCGAGCACCTTGCGCAGGCCGGTGCGGACGACGGCGTGGTCGTCCACGATCAGGACGCGGATCGTCTCGCTCATCGCAGCGGCACTATCGCAGGGGAACCTCGGCGACGATCGTCGTACCGGAGTCCGGGCTCGACTCGAGCTTCAGCTTGCCGCCCAGGAGCGCGAGCCGCTCGCCCATCCCGAGCAGGCCGAGTCCTTCGGTGCTCGCGTCGGGCGCGAAGCCGCGGCCGTCGTCCTCGATCACCGCGGTAATCGCGCGCGGGCTGCGGGCGAGCACGATGCTGACCGAGCTCGCCTGCGCATGCTTGACGATGTTCGTCAGTGCCTCCTGCACGATCCGGTAGAGCGCCGTCTCGACGTCGCTCGGGAGCCGGTCGCCGATACTGCGCCTCGAGCTCGACCCGCATCCCGGTCTGCTCCGAGAAGATCTCGCGCAGGCGCTCGAGCGCTGCGACCAGGCCGAAGTCGTCCAGCGCCTTCGGCCGCAGCTCGACGGCGAGTCGGCGGACGTCGTGCAGCGTCTCGACGACCTGCTCGCGCACGGCGGCGAGCGCCGCGGTCCGCTCCTCGTCGGTCTCCGCCTCCTCGACCGCCTTCAGCCCGAGCAGCACCGATGTCAGCTCCTGCCCGGTCTGGTCGTGCAGCTCGCGCGCGAGCCGTCGCCGCTCGAGCTCCTGCGCCTCGACCACCCTGCGAAGGGCGTCGCCGGCGACGCGCGCCGAGAGGTCGACGGCGACGGCGGCGCGGGGTGCGAACGTCTCCGCGAGCCGCAGGTCGGCGTCGGTGAAGCGCGGGTCGCCGCCTTCGCGGTCGTGCGCGACGATGACGCCGATCGGCCGGCCGCCGGCGACCAGCGGCACATAGAGCCCGCTGCGGGCGCCGAGGCGCCGGGCCGACTCCTGGTCGACTTCGGGGTCGTCGAGCAGCGAGTCGATCCGCTCGGCGCGCCGGCGTTCGAGCACGCGACCGCTCTTCGAGCCCGCGCGCTCCAGCTGCAGGCCGACGATCTCGGCAGCGCGCTCGCCGTCGGCCGCCTCGATCCGCAGCGTCCCGTCGCCGGCCGGGAGCGCGATCGTTACCAGCCGCGCGCCGATCAGCTCGCGCAGCCGTCGGGCGATCAGCTCGAGCAGCCGCACGAGCTCGATCTCGCTCGCGAGCGCCGTCCCCACCTCGTTCAGCGCCTCGAGCTGGTCCGACCAGGCGGTGGCCGCCTCGTAGAGGCGCGCGTTCTCGATCGCGACCGCGGCCTGGCTCGCGAGCGTCTCGACCAGCTCCTGGTCGGCCGCGGTGAACGAGCCCTCCCGCTTCTCGGCCAGGTAGAGGTTCCCGAACGCGCGGCCACGGAGCAGGATCGGAACGCCGAGAAAGCCGCGCATGGGCGGGTGGTTGGGCGGAAACCCGACCGAGCGCGAGTCGTCCGTGATCGACTCGAGCCGCAGCGGGCGGGCGTCGGTGATCAGCGCGCCGAGGATGCCGCGCCCGCGCGGCAGGGCGCCGATCCTCGCCACCGTCTCGGCGTCGATGCCGGTGTGGAGGAAGCGCTCGAGCCCCGTCCCCGACTGGTCGATGACGCCGAGCGCCGCGTAGCGTGCCCCGGTCAGGGCGGCGGCCGTCTCGACCAGTTTCTGCAGGAGATCGTCGAGCGAGAGCTCCGAGCTGAGCGCGATTCCCGCCTCCACGAGCACGCGCAGGCGATCCGTCTCGGCCATGGTGCTCATCGGGCCGAACCTATCCGATCCACGCGGCGAGATCGGTATCGGCGTCGGAAGCCTGGCTACACTAGGCACTCCCCGCCGACGTAGCTCAGCTGGTAGAGCACTTCACTCGTAATGAAGACGAAGTTGCTTGGTTGCGGGAACTTTCTTGTCTCGGGGGAGCGTGTATCGGTAGGATCGTTGCTCCTTCGCAAGGAGTGATAGTGGCCGGCGAATGCGTGAGAGTGGCGGTCGTCACAGTCCAAGGGGCGAGCGCGAACCTTCAGCGCGACCTCGACGCGGGGAACCAGGTCTACCTTACGGAGTGCGGCGTGTGGATCGACCTCGTGACCAACATCACGGTCGATCGTCCGGACTTGTTGATCCTGGATCAGACGGACTGCTTGACGAACGGCCACGTCGTCAGCGAAGACGAAGACGAGCTCTTCGACCTTGGACGCGATCTCGGCGCCGACATCGTCGGGTACTACATCCAGGGAGACACGGCCGGGTTCCGTGGCTGCGCCGCACATCCCCCTGGCCGGCGTGGCTTCTGGGTCGGGGACAGCGCAACGCAGTGGACCTTCGTACACGAGCTGACCCACGTCGTCGGCGACAACCCTCACGACACGGACACTGACAATCTGATGTTCCGCAACACCGGGATGATCACCAAGCCGCCTCCTGACCTCAGCGAAGACCAGTGCAGGCGTGTCAGCGACGACCCCGCAATGGGTGATTGCATACTGGCCGCAGAGGGTCGGTTGACGTTCCTGCGGGCCCATGATGAAGGTACCGGGTTCGGGCCGCCGACGGACCAGATCGATGTCGAGGTCGTGGTGCGGCTCGACAGTGCACCCGACAGGGCCTTCGGATTCAAGGTGCGTGCCGACGCGAACGAAGCGGTCCAGCGCGGGATGCTAGACACGTTGCGCACTGCGTTCAACGACGACCAACGGGTGCGGCTGGACTACCGGCGCACGGGCGTCCGGAACGGACTGATTCTGAGAGTTGCCAGCCTAGGTTGAGGAAAGGGAGGTCGCCATGGCACTCGTCCAATCCACCGGCAAGCTCACGTTCCTACGCGTGCATGACGTCGGCACAAAATTCGGCCCGCCGATGGACCAGATCGACGCTGAGGTCATCATGAAGCTGAGCTCACAGCCTGATCGGGCGATGGGGTTCCAACTCCGGAATGACAGCAACCGGCCGGCTCGTCAAGGCATGCTCGATCTGTTGCGAGACGGCCTGAACCACAACTGGACCGTCGTCGTGGACTACAACCTCAACTCCGGCAAGAAGAATGGTGTCGCGATCCGGGTGGCCTTGAAAAAGTAGTCGCGGGCCAGCGAACCATCGGCCAAAAGGAGAACGACCGTGGCAGAACTGCCTGATGAGCTCCAAGCAGCACTCGAGGCCGATGACGCCGGAGAGTTGAGTCAATTGTTGCGGCGCCGGCGCCCGGAGGACTTCGAAGCGCTGCAGTCGTTGTTGACCATCGACCCGTCCGTTCCCGCCGACCACCGAACCAAGGCGCTCTACGCGGTTGGTTTATGGGGCGATCCGGTCGTCGTCCCCACGATCATCCGTCTCCTCCCCCAACTCGATGAGCGCAGCCGCATGAGCGCGCTCAGCGCGCTGGGACGCCTTGGCACCGCAGAGGCGTTAGCCGCTGTCATCGAACACGCCGACGAGCCGTCGCCCCAAGTCCGCAAAATCGCAGTCCTCGCGTTGAGCAGGAACGCAACACCCGAAGCGCGGCGGAAGCTGCAGGATGTTGCCGCTTCGGACCCCGTCGACTGGGTCCGAGCGACCGCCGAGCGACACGTCGGCTGAGCGACGGCGGGCGGGCCCCCGCGCCCGAGGAGAGGTGAAACCGAAACGCCGGCAAGATGGCGAGCCGTCGGGGGCGATCGAAGGCGATCAGGCGGAAGCACCGCTGTCGGTCGTGCACTGTCTCGCGACTGGCCAGCAGTGACTCGGCGGCCTCTGCCTAGCTCAGCACGGGTCGGGTTGTTTGCTTGCACGGCGAGCTCGCTTGCGATCAGTAGGCTGTTCGTCGGCCGACGTGCTCAGCATCCCGAGTGAACTCGACGGATCCGAACTCGCCGAGCGTTCGCTCGAAGGTGCGCGCCGCGACGGAAGCTAACGGGTCACTCTACGAACGCAACTGGCAAAAGCACGAGTGGGCGGCGCTGACCGGCGAGCAGCAGCCCTCCCCACCTTGGCGGCCGAACTGAGCTTCACGGAGAAACGCTCTCTCACGATGCGCGGCGCTACAATCGGTCACGCCTCGAGACCCCTCCTGACGGGGAGCAAACCGGGAGCAGAGGCTTCAGAAAGACCGCAAACTGGGAGCATCTGGGGAGCGATAATCGCGATCTAAACGCTTCGAAACGCGGAGTTCGAAACATAGGGATTCCGCTTATTTGCAGGGAATCTTGTTCATCTAGCCGACGTAGCTCAGCTGGTAGAGCACTTCACTCGTAATGAAGGGGTCCGCGGTTCGAATCCGCGCGTCGGCTCTCAAAAGACCCCGCAAAGCGGCGTATTTATTGCCCTCCTGGAGACGCAACTTGGTCTAGTGGCTTCTCGGTGGCTAGCTGACACCGAGCGCTGCCACTGAAACCCGTCCTGTCGGGAAGGGGCGATCAAAGCCACCGCGTTGCCAGAACTACGGATCGACGGTGAAGCTGAACATCATCCCGGTCTCGTGATGTTCGGCGATGTGGCAGTGAGCCATCCAGCGGCCGGGGTTGGTCACGTCGAGCAGGAGATCGACTGTTTGGCCGGTCGGCACGAGCACCGTGTCCTTCCAGACGAGGTTCGGTTCGACGACGCCGTCGCGGGCGAGGATCAGGAATCGGCCTGCCCCGTGGATGTGGAAGGGGTGGTGCATCGGGTGGTCTGAGTCCATCTCGTTGAGCAGGCGCAGCTTCACCTGGTCACCGACGCGGAAGCGCCAGTCGATCTCGTGGCCTTCGGCGCCGGTCGCCCGGTCGATCAGCTTCCAGCGCGTGTTCGCCGGGGTCGTCATCCGATTCACCTCGACCATGTCGTCCTCCCACTCGATCCCGCCCGCCTCGTGGGCGTGGTCGGTCGTGGGCGTGGTCATGGTCATGCGCGTCACCGCCAGAGTGCTCGTGGTGCTCGTGCTCATGGTGCTCGTGCTCGTGGCCGCCTGCCGCAGACACGAGGTGCGCTGGCACGAGCTTCATGCCGCACTCGGGGCAGCGATCAGGCTGGTCGCTCGTCACCTCTGGGTGCATCGGGCAGGCGTAGGCGGTCGGTGCGGCGGCGGTCGCGAGCAGCTTCATCCCGCAGTCGGGACACTTGCCGGGCTCCTCGCTCAGCACCTCCGGATGCATCGGACACGTGTAGATGACCGTGGCGCCGGCGGCATCTCCGGCTCGCCCATGTCCATCTCGGCAACGAGCGCGAGCGTCTTGTCGGGCTCCCGCTCCAGGTGCGGAGCCACTCGTTCGCGCTCGGCCACATGTCGGCGTTCGTGCGCAGGGCTTCGAACTCAGCGGCGAGTGAGGGTTCCGCCTGCTCGTCGCTGACCTGAATCGTCGCAAGTGGATACTCCTTGCCCGGCGTGCGATGCAAGAGCGTCAGCTCTCCCGGCTCGGCGAACAGCACATCGACGACGACGCGTTCGGAGGGCGCGAGCATCGCCGTTTCGACGAACTCCTCCCGTTCGACGCGGCCGCTGTCACCGCCGACGAGCTTCATCCGCGCGCCCGGTAGGGCAACGTTGAAGACGCGCGTGTTGGCGGTGTTGGTCAGGTAGAGACGAACGACTTCGCCCGCCTGCGCCGAGAGCGAAAGCTCCGGCTCTCCGTTCGTCAGCAGGACGTTGCCGACGCGGCCCATCGCTGTGTAGTTGGGCTCCGTCCGGCTGAAGGGCGCGACCCTGCCGTCCTCGATCAGGACGTCGTCGAGTGTGAGCGCGAGTTCGCGATTGGCGGGTGGCCAGTAGTCCGGCTCGGCGGGCTCGACGACGATGTTGCCGTAGAGGCCCATCTCCTGGCCGTAGTCCTCGCGGATGTGCGGGTGATACCAGTAGATGCCCGGATCGGGAAACAGGAGCTGATAGCTGAAGCTGCCTCCCACCGGTATCGGCGGCTGCGTCTCCGCGTTCCATCGAACGATTCTCCAGCCGCAGCCCGTGCCAATGAACGTACCTCAAGGTCACCCTCGTTCGAGACCTTGACGGCCAGCTGGGAGCCCTGCTTTACCCGCAACGTCGGCCGGGAATCGAACCGTTGTAGGCGAGCATCCGCACTGTCGCGTCGCCGAGTAGCTTCGTCACCGGCGCGATTCGCAGGTCGAACTGATCCGTGTCGGCCAGCTCAACCAACTCTGGCGCGCCTGCCCCTTGAAGGCCCTTAGTGTCTGACGGGAAATGATCGGACGCTGATGTCATGGCTCGCTCCTCTCAATCACCGAGTGATCACGGCCCCCCTATCGTTACCGAATCGTTTCACCTGATCGGGCTGCTTGCACGACCTCGTTGATCCCTCCGCTCGTGACAGATGCGAAGTCCTTCTCTTCGAGGAGGGCGGTCCCCGTACTCGGCCGTCTGATGGCGGCTGTTCGTGGAAAGCGTTGGCCAGCTTGTCCTGTGCTTCGGCCCAGCCCGACTGCTGCCCCAGCCCTGCCGTCAAGACGAAGAGTGGCTTTCCATCGAGCGACGTAAGGGCTTTCGTCTGGTCGAAGACCGTCCGCAGCTCCAAGAACTCATCGTGATTTGCCTGCTAGCTCTCGTGGTGAGGCGTTGAACGCGCGCACTTCCCGAACGAGCGTCAGGAGGCAGTTCGCCCGAGCCCAGACCGCTCGCGAGACGCGGGATGCCCGCACGCCCGAACAGATGGCAGGAGCGCCCCCACACGCCGCCACATCGAGTAGAAGCCGGGATAGTCAGGCAGGTCTTCGAACTGGTGCGGGGACGCCGAATCGATCAGGGCGACTCCGGCGGTCTCCTTCGGGTAGTCCATCGCGTAGGCGAGGGCGTAGGTGCCACCGACGGAGTGACCGGCCACGACGTAAGGGCCGGGAACGTCCCGCCGCTGAGAGAAGCCCGTGAAGATCGGCGGCGAGTTGGTGCCCGTCCTGGGGTCCCGGTGCTTTGCTGCTCGAACCCTGGCCCGCACGGTCGTAGGCACAGACCCGGGTCTGGCGAGCGACCGCGCTCTGCACCAACAGCCCAGTTCGGCGTTCGCTCGCCGAGCCCGTTGAAGAGCACCACCGTCGGAGATCCCGAGCCAACGCAGTTCAGGTAGAGACGATGTCCATCGACGAGGTAGGTGCGCCCGGTCGAAGGGGCAGCGTTGCTCGTCGTCGCCTCGGCGACCGTCTCGTATGCGCCGCCGAGGGCGACGAGTCCGAGCACGGCAAGCGCCGGATAGAGCAGCCAAGCGCCTCGACCAGTTGTGAAGCGAGCGGCGCGCGCCTCTCACCGACCAGACAACCAGGAGCACGAGGAGAATCGGCCAGATCCATCCCATCCAGCCCAGCAGCCGGTTGCCGGGCGTGATGATCAGAAGGGCGAAGCCGAGGGCGCCAAGGGCGAGGGCTGGGGCGAGCGCCCAGGGCTGGGGCTGATCAGTGCGGCGCCCGGCGAGCAGGAAGAGGATCAGCATTCCAGCGCCAAGGGAGATGAGCGCTGCGCCGGTGATCGTCGCCTCCTCGCTGGCACCGAAGACGCCGAGGACGAGCACCAGCCCGAGAACCAGGCCCGCGACCGATCGAGCCGAGGACGATCAGGCCGAGGTGGCCGCTTTGTGCCGCCTTCGCTGAGGGGCGGCGGCACCCCCGAGTCGGACGAGTGAGTCGGCTCGTCTGAGGGAGTGGAAGTTGCCATCGAGGACCCCCTTTCCTCGATTGAAATCGATAACAGAGTCGGGCTGGCGCGTAAAGGGCAGCGCGACGCGTCGTCTGAGCCGTCATCTCGGTGGCGAAGCCACCGTTGCCGCCGTAGTGCTGGATGAACCTGCGGTTCGCTTGTCTTGGGCACTCAGTGCGGACGGGTCAGGCGCAGTCCGCTGGTGCCTGTTAGCGCGTAGCCGTTCACGCTCGGCCTCCGTTGCCGCCGATCGCCGCGGAGGATCGTGCTGATCATGACGGTCTCGGCTTCGGACTCCTGGGAGTCCGCCCGCCGCGGATCTCGTGGCTTGCGGCATGGACGACTCGAGCGGGTCACGGCGAGCAGCCAGGAAACGGGAAGATCGCTGCGGAAGACGCCTCTGCTTCTGGCCGCGCTTGATCAGGGGCTCCAGCTGGTCAAGCATCGGGACGCTGACGCCGGTGTAGCTCCTCGGCCGAGAGCCGCGCCGTGTTGAGGGCGAGCAGGCCGGGAACTGCCCGAGCTGCCGCCAGGTGGCGCGGAGCACTCGCTCCAACGCCTCCACCGGCTCGCCGCGCTGAGGCTCGGCGCCTCGCATCGACTCGACGACCTGCCCGATCGCGTATTCCATGACCGCGTCGAGCAGCGTCTCGCGTGTCGGGAAATGGACGTAGATCGTCGCTCGCACGACGCCTGCCCGGCGAGCGATCTCCGACATGCTGCTGTCGGGATCGCTCGCCAGCGCTTCGAGTCCGGCGTCGAGGATGGCGGCGACGCTACGGTCGGCGTCGGCGCGACGGCGCTTAGGGGCGGGCGCCTCGGCGGTTGTCGTCTTGTTCGCCATTAGTGGATCGGCATCGCGGTCGGGTTCAGCTGCATCTTGGGGACGAAGTGGCGCGCCCTCGGAGGACTGCCAGAGCGACCAGGCTTGCGACACTAGCGAGCACTCCGGCTGCGACGAACGCGTGCGCGATCCCTGAGGCTGCCTGGGTGCCAGCGATGGCGCCGCTCCCGGCCGCGATCGTCGAGAAGATCGCGACCGCCGACGGTGCCGCCGATCTCGGGCCGGTCGAGTTGAGGCCGGAGATCATCCCGGTCTCGTCCGTCGCGGGCGCCGGTGAGGACGGCGATCGAGACGGAGACGACGGCGATCCCGAGCCCGAACCCGGCAACGAGCATGCCCGGCAGGACGTCGGCGACGTAGCTGCCGTTCTCGCCAACGTGGGCCAGAAGGGTCATCCCGGCGGCGGCGATCAGGAACGCTGCGGCGAGCGGGCCACGAACGCCGTGCTTGCTCGTGATGTGACCGGCCGCGGGGCGCCGACTCCGGCCGCGAGGGCGAGCGGGATGAAGGCGAGGCCGGTTGAGAGCGGCCCCATCCCGAGCACGTTCTGGAGATACATCGAGCTGAGCAGGAAGAGGCCGAGATCGAACCGGCCGCGGCGAGCATCAGGAAGAGGCCGCCGCCGACAGCGCGATCGGCCAGCCGCTCGACCCGCAGGAGCGGGGTCTCGGTGCGGCGCTCCAAGAGGGCGAAGACGAGGAGCCCTGCGAGACCGCCGAGGCCGATCAGGTGCGTCTGGGCGGACGTCCAACCGGCGCTCTCGCCCTGGGTGATCGCGAAGACGATTGCGCCGAGACTCGTCGTTGCGAGCACGGCCCCGCGAAGGTCGAGACCCTTCCAGCGCGGCTTCAGAGTGTCGGCCGGGATGATCTTCAGCGCGGCGATCGCGAGTGCGGCGGCAACGGGGAGATTGACGTAGAAGATCAGGCGCCAGTCGAACTCGGTCAGGACGCCGCCGACGAGCACGCCGATCGCAGCACCAGCGCCGCCGACCGCGCCCCAGGCAGCGAGAGCCTTCGCCCGCTGGGTGCCCTGGAAGGCGGACATGATGATCGCGAGGGCCGCCGGGGAGAGCATCGCTGCCCCGAGACCCTGGCCTGCCCGAGCGGCGAACAGGGCTCCGGCGCTACCCGCCATCGCCGAGGCGAACGAGGACACGGTGAAGATGCCGAGCCCGGTCAGGAACATCCGGCGCCGCCCGAGCAGGTCGGCTGCGCGGCCACCGAAGAGGAGCAGGCTGCCGAAGATGAGCGAGTAGCTCGTGATCGTCCAGCTGATCGAGCTGCCGCTGATGTCGAGGTCGCGGGCGAGGCTCGGCAGGGCGATATTCACGGCGGTGATGTCGAGGATCACCATCAGCTGCGCGACCAGCAGCACGGCCAGGAGCACGAACTTCGAGCCGCCGACACCCTCGGTCGAAGCGTGCCCGTGACGGACGCGGTGTCGCGGCGAGGTAGTGAGCGCCTGACGGAGCGGAGTGGAGCTTCTTCGTCTTGCCGTGCATGACGTTCCCTTCTCTAAGTCGGACACTGCTGTCTGGACTACTAAAGCAGACACGAGTGTCCGATGTCAAGTCCGGAATGCGCGAGCGACGTCGAGCTATCGTGAACTGATGGGCACGGAGAACCCCGCCGAGACACGCGCCTGGGTCGGAGCCGACGTGCCGCCGGAACAGGCGCGCGATTGAAAGACCGCCGCCCGGATCCCGCCGATCCCTGGCTGACGAGCCCCCGGAGGATGCGTCCCTGCCCCACTGCGCCGCCTGCGGCGGAGCGATGATCCGGCGCCGCTCGCCGTCGGCGAGAGGTCGCCCGGACCGTTCGGCTTCGATTGGCACGACTTCTGTGCCGAGAACTACCCATTCCCAGGACGGGACGCGCGCAGCAAAGCACCGCCGGAGACAAGGCGGTCAAGGTCGAGATCCTCTTCCCCCCCGACGGGGAGCTGTTCGTTATCGCGCTTACGCCTACGTTGCCGAGCATTACTAACTAGGCCGCGAACGGATGACGTGGGCTCCGATGTCAGCGGTTCATCGAGACTTGAAGGCATGACCCGCAGTAATCGTCCATCCCCTTGCCCTCGGGCCAGCGATAGATCTCCCAGGTCTCGTCGATCCTCTCTCCGCAGAGGGTCACGTGGCTTTCATACTCGGTGAGATCCTGTTCAGTGCTTCCGTAGCGGCGTGCAATGACCTCGCTGCCTGGCTTCAGGTTGCGCATCGATGGCTCCAGTCCGCTTCTGTAGCGGCGGCGAAAGATCTGCGCAAGCCGCTCATTACCGAACCGTGCATGTATCGGCATGTCCATGTCATCAATCGCCTTGATCAGCATCGCGAAGGCTTGCGTCTTTCGGTAGGGCTCCTCGACGTCGATGTCGATCTCGGCGATCCAATGGCCGCGGCGGGTTCGACGAAGAACGGCCCCTCGACCCTCTCCTCTGGCGGCTCGGCGAACGCTGAAAGCCACTGTGCTCGTGACAGCCAGTAGGAGTAGCGAACCTTTCCGGCCACGGCGGTTCCATCGAGGCACAAAATCGTGCCGGAGTTAAGGTGGTGGCCGCTCCGGCCCTTGTGATTCCGCTCAACGCGGAGCCGCTGTGGTGTTCTGGACACGTCAGTCGATGAACTCGATGGCGGGTGCTTCGTCGCTGCGGATTGCGGCAGCAAGCGGATCCCAGTTGCGGTCGTGCTCGGCGATGAATTCTTCGAGCGGCACCGACGGAGCGTCGGGCATCGCGACCTGGTAGCCAAGAGGTGCAGCCGCGCGGAGAGCGGCGATTGTGGCTTGGCGAAGGTTCGCGTTCCGCGCGCCCTCGGGAACCCGCTGCCAATGAAGGAAGCTCTGGGCTCTCAGGCGTTCAACCTCCTGAGCGCCGTAGGCACTTGCAACCCAAGCTCGTGCGGCGTCATCGGCCGCCTGCTCGACTGGGGTGTCATGGTAGGCGTCGGCGTCACCTCGAACAACGGCTTTCAACTCGGCGTCCAACTCATCGACGACAGGGCGTCCCCATTGCTCCCACTGGCGCGCGTGCTCCAATTCATGGCGGAGCAGGGCAGAGACCGTAATCTCGTCCCGCCCCGGCAGCCTTTGCCATATGCCTACAACATGGTGGTGGGCGTAAGCGTGTGCGCCGCCGATCCGGCGGATGACGAGATAGACCTCAGTGTCCTCCAGTGAGCGGTCGAAGCTCGGCTGGCAGTAGGCGCAGTCCGATCTAGTCTCCGGCCGCGAATCTCTCACGACCACTAGCTGGACGCGCTCGATCGTCAATCCGGCGTCGGCTATAAGGCGCGGCCACTCCAGATCGGCCCACTGTTGAGTGACCTCCACCGACTCACCCGGCCAACAGCAACTCGCGCGACTTCGGCGTCGGCATCTCCGACCACTCGCGCCCGCGCAGTTCGCGCCCGCCCGCCTTCGAGCGGATTCCGCCCCACTGTTTGAAGAAGAACGCAACTCCTTGGGTTCACAAGACTCGTAATGAAGGGGTCCACGGTTCGAATCCGCGCGTCGGCTCTCCCGAAAGGCCCGCTCAGGCGGGCTTTCTGCTTTTCGCGGGCGGCAGTCGCGCTCCTGACGGTTCCAACGTCTGTCGGCTCAGCCGCGTAAGCCGCCGGCTCGTTCGAGCTCCAGCTGGCGGAGCTCGATGCGCCGGATCTTTCGGTCAGCGTCTTGGGCAGGTCGGCGACGAACTCGATCCGTCGCGGATAGGCATACGCGGACAGCCGCTCGCGGACAAACGCCTTGATCTCGTCGGCGAGCTCCTCGGACGGCTCATTGCCGGCCGCCAGGACGATGAACGCCTTGACGACGTTGCCGCGCAGCTCGTCAGGCGAGGCTACAGCCGCCGCCTCGCGAACGGCTGGGTGCTCGAGGCAGACGGACTCGACCTCGAAGGGGCCGACCCGGTAGCCGGCGGCGATGATCACGTCGTCGGCGCGCCCCTCGTACCAGATGTATCCGTTCTCGTCCTCGCGCGCGGCGTCCTTGGTGTGGAACCACTCGCCGCCGAAGACCTCGTCGGTGTCTTCGGGCCTGTTCCAATAGCCGAGCGGATAGTGCGGGTTCGTGCGGGCGCGCAGACAGATCTCGCCCCGCTCGCCGCGGGCGACAGGACGTTCGTCCTCGTCCAGGATGCGGACGTCCCAGCCGGGCATCGGCTTGCCCATCGAGCCCTCGCGGACCTCCATGAACGGATAGTTCCCGACGAGCGGATACGACTCCGTCAGCCCGTAGTAGTCGAGCACGGTCACGCCGTACTGCTCCCGAAACCAGCGAATCGCCTCAGGGTTC
Organism: uncultured Gaiellaceae bacterium; assembly: GCA_963829845.1. GTDB lineage: Bacteria > Actinomycetota > Thermoleophilia > Gaiellales > Gaiellaceae > Gaiellasilicea. The sequence continues at coordinate 63,821 of CAWHKD010000014.1, read as the reverse complement.
AGCGGCTCGCCGGCCGAGCAGACCCGCCGGAACTTCTGCGAATACCGCGTCCCGGCATCCTCGATCGCCATCATCGCCCGCATCGCAGTCGGTGTCGTGAAGACGTTCGTCACATCGTGGCGGCTGAGGAAGTCGAGCTGCTTGTGCGGATCGAAGCCGGCCTCGCGCCGGTACACGCACTGCACCGCGCCGAGTCGCCAGGGACCCAAGAGCGGCGCGATCCCCGCCGCCCACGCCCATTCGCCCATGCCGTGGAACCGCTCTCCGTCAGTGACCTCGTGGCTGTAGACGAACTCCTCGTGGCCGAGGATGTAGCGGTGGGCATGCACGATGCCCTTCGCGAGCCCGGTCGTTCCCGATGTGTAGTAGAGCTGCGCGGGATCCTCGGCCGAGGTGTCGCCGGGAACGCGCTCGGTCGAGGCACCCGCGAGAGTGTCTGCGTCGAGGACGAGCATCCGCGCCTCCGATTCGGCGAAGCGCGGGGCGTTGTCCGCGTCGGTGACCACCAGCTTCGCACCCGAGTCCGAAAGGCGATGACGAATCGAGTCGTCGCCGTACAGCACCGACATCGAGAGCAGGATCCCGCCCAGCTTCCAGACCCCGAAGAAGATCGCCGCCGTCTCCGGCGTCGGCGGCAACACGACCGCCACTCGGTCGCCGCTCTCGACCCCGAGCCCGCGGAGCACGTGCGCCGCCTGGTTCGAGAGGTCATGGAGCTCGCCCCACGCTAGCTCGCGATAGGCGCCGTCGAAGCTCTCCCACACCATCGCGAGCTTGTCGCGAGGGTGCTTGTCGCAGACGTCCGACGCGATGTTGTAGCGCGCGGGAACCGCCCAGCGATGCGCCGCGCACACCTGCTCGTACGAAGAGGAGCTCATGAGCTGCGGGTCAGGATGCCACCGTTGAAGGCGTGTCACAACTACGAACTCCGGCGGCGCGAGGCCGGACGAAGGGCCACGCTGCAGCGACCGCGTGCGGTTCGAATCCGCGCGTCGGCTTCGCTCGGCCGGGCCGTTCCGGAGCGTGGGCCAGGAGCGAGAACCGGCTTGGCCTTAGATCTGGCCCTATCCGGGGGGCCCCAAGCTCCGCGAGCAGCTCAAGGTGCGACGGCCGCGCCGCGAGCTGGCTCGGGCGCGGCCGTGCAGGAACCGGCGTTAGCTCCCGAAGGGGACCGCGACGAGACGCCGTGTCGAGACGCCGGCGAGCTTGTCCTCGCCCGGCTTCGTCGCGCGGATGAAGAGCGTCAGCTGCTGCTGCTGGTCACTCGCGGGGAAGTTCGCGTCGCGGCGGAAGACCAGGGTCGCGGTGCCGTCGTCCCCGGTGAGCTCTTCCGCTGGGATGCTGAACTGGTTGTACGGCACTGCGGTCACATAGACGCTCGCGCCTTTGATGTTGACGCTGCAGGTGCTCCCGACGCGTACCTTCAGCGTGAAGGTCTGCGTCTGCTCGTTGATCGGCCCGGACAGCACGTCGAACGCGACGATCTGGGTCCGCGCGGGCGGCGCCAGGTCAGCGATCGGCGCGGTCTTCAGGCTCTTGTTGGTCGGACAGCCGTTCGGGCCGGGTGCCGCCGTCGCGGCGATGCCCACCGCGGCCACGACCGCAAGCGTAAGTGCGGTGACGGCAGCGATCACGAGACGTCCAGCGATTCCTGCGTGCCGTAAACGTGGATGCCAAGGAAACCGTTCCATGGTGTCCCCCTAAGTTGTTGACCATTGCTTTCGCCGCCATGCGCTCTTCGCCGCTCGGCGAGCAACGCCTACCCCGACTTCGGCAGCGTTCGCCCTTAACGTGCGCAACTACCGGCGTTCAAGGCCCATGCTGGCAGCGCTCATGGCATGGACTAGGCTACGAAGCGTAACCCTACCGCCCTCGGAGGATCCACCCTTGACCCCTCCTCGCGGACGACCGGGATTGAGATGTGGGGCGTCGTCAGGCGAGGCCGGAGCTGACGACAAGAGATACGCGCGAGCCCGCTTGGATCTTGCTCGAAACCGCGGCGGACGGTTCTTGCGAGATCACGACGCCGCGGCGGACGGACCGGGATCCCGCATATCGAATCAGGCCGACCCTGAGGCCCGTGGCAACCAACGTGCGACGGGCCTTTTGGAGCGTCATGCCGACGACACGCGGGACCATCTTGAGGTTGGAGATCCCCGTCCCCAATCTCCGGCGGCTGTACCATGTTTGATACGACCCGGATCGATCGTCGCCCCATATGGAGTGCACGTATTGAGAGGTCACAGCCACAAATGGGACGATAGAATCCCCTGGCGCGTTGGTTATCCGCTCCACAGGCCCCCAAGACGCACCGCCGCCGGTCGATTCGCGGAAGTAGATGTCACTGTTTCCGGGTCTGCCATCATGCCACGCTACATAAGCGCTGGTGCGATTGCCCGCGGTAAAGTTATGTGACGAATCCCCGGTCGACGATACGAGGCGCTGTGGTTTTCTCCACGTTCTTCCATTGTCGGTAGATCTGAGAGCGAAGACTTCATTGCCGGTATCGTCACCTACGACCTGTTGTTCGTAGGACACGATAAGCGTGTTGGTTTGACTAGTAGCCGCCATTGGACGGCCCGACCATGGCGCATCGAACGTCAAGCGATTATCCGACCCCCAAGTAGCACCGCCGTCAAGCGACCGCTTGTAATAGATCTCGGGACAGACTGGTACCCGGTAGCACGCAGGTTGGTCGTCGCGCGCGTCCAGCCAGAACAAATGCACGGAGTTACCCCGCACGACAATATCTGGGCGCTCGGCCCCCACGTTGTTTGTGCCTCGGACGAGGCGTACTTCCGGCCGCCACGTGGCGCCACCGTCAGTGGACCGCCGATAGTACATGTCCCAGTCGCCTGAACGATAATCCATCCACGTTAGGTGCATGGTCGAACCCGCCAGCCCCAGCGCCACCCGGTAGCCGCTGTGGGCTGTCGTCAGCCGAACTTCAGGTTGCCATGTAGCACCGCGGTCAATGGATCGGCGCATGTAGATATCGCCGATCTCGCGCACACAACACCAGTCTTTCACCGTGCGAAAGTTCTTGAAGTAGACCAGCGCTAGGTTGCTACCTTCCGCGACAATTGGGCGATCGAGGTAGATCCTTCCCGATCCCAACACTTTGTCCGCGCTCCACGTGGCACCTTCATTGGTGGATCTACGATAGGTCACAGTGCCAAAGCCGCGTGCCATATGCAGGGTGTTGCCACTCGTCGCCAGGGCATAGAACTGACCGACACTATCGGTCGTCAGCTGAACCGGCTGGCTCCAGGGTACCGCCGCGGCACTCGTCAACGCGAAATAACCGCTGATAGCGGCGAAGACTATCGCCAAAGTGGCTATGTGGAGTCTGAAAACGTCGTTCTTTCTTGGTTTACAAGGTGAATCGTATTCGTCAGTCGAAATTATCGAGAAGCACCCTAGCAGTCTCGGTGGACATAGAGGTGTCGTCCGATCGTGACCACGGCCGCCGGCGTCCGCACGAGCGCAGCACTGCGATCGACCGCCGACTGGCCCGCCATGCGGCCAGCCGAAGCCCGCACGCGAGCGGGGCGGCTATGTCGGCTGCGCTTCTGGGCTCGGTCCCCGGAAGACGGCGAATGCGAGGATCAGGAAGCCGATGCCGGCGAGGATCAGCGCGACTCCGACGACGATGCTGAAGATCGCGACCCCGGTCGCCATGTAGGACATGTTGAGCGCGGTCGCCAAGGCGGTCTCGGTCACCCAGGTGTTGCGGGCGGCGTTCGAGACCGGCTGTCCGCTCTCGTCCTTCAACGCGGCGGCCTCGTCGCTGGTGCCGGCCGGGTCGTCCGGGTTTTCGGCGGAGACGAAGCGCCCCATCTCGGCGTACGTCTTCCCGCCGGAGGACTCGAGCGCGTGGATCCGCATGTACTGCGCGAAGCAGCGAGCCTCGGATCCCGTCGTGATCGGCTCCTCCGCGACGTCGCAGTCGGGCGCGTCCACCGACAGGTTCGCCTCTTCGATCCCGGGCGCGATCCCTTCCGGGCTCATGTCCGGCGAGCCGACGATCTTCTCTTGCGAGAGCTCGTCCTCGACCGTGTTCTTCCCGGCGATCCCGATTGCGATCGTCCCGATCCCGAAGATGATCAGGATCACGCCTGCGGCGTAGCCGCCGAGCCGGAGCAACTTCGCGCGTTCCATGGTCGCACCCCTCCCGTTTCGTCGTCAGAGCTCCCGATGATGTCGGACCGAACTCGTCCCTGCACGGCGCTCATACACCGAGCCTCAACTGCAGGGCGAGCATCAGGGCGAAGGCGATTGCTGTGTAGGCCACGACGGCTCGGCGCGGCCCCTGCTCCCACGCGTCCGGCAGGAGCTCGCGGCCGACCATCCACACCATGGCACCGGCGGCGAAACCCAGTGCGGCGGGGAGGACCGCGCTGAACTGCTCGACGAACAGGAACGCGGGGACGGCGAGGAGCGGCTGCGGCAAGCTCGAGAAGACGCTCCAGCCGGCGGCGTTCAACACCGGTGTCCCGCGCGGGACGAGCACGAGGCTGATCGCCAGGCCCTCGGGGATGTTCTGGATCGCAATCGCGACGGCGATCAGGAGCCCGAAGGTGCCCGTGTCGCCGAAGGCGGCGCCGATGCCAATTCCCTCCGCCGCGGAGTGCGCTGTCATCGCACCGACGACCAGCAACGCCTTCCGGGCGCCGCATCGGCGCAGCGCCCCGACGTGGAGCTCATTTCGGTCTCCCACAACGCGGTAGGCGAGCGCCACGAAGACGGCGCCTGCGAGTGCGCCGACGGCCGTCCGGCCTCCGCTCCGATCGAGTGCTTCCGGAAGCAGGCTCGCGCTGGCGCCCAGCACCACACCAGCGGCGACGGCGTTGGCGGGACCCGAGCCAACGGCCCGCGTCGTCGCGCTAGAACACGAACGGCAAGAAACCGGTCGCCTCGGCGGTCGCGAGCGCCGTGAAGAAGACGGCCGTCGTGGTCACGCTGCCAACGATCGCCCGACAGCGCCGCGGCGGCGTCGGCAACGCCTAATGCGCCGCACACGCGCGACCGCCTGATGGCGTACCGTCCTCACATGAGGGCCGTCCGACCGGAGGGCACCGAGACCACGTCACCGACGGCGCGCGGAGCGGCGTCCCAAAACGGGAGGGTGTGATGAACGAGAAGTCGATGGCAGGTTGGATCGGCTTTGCCGGCATGCTGATGCTGATCATTGGCTTCATCGACATCTTTCAGGGCCTGATCGCCCTGTTCGAGGACGAGTACTTCGTCGTCACGAGGGCCGGATTCCTCGCCGTCGACCTGACGGCCTGGGGTTGGGTCATGATCATCTGGGGCGTGCTGCTGGCCGTGGGTGGCATCGGCCTGGGCGCAGCGCAGACGTGGGCGCGCTGGTTCGCGATCGTCGTCGTGTCGCTGAACGTCTTTGCGCAGCTCGGGTTTCTCGGCAACAGCCAATATCCGCTCTGGGCGCTGACCGCGCTGACGCTGAACATCGTCGTGCTCTATGCACTGACGGTGCGATGGAGCGAGAGCCAGTTTGACCTGGAGCCAGGGCGGCCGATGGGATAGGTCAGGGAGGCGTCGATGCCGGCGGTAGCAGCATCGGAGCTCACGCAGACAGTCGCCGTGCCGTCCACGTTGCCCGCAGAGTCGAGGCGTGCGCGGGTTCGTGCGTGTACTCCTCGCTGATCGCGGTGACCGCAAAGCCGGCGCCTTGGAGGGAGCTACGGACATCCGCGTCGGGGTGGAAGTACTGCCGGTGCTGCTCGCTGAAGGGATCACCGTCACGGGGCCGCGTCAACTCGAAGGTGGTGACGCAGGTGCGGGCATCGGAATCGACCGTGCTTGTGATCACGAAGCCGTTTCCGGCCGACTCACCCGAGACGACGGGGTTGGAGATTGTGAAGTCCATCATCGCGTCGGTGTGAAGATCGAAGACGAGCCAGCCGCCGGGCCGAAGGCGGCGGGCGACTGCGGCCATCGTCAGCCGCAACTCGGCCGGATTGAGGTAATTGAGACCGTCGAACGTGCACACTGCGGCGTCGAAGACCCCCTCGACCGTCAGGTCCGGGAGGGTCATCTGGCGCAACGCCACGTCGGGGCCGAGGCGCTCACGAGCGAGGGCCAGCATTGCGTCGGATGCGTCGACGCCGACGACGTCGTAGCCCCGGGCCGTCAACTCACCCGCGAGGAGGCCGGTGCCGCAGCAGAGGTCGAGCACGGAGCGCACACCCTCCGGATCGGCGCTCCAGAGCGCATGGAGGAACGACGCCCACCGATCGTGGCAGGGGTCGATGACGATCTCGTCGTAGACCCCTGCCAGTTGCGAGTACGCCTCGACGTGCCTCACAGGCCCGCCGCGCGGCCGGTCAGATTCCGAGGATCTTGGCCTTGCTGGCCGCGAACTCCTCATCGGTGAGCACGCCCTGAGCGTGAAGGTTCGCCAGGTTCTGAAGCTGCGCGGTCGCGTCGTCCTCCTGTGCCGGCGGCGGCGGAGCGGCGGCCTGCTGCGCCGCGTACTCCTGGGAGTCCTGCTCCTCCCACTTGGCGTTCTGACGGCGCGCCACGCGCCCGGAGACGGCCGTGGCCGTTCCAGCGACGACGGCGGTGCGGGTTGCCATGCGTAGAAGTCCCATGTCGTTCCTTTCGATCTCGAAGTGGACGGGTCTAGGCTGTGTCGAGCGCGGCTTGCACGACGTCGACCGGGATCCGGATCGAATCGATCACGATCGCGTCCGCAGCCTGGAGGGCGTCGACCAGCTTGGCGGCCCACAGGTTCTCGAACGCGACGAGAAGGGCCGCGCTGTTGGCCGGAAGGTCGTCGCTGACCTCCTCGGCGTCCTCGGGCCCGAGTGCACCCGGCTGCGCGATGTCGATCGAGAGGAAGGCCGCGCCCTCCTCGTCGATGTCCGAAGCCTGCAACGACGACACGGCGCCCTCTGCATCCTTCATCACGAAGAGCAGATCGAGCACTCGAATCGTTCCGTTCTCCACGAGTTCCAAGATCGCAGGGGCGATCCGCCCCGTGAACTTGTTGCCCGGAAAACCAATGATGTATACGTCGACGGGGCCGACTGCCATGACTTCTCCTTGTTGGGACTGCGCTCCAGCGGAAAACGGTTCGAACGTATCACCGAGGCCGTCAGCGGGCCTCCTCGTCCGCTGAAGCAGTATATGCAGGGCGCTCTCCTTCCTCGCGGCGTCCGGGAAGCGCTGCACCTGTTCCTCGCGCGTTCATCCGCATCGCATGATGTTCGGCGGCCGCCGAGAGACGTAGCTTCCTTGCTGTGATCGCGGCCACCTTCCAGTGCGCAAAGTGGTCGAAGCATTGAGGATGGTTCAGTGATGGAACCCGCGCCGCCACCACCGCCTGGGGCTTCTCCCGACCCGGCGGAGCTCCTCAGGAGTCGTAACTACCTAGTGCTCCTGGTATTCGGCGCCATCATCGGCGTGCCGGTAGCGACGGCTGCCTTCTTCTTTCTCAAGGCGGTGGACGAGACTCAGGACTACCTCTACGGCACGCTTCCGGGGGAGCTGGGGTTCGATGGGGAGCCGGTGTGGTGGCCACTGCCATTACTCGCGCTGAGCGGATTGATCGTGGCGCTCGCCATCCGCTACCTGCCGGGAACGGGCGGTCACTCGCCCGCGGACGGATTCAAGTCATCCGGACCGGTTCCTCCGATCGAGCTCCCGGGCATTGTCATCGCGGCCTTCGCCACGCTCAGCCTCGGGGCTGTACTCGGGCCAGAGGCTCCGCTGATCGCCATGGGCAGTGGCCTCGGCGTGCTGGCGGTGCACCTGATCAAGCGAGATGCCCCCGCTCAGGCGAGCATGGTGATCGGGGCCGCGGGGAGTTTCGCTGCCATCAGCACGCTGCTCGGGTCGCCCATCGTCGGAGCGTTTCTGATGATGGAAGTGTCCGGCCTCGGCGGCCCCTTGCTGGGAGTCGTGCTGGTCCCGGGTCTCCTCGCCGCGGGCGTCGGCTCGCTCATCTTCGTCGGGCTGGACGCCTGGACCGGCTTCGGAACGTTTTCGCTCGCCGTCCCCAACATTCCGCCGGTCGGCTCGCCCGACGGCGCCGAGTTCCTCTGGGCGCTCGGAATCGGAGTCGTTGCCGCCGGACTGGGCACTGCGATCCGCATCCTGGCCCTCCTGCTCAGGCCCATCGTCGAACGCCGGATGCTGCTCCTCACACCGGTCGTCGGCCTCGCGGTCGGCGGGCTGGCGATCGCCTTCGCCGAGGGATCGGGCCGGAGCTCCTCGGAAGTGCTCTTCTCCGGCCAGGACGCGCTGCCGACGCTCATCGAGAACGCCGAGAGTTGGACAGTCGGGGCACTCCTGCTGGTCATCGTGTGCAAGGGCCTTGCCTACAGCGCCTGCTTGAGCAGCTTCCGAGGTGGTCCCATCTTCCCCGCCCTGTACCTCGGCGCAGCGGTCGGCATCACCCTGTCGCACCTTCCCGGGCTACCGGCGACTGCGGGCGCCGCGATGGGCATCGGGGCAATGACCGTGGCCATGCTCGGTCTGCCGCTGACCTCGGCCCTGCTCGTCACCGTGCTTCTTCCGGCCGACGGCCTCGCCCTGACGCCGCTCGTGATCGTTGCCGTCGCGGTTTCCTACGTCACCTCGGCACGGCTGTCGCCCGCGCTGGCATGGGCCGGGACGAGGTCGCACTCGGCATTCTCGGGCTCCTCACCGCATGTGCCGTGAACGTGGTGGAACTCCGCGCTAGGTGAGCAGAACGCTGGCTGCGTCGAGGACGAGGAGCGCGGCGAGTATCAGGAGTGCGTAGAAACCGACCTTCGGCTGGCGGCGAGCGACTTCACCCTGCGCGCCCTCCATGAGGGCGATGACGCGTTTGCCGAGGAACAGGAACAGGATCAAGGGACCCAGACGAGCGCGGTCGCGAGAGTGACGTACATGACGACCAGCGCCGCCTGGTCAGCGTCTCCGAGGCTCGCAGTGACGATCGTCGCTGCCGCCAGGCAGGTCAGGACAAGCCGCTTCGGGCCACCGATCCCGAGCAGGAATCCGGCGACGACAGTCGTGAGGACGCGCAACCGGCTGAGTCGTTCGACCAGCGCCTGCGTCCGCGCCTTCGAGCGTTCGTGCGCGGTTGCGCTATCGGTCGTCGGTGGTCTTCGATGAACAACGACGGCTAGGGCGATCAGCACGAGCGCGAGCGCGACCTCCAGCCCGGCCCGGAGATCGGGGTGGCTCGCGCTCGAACCCGTAACGGCGATGCCGAAGATCACGAGCACGGAGCAAGCGATGGTTTGCGCTCCGACGAAACCGGCACCGAAGCCAAGCGCCTTCAGCCGTCCGGATGGCATCACCGCCAGCGTCGCGGCGAACCCGACCGCGCTGAGACCCGCCACGAGGCCATAGAGGACGACTTGAATCGAGGCGTGGAGCATCCCGGGGCCGCACGTTACGCCAGCGCTGCGACCCGGAGCTCCCGCGGCCTGCGATCGGCTGATCGGGGTCGATCGGGCTGGCCGCGTTGGGTACGGTGGCGCCATGGCCGACGTGGTCGAGACACACGACCTTACGACGCCTTCACAAGGCGGCTGGACGGTGGACTACCGAATCCGCCGCGAAGACGGCGAGGAGTTGCACGCCGAGGTTCGCTGTTGGGAAAAGGCGCACGCCGCTGCCGAACGAGCAGCCAATGCCGACGCTCTTGCGGCAATCGCGGACCGGGGCAGCGCCGCCGCGCTCGAGTACGCGGAACTGGTGGAGTCCCCGGCGACACGTGGCGCGGTGCTGATCTCGATCTGGTTCGACCCAGTCGACGAGGGCAAGCTGCGCCGTCGCGTGAGCTACGAGCGCACGCCCGCGTAGGTCACCCCGGCTCGCTTACTGCCGGGCCATCGCAACCCGGAAGAGCTCCTCGGGGTCGATCAGGTGATCGGTGTCCTCCGCCGCAGCGTCGATGTCCAGCTGCACCCACTGCACCTTGCCCGTGAACTCATTGTCCGTCGGGCCGTAGTCGTCGCTGACCGGCGTCGCGGTGTCGCTGCCGACGTCAGTCGTCTCATCGGCCGAGAAGAGCATCGGCACGGTGCCGTCGACGCGCCCCTCGCCGACTTGCTCGCCGTCGACGTAGAGCGTGACATCGCCGCCCTTCCCGAGCCCGCCGCCGTCGTAGGTGAACTCCATCCGCACCTGGTGCTCGCCCGCGGGCATCGGATCCTCGCCGTAGACCTTGAACTGCTGGAGGCCGAAGAGGTTGTAGCAGTACGCCGGCTTGCCGTCGTTCGCGTAGAGCGCGAAGCCGCCGAACGCGCCGCCCTGGGAGAGGATGACGCCGTCGGCGCCCGCGTCGGGAACGTCGATCTGCGCCGTGATCGCGTGCGACTTGTTCTTCATCGACAGGACCGAGTTCTCGGATAGCCGTCCCATCCGCCCGAAGAGGAGCTGCGACGTGCCGCGGATGAGCTGCGGCCGGCCGGCGAGATCCGGGTTGAAGCGCTCGAACGCTCCGGTCGTCGAGGGGCAGCACGTTGTACTTCCCGGCCTCGATCAGGAACAGGCGCTGCAGGTCTCGCAGCCGGTCGGGCTGTTCGGCCGCGAGATCGTGGGCCTGAGTCCAGTCGTCGGGCGCATAAAGCTCCCAGACGTCGTCGTCGAAGGCGGGCGACTCGGTCGGCCACCCACGGGATGCTGTGCCGTGTCACCGCGGTCCAGCCCTCGTGGTAGATGCCGCGGTTGCAGAACATCTCGAAGTACTGCGTCGTCCGCCGCTCCTCGGCGCCCGCGTCGTCGAACGAGTACGCCATCGACACACCGTGCAGCGGCGCCTGCTGGACGCCGTTGACGCTCAGGGGCTCGGGGAGCTGCGCGACGTCGAGCACGGTGGCGGCGACGTCGATCACGTGGTGGAACTGCGAGCGGATCTCGCCCTTCGCCTTGATGCCGCCCGGCCAGTGCACGATCGTCCCGTTCCGCGTGCCGCCCCAGTGCGACGCGATCTGCTTCGTCCACTGGTAGGGCGTGTCCATCGCGTGCGCCCAGCCGACGGCGTAGTGGTTGTAGGCCGTCGGCGTGCCGAACTCGTCGATCTTGGAGACCATGAACTCGGTCGTCTCGAGCCCGAACGCCCCGTTGAGGACGACGAGCTCGTTGAAGCACCCGGTCGGCGTGCCCTCGGCGGACGCGCCGTTGTCGCCGATGACGTAGTAGACGAGCGTGCTCTCGAGGATCCCGAGCTCGCGCAGCGAGTCGATCAGTCGGCCAACGTGGTGGTCCGTGTGCTCGAGGAAGCCCGCGTAGACCTCCATCTGCCGTGCCAGCACCGGCTTCAGGTCGTCGGGCATGTCGTCCCAGGCGGGGATCTCGTCCGGACGCTCGGTGAGCTCCGCCTCGGCGGGGACCACGCCGAGCTCCTTCTGCCGGGCAAGCGTCCGCTCGCGGAGCGCATCCCAGCCGTCGTCGAACTTGCCCTTGTACTTGTCCGACCATTCCGTCGGCACGTGATGCGGCGCGTGCGTCGCGCCGGGAGCGAAGTAGACGAAGAACGGCTTGTCCGCCATCAGCGCCTTCTGCTGCTTGATCCAGTCGATCGCCTGGTCGGTCATGTCCTCCGTGAAGTGGTAGCCCTCCTCCGCCGTCCTCGGCTGCTCGATCGGGACGGTGTCGCGATAGATCGCGGGCGCGTACTGGTTCGTCTCGCCGCCGATGAAGCCGTAGAAGTGCTCGAAGCCGGAGCCTGTCGGCCACGCGCTGAACGGGCCCATCGGGCTCGTCTCCCAGACGGGCACCTCGTGGCACTTGCCGAACTGCGCGGTCGAGTAGCCGTTCAGCTTCAGCGTCTCGGCGAGCGGCGCGCACGTGTTCGGGCGAATCGAGTTGTAGCCCGGCGCAGAGGTCGCGATCTCGGTGATGCCGCCCATGCCGACCGCGTGGTGATTCCGTCCCGTGAGCAGCGCCTGGCGCGTCGGCGAGCACAGCGCCGTCGTATGGAAGCGGTTGTACTTGAGGCCGTCGGCGGCGAGCCGCTCGGCGATCGGTGTGCTGACGGGACCGCCGAAGGCGCTCGACGCGGCGAAGCCGACGTCGTCGAGCAGCACGATCAGCACGTTCGGCGCACCCTCGGGCGGGCGCAGCGGCTCGATCGGCGGGAACGATGTCGCCGGGTCCTTCGCGTCGTACGTGGTCGGCCCGATCGGCGTCTTGTCCGGAATCGGTAGGACGTCGCGTCGCAGCTGTGGCTGGTCGGTCATGGTGCTTGGCCTCCTCGTCGGCGCAGGGTGACCGCATCCTCCCGGCGCGCTGCCCGAACCTCATCGCCCAGAGGGGATGATGTGCGGGCGCCCTCCAGCGCGCGATGATTGAGCGAACCCGATGTTCGTCGCGCTCGCACTCGTGCTCTTCCTCGTCCTCCCCGACCCCTGGGACGTGATCGGTGGGCTAGTGAGCCTTGCATGCGGCGTCGTCGAGATCACGTACTGGCAGCGCCGGATGCGCCGGGTCAAGGTGGAGACGGGCGTCGAGAACCTGATCGGCTCGATCGGCGAGGTGACCGCGGCCCTGGCGCCCGTCGGACAGATCCACGTCCTGGGTGAGATCTGGCAGGCGCGGGCGGGCGCCGACGTTCCTCCTGGGACGTCGGTCCGCGTGGTCGCGGTGAACGGCCTGATTCTCGACGTGGAGCCGGTCGAGCCGTCCTAGGAGGGCTTGGCGGAATGACGGCTGAGCCGTCGGGCCGCGCTGTTCGTCCCGATGCTGCGTCCTCAGTCGCGTCGATAGCTTCGGCTATCGACGCTCCCTGCGTCGTTTCCTCGGAACGACCATCGCACCCCGCCGACGAGCGCCATTCCGCCAAACCCTCCTAGAGACCGGGGGCGCCTCCGAGCCCCTGCTTGTCGGCCTCGGAGGCCCGGTCGAAATCGGGAGACGTGCCCAGCGCCAGGGCGACCGCCGCCTCGAGGCGCTCGAGCTCGTCCTCGACCGCTGGGCGGTGCTCCGGAAGCACGGCGCCGTGCAGCTCCTCCAGCATCGCGCGCAGCCGCCGCGCCACCTGCACCGAGGAGGCGCCGTAGCCGCGGATCTCGGTCACGCCGAGAGCGAGGTACTGGTCCCAACCGCGCGAGGCGATGAGGACGCGGCCCGTTCCCGGCTCCGCCGGTGCCGCCGCCTGGAAGTCGGTCGCTCCGATCCGGTGCAGCAGGTCGCCGAGATGGTTGATCACCTGGACCGCGGTCGTCGGGTCATTGACCGCCGGCGAGAGCGCCTTGATCGCGACGTCGACCATGATCCGCACCGCGAACGCGGGATCCTGCTCGATCGTCCGCTCGACGCCGAGGACGATCATCCGACGGAGGTGATCCTCATCTCCGTCACCGGTCGCCTCGCCTCCGTAGACCCGGATCACGGCTGCTCCGGCCGGGACGAAGTCTCCGATCGCATGGTTGAGAACGAGCGTGCTCCGGTGCTGCCGTGCGAACCGGACGAGAGCCGCGGCGTCGATCGCCTGGATCGAGCCCGCGCTGCGCGCGCGCACGACCGTCGTCGGCTCGCCGGCGATCTCCAGCGGCCCGCGCACGATCTCGGGCGCGTCGGACCCAGCCGCCGCCCGGACGGTGAACTCGAATGCCTGCCTGCCCGCGGCCGCCGCGTGCGCCGCGACGGCGACCGGTCGCAGCCGGTGGACGAAGCGGTCGAGGAAGAAGAGGAAGAGGAAGAGGTCCGCGGCCATCAGGACGCCCGTCACGGTGACGCCGACATGTGGGACGGAGTTCTCCTCGACTCCCGCCAGCAGCGTGAAGGAGAACGTGAACGTCCCCACCAGCAGCGCCAGCAGGATGTGCAGCACCCGGTCCCGGTACCAGAGCCGCATGTAGCGCGCCGAGAGCATGCTCGTCGCCATCTGCACGACGAGGACGCTGACCGTGACGACGAAACCGGTCAGCGCCGCGGTCGCGCCCACGATCGAGGCGAGGAGGACGCTCGCGGTCGACGCCGAGTACTCCAGGGAGCCCGGCACGGAGACTCGGCGCGCGCCCACCGGCTCGAGCAGCCCGAGCAGGGCCCCCGTGATCCCGCCCAGCAACGGGAGGAACCAGAGGCTCCCCTTCAGGTACTGGCGCGTCTTGAAGTCGAGTGTCCACACGGCAATGCGTGTCATACAGCGCGCGAGCGGTTCGCGCACATCATCCCGCCTGGATGACGTTTCGGCAGGGGTCTCGGTTCTAGTGTCGAGCCACCGATTTCGGAGGTGGGACATGACCCAGACAACCGACATGGCTCCGGGAGCCGTCGCGCGCGATGCCAAGCCCCGGGCCGCCGACGTCCTCGTTGTCTTCGGCATCACCGGCGACCTGGCGAAGGTGATGACGTTTCGCTCGCTCTACCGGCTCGAGAAACGCGGCCTCCTCGACTGCCCGATCGTGGGCGTCGCCGTCGACGACTGGACCGACGACCAGCTGAAGGAACGTGCGCGCGAGTCGATCATCGGAACCGGCGAGCAGCTCGACGAGAAGGTGTTCGAGCGCTTCGCCGAACGGCTCTCGTACCTCAGCGGCGACTTCTCCGACAGCGCGACCTACGAGCGCGTCGCCACCGCGCTGAACGGCGCCCAGACGCCGGTCTTCTACCTCGAGATCCCGCCCTTCCTCTTCGGGCGCGTCGTCGCCGGGCTCAGCCGACGCCGGTCTGACCAAGTCCGGGCGTGTCGTCGTCGAGAAGCCCTTCGGCCACGACGGTGCCTCGGCGACCGCGCTGGCGGCCGAGCTACACCAGTACATCGACGAGTCGCAGCTCTACCGGATCGACCACTACCTCGGGAAGATGGGCCTCGACGAAATCCTCTACATCCGCTTCGCGAACACGATGCTGGAGCCCGTCTGGAACCGGAACTACGTCCAGTCGGTCCAGATCACGATGGCGGAGGACTTCGGGGTCGAAGACCGCGGCCACTTCTACGACCCGGTCGGCGCCCTGCGCGACGTGGTCGTCAACCACTTGATGCAGGTGGTCTCCGCGGCCGCGATGGAGCCGCCCGCCGGCGGTGACCCCGGGACGCTGAAGGACGCACAGGTCGCGATCTTCCGGGCGATCGCCGATGCCGACCCGGCGCAATACGTCCGCGGCCAGTACGACGGCTACCTCGACATCGACGGCGTCGCATCCGACTCGACGACGGAGACGTACGCCGCGCTACGCCTGGAGATCGACAACTGGCGCTGGTCGGGCGTGCCGTTCTTCATCAGGACGGGCAAGCGCATGCCGACGACGCAGACGGAGCTCCGGGTCGTCTTCAAACAGCCGCCGCGCCTTGGGTTCGTCAACTTCGACTCGAAGAAGGCGCCGAACCAGTTCGTGATCAAGCTCGATCCGACCACCGGTGTGCGGGTGGGCCTGGACGCGAAGCGTGGGAACGCACCGCACGCCGAAGGAGTCACGCTCGACCTGGAGTTCGCCGACCAGGGCGGCGAGGGTGCAACGCCGTACGAGGTCCTGCTCCAGGCCGCGATGGCCGGCGATAGCGCACGCTTCAAGCGGCAGGACGCGATCGAGGAGAACTGGCGGATCATGCAGCCGCTGGTCGACTCACCGCCGCCGGTGCACGCGTACGCACCCGGGTCTTGGGGCCCGGAGGAGGCGAACAAGCTGCTGGCGGGGCACGGCCGCTGGCACGGCCCGTGGGTCACGGAATGACCGCGGTTGGCGAAAAGCCCGAGCCGCGGGCGCAAAGCGCGGCGGCGCCGTCGCCGTTCCCGCCGATCGCGGACTACGCGTTCCTCTCCAACTGCCACACCGGGGCACTCGTCGCTGAGGACGGTTCGATCGACTGGTTGTGCGTGCCGAGCTTCGACTCGCAGAGCGTGTTCGGGAGCCTGCTCGACCGCGAGGCCGGTTTCTTCCGCTTCGCTCCGTTCGGGATCAACCACCCGACTGCACGCGCCTATATCCCGGGCACGAACATCCTCGAGACGACCTGGAAGACGCCGAACGGCTGGATCGTCGTCCGCGAGGCGCTGACGATGGGGCCCCGCGAGAGCGAGGACACGATCACGCCGCACACGCGGCCGCCGGCCGACGACGACGCGGAGCACGTCCTCGTGCGCACGGTGGAATGTCTCGAGGGCAGCGTCGAGGTCGAGCTCATCTGTGAGCCCGTCTTCGACTACGGCCGCGCTCCCGCGGAGTGGACGCTCGTGGACGGCGGCCGCCACGCAGCCGACGCCCGTGGCGCCGGGCTGACGATCCGGCTCCAGTCCGACCTGGCGCTCGGCATCGAGGGCGACCGCGTCCGTGCGCGGCGCATGCTCGAGCCGGGCGATCGCGCCTACTGCAGCCTCTCTTGGGCCGAGGAGTTCGCGGCGCCGAAGGACGTCGACGAGGCCGAGGAGCAGCTGGCGGCGACCACGCGCTTCTGGCGCTCCTGGCTCCAGCGGGCGCGGATCCCGGACCATCGCTGGCGGGACCCGATCCAGCGCTCCGCGCTGGCGATCAAAGGCCTGACCTACATGCCGACCGGCGCCACCGTGGCCGCCCTCACGACCTCGCTCCCGGAGACCCCGGGGGGCGAGCGCAACTGGGATTACCGCTACACCTGGATCCGCGACAGCACGTTCACGCTGCAGGCGCTGCACTGGCTCAACCTGAACTGGGAGGCCGACGAGTACATGCAGTTCGTCGCCGACGTCGAGGCGACGGAGGACGGCTCGCTCCAGATCATGTACGGGATCGACGGCAGGCGCGACCTGACCGAGTCGACCAGGGACGAGCTCTCCGGCTACGCGGGCGCCCATCCGGTCCGGATCGGCAACGGCGCCTTCGACCAGCGTCAGAACGACGTCTTCGGCGCCGTACTCGACTCGATCCTGCTCCACAGCCGGCACAGCCAGCGCCTGCCGCGGCGACTCTGGCCGATCGTCGAGACCCAGGCCGAGTGCGCGACCAAGGTCTGGCGCGATCCGGACCAGGGCATCTGGGAGGCCCGCGGCAAGCCGCAGCACTACGTCTCGTCGAAGCTGATGTGCTGGGTTGCGCTCGACCGCGCGGCGAAGCTGGCTGAGATCCGAGGCGACCCGGAGCTGCAGGAGAAGTGGCAGGCGACCGCGGAGGAGATCAAGGAGGACATCCTCGCGCACGGTCTCACCGACAAAGGCGTCCTACGTCAGCACTACGACACGGACTCCCTCGACGCCTCCACGCTGCTCGCCGCGATCCTCGACTTCCTGCCCGGAGACGACGAGCGCCTGCAGGCGAGCGTGAACGCCATCGCCTCCGACCTGACCGAGGACGGCTTCGTGCTCCGCTACCGGACCGACGAAACCGACGACGGCTTGTCGGGGAAGGAAGGCACGTTCCTGATCTGCTCGTTCTGGCTCGTGTCGGCGCTCGCGATCATCGGCGAGCTGCAGCGGGCGCGGGATCTGATGGATCGGCTCCTCCGGATCGCGTCACCGCTCGGCCTGCTCGCCGAGGAGTTCGACGCGGAGACCGGCCACCACCTCGGCAACTTCCCGCAGGCCTTCTCGCACCTCGCGCTGATCGAGGCGGCGGCGCGGATCATCGTCCCCGAGCAGTTGGAGGCGCACTGATGGACTCGTACGACGTCATCATCATCGGCAGCGGCGCCGGAGGAGGCACGCTCGCGCGGCACCTCGCCCCGTCCGGCAAGCGGATCCTTCTCCTCGAGCGCGGCGACTGGCTCCCGCGCGAGCCGTCGAACTGGTCCGCTCACGACGTCTTCGTCGACAACCGCTACGTGTCCGAGGACACGTGGTACGACGACGCGGGCACGACGTTCCAGCCGCAGATCCACTACTTCGTCGGCGGGGCGACCAAGCTCTACGGGGCCGCGCTCTACCGCCTGCGCAAGGAGGACTTCGGCGAGCTCAAGCATGCGGGGGGCATCTCGCCCGCGTGGCCGATCGAGTACGAGCGAGATCGAGCCCTACTACACGCTCGCCGAGCAGCTCTACGAGGTCCACGGCGCGCGCGGTGAGGACCCGACCGAGCCGCCGGCGAGCGCGCCGTACCCGTTCCCGGCGCTCTCGCACGAGCCGCGGATCCAGCAGCTCTCCGACGATCTCGAGGCGGCGGGCCACCGCCCGTTCCACGCGCCGTGCGGCGTCCGGCTGAACGAGACCAACCTTCCCTACAGCCACTGCATCCGCTGCACCACCTGCGACGGCTTCCCCTGCCTCGTCCACGCCAAGTCCGACGCCGAAGTCCTCGGCGTGCGGCCGGCCCTCGAGCATCCGAACGTGACGCTGCTGACGAACACGAGGGTCGTCAAGCTCGAGACGAACGGCTCGGGGAACGAGGTCTCGGCGGTCGTCGTCGAGCGGGACGGCCAGACCGAGCGCTTCGCGGCCGGCATCGTCGTCGTCGCCTGCGGTGCGGCCAACACGGCCAAGCTGCTGCTCGCGTCGGCCAACGACCAGCACCCGAACGGTCTCGCGAACGGCTCCGATCAGGTCGGTCGCAACTACATGTTCCACGACTCGCTTGCCGTGCTCGCGCTCTCGCAGGAGGAGAACCCGACGGTGTTCCAGAAGACGCTCGGGCTGAACGACTTCTACTTCGGCGCCGACGACTTCGAGTTCCCGCTCGGGAACATCCAGATGGTCGGGAAGTCGTCGTCGCAGATGTACCGCGGCGAGAAGCCCGGTCAGACGAAACTCGCGCCGGAGTGGACGCTCGAGAAGGTGGCGAAGCACGCGATCGACTTCTGGCTCTCGACCGAGGATCTGCCGAGCCCCGACAACCGAGTCACGCTCGCGCCCGACGGCAACGTCCGCCTCACCTACTCGGAGACGAACGGTGAGGCGCGGAAGCGGCTGTACGAGAAGCTCAGGTCGCTGCTGCCGAAGCTGAACATGAACGAGGGCCACCTCTTCCACCGCTTCGCGTACATGAAGAACGAGATCCCGGTGGCCGGCGTCGCCCACCAGGCGGGCACGTGCCGCTTCGGGTCCGACCCCGCGTCGTCGGCGCTGAACACCGACTGCCGGGCCCATGAGGTCGACAACCTCTACGTCGTCGACACGAGCATCTTCCCGAGCATCGGCGCCGTCAACCCGGCGCTGACGGCGATGGCGAACTCGCTCCGGGTCGGCGACCACCTGCTCGAGCGGCTCGGCGCCGATGCGCCGGTCACGGCAGCCGTCCAGGGAGGAGACGCGGCATGAGCTCCGTCGCGGAGGCGCCGAAGACGATCCGATCGACGATCCCGGCCCGGCTCGACCGCCTGAGCTGGTCGCCGTTCCACACGCGCATGGTCGCCGGTCTCGGCGCGGCGTGGATCCTGGACGGCCTCCAGATCACGATCGCGAGCTCGGTGACGGGCGTGCTCATCCAGCCCGACACGCTCGACATGACCTCGTCGCAGGTCGGCATGATCGCGTCGGTCTACCTCGTCGGTCAGGTGGTCGGCGCGCTCGTACTTCGGAAGGATGTCCGACCAGCTCGGGCGGAAGCGGCTGCTCGTCGTCACCCTCCTCCTCTACCTGCTCGGCACAGGGCTGGCGGCGTTCACGGTCAACGACGGCGGCTGGCTGTGGCTGGCCTGGTTCTACGGGACGCGGTTCATCGCGGGGATGGGGATCGGCGGCCAGTACGCGGCGATCAACTCCGCGATCGACGAGATGATGCCCTCGAAGTACCGGGGCCGCGTCGACATCTGGATCAACGGCTCATACTGGGCGGGGGCGATTCTCGGCTCGCTCGCCTCTCTCCTCTTCCTCAACGCTGTTTGCGCCCAATGTCGGCTGGCGCCTCGCATTCCTGATGGGGCCGGTGCTCGCTCTCGTCGTGATCGTCGTGGCGAGGACGCTGCCCGAGAGCCCCAGGTGGCTCATGACCCACGGGCGCATGAAGGAAGCAGAGGAAGCGCTCGCGTACATCGAGGAGGCTGCGCGAAAGGCGGGCCAGGAGCTCGAGCCCGTCCCTGACTCGAAGGCGCTCGAGCTCACTCCCGAGAAGAAGTACGGCTACGTCACCTTCCTGGGCCTGGTCTTCCGCACCTACCCGAAGCGGGCGATCCTCGGCGCAACGCTGATGATCACCCAGTCGTTCCTCTACAACGCCATCTACTTCACCTACGGGCTGGTGCTCGTCCAGTTCTACGGCGTCTCGGCCGACATGGTGCCTCTGTATGGGCTCGCCTTCGCGGTCGGCAACCTGTGCGGGCCGCTCATACTCGCGCCACTCTTCGACAGCGTCGGCCGGAAGCCGATGATCTCGGGCACGTACATCATCTCGGGCGTCTTGCTCGCGATCAGCGGCTGGCTCTTCGACAAGGGCGACCTCACCGCGACGACGCAGACCTTCTGCTGGATCATCATCTTCTTCTTCGCGTCCGCCGGGGCGAGCGCCGCCTACCTCACCGTCAGCGAGACGTGGCCGATCGAGATCCGCGCCGAGGCAATCGCGGTCTTCTTCGCGATCGCGCAGATCTTCGGAGCGTTCGGCCCCGTCTTCTATGGCTGGCTGATCGGCGACGGCAACGAACACGACCGGGCTCTTCATCGGCTACGTCATCGGGGGCGCGATCATGGTCATCGGCGGGATCGTCGAGCTCGCTGATCGGGATCAAGGCGGAAGGGAAATCGCTCGAAGACATCACAAAGCCGATCACGTGCCACTCCCGAAGGGGGGCCGGCGCCCGCGCCGGCGGGGTAGTTCCGAGAGGCACGACGTGGCTAGCAGGGCCGAGACGAGCGCGGTCTACGGGGCGGGGATCGTCCAGGGGATCGCGCTCGTCACGTTCCCGGCCGCGAGCACGATCCTCACCGACCCGGCCGAGTACGACCTCTCGAGCACCCAGTACGCGGCCCTCTTCCTGCCGCAGGTGATCACCGCGATCGCCGCCTCGCTGCTCGGCGCGCGGCTGGCCGATCGCTTCGGGATCAAGCGCGTCTACCTGGCCGGGCTCGTCGCCGGGCTGCTCTCGATGAGCCTGCTCATCATCAGCCAGTTCTTCACCTCGGACCAGTCGCTCGCGTACGCGATGCTCCTGGTTGCGACAGCGTGCCTCGGAGCCGGCTTCGGCCTCACGGTGCCGGCTCTGAACATCTTTGCCGCCGCATTCCATCCCGCCGGCGTCGACCGCGCGATCCTCGTCCTGAACGCTCTCCTCGGGCTCGGGACCGTCCTGGCGCCGGTGTTCGTCGCGATCTTCGTCGGGCTCGGCTTCTGGTGGGGGATGCCGGTGACGTCGGCGGCGATGCTGCTCGCGCTGCTGCTCGTCAGCCTCCGGCTGCCGCTACAAGTCCCGGCGCGCGAGCCCGCCCCGGGCGGCGCCAAGCCGCCGCTGCCGGCGCGGTTCTGGGTCTACGCGGGGTTCGCCGTCCTCTACGGCATCTGCGAGACGCTGAACGGCAACTGGTCGCAGCTGGACATGACGAGCGAGCTCGGCTCCTCGACCACCGAGGCCTCGCTGGCGCTGACGGCGTTCTGGGGGATGGTGACCGTGGGACGCGTCCTCTTTGCCGCGCTCGAGCGGCAGGTGCCGCCACGGTTGACGTACCACGTCCTCCCGTTCGTGCTCGCGGGCGCGTTCGTGCTGATCGCTCTGCTGCCCGAGGACGAGCCGGCGACAGGCATCCTCGCGTTCGGGCTTGCCGGGTTGGGATGCTCGGCGCTGCTGCCGCTGACGATCAGCTTCGGCCAGAAGGAGCTGCCCTCGGTCTCGGCGGCGGTCGCCGGCGGTGTGATCGCCTTCTACCAGCTCGGGTACGGGATCGCGGCCTTCGGCGTCGGCCCCTTGGTGGACAATGGTGTCGAGCTGCCGACGATCTATGCGTTCGCCGCGCTCATCGCGGCGGCGATGGGACTCTGGTCGTTCGTCGTCGCTCGGCGGCGTCCGGCACCCTCTGTGCGTCCGGTGCCTGGGTAGACGTGTTCTCTCCGTCCGGCGAGCAGTTCGAGATCACCCACGGCGACCAGCGCGCCGTCGTCGTCGAGGTGGGCGGCGGCCTGCGGGCGTACTCCGCGGGCGGCCGTGAGCTGCTCGACGCCTACCCCGCCGACGGGCAGATCGCCTCCGGCCGCGGGCAGGTGCTGATCCCGTGGCCGAACCGGATCGAGGACGGCGCCTACGAGTTCGACGGGGAGCAGCAGCAGCTGGCGCTCGACGAGCTCGAGGCGCGCAACGCGATCCACGGCCTCGTCCGCTGGGCCGGCTGGAGGATCGGCGAGCGCGAGCAGAGCCGGGTCGTGCTCGAGCACGTGCTCCACCCGCAGCCCGGCTACCCGTTCCGCTCGCGCCTCGCGATCGAGTACGCGCTCTCCGACGAGGGCCTGTCGGTCGCGACGACGGCCACGAACCTCGGCCCGGACCCGTGCCCGTACGGCTGCGGCTTCCATCCGTACCTGACTCTCGGGACGCCGACCGTCGACTCGCTCGTCCTGACGGCTCCGGCGCGAGCGGTGCTGACGCTCGGACGACCGCGGCCTTCCCACCGGCCGGACGGCAGTCGACGGCACGGAGTACGACTTCACCGCAGCCGAGGGCGATCGGCGCGACGCGGCTCGACAACTGCTTCACCGACCTCGAGCGCGAGGACGGCGTCGCCCGCGTCGAGCTCCGCTGCGCCGGACGGGCGCCGGGCTGACGCTCTGGCTGGACGAAGCGTACGGCTACGTGATGCTGTTCACCGGCGACCCGCTCCCGGACGTCGACAGGCGCAGCATCGCGGTCGAGCCGATGACCTGCCCGCCGAACGCGTTCCGCAGCGGCGAGGCGCTGATCCGGCTCGAGCCGGGCCGCTCGTTCACCAGCACGTGGGGGATCACGCCTACGCTCCTCGCGTGACCGAGCTGATCCCGCTGGCCGCGGCGGCGGCGCGAGCTGGACGCGGGCTCGCTCGTGCTCGTCCTCGCCGCCGCCAGCGCCGGCGCGATTCTCTCGCGGCTGCACAGCAGGATCATCCTCCCGACGGTCGTGCTCGAGATCCTGCTCGGGATCCTGATCGGCCCGGAGGGGCTCGGCCTGGCGGAGATCGACACCTACGTCGACTTTCTCGCCAACTTCGGGCTCGTCTTCCTGTTCTTCTTCGCGGGGATCGAGCTCGTCGAGCACCGCGTCGCCCGCCGATCGCTCGTGCGCGGGACGGCCGGCTGGGCGATCTCGATCGCGATCGGCATCGCCATCGGCTTCGCGCTGCACGGGGCGGGCGTCGACGCCGAGGGCTGGCTGCTCGGCGTCGCGCTGAGCACGACGGCGCTCGGCACCCTCGTCCCGATCCTCGCCGACGCCAAGCTGCTCCCGACGACGCTCGGCTCGGCGGTCCTGGGCGCCGGCGTCGCCGGCGAGTTCTGGCCGATCCTCGTCGTCTCGATCTTCCTCACCGGCGCCTACGGCGCGCTCACCGAGACGGTGCTCCTCCTCGTCTTCGGCGTGATCGTGCTGCTCGCGGCGGCGGCGGCGCTCCGCGCGCGCCCGCCGCGGCGTCGTCCGCGTGCTCCAGCAGACGGTGCACACGACGGGCCAGGCCGCCGTGCGTCTGTCCGTGTTCACGCTCGCCGCTGCTCGTCTTCCTCTCGGTCGAAGCGGGCTTCGACTTCGTGCTCGGCGCGTTCGCCGGCGGCCTCGTCGTCGGCCTGGCGCTGAGCACCGCGGACGCCGCACCGGTGCGGATGCGGCTCGAGGGCGTCGGCTACGGCTTCCTCGTCCCGATCTACTTCGTCGTCACGGGGATGAACTTCGACCTCGACAGCCTGCTGACGCCGGCGGGCCTCGGCCTGGCGGCGCTCTTCCTCGGGCTCTTCCTCGTCGTCCGCGGGGCGCCGTCGCTGCTCTGGCTCCGCGACCTGGGACCGCGCCGGACGCTCAGCCTCGCCGTCTTCAGCGCCACCGGCCTGCCGCTGATCGTCGCGATCGTCGGGATCGGCATCGAGCGCGGAGCGATCGGCCGCGACGTCGGCACGTCGCTGATCGGCGCCGGGATGATCTCGGTGCTCGTCCTGCCGCTGATCGCCACCGCGCTCGCGGAGCCGGGAATCATCCCCCCTGGATGATGCTCCGTCGACAGTCGCCCGCCTAGGTTGGGTGGCCGGAGGTGGCGAAAATGGCAGATGACGAACAGGCGGCGCGACCGCGCGTCCTGGTTCTCGGCGGTGGCTTCGCGGGCGTGGGTGCGGCGCGCGCGCTGAAGAAGGCGGACGTTGACGTCGTGGTCGTGGACAAGCACGACTACCACACGTTCCAGCCGCTCCTCTACCAGGTCGCGACCGGCCTGCTGGAGCCGGCGGAGGTGGGGCACCCGCTGCGCGACCTCTTCGACGATCAGAAGAACGCCCGCGTCCACGTCGACTCGGTCACCGGGATCGACCTCGCCAGGCCGCGAGGTCCAGTTCGCGGAGATGAAGCCGCTCACCTACGACTACCTCGTGCTCGGGCTCGGCGCCGAGGTCAACTTCTTCGGCGCCTCCGGCGCGCCCGAGCACGCGTTCCCGATGTACACGCTCGCCGACGCCGTCCGTCTGAAGAGCCACGTGCTGGAGAAGTGGGAGGCCGCGGACAAGGACGACTCGCTCGCCGAGGACGGCGCACTGCACATCGTCGTCGTCGGCGGCGGCCCCACCGGGGTCGAGAGCGCCGGCGCGCTGGCCGAGCTCTACAACAACACGTTCGCCGAGGACTACCCGGACATGTCGAAGGAGCACGCGCGGATCACGCTCGTCGAGGCCTCGCCGCAGCTCTTCGGGATGTTCAAGGAGAACCTCCGCGAGTACACCAAGAAGGAGCTCGAGAAGTTCGGCGTCGACGTCCTCCTCGGCGAGATCGTCGAGTCCGTCGAGCCGACGCGCGTCACGCTCAAGTCCGGGAAGGTGCTGGAGGCGCACACGCTCGTCTGGGGAGCCGGTCTCAAGGCGAGCCCGATCGCCAGCGAGCTCGGGCTCGAGCTTCAGCGGGGCAACCGCATCAGCGCCGAGCCGGATCTCAGTCTGGCGGGCCACCCGGAGGTGTTCCCGGTCGGCGACATCGCCTGGATCACGGACACGAAGACCGACGAGGTGCTGCCGCAGCTCGGCTCGGTCGCGCTCCAGGCAGGAGAGCAGGCAGGGGAGAACATCGCCCGGCTCGTCGCGGGCAAGGAGACGAAGCCCTTCGCCTACCACGACAAGGGCACGATGGCGACGATCGGCCGTGGCGCCGCGGTCGTGCAGCTCGCGCGCGGGCGGACGATGACGGGCGAGCCGGCATTTCTCGCGTGGGGCGCCGTCCATCTGGCGCTGCTCTCGACCGGGGAGGATCGGGCGAAGGCGCTCATCAACTGGACCTGGTCCGGTTTCACGCACGAGCGCGCCGCCCGGATCAGCATCGAGGCCTAGCCGGATGGAACATCACAAAGCGACATGACAACTCAGTCCAGTGTGATCGTCCTGATCAACGGGTTTGGGGTGCTCTTCGTGATCTTGAACTCATTCGGGTTGGGCCTCAGGCTTGCGGTCGGCAAGCTGCTGGGAGAGGCCTTTGCCCATTGGAAGATCGCCGTGTGGGCGTTGGTGATCAATTTCGTCATCATCCCGCTCCTGTTCATCGGCTATTTGCTGACGATAGCCTCGTCCATTCCTGACGAGATCAAGGTCGGGTTCTGTGTCGCAGCCCTGTGTGCGGGTATGCCGTTCGCTCCCATCCTGGCCCGGTTAGCGAAGGCGGATGTCAGCATTGCCACCACGCTGTTGGTGGTCTTGACCGCCGGAACGATCATCGCCCTCCCCATCGGCTTGCCCCTCGCCATCGATGCGGTTGACGCGCAACTCAAGACCTCCGCCTGGGATGTTGCTTGGCCACTGCTGGTCTTTTTGCTCCTGCCGGTGGTTCTCGGGTGCGGCTTCAGGGTCTGGTGGCCCGACCTGACGCCGCCCCTGGCACGGTGGGCTGTCCGGGTTGCAATTCTGTGTCTGCTCTTCAATCTCAACTTCACGCTGGTTGCGTATTGGGATCTGTTCGTGGAGGAATGGGGCACCGAGAGCTACATCGCGGCCCTTGCCGGGCCATTCATTGGCCTCGGGTGTGGCTACCTTCTCGTTTCCAGTCTTCGAGTCAAAGACGTGGGAATCAGGCATGCGGCCGAGGCGACCACGGCGGTACGCAACATCGCTCCGATGCTCCTGATGATGATTTATCCCTTTGCAGCCGACCCGCTGGTCACGGTCTCGATCACGATCCTCAACACCGTCGGCATCACGATCGTTCTCCTGTTCGTCCTGATGTGGAGGCGCGCTGCTTCACCATCGGACACCCACGCAACAACCAGCCAGCAAGCGAAGGCCTGCCCCCGCCAACTTCGACGTGACGAGTGATCCACCCGTCGCCGCCGACCTGGGGGAGCCGCCCGAGGCGCTGGTGAACGCGCTGCTGCTACTCGCTGCCGGGCAGGTCGGCGATCAGCGCGTTGCGGAACTCGAGCAGGTCTTCCGGCATCGTTTCGGGCCAGTCATCGAGGATGACAACGAGGTCAGCGCGCTGCGCGGGGCTGAGTTCGACGGGGCGGGACCCGTCGACGGCTGTGAAGCTGAGCCGGATCTCGCGAGTCTCACGAATCTCCTGGAGCCGCTGCATCAGAGCGTCGCGGCTCGCCCAGCTGAGTACGACGTCGGCGCCGTCGAGCGCGATGGTGACATGGTCGGAAGGCACGGAGCCGACGGTAGGCGGACCGGTCGCAGACGCCTAGGACCCAGTTGGGCTAAGTCCGAGAGCGCGGGCGTGCGGCGCGAGGGAAGCTGACCGCGTCGTTGAACCCACGTGTATGACGAAGGACGACCTGACGCCGTCACCGGAAAGGCTTTCCGTCATCGAGCGCAACGTTCGGCGGATCGCCAACTCGCGATCTCTCGTCCTCGGCCTGTCCCTCACGTTCTTCGGACTGGCGTTCGTCGGAGCGATCGTGATGCGGATCGCCGATCCCGACAACTTCCCTTCCCTGGGTTTGGCGACCTGGTGGGCGCTGCAAACTGTCACGACCGTCGGTTACGGAGATGTCGTGCCCACGACCGACGTGGGCATGGTCCTCGGGAGCATCGAAATGGTGATCGGCATCTCCTTCATCGCATTCCTCACGGCAGGGGTGACAAGCACCGTGATCCAGCGTGCCAACGCAGAGGCGCAGGCGGTCGCGCGTGCGCACGCTGAGCGCGAGGCCAAGGCCATCCTCGACGCGCTGGTCGAGACACGACGGGCGGTCACCGAGCTGGACGCGCGCCTCGACCGCATCGAATCAAAGATCACCACAGCGAATAGCTGAGCAGCTGAGTCAGGCTCGTTCTGGCCGAGCAGTCCGCGCTGCTTGTCGTTGACAGCTGTTCAATGATGCGACTGCCATGAGCGTCGAGATCGTCATCGAGACGCACTCCATCAGCGTGGACAACGAGCGCGCGTCGCAACTGGGTGTTACCGGAGAGAAGGGTAGGCGCTCGCCAGGGAGCTAGGCGAACGGCGGCGCGACGACAACTATCTCTGTTGCTTTAGTCGCTCTTGGTTCCGACCTCGTCCGCGCCGTCAGGGCTCCGGAGATCGCCTTCGCCGGCATCGGCATTCGGATCGAACGAGATTGGCGGGGCTTTCGTGAGATCGGCGGATGGGCACGAACCAGGCGTCGAGATCGGCCGCGGCTACGAGAAGACGTTGACGGCCCGTGCGATCACGAGGCCGAGGATCCCGAGCGAGATCACCGCCTGCACCGCCATCGCGACCTTCGCCCACGGCACGAGCGGCATCACGTCGGTCGGGCTGAACGCCGTCGCGTTGGTGAAGCTGAGGTAGAAGTAGTCGATGAACCGCGGGCGCCACGCCGGGCGGGCCGATCCCCGGATTGAGCTGCTGCGGGAACGCGAGGTCCGGGTGCGCCGGCGGGCGGTAGGCGCGCTCCGCCGCGCCGCCGCCGTCGAGCTCCCAGTAGAGCAGTGCGAACGCGATGTTGTTCGACACCCACACGACCGAGCCGGCCTCGAGCAGGTCGCCGGCCGAGTTCGTCTGCGGGCCGCCGTGGATGAGATGCATCGATCAGCAGCACCGTCGACCACAGCGACCCGATCACGAGCACGGACACGAGCCCGATCGAGAGCACGCGAAGCTCTCGCGAGCGGCGCGTGACCGAGCGCGGATCGGCGGCGATCACCGCGACGAGCAGCAGGCCCTCGATCGTCGGGAGCACCCATTGCGGGCCCAGCCGAACGTCGTCCGGCAGGAGCACGGTCAGGACCATCGCGGCGACGATCGCGCCCGCCATCGGCCAGCGCGCCTCGCCAGCCGCAGGCTCGCGGCGCACGGGTTCCATCGCCGTATCCTCGGGCCGCGACGACCGAGGTGAATCATCCCCTCTGGACGATGTGGCCGCCCGGCCGGCGCGCGAAGGATCGCGGTGAACGAAGGGCATCTGCGTGGACACTGCACTCGCGATCACGACGGTCGACCTCGCGCGGATCCAGTTCGCGACGACGTCGATCTACCACTTCTTCTTCGTGCCGCTGACGCTCGGGCTGGGGCCGATCGTCGCGGTCATGCAGACCGCGTGGTACCGGACGCAGGACGAGCGCTGGCTGCGGCTGACGCACTTCTTCGGCACGCTCTTCCTGATCAACTTCGCGATCGGCGTCGCCACCGGCCTCGTGCAGGAGTTCCAGTTCGGGATGAACTGGTCGGTCTACTCGAAGTTCGTCGGCAACATCTTCGGCGCACCGCTCGCGATCGAGGGGCTCGCAGCGTTCATGCTCGAGGCGACGTTCCTCGGTCTCTGGATCTTCGGCTGGAACCGCCTGTCGCCGCGCGTGCACCTGGCGACGCTGTGGATCGCCGTGGCCGGATCGTGGCTGTCGGCGTTCTTCATCCTGGTCGCGAACTCGTGGATGCAGCGCCCTGTCGGGTACAAGATCGTGGACGGCGAGGCGCACCTCACCAGCGTCTGGGCGCTTCTGTCCAACGGGTTCGCACTCCGCGCGTACGTGCACACGATCCTCGCCGGCCTGATCTTCGGGTCGATCGTCATGCTGGGGGTCTGCTGCTGGCAGTTCCTGCGCGGCCGCGACGTCGACCTCTTCCGCAAGGCGGCGAAGCTGGCGCTGATCGTGGCGGTGCCTGCCACGCTGCTCCAGCTCGTCGTCGGCAACCGCTTCGGCGAGGCCGTGACGAGCGCGCAGAGCATGAAGATCGCCGCCTCCGAGGCGCAGTGGGACACCTGCCAGCCCTGCGGCTTCTCGCTCTTCCAGATCGGCGGGTTCACCGAGGACGATCAAACCCCCAGCTTCTCGATCACGATCCCGCGACTCCTCTCGTACATGGCTACCGGCTCGTTCGACGGTGAGGTGCAGGGCCTCACTCCGCTCCAGCAGCAGGAGCAGAGCGAGTACGGCCCCGGCAACTACATGCCGAACGTGCGCGTCATCTACTGGTCGATGCGGGTGATGGCCTTCATGGGGGTGCTGATGTTCCTCGTGGCGGTCGTCGGCGCCTGGCTCTACTGGAAGCAGAAGCTCGAGCGGGCGCGCTGGTTCCTCCGGACGGCGATCGTCGCGATGGTGTTTCCGTACGTCGCCGCGACGGCGGGTTGGGTCCTGACCGAGATGGGCCGGCAGCCGTGGATCGTGCAGGGGCTGCTCAAGACCGCCGACGCGCACTCGCCGTCGGTCTCCTCGACCATGCTCGGGTTCAGCATCGCCGTGTTCGTCTCCCTCTACCTGCTGCTGCTCGTGCTCGACATCTGGCTGATGCGCCGCTACGCGAAGCTCGACCCGCCCGAGCTCGACCGCGACGAGACCGGAGAGACCCCGACGCCTGCGATCGGATACTGAGATGGACCTACCAGCTCCTCTGGTTCTGCCTGGTCGGCTTCTTCTTCGCCGCCTACTTCGTGCTCGAGGGCTTCGACTTCGGCGTCGGGCTGCTGCTGCCGTTCCTGCCGCGCAACGAGGAGGAGCGCAGCACGATGTTCCGCACGATCGGCCCCGTCTGGGACGGCAACGAGGTCTGGCTCGTGATCGCCGGCGGCGCGATGTTCGCGGCCTTCCCGGCCTGGTACGCGACGATGTTCTCCGGCTTCTACATCGCCCTGCTGCTGCTGCTCGTGTTCCTGATCGTCCGCGTGCTCTCGTTCGAGTGGCGCGAGCGGCACGAGCACTCGCGCTGGCTCGGCGTCTGGGCCTGGGCGAACACGATCGGCAGCCTCGGCGCCGCCCTGATCTGGGGTGTCGCGTTCTCGAACCTGCTCTACGGCGTGCCGATCAACTCCAGCGGCGACTTCGACGGCACCTTCTGGGACCTCTTCAACCTGTACACGCTGCTCGGCGGGGTCGCGGTCGTGCTGCTGTTCGCGTTCCACGGCGCGACCTATCTCACGCTGCGCACGACCGGCGAGCTGTGCCGGCGCGCCGCGGCGGCCGCAGGTCGGCTCTCGATCGCGACGGCCGTCGTCGGCGCGGGGTTCCTGATCTGGACCGTCGCGGTCGCGGTCGACCGCAACGACAAGGACGTCTTCCCGCCGCTGCTGCCCGCGCTGCTCGCGATCGCCGCACTGCTCGGCGCCGTCGTCTGTGTCCGGCTCGCCCGCAGCGGCTGGGCGTTCGTGCTCACGGCGGCCGGCGCCTTCTTCGTCGTGGCCACGATCTTCACGAGCCTCTACCCGCGCGTCATGGTCGCCAGCAACGACTTCGCCAACAGCCTCACCGTCGACGACGCCTCCTCGGCGCACTACACGCTCAAGGTGATGAGCGTCGTGGCGCTGATCGTCGTGCCGCTGATCCTGCTCTACCAGGGCTGGACGTACCACGTCTTCCGGGCGCGGCTGAGCGGCGAGGAGGCGCCGTCGCCGGCCGATCTCCTCCCACGCGAGACCGGCGCCTAGGAGCGCGATGAGAGGGCTCGACCCGCGCCTCGTCCGTCGCGCGGGCGCCGTGCGGGCGCTGCTCGCGCTCGACGCCGCGCTCGGCGTCGTCGCCGCGCTGCTCGTCCTCGCCCAGGCCGTCCTGATCGCCGCCGTCGCCGCCCGCGTCTTCGGCGGTGCGGATCTGGACGAGGTGGCGGTGCTGCTGGCGCTGCTCGTGATCGTCTCGGTCGGGCGGGCGGCCGCCGCGTCGGGCTTCGACGTCCTCGGCAGACTGGGCGGCGACCGGCGTGCTGGCGTCGCTGCGGCTCGAGCTGGTCGAGCGGCGGCTCCGCGATCGCCCGGCCGCGCTCGACGGCGTCGAGAGCGCCGAGGTGGCGACGGCCGCGGTCTCCGGCCTCGACGCGCTCGAGACGACGTTCGCGCGCTATCTGCCGCAGGTCGTCCTCGCCGTCACGATCCCGGTCGCCGTGCTCGTGTTCGTCGCGGTGATCGACCCCCTCTCCGCGGGCGTGATGCTGCTGACGCTGCCGCTCGTGCCGGTGTTCATGTGGCTGATCGGCCGCTACACGCAGCAGCGTGCCCGCGAGCGCTGGCAGACGATGGCGCTCCTGGCGACGCACTTCCTCGACGTCGTTCGCGGGCTGCCGACGCTGCGCGCGTTCAACCGCGGCGAGGCGCAGGTGGAGCGGATCCGTGCGGTCAGCGAGGAGTACCGCCGGACGACGATGGCGACGCTGCGCGTCGCCTTCCTCTCGGGCACGGTGCTCGAGCTCGCGGCCACGCTCGGGATCGCGCTCGTCGCCGTCACGGTCGGAGTACGCCTTGTCAACGGCGGGATCGGCTTCGAGGCCGGCCTCGCCGTGCTCGTGCTCACACCCGAGCTCTACCTCCCGTTGCGGAACCTCGCCGCGCAGTTCCACGCGAGCGCCGACGGGCTCGCGGTCGCGCAGCGGCTGCTCGACCTCGTCGACGGTGATGTCGCGGCCCGGACGGGAGCCCGCATCGCGCCGAGCCCGCGCCAAGCCGTGCGTCCGGCTCGAAGGTGTCTCGTTCGCGTACCCGACGCGGTCGGCCCCGGTCCTCGACAGCGTCGACCTCGAGCTCCGCCCAGGGGAGACGCGTCGCGCTCGTCGGCCCGAGCGGGGGCGGCAAGAGCACGATCGCCTCGCTGCTGCTGCTGCTCGCGGAGCCGGACGGCGGGCGGGTGACGGCGGGCGACGTCGATCTGGCCGACTGCTCGGCGGCGTCGTGGCGCTCGAGCATCGCCTGGGTGCCGCAGGAGCCGACGCTCTTCCGCGGCACCGTCGCGGACAACATCCGGCTCAGCGTGCCCGCCGCGAGCGACCGCGAGGTGCGGGCCGCCGCCGCTGACGCGGGAGCAGATGCATTCGTGGTCGAGCTGCCGGAGGGCTACGACACCGTCGTCGGCGAGGGCGGGCGGCCGCTCTCCGCCGGCGAGCGCCAGCGGATCGCGATCGCACGTGCCTTCCTCCGCGACGCGGAGCTCGTGATCCTGGACGAGCCGACCGCCAACCTCGACCCGGTCAGCGCCGAGCTCGTCGGCGAGGCGATCGAGCGGCTTCGGCCCGGACGAACGGTCCTGCTGATCGTCCATCGGCCCGAGCTCGCCGACGCGCGCCGACAGGGTCGTGCGCCTCGAGAACGGCCGGATCGTCGAGTCCGAGGAGGCGGCGGCATGACCGCGACGCTCGGACGCCTTGTCGCCTTCGCCGGCGTGCCCGCGCGCCGCGTCGCCGCGTCCGCGGTGCTCGGGATGCTCGCGGTCGGGTTCGGCATCGCGCTGATCACGGCGGCCGGGTACCTGATCTCCCGTGCGGCGGAGCAGCCGCCGATCCTCTCGCTGACGGTGACGATCGTCTTCGTCCGCTTCTTCGGTCTCGCGCGGCCGCTCGCGCGTTATCGTGGACCGCCTCGTCTCGCATGACGTCGCGCTGTCGGCGCTGGGCCGGATCCGGACGCGCTTCTACGAGCGGATCGAGCCGCTCGCGCCCGGGCAGCTCGCGGGCTACCGGCGCGGCGAGCTCCTCGGCCGCATGGTCGGCGACGTCGACGCGCTCCAGGGCCTCTACGTCCGCGGCCTGTCGCCGGTTCTCGTCGCACTCGTGATCGGAGCTGCGTGCGTCGTCGTGACCGCGACGGTCCTGCCTGCCGCCGCCGCGATCCTCGCCCTTGGGCTCCTGCTCGCCGGCGTGCTCGTGCCCGTGCTGGCGGCGCGGCTGACGCGAGCCGCCGGCCGTCGACAGGGAGCCGCCCGCGCGGAGCTGACCGCCGAGCTCGTCGAGCTGCTGCGGGGAGCGCCGGAGCTCGTCGTCTACGGGCGCGAGGAGGACACGCTGGCCGGGATCCGGGCGCGAAGCGACGAGCTCGTCCGTCTCGGCCGCCGCGATGGGCTCGCCGCGGGCCTCGCCGAGGGACTCTCGATCCTGATCGCCGGGCTGACCGTCGCAGGGGTGCTGGCGGTCGCTGGCAAGCGCCTCCGTCGACCGGGTGCTCGTGGCGACGGTGGCGCTGCTCGCGCTCGCGTCGTTCGACTGCGTCCTGCCGCTGCGCGCGGCCGCGGTCGAGCTCGCCGCGACGGTCACGGCCGGCCGGCGCGTGCTCGAGCTGGCCGACCAGGAGCCGGCGATCCGGGATCCCGGACGGGCCGCGTCCCGTGCCCGAGCTCCCGGCGGCCGTCGCGCTCGAAGGCGTGACCGCCCGCTATGCGCCGGGCGAGCCGCCTGTGTTGGCCGGCTTCGACCTCAGGCTGGAGCCGGGCCGGCGGATCGCGCTCGTCGGGCCGAGCGGGGCCGGGCAAGACGACGGTCACGAACCTGCTGCTGCGCTTCCTCGATCCCGAGCGAGGCCGGGTGACGGTCGGCGGCCGGGACGTGCGCGAGCTGCGCCAGCACGACGTGCGGCGAACGTTCGCGATCGCGGGCCAGAGCGCGCACATCTTCAACTCGACCATCCGCGCGAACCTCACCCTCGCGCGCCCGGAGGCCACCGACGCCGAGCTCGAGGATGCGCTCGACCGCGGCCGCCTCGGCGAGTGGGTCGCGTCGCTTCCCGACGGGCTCGACACGCTCGTCGGCGAGGAGGGCGCGCAGCTCTCCGGAGGGCAGCGTCAGCGCCTGACGGTCGCTCGGGCGCTCCTCTCCGACGCGCCGGTGCTCGTGCTCGACGAGCCGACCGCTCACCTCGATGCCGAGACGGCCGAGCTGCTCGTGCACGACATCCTGGCGGCGGCCGACGACCGCAGCGTGCTGCTGATCACGCACCGGCCGGAAGGACTCGACCTGGTCGACGAGGTGGTGGAGCTCGGCCCGGTCAGGTGACGGGGCGCGACCAGTCGGCGGGCACGTCGCCGCCGCCTTCCTCTGCGAGCCGTCTTCCGAAGCGCAGGAAGGCGGGGTGCGGCGCGATGGGGCCCGCCGCGAGCGACTCGCCCTGCCGGAACGTCGTCGCCCGCTCGAGCAGGCTCGCGCGGGACGAACGAGAACACCTCGCCGACGTAGCCGAGGTCGGCGAGCGAGTTCATCCGCATGAGCAGCAGGTTGTCGCACTGCGAGAGCACGTTCTCGTGCACCTTCTGCGGGCGCTGTGTAGAGACGAGCAGGTAGAGACCGAACTTGCGGCCCTCGCCGGCGATCCGGACGGCGTGCTCGGTGGCGATCGCGGTCAGCGGATCCTCCGGCCGCGCCGGGCAGACGTTGTGCGCCTCGTCGATCACGATCAGGACCGGCCTGCGCTCCTCGCGCCGACGCCAGAGCTCGCCGAGCACCGCCGCCGACGCGAGCGCCTGCTCCTCGCGGGTCGCGAGCGAGCCGAGGTCGACGACGAGGCAGCGCACGTCGTCCCGCGCCAGCTCCGGCAGCAGCGACGTCCGGTCGGCGCCCGCCCAGATGCCCCAGCGGTGAAGGCCGAGGTTGCGCGCGCGTCCGATCAGCCGCCCGCCCGCCCCGCCGGCGCGCTCGAGCTGCTCGAGCTGCTCGAGGGTCAGAGCCGCGCCGCTGTCCGTGAGCGCAGCAAGCTCGGCGTACTCCTCTCGGTCGCCGATGGGGTCGAGCCGGAACGCGGCGGCCTGTGTCGCCGGGTCGAGCTCCGCGAGCCGCAGCGCGAGGCCGTCGTCCGGCACGCCGCACCGCCAGTGAATGCGTCGCCTCCGCGTAGCGATCGGTGTCGCCGCCGTCCGCATCCGGCCGTAGCTCTCCGAGCCGCGCAAAGTCGGAGTTGGGATCGAGGACGATGATCTGCAGATCAGTCTCGAGCAGCAGCTGCTCGAGCACGACGCCGAGCGAGTAGGTCTTGCCCGAGCCCGACTGGCCGCAGAGGAACGTGTGGCGCCCGAAGCCGCCGGCGTCGAGCGCGAAGGGAACTCCGCTCGGCGAGCAGCAGCTCCCCGATCTCGAGCTGGGCGCGCTTCGGAGCGGTCGCCTCGAGATGCTCGCGGACCTCGTCGGGGGTCGCCGGGCGCACGGCCGCGTCGTGGAACGACGTGCCGTCGCCGCTCAGGACCCGGCCCTCGCCCTCGGCGGCCCGGATCACCACCTGCGCCCGGTGTGCCGTCTCGCCGCCGTCACCGGAGCCGAGCTCGAGCGTCGGCCGGCGGGCGACCTCGAGGGTCACGATCTGGCCGAGCCGCCGCTCCGAGCCCTGCTCGAGCGCCACGTACGAGCCGGCCTGAACGGCGAGCCCGAAGAGCGACGTCTGGTAGGTGAAACGGCGCCCGTCGACCGAGGTCGCGAGCGGCAGGACCTGCTCCTCGAGCTGCTTGCGGACATCGCGGTAGCGGTCGAGGCCCGCCTGCACGTCGATCGGCGCCTCGCTCACAGTCCGACCCTATCGCCGCGGTGTGAACGGTCGCAGCTCGTCCTCGCCCGGCTGGACGATGCCGACGTGGGCCTCGGGCACCTCGTTCCAGGCGCCTGCGAGGTCGCCGAGGGGCTCCGAGACGACGACGCGCGTCTCGTCCGAGAGACCGGCGAGCTCAACCAGCTCCGGGTAGTGGGCCTGGAGCGCGTCCATGCGCGTGCTGAAGTAGAGCGACCTCGACTCGCCCTCGCTCGAGTAGCGGAACGCGTAGATGCTGTGCCCGTCGCTGGTGGCGATCGTCATCTGGATCGGCTGCTCGACGCCGTGCCGCCGCCCCGTCTCCTCGACGAAGCCGACCATCCGCTCGACGGCGCCGATCGGATCGCTCTCGAGCCCGAAGGTCAGGGCGAGGTAGAACATCGTCTCCGAGTCGGTGGTGCCTTCGATCGAGGCGAAGAGCGAGTCGTCGACCGCGAGCACGAGCTCGCGCCGCATGCGCGAGAACTCGCGGATCAGCCCGTTGTGCATCCAGAGCCAGCGTCCGTGGCGGAACGGGTGCGCGTTCGTCTCCTGGATCGCCGAGCCCGTCGAGGCGCGGATGTGGGCGAGGAAGAGGTGCGACGAAACGCCGGCGGCGAGCTCACGCAGGTTGCGGTCGTTCCAGGCCGGATGGACGCTTCGGTAGAGCCGCGGCGTGTCGGTGTCGTCGTACCAGCCGACGCCGAAGCCGTCGCCGTTCGTCGTCGTCGCGCCCAGGCGGGAGTGCAGGCTCTGGTCGATCAGGGAGCGGTCGCGCTTGACGAGCAGCTCCTCGAGCCGGATCGGCGACCCCGAGTATGCGAGCCAGCGGCACATCGCCGATCAGCCGATCGTGGTCGTCCCGGCGACCACATCGAAGATGCTCACGTCGTAGTCGTCGATCGACTCCCGACGCGCGCCGGTCGCGTTCGCGGCCAGCGAGCTGAGCCGGTCGGCGGCTTCGGCGCTCGCGGTGCGCGCCTCCTCGTCGGCCCAGAGCGTCAGCAACAGCGACTTGCCGGTGTCGCGCTCGACGAGCCCGATTGCGCCGCAGAAGCCGCTGCTCTCCCGCGCCCAGGGCAGCAGGTCGTCCCTGACGATCCGGAGCCCGGCTTCGTACTGCTCGGGCGTGGCATCGACTGTGTGCAGGCGGGCCAGCATCTCTCTTCACCTCCGTCGTCGGCTCAGCATCTGTCGTAAACGTACGGCATCGGACGCGATCAGCCCCGATCTCGGACGACGAGCCCCTTCGCGGCTCGCGCGAGACGGGCGGTCAGGGGTCCCTCCGCCTCGACCAGGACCGGCTGCGCGGCCTGAGGCCAGGCGGCGGCGACGCACGCGCCGACGAGCAGGATCGCGGCCGTCAACCAGACGAGCAGCAGGAACGCGAGCACCGCTCCGAGCGGCCCGTAGATGTCGTCGAAGTCGGCGAAGTGGTCGAGATAGACCGAGAAGCCGGCGACGGCGAGATGGACGCCGACGGTCGCGAAAGCAGCGCCGGGCAGTACGTCCAGGAGCCGGACCGGGACGGGCGGGACGACCCGGTAGAGCAGCGCGAAGGCGGCGAAGACGAGCGCGAGCGAGGCGCCGAGTTGCGCCAGCGCTCCGATCCCTCCGGTCGCATGCTCGCCGAGACCCAGCTCGCCGGCGATCTTCGTGCTCGTCGCGGTCGCCACCTGGACGACGATCGTCAGCCCGAAGGCCGTCAGGATCAGCAGGCCGGCGCCGAGCACGAGCGCGCCGTCGAGCAGCTTGCCCCGCAGGTACGGCCGACGGATGTCGCCTCCCCAGACCGCCATGAATGCCAGGCGGATCGCACCCATCATGCCGCTGGCAGCCCAGATGAAGCCTGCGAGCGCGATCGCCCCGGCCACGGAGGCAGGAGTGCCGGCCTGCTGAATCGCGCCCTCGACGCTCGTGGAGACGTCGATCGGCAGTTGAGCCGTGCCCACGAGCCAGTTGACGACGCGATCGTGCGTGGACTCGGGCAGGACGAGATCGAGGACGGTCAGCAGCACGGCGAGAAACGGGACGAGCGAGAAGAGCACGTGGTAGGAGATCGCCGCGGCACGCTGGCCGCAGCCGCTCTCCACGTACGTGGTTCCGGCCATGTGCGCCGTGCGCAGCAGGCGGCCGGCGATCACGGCCCGCCGGTCACGACCCCGTGAGCCTCGGTGCGGTCGGTGTAGAGGACGACGGTGCGCGCGAGATAGTCCGGGAGCGCGCGCCGTCGCGAGTCGAACAGCACTGGCAGAAAGCCGGCGAAGAGGGGCACGATCGCGAGCAGGAGGCCGATCAGCCGGACGAACGCCCGCCAGAAGGACGGCGGGGTCGCGTCGGCGGTCGCGACGCGGAGCCGCATCGCCCGCATCCCGGGCGTCTGGCCCGTGACCGACCAGAAGAGAACGAAGTAGATCGTCACGGTGAGTCCCCACGCGGCGCCGACGAGGGTGGCGACGAGCCATTCCGGCCTGAGCTCGCCGACGAGCGAGGCGACGAGGCCGAGCAAAGCCCCGACGATCAGGATGAACACGTGGATCACCAGGAGGTCGGCTGCGAGCGCGACTGCTCGCGTCGCGATGCCTGCGTACGGCACGCGCCCCTCGCTCAGGCCGGGTTGGATCGCAGCGGTCGCCGCAACCACCGGCGCACTGTCCTCTCTGCCGCGTCGTCCAGACGTTCGGCCCGCCCGCGCAGGCCGGCCGCGAGCTCGCTCGCGAGCGAGTTCGTCTGGTTCGCCAGCGCTGCGCGCACAGCAGCGCTCGATGCGATCTGCTCCACGGCGCGCTCGACCTCGGGGCTCTGGAGCAGGTGGTCGGTCACCTGCGCGGCCAGGTGACTATCGATCGCTTGCACCACGAGCCGGCGCGTCCGCTCCTCCTCGAGGATCGAGGTGAGCGCATCATCGATCTCCGGGTCGGCCAGGACCGGCCGGGCGACGCGCTCGATCACGTGGTGCTCGGCGAGCGCGCGGCCGAACGCGTCGACCTCGGGCGCGGCGAGCAACCCCTCGCCGGTCGCCGTCAGCTGAGCGCGCACGCGCAGCCGGCTGGCCCGCCCCTCGTTCGCCAGCCTTCGTGTCGTGCGGCTTGGAAGCAGCGTCCGCGTCGCGACCCGCGCCGGCAGGATCAGCAGGCGCGCGCCGACGACCGCTCCGCGCACGCCGACCACAGCGATGCCGAGCGCCACGTCCCGGGCCTGGACGGGAGGAAGAGGCGGCCCTGACCTCCTTGGGACCTCACGGTCTCGAGACATAGCAAACCTTTCCCCGCGGCGGCAGAGTTGCCTGCTCTCGGCAGCCCCAGCCTCCCGTGCGCGCGGGTGACGCGGCGCCACCCCGCGTGGGTGAATCGGTTGCTCACCCAGGCGGGGTGAGGGAAGGTCACCCGTGAGCCATGGATGATCGCGCGATGAGTGCCGCGCCGGCCGCCAAACAGGGCTGGGCGACGATGGTCCCGATTCCGGGCGGAGCGTTCCTGATGGGCTCGGAGGACTTCTACCCCGAGGAGCGGCCCTCGCGGCAGGTCACGGTGTCCGGGTTCCTGATGGACGAACGGCAGGTCACCGCGGCGGACTTCCGGCGCTTCGTTCGCGAGACCGGGTACGTAACGGTGGCGGAGCGCCCGCTCGAAGCGGCCGACTACCCGGACGCAGATCCGGAGCTGCTCGTGCCCGGCTCGCTCGTGTTCCGCAAGACGACCGGCCCCGTGCCGCTCGACGACGTTCGGAGCTGGTGGGAATACGTTCCCGGCGCATCCTGGAAGCGCCCAGCCGGCCCGGGCAGCACGATCAATGGCCGCGACCGGCACCCGGTCGTCCAGGTCGCCTACGAGGACGCGGAGGCCTACGCCGCCTGGGCTGGAAAGGCGCTTCCGACTGAGGCCGAGTGGGAGTACGCCGCTCGCGGAGGACTCGAGGGCGCCACGTTCGCCTGGGGCGACGAGCACACACCCGGCGGCACGCCGATGGCGAACACCTGGCAGGGAGAGTTCCCCTGGCAGAACCTGAAGGAGGACGGCTTCGAGGGAACCTCGCCCGTCGGCAGCTTCCCCCCCAACGGCTACGGCCTCCACGACATGTGCGGCAACGTCTGGGAGTGGACGAGCGACTGGTTCGCGAACGACGATGGGGCGGAGAGCGCACCGTGCTGTGCGCCGCCCACGCTGCCGGGCGAGCAGTTCCCACGCAAGGTGATCAAGGGCGGCTCGCACCTGTGCGCGCCCAACTACTGCCTGCGCTACCGGCCGGCGGCCAGGCAGGGCGAGACGGTGGACACGTCGACGGCCCACATCGGCTTTCGCTGCATCGTCCATGAGGCTCCATGACCAGCCCCAAGAACAAGGGAGATTTTCCATGAACGTTCCACCCCTCCTCGTCGGCCTCGGGGTCATGGCCGCCGGCGTCGTCGTCGGTGCCGTGCTGCTGGTGCTGGACTTCGCCCTGATCGGGATCGTCATCGCCCTCGCGGCCATCCCGTTGGGCCTCGTCGCCTGGGTCGTGGCCGGCGACCGCTGAGGTCCCTAGGTGCTTCTCGCGGGCATTGCCGGCCGGCTCGCGTCGATGCGCCCCGACCGTCGGAGGTTGAAGCGCGACGCGATCGCCGGTGTACCCGGCGCGATCGCAGGCGTGCCCGACGGCATGGCCTGCGCGGTCCTCGCCGGCGTCAATCCGATCCACGGCCTCTACGCGGTCTTTGCCGGGCCGATTGCGGGCGGCCTGACAGCGAGCACGCGCCTGATGGTGATCACAACGACGGGGGCGTCCGCCCTCGCCGCCGGATCGGCGATCGAGGGCCTCGACCCGGCGGATCGGTCGGCGGGCCTCTTCCTGATCGTGACCGTGGCCGGCGCACTGATGATCGCCGCCGGCCTGCTCCGGCTCGGCCGCTACACGCGCTTCGTGTCGGTCTCGGTGATGATGGGCTTCCTCACCGGCGTCGCCGCGAACATCATCCTCGGCCAGCTGCCCCATCTCGCGGGGGCTCGAGTGGAGGGGTCGACCTCCCTGGCGAAGGCGATCGACCTGATCACGCATCCGTCGGACATCGAGCTGGCCTCCCTGCTCGTCGGGCTGAGCGCGCTCGCGCTCTTCGCCCTGCTCGCGCGCACGCGGATCGCGCCGTTCGCCCCGGTGATCGCGCTCGCGGTGCCGACGCTGCTGACGCTCGGCGTCGCGTCGATCCAGCGCGTCGACGACGTCGGCGACATCCCTCAGGGAGTCCCGGTCCCGCATCTCCCCGAGCTGAGTCTGTTGTTCTCCATCAGCGTCATCACCGGCGCGCTCTCGATCGCCGCGATCGTGCTCGTGCAGGGCGCGGGAGTCAGCGAGGCGGCGCCAAATCCCGACGGAACGAGGTCCCGATGGGAGCCGCGACTTCATCGCGCAAGGCGCCGGTAATGTCGCCGCCGGTCTCTTCAGAGGGATCCCGGTCGGCGGCTCCGTCGGGCAGACCGCGCTCAACGTCTCCTCGGGCGCGAAAACGCGTTGGGCGTCGATCTTCGTCGGCATCTGGATGCTCACGATCCTCGTTGCCTTCTCAGGGATCGTCGGGCGCGTCGCGATGCCGACGCTCGCCGCCGTGCTGATCTTTGCTGCGATCGGCTCGATCCGAGTCGGCGGGATCCAGACGGTCTTCCGCACCGGCCGGACGTCGCAGATCGCGATCGTCACGACCTTCCTCGCGACCCTGTTCCTGACGATCCCGCAGGCCGTCGGGATCGGCGTCGCGCTCTCGCTACTGCTGCAGCTGAACAAAGAGGCGCTCGACCTCGCCGTCGT
Organism: uncultured Gaiellaceae bacterium; assembly: GCA_963829845.1. Taxonomy (GTDB): domain Bacteria; phylum Actinomycetota; class Thermoleophilia; order Gaiellales; family Gaiellaceae; genus Gaiellasilicea. The sequence goes on along the minus strand of CAWHKD010000014.1, from coordinate 22,443 downwards.
CGAGCTCGTCCCGCGCCTAGACGGCCGCTTCGACGAGCGCCCGGCACCCGAGCGGCTGCGCAGCCGCGACGTGATGCTGATCGACGTCTACGGCAGCCTCTACTACGCCGGTTCGCGCACGCTCCAGGCCAAGCTTCCCGACCCGGCGGGCGCCGAGTCGCCCGTCGTCGTGCTGCGGCTGCGAGGCCGCACGGCGCTCGGCGCGACCGCGTTCGTCGTGCTCGCCGACTATGCGGATCGCCTCAAGGACGTGGACGGCCGGCTCTTCCTGAGCGGCGTGGACAGCGGACTGCTGGCGCAGCTGCAGCGGACCCAGCGGGTCGACGTCGACGGCAGGGTGCACGTCTTCGAGGCGACGAGCGTCGTCGGCGAGTCGAGCGCCGAGGCGTACCGGCAGGCGCAGGCGTGGCTCGTCGGGCGAGAGTGAGCTCAGATCTCTGTGCGCTCGCCCGGTTGAAGGATGCGCACTTCGACGTCGGGCGCAACGCGGGCGGCAGCGGCGGCGAAGGCTCCAGCGGGATCGTCCAACGGCGGCTGGTGGCGCGAGAGCCGCCAGTGCAACGGTGCGTACGTCCCCCAGTGGATCGGGATTGCCAGCCGTGGCTCGAGCAGGCGGAGCGCCTCGGCCGCACGGGTCGGGTCGAGGTGTCCAGGGCCGACCTTTGCACCCCAGCCGGAGACGGGGAGCAGGGCGACGTCGGCGCCGGCGAACTCGTTCATCGCCTCGAAGTAGTCGGTGTCGCCCGCGAAGTAGAGCGACCGTGAGCCCGTGACGGTATAGCCGTTCGCGGCGATCGCCCGCCCGACCGGATAGCGCCTGCCGTCGTGGAGGGCCGCCACGGCTCCGATCGTCAGCTCGCCGACGTTCGTCATGTCACCCGGCGCCAGCTCGACGACGCGCCGGAACCCCTGCCGCCGGAGGAGCCCGCCGGCACCCCGGGGCACGAGCAGCGGGACGGTCTGGCCGAGACGCCGGAGCGACGGCAGGTGGAGGTGATCGGTGTGCAGATGCGACAGCAGCACGGCGTCCGGCGCCGGCAGGGTCTCGCCGAGCGGGACCAGCCGTCTCAGATGGCCGACGTTGCGGCGCAGGAGTGGGTCGGTCACGAGCTGGACGCCGTCCAGTTCGATCAGCGTGGTCGCGTGCCCGACGTAGAGGATCGAAGCCACCGGTCCCGACATCCTCCCTCACGTCGTCCGGTTCATTCATCCCAACCGGACGATGAGCCGATGCGGTGAGGCGGCGAAGCTCCACTGCGACGACAATCGTCCAGCCGGAAAAGGAGGCATCGCGAGATGTTGGCCAGGCGAAGGCGTCCGCTGCTTCGGGCCACGATGGTCGGTGGGGTCGCCTTTCACGCGGGGAACGAGCCGCAATCGCAGGCTGCGGACGGGGCGCCGGCCCCGCTTGCGGCGTCTCGGAGGCTGCGATCGACCAGCGCGAGGAGCTTGCGCCGCTCCCAGACACCTTGAGGTGTCAGATCGCGATGCTCACGGGTGAGGTCGCGATCCAGATGAGCGTGCCGAGGAAGACCATGCAGCCGAGCGTGAGCGTGATCGTCCGGAGGCGGACGTCGGTGAGCCTAGTGCTCATCCCAGCGAAGAACAGCGCCACCGAGAACAGGACGACGCCGAGGACGTAGTTCGACCCGCGCTGGATGTACCGCCGCACTTCCGCCGAGGAGACCTCGGCCGCGGCGTCCAGTCGCTTCGCCTCGGCCGCTGCGGCGAGCTTGTACTGGGGCATCGCGAACGGGGTCAGCGGCGCTTTCGGGTTCCTGAGAGGCCTGGTCGCGAGCCAGGCGTTGACCGCGGGCCTGAACTCGGCGCGGAAGCGCTTGAAATAGAAGTCCGACAGCTCCGTTCGCTGGAGCGCGTAGGCGTCGACCCACTGGATGAACGTCGCCACATCGACCTGCGTCTGCGATTCGGACAGCCCCTGGGCGCGCGCGGCCTCGACCCTGATGGCGTTCGTCCGGGCGGCCGCCTTCGCCTGCTCGCCGTTCCAGCGCGTCGCCTGGTAGCCGCTCCAGGCGGTTGCGACCGCGGCGAACGACAGCAGCACGGTGGCGACGATCTCGGCGTAGTCGCGGTGGTGCTTCTCGCTCAACGCGGGCCACCGGTTTGGTCGCAGGGGAGCGGCGTGCGGGTGCCGACAATGGTCCGCTGCTGGGCCAGGATCTGCTCGGTCCGCTCCATGGCCACAGGTTTGAGCCCACCGACGCCGCCGTAGTACGGGTTGTCCAGGAACGAGAGCAGGAGCATGGTGGCGACGACGACCGAGACGACGGAGCCGATCAGGAGCGCCTGCGTCTTCGCCCGCTCGGCGCTGTCGGCGAAGAAGAGCATGAAGATCGCGATGATCGCTGCGGCGAGGAAGAGCACGAGCCAGAGCGGCGTCGGGACAACGCCCTCCGCGGCATGAAGGCGGTCCTGGCGCGCCGCCTCGCGCTCGGAGGTCTGGTCGAGCCACTTCGAGAAGGCGGCTTCCTCTGTCGGGCCGTTCGGTCTCGTATCCTCGAGCGTGCGGAAGAGTTCCACTCCCCACGGGTTGAACCTGTTGCCCTGGGTGCCCGCCTTGAGGCGCGGCCACTCCTGGCTGACGGTGTAGCGGGCGTAGCAGACGATGCTGTTCCCGAGCGCGTCACGGACGGACTCGGGCATGAACTGCGCCGTCTCGAACTGCTGCGCGAGCACGAGCGCCTCGACTTCCGAGCCCTGCTTCGTCTCGTCGTAGCTCGTGAAGGCGAGGAAGATGACGAAGCCGAGCAGGACCGAGAAGCCGGTCGCGATCACGCCGAACACGCCGGACGCCCGGTCGCCGTCGCTGAAATAGCTGCCCTCGGGTGCCTGCCTGCGGACGAGCAGCATCGCTCCGATCGCGACGGCGGCACACGCGATGAGGATGAGGATCGGCCAGACGAGGCTCATTCGCCGAGCCCCAGGTCAACGACTCCGCGGCTCACCCGCCGGAGCGGAGGCTCGCGCACTCGTCGGCGTTCGTGAACGCGTCTTCCAGTTCCGTCCCCAGATCGAGTGCCTCGAGCTGGTCGACGATGCCGCCGACCTCGCTGCTCATGGTCGAGAGCGTGCTCCCGATCGTCGTGATCGCGGTCACGATGTCGGTCCCGCCCTGGACGTCGTTGACGGCGTCTTCCATCGCCTCCACGCCCTCGTCGATCTCCTGGGCGAGCTGATCGACCAGATCCTTGGCCTCCTGGCCGTCTTCCGTGTCGGGCTTGCCAGCGTCCTCGAGATCGTCGGCGAGCGTCTCCGTCGCCTCCTTGACGTCGTCGACCGCGCTCTCGAGGCTGTTCTCGGACAGGTTGCCGCCCTGGAGCGACGTCGCCGCGGCCGACACAGAGTCCGCCCACGTCGTCGTCGCCGAGCACACCGAGGTTGCCCAGTCCGTCGCTCCGGAGGTCTCGTCGTCGCTGCCGCCGCAGCCTGCTGCGAGCAGCAGTGCCGTCATCACGGGGAGCACACCGAGCCGCACTGCGTTCGTCGAGGCCATTACGGGAAGACGGTAACCGCTCCGGGGCCGGAGGTGTTCACCCGGACAGGGTGATATGGCCTCTCGTCCGCCCGGGCCGGGTAACGTAGGCGCCGTGGCGGAGTCACCACGGTCGCGGTGAGCCGACCGGACCGAAGCACGCTCAAGCGGGTCGGGCTCGGCGCAGTCAGCCTCGGCATCGTCGTCGCCACGTTCGCGTTCGTCCTGCCGACGATCGCGGACTACCGCGAGGTCTGGGCGCTCGTCCAGGACCTGTCGTGGGAGTGGATCGCGCTCCTGTTCGCGACGACGCTCGTCAACCTGCTCACGTTCGCGCCGCCGTGGATGGTCGCGCTCCCCGGCTTGTCGTTCCCCCAGGCGATCACGGTCACACAGGTCTCCACCGCGCTCTCGATCGTCGTTCCCGGCGGGCTCGCCGCCGGTGTCGCCACGTCGTACGCGATGCTGCGGCGCTGGGGATTCGTCGCGCGTGAGGTCGCCCGTGCCGTGACGCTGACGGGCCTCTGGAACCAGTTCCTCAACCTGGCCTTTCCGATTGTCGCCGTCTTCCTGCTCAACAGCGAAGGCGGCGACACGAAGCTGCTCGGGGTCGTGGCCTTCGTCGGCGTCGCAGTGCTCGGGGTCGCGGTCGCCGCGCTCGCGGTCGTGCTCGTCAGCAAGCGGCTCGCAGGCGACATCGGCGAGCTCGCCGCGGCCGTCGCCGACTGGCTGCTCGCCAGGATCCGCCGTGGCCCGGTCGCGTGGGGCGGGCCGAGCTTCGAACGCTTCCGCCAGAGCGCCGGTGACCTGCTCCGGCGCCGCTGGCACGTGCTCACGGCAGCAGCGCTCGCGGGCAGCCTCAGCGTCTTCGCCGTCCTCGTCGTCGCGCTCCGCGCGTTCGACGTCCCGGCGGCGGAGGTGTCGCTCGCAGAGGCTTTCGCGGCCTGGTCGTTCATCCGGATCATCGGCACGATCCCGATCACGCCCGGTGGGATCGGGATCGTCGAGGTCGGCCTGACGAGCGCCCTGATCGGATTCGGCGGAAACAACGCCGGCGTTGTCGCAGCTGTCCTCGTCTACCGGTTCCTGACGATCGTCCCGACCCTGCTCGTCGGCCTCGTCGCGGCGGCGACGTGGAGGCGCCACACCGGCGGCGACGTCGAGCCGGCTCCGGTCGAGGATCCGCTGCCGCCGATCACCCCCTCGGGATGATGTAGCTCAGCCCACCAGCGCCAGAATCAGGTCATGGGTCAGGCGATCGGCGATGTACCGCCGCTGGCGATCGGAGTCGCGATCAGCCCCGTCCCGACAATGTCCTCGGTGGCAAGGCCGATCGGCGACGGGATCGGCAGCCTGAGCTCGTGAGGCCCGCGGAGGAGGTGGCGCCGGCCATGCGACGTACCGAGACGGAAGAGAGGCTGTGCGCCCTGGCCCGGGCCGATCTGAGTGCCCTCGAGCTTCCGGCCGAGCTCGACGCCGAGACGCACCGGCTCGTCCAGATCGCCGCGCTCGTCGCACTCGATGGGCCGCTCGTCTCCTGGGTCGCCCAGCTCGATGCGGCCGACGAGGCGGAGCTCGATCTCGACCAGATCCTCGGCGCGCTCGTCGCGGTCGCGCCGATCGTCGGCACCCTCCGCGTCGTCTCCGCGGGCAGGAAGATCGTCCGCGCGGCCGGGCTCGCCGAGCCCGTCGACGACGCGTAGCCATCCGGCGCATCGAATACGCTCGCGCTCGAATGATCGTCGGATTGCTGCTCAGCTGGGCCCTGATCGCCGTCATGTTCGCCGTGACGACCTGGATCCTGCCCGGGATGGAGGTCTCGGGCGGCTTCTGGGGCTACCTCTGGGTGTCGCTTCTCTTCGGGATCGTGAACGCGATCATCGGCACGTTCCTCCGCATCATCACGTTCCCGCTGACGGTGCTGACGTTCGGCCTCTTCTCGATCCTCGTCAACGCCCTGCTGCTGCAGATCACGGACGGCATCTCGAGCCATTTCACGATCGACGAGTTCTGGTGGACGGCGATCTGGGGCGCGATCATCATGGCGATCGTCTCGTTCCTGATCGACATGCTCGTGGGCAGCCTCGTCGCACGCCGCCCCGCGACCGTCTCCTAGCGCGGGACGGAATTCAGTGCTCGCCGGCCCGTCTCGGCGGACGGACCATGAGGTAGATCATCAGGCTGATGAAAGGGAGGATCAGCAAAAAGATCATCCAGGCTGCCTTCGCGGACTTGGTCAGATCGTGGCGTCGGAAGAGGTCGATCACCGCGCGCACCCAGTAGACGAGGTAGATCGCCACGGCCGCGATGATCAGGATCCGGATCACCATGCGCACTCACCATCCTGGGAGCGAGGGTGATGCAACCTCACCCGCCGAGGATGAGATGCCAGCGAGGCGCTCAGCTCTTCACCTGCTCTGAGGGTACGGCGACGAGGCCGAGGCGGATCGCGTGGTCGATCGCATCGCTGCGGCTGGAGACGCCGAGCTTGCGGTAGACGGAGATCGCCTGCGTCTTGACCGTGTTGCGCGAGACGTAGAGGCGGGCGCCGATCTCGCGGAAGGAGAGATGCGTGGCGAGCAGCGGCAACAACCGGAGCTCGGCCCGCGTCAGGCCGGCGCCGTTGCGCTCGTCGGCGATCCACATCGCATCGACCTCGGCCTGCAGCTCCGACGCCTGCCCGGGCAGGACGCCCAGCGCGGGCCGGCGCTGCAGAATCTCGAGCACCTCCGACAGAACCGTTCGGGCAGCCTCCGCGTCACGCAACGTCACGTAGGCGCGTGTGAGCTCGAGGCGCGTCTGCACCGCCAGCCACGGGAGCGCTTCGGTCAGACGCGGCGTCAGGGTATGGGCGGACGCCAGGCTGGAGCGTGCGTCATCCCAGTCGCTGCTGCGCAGGGAGGATCGCGCCGAGGAGGCGAGCTCCAGCGCGGTCGTCGTGTAGCCGTCGAGCCGGTATTCCTCGGCCAGGGCTCGCGCGCGCAGGGAATGTGCCTCGGCCAGTCCATGCTCGCCGCGCGTGGACGCGAGGAGCGCGCGCTCGCTGATCGCGACGATGAGCGTGTCGGTCGCGTCGAGACGCTCGGCCGATTCCTCCGCCGCGGCGAGGATCGCGTCGGCGAGCTCGTCCTGACCGCGCAGCACCAGCGTGCAGCCGAGTAGGAGCAGCGCCGTCGGGCGCCACAGGCTCGTGGGCGGCAGGTCGGCGAGCGCGGATTCGATGTCCGAGCACATCTGCTCGACGCCGTGACGGCACAGCGCGGCGCGTAGTACCGAGATGGCCGGCGCGACGGCGTCGTCGCCGTTGGTCGGCGCGTCGGACGCGATGCCGCGCTCGGCTGCGGCGAGCCAGCGCTCGGCTGCGGCCGGGCGGCCGCGAAGGGCGTGGATCCAGCCTCCGAGCACGGCCACAGCCGGGTAGCGCTCGAGCCGCTGTCCGTCGTCGAACGCAGCGAGCCAGCGCTCCACCTCACCGATTCGGCCCCGGTAATACGCAGGCAGCGCGATCGCAGTCAGGATCCGCGCCACGCGATCGATGTCGCCGGATCTCTCTGCGTGGCCGAGCGCCGACGCCGGCTCACCGTCGTCCTCGAACCAGTCCGCCGCACGGCGGTGGAGCGCGGCGACGAGCTCGGGCTCCGTCTCGGCGAGCTCTCGCCCGAGCAGATCTCGAAGCAGGGGGTGACAACGGTACGCGGCGCCGCGCCGGTCGAGCGGGGCGAGAAGCAGCTGCATCTGCGCGAGCGAGGCGAGGAGGCGGCCGGAGTCAGTCCGCTCGAGCACTGCGTCGCAGACCGGCGCGCTGAGGCGGTCGAGGACGGAGGTTCTGCGGAGAAATGTCTGTAGGTCGGGCGTCAGCGACGAGAGGAACTCGGAGCGGAAATACTCCGCCAGGAACCGATCGTCGCCGCCGGGCAGCGCATGATGGACGTCGTCGTCTCGCTCACGTGCGGCGAGCGCGCTGAGGCGAAGGCCCGCCGCCCACCCCTCGCACCGGGCGAGGAGCTCGGCGGCCTCGTTCTCCGTGAGCCCCGCCTCGAGCGCGCGCAAGAGCGCCTCGCTCTCGCGCGCGCTCAGCGCCAGGTCACCGGCGTGCAGCTCGAGCAACTTCCCGTCCGCGCGAAGGCGCGCGATCGGCAACGACGGCGCGAGGCGTCCCACCAGTGTCAGCGCCGATCCCGGCGGGACGTGCTCGGCCAGCGTCGAGAGGACCTTCGTCGAGTTGCGCGAGTGGACCGCCTGAGCGTTGTCGAGCACGAGCACGAAGTCGCCGAGCGAGCTCAGGCGACGGGAAAGCCGGACGAGCTCAGTCGACCAGTCCTTCGGCCGGGCGACGGTGACCGGCCGCTCGTCGTCCGAGCGGAGGCAGTCGAGCGCACCGGCGAGCCGCGCGAGAAGGAGGTGGGCGTCGTCGTCGGACTCGTCGAGTGAGAGCCACGCGAACGGTCTGCGATCGCGCTCGGCCCACTGCGCCGCGAGCGTCGTCTTGCCGTATCCGGCCGGGGCGACAAGCATGACGAGGGACGCCGATGCCGCGCGCAGGCGATTCACGAGCGGCGTTCTCGACACCGCCCAGGGGGGCGGTGACGGCACGCGAACCGTTGCTTCGACGACGTTCGACGACTCGGATCGCGTTCGGCCGGAGCTCGAGCGCGGCATGCCAGGGAGTATGGGAGGTCCGTTGCGCCGGTACCAGCGCGGGCGCACCACTCTTTCCGGGTGGTCGGCACCAGCCCCGATGTGCGTGCCCCACCGCCGACTAAGGAGGAGCGGAGGCGGCGGGGGGCAGGTTCATCGATGCGCGCAGATCGGTCAGCGGCGTGTCGGGAACGGTGATCAGCCCACGCCTGGGCCGGTCGAGGTCGAAGGTGACGAGGAGCAGGAAACTGACGAGTGCGGCGGCAATGAGCACCGTCCACACGCTGCGGTCGAGCAGCGCCAGGTAGAACGAGAGCAACCCGAGCGCGATCATCGCGCTCGCCAGCTCGAACCAGAGCACCGCCGGTGGCACCCGGTTGTTCAGGGCCGCCTTGCGCACGGTCTGCTGGTCGATCATCTGGTTGAGGGTCTCGACGTACAGCCGCGGCGCGCTCGCGGTCGGGGCGGCGGCGAGCGAGCGGCCCGCGAGAGCCCACAGCTCGCGCTGGAGCGTCTGGCCGTCGGCGAGAGCCTTCCTCGCGGCAGAACTCGACGGAACGGCCTGCGCCAGCCGGATGCTCGCGTCGGTGTAGTCGGTCAGGAGCTCGAGCGAACGGCTCCGCATCGGCTCGGCCAGCGTCTGTGCCCGCAGGTAGGTCGTTCCGATCGCGTTCGCCTCTTCGACCACGGAGGCGCGGCGAGTCTCGTACCGCCCCACTGCCAGCGCCAGGCCGAAGGCGAGGATGAGGCCGACGAAGCCGAGCAACGCCGTCTGGACGACGCCGACGGGCTCGTGGAGGTCGGCGGTCCGGCGTCGCAGCGAACGGCCGACGAGGAAGCCGATCGCGATCGCCGCGAGTGCGACCCCGATGACGAGCGCGGCGAGTTCGAGGCTACTGAGCCGGAAGAACACGCGGAGCTCCTTGAACGGCGGCTGGCCCGGTCACCCGACGCTGCGCATCTCGTAGCGGCTCACTTTGCCGTCTCGCACGGTCAGCTCGACCCGGCGCAGCCGCGTGTACGCGACTCCCCGGTCGTCTTCAGCGTGTTTGCACGGCTAGGCGCTGTCGTCGCTCCAGGCGCGACGCCGCTCGAACGCTCCGCCGGTCTCCATGATCTGAATCGGCGTCACCCACTCGTTCAGCAGCTCGAAGCCGTTCGCTCGCGACACGGCCCCGAGAAACGGCTCGGCCCAGACGTGCTCCATGAGCGCCACGGCGGTCGTCATCCCGGCGGGCACGAGCTGTTCCAGCCGGAAGACGTCGTCGTCGTTGAAGAGGTGGCCGTCCATCATCTCCGCCAGCCCCTTCATGCCGCCGCGCTCGATCCCTGGAAGCCCGTCCCGCGCGAAGCCTGCGAGCGCACCCATCGCCTCGCCGAACTCGGTCGCTTCCTCCCAGTTGAGGTCGCTCGCGCGGATGTGCGTAACCGCCCCTGCCTCGTCCTTCCGCACCAGCATGAGGTCGATGATTCGGACGACCCCTTCCCGCTTCAGACGCTCGAGCTCCGGCCAGATCTCGCCGCGGAACTGGTTGCCGTCGAATCCGACGACGAGCATTTGGATCGGCCCATAGCCCATGGGACTATCGTCTCAGGTTCGACGCGGCCGCGTCGTCATCCAACTCGGATGAAAGGGAAGAATCATGCGAATCGGATGACTACGCTCCAGAGAAGAGAGGTGAGGCTGTCTCCGTGCAGCGAGACCGACACGGGAGCTTGGTTCCCGGGGGGATCCGGTCCCCTAGCCGTCGAAGTAGGAAACCGGACGCCCCGGGAGGGGAAAATCTCGGAGAACCGTGCGACCCCATCTCCGAGCTCCGGTCGGAGCCTGACTTGAAAACGCGAAAGTGTCATGACGCGCATGCGTCAATTCGCACGTTGGGCGGAGGCGCTCGGCAATGCTGACCGAGTCCGGTCTGCAGAAGGAGCTGCAACGGATCGCGCCTGACTTGTCGCCCTCGATCGCCCGGCTGCCGATGCCCGCCTACATCCTCGACCGGAACGGCGTCGTCCGCTGGCTCAACATGGCCGCCGTCCGGGAGTTCGGCGACATGCGCGGCAAGCGGATCACGCAGATCGTCGAGCCCGAGTACGCCACCAGGGCGCGGCAGGAGTTTGCGGCGAAGCTCCTCGGGACCGTGCAGTCGACGGAGGAGACCATCGCAGTCCGCACGATGGCCGGTCGCCGCGTCGAGGTCGACATCAGCTCGACGCAGCTGGTCCACGAAGGGTCGATCGTCGGCGTGTTCGGCCTCGCTGACCCGACGGGCGAGCCGGCGAGGAAGGAGACGAACTCGGTGCATCTGACACCGCGGCAGCTCGACGTGCTCCGCTACGTTGCTGCGGGCCACTCGACCGACAACATCGCGAAAAGTCTCGGCATCTCGACCGAGACCGTGCGGAACCACGTGCGCGGGCTGATGGGGCGCTTGGGCGTCCACACGCGCCTCGAGGCCGTGATTCGCGGGCACGAGCTCGGGATCGTCTGACGACGGAGCCCCGGCCTACGTCACAGGCCGGGTGTGCTTCTCCATGTCGTGCGCATAGTCGTCCATGGCGACATCCATCTGCGGCCGGGAGAGCAGGTAGATGAACGTGCCGAGCCAGGGCACGAACACAACGCACGCGACCCAGAGCGCCTTCGAGACGCCGCGCATGTCGCGACGGCGGAAGATGTCCGCCAGCGCGAAGATCCAGAGCGTGATCAGCGGAATCCAGATCAGCAGCAGGAAGAACACATCCCAGAACGTGGAGCCGACGAGCACAGAGCCTCCTTTCTCGTGAAAGAGTGCCTTACGACCCGCTGAGCTGCAGCTCGGTCTCGTCGGCCGCGAGGATCCCGATGTCGACGAGGTCGGCGGGGTGGACCCAGGCGTCCGCGAGGTGGAAGCCGCCCGCGTTGCGGATGCCCTTGCGCAGGGGGATCGCCCAGCGGTGCTCGAGCAGCGCTACAGCGGCAGCGGTTCCGTTCGGGATCGCGTCGTCGACGTACCAGACTTCCTCGTCGTAGACGTGGCCGTCCTCGAGCGCAGCCGCTCCCTCGATCGCTGCGAGCTCGGCCTCCTCCTCGCCGGCTGCGCCGAAGCCGATCAGTGCACCGACGGTGGCGCCGAACGCCTCAGCCTCTTCCGGGGAGAGGTCGCTCCGAAGGATCTTCTCCAGGTTGCCGTCGTCGTCCTTGCGCACGAACAAGAGGTCGATAAGCCGAACGGTGTCGTTCTCGCGAAGCCGGTCGAGCTCGGCGAGGATCTCGCTCTCGACCTCTCCGCCTTCAAAGCCGACCACCAGCAGCTGAATCGGTCCGACCGTCATCTTCCTCCTCTCTAGCGCGCAAGCAGGTGTCGCTTCGCAGCCACGAACTCCTCAACGGTCAGAGCACTTCTGAGTCGTTCCAGCTCCTCGATCAAGCCCGATTGCGGCACCGCGAGCCCGGCTCCAAACCGCGTGCTCCCGCCTGCCGGATGAGTGGAGGCACCGACCATCCCGGCCCGCCGAACGGGTCTCCGCCCTCGAATCACCACGTGCGTCTCTCCTCCTCTCGGTCTCCCCGGCCGATGCTCGTGCAACGCCGGGTGGCGCTGCGTCACCCCGACGGGGTGATCGTCAGGCCGCTCGTCAGAGCAGCTCGAGTGCACGCGCCCGTTCAACTGCGTCCCGTCGCCGCGACACGGCGAGCTTCCGGTAGATGCTCTTCAGATGCGTTTTGACCGTGTTCGACGTGACGAAGAGCTCGCCGGCGATCTCGGCGTTCGACATCATCGTCGGGAGGAAGCGCAACACTGATTGCTCGCGTCCGCTCAAAGGCTCGAGCAACTCCACCCTCGTCACCGCCACGCTCGGCGCGCGCTTGCGGAAAGCGGCCAGGAGCTCGCCCGCGAACGAGCGGTGCGCAGTGCCCCATCTGATCCGCTGCTCGAGCAGCACCTGGACGGCTGAGCCGCCGTCGAGGAACGGCCGCCTATGGCTGTTCGGCCCGGCGAGGGCGAGTGCCTGCTCGAGGGCATCGCCGGCACCCTCGTTGTCGTGGACGGCATGACGTGCGACCGCCGTCAGCACGCACCCCTCGATCCGGAGGCCGAAGCAGGTGAGCTGCTCGTCCGGCCAGCATTCGAGGAGCTCGAGCGCAGCTTCCGGCTCACCCTTGCCGAGCAAGAGCCTCGCCCGCAGCAATGCGATCGCCGCCGACTCTCTGGAGCGAGCTGCCTTCCGGTCGAGAGCGGCGTCCGCTGCCTCCATGTCTCCGCGCGCGGCCAGCAGGCGCGCCTCGGCGGTCTCCAGGATGGGCGCCAATGCAAGCGGAGGCTGCCACTCGTCCAGATCGATCGTCCTGCCGCGGAGCTCCGCCAGCGCGGCAGCGGCCGCCCGCGGGCCTCGGGCGCCGCGGACGAGCGACCCGAGTGCGGCTGCAGCGAGCCGTCCCCCGCGGTCGCCCGCGGCGTCTGCCGCGGCAGCGGCGCGATCGAGATGCCGCTCCGCGGCTCCGAGGTCGTCCCAGATCAGGTGCACCCAGCCGAGCGCGAGCTCGGCTCCGACGAGCGGAGTACCGACCGCCGGGCCGCCGAGTTCCGCGTCCTGGACCGCGTCGGTTGCCAGCTCGACGGCCCGACGGAGGCGGCCGCACCCCGCATCGAGCAGCGCCAGCTCGCCGAGCACGCTTGCCGCCATCGTTCGCAGCCCTGTGCGGCGAGAGAGATCGAGCGCCGCCCCGAGCAGCGCGTCTGCTTCGCCGAGCTCACCGCGAGCGGACTTCGCCGCTCCGAGGTGGGCGAGTGCGCGCGCGCTTTGAGCCGCAGCGCGGGTGGTCGCGTCGAAGCCGCCTCCGGCCGGAGCGTCGGCCAGCTCAGCGGCAAGCGCCTCGAGGAGCACGTAGTCGCCGTCCAACCGCGCGAGCGCGGCCTCTGCTTGAAGGCGGAGAACGCGCCCGCCGCCGCTGGCGTCGGGGACATCGCTCGCGGCTTCCAGCCGCCGTTCGGCTTCCTGCCGGTCCCCCTGCGCGAGGCTCGCGAACGCGCTGAGCACGCCGAGACTGGGACGACCTGAAGCAACCTCTGGGCCGATCTGGACGAGTGCGCCGTGCTCGGCGCCGTCGTCCTCCAGGGCGACGACGTGCCACGCCTCGGCGGCGATCTCGTCGGCGAGATCCCAGTCGCCGCCGGCAAGCGCGTCCCGAAACGCGGGCACCGGCTCGTGTGCCTGCCAGTGCCAGCGGGCGCTGAGCCGTTGCAGCAGCCCGAGGTCGTGTGGCCGCGTCCGCCGCAACTGCGCGCGGAGGAATTCCAGCAGCAGCCCGTGGTAGCGGTACCGGATGTCGGAGCCGGCGTGGCTGGAAACGAGGAAGTTCGCCGCCGCGAGCTCGGCGAGCACCCGGCCGCCGTCACGCCGGCCCGTCAAGGCATCGGCCAGTTCCGCGCTGATCGTGTCGGGCACCGAGGTCCGGAGCAGGAACTCCCGCAGCCGGTCGGGCTGTCGGTCGAGGATTTCGTTCAGCAGATAGTCGGCCACCGCGCGATCGTCGCCGGCGAATCGACGCAGGAAGCCGGCACGGTCGGACTCCGAAGCGAGCGACAGCGCGGCAAGACGGATCCCGGCTACCCATCCCTCCGTCCGGTTGTACAGCGTCTCGACATCCCCGGCCGCGAGGTCGGCGGCGAACGGCTCCAGAGCCTCGCCACACTCCTCGACCGTGAACGCCAGCTCGGCTGCGCGGATCTCCGTCAGGTCGTCCGTGAGGCGTAGACGTTGCAGGCGCAAGCGCGGGTCGGCCCGGGTGGAGATCACCAGGCGAAGTCCGGGCGGCGAGCGGTCGAGCAGCGTCTGCAGCTCCCGCTGGACGATCCGGCTCTCGATCTCGTGGAAATCGTCGAGCACGAGCACGACCGGCTCCGAGCGATCGTCGAGCCGCTCGGCGATCCGCGTCGCCGACCCGTCGCCGGTTGCGCTGCGGAGCGCGCCGGCGTTCGCGAGTGCGCGCTCGACACCGAGCCAGAACCGAGGGCTCCAGTTGTCGTCTCGATCGAGCGAGAGCCAGGCGACCCGGCGAGGCTCGACGGCCGCAGCCCACGACGAGAGCAGGACCGTTTTGCCCGTGCCGGCATGCGCGGAGACGAGCGTGACGAGCCCGGTCGTTCCGCGGTCGATCAGCTCATGCAGCCTGCCGCGGCCCACGAGGTGGGCCGGCGACGCGGGCGGGACGAGCTTCGCGGCGGGAAACGGCACCGCCGGGCGTCGGCGGACCATGTGCTCGCTACGGGTGTTTTCGACGGCAACCGTGGACATCGTCCACCAGGGTCTCGGCTTGGACGGCCGGTAGGAGTCCGGCTGGCTTCGAGTCTGTCATGTCACGTCGCCAAATCCCAAGGGGGCGTGCAGGCATTCCGTCTACGTGCAGGCACGATGGCCCGAGCCGGGGGCGCACCACTGCCGCTCTCAGCTGCGGCTGTCGGTCGGAGCCTCGGCGAGGTAGAGCAGAACGGCCGAAACACGCCTGCTGACGACCGCTTCGTCGGGCAGTCCGAGCTTGAGAAAGATCGAACCGACGTGCTTCTCAACGGCCCGCGTCGTCACGACGAGGCTCTGTGCGATCGCGGCATTGCTCTTGCCCTGCGCCATGCCTGCGAGCACGTCCCGCTCGCGCGGTGTCAGCTCGTTCAGCGGCGAGTCGCGACGACGTCCCTGAGCGCTGAGCAGGAGCTCCAGCATGCGGGGATCGATGATCGAACCGCCGCGGGCGACGATCTCGATCGCCGTCCGGAGCTCCTCGCTGTCATGGACGCGGTCCTTGAGCAGGTACGCGCGGCCTTCGGCGCCGTTCGCCATCAGGGCGGCGCCATGGAGCGGCTCGGCGAACTGGCTGAGCACGATCACGCCGATCTCCGAGTGCGTCTCGCGGAGCCGGTGCGCGATCCTGATCCCCTCGCCGTCCCCGGCCGGCGGCATCCGCAGGTCCGTGATGACGACGTCCGGTGCCTCGCGGTCGACCGCTTCGAGCAGCGAGTCGCCGTCGCTGCAGACCGCCGCGACGGCGATCCCGTCCAGCCCGCTCAGTACTTGGCCGATGGCCTCCCGCATCAGGTAGGAGTCGTCGGCGAGCGCGATTGTCAGCTGGTCGCTCATCGCACGAGAATCTACCCGCGTCCCGACGACGTGCGGTCGTCGTTAACCAGATCGACACCAGCTGCAGGGCGGCGGTTTGCGGAAATCCTGGGCAGTCGCCAGACTCAAGCCGTGGTCACGAGCCCGGAAGCCTACGCCGCTCCAGCGGATGTCGAAGGGGCGCGCGTCCGCTCGGCGCGCGCGTGGATCGTTGCGAACGCGCGCCAGATAGCCGTCGTCGCGCTCCCGCCCGTGGCCGTCTCGTCGTTCCTGCTCGGAGTGACCAGCGAACACCTCGTCCATCCACGGGGAGCGAGCGCCTACTGGACCTATCTGGTCGTCGCGCCGGTTCTCGTCGGGCTCTTCTGGTGGCAGCGCCGGCCCGCCAGCCGGCTCGGGCCGCTGCTTGTCGCACTCGGGTACATGTCCTGGCCGATCTCGTGGCAAGGGTCTGATCTCCCGCTCGTCTACAGCCTCGGCGTCGTCGGCCTCGCACCGCTGATCGCGATGAGCCTGTACCTCTGCCTCGCCTTCTCCACCGGCCGGCTGCAACATGCCTCCGACCGCCGGTTGCTCGCAACGCTGGTCTTCGTTCTGGCGCTCTTCTTCGGTGCGTCGCTGCTCCTCTCTCCGACGCTCGTCGGCGAGGCGCCGCTTGCGCAATGTCTCGACGCCTGCCCGGGCAATCCGTTCCAGGTCGGCTCCGAATCGCAGCTGCTCGAGGCGGTGTCGAGGTTCGTCACCTACATCGGGCTCGCCGTCGTCGCCGGTGTCGCCGCCGTTTGGATTCGGCGGTTCCGGGCCGCGACACGGCCGCAGCGGCGAACGCTCATCCCGATCGCTGCGACCTCGCTGCTTCTCGTGCCGTCACTCTTCGTCTTCTACTTCTCCGTGCTCGTGATCGGGGTGGGTGCGGGGACGTACGACGCGCTCTCGTGGCTGCTCGTCGGGATGTGGATCGTGTTCCCGCTCGGCTTCGCGATCGCGCTCCTGCAGGCCGATCTCTTCGCCGGCCAGGCGTTCCGCCGGCTCCTGAGCGAGCTCGCCAACCGGCCCACACCCGAGGGCTGGCACACGATCGTGATCGACGCGCTCGACGACCCGTCGCTTCGGCTCGGCTACTGGGATCCCGCCGCCGGACACTTCCGTGACACGGCCGGCGGCTACCTCGTGCGTACCCCCGAGGGTTCCGGCCGGCGATGGACGGAAATCCGCCGCGACGGCCTCCCCGTGGCGGCGCTCGACACCGACGACGCCCTCGCCGAGAACCCGGAGCTCGTCGAAGCCGCGGCCTCGGCGACGCTGCTCGCCGTCGAGACTGGGCGACTCGAGGGCGAGCTGCGCGCGTCCCAGGCGCGCGCTCTCGCCGCCGCCGACGCCGAGCGGCGCCGGATCGGCCGCGATCTGCACGACACCGCCCAGCAGCGGCTCGTCGCGCTCCGCGTGCATCTCAGCCTCGCGGGCGAGCAGCTGCAGCCCGCGGAGCAACCGATCGTCGAGCAGCTCGAGCGCGAGCTCGACGAGGCGCTCGACGAGCTGCAGAGCATCGCGCGCGGGATCTACCCGCACGTGCTCGCGCAGCACGGCCTCGCCTCCGCGCTGCGCTCGGCAGTGCAGAGCGCAGCGATCCCGATCAGCGTGACCGGTGAGGGTCTGCGCCGACATTCCTCAGAGGTCGAGCTGGCCGTCTACTTCTGCTGCCTGGAGGCGCTCCAGAACGTCGCCAAGCACGCGGGGCCGGGGGCCTCCGCCAGCGTCTTGCTGTTCGACGGCGGCGGCGAGCTCCGGTTCCGCGTTGACGACGACGGACAGGGGTTCGAGCCGTCCCGCGTCGAGTCCGGCACGGGCCTCTCGAACCTGGCCGACCGGCTCTCGGCCGTCGGCGGGTCGATCCGGATCGACTCGAGCACCGGGCGTGGCACCTGTGTGGCCGGTCAGATACCCGTCTGACCCGGGCCGTCAGGCTCCGAGCACGCGTGCTTTCTCGGCCGCGAACTCCTCGTCGGTGAGCTTGCCGCGGTCGTGGAGGTCGGCGAGCGCCTGGAGCTGAAACGCGCGGGCCTCGGGCGTCGGCGCAGCGGCGACTCGCTTGGCCTGGTCGATCAAGTCCCGCTCCTCGGGAGTCACGCCGGTGGGGCGAGCGATCAGATAGATCAGCGTCCCGAAGAACGGCAGGAGGAAGATTGCGGCCACCCAGAGCGCCTTGGAGACGCCGTGGAGGTCGTCCCGCCGGAAGACGTCGAAGAGGGCACCCGCCCAGATCAGCGCGAGCGGAAGGAAGATCAGGATCAGGAAGAACGTCTCCCAGAACGTCGTCGCGAGCAGCATCTGGGTCACGCGGCCGGGGGTGTAACGTCGGTCGGCGTTTCGTCTGCCCTCGCCGCCCGGGTGAGCGCGGCGACGCCGAGGCCGAGCAGCACTGCGAAGAGAAGCACCACCTGCCACCGCTGCGTCTGCGCCGTCGGGCCCCACCACACGAGGAGCGCCAGCAGGAGCGCCGCCGCCCCGTACGCGATCTCGGGCCGCTCGAGCCACGGCGCCATGCGCCTGCGGACGGCCGTCGCCCTCGCCCCGGGGCCTACGAGCCAGACGCCGAGCAGGAGCACGAGTCCGACCCCGACGAGTGTCCGGCCACCGTCGCGGAGGAGCGCGGTCAGGATCTCCCACGTGTCGGCCGCCGCCGGTCGCACCGACTCCGTCTGTACGAGGTTGTCGACGACGTAGTTCCCGGCGACACTGCGGGCGACGAGGACGAGCATGCCGGCGGCGATCGCGCCGATGGCGATCATTCGGACGATCGATCGCTTCCTGTCGCCCGCGAGCCAGACCGCGAGCGCGGCGAGCGCGATCGGCACGAGCCAGAGGAAGCGCCCGAGGATCTGCAGCCAGTCCGTCGCGTCCTGTACAGCCTCGAGCTGGTTGGCCTCCATGATCTGGATCCGCCCCGTATCCGGGGGGAGCTTCTCGGCGACGCGGCCGAAGATCGCGACGCGGTCGCCGAGCTGGACCACGAGCGGCCTCAGGTTCAGGACGACGAAGCCGCCCTCGGTCTGGACGTGCGTCAAATCATCGTCGAGCACGCGCAGCAGCTGCTCGTGTGTCGTCGACAGCGACCGAACCCAGAGCTCCTGCGCCCGCGGGCGCTCGAGGACGCGGATCGCGGCCCGGTCGGCGAGCTCTCGGGCGACGGCCGCAATCGGTCCGGCGAGGCCCTGCTGGTCCGTGGGCAGGCGTTCCTCGAGCGCGGCCTGGACATCGACGTTCGCATAGAGCGCCTCGACGAGCGTCAGCGCGATCTGGTCGCGGATCGTCGGGTCGGCGATCAGCTCCGCGGCTGAGTCGCTGAAGGTCTCGTTGTCGAGCGCTTGGTAGCGGATGAAGCCCGCAAGCAGGCTCAGCGCCGCGATCAGCGCTGCCAGGACGACGAGCACTCGGGCGAGGATCATGCGCATTCGGGCGCTCATCGCGGCGTCCCCGATGCCGCCCGCGGGTCAGCCGGGGCGTCCGGAAGGCGACGGACCTCGATCAGCTCGAGACCGAGGTCGGCGACGCGGTCGAGGATGCCGTGAAGCGCCGCCTGGTCGGTGATGTCCCCGTGCAGAACGGTCTCGACGGGGCGGACGTCGACGCTCAGGCCATCGAAGGCGAAGGCGGTCTCTTCGCTCACTCGACCTTTGATCCGGATCTCGTAGCGTTCGGTCGTCAGCTCATTCCCTCGCGGCGTTGGCTGGACACTGCACGGCCGGGGAGTGAAGCGGCGTCACCCCGGCAGGGTGAAAGGGTGCTCGGTCGTGCCGACCGGGTGGTCGGCTCCGTGAAGGAACCGCCCACCCGACCAGAGACGCGGGTGCTAGGCCAATCCGGCCTCCCGGCGGCCGTACACCGCCAGCGCCCAGATGACTGCAACATCGAGGGCGATCACGAGGATCGACCAGAGCGGGTAGTACGGGATGAAGAAGAAGTTGGCGATCGCGCTCAGCGACGCCAACCCGATCCCGACGACTCTCGCCCACGCCGCGCCGGCCATCACGCCCAAGCCGGCGAGGAACATGATCACGCCGAGAATGAGGTGAATCCAGCCGTACACGGTCACGTCGACGTCGTAGATGTAGTTGGGGCCGACGACGAAGAAATCGTCCTCGAAGATCGCGGCGATCCCGGCGATTGCCTGGAACGCGCCGATGATCATCAACATCACCGCAGCGAAGAGCACGAACCCGACCGTCCAGCCGCTCGGCCGCTCACCGCTCGCTTCGTAGCGGTCCTCGCTCGTAGCCATTGCCATTCCTCCCAGTCGTCGAGGATCGCGGCGAGGCTACGCGCCCTCCGGGTGACCCCTGCTCACCCGAGGCGGGTGAAGTCCACGTCCGATCAGTCGAAGGCGCCGGCGTGGAAACGGCCGCCGTAGAACACCAGCGGCTGGGCGGCGGGGTCCGCGCCGGCCTCGAGCGGCCGGCCGATCAGGATCGTGTGGTCGCCGCCGACGAGTTCGCGGTCGAGCTCGCACGCGAGCCAGGCGACCGCGCCGCGGAGAACGGGGACACCGTCGACGAGTTCGTGCGGGACGCCGGCGAGCTTCTCCTCGCCGCTGGCTTTCGTCGCAAATCGCCGCGCGAGCTCGTCCTGTCCCGCGGCGAGGACGTTGATGCAGAAGCGGCCGGAGTTGCGGATCGCGTCGAGGGTGTTCGAAGCGTGATCAAGGGCGACGAGCACGAGTAGCGGGTCGAGCGAGAGCGAGGTCAGCGCGTTCGTCGTTGCGCCCCGGTGGCCGGAGTCGTCACGGCTGGTGATGACGGCGACGCCGGTCGCCCAGCTCGCCATCAACCGCCGCAGCCGCTGTGCGTCGAGGGTCGCGCTCACGCCCGGATGGTCGCACACGCGTGATGTGTCAGACTCGGCCGTGGCCGAAAGAAGCTTCGACGTCGTCGTGATCGGCGCCGGACCTGCCGGCGAGGTCATCGCCGGGCGTCTGGGCGAAGCCGGCGTCGACGTCGCGGTCGTCGAGCAACACCTCGTCGGCGGCGAGTGCTCCTACTACGCCTGCATGCCGTCGAAGTCGCTCCTGCGTCCGGGCGAGCTGCTCGCCGAGGTCCGGCGGGTGCCGGGGCTGAAGGCCGACGGGCTCGACGCTGCCGCGGTGCTCGCGCGCCGCGACGAGGTGATCCACGATCGCGACGACTCCTCGCAGCTGCCCTGGCTCGAGCAACGCGGCGTGACGCTCGTCCGCGGCCACGGGCGACTGGACGGCGAGCGGCGCGTCCGTGTCGGTGAGGACGTGCTCGTGGCGCGCCAGGCGATCGTCGTCGCGACCGGGAGCGGGCCTGCAATGCCGCCGATCCCTGGCCTTGCCGATGCGCGACCGTGGGGTAACCGGGAGGCGACGACGGCGACGCAGCCTCCGGAAAGCCTCGTCATACTCGGCGGCGGCGTCGTCGGTGTCGAGCTGGCGCAGGCGTGGTCGTCGCTCGGGACGCGGGTCGTGTTGCTGGAGGGCGCGCCCCGGGTGATCGTGCGCGAAGAGCCGTTCGCGTCGGCCGAGGTCGGAGCCGCTCTCGTCGAGGCCGGTGTCGAGGTGCGGACGGACAGCAAGGCGGTCGCCGTCTCCCGCGAGGGAGACGAGGTGGTCGTCGAGCTCGAGGGCGGGCCGAGCGCGCGGGGAGCGGAGCTCCTCGTCGCCGTCGGCCGCAGCGTGAACACGAACGAGCTCGGCCTCGAGACCGTCGGTCTCGAGGCGGGCAAGCCGATCGAGGTCGGGTCGAACCTCCGCTCGCCACGCCACGACTGGCTCTATGCGATCGGCGACGCGAACGGCCGCGCCCTGCTGACCCACATGGGCAAGTATCAGGGACGGCTCGCCGCGGACGCGATCCTCGGGAAGAACGTGTCTGTGGTCTCCGACGGGCCGCTCTCGCCGCGCGTCATCTTCACGGATCCTCAGGTCGCGGCAGTGGGTCACACGCTCGGCTCGGCAGAGGGCGCCGGGATGGTCGTGCGCGCCGTCGACGTGGAAACGAGCGGAACCGCAGGTGCGAGCTTCGTCGGCCGCAACACGACGGGAACGTCACGGCTCGTGATCGACCAGGTTCGCGGCGTGGTTGCTGGCGCCACGTTCGTGGGCTTCGAGGTCGGCGAGATGCTGCATGCCGCGACGATCGCCGTCATCGGCGAGGTGCCGCTGGAGCGGCTCGCGCACGCGGTTCCGACGTTCCCGACCCGGAGCGAGCTCTGGCTGAAGCTGCTCGAGGCGGCGGGGCTGTAAGCGCCATGTCCCAGGGACAGTCCCTCGGACATGGCCTGAACAGACAAGATGGGCGGGAGATGACGCCGCTCGACGACCTGCTGAACGCCGTCTTTTCGGAAGACCAATTGCTCCGCGCCGTCCTCTCGAAGCCTCGTTCAGGTGAGCTGCCGCGGAAGGTGACGGTCGAGCCGGTCGAGTTGCGGGGTGAGATCGCGTTCCAATTCGCGGCGCAGCAAAGCGACCGTGTCACGCACGAGAATCTGGCGCCTGACGATGCGCGGCAACGCCTGGGGTTGCTGCTCGCGGACTACGGCCAGGGCTTGCTCCAGACGGCGGTTGCGGACTGGCAGGTTCTCGGCCAGAGCGTCTTGAGGCGTTCGCCGACCAGAGCGTCCTCGTCACGCGGCCACGACCGACGGAAGCAGTATCTGCTCGAGGAGGGCGACCCGGTTCCATTTCTCGTCGAGCTCGGCGTGATGACGCCCGAGGGAGCGGTGCGGAAGAGTCGCTACGACAAGTTCCGCCAGATCAACCGCTTCCTGGAGCTTGTGGACGACGTCGTTCCCGCGCTCCGCTCCGACGGGACGCTCAGGGTCGTCGACTTCGGCTGCGGCAAGTCCTACCTCACGTTCGCCGTCCATCATCTCCTGACCGCCTTGCGCGGCCGGGAGGTCGACATCGTCGGGCTCGATCTGAAAGACGACGTGATCGAAGCGTGCTCATCGCTTGCGGCCCGCTCCGGTGCGGCGGGGCTTCGTTTCGAGCAAGGCGACATCGGCGGCTTCGACAGGCAGGAGGAGGTCGATCTCGTTGTCAGCCTCCACGCCTGCGACACGGCCACGGACGAGGCGCTCGCGCAGGCGGTTCGCTGGCACGCGGACGTGATCCTGGCGGTCCCGTGCTGCCAGAAGGAGGCGTACAGGCAAATCCGGAGCCCGCTGCTGGCCCCACTCCTCCGTTACGGGGTCGCGAAGGAGCG
>CAWHKD010000013.1:0-70177 GCA_963829845.1 uncultured Gaiellaceae bacterium | reverse complement strand
GACGAGATCCGTGAGCTCTGGAAGGAGCACTCGAAAGCCGAGGACAACCGCTCGATCGAAGGGCTGCTCGCCACGCTCTCCGACGACTGCGTCTACACCGTCTATCCCGACGACGTCTCCTGGCACGGCCACGAGGGCGCGCACGCTTCTACACCGAGCTCCTGACCGCCTTCCCGGACATCATCTTCGAGCTGCAGAACATCGTCATCGGGCCGCAGGGGGTCGTCGAGGAGGCGATCGTGACCGGCACGCACAGCGCGAAGTGGCTCGACAACGAGCCGACCGGCGGGACGATGACCTGGCGGAACGCGATCTTCTTCCCCTGGGATCCGGTCTCGCGCCGCTTCAAGGGCGAGCGCGTCTACACCGACATGCCGAGGAGGGCAGCATGACCTACGCGTTCAGCTCGCTCGACGAGCTCGGTGACGGGCCCGGCTTCCGCAAGTCCGCGGGCCGCTCGGAGTGACGGCCTTCGGCGTCAACGGCGTCGTCTACCCGCCTAACTATCCCGGGCTCAGCCACTACCACGACACGCAGGACGAGCTCTACTTCGTCCACAAGGGGACGGCGAAGGTGCACGTCGAGGGCGAGGAGCGGATCCTCGGCCCGGGCGGGCTCTTCCACGTCGAATCGACAACGCCGCGGCGGATCGAGAGCGTCGGCGACGAGGAGCTCGTGATGCTCGTGATCGGCGGCAAGGATGGTTACGTCGAGCGTGACGGCCACGTGATGAGCGACGAGGACCTCGAGCTCCGGATCAACCTGGGAAAGGAGCAGGCGTGAACGGCCTGATGATGGACTTCCAGCTGACGCTGCCGACGATCCTGAAGCGGGCGGAGACGTACTTCCCGCACCAGGAGATCGTGACGCGGATGCCGGACCGGAGCTTTCATCGCTACACGTTCGCGGACTTCGGCAAGCGTGCGCGGCAGCTCGCGGTCGCGCTGAAGGGCGTGGGTCTCGCGCCGGGCGACCGCGTCGCGACGCTCTGCTGGAACCACTACCAGCACCTCGAGGCCTACCTGGGGATCCCCTGTGGCGGCTTCGTCCTGCACACGCTCAACCTGCGCCTCCATCCGAACGACCTCGGCTACATCGCCACGCACGCAGGCGACAAGGCCCTGATCGTCGACAAGTCGCTGCTGCCGCTCTGGGAGCAGTTCGCCGACAAGACGCCGATCGAGCACGTCTTCGTCG
This sequence comes from uncultured Gaiellaceae bacterium, assembly GCA_963829845.1. GTDB lineage: Bacteria > Actinomycetota > Thermoleophilia > Gaiellales > Gaiellaceae > Gaiellasilicea. Next base: position 68,980 of record CAWHKD010000013.1, on the reverse strand, counting down.
TTGAGGACGGCTACGAGGAGCTGCTCGCCGGCGCCGACCCGGACGCGTACGAGGATCCTCAGCTCAACGAGGACACGGCGGCGGCGATGTGCTACACGAGCGGCACCACCGGGATGCCGAAGGGCGTCCTCTACTCACATAGGTCCGCGGTCCTGCACACGCTCGGACAGGCGCTCGTCGCGCCGCTCGGGCTACACGTGACCGAGGCGGAGACGCTGCTGCCAGTCGTGCCGATGTTCCACGCCAACGCGTGGGGCTACCCCTACACCTGCCTGATGGTCGGGACGAAGATCGTCTTCCCCGGCCCCTTCCTCGATCCCGAGACGCTGCTCGACGACTTCGAGCGGGAGGGCGTCACGATCACGGCCGGCGTGCCCACGATCTGGATGGGCATCCTCGGCATGCTCGACGCGGAGCCTGAGCGCTGGAACCTCGAGAAGCTCAAGTACATGCTCGTCGGCGGCTCGGCCGCGCCGCGGGCGATGATCGCGGGCTTTCGGCAGCGCCACGGCAAGACGGTCGTGCACGGCTGGGGAATGACCGAGACGTCGCCGCTTGCGACCACCTCCGACTACGTCGGCGACTTCCGGACGGCGGACGAGGAGACCCAGCTCGACGTGGTCGCGATGCAGGGCCTGCCGCTCCCGTTCGTGGAGCTGCGCGCGATCGGCGACGACGGCAAGGAGATTCCCTGGGATAGCGAGGCGATGGGCGAGCTCGAGGTGCGCGGCCCGTGGGTCGCGTCCGCCTACTACGACACGCCCGAGCAGGCCGAGCGCTGGACCGAGGACGGCTGGTTCAAGACCGGCGACATCGCCTCGTTCCACCCGAAGGGCTACGTGATGATCAAGGACCGCTCGAAGGACGTGATCAAGTCGGGCGGCGAGTGGATCTCGTCTGTCGACCTCGAGAACGCCCTGATGGCCCATCCCGCGATCGCCGAGGCGGCCGTGATCGCGATCCCGCACGAGAAGTGGGACGAGCGGCCGATGGCCGTCTGCGTCTGCCGCGAGGGTAAGACCGCCACGCCCGAGGAGCTGCGCGAGTTCCTGGCCCCGAACTTCGCCAAGTTCTGGCTCCCGGACTCGTTCGAGTTCGTCGACGAGATCCCGAAGACGGCCGTGGGCAAGTTCCGCAAGACCGCACTGCGGGAGCAGTTCGCCAGCGAACCGGTTTCCCCCTAGTGGAGATCCGGGGGAAGACGTTCATCGTCACGGGTGGCCGCTCCGGGCTCGGAGAGGCCACCGCGGCGATGCTCGAGCGCGAGGGCGCGACCGCGGTGATCGCCGATCTGCCCGAGACGGACGTGACCGACGCGGATGCGGTGCAGGCGCTCGTCGACTCGTGCGGCGAACTGCACGGCGCCGTCAACTGCGCCGGGATCGGCGGCGGCGCCCGCGTCGTCGGCTTCCCGCTCGACCGGTTCCGCAAGATCGTCGAGGTCAACCTGATCGGGACCTTCAACGTCCTCTCGCTCGCGGCGGCGAAGCTGGCCGAGAACGAGCCGGACGAGGAGGGGACGCGCGGCGTGATCGTGAACACGGCCTCGAACGCCGCGTTCGACGGCCAGATCGGGCAAGCCGCCTACTCGGCCTCGAAGGCGGGCGTCGCCGGGATGACGCTCCCCGTCGCGCGCGACCTGGCCTCGAAGGGGATCCGGGTCGTCACGATCGCGCCCGGTCCCGCCGACACGCCGATGCTCGGGCCGATGCGGGACGACATCCGCGAGAGCCTCGTCTCGCAGATCCCGTTCCCCAAGCGGCTCGGCCGAGCGGAGGACTTCGCCGCGCTCGTCAAGCACATCGTCGAAAACGAGTATCTGAACGGCGAGGTGATCCGTCTGGACGGCGCCTTGAGAATGGGGCCTCGTTGAGATCAACACCGCTAAAGGAGACAGATGGCTGAGTACGTCAAGGTCGAGACCGACGGGCGCGTTGCGATCGTCACGCTCGATCACCCGCCCGTGAACGCGCTCTCCTCGAAGCTGCTCGAGGAGCTCGAGGACGAGTACGACCGGCTCGACCGGGACGACGAGACGCGTGCGATCGTGCTGCGCGGCGAGGGCGAGAAGGCGTTCGTCGCGGGCGCGGACATCACTGAGTTCCCCGCCATGCGCGAGCAGATCGAGGAGGCCGCGGAGAGCGGGTCGGCGCGCGGGATCCAGAAGCTCGCGGCGCGGATGGACGCGGGCCGAACGCCGGTTGTCGCGGCGATCCACGGCTACTGCCTCGGCGGCGGGCTCGAGCTGGCGATGGCGTGCGACGTCCGCATCGCCGCCGAGGACGCGCAGCTCGGCCAGCCCGAGATCAAGCTTGGCCTGATCCCCGGAGGCGGCGGCACACAGCGGCTGCCGCGGCTCGTCGGCCACGGGCGCGCTCTCCTGCTCAACCTGAGCGGCGACCCGATCTCGGGCTCGCAGGCCTACGACTGGGGCCTCGTCGAGAAGGCAGTGCCGCGGGCGGAGCTGCTCGAGACGGCGCTCGGGCTAGCGCGAACGCTCTCGGAGCGCTCGCCGCACGCGATGGGCGTGATCAAGCAGCTCGCCGCCGAGACGCGCGACCTCCCCCTCTCCGAGGGGATGCGGCGCGAGGCGCAGGGCTTCATCAAGTGCATCGGCAGCGAGGACGGCGCCGAGGGCGTCGTCGCGTTCCTCGAGAAGCGCCAGCCCGAGTTCACGGGACGATGAAGGCCGCAGTCCTCCGCGAGACGGGCACGCCGCTGTCCGTGGAGGACGTGCCCGACCCAGACGTGGCCGAGGGTCAGTCCCTCGTCGACGTCCGGGCGGCTGGGATCAACTTCGCCGACGTCCTGATCAAGAACGGGATGTACCCGCAGCCGCCGGAGCTGCCGACCGTCCTCGGCAACGAGATCGCGGGGGACATCGGCGACCGCCGCGTGTTCGCGTTCGTACGCCACTCCGGCGGCGGCTACGCGGAGCGCGTCGCCGTCGACGACGAGTGGGTGTTCGACCTGCCCGCCGGCGCAAGCTACGCCGAGGGGGCGGCCTTCCTGACGACGTACCTGACCGCCTGGATCCCGATGACGCGCCAGGCCCGGATCCACCCCGACACGAACGTTCTCGTGACGGCCGCGGCGGGCGGGGTCGGGACCGCCGCGATCCAGGTGGCGGCGTTCTGTGGCGCAACCGTCACGGCGGCCGCCGGCTCGGAGGAGAAGCTCGAGCTGGCGCGGAAGCTCGGCGCCCAGCGCACGGTCGGTTACGAGGAGATCGGCGAGCTCGACGACATCGACGTCGCCTTCGACCCCGTCGGCGGACCGGTCTTCACGGCGTGCATCAAGGCGCTGCGCCCGCTCGGCGTCGCGATCGGGATCGGCTTCGCCGGCGGCACCTGGGAGCCGGTCGACCCGGCGCGGCTCGTCGGGCGAAACGTCGGCGTCCAGGGCTTCTACCTCGGCCGGCTGATGGGCTTCCGGCCCGACCTCGTCCGGCTCGAGGTCGCAGAGCTGCTGGCGCTCTGGCGTCGCGGGGCGCTGCATCCGGTTGTCGGCGCTGAGTTCCCGCTCGAGCAGGCGAACGAGGCGCTCGACCTGATCGCTTCGCGGCGCTCGACGGGCAAGGTCGTCCTTGTTCCCTGAGACCGCAGTGGTCACGGGTGCAACCGGCGGAATCGGCGGCGCGCTCGTCGCCGCGCTTCAGGCCGACGGCGCGGCCGTGCGTGGCCTCGACCTCACGAGCGGCTTCGACGTCGGCGATCCGGAGGCGTGGCTCGACGTCGCGCCGGCCGACCTCGTCTGCCTGAATGCAGGTGTCCTGGCGAAGGGCGACGGCACGATCGACGACTACCGACGCATCCTCTCCGTCAACGTCGACGGCGTCGTCTTCGGGATGCAGGCACTCGCACCGCGGATGCGGCCGGGAAGCGTCTTCGTCGTCACGGCCTCGCTGGCGGGCCTGATCCCGATGCCGTCCGACCCTCTCTACGTGCTGACCAAGCACGCAGTGGTCGGCTACTCGCGCTCGATGGCCGAGGTGCTGGAGCCGCGCGGGATCCGCGTCAACCTCGTCTGCCCCGGGATCGTGCGCACGCCGATGACGGAGCCGGAGCAGGCGAAGCTGGACGCCGCCGGCTTCCCGCTGATGGAGCCGGAGCAGATCGCTGAGGCAGTGCTCGTGGCGGCCAGAAGCGAACTGACCGGCCAGGCGTGGGTTTGCCAGCCCGGCCGCGAGCCGACGCTCTTCCGCTTCCCGAATGTGCCCGGCCCGCGGGTCGAGGGCGCCGAAGGCATGGTCCCGCAGCTGTGAGGCTCGGGATGCAGCTCGGCTACGACGACCCGATCGGGTCCGTCGCGATGGCGCAGGAGGCCGACCGGCTCGGCTTCGACTCCGTCTGGACGTCGGAGGCCTGGGGTGCCGACGCCGTCACCGTCGCTTCCTGGATCGCCGCAACGACCGAGCAGATCGGGATCGGCACCGCGATCATGCAGATGCCCGCGCGCACACCGGCCACGACGGCGATGACCGTCGCGACGCTCGACCAGCTCAGCGGCGGCCGCGTCCTCCTCGGGCTCGGCACGTCCGGCCCGCAGGTGGTCGAGGGCTGGCACGGCGTCGCGTGGGGCAAGCCGCTCGGGCGCACGCGCGAGTACGTCGAGATCGTCCGCGCTGCGATGCGCCGCGAGACGGTCGAGCACCACGGCCGCCACTACGACATCCCCTACTCGGGCGAGGACGCGACGGGCGTCGGCAAGCCGCTGAAGCTGATCCTGAAGCCGCTGCGCCGCGAGATCCCGATCTACCTCGCCGCCCTCGGCCCCAAGAACGTCGCCCTCGCGGCCGAGATCGCCGACGGCTGGCTGCCGATCTTCTTCTCCCCGTACCGCTTCCGCGAGATCCACGGGCCCTCGCTCGAAGCGGCGGCCGAGGGCTTCCAGATCGCGCCACTCTGCCCGGTGCTGGTCGGTGAAGACGTCCAGCAATGCCGCGACATGCTGAAGCCGATGCTCGCGCTCTACATCGGCGGCATGGGCGCCAAGGGGAAGAACTTCTACAACTCGCTGACGCAGCGCTACGGCTACGAGGAGGCGGCGGCGAAGATCCAGGAGCTCTACCTGTCGGGGATGAAGGGGGAGGCGGCGATGAGCGTGCCCGACGAGCTCGTCGACGAGATCGCCCTCGTCGGCCCGAAGGAGCGGATCTCAGAACGGCTCGAGGCCTGGCGCGAGGCCGGCATCTCGTCACTGCTGATCCAGACGAGGCAGCAGGAGGCGCTCGGCGTCATGGCCGAGCTGCTCCTGTGAGAGCTCGGCTCACGGCGGAGCTTCGTCGTGCGAGTGCGCTCGGTGAGCGCGATGCCAGGACGCAGGGAGCGTGCGTAGCCGGAGGCTACGGGCGCGACAGAGGACGCCGCAGCGCGCCGCCGAGCGTGCTCGCACGGCTCAAGGCTTCGTCGTGAGTCGAGCTCTTAAGGACGCGTTCGCGGCAGCGCTCGACGCTCCGGTCGAGCGGGCGGTTCTGCTCGCCGGCGGCGCCTCGAAGGAGGCCTGGGCGGTCGACTCGGCCGGACGGGAGCTGCTGATCCGGCGCGCGGCCGGCGGCGTCATCCATCAGGGCACGCTCACGCTCGAGCACGAGTTCGAGGTGCTGCGCGCCGCCCACGAGGCCGGCGTGAAGGTGCCGGAGCCGATCGCCTACCTCGGCGACGTCGAGGGCCGCGAGGCATTCGTGATGGCGAGGATCCGGGGCGAGACGATCGGCCGGCGGATCGTCAAGAGTCCGCCGCCGGGCCTGGACGTCGAGATGGCCGAGGAGCTGGCCAAGATTCACACGATCCCGCCCGACCGCCTGCCGTTCCTCGAGACGGGCGACCAGGTGACGCGCTTCTATGCGGAGCTCGACTCGGTCGGCGAGCCGCACCCGGCGATCGAGCTCGGGCTGCACTGGGTGAAGGAGCGACTGCCACGGCACCGCGAGCCGGTCGTCGTCCACGGCGACTGGCGGATCGGCAACATCGCGGTCGATGAGAACGGGATCGTCGCCGTCCTCGACTGGGAGTTCGCACACCTCGCCGACCCGGTGGAGGATCTCTCCTGGCCGCTCGTCCGCGCCTGGCGCTTCGGCGCTGACGACAAGCACCTCGGCGGCGTCGGCGACCTCGACCGCTATCTCGACCGCTATGCCGAGCTGACCGGCCTCGAAGTGACGCGCGAGGAGCTGCTCGCCTGGGAGGTGTTCGGCAACGTCAAGTGGGCGACCGGCTGCCTGACCCAGTCGCGGCGCCACTTCAACGGCCAGGAGCGCAGCGTTGAGCTCGCCGTGCTCGGCCGCCTCGCCGCCGAGATGGAGTACGAACTCCTGCACTTAATCGACCATGCAGCATGACCGGCCCACGCCGCAGGAGCTGGCGGAGGCTGTCCGCGAGTTCCTGCAGGCGGAGATCCTCCCGATCCTGGACGACCACCGGCTGAAGTTCCGGACGCTCGTCGCGATCAACGGGCTCGGGATCGCCGAGCGGGAGCTGTGGGCGACGACCCCTCCCCGCGAGGAAGACTGGGAGCTGGCGCGCCGGATCCGGGCGGGCGACGTCCCCGAGAACGCCGTCGCGCTGCTGAAGGAGCAGGTGGCTCAGAAGCTGCGCGTCTCGAACCCCCGCGCCCTGGCGAAGTACGAGGAGTGAGAGTCCTCACGTTCCTGGGACGCCGCTCGCACTGCGTAGGCCGGTGGGACAGTACGGAGGTACGGCCCGCCGGCTGGAGCGGCGCGAGCGACGTCAGCCTTCCGCGGAGCCCGGCTCCGCCGGGCGGGAGCGGAAGGCGGCCAGGGGCGTGAGGCGGCGGCTGATCCTGATGCGGCACGGCGACGTGTCGTATGTCGATGAGGAGGGCGCGCCCGTGCGGCCGGAGGACGTGCCGCTGACGCCGCGCGGCCGGGAGCAGGCCGTAGCGGCACGGGCGGCGCTCGCGAACATCGACTTCGACGTCGTGCTCGCGAGCGACCTGCCGCGCACGCGCGAGACGGCGGAGCTCGTGGCGCCCGGCCACGAGGTCGAGCTCTGGCCCGAGCTGTCGGAGTGGCGCGGCGGCCGGCTCGACGCGATTCCGGCCGAGGAGCTCGAGGCCGCGTTCGTCGGCGCTCTCCAGGTGCGCGACGAGGCGCAGCGCTTCCTCGGCGGTGAGTCGCTCGGCGAGGCGCTCGACCGCGTCCACCCCGCGCTCGAGCGGCTGCTCGCCCGCGACTGGCACACCGCGCTCGCCGTGCTCCACGGCGGGGTCAACCGGATCGTCATCTCCTACGCACTCTCCGGCGACCGCACCTACTTCGGCACCTTCGAGCAGGCGCCGGCGTGCATCAACGTGCTGGATGTCGGCGACGACGGCTGGATCGTGCGCACTGTCAACTACGTTCCCTACGACCCGCTCCATCCCGCCCGCACGACGACGATGGAGCACCTCTGGGAGCAGCTGAAGCCGTACCTAGACGAGCGCCAGTAGCGCTTCCGCCTCCTCGGGCAGCAGATAGGAGCCGCGAATCACCATCCACCCGCGCATCCGCTCCTCGTCCAGCCCGGCCGCCGCGAACGCGGCCAGCCGCGCGCCCAGCAGCTCCTGCCGGACGCCGATCGGGAGCGGGTTCCAGAGGAAGGGTACGACGTCGTACTCGGGCTCGCCGAGGAAGGGCTGGGGGTCGATCGCCAGGTGGCCGCGGGCCGAGGCGAGGATGTTGTGGTGGTGGAAATCGCCGTGGACGAGGACGTCGTGACGGAGCTCCATTCCCGCCAGCAGCTCTTCCGCCTTCGCCCGTAGCTCGCCCTCCGCCTCGTCGAGCCAGCGTGGCAGCTCGTCGGCGACCCGGAGGAACGGCGCACCGGCAGGCCGCCACAGCCGCCTGCCGATGTCGACTGCGATCGCCGTCGCCTCCGCATCGGGCAGCTCCGAGATGTCCGTGCCGGGCACTGCACGCTCGATCAGAAACGCGCGGCGGCCACGGTCGTGGCGTACCAGGCGCGCCGCGCCGTCGCCGGCCCAGTGGGCAAGCGCATCGGGCTCGTGGTCGCTCTCCCAGTGGCGCTCGGGCACCACCTTCAGGACGGCCGCGTCGCCCGCCGGCGCGGCGAACGAGTGCAGCGCGAGCGCGAACGGCTCGCCGAGCTCGACCTCCCATGCCGCGGCGGCGTCGCGCGCGGCTGCCTCGAGCACCTACGCCAGCCGCTCGACGACCATGGCCATGCCCTGGCCGCCGCCGACGCACATCGTCTCGAGTCCGATCGTGCCGTCGATGGTGTCGAGGTCGTTCAGGAGCGTGCACATGATCCGGGCGCCGGTCATGCCGTAGGGGTGGCCGAGCGCGATTGCGCCGCCGTGCGGGTTCAGCTTCTCGCCGAAGGGGTCGACGCCGAGCTCGCGGCAGACGGGCAGCACCTGGGCGGCGAACGCCTCGTTCAGCTCCATCACGTCGATGTCGTCGATCGTCATCCCGGCACGGCCGAGCGCGACTTTGACCGCATCGATCGGGCCCACGCCCATGATCTCGGGGTCGAGTCCCGTCACGGCTGAGGAGATGATTCGCGCGCGCGGCTTCAGGCCGATCTCGTCCGCGCGCTCCTCGGACATGATCACGAGCGCGGCGGCGCCGTCGTTGAGCGGACACGAGTTACCGGCCGTGACCTTGCCGTCGGGGACGAACGCGGGCTGCAGCTCCTGCAGCTTCTCGTAGGTCGAGCTCGGGCGCGGGCCGTCGTCGGCCGAGACGACCGTTCCGTCGTCCTTCGTATACGGCGTCAGCTCGCGCTCGAAGAAGCCGGACTGCTGGGCGGCCACCGCGCGCTCCTGCGAGCGCTGCGCGTACCGGTCCATGTCGTCGCGGGAGACGTCGTAGCGCTCGGCGACGTTTTCGGCCGTGTGGCCCATCGGGATGTAGACGTTTGCGATCGCGCCTTCGCCGACGAGCTTCGGGTGCAGCTCCTCGGAATCCTTCGGGTAGCCGTCGACCTGCGAGATCGACTCGACCCCCGCGGCGACGTAGACGTCGCCCTCCCCGGCCTTGATCGCATGGAACGCCATCCGCGCCGTCTGGAGCGAGGAAGCGCAGAAGCGGTTGACGGTCGTGCCCGGGACGCGCTTCGGCAGTCCGGCGAGCAGCGCGGCGCGGCGCGCGAGGTTCATGCCCTGCTTGTCCTGCGGGAAGCCACAGCCGACCATCACGTCGACGATGTCGTTCGGGTCGAGCCCTTCGGCCTGCTCGACGGCCTCCCTGATCGCGAACGCGAGCAGGTCGTCCGGGCGGACGTCCATGAACGAGCCTTTGCCCGCCCGGCCGATCGGGGTGCGGACGGCGCTGACGATGACGGCTTCGGGCATCGGTGTGGTCTCCTTAGGTGAAGGCGCTCGCGCCTGTGAGCGCACGGCCGACGATCAGGGTCTGAATCTGGCTCGTGCCCTCGTACAGCGTGGTCACGCGGGCGTCGCGCAGGTATTTCGCCACAGGGTATTCGTCGACGTACCCGTAGCCGCCGAGGACCTGGACGGCCGCGTTAGCGGCGCGCACCGCCGCCTCGCTGGCGTACCACTTCGCGACCGCGGCCTCGGTCGTGTACGACGCCCCCGCATCGGCCTGCGACGCCGCCCGCCAGGTCAGGAGTCGCGCCGCCTCGGTCTCGACGTGCATCTCCGCGAGAAGCTGCTGCACGAGCTGGAACGCCGCGATCGGCTTGCGGAACGCCTCCCGCTCCTGCGCGTAGCCGACCGAGGCGTCGAGACAGCCCTGCGCGATCCCGACACAGCCTGCGGCGAGCGAGATCCGGCCGTTGTCGAGCGCCGACATCGCGACCTTGAAGCCCTCGCCCTCCGCCCCGAGCATCGCTTCGGCCGGCACGCGGACGCCGTCGAGCGAGAGCTCGGCCGTGTCCTGCGCGCGCAGACCGAGCTTGCCCTTCATCGGCCTCGCCTCGAAGCCGGCGGCGTCGGTCGGCACGAGGAAGGCGCTGATGCCCTTCGGCCCGTCGCCCCCGGTTCGGGCGAAGACGATCGCGGTCGAGGCCCAGGAGCCGAGCGTGATGAAGACCTTCGAGCCGGTCAGGATCCAGTCGCCGCCGTCGCGCTCGGCACGCGTCGCAAGGGCGGCGGCGTCCGAGCCGCAGCCTGGCTCGGTGAGCGCGTAGCAGCCGAGCGCCTCGCCGCTCGCGAGGCCCGGCAGGTGCTGCTGCCGCTGCTCGTCCGTCCCCCACTTCGCGACCGTCTTGCCGAAGAGCCCGTTCGAGACCGAGACGATCCCGCGCACCGACGAATCGGCCTTGCCGAGCTCCTCGCAGAGCAGACAGTACGAGATCGAGTCGAGGCCGCCGCCGCCGAGGTCCTCCGGCAGCGCGGCGGCGAGGAAGCCTGCCTCGGCGAGCGTGCCGACGAGCGCGCGCGGCAGCTCCTCGGCCTCGTCCCAGTCGCGGGCGTGCGGGACGAGCTCGCGCTCGCAGAGCTCCCGCGCCGACGCGCGAATCAGCTCCTGCTCGGGTGTCAGCGTGAAGTCCATGGAACGAAGGTGGGGCCGTCGTCGCCCCACGATCCTCTCACCTGCAGCTCTTCGATGCCCTTGGGACGCGAAGCGTCCCCTTCAGGGGTCTTCGCAAGAAAGTGGGGGCCGTCTCCGGCCCCCACGATCCTTTCAAACAGACTGCTTGGTCTAGCCGCGAGGCCGCCCGTCGACGAGCGGACCTGCCTGCGCCCAGGCGCCGTTGTTGTACCGGATCAGGCGCTGGTGCGAGATGATGAAGTGGTCCGACGTCGACGTCTTCAGCTTCGAGCCCTGAAGCAGGAACGGCGACGTCTCGTTGAGCGAGAGCAGTGCCCGCATCAGGCCTGCGCGCGTCGGGTTCTTCCCGGCCTTGTACATCGCCCGGACGAACGTGTCCGCCTTGGCGAAGCCGTAGAAGTTGAGGCCGTCGCTGACCCGGCCACGCGGGTTGTACTTCGCCATCAGCGCGACGTACTGCTTGACCGTCGCGTCGTTCGCGAACTGCGGCGACGCGGGATCCTTCAGGTACTGGGCGCTGATCGAGCCGTTGACGAGGTCGGCGCTCGAGTTGCGGACCGCCGCTCCCATGAACGTGTCGGTGGCGGAGACCGAGTTGAGGTAGATGTCGGCCGGCTTCCAGGCGATCGCCCGCAGGACCGCGTACGACTGGATCGTCGGCGTCGGCGTCACGAAGATCATCAGCGTGTTGGCACCGCTCGCCTTGAGGCGTGCCAGCTGCGAGGCGGGCGTCGTGCCGCCGACCAGGTCGTACGCCTGCTCGGCGATGATCTGGCTCTTCACCTTGGCGGTGCCGAGCGCGGACTTGAAGCCGTTGACGTAGTCCTTGCCGTAGCTGTCGTTCTGGTACAGGACCGCGATCTTCGCGTTCGGCTTGTTCTTGCGAATGTCCGTCCCGTAGAGGCGGCCCTCGGCGACGTAGTCCGGCTGCCAGCCGATCGTCCACGGGTACTTGGCGTAGTCCTTGCCGAACTCGCTGGCCCCGGTCGAGACGAGCACGTGCGGCACCTTCGACGAGTTCAGGAACGGCTGCACGGCCTGGTTGACCTCAGTGCCAAGCGTGCCGACGACCGCGAAGACCTTGTCGTCCTGGACCAGCTTCCGCTGCAGCTGGACCGAGTTGACCGGGTTGTAGCCGTCGTCGTAATAGTTGAAGATGATCTGCCGGCCATAGACGCCGCGCTTGCCGTCCGGGCCTCGGCGAGAGTTGATGTACGAGAAGTACGCCTTCATCGCCTGCGGGATCGGCGCGTACGACGATGCCGGTCCGGTGAGCGGGAACGTCCCGCCGATCTTGATCGAGCTCGATGTGATGCCGGGGTCGGCAGCTACGAGATCCGACTTGGCGAACGCCGACGGGATGGCGAGGAGCAGCGCTCCTACGAGTGCCAGCCCGGCGAGTGAGACCCTACGCATAAAGACTCCCCTTGATCGAAGAAAGAGGCCCGCTGGAGCGCGAGACTACTCCGTTTCAACCAGTTAGACAACGTAGGTTTCAGGAAGTTAGGCGACCTGACACATGCGTGTCAGATGAGGGCCGGATCGGTGACCGGCGCCCGGCACGCAAATCGCTCGCAGACGTAGACGGCAGGCTGCCCGCCGACCAGCTTCTTACCCGCGAGCAGAGGTACATCCTCGGCCAGACCGACCGCCACGACCGCCCTCGGCAGCCACGGCTCGAGCGCCGCGCGAGCCACGGCGGAGTCGACAGGCCCGACGATCGCGAGCTCGTGCGGCGGGCTCAGATGCAGGTCGAGTGCGACGAGCCCCCAGCCGAACGACGACGGCACTCGCTCGAGTGCAGGCCGTAACAGCCGGAGCACGGACACGGCGCGGCGCTCGAGCTCGTCGTCGCCGTAGATCCGCGCCAGGCGGAGCAGCACGTGCGCGAGCATCGAGTTGCCGGATGGAAGCGGATGGTCGTCCAGCTCCTTCGTTCGGGCGACGAGTTCCTCCCCGTCGGCGGGCGAGAGGAAGAAGCCGCCGTGCTCGTCGTCCGCGAAGAGCTCGATCGCCAGCAGCGCAAGCCGACGTGCCTCGCGCAGCCAGCGCAGGTCGCCTGTCGCGACGTGCAGCTCGAGCAGCCCGTGCGCGACATTGGCGTAGTCGTCGAGATACCCGTCCCCGCTCGTGCGCCCGTCGCGGTAGCTCCGCCGCAGTCGTCCGCCCTCGCCCGCGAGCGGTCCCAGCAGGAAGTCTCCGAGCCGATGCGCCGCCTCGATCCAGTCCGGCCGGCCGAGACGCCGTCCGGCCTCCGCGAGCGCCGCGAGCGCGAGCCCGTTCCAGGACGCGATCGCCTTGTCGTCGCGCAGCGGCTTCGGACGCTGCTCCCGGACCGCGAAGAGCCGCGCGCGCGTCGCCTCGTTGAGCTCACCGCGGATGATCAAGCGGCCGTGCTCGAACGGCTCGAGCAGCCCGGCCGGGACGCCCTCCTCCTCGGTCCAGGTGAACGTCAGCCCCTCGACGCCGTTGGTGTCGGCATCCTGCGCCGAGGCGAACCCGCCCTCGGGCAGCAGCAGCTCGCGCAGCATGTATCCGACCGTCTCGGCGACGATCTCCCGATAGCGGTCGGTGCCGGTGACGAGCCAGCCGTGCAGGTATGCGGCCGCCAGAAGCGAGTTGTCGTAGAGCATCTTCTCGAAGTGCGGCACGAGCCAGCGGTCGTCGACCGAGTAGCGGTGGAAGCCGCCGCCGAGCAGGTCGTACATGCCGCCGGCCGCCATCTCGTCGAGGGTCTTCACAACCATCGCGCGCGCCGCCTCACCCTTTCGTCGGAGCAGGAACTCGAGCGCGGGCGCGTTCGGAAACTTCGGCGCCCTCCCCCAGCCCCCGTATGTCGGCTCGAACGTCGCGGCCAGACCCTGCTCGGCCGCCGTCAAGACCGAGTCGGTGAGCGGGTCGTTCGACGGCCGCAGCTCGCCCGACTGGCGCACTGCTTCGACCAGCTGAGCCGCGGCGCGCGAGACGTCGTCGCGGCGCTCGCGCCACGCCTCCGCGATCGAGTCGAGCAGCTGGCGGAAGCTCGGCATCCCGTGGCGGGGCTCGGGCGGGTAGTACGTGCCGCCGTAGAACGGCTCGCCGGCCGGCGTCAGGAAGACGGTCATCGGCCAGCCGCCGTGCCCGGACAGAGCCACGACCGCGTCCATGTAGACCGCGTCGAGGTCGGGGCGCTCCTCGCGGTCGACCTTGACGCTGACGAAATGCTCGTTCATCACCGCCGCCGTCGAGGCGTCCTCGAACGACTCGTGCTCCATCACGTGGCACCAGTGGCAGGCGGCGTAGCCGATCGAGAGCAGGATCGGCCGGTCCTCGTCGCGCGCGCGGCTGAGCGCCTCCTCGCCCCACGGGTACCAGTCGACCGGGTTGTCGGCGTGCTGGAGCAGGTAGGGGCTGGTCTCGTCCGCGAGCCTGTTCACGACCCCGAGCTTGCCACGCGCTTTGCATACTGGGCGCATGCCTCAGCTTCCCAGCGGCACCGTCACGTTCGTCTTCAGCGACATCGAGGGCTCGACCGGGCTGCTGAAGCAGCTCGGCGAGCGATACGACGCCGTCCTCTCCAACCACCGCCGGCTGATGCGCGAGACGTTCACGGAGCGTGACGGGGTCGAGATCGACACGCAGGGCGACGCATTCTTCTTCGCGTTCCCGCGTGCCCGGGACGCGGTCGAGGCGGCGGTCGAGGCGCAGCGCGCGCACGCGGCGCACGAGTGGCCGGACGGCTGCGCCGTGCACGTGCGGATGGGACTGCACACCGGCGAGCCGGCGGTCGGCACTGAGGGCTACCTCGGGCTCGACGTCGTCCGCGCCGCCCGGCTGTGCACCGCCGGCAAGGGCGGTCACGTCCTGCTCTCGGACACGACGCGGGCGCTCGTGGGAGCGTCGCTGCCGGACGGCGTCTCGATCTTCCCGCTCGGCGAGCGGCGGCTGAAGGACATCGACGAGCCCGAGCGCGTCTTCGAGCTCGAGATCGAAGGCGCTGCGCCGCCGCTGCCCGCGGAAGGGGATGAACGGATTTCCGTGCCGGCTCCGCCACCGCCGCCGGCCGCACCTGCACCGCCCGGCGACGACTTCGGCGACCGGCTGGCGGAGCGGATCACGGCGAGCGTGCACAAGGCGTTGGAGCGGTCGCTCGAGCGGGCGGCGTCCCAGGTCGACACGCTCGCCGAACGCGCGGCGAAACGGCCTGAGACGATCACCGAGCGGCTCGAGGAGGACGAAGCGGGCTAGCCGAGTACTTCGCGCACGCCGCGCAGGCGAGTGCGGAGGAGCGCCCGCGCGCGCGAGGAGTCGAGCGCGCAGTCCAGCGGCCGGGTCTCCGGAGCACGCGCCGAGCGGACCGGGCCGCGCGCGATCAGCTCGGCGAACTCGGCGCGCGAGACGTTGTCGGCTCCGGCGACGTGCAGTGGGCCAGTGACGTCCAGCTCGGCCAGCTCGAGCAGCGCCAGGGCGAGGTCGGACACCTGCACCGGGCTCCTGATCTCGTTCGAGAAGAACGTGAAGTCCGGGTCGTGCGCTGAGAGCTCGTGCTTCGAGGGAGTCCTGCCGCCGTAGACGAGCGACGTCCGCACGAGCAGCGCCTCCGCGTGGGCGAGCGCGACGCGCACCTCCGCCTCCGCCTTGGCGCGGCCGTAGTCGGTCACCGGCGAGAGCGGATCCTCCTCCACGTACGGCGCGCCCTTGTGACCGTCGAAGACGACGTCGGTCGAGAGGTGGACGAGCCGCGAACCGACGGCGGCCGCCGCCCGCGCGACGTTCTCGGAGCCGACAGTGTTCACGTCGTCGTCGTCCTGCCGGTAGGCGGTGTGGATGACGACGTCCGGGCGCAGGCGCTCGACGAGCTTCGAGACGGCAGCAGCGTCGCGGACCTCGACCCGCTCCGTGGTCGCGTCCGGCCGGAGCCTGACGAGCTCGGAGCCGAGGTAGCCCGTCGCGCCCGTCACGTGCAGCCTCACGCTTGAACGCTATCCGCCCGGCACCGTAGGCTCGCGCGCATGAGACGATTCTTCCTGTGGCTCAACTTCGTGCTCTCGACGCTGATCGTCCTCCTCGTCTTCGCCCAGGCGTACTTCATCACCGCCTACGTCACCGGCGCAGGACAGGACGCGCTCGACACGCACGGTTTCATCGGCTTCGCGATCATCCATCCCGCCGAGCTGTTGGTCTTCCTGACGGCGTTCGGCGCCTGGCCGCGCGCCTGGCGGTGGATCGGCTTCACGTTTTTCCTCTTCGTCCTCGGCACGGTGCAGATCTTCCTGGCGCCGCCCGACGAGGATCCCGCGAGCGGCTGGGTGCACGGCTTCCACGGCCTGCTCGCACTCGTCGTCGCCGTGACAGCGGCCGTGATCGCGCACCGCGGCCTGCGCGATCTGGGGCTCAGGCGTGCTTCGCGCGGCGGCGGGCCCGAAGATGCCGCACCAACTCAATCACTCCCGTAACGGCGAGCGCGAGTGCGAATGCGAGGAGGAGTCCCTTCCAGGGCTCCTCCTCGAACGTCTTGCCGCCGAAGTAGCCGAGCAGGACGGCGTAGCTCCCCCAGATGAAGCCCGCAAGCGTGTCGAACATCAGAAAGCGGCGCCAGGGGTAGGTCTCGACGAAGCCGGCCGTGAAGGTCGTCACCGTTCGCCCACCGGGGATGAAACGGGCGACGACGATCAGGTAGCCGCCGCGTTTGTCGAGCATGTCCTGCGCCCATTTCAGGCGCTGCTGCGATTTCTCGCCCGAGAAGAACCGCCGTTCGACGCGGTAGCCGAGGAAGTGCCCGAGCGCGAAACTGATGTTGTCGCCTGCGATCGCCCCGAGCGCCGCGGCGAGAATGCAGAGCCAGACGTTCAGGCCGCCCG
Source organism: uncultured Gaiellaceae bacterium (assembly GCA_963829845.1). Taxonomy (GTDB): domain Bacteria; phylum Actinomycetota; class Thermoleophilia; order Gaiellales; family Gaiellaceae; genus Gaiellasilicea. The sequence continues at coordinate 52,660 of CAWHKD010000013.1, read as the reverse complement.
TACCGGCGACGACGCCGGCAGCGATCGCTGTGGCCTCACTCGGCACGATCGGGAAGAACGCGTCGATCATCGCGACCGCGAAGACCACGAGATAGCTCCAGTCCGAGCCGGAGACGGCGTCGACGATCGACTCGAACACTTCCAGCATCCTCGCAGAGGGCGGGGTCGCGATGATGCACGCGATGGAATTCCGCCCGCTCGCCGGCATCCGCGTCCTCGACCTGACCAGTTCGCTCGCAGGCCCGACCGCCACCGAGATCCTCGGCGCGCTCGGCGCCGACGCCGTCAAGATCGAGCATCCGGAGCGGGGCGACGAGGCGCGCGACTGGGGTCCACGCTTCTTCGAGGGCGGCAGCGTCATGTTCTTCTCCGCGAACGCGGGCAAGCGCTCGCTCGCGCTCGACCTCAAGTCACCGCAGGGGCTCGAGGCGCTGCTGCGGCTCGCCGACGGCGCCGACGTGGCGGTGCAGAGCCTGCGGCCGGGCACGGCGGAGCGGCTCGGCTTCGGGCCGGAGGCGCTGCGCGCGCGCAATCCGCGGCTCGTCTACGCGACGATCGGAGCCTTCGGGCGCAGCGGCCCGCTGGCGGCGGAGCCGGGCTACGACCCGCTGATGCAGGCTGCAGCGGGGATCATGAGCGTCACCGGCGAGACCGACGGGCACCCGGTGCGGGTCGGCGTCTCGCTGATCGACATCGGCACCGGCGTCTGGGCGGCGCTCGCGATCGTCGCCGCGCTGCACGAGGGACAGGGGCGGACGCTCGACCTCTCGCTCTACGAGACCGCCCTCTCGCTCGTCCCCTACCAGCTCGTCGACGTCCTCGCGGGCGGCGCCCCAGCCGGGCGGCACGGGACCGCGTTCCCGCTGATCGTCCCCTACCAGGTGTTCGAGACCGCGGATGGCGAGCTGATGATCGTGGCCGCGAACGACCGCCTCTTCGAGAAGACGTGCCGGGCAGTCGAAGCGCCCGAGCTCGCGGGCGACGAGCGCTTCGCGACCAATCCGCTCCGCATCGCCAACCGCGAGCAGCTGATCCCGCTGCTGCAGGAGCGCATCGCCACAGCGACGACGGCCAGCCTGCTCTCCCGCCTGCGCGAGGCCGGCGTCCCGGCCTCGCCGGTGAACGACCTCGCGGCGGTCGCGGAGGATCCGCAGCTGCGCGCGACGGGCATCCTGCAACAGCTCGGCGGCAAAGAGCTCATCTCGCCGCCGTTCTCGGCCGACGGCGAGCGCGTCCGCTACGCCACCGAGCCGCCGCTGCTCGGCCAGCACAGCCGCGAGATCCTCGCCGAGGCGGGGTACAGCGACGCCGAGATCGAGGAGCTCGCCGCGCCGGCGTCGTCCGCGCTTCCAAGTAACAGTTTGTTACTTCGGCGCTACGCGCGCTGCTCAGCCGACATCGCCCGCCGGGTAGCGCGCCGGCGCGGCCGAGCAGTCCTTCGAGCCAGCGCGCTACCCCGATCAGCTCCTTGAGGTCGACGCCGGTCTCGACCCGCTCACGCTCGAGCAGGTAGAGCACGTCCTCGGTTGCGACGTTGCCGGTGGCGCGCGGCGCGAAGGGGCAGCCGCCGAGCCCGCCGACCGAGGCGTCGAGCACGGTCGCGCCGGCCTCGACGGCAGACCACGCGCAGGCAACGCCCGTGTGGCGGGTGTCATGGAAGTGGCCGCCGACCGGGACGCCGAGGATCGAGACGCGCTCGACCAGCCGCGCCACCGGCCGTGGCGTCGCGACCCCGATCGTGTCCGCGAGCACGACCTCTCCCGCACCGGCCGCGACGAGCCGCTCGGCCAGGTCGGCGACGACGCCGGGATCGACGTCGCCCTCGAACGGACAGCCGAACGAGCAGCTGATCGTCGCCGTCGAAGGACGGTCGGCGGCGGCAAGGATCCGGTCGACGCGCGCCGCTGCCTCCTCGAGCGACGCGTTCCCGTTCCGCTGGTTGAAGGTCTCCGTCGCCGCCAGCGTGACGTTGACCCGGTCGAGGCCGGTCGCCGCCAGCCGGTCCCAACCGCGCTCGTTCAGGACGAGCCCGGAAAGCTCTGCGTCGACGTCGCCGACGGCCGCGACGACCTCCTCCGCACCCGCCATCTGCGGCACGCGCTCGTCGCTGACGAAGCTGACTGCCTCGATCCGCGGCAGCCCCGCGGCGACGAGCCGCCGCACCAGGTCGGCGCGCACGTCCGGCGCAAGCGTCTCCGGCTCGTTCTGGAGCCCGTCGCGGGGCCCGACGTCACAAAGGGTCACGCGCACCGCGGGGAGCGTACCGTTAGGCTCGTCGCGGGCCCATGAGCCACCTCTCGGCGCAGTTCAGCACGACGCTACGCGTCCACCTCGACGACCGGCCGGGATCGTTCGCGCGGCTCGCGCAGGCGATCGGCGACGCCGGCGGCCTGCTCGACGCGATCGACCTCGTCCGCGTCGAGCCCGGGAAGAAGGTCCGCGACGTGACCGTGCTCGCGACCGGACAGGCGCACGAGGAGGCGATCGTCGCCGCGGTACGCGCGCTCGACGGGATCGAGGTCGAGCAGGTCTCCGACCGCACCTTCCTCCTCCACCTCGGCGGCAAGATCGAGATCGCCTCGAAGATCCCGCTGAAGACGCGCGACGACCTCTCGATGGCCTACACGCCGGGCGTGGCCAGGATCTGCAACGCGATCGCGGAGGACCGGGGCAAGGTCTGGAACCTGACCGTGAAGCAGAACTCCGTCGCGGTCGTCACCGACGGCACGGCCGTGCTCGGGCTCGGCGACATCGGCCCCGAGGCGGCGCTGCCGGTGATGGAGGGCAAGGCGCTCCTCTTCAAGGAGTTCGGCGGCGTCGACGCCTGGCCGATCTGCCTCGACACGACCGACGTCGACGAGATCGTCGCCACCGTCGCGGCGATCGCGCCCGGCTTCGGCGGGATCAACCTCGAGGACATCGCCGCGCCGCGCTGCTTCGAGATCGAGCGGCGCCTGCGGGAGCGTCTCGACATCCCGGTCTTCCACGACGACCAGCACGGCACGGCCGTCGTCGTCCTGGCCGCGTTCCTGAACGCGCTGCGCGTCGTCGGCAAGCGGCCGGAGGACGTCAAGGTGGTCGTGCTCGGCGTCGGCGCCGCCGGCGTCGCGATCACGCGGATCCTCCTCGCCGCAGGCGTCCGCCGGATTGTCGGCTGCGACCGCGGGGGCGCGCTCTACGCCGGGCGCGAGGACGCCAGCGAGGCATCCACGCCGAGTACGCAGAGCTGACGAACCCTGACGGCGAGCGCGGCTCGGTCGAGAGCGCGCTCGTCGGCGCCGACGTCTTCATCGGCGTCTCGGGGCCTGCCGCTGTCACCCCCGAGGCGATCGGCCGGATGGCCGACGACGCGATCGTATTCGCGATGGCGAATCCGACCCCGGAGGTGCTGCCGGAGGAGATCCAGGACGTCGTCGCCGTGATCGCGACGGGACGGTCCGACTACCCGAACCAGATCAACAATGTGCTTGCGTTTCCCGGGATCTTCCGCGGCGCGCTCGACGTCCGCGCCTCCGCGATCACCGAGGAGATGAAGGTGGCGGCCGGCCACGCGATCGCCGGCACGATCGCGGACGACGAGCTCGGGCCCGAGTACATCGTCCCGAGCGTGTTCAACCGGGAGGTGGCGCCGCTCGTCGCCGCCGCCGTCGCGGCGGCGGCGGAGCGGTCCGGCGTCGCGCGCCGCCCCACGCCTTAGCCCTACTCGTACTGGAGCGCCTCGAGCGGGTCCAGGCGGGCGGCGCGCCGGGCCGGGAAGATCGCGGCCACGATCCCGACGATGATGGTCATGATCGCGAAGACGATGATCTGGCTCGTCGGCAGCGCGAACTCGATGAACTCGACGCGGGCGATCAGCAGCGCGCCGAGGACGACGCCGAGGATGATCCCGAGCGTCCCGCCGATCAATGCCGTGATCACGCTCTCGTGCCTGATCATCCGGCGCACCTGCCGGCGGGTCATCCCGATCGCCCGCAGCATCCCGAGCTCGCGCGTGCGCTCGAAGACAGTCAGCACGAGCGTGTTCACGATCCCGAAGAGGCTGACGATCACGGACAGCGCCAGCAGCACGTAGAGGATGTTCAGGATCTGGTTGAGGGCGGCGATCTGGTTGTCGACGAACTCGTCGCGGGTCTGCACCTTCGCGTTCGGGAACTCCGTGCCGAGCGACGCCTCGAGCGCCTGTGTGTTCTGCTCCGACTCGCCGCCGTCCATCAGGATGAACGTGTAGAGGTTGCGCGGCGAGTCGTAGACCTCGTCGAAGGTCGCGCTCGAGAAGGTGACGGCGCCGAACGGAGATCCGCCGGCCGGTGGGTCGAAGATGCCCTTCACCGTCAGGTCGAGCTGGTTGCCGGAGGGAACGGTGACCGTGATCGGCGAGCCGACGCTGAGCCCGTGATCCTTCGCGAAGCCGTCGTCGACGAACGCGCCGTCGGCACCGAGCTCGCCGAAGACGTCCTGCGAGCCTTCCACCCAGTCGAGCTTGATCACCTCGGCTGCGGTCGGGTCGACCGCGGTCACGAACTCGGTCGAGCCGAAGACGCGCGCCTCGCCGGTGCGGGTACTCGCGATCGCCTCGACGCCGGGCGTATTCGCGGCCGCGGCGGCGGCGTCGATCGGGATCGGCGAGAAGTTGTTCTGCGCCGTGATCGCATAGTCCGAGGTGAAGATCTTGTCGACGGCGCCGCGGAACGTGCTCGTGATCCCGGCTGCGAGAGTCGCCACGAGCGTGACGAGCGCCAGGCCGATCATCAGCGCAGAGGCGGTCGAGGCGGTCCGCTGCGGATTGCGTCGTGAGTTGTCGCGCGCGAGCCGCCCCGCCGAGCCGCCGAGCCGTGCGGCGGGTGCACCGAGCGCTGCCGCGAGCGGCCGGACGAGCCGGGCTGCGAAGAGCGAGACGCCGACGAAGATCAGGAGCGCGCCGACGCCCATCCAGAGGAGGATCTGCGTCGTCCCGAGACCGCTGCCGAAGAGCCCGTAGAGCAGGGCGGCGAAGCCGAGGCCGATCGTCAGGAGCGAACCGACCGTGCGGAAACGGGCGAAGCGCGACGGCGGCAGCGTCGCCCCCTCGCGGACGGCGGCGATCGGGGGCACGCGCGTCGCACGGAGGGCGGGACGCAGGCTGGCGAGCAGCGTGACGATGATCCCGACCGCCAGCGAGACGACGATCGTCCGAGTCTCGAAGAGCAGGCCGCTGTTCGGCAGCGTGAAGCCGACGGCGTCGAAGAGCCAGAAGAGCAGCTTCGCGAGGCCCAGTCCGAGGAACAGGCCGACGACGGATGCGGCCGTACCGACCACGAGCGCCTCGATGATGATCGAGTTCAGGATCTGCCGGCGCGAGCCGCCCAGCGTGCGCACCGTCGCGAACTCGCGCGCGCGCTGCGCGATCGTGATCGAGAGCGAGTTCGCGATCACGAAGCTGCCGACGAAGAGCGCGATGCCGGCGAAGGCGAGCAGGAAGCCCTGCAGGAAGGTGATGAACTCGTTCGTGTCGGCCGCGTCGTCCTCAGCCTGCGCCAGGCCGCTGCGCACCTGCGTGCCGGGCGGGAGCACGGCTGAGATGTTCTCGATCAGCTGCGCGTCGCTCGTGCCGGGGGCGGCGGCGACCGCGATCTCGTCCAGCTTGCCGACCTTTTTGAAAAGGCGCTGCGCGGTCGGCAGGTCGAAGCCGGCCAGCGTCGCGCCCCCGATCGAGATCGATGCGTTGAGCCGGACGATGCCCGAGACCTTGAGCCTCTCGACGGGACCCTCGGCCTGGACGCCGACGACGTCGCCGATCTTGAAGTTCTCGTCCTTCGCCGTGCCGCTGTCGATCACGACCTCGTTCGGCCCGGGCCAGTCGCCCTCGACGAGGGCGAGCGGGTTGAACGGCGACTCGCCCTGCGCGATCGCGAAGCCGAGGTTGGGAGCGCCGCCGTTCACGACGGCCTTACCGTCGCGGCCGATCAGCGTCGTCGAGTCGCTGTCGACACTGCCCTCGGCAGCTGCGACGCCGTCGACACCGCGCACGGTCGTGAGGACGCTCTCGGGGAAGGCCGGCGCAGTCGCGCCGCTGCCCTCGGAGAGATCGAACGCCGCCTTCCCGGTGATGACCGCGCTCGAGCCTTCCCGCACCTCGGTGAAGATCGTGTCGAAGGCCGAGTCGATCGAGTCGGTGAGGACGTACGTGCCGCTGATCATGGCGACGCCGAGTACGATCGCAAGCGCCGTCAGCGCCGTCCGGAGCTTGCGCCCCAGCAGGCCCTTGAGCGCGAACTTGATCATGCAGCGGCGATCTCGTTCAGCGTCTCGAGGATCTCGGCCTGGGTCGCGCCGGCCACGTCGCTGACGATCAGGCCGTCGGCGAGGAAGAGGATCCGGTCGGCGATCGCGGCCGCGCGCGGCTCGTGCGTCACCATCACGGTCGTCTGGCCGTAGGAGTCGACCGAGTCACGCATGAGGGTGAGGATCTCCGAGCCCGTGGCCGAGTCGAGGTTGCCGGTCGGCTCGTCGGCGAAGAGCACCGTCGGCTGGGAGACGAGTGCGCGCGCGATCGCGACCCGCTGCTGCTGTCCGCCGGAGAGCTCGGACGGCCGGTGGTGGAGCCGGTCGGCGAGGCCGACCTTGTCGACGAGGCCGCGGAAGAACTCGGCGTCCGTCTTGTCGCCGGCGATCGAGAGCGGCAGCGTGATGTTTTCCTCGGCCGTCAGCATCGGCAGCAGGTTGAAGAACTGGAAAACGAATCCGATGTGACGGCGGCGCAGCTTCGTCAGGTCGGAGTCCTTCAGCGTCGTGATCTCGGTGCCGGCGATCTGGACTGTGCCGGTCGTCGGCTTGTCGAGCCCGGCGAGGATGTGCATCAGCGTCGACTTGCCCGAGCCCGACGGCCCCATCACAGCCGTCAGCTTGCCCTGGCCGACCTCGAGCGAGACGCCCCTGAGCGCGTCGACTGCGGTATCACCTGCTCCATAGCGGCGTGTGACCTCGTCGGCGACGACGACGGCCGCGGCCGGTTTCCCGTTCTCCATCTGCCCTCCCTAGGCGGTCGTTCGGACCCTACCGGCTCGCGGGGCGGCCGAGAGGGCGGTTAACCGCACTTTCACCCTGCGGCGGTCTGGAGCCGCCGGATCTCGGCGACGACGTAGTCGGCATGAGGCCGCACCTGGGACTGCAGGTCGTCCCACCGCTCCGGCGCGTCGCCGAGATAGATCGCGCGCGCCCGTGCGAGGACGGCACGGTGATCCACCGGGATCCGTTCGAGCGCCCAGTCGGCCGCGGCGTCCTTGGAGCGGAACTCGCCCGTGCCGAGGGTCGTCCAGATCCTCGTGAGAGTGAGGACGACATTGCGCGTGTCGTCTTCGAGCTCGGCCAGCAGCGGATCGATGCCCTCGAGCATCGCACTCGTGACGTCCCGTTGAGACACCCGCCCGAGCACCTCGGCCGGCGGCGGGCCGAGCAGAGGCCGACTCGCCGTCAGCACCATCGCGATCAGGACGGTCAGGTCGTTCGCAGCCGCCGTCCCCGACCACGGTGCGACATCGCCGCTCTCGAACTCGCGCCGCCACCAGTCGCCGTACTGGAAGTCGAGCGCGCGCTCGGCCACGATCGTGAGCTCGAGCCGGCGCGGCCGGCCGGAGAGCGACAGCAGCCGCTCCACAAGTGCCTCCTTCCCGGCGCGCGTCGTCCGCCGCACCGTGACGGCGAGCACGTCGAGATCGCTCTCCCGTTGCAGCCCACCGATGACCGCTGAGCCGAACAGGTAGGCGCCGACGAGGTCCGGCCCGAGCACCTCGCGGAGGAGGTCGACGACGCGACCGACCTGCCGCCGCTCCGCGTCCTCCACTAGCCGGCGTTCATCCTCGCGCTCGCCTCCGTGAGGACGTCGCCGAGGATCCCGACTATCTCGTCGAACTCAGCCTGGCCGGCGACGAGCGGCGGCGAGATCTGGATCACCGGGTCGCCGCGGTCGTCCGCGCGGCAGATCAGGCCCCGCTCGAACAGGGCCGGCGAGAGGAAGCCGCGGAGCAGCGTCTCGCACTCGTCGGCGCTGAACGTCTCGCGCGTTTCCTTGTCCTTGACGAGCTCGATCGCGTAGAAGTAGCCCGTCCCGCGCACGTCGCCGACGATCGGCAGCTCGAGCAGGGTCTCGAGCGTCGCCCGGAATGCACCCTCGTTGCCGAGCACCCGCTCCATGATCCGCTCGCGCTTCATGATCTCGATGTTCTTGAGCGCGATCGCGGACATGACGGGGTGGCCGCCGAAGGTGATCCCGTGCGCGTACATGGAGGCGTCCTCGAGGAAGGGCGCCATCACCTTGTCGCTCGCGATCACGGCGCCGATGGCGGCGTAGGAGGAGGACAGTCCCTTCGCGCAGCAGACGATATCCGGGCGGATGTCGTAGCGCTCGGACGCGAACCAGTGGCCGACGCGGCCGAACCCGGTGATCACCTCGTCGGCGGAGAGGAGGATGTCGTAGCGGTCGCAGAGCGCCCGGACGCCGGCCCAGTAACCCTCCGGCGGAGTGAAGGCGCCGCCCGCGTTCTGGACGGGCTCCATGTGGACGAGGCAGATCGTCTCGGGGCCCATCGCGAGAATCGCTTCCTCGAGGTTCTCCAGCAGCATCGCCGTGAACTGCGCCTCCGTCTCCTCCGGCGGGCGGTGGTAGCGGTTGGTGTTCTTGACGTGCCGCACCTCCGGGACAAGCGGCTCGAACGCCTCCTTGAGCGCCGGGATGCCGTTGATCGAGAGCGCGCCCATCGTCGTCCCGTGGTAGGCGACCTGGCGCGCGATCGCCTTGTAGCGGCGCGGGGTCGGCGTCCCGACGCGTTCGTCGTGCCGCGTCTCGTCTGCCGGCACCCGCTTGCCGCCGCGCGCGAGGTAGTACTGGCGCGCGAGCTTCCACGCGGACTCGACCGCCTCGGAGCCGCCGGAGACGAAGAAGGCGCGGTTGAGGTCGCCCGGCGCGAGCGAGGCCAGCTCGCTCGCGAGCTCGATCGCGCGCGGGTGCGCGTACGACCAGTTTGTGTAGAAGGGCAGCTCGCGCATCTGCTCGAGCGCCGCCTGGCCGATCTCCTCGCCGAAGCCGTAGCCGATATTGACCGAGAAGAGGCCGGCGAGGGCGTCGAGATAGCGCTTGCCGTTCGCGTCCTCGAGGTAGCAGCCGTCGCCGCGGACGATGATCGGCACCTCGTTCGAGGCATAGCCGCTCATGCGGGTGAAGTGCATCCACAGGTGATCGCGCGCGGCTTTCTGCAGATCGACGGGGGTCGTGGTCGTGCTCATGCGGCGGATTCCTTCCGGCGGCGGGTCTGGACGATGACGCTGACGAGCATGATCCCGACAGCGACGAGAAAGATGGCGGAGCCGATCACGTTCACCTGCGGTGGTACTCCACGCGCCGCCTGGCCCCAGACGAAGACGGGGAACGTGATCTCGCTCCCTGAGTTGAAGTACGTGATCACGAAGTCGTCGACGGAGATGGCGAAGGCCAGCAGCCCGCCGGCGAGGATCGCCGGCCACAGGAGCGGCAGCGTCACGAGCCGGAACGTCTCCAGCCCGGTCGCGCCAAGGTCGGCCGCCGCTTCCTCGAGGTGGCGGTCGAAGTCGACGAGGCGCGCGCGCACGGTGACGACGACGAAGGAGATGCAGAACATCACGTGGGCGATGAAGATCGTCCAGAAGCCGAGGTCCAGCAGCGTCTGGTTGAGGAAGAGGGTGAGCAGCGACGCGCCGAGCACGATCTCGGGCGCCGCCATCGGCAGAAAGATGAGGAAGTTGATCGACCCCCGCCCTCGAAACTGGTGCCGAACGAGCGCGAGCGCGATCAGCGTGCCGAGGGCGGTCGCGGTCAGGCTCGCGAGCACCGCGATCAGCAGCGACGTCTCCAGCGCGTCGCGCAGTCCCGGGACGGCGTCCCAGTTCACCCAGTTGTCGAACGTGAAGCTCTGCCAGACGTAGTTGAAGCGGCCGGCGGGGTCGTTGAACGAGAAGAGGAAGACGACCGCGATCGGCAGCAGCATGTAGCCGATCGCGAGGATCGCGTAGACGTCGAGGACCCTGCCGCGGACGCGTTTCATCCCAGCCGCTCCGAGCCGACGATGCGGGCGTAGATCGCGACGAGGACGACGATGATGGCCATCAGCACGAAGGAGAGAGCCGCTGCCGACGGATAGTCGATGAGGGCGAGGAACTTCGACTGAATGACGTTCCCGATCATGGCCTGGTTGGGTCCGCCGAGCAGCTCCGCGTTGATGAAGTCTCCGGCGGAGGGGATGAACGTCAGCACGGTTGCCGCGAAGACGCCGGGGAGCGAGAGCGGCAGCGTCACCCGGAGAAACGCCCGCCTGGGACTCGCGTAGAGATCCTCGGCCGCCTCGACCAACCGCCGGTCGATCTGCTCGAGCGACACGTAGATCGGCAGGATCGCGAAGGGCAGGTAGTTGTAGGTGATCCCGGCGACCACGGCCGTCGAGGTGGCGAGCAGGCGGCCGTCGTCGGCCAGCAGCCCCACCGTTCTGAGCACGCTCACGACGGTGCCGTCGTCGGAGAGGATCGTCTGCCACGCGATCGTCCGGATCAGGTACGTGACGAAGAACGGCGCCACGACGAGGACGAGGAAGACGTTCTTCCACTTCCCGGCCCGGAAGGCGATCCAGTACGCGAGTGGGTAGCTGAACGCGAGCGCCAGCACGGTCGCGATCCCCGCGTACCAGAACGAGCGCACCAGCTGCTCGCGGTTGTCCGAGAGTGCCTCGCGGTAGTTGGAGAACTCCCACGTGAACTCGTAGCTCGGGAAGATCCCGCTCTGCAGCGACTGGTAGGCGAGGAACCCGAGCGGGACCACGAAGAAGACCACCAGCCACGCCATCCCAGGCGTCAGCAGCCCCCACGGGGCCAGCCACCGGTGCCGGTGGAAGAACGTCATCGCCCTCCCGCGGGCGCTCCTACGCCCCCAGCAGCGTCTGCCACTGCTCGATGTAGTCCTGGTTGTTGAGCGCCTTCGAGTCGAAGCCCGAGACCCGCCCGAGTGTCTCGTCGTCCGGGAAGATCAGCGGGTTCGCCGCCGTCTCGGGATCGGTCTTGGCGAGCTCTTCCTTCGCGCCCTTCACCGGGGTCACGTAGTTGACGTAGGCGGCGATCTGCGCGGCGATCTTGGGGTCGTAGACGAAGTTCATGTACGTCGAAGCCGTGAACACGTCCCCGCCCGTCGGGATCAGCATGTTGTCGGTCCAGATCATCCCGCCGTCCTTCGGGATGCCCCATTTCAGGTTGGCGTTGTCGGCCTGCAGCTGGACGACGTCGCCCGACCACGAGAGCGCCGCAACGAGGTCGCCCTTCGAGAGCGGCCCGGAGTAGTCGTTGCCGGTGAACTGCCGCACCTGGCCCGAGTCGACAGCCGCCTTCACCCGGTCGATCGCCCGTGTGAACGTCTCGTCGGTGACGACGGCCGGGTCGTCGCCGTTCGCCTTCATCACGACGCCGAGCGTGTCGGCCATCTCGGAGAGCAGCGTCATCTTCCCCTTCAGCTTCGGATCCTCGAGCAGCTGCTCGACCGAGGTGATCGGTGTCGGGGTCAACTTGGCGTTGTAGGCGATCCCGGTCATGCCGGACTGCCACGGCAGCGAGTACGTGCGGTCGGGGTCGAAGGGCGGGCTCTGGAGCGCGTCGACGAGGTTCGAGATGTTCGGGATTGCGCCCTTGTCGAGCTTCTCGACCCACTCCTCCTCGACCATCAGGCCGGGATAGCGCGAGTTGTCGGTGAGGACGATGATGTCGCGGTCGATGCTCTGGCCCCGCGACAGCGGCCCCTGGATCTTCCCGAAGTACTCGTCGTTCGAGTTGATCTCCTCGAAGTAGTCGACCGTGACGCCCGTCTGCTTCGTGAACTCGTCGAGCGTCGGCCGCTTCTTCGTCTTCTCGTCGACGTCGATGTAGAGCTGCCAGTTGGCGAAGCGGAGCTGGCTTGCCAGCGTCTGCTCGCCGCCGCCGGTGGCTGTGGTCGCGACCGCCGCGGTGTCGTCGCCGCCGCCACAGGCGGCGAGGAAGCCGGGCACGGTCAGCGCGGCGCCCCCGAGCGCGGCGCGCTCGAGCAGCTGACGTCGGGTCAGAGGGCGGGTCATGGGGACTCCTCCTGTGCGGGGTCGACGACGAAGGTGGCGTGCGGGCTCCAGCTGAGAACTGCCGCAGCACCGGGCTGGAGCGACACCCCGGAGCCGTCGTTCTGGACGTACACCATCAACGTGCGGGCACCGGTCTCGACCACGTACTGCGTGGCGACGCCGACGTAGGCGGTCTCCCTGACGATGCCGGCGAGGCTGTTGTCGCCCTCGGCGGGTGGGCCGATCCGGATCTTCTCCGGGCGGATGCCGACGGCGACGCGGCCGCTACGGTCGCCTGCATCGGCGGCGATCTCGTCGCCCGTATCGAGCCGGACACTCCCCGGGCCGGTGACCGAGCCGTGGAGCAGGTTGGAGACGCCGAGGAAGCCGGCCACGAACGCGGTCGCCGGCCGCTCGTAAAGCTCTGTCGGGGGCCCGAGCTGCTCGATCCGGCCACGGTTCATGACTGCGATCGCATCGGCCATCGTCATCGCCTCCTCCTGGTCGTGCGTGACGTGGACGAAGGTGAGGCCGAGGTCGTTCTGGATCGCCTTCAGCTCGAGCTGCATCTGCTTGCGCAGCTTCAGATCGAGAGCGCCGAGCGGCTCGTCGAGCAGCAGCACCTGGGGCCGGTTCACGAGTGCCCTGGCGAGCGCGACGCGTTGCTGCTGACCGCCGGAAAGCTGGCGCGGCCGGCGCGAGCCCAGGCCCTCGAGCCCGACCAGGCGCAGCATCTCCTCCACCCGGCCCTTCACCTGCGTCTTGTCCACGCCCTTCCGCCTGAGCCCGAAGGCGACGTTGTCGAAGATCGAGAGGTGCGGGAAGAGCGCGTAGCTCTGGAAGACGGTGTTGACGTCGCGGCGGTAGGGCGGCAGCCCGACGACGTCGCGGTCGCCGAGGTAGATCGCGCCCTCGTCCGGCTCCTCGAAGCCGCCGATCATCCGCAGCGTCGTCGTCTTGCCGCAGCCGGACGGCCCGAGCAGGGCGAAGAACGAGCCCGATGGGATCTCGAGCGTGATCCCGTCGACGGCGACGACGCCGTCGAAGCGCTTGACGACCGTCTCCAGCCGGACGTCGGGATCGCTCACGTGCCTGGCCGCCTTTCGCTCCCGCCCGGCGGAGCCGGGCTCCGCGAAAGGCTGGCGCCGCTCGCGCCGCTCCACCCGGCGGCCCGTACGTCCGTGCTGTTCCACCGGCCTACGCAACGCGAGCGGCGCCCCAGGCACGTGAGCAACGTCACGCGAGCTCCCCGAGCGCGTCCGCGAAGACCTCGGTGTGTCGGTCGACGTCGGCCTCGCTCGTCGCCGGCGAGACCAGGGCCATGTTGTGGAACGGCGTGATCAGGACGCCGCGGTTGAGCGCATGGAGATGGAGAAAGCGCTCGAGCGCCTCGTCGCCGGCGGCTCCGGACTCGCCGCCGTTCCGCGGCGGCTGCGGCGCGAAGCGGTATTCGGCGCGCGCCCCGAGGCGGGTCACATGCCACGGCATCCCGGCGGAAGCGATCACGGCGGCGGCGCCGTCGGCCAGCCGCTCGCCGAGCACGGTCATGCGGGCGAACGCGTCCTCGGTGAGGACCTCGCCGAGCGTCGCGCGCACGGCCGCGAGCGAGAGCGCGTTCCCGGCGAGCGTGCCGCCCACCCCGCCGACGTCCTCGTAGTCGGTCTCCTCCTGCGCGAGCGCCCGCCGCGCCAGCTCCTCGGTGACACCGAACGCGCCGACGGGCACGCCGCCGCCGATTGCCTTCCCGATCGTGAGCACGTCGGGCTCGAGCCCGTGTGCCGCCGTGTAGCCGCCCGGCCCGGCGCTGAACGTATGCGTCTCGTCGATCACGAGCAGCGTTCCCGTCCGGCGCGTGAGCTCGCGCAGCCCGTCGTGGAATCCCGGCTCGGGCAGGACGATGCCGATGTTCGTCAGCGCCGGCTCGGCGAGCACGCAGGCGGCGTCGCCTGGCGCGAGGGCGGCCTCGAGCGCGTCGAGGTCGTTGAGCTCGACGACCTTCGTCGTCAGAGCCGGATCGACCGGCGGGCCGACGTTGCCGGCGCGAAGGCCGACCGAGCCGTCCTCGCGCAGCGTCGCGAACGTCTCGTCGACGGTGCCGTGATAGCAGCCGTTGAAGACGAGGATCTTCGGCCGGCCAGTCACCGCCCGGCAGATCCGGATCGCGAAGCGATTGGCGTCGGTGGCGCTGAGCGTGAACTGCCAGAGCGGGAGCCCGAAGCGCCGGGCGAGCTCCTCTCCGGCCCAGGCCGCGTCCTCGGTCGGGAGCATCGCGGTGATCCCGCCGGCCGCCCGGGCGGCGACCGCACGGACGACGGGCTCGGGCGCGTGTCCGGCCATCGCACCGGTGTCGCCGAGGCAGAGGTCGACGTACTCGTGGCCATCGACGTCGACGACGCGCGCGCCCTTCGCCTCGTCGAGGAAGAGCGGATAGGGCGAAGCCCAGCGCATCATCCACGTCATCGGGACGCCGCCAAGGAGCGATCGGCGCGAGCGGTCGGCCAGTACCCGCGAGCGCGGGCGCGCCGCGGCGAAGGCCTCCGCCTCCCGTGCCGTCAGCGCCGCAAGCCGACCGCGGTCGACGCCGACGCCGGCGTCGAGCAGGCCGGGCGTCACGCCAGCTTCACCGCGACATGCTTGATGCGGGTGTACTCCTCCATCGAGTAGAGCGACATGTCCTTGCCGTAGCCGGACTCCTTGAAGCCGCCGTGCGGCATCTCCGACGCGAGTGGGAACAGGTGCTCGTTGACCCAGACGGTGCCGAACTCGAGCTTCCGCGCCGCGGCCATCGCGCGGCCGACGTCCTTCGAGAAGACCGACGCGGCGAGGCCGTAGCGAACGTCGTTCGCCATCGCGATCGCCTCGTCGTCGGAGCCGAAGGGCTGGACCGTCACGACCGGCCCGAAGACCTCGCTCTGGACGATCTCCGAGTCCTGGGCGACGTCGGCGACGACGGTCGGCTTGACGAAGAAGCCGCGGTCGCCGATCGACTCGCCGCCCGTCACGATCGTCGCCTTTCCGCTCACCGCCCGCTCGAGGAAGCCGAGCACGCGCTCCTGCTGCTCCTTCGAAATCACGGGGCCCATGTCGACGTCGTCGCCCTCGGCCGGGTCGGCAACCTTCATCGCCTCGAGTGTCTTCACCGTCTCGGACATGACGTCGTCGTAGACGCGCTCGTGGACGAGGATCCGTGAGGACGCGGTGCAGTCCTGGCCCGAGTTCCAGTATCCGCCGATCTTGATCGCCTCCGCGACGGTGCCCGGATCGGCGTCGTCGAGCACCACCATCGGCGCCTTGCCGCCGAGCTCGAGGTGCACGCGCTTGAGGTTCGACTGCGCGGCGCCGGCTGCGATCAGCCGTCCGGTCTCGACCGAGCCCGTCAGCGAGACAAGTCGGATCTCCGGATGCCGGACGAGCGCGTCGCCGGCCGGAAGACCGTCGCCGGTGACCACCTGGAGCACGCCGGGCGGCAGGAACTCCTGTGCCAGCTCGGCGAAGCGGAGCGTCGTCAGCGGCGTCTGCTCGGCCGGCTTCAGGATCTGGACGTTGCCGGCGGCGAGGGCGGGCCCGAGCTTCCAGACCGCCATCATCAACGGGTAGTTCCAGGGCGTGATCCCGGCGACGACCCCGAGCGGCTCGCGCCGGATGATCGAGGTGTAGCCCTCGACGTACTCGCCGGCGGCCTTGCCCTCGAGCGTGCGAGCGGCGCCGGCGAAGAAGCGGAGGTTGTCGGCCGAGAACGGCATCTCGTCGCCCGCGATCGCCATCGGCTTGCCGACGTTCTGCGATTCGAGCTGCGTCAGCTCCTCGGCGTTGTCGTCGATCACGTCGGCGAGCTTCAGCAGCAGCTCCATCCTGTCCTTGGGCGTCTTGTCGGCCCACTCGGCGAAGGCCTTGACGGCGGCGTCGACGGCGCGCTCGACGTCCTCGGCACTCGACCGGGGCACCTCGGCGATCACCTCGCCCGTCGACGGGTTCAGGACTTCCATCGTCTCACCCGACGCCGCGTCGACCCACTCGCCGCCGACGAGGTTCTTGTACTTGGTCACAGACACACTCACTGGGCAGCCCTCCGCTTGGGGGATCGCGGGATCTCGGGCGCGAGCCTAGCTCGCCTTCGACCGAATGGACAAGTCGGAGGGCGGTCGGCCACCCCGCTTAGGCCATTGTGTCCATAGCGGCTCCCCCGATTCTGGCCTGGGAGGACATCGTGTTTCGCCCGTCGATCCGGGGGAAGGGGATCAGGAGCCATGGCACGCACGCCACTCGCAGGTGCCGTTCAGGACGCCGTGGCGGCCGTGGCCGCCGGCGGGCGGCGCACCACGCGCAGCCGCTTCGTCAAGGAAGCAGGAGTCGCGGCGCTCGGCTTCGGCGTGCTTGGCCGCCTCGCGGCACCCGCCCGCGCAGCGACCGCTCCGAGGATCGTCGTCGTCGGCGGCGGCCTCGCCGGGCTCAGCGCCGCGTATGCGCTCCGGAACGCGGGCTACACCGCGGAGGTCCACGAGGCCTCGGACCGGATCGGCGGCCGCTGCTGGACGCTCCGCGGCGCATTCGCGGACGGCCAGATCGCCGAGCACGGCGGTGAGCTGATCGACCAGAGCCACTCGCACATCCGCCAGCTCGCTCAGGGGCTCGGGCTCAAGCTCGACAACCTGCTCCAGGCGGAGCAGAACGGCACCGAGCTGATCGCGTACCTCGACGGCTCGTACTACTCATACGCGGAGATGACCGACGACATCAAGGCCGCCTGGCAGAAGATCCATGCCGACGTCTCGGCGGCGAGCTACCCGACCACGTTCGAGCTCTCAACCGAGCGGGGCCGCGAGCTCGACAACATGTCGATCGTCGACTACATCGAGGAGACGTTCGAGGACGGGATCGACTCTCGGATCGGGAAGCTGCTTAACGTCGCCTACAACATCGAGTACGGCGCCGAGTGCACCGAGCAGAGCGCGCTCAACCTGCTCTATCTGCTCGCCTACTCCGGCCAGGGCCAGTTCCGCGTCTTCGGGCCTTCGAACGAGAAGTACCACGTCGTCGGCGGCAACGATCAGATCACGGACCGGCTCGCCGCCCGGCTCGCGGGCCAGATCACGACCGGGTCCGAGCTCGTCGCGGTCCGCCGCAACGCCACGGGCACGTTCACGCTCACGTTCGCGCAGAGCTCAGGCACGAAGACCGTGACCGCGGACAAGGTCGTGCTCGCACTGCCCTTCTCGATCCTGCGCTCCTCGGTCGACCTCTCGAAGGCCGGGTTCGAGCCGCTCAAGCTGGTCGCGATCCGCGAGCAGGGGATGGGCACGAACTCGAAGCTGCACGTCCAGTTCTCGAGTCGGTTCTGGCGCGGACAAGGCGCGAACGGCGACACGTTCTCGGACACGGGCTACCAGAACACCTGGGAGGTGACGCGTGCGCAGGGCGGCAAGAGCGGCATCCTCGTCGACTACACCGGCGGCAAGATCGGCGCGAGCTTCGGCTCCGGCACGCCCGAGTCGCGCGCGAAGCAGTTCCTGGCCCAGCTCGAGCCGGTACTGCCGGGCGCGACGAAGGCCTGGAACGGCAAGGCGGCGATCGACTTCTGGCCGGGATACGAGTGGACCAACGGCTCGTACTCCTTCTGGAAGGTGGGCCAGTACCAGCGCTTCGCCGGGATGGAAGCGCGCCGCCAGGGCAACTGCCACTTCGCCGGCGAGCACACGTCGATCGACTTCCAGGGCTACCTGAACGGCGCCGTCGAGACCGGCCAGCGCGGCGCGGCCGAGATCCTGGCCGACCTCAAGTAGTCGCAGGATGTTCTTCGGTAAGGTCGGCTCGTGGGCGCGCTCCTCGTGGTCGGTACCCGGAAGGGTCTCTTCCTCGTCCGCGGTGACGAGGACCGCCGCTCGTTCGAGGTCGAGGGCCCGTTCCTGCCCGGCTGGCAGGTGAACCATGCGATCGTCGACCCGCGTGACGGCGCTCTCTACGCCTGCGCGAACAGCTGGGTCTACGGTGGCACCGTCCAGCGCTCGACCGACATGGGCACGACCTGGGAGCGCTCCGAAGGTCTCGGCCTGCCCGAGGAGAGCGAGCTCAAGCTCGCCTCGACGTGGCATCTCGAGCCGGGGCACCCCTCCGAGCCGGGCACGCTCTGGCTCGGCGGCGAGCCGGGCGTGCTCTTCCGCTCCGACGACTCGGGCTCGAGCTGGCACGTGAACGAGGCCGTGCTCGGACACGAGACACGGGAGAAGTGGTCGCCCGGCGCCGGCGGCCTGATCACGCACTCGATCACGCTCGACCCCGACGATGCGCAGAAACTCTGGATCGGGATTTCGGCGGCCGGGGTCTTCCGGTCCGAGGACGGCGGCGCATCCTGGCAGCCACGGAATCAGGGCACTGAAGCCTGCTTCTTCCCGGAGGATCGCTTCCCCGAGGTCGGCCAATGCGTGCACAAGGTGCTTGCGCATCCGGGCCGGCCGGGACGGTTGTGGCAGCAGAATCACTGCGGCGTC
This sequence comes from uncultured Gaiellaceae bacterium, assembly GCA_963829845.1. Taxonomy (GTDB): domain Bacteria; phylum Actinomycetota; class Thermoleophilia; order Gaiellales; family Gaiellaceae; genus Gaiellasilicea. The sequence goes on along the minus strand of CAWHKD010000013.1, from coordinate 34,101 downwards.
TACCGGTCCGACGACGGCGGCGACAGCTGGGAGCGGCTGGACGAGAACGGGCTGCCGTCAGGCTTCGGCTTCGCGCTCGCGCTCGACCCCGGCGACCCCGATCGCGCGTTCGTGATCCCGGAGGAGGGCGCTGAGAACCGGGTTACTTGCGACGGCCGGCTCGGGATCTACACGACCGCGGACGCCGGTGCGAGCTGGCAGCTGATCGTGGCAGAGAAGCAGGCGTGGGCGGCGGTGCTCCGCGAGGCGATGAGCCAGGACGATGAGGCGGTCTACGCCGGCACCCAGAGCGGCCACGTCTACGCGCTCCAAGGCGACGAGGTGACCGAGGCGGCGCGGCACCTGCCGCCGATCCTCTCGGTCGAGGCCGCGACCTAGACGTGGCGACCGTGCTCCTGCCCGGCCTGCTGGCGACCGAGGCCGGTGGCCGGAAGCAGTTCGACATCGACGCGGCGACCGTCGGCGACGCGCTCCGCGCGCTGCCTGTGCGCGATCTCGTCCTCGACGAGGGCGGCACCGTGCGGCCGCTCGTCCACGTCTACGTCGACGGCGAGCGCGCGCACGACCTGACGGCGCCAGTCGGCGACGATGCCCGCATCCGCATCGTCGCCGCCATCGCCGGCGGCTGAGCTCGCCCGTTCCGGCTAACTCTCGCCGACTTCGGTCGGGATGCCCGTGATCTCGCCGTCGGCGATTTGCTGCTTGATCTCGTCGACCTTGTTCACATCCGCCTTCGGCACGTCGGCGCTGACCTTGCCGAGCCCGACGCCGTCCTCCTTGAGCCCGATCGTCGAGTTGCCGCCGCCCTTGAAGTCGCCGTTCTGAAGTGACTTGATCGTCAGGAAGACGGCCGCGTCGACGCCCTTCTGCGCGCTCGTGAGGATGTGCGGGCCGAGGAACGACTGGTCGGCGTCCACGCCGATCCCCCAGCGGTCGCGTTCACCCGCCGCGTTGAGCGCGCCGAGGCCACAGCCGCCGGCGACCTGGAAGACAACGTTCGAGCCGCGCGCAATCTGGTTCAGCGCCAGCTCCTTGCACTTCGCCTGGTCGTCCCAGTCCTGCGAGTAGTCGTGGATCAGCTTGATCCCGGGCGCCGCCTTTTCGGCGCCCGCGAAGTAGCCGGCGATGAACCGGTCGACTGGCGGCTCCTTCATCCCTCCGACTGCGCTGATCACGTCCTTGCCCGCGCGGCGCTTCTCCTCGAGCCCGGCCAGGTAGCCGACGAGGTAGCCGACCTCTTCCTCTCGGAAGAGCAGCCCCTGGACGTTCGCCGGCTTGCCCGGCACGAACGCCTGGTCGACGTCGATGATCGCGAACTTCGTCTCCGGGAACCGCTGTGCGACCTTGCCGACCGCGTCGCCCTGCGCGAAGCCGACGCCGATCACGAGGTCGTAGCCGTCGCGCGCCAGCGAGGTCATGTTCGGGATGTAGTCGGCCGCGGTTGCCGACTCGACGACGCGACCTTCGACTCCCAGCTCGTCCTCGGCACGCTTGACGCCGCGGAATGCGAGCTCGTTGAAGCCGTTGTCGTCCAGCTGGCCCTTGTCGACGACCAGGCCGACGCGCACCGGCTCGGCGGCCTCGGTCGCGGTCGCGGCGGTCGTCGACGCGGTCTCCTCGTCGTCCGAGCCGCAGCCGGCGAGGGTGAAAACGCAGAGCAGCAGCGCGAACGGGATCAGGCGAAGCATGGGCAGAGCCTTTCATCTAAGGTTTTAGACTGTGAGGCAGAAACCTCTGAAGGATCCTACCACAGCACCTCAGCAGGTCGTGCTCGCCGCAGTCCTGCAGGTGCGCGAGCGGGTGCTGCAGGCGCTGCTCTGGCAACGCGCGCGGGAACCCTACAGCGGCGCCTGGGCCCTGCCCGGAGGCGCGCTTGCGGCCGACGAGACGCTCGACGGCTCGATCCGACGCCAGCTCGCCGCGAAGGTCGACGTCCGCGAGGTCGCCCACCTCGAGCAGCTGGGGAGCTGGAGCGAGCCGGACCGGCATCCGAGCCACCGCGAGCTCGCGACCGCGTTCCTCGGGCTCGTCCCCGCGGACGTCGACCCGGAGCTGCCCGGCGACACGTCCTGGCATGTCGTCGACGACCTACCCACGCTCGCCTTCGACCACGCCGAGATCGTGCTCGCGGCGCGCGAGCGCCTGCGCGGGAAGCTCTCCTACACAAACGTCGGCTTCGCGCTCGCGCCGGGGACGTTCACGCTCTCAGAGCTGCGCGATCTGTACGCCGCCGCGCTCGGCCACGATGTCTCCGCGACGAACCTCAAGCGCGTCCTCCTACGACGCGACGTGCTCGAGCCGACCGGTGCGCGACGCGAGCCCGGCCGCACGGGCGGGCGGCCGGCCGAGGTCTATCGCTTCCGCAGCCGGCAGCTCGAGATCACGGACCCGTTCGCCGCTCTGCGGCCGCCCGCCTTAGGCGATCAGCGACTGCCGCAGCGCCGTTGCCACGGCCTGCGTCCGCGTGTCGGCGTCGAGCTTCGCCATCGCCTTGCGCACGTGCGTGCGAACCGTCTCCGGCGAGATGAAGAGGCTCTTGCCGATCTCCTCGTTCGACATGCCGTCGGCCAGCAGCCGGAGCACGTCGCGTTCGCGCTGCGTCAGGTTCAGCATCTTGTCCGTCGCTGCCGAGCTCGACAGCACCCCAGCGAGGACCGGGTCCACGTACGTTCGTCCTGAGGCGACGAGCTCGACCGCCCGCACGACCTCGGCCAGCGGCGCCTCCTTGAGCACGAACCCCCGCGCGCCCGCGTCAAGCGCTTCCGTCAGGAGCGCCCGGTCGCCGAACGCCGTGTAGAGGATCACGGCCGTGTCCGGCGCGGATCGCGCCACCAGCCGCGCGACCTCGATCCCGGACTGGCCGGGCATGCGGAGGTCGAGGATCGCAACCGTCGGCTTCCGCAGCTCGATCTGCTCCACAGCGTCGTCGCCGTCGCGGGCGCGCCCGGCGATCTCGATCCCGTGCTCCGCGAGCACGTCGGCGACCGCCTCGACGACTGCGGGATGATCGTCCGCGACGAGCACGGACGTGACGACGGTCCGGTCGGTCACAGGGGTCTAGGATCCTTTCGCCTGGAAAGCGGGAACATCGCGGGGGAGCATGAGAGGTCTGCGGCGGCCATCAACAACTGCGCCTCGGGCACCGATGCGCGTGAGGATCATAGAGACAGTGACCTACGACACCGAAGAACTCCGCTCGCTCGCCACACTCGGTCGGCTGACCCGCGGCGCCCTGCACGAGCTCTCGAATCCACTCGTTGCACTCCTCGGCTCGGCCGAGCTCGCGCTCGGCGAGGCGGAGCCGGGTACCAAGCTCTACGACCGGATCTCGCTCACGCACCGGACCGGCGGAGAGGTCGTCGAGATCGTGCGCGCGCTCCAGGCGTTCGTCCGGCTCCGGCCCCAGCCGCCCGAGGAGCTCTCGGTCGGCGTCGCAGCGGCGGATGCGATCGCGCTCGTCGCGCGTGTCGTGCCGACCCACGATGTCGAGCTGCGCTCGAGCGGCGATGCCACGACCGTCCGCGGCCCCGGCGAGCTCCAGAGCCGGCTCGTCGAGCTTCTCCTGGACGCGCTCGAGGCTCCAGGCCGCGGCCCGGTCGTCGAGCTCGTCGTCGCCGACGGCGTCGTCACCGCCACCGGCGGCGGCGAGCTGCGGTTCTAGGAGGGTTAAGCGCGCAGGCGCTCGCCGCCGGGGTCGTAGAGCGGCTCGGCCGCAACCTCGCCTTCCACCCACTCGCCGAAGATCTCGACCTCGACCGGCGCCCCGGGCTCGACATTCCCCGCCGGCAGGTAGGCGTATGCGATCGAGCACCCGACCGTGTAGCCGAAGCCGCCACTCGTGACGCGGCCGGCGAGCTCGCCGCCGACACGCACCGGCTCGGAGCCGAGCGCCACGGCGCGTGCGTCCGCGAGCGTCAGGCACACCAGACGCCGTTCCGGCTCGGACCGCGCCAGCAAGGCCTCCTTCCCGAGAAAGTCCTTGTCACGTTTGACCGCGAAGCCGAGACCGGCCTCGTACGGAGTGTCGTCGGCGGTGATGTCGGTGCCCCAGACGCGATAGCCCTTCTCGAGCCGGAGCGAGTCGATCGCCTTGTAGCCGCCGGCGACGAGCCCGTGCTCGCCGCCCGCCTCCCAGATCGTGTCCCAGAGCCGAAGCCCGAACTCGGACGGGCAGTACAGCTCCCAGCCGAGCTCGCCGACGTAGGTGACCCGCAACGCGAGGCAGGGCACCGGGCCGATGCTGAGCTCGCGCGCCCGCATGTACGGGAAGTCGAGCGGATCGGTCGTCAGCGGCGCCACGATCTGGCGGCTTGCCGGGCCCCAGATGCCGATGCAGGCGTACTTCGAGGTGACGTCGTCGACGCTGACGGAGCCGTCGTCAGGGGCGTGTTGGCGGATCCAGGCGAGATCGTGGCGGCCGAACGCCGTCCCGGTGACGATCCGGAAGCGATCCTCCGCAAGGCGTGTGACGGTGAAGTCACACTCGATCCCGCCCTTCGCGTTCAGCATCTGCGTGTACGTGATCGCGCCGACGTCGCGGGCGACGCGGTTGTCGCAGAGCCACTCGAGGAGGTCGGCGGCGCCGGGCCCGGCGACCTCGATCTTGGCGAACGACGACTCGTCGAAGACCGCGGCCGCGTCGCGGCAGGCGGCGTGCTCGACCCCGATCGCCGGGGACCAATGGCGGCCGGCCCAGCCGCGCGGCCGCAGGCTCTCGTCGCTGCCGGAGGCGTTCGGGTCGAACCAGTTCGCCCGTTCCCAGCCCGACTTCTCGCCGAACGCCGCGCCGAGCTCCTGTAGCCGCGGATACGCCGGCGAGAGCCGGAGGGGGCGACCGGCCTCCCGTTCATGGCCGGGGTACTTGACGTCGTAGTAGGTGGAGTAGACCTCGGTCGTGCGGGAGAGCGTGTAGTCGCGGGTGGTGTACGCGGCGCCGAAGCGCCGGGAATCCATGTGCCAGACGTCGAGGCTCGGCGTTCCTTCGACGATCCACTCGGCGACGAGTCTGCCCATTCCGCCCGCGCCGGCGAGGCCGTGCGCACAGAAGCCGGCGGCGATCCAGAAACCGCGCACGTCGGTGGGCCCCAGGATGAACTCGCCGTCCGGTGTGAAGGCCTCCGGGCCGTTGATCAGTCGCACGACCTCCATTTCCGCCAGCGCCGGCACCCGGCGGATCGCGTTCTCGAGCAGCGGCTCGAAGCGGGGCCAGTCCTCTTCGAGCAGCTTCCCGTTGAAGTCGGGCGGAATCCCGTCGAGCGACCACGGCGCGGGATCACGTTCGTAGCCGCCCATGACGAGGCCGCCCGACTCGGGCCGGAAGTAGACGAGCAGCGACGGATCCCGCATCGTCGGCATGTCGAGCGGAAGCCCAGCCGGGCGCGTGACGAGATACTCGTGCGCCATCGGCACGATCGGGACGGTCACGCCGGCGAGCTCGCCCAGCTCCGCCGCGAACATGCCGCCGGCGTTGACGACGACGTCGGCCTCGATCTCGCCCCTGTCGGTGACGACCCCGGCCACCCGCCCCCGCTCGACCGGGATCGCGGTGACACGCGTGTTGGTCGCGAGCTCGGCGCCGCCCCGCCGCGCTCCCTCGGCGAGCGCGAACGTGAGCTGCGACGGATCGACGTAGCCGTCCGTCGGCAGATACGCGGCGCCGAGCACTCCGTCCGTCGTCATCGGCGGGAAGAGCTCCTGGGCCTCCGGGGCGGAGATGAGCTCGAGCGGGAGGCCGAACGTCTTTGCCCAGCCGGCCTGGCGGGCGATCTCCTCCATCCGCTCGGGGGAGGAAGCGACCCGCAGCGATCCCACCTCGCGCCAGCCCGTCTCGAGGCCGACCTCCTCGCCGATCGTCCGGTAGAGATCGACGCTCGCCATCATCATCCTCGTCAGCGAGAGCGAGCTCCGCAGCTGGCCGACGAGCCCCGCCGAGTGGAAGGTGGAGCCCGACGTGAGGTCGGCCCGCTCGACGAGGACGACGTCGTCCCAGCCGAGTCGGGTCAGCCAGTAGAGGATCGAGCAGCCGCCGACCCCGCCGCCGATCACCACCGCGCGCGCTCGCGTCCGCATCCGAAGGAACGTAAACCGTCAGGATGTGGGCGTGATCGTCGACTGCGCCGTCTACGGCGAGGGACGCCGCCTCGACCGGCCCAAGAACGTGGTGGGCGTTCGTGCCGACGCGGCCGACGCAGGCGGCTTCGCGTGGGTCGGGCTCGTCGAGCCGACGGTGCAGGAGTTCGACGCGATCCGACGCGAGTTCGACCTGCACGTGCTGGCCGTCGACGACGCTGTGAGCGCGCACCAGCGGCCCAAGCTGGAGGTCTACGGCGAGACGCTCTTCCTCGTCATCAAGACCGTGCGCTACCTCGGGCCGGAGGAGCTCGTCGACATCGGCGAGGTGATGGTCTTCGTCGGGCCCGACTTCCTGATCACCGTCCGGCACGGCGATGCGGGTGGACTCGGCAAGGTCCGCGAGCAGCTGGAGCTGCAGCCGGCGCTGCTCGCTAAGGGGCCGGGCGCCGCGCTCTACGCGATTCTCGATCAGGTTGTCGCTGCCTACGACCCGGTCGTTGACGGCGTGCTCGAGGACATCGAGGAGGTGGAGGCGGAGGTCTTCTCGCCGCAGGGCGCGAACCCGGTCGAGCGCATTTACCGGCTGCGGCGCGAGGTACTCGAGTTCGCCCGCGCCACAGGCCCGCTCCGTCCGACGCTGCGTGAGTTGACGTTGCCCGGCGTCCCCAACATCGACGAGAAGCTGATCCCGTACTTCCGCGACGTCGCCGACCACGCCGCCCGCGTCGGCGAGCAGATCGACGGCTTCGGCGCCCTCCTCGCGGGCGCACTCCAGGCGAACCTGACGCAGGTGAGCGTGCGCCAGAACGAGGACATGCGGAAGATCTCGGCCTGGGTCGCGATCATCGCCGTGCCGACGGCCGTCGCGGGCATCTACGGGATGAACTTCGAGCACATGCCCGAGCTCGGATGGCGCTTTGGCTACCCGGCGGTGCTGCTGCTGATCGCGGCGATCTGCCTCGTGCTCTATGCCAAGTTTCGACGCTCCGGCTGGTTATGACCGAACCGGTCGGGAAAGACGCGCGTAGTCGTGGATGACACCGACCGGAAGGAGATCCTGTGAACCGGCGCCACCTCAGCCTTGGGATCCTGCTGCTCGTTCTCGGCCTCGCCCTGGCCGGCGTGTGGAGGCGACGACGACGAGGGCAGCGAGGCCGCCGCGACGACGGAAGCGAGCACGACGAGCGGCGGCAGCAGCGGCGGCGGCACGACGCTGAACGGCAGCGTCGGGCCGGGCTTCGACATCAGCCTCGACGGCACCGACGGGATCACGGCCGGCGACTACACCCTCGCCGTCAACGACCAGTCGACGGCGCACAACTTCCACCTCACCGGCCCCGGCGGCGTCGACGTCTCCACGGAGGTCTCGGAGGAGGGCGAAGAGACGTTCGAGGTGACGCTCCAGGCCGGTGAGTACACATTCGTCTGCGATCCGCACTCCAGCCAGATGAACGGGAGCTTCACGGTCGGCTGAACCGCCACTGCGTCTGCGCAGCTCCGACAGGCGGTCAAGCCGTATCCGGCCGCTGCCGATACCCGTTCTCGTGACGATGAACACGACCCTCAAGATCGTTGCGACCGTCTCGGTGCTGGCGCACGCGGCGGCGGCTGCGGCAGTCCTCCTCCCGAAGCGGTAGCTAGCCCAGCGCGCGCTTGAACGCGCGCTCGCCCGCGGTTCGCTCGAGCCGCTCGAAGTGCTGCTCCGCATAGGTACGGAAGTCGAAGTCCAGGTCCGAGAGGGCCTGCTGGACGACTCCCCACATCGCCTCCCTGAAGTCGGACATGAAGCGCATCAGCGTCAGCGCGCGCTCGTGCTCGGGCGTCACGCGGCCGAAGTAGGCGTGCAGCAACTCGGCCGTGTCCTGCGTGGGCAGGCCGTTGTTGACGGCGAAATTGGCCAGGTCGAAGAAGACGTCGCCCATCCCGGCGTACTCCCAGTCGACGATCCGGATCCGCGTGCCGTCGTCGATCAAGTTCGAGGTCAGAAGGTCGTTGTGGCAAGGGCGCTCCGGCACGGGGCCCCGGGCGCGCTCGACCTCGGCCGCCAGCCCCCGGGCACGCCCGAAGCCGTCCGGCATGGCGACACCGTGCGCGGTCGCGGTGGCGACGTACGCCTCGACGACACGAAAGGCGTCGAACCGCGCCGGGATCGGCGGCCCGTTGTGGATCGCGCGCAGCGCGTGCGCGATCCGCCGGAGCGGCTCGGGCTCGCGGATCGCCTCCGGGACGACGACCGTACCCTCGAGAAAGCGCGTGACGAGGTACCCCTCCGGCTCGATGAAAGCGACCACGTCCGGCCCGACGCCGACGGCGGCGGCGGCGAGGGATGCTTCGTGCTCCGCGCGCCGGTCGATCCCGAGCAGCTCCGTGTCGCGGCCGCCGATCCGGAGCACGTAGACGTCCCCGTCAACGGACACCTTGAAGTTCCGATTCGTGATTCCGCCGCCGAGCGTCTCGATCCGCGCGTCGCGGCCGGGCCAGACGCGCTCGACCATCTCCTCGACCCGCGGCATGTCGAGCGATCCTAGAACAGGCGGATCACGGCGGCCGTGATCGCGGCGACGAGCATCACGACGAGCAACGGCGCCCGCAGCCAGACGGCGACCCCGCCGGCGATGACGCCGGCCAGCCGCGGGTCCATGACGAGCTCGCGATCGCCGGCGACGGTCTGGGTGACGACAAGGGCGGCGAGCATGGCCGGCGCGAGCACGTCCACGACCGACGCGACCCGCGGCGGCAGCTCCCGGGTCCCGAGCAGCACGGGACCGGCGGCCTTGAAGGCCATCGTGACGCTGCCGACGACGACGATCACGAACCAGCTCACCGGCGCAGCCCGATCAGTGCAGCGAGGCTGGCGGCGACGATCGGCACCCCGGGCGGGGCGACGGGGATCAACACAAGGGTGATCGCACCCGCCGTGAGCGCGGTCAGGAGCGCGCGGCGGCTGCGCAGATACGGTGCCAGCAACGCAAGAAAGAGCGCGGGAAAAGCGGCGTCGAGGCCGATCGCCTCCGGGTCGAGCAGGTCGCCGATGACCGTGCCGAGCACGGTGCCGCCGACCCAAACGACGTAGAGCAGCAGACCCGCACCGATCAGGACGCCGTATTCGAACCGGCCTCGCCGGCCGGCGAGTGCCCACGACTCGTCGACGATCAGCTGCGACTCGAGCGCGCGGCGCCGGCGCGAGCCGGGAAAGATCGACGCCACCGCGAGGCTGAGCGGGACGTAGCGGGCGTTGAGCAGCAGCGCCGCGACGATCGCGGCGGCGGCGCCGCCGCCGCCGGAGTCGAGGATCGAGGCGGCCGCAAACTGCGCAGAGCCGGCGAACGTCGTCGCGGACATCGCGACCGCACCTTCGGCGCCCAGGCCGGCATCGAGCGCGAGCACGCCGAACGCCGCGCCGAAGAGGAGCGGCGCCACCGCGAGCGGCATGGCGGCACGGATGCCGTCGCGAACTCCCCCGGACACGACGTGACGCTACCGAGCGGGAAGCCGGTGGGGGCGGCCGGAGCCGCCCCCACCGCCACGCGCTCTTTACGGGAGAGCGTGATCCGATTCGCCGCGGTGGGCGAGATCGGCGAGTTGTCCTGGAAGTAGCGCACAGCCGCGTCGAGATCGACCTCGCCGCCGAGCTGGTTCGTGCACTGCCGGAAGACGGTGAAGCCGTCGCCGCCGTCGGCGAGGAAGCTGTTCATCGTCACCCGGTACGGCGTGCTCGCGCCGACCGTGACGCCGTCGATCTTGATCGACGCCGGATCGACCTTCTGTCCGTTCGGAGCCGACGCCTGCCAGGTGTACGAGAAGCCCTCCGACACCTGGAGGATGCGACCGGCCACCGGGGGCGTCGCAGAGGGGTTCGGCCAGACCTGCTGCTCGAGGAGAGCGTCGATCTGGGCGCCCGTGCACGTCTTCACGGTGACGGTGTTCCCGAAGGGCTGCACCGTGAACAGGTTCCCGTAGGTCACGTCCTGCGGGGCCCCGTCGGTCCGGGTGTAGATCAGGTCGGAGCGGATTCCGCCCGGGTTCATGAACGCGACGACAGAGCCACCGAAGTCGCTCGGCTTCGTCGCCTCGAGCTGCGCGTCGGCGATGATGTCGCCGAGCACGGACTCGCCGGCCGGCGTCGCGATGCGCGTGAGGCTCGCGGTGATCGAACCGACGACCTGATTCGCGATCGGATCCGCGAACGTCTTGTAGTGGTTGAGGATCGCCGTCGCCCCGGCGTCCTTCGGGACGTCCTGCGTGACGATGTGGTTGTCGGCCGTCGCCGAGACGACGTCGTTCGTGCGCCGGTCGATCGTGAGCTTGATCTCCGTGATCACGCGGCCGAACGAGGATGCGCTCGTGACGAGCCGGTTATTGATCGTGCAGATGTAGGGCGCGTGTGTATGCCCGCTGACGATGACGTCGACTTCGGGGTCGAGCCGGTTGACGATGTCCGTGACCTCTGGTCCGCTGAAGTTCTGGCAGAGGTCGACGTTCGTGAACCCGCCCGCCGAGGGCGGCGGCGGATTCTGGAAGCCGCCCTGGTGGAGCAGGAGCACGATCGTCTCGGCGCCCCGCTGCTTCAGCCTCGGCACCAATGCGTTGACGGTGTCCGCCTCGTCGAGGAAGTCGAGCCCGGCAACGCCGGAGGGCGTCACGATCAGCGGCGTCCCCTTGAGGGTCTCGCCGATGAACGCGATTTTCTCGCCCGTCGACGTGTTGACGATGTCGTATGCGGGCAGCAGCGGATTCTCCGTGCTCTGGTCGATGACGTTTGCCGCCAGGTACTGGAAGACGGAGCCGTAGAACGGCGTCCCGTCCTGGCAGCCGTCCACCGGATGGCAGCCGTCCGGGCGGAAGGGCGCATACGCCGTCCCCGTGTTCGCCCCGCCGCCGTCGTGCGACTGATTGCCGTACTGCATCCGCAGCAGCTCGTCCTTGCCCTCGTCGAACTCGTGGTTGCCGACGCCGACCGTGTCGACGCCCGCGTAGTTGAGGAACTCGATCGTGGGCTCGTCGTGGAAGAGGCCGGACAGGAGCGGCGTCGCGCCGATCATGTCGCCGGCACCGACCACGTACGTGTCGGCGTTCTCGGAGCCGAGCCGCTTCAGGTGCGTCGCGAAGTACTCCGCACCGCCCGCCGGGACCGTGATCGCCTGCGGCGCGCCCGTCACCGGGTTGGGAACGCAGCAGCCGGTCTGGATCGTCCCCGGCGTGTTCGCCTCGAGATGGCCGTGGAAGTCGTTGAACGCGAGTAGCTTGACCTCGGTCAGCTTCTCCTTCGGGCCTGCGTTCGGCCCGGCGGCGGTCGCCACCGGGACGGCGACGATCGCCACTGCGAGCGCCGCCAGGAACAGCATCGCCTTTCTCATCCTCATGCCTCCCTACTCCCCCTGTTACAGCCGCATGGCGAGCTCGATCAGCTTCGCCGCCTCAGCAGTGGTCATGGACTTACCGGACTGCGCCTCGACCTGCTTCACGTACGAGTCGAGAATGTTCTGCTTGGTCTTCGTCTTGCCGCTCGCTGCCGCAGCCTTCGCGTCCGCGAGCTTCTCGCACAGCGACTGCTCGACGTCCGTGCTGTCGACGAAGAGCTTCGTCAGGACGCAGAGGCTGTCGAACGTCACCGGGAGGTTGAGCCCGACGACGACCGGGTCGTGATCCGACACGCGGAACTCGTCGGCCGCGTACAGCGACACGAGCTGACCCGGGCTCTTGAAGTCGTCGTTGTAGTCGAGCACCGACGGCTCGTCGGAGTTGATGTGCCACTCCGCGACGCCGGTCACGCGGGGACAGGATCGCCGGGTTCCCGAGCGCGTAGTCGAGGTAGCCCCACTGCCCGTCGAACACGTACGAGTACGCGTCCGAGCCGATGCGGGACGCGATCAGGTTCGTGAACGACTTGGCCTCGAGCGCGGCGATCGGATTCTCCTTCGCGTACGAGTTCAGGTCGCCGACGATGAGGACGTTCTCGGTCCCGGTGCCGGTGGGATCGCCGTTCAGCCAGTCGGCGAGCAGGTTCGCGGCGTTCGTGCGAACCGCGGCGCAGTTGCCCTGGCCGTCGCCGGTGTCCGGCGCGTCGCAGGCACTGCCCTTGCTCTTGAGGTGGTTCGCGCTGACGACGACACGACCGCCGGTGTTCAGGTCGATGAACGCCTGCGCAATGGCCGGCCGGTTCCGCGGTGCCCCGTCGCCGCCGTTGACGAACGCGACGGAGTTCAACGCCGCGGTCTGCACCGATCGGCGTGACCTTCGCGGGCTTGTACAGCAGCCCGACCTTGATCGCGTCGGTGCCGAGCGCGTTCATCTGGCCCGTCCCGGCGTCGGCGTCGATGAACGCGTACGTGCCGGGCGCCGTCGCCTCGTTCAGGCGGTCGACGAGGAACTGGATCGCGCTCGTCGGGCCGTAGCCGTCGTTCTCGATCTCGCCGATCCCGATCACGTCGCCGCCCGTGCCGATGATCGCCTCGACGGTCTTCGGCCACTGGCGGGCGAACTCGCCGGCGTCGTCGGCGCCGCGGCACTCGGCCACGGGCCCACCGACACCGAAGGAGCAGCCGGTGGTGCCGAACGAGTTGAAGAAGTTGAGGAGGTTCATCCCCACGGCCTTCAGCGGGCCGCCGACGGTGGGGGATCCGCTCGGGCGCGGGTTGGCCGCGACGAAGCTCGGCACGCCACCGCCGAGCGCCTCGACGGGGCGCAACCGGTACGCGTTGCCGCTAGCGGAGTTCCCGGCCCATGTGTAGCTGAGAACGCCGACCATGCCGGTGGCGGTGTCGCCGCCCCGGAGCGTGTTCGACGCCGTGAGCGGGTTGCCGCCGCGCCCGAACAGGATCGGGTCGGGGTTCTGGCTCTGCAGCGCGTCGTCCACGATCAGCCGGTTGAGGTTGTTCGCCGCCTGCAGCGCGAGCGCGGCCGCGCCGGGCGCGACGACGCGCGGTCGGCTGCGACGATCCGCCCGCCCGACGACATCACGACCTGGCCGAAGCGGCCGAGCTGGAAGTGCTCGGTCACGTACAGCGTCTGTGGCATCCGCACGAGCATCCCCTCGAAGCGCTCGAGGTACGTCGCGGACGGGACGGGCAGCGTCACGTCGGTCGTCGCGACCGAGCCCGTGCCGCAGACCGTGACCTGCGTCGCCGAGACCTGCGTCTGGTCCTGGAAGTCGGACGCGTTGCCGCTGACGGTGACGAGGTCGCCGAGGCTCGACGCTGTTCGCGTTGCCGTTGAAGACGAAGATCCCGTCGGAGGTGGCGGCATCGCCGTCACCGGTCGCCGCCTGGAGATAGAAGCCGCGCAGTGTCGGGCTCGGGCCTTCGTAGTCGCCGACGACGATGCCGCGCGTCGTGACGTTCCCGGTCATGGCCGCGCTCGAGCCGCTGCCCTGGATCGCAGGAATCGGCGTGATCGCGCGCAGTTGCATGGTCGGCGTCCTTCGTCGTGAACGTGACGGCGACGTCCGCGAGCATCGCGTCAGACGGATCGTCCGCATCCTGATCCGTGACGCCGGCGGCGATCACAGTGAACGTGCACGTGCTCGCCTTCGGCGTACGCCGTCGTCGGCTGCACTGTGAAGGTCGTCGGCCCGCCGGATGACCGTCGCGGCCTTCGTGCCGGTCGACCAGCAGACGAGCGTGATACCAGTCGCCCGTGACGTTCACGGGCTCCAGAACGTGACCGACGGCGGCGAGTCGAGGCCACGTTCGCCGTCACCGTCCGCCGGCGTCGTGCTAGACGATCGACGGGGCCCGGGGGCGCCCGGGTGCGCGCCGAGGCGCCCGGATGGTGTCGGTCGCGAAACCGTCCCACTCGACGGCAGGGTCGAAGAGGTCGGAGCCGTTCGCGTCGCCCGCCTCGATCAGGAGCTTGCGGCGAAGCGTGTTGTCGGCGGTGCTCGTGAGGCCGGTGCCCCACTCGGTGCCGGGGTCGAAGCCGATCTGGCCGATCGACGTCGATCGACGGTCGCGCCCTTGCGCAGCATGACGGCGTCGTCGCCGTTGAACCAGCCGGCGCCGTTCGTCTGGTCGGCCTGCGCGAGGATCGTCGCGTTCGCCGAGCCGCTGGGCGAGCGACGTAGACGTCGCCCGGGGCGACCGTGCCGGTGAGGCTGATCGTCAAGCCGGCCGTGGGTTGCCGTTGAAGAACATCTGCACGGAGTAGCCGGCGTCGCCAGGTCGATCGGCGCGCCGGTGCCGTTGTAGATCTCGAGCGCCTTGTTGTTGCTCGAGCCCTCGATGTACTCCGAGAAGAACAGCTCCGTCGGCGCGGCCTGAGCCATACCGGGTACCGCCAAGCCTGCAAGCACGCCGAGCGCGCACGTCAAGGACCGCAACGACCGAATCACGTGAACCTCCCCAGAACTCTCCCCAGAATTACGACGAGGCTCCCCGGCCGCGTCCGGCGGAGACTCTAGTCGCTCTGCTCGAAAACGCCAAGGCCGGATTCGACTTCCTCACCGGCTGTAGGCATACTTCGAGACGTCCCGACGACGAAGGAGGTGCGGTCAGATGACAAAGCTTGCCCCCTTCGCCTTCAGAGCTTCGCGGCTCTAGAGGCCGTCGGCCCACATCCGGCAGCTCCTTGAGTCGCGCAGGCGCGCGACCGTGTGCGCGCCCGTCCATCCACCTCTCGCTCAAGGAGCCTCGCTTGTACGCATTGCACGATCTCGGCTGGACTGACAGCCACACAACCGAGTTCGAACCCCACGCCGACGGCGGGCTCGCTGCCCGCCCGCGTCACCGCGCAGCACCGCGGCGCCTACGTCGTCTTCTCCGAGCTCGGCGAGCTGCGCGCCGATACCGCCGGCCGGCTCTCGCACGAGGCGACCGGCGCCGGCGACCTGCCCGCCGTCGGCGACTGGGTCGCCGTCGCCGCGCGGCCCGACGAGGGCGCGGCGACGATCCAGCACGTCTTCGCCCGCCGGACGAAGTTCTCGCGCAAGGTCGCGCTCCACGCCGCCGAGGAGCAGGTGCTCGCGGCGAACGTCGACGCCGTCTTCCTCGTCATGTCGCTGAACGAGGACTTCAACCTCCGCCGGCTCGAGCGCTACATCACGATGGCGTGGGAGAGCGGCGCCCAGCCCGTGATCGTGCTGACGAAGACCGACCTCTGTCCCGACTGGGAGCTGCGCGTGCTCGAGGTCGAGGCGATCGCGTTCGGCGTCCCCGTGCATGCGGTCTCGAGCGTCTCCGGCGACGGGCTCGAGCTCGTCCGCTCACACCTCGCTCCGGGCCGGACGATCGCGCTGCTCGGCTCGTCGGGCGTCGGCAAGTCGACGCTCGTGAACACGTTCGCCGGCGAGGAGCTGCTCGCGACCCAGGAGATCCGCGAGGACGACGGCGAGGGCCGCCACACGACCACGCACCGGCAGCTCGTCCTGCTCCCCGGCGGCGGTCTCGTCCTGGACACCCCCGGGATGCGTGAGCTTCAGCTCTGGGAGTCCTCGGACGGGATCTCCGAGACGTTCTCGGACGTCGAGGAGTTGGCCGCGCAGTGCCGCTTCTCCGACTGCGCCCACAGCACCGAGCCGGGCTGCGCGGTGCAGGCGGCGATCGAGGACGGGTCGCTCCCCTTCGCGCCGCTGGGCGAGCTACAAGAAGCTGCAGCGTGAGCTCGCGCACCTGGAGCGCCGGCTCGACAAGCGGCTCCAGTCCGAGGAGCGGAAGCGCTGGGCGAAGGTCGGTGCACAGGGGCGGGCGAACATGCGCGCGAAGGGCCGCCGTTGAGTCTCGCCGGCTGACGGGCGTCAGCCGGCGAGACGGCTTCAACGCTCAGCCGACGTTCGCCGCTCCCTGCGTCACGGTCGTCGTGAACGCCCAGTCCGTGGCGGCGTCGTCGATGTCGCTCCCGTTCGGGATGCGGGACAGCGAGCCCGCGATCGTGTTCGAGTCCGCTGTCGCGGCGGGGAGCACTGTGCCCTCGACGAGGTCGTAGGTCGCTCCGCCGATCGTCGCCGCCTCGATCGCGCCTTCGTACGAGAGCGCGTCGAGCAGTGTCGCCGCCGGCGCCGATCAGCGCGACGCCGTCGGGAGCGCCGTTCTGGGCGTCGACCTCGACGACGAGGTACGCGCCTGCGGCGAGCGCGCCGGTCAGCGCCCGGCGCAGGTACTCGTTCCCGGTGCCGCCGTCGACGAGGACGAGCGAGACGTCCCGGTCAGGTCGGCCGCGGCGTCGCCGGCGTTGTAGATCTCGATGAAGCCGCCGCTGTCGGCGCCGACCTGGTCGTAGTCGATCTCGTTGACGCACGAGCTCGGCGGCCGCGGGCGGAGGCGGCGGTGCGCCGTCCGTCCTCGCACGTGAGCACGATCGCGCCGTCGATCTCGGTCTCGACCGAGACCGTGCCCTGCGTCGCCGCGCTCGTCGTGCAGGCGATCCCGTTCAGCGCCTCGATCGAAGCAATCGTCCCGCCCGGACCAGGAGGCCCTGCCGGCCCCGCGGGCCCGGTCGGGCCTGCCGGCCCGGTCTCGCCGCGCGGCCCGGGGTCACCCTCGGCGCCGGCAGGTCCGGGAGCGCCGTCCTTGCCGTCCGCGCCCGCAGGCCGGCCGGCCCAGCCGGGCCTTGCACGTTCCAGCTCAGCGCCTGCTCCGACCGCTTGCACGCCTTCCCGGCGGACGGGACCAGCAGGATGCCGGACTTGTGCCGGCAGGCCTTGATCACGCCGTCGACGACCGCCGCGTCGAGCCCTGCCGCGCTGTCGCGCCGCCGACCGTGAGCGCGAGTGCGCCACGCCGAGCGCGAGCAGCGCGCAGCGCCCAGCCTTCGGATCCGTGTCGTCATCGTTCCTCCTCGTGGCTGCTGGGAGGAGTCGTGATAGCCGCGGCCGCGCGGGCCGCCCCAGTGTCCGAAACGGCCCCACCTGGCCGAAACGAGACGGTTCTGCGCGCGAATTTCCACACACTCGACACACTTCCGTGATCGAGCTCCGCTTCCACGTCCCCGATCCTCGCCGTCGCCTCGCCGCCGTCCGCCTCGCCCACCAGCTGCGCGACCGGCTGCCGCACGAGCTGACCCGGAACGGCCGCGCGTGGGAGCTGACCGCGCACCGCTCCCGACGTCGCTCGGTTCGAGTACCAGTTCGAGCTGATCGACCGCAACGGCACAAGCGAGTGGATCCTCGACCCCGGCAATCCCAAGCGCGCATCGGGCCCGTGGGGCGACAAGTCGGTCTGGGAGGAGCCCGGTTACGAGCCGCCCGCATGGGTCGACGGAGGATCCGCTCGGCGAGCCGGAGTCGGTCACGATCGCGAGCCGGATCCTCAAGACCGATCTACCGGCATTGATCTGGGCGCATCCCGACGCGACCGAGCGCAGCCCGCTCCTCGTCGCCCATGACGGGCCCGAGTACGCCAAGCACTCGGCGCTGCTGACCTATCTCGGCCAGCTCCCCCCGCTCCGAGCCGCGCTGATCGGGCCGGTCGAGCGGAACGAGATCTACTCCGCCTCGGCGCGATACTCGCGGGCGCTCGCAGAGGAGATCCTGCCGCAGCTTCCGCCCGCTCCGTCCAGGATCGGGCTCGGCGCCAGCCTCGGCGCCCTCTCGCTCTTCCACACGCACCGGCGCTATCCGGACAGCTTCGACGCCCTCTTCCTCCAGTCGGGCAGCTTCTTCCGGCGCGCCGAGAGCTACGAGCGAAACTTCCCGCGCTACGAGCGGATCGTGCGCTTCGTCGGCGGCGTCCACCGCAACCGGCCCGACCGGACGATCCCGATCGTGCTCACCTGCGGCACCGTCGAGGAGAACCTCGCCGCGAACCGGGCGCTCGAGCAATCCCTCCGCGACCGGGGCTACGACGCGCGCCTGTTCGAGATCCGCGACGGTCACAATTGGGTCGCGTGGCGCGACTCCTTCCACCCGCAGCTGCGCCGCCTGCTCCAGAGGACCTGACCTGACCCGCCGCCACCTCTCCCTCTACTCACCGGCGATCGGTTCCGACGGCCGCGTGATCGCCTACGGCAACTGGGGTCGGCCGCTGCTCGCGCTTCCCGTCCCAGGAAGGCCCGGCGTGGCAGTACGAGGAGCGCGGGATGATCGACGCGATCGGCGGTCCGATCGAGGATGGCCGCGTCAAGGTCTATGCCGTCGACAGCTTCGACTCGGGAAGCTGGTATCGCGAAGGGCTCTCGCTCGAGGAGCGGGCCCAGCAGCACGGCCGCTACGAGGACTGGATCCTGAACCAGGTTGTGCCGTTCATCCAAGCCGACTCGAACACGGCCGAGATCATGGTCACGGGCGTCAGTTTCGGCGCCTACCACGCCGCCAACTTCGCGCTCCGGCACGCGCATGTGTTCCCGCTCGCGATCTGCCAGAGCGGCGTCTACGACGTCTCGGTGGTCGCCGGCGGCGAGCGCGGCGACGCTGTCTACTTCAACAACCCGGCCGACTACGTCCACCACCTCGGCGGCGACCACCTCGACTGGCTCCGCGGCCACGTCAACCTGCTCCTGATCGCCGGGCAGGGCCAGTGGGAGGACACGACCGGTGCGCTCGAGAGCACGAGACGCTTCGCCGCGCTCCTCGGCGAGAAGGGGATCCGGCACGAGCTCGACCTCTGGGGGCACGACTCGCCGCACGACTGGCCGGCGTGGCGGGCCCAGATCGCGCATCATCTCCCCCGCTTCCTATGACAGCCCGCACCCATCTGATCGGCCTGCTGCTCGGGACCGAGGAGGACTGGCCTCGCGCGTTCGAGCACCTGCTCGACCAGGTGGGGCCGATCGAGCACGGCGGCGAGACCCACGACCTGACCACGGAGCGGATCACGAACGAGCCCTTCGACCTGCGCTCGAAGCCGCGCTACTCGCTCGTGATCGACCGGCTCGGCTGGTGGTACACCGTGCCCCGCGAGTGGCTGAAGAAGGTCTCGCTGATGGACGACGTCTACCTGCTGAACAACCCGTTCACCTTCCAGGCGATGGAGAAGCATTCGGCGTACTGCGCGATGATGCGACTCGGCCTGAACGTGCCGGAGACATGGCTGATCCCGCACAAGAGCCCGCCCGCGAACGAGCGCTTCCAGCCGACCGCGGAGCGATACAACCTTCCGTTCGACCTCGAGGAGATCGCGGCGAAGGTCGGTTATCCGCTCTACATGAAGCCGTTCGACGGCGGCCAATGGGTCGGCGTCACGCGCATTCGCGACGCGACCGAGCTACACGCGGTCTACGACACGTCGGGGGAGCGCCTGATGCACCTGCAGGCGTCCGTCGAGGACTTCGACGTCTTCGCCCGCAGCCTCTCGATCGGGGCCGAGACGATGGTGATGCACTTCGAGCCCGACCGACCGATGTACGACCGCTACCAGGTCGACCATGACTTCCTTTCCGCCGAGACCGGCGACGAGGTCGTGACGATCAGCCGGCTCGTGAACGCGTTCTTCCGCTGGGAGTTCAACTCCTGCGAGACGATCGTCAAGGACGGCGTCGCCTCGCCGATCGACTACGCGAACGCGTCCCCGGACGTAGCCCTGACGAGCCTGCACTACTACTTCCCGTGGGCGATCCGCGCGCTCGTCCGCTGGACGGCGTTCTGCTCGGCGACCGGCCGGCAGATGCGGATCAACCAGACGACCCGGGACTACTTCGAGATCGGCGACCGCGAGGACCTGACCTACGAGCAGAAGCTGGCGGAGTACCGGCGGCTCGCCGACGACTACTTCCAGGTCGCCGAGTACGACGAGTTCTGCGCCACGAAGCTGCCGCACCTGGACGAGATCCTCGTCGACTGGGTCGAAGGGCCGGGCTTCGACGCCCTGCTCGTCGACACGGTCACGGCGACCTTTCCGCCGCACGAGCACGAGCACTTCGTCTCTCACTACCGCGGCTTGCTCGCCGCCTGGGCGAAGGATCAGCGCACGGCTGCCGCGTGACCGAAGTACATCCTCGAACGCACCCAGATCGTCCCCGTCCCGATCGACGAGGCGTTTTCGTTCTTCGCCGACGCGCGCAATCTCGAGCGGATCACGCCACCGTGGCTCCGGTTCCGGATCGTCGAGGCGCCGG
Organism: uncultured Gaiellaceae bacterium; assembly: GCA_963829845.1. Taxonomy (GTDB): domain Bacteria; phylum Actinomycetota; class Thermoleophilia; order Gaiellales; family Gaiellaceae; genus Gaiellasilicea. The sequence goes on along the minus strand of CAWHKD010000013.1, from coordinate 14,046 downwards.
GCGCACTCGCCCTCGGCGCCCGCCTCCGCTACCGGCTGAGCCTCTTCGGGATCCCGATCGGCTGGCGCACCGAGATCGTGGCGTGGAACCCACCGCGCGGCTTCGTCGACGTCCAGCGCCGCGGCCCGTTCCTGCTCTGGGAGCACAGCCACCGGCTGACGCCCGTCGACGGCGGGACCGAGATCTACGACCACGTCCGCTACCGGCTCTTCCTCGGCCCGCTCGGCGCGCTCGTCTGCCGGCTGCTTGTCCGCGGCTGGGTCGAGGGGATCTTCGACTACCGCGCGCGGGAAGTGCCCTCGCTGCTCACGCAAGCGCCTTCCGCGCCGCTTCGTCGAACGGCATGAGCTCGAGCGGCAGCAGCGTTCGAATCCGCTCCTCGCGCGCGATCGTCGGGTTGCGCAGCCCCTCGACGAGCGGCCGCGCGACCGATGCGTTCACGGGCGTGACGAGGTTGAGCCAGAGCGAGGAGAGGTACGGCGTCAGCACCGGGACCTCGATGATCGCCGGCGTGCGGCCGAGCAGGGCGGCGATCCGCTCGATCATCTGCCGGTAGGTCATCACCTCCGGCCCGCCCGTGTCGTAGCCCTCGCCGTACGCGGCCACGTTGCCGCAGACGCCGGCGAGGTAGCGGGCGACATCGTCGAGCGCGATCGGCTGCGTCGGCGTCGAGACCCAGCTCGGCGTGATCATCACCGGCAGCCGCTTGACCAGGCCGAGGATCGTCTCGAAGGCGGCGCTCCCCTTGCCGACGATCATCGCCGCGCGCAGGGTCGTCACCGGAACGCCGGCAGAGGCAAGCCGCTCGCCGGTCTCGCGGCGGCTGCGCAGGTGCGGCGATGCGTCAGGGTCGTCGGCCCCGAGCCCGCCGAGATAGACGATCTGCCGCACGCCCGCAGCCGCCGCCTCGCGCGCAACGGTCTCCGCGGCAGCGCGATCCTGCTCCTCGAAGTCGCGTGCTCCGAGCGAGTGGACGAGGTAGTAGACGGCGTCGGCGTCTGCCAGCGCTTCGGCGACACCGTCCCCGGACGCCGCGTCCGCGACGACCCAGCGTGCCCCGGGCTCGTCGCGCGGCGAACGCGAGACCGCCGTCAGCTCATGCTCGGCCAGCTGAGGTAGCAGCGCCCGGCCGACGACGCCGGTGGCGCCGAAGACGGTGACCTTCACGAGGCTCGGCTCCGGAGCAGCTGCTCGAAGTAGCGCCGGCTGACCGCGGCGTGGAAGGGGCTCTGCGCCCTTCGCGTAGAGCATCCCGGTCCATGGCGGCGCGCCGGCGCGCGCGGCGAGCCGCGGCAGGTACTCCTCGACGGTCACGCTCAGCTCCTGCTGGTCACCCTCCGGGCGCTGAGCGAGCGTGACGGAGCCGCCGGCGCGGAGCGCGAGCAGCCCGCCCTGGATCGCGTGCCGGCAGCTGACGAGCCCGTCGTCGAACGAGAGCTCCGGCGGCCCGAACGTGAGCAGCGTCGCGCCGCCGAGCAGCTTCAGCTTGCCGCCGCCGCCCGTCCAGCTCGCGCGCACGCCGCCGCGGGTGAAGCGGTCGACCGCCTGCCAGTAGGTGACGCCGAGCGTGCGGGCGCCAGCCTCCGACGCCTCGACGACCGGCTCCGTGCACGAGCACCCGCTGCCGCGACTCGAACCCGCCCGACTCGAGCACGCGCTCGGTCGTCTCCCAGCCGGTCATGCAGCGACCACCAGCGGCCGCGGGTAGTCGGGCGTGCCGACCTCGGGGACGTAGCGGCGCACGTACGCCCCGTCCGGGTCGAAGCGCTCCGCCTGCCGGCTCGGGCTCAGCCTTCGATTGGGACGCGTATCGGTGCCGGTGCCGGCGACCCACTGCCAGTTGGCCGTGTTGTTGGCGACGTCGCCGTCGACGAGCTGCTCGAAGAAGTGCTCCGCTCCGCGACGCCAGTCGATCCCGAGGTGCTTCGTCAGGAATGAGCCGGCGACGAGCCGCGCGCGGTTGTGCATGAAGCCCTCGGCCATCAGCTGACGCATTCCCGCATCGACGAGGGGATAACCCGTGCGGCCCTCCCGCCAGGCCTCGAAGCCCTCGTCGTCGTCGCGCCAGGCCGCCGAACGCGGCCGCAGATCGTCCCGCGCAAGCTCCGGACGGGCCGCGAGCAGCTGGTGGTTGAAGTCGCGCCAGCACAGCTGCCGCACGAACGGCTCTGCGCCCTCCCGCTCGAGCGCTCTCGCGACGACTTCGCCGGCCGAGACGCAGCCGAAGTGGAGGTAGGGCGACAGCCGGGAGGTCGCGTCGGCGGCCAGATCATCCGCGAGCTCGCCGTACAGCGCGAGCCCGTCGTGGAGCCACTCCTCGAGGCGCCGCCGCCCGGCAGTCTCGCCGCCATCGGGCAGCGCCGCGGCCGGCGTGCGGCGTCGCAGCCGGTCGAGGCCGGCCGGTAGCCCGGTGTCGACGCCGTCCGGGAGCTCGATCCGCCCGGGCGCCGCCAGGACGTCGCGCCGCGGCTGCTGGCGCCAGCGGCGCCAGTACGGGGTGAAGACCCGATAGTGGTCGCCGCCGGCAGGCGCGAGGTCCCCGGGCGGCACGACGGTCACGCCCGAAAAGAGCTCGAGCCCGATCCGCGAGCCGGCGAGCGTCAGCCGCAGCCGTCGCTCTCGCTCCTGCGCGTAGCCGCTGACGTCCTCGCTCATGTAGACCGACTCGGCGCCGACGTCGAGTGCGAGCCGGAAGGTTTCGCGGAGGACGTCGCCGCTGCGGACGACGAGCCCTGCGCCGCGCGCCGCCAAACCGGTGTCGAGGTCGCGCAGAGCATCGAGCAGGAAGGCGATGCGGTTCGGCGCGCCGAACGCGGCGAGAATAGCCTTGTCGAGCACGAACAGCGGCACGACCCGCTCGGCGCGCGCGACGGCCGCCGCCAGGGCAGCGTGGTCGTGGAGGCGCAGGTCGCGCGTGAAGAGGACGACCACGGTGCGGGGCCGAGCGTTCGCCATCAATGGACAAAGGGTAGACATGAGGCCATGGATTCAAACCTCACGAGCGATCTCCGCGCCGCGCTCGCCGGCGTGACCGCGGCCGGCGCGTGGGCCGCGGCGGAGCCAGGCCTGCGGCGGCTCTTCGGGACCCCATACACCGACGTGCGGCTGCTCGGAGCGCCGCTCTCTCGTCGCCACTGGCGGCTCGCCGGCACGGCCGTCCACCTCGCGAACGGCGCTGCCGCCGGCATCGCCTTCCGGCGCATCGGCGTGCGCGGCTGGAAGAGCGGCATCGTCGCGGCGCAAATCGAGGGCGCTGCGCTGTGGCCGGCGATGGCCGTCGTCGACCGCTTCCATCCTGATCGTCGCAACGGCGCCTGGCCGCCGCTACTCGGGAATCGGCGGGTCTTCGCCCAGGAGGTCGCGGCGCACGCGATCTTCGGCGCCGTCCTCGGCACGCTCGTGCGCGCCCAGCGCTGACGAAGTCAGGCGAGCGCGGCCACGCCGGTCGGATCGAGGTGCGGCGCCTCGCCCGGATCCGACTTCCGCGGCAGCCAGACGACGAACGTTGCCCCTGCGCCTGGGTCGGAGAAGACGCCGACCGAGCCGCGGTGCGCCTCGGCGATCTGGCGGACGATCGCGAGCCCGAGGCCACTGCCGCCTCCGGGGCGAGCGCGGCCGTCGTCGGCGCGCCAGAAGCGGTCGAAAATCGACTCCTGATGCTCGGGCGCGATGCCAGGCCCCTCGTCGGCAACGGCGAGCCACGCCCAGCCGTCGACCTCGCCGTGGGAGAGGCGGACGCTCGAGCCCTCGGGCGCCACGCGGACGGCATTGTCGAGCAGGTTCGTCACGGCCCGCTTGAGCACGTCCCGGTCGCCCTGGACGATCCGGCCCGGGACGACCGTTGCTTCCAGCTCGACCTCGCGCGCGGCGGCGGCCGCCGCGAACTCCTCGCGGGCGTCCTCGAGCAGCGCCCCCAGCGGCACCGGCTCAGTGCCGGATGCGGGCGCGTCGAGACGCGCGAGCGCGAGCAAGTCGTCGGTCAGCCGTGCCATCCGGTCGATCGCGCGCTTGATCACCGCCGCCGCGGTGGCGCGACTCTCGTCGGTCGCCTGGGCGTCGGTGAGCGCGAGGTCGAGGTTTGCCTTGATGATCGCGAGCGGCGTCCGCAGCTCGTGCGACGCGTCGGCGACGAAGCGCCGCTGGGACGCGAACGCGAGATCGAGCCGGGCGAGCATCGAGTCGAACGTGTCCGCGAGCCGCTTCAGCTCGTCGTCCGGCCCGGCGAGCTCGATTCGGCGCGACAGCTCGCGCGCCTGGATCTCGCGCGCGACGCTCGTGATGTGCGCGATCGGCGCCAGTACGCGGCCGGCGATCACCCAGCCGACGGCGAGGCTTGCCACGAACAGCGCTCCGAGCGCGCCGAGCGAGAACGTGCGGAGGTTGTGGAGGGTCCGCTCGTTGACGAGGTGCTCGAACGCCTGCGCGTCGACGAGCGTCCGCTCCTCGGTCTGGCTGCCGTCGTTGACCGGCACCTGCTCGACGACGACGGTCTGGGAGACCGGCTCGTCGCGAAGGCTGAGCGAGAGGCCGAAGTAGAGCCCGGCGACGAGGATCGCGGCGACGCCGAAGAGGACGCCCGAGTAGAGCAGCGTCAGCCGCACCCGGATCGAGCGGAAAAACGCGCTCATGCGTCCTCCTTCAGCCGGTAGCCGGCGCCCTGCACCGTCTCGATCGGGTTCCCGGCGAGCTTGCGCCGCAGCGTCATCACGGTCACGCGCACGGTCCGCGTCAGCGGGTTCGCGTTCTCGTCCCAGACGTGCGTGAGCAGGTCGAACTCGGAGATCGCCTCCCCTGGCCTCGTCATGAAGTAGCGGAGCAGGGCGAACTCCTTCGGCGTCAGCGCGAGCGGCTCCCCCGCCTGGGTCGCCTCGTGCCGGACGGGATCGAGCTCGAGCGAGCCGACGCCGAGCGGCGCGCCACGGCCTCCGTCCCCGTTCCGGCGGAGCAACGCCCGCGCCCGTGCCGCCAGCTCGCCCAGCTCGAAGGGCTTCACGAGGTAGTCGTCGGCCCCGTCGTCGAGCCCGGCGATCCGGTCGTCGACGCCGCCGCGCGCGGTCAGCATCAGGATCCGCGGCTGCGGCGAGCCGTCCGAGCGAGGCTCGGCGCGGATCGCACGGCAGACCTCGCGGCCCCCGATCGCGGGAAGGTTCAAGTCGAGGCAGATCAGGTCGTACGGGTAGACCCGAGCCTTGAGGAGCGCCTCGTCGCCGGCGTGCGCGAGGTCGACGGCATACCCCTCGCGGCGGAGGCCCGCGGCGATCGCGTCGGCCAGGTCCTGCTCGTCCTCGACGACAAGCACGCGCATCCTTAACCCATCGTACTCGCCGCTTTTATCCGCGCTTTATCCCGCGGTTGGTTGACTTGCGGCACGTAACCGCGAGCAAGGAGCGTGCCGTGAGCGAGACGACCGTAGAGGAGCAGCGCGAGCTGCTCGAGCAGGCGCTCTTCGAGATCAAGCGGGTGATCGCGGGCCAGGACGGGATGCTCGAGCGCGTCCTCGTCTGCCTGCTCGCGGGCGGACACCTCCTGATCGAGGGCGTCCCCGGCCTCGCCAAGACGCTGACGATCAAGACGACCGCACAAGTGCTGGGCGGCAGCTTCCAGCGGATCCAGTTCACGCCCGACCTGGTTCCGTCCGACCTGGTCGGCACGCGGGTCTTCCGCCCCAGCTCGGCGGATTTCGACACCGAGCTCGGCCCCGTCTTCTGCAACTTCCTGCTCGCGGACGAGATCAACCGGGCGCCGGCCAAAGTCCAGTCGGCGCTGCTCGAGGTGATGCAGGAGCGGCAGGTGACGATCGGCCAGGAGACGCACCTGGTGCCGCAGCCGTTCCTCGTCATGGCGACCCAGAACCCGATCGAGTCCGAGGGCACGTACCCGCTCCCCGAGGCGCAGGTCGACCGTTTCATGCTCAAGATCCTCGTCGGCTACCCCGAGCACGACGAGGAGCTGACGGTCGTCCAGCGCTCGCTCGTCGCCGCGCCCGAGCTACGGCGCGTCCTCGAGCTGGAGCGGCTGCGTGAGCTGCAAGACGCCACTGCGGCCGTCTACGTCGACCCGGGGATCATCAGCTACACCGTCCAGCTGGCGACGGCGACCCGCGATCCGGGCGCCTATGGGTTGGCCGACCTGGCGCCGTTCATCTCCTTCGGCGCGAGCCCCCGCGGTCCGATCAGCCTCGTCCAATCGGCACGCGCGCTCGCGTTCCTCCGCGGCCGCGACTACGTCGTCGCGCAGGACGTCGACTCGCTCGCGAAGGACGCGCTCCGGCACCGGCTCGTGCTCAGCTACCAGGCGCTCGCGGAGCAGGTCGACGCCGACCGGATCCTCGACGCCGTGCTCGAGAAGGTGACGGCACCCGAGCTCGAGGTCGGGAGGCGGGAGACCGCAGCGTGACGCAGTCACGCCGCCGGGAGGGGGCGGCTTGACGGTCGCTCCCGAAGCGCACGCGCGCCCGCCCGACCGGCCGGGGCCAGGACCGCTGCCGGAGACACTGCTCCGCGCGCTCGACCTGACGATCGGCCGGCGGATCGAGGGAATGCTGGCCGGCGACCACCGCTCGTCGGTGCTCGGCCAGGGGAGCGAGCTCGCGCAGGTCCGCCCCTACGTGCCCGGCGACGACGTCCGCCGAATCGAGTGGAACGTGACCGCGCGCACCGGCGAGACGCACGTCCGCGTCGACCTCGCCGAGCGGGTGCTCGTGACCTGGCTCGCGCTCGACGTCTCGGCGTCGATGTCCTTCGGGACGGCCGAGCGGCGGAAGGCCGACGTCGCCGAAGGTGTCGCGCTCGCGCTCGGCCATCTCGCCAGCCGCCGCGGCAACCGGCTCGGCCTGGTCGCCTTCGGGGACGAGCGGGCGCAGGCGATTCCGCCGCGTGCGGGCCGCGCCGGCATGCTCGGGCTCCTGCTCTCGCTGCGGCGCGAGCCGGTGCTCGAAGGAGGCGGCGCGACCTCGCTCGGCTCCGCGCTCGGGCTCGTCGCGCGGATGGCCCAGCAGCGCTCGCTCGTCGCGATCGTCTCCGACTTCCGCGGGCCGCGCGACTGGCGCCCGCCGCTGCTGCAGCTCGCGGGCGGCCATGACGTGCTCGCCGTCGAGATCCGCGATCCGAGAGAGGAAGCATTACCGAACGTCGGCGAGCTCCGGCTCGTCGACCCCGAGACCGGCCGCCAGCTCCGCGTCGACACCGCGAATGCGAAACTGCGCGCGCGCTTCGCTGCCGCCGCAGCCGCCGAGAGGCAGGAGATCGCCAAGGAGCTCTCCTCGCTGGGCGTCGGCCACGTCGTGCTCTCGACCGAGGGCGACTGGCTGCGGCCGCTCGCGCTCCACCTGCGTCGCCGTGGAGGCAGGCGTTGAGTTTCCAGTGGCCGCTCGCGCTGCTCGCCCTGCTCGCCGTCCCGCTCGCGATCTTCGGCTACGTCCTGCTCGAGCGGCGCCGGCACCGCCAGGCGGCCGCGTTTGCGACGCCCGCCCTTGTCCCGAATCTCGTCGGCCGCAGCCCCGGACGCCTGCGGCATCTTCCGCCCGCGCTCGCGCTGCTCGCGCTGGCGGCGCTCGCGACCGGGCTCGCACGCCCGCACGCGACGCTCTCGGTCCGCCAGGAGCAGGCGACGGTCGTGCTGGCGATGGACACGTCCCGGTCGATGGTCGCGACCGACGTGCCGCCGAGCCGGCTCGCGGTGGCGCAGCAGGCAGTCCGCCGCTTCCTCGGCAAGCTGCCGGAGGGCTACCGGGTCGGAATGGTCTCGTTCGCGCAGAGCGCGCAGACCGTGCTGCCGGCGACGGCGAACCGCGAGGCCGCGCAGGCGGCGCTTCGAAACCTGCGCACCGGCGACGGGACCGCGCTCGGTGAGGGGATCGCGCGGGCGATCCAGGTCGCGCAGCGCGTCCCCGCAGAGGAGGGCAAGAAGCCGCCGGCGTCGATCCTCGTCCTCTCCGACGGAGCCCAGACGCAGGGCGTGCTCGAGCCACAGGCGGCGGCGGAACGGGCGAAGAAGCTGAAGATCCCGGTGTACACGGTGGCATTCGGAACCGACCAGGGGGTGGTGGAGGTGGTCGACGACAACGGCTTCACGCAGCGCGTCACGGTCCCGCCCGACCCGCCGACGCTGCGAAAGGTGTCGCAGACGACCGGGGGGCGTTTCTACGCGGCGCCCGACGCGGCCGAGTTGAACGCCGTCTACGAGGAGCTCGGCTCCCGGATCGGCAGCGTCAAGAAGGAACGCGAGGTCACGGCCGGCTTCGCCGCAGGCGGTGCCTTCCTGCTGCTCGCTGCCGGCGCCCTCTCGGCGTTCCTCTTCGGGAGGCTGCCGTGAAGCGCTCGCTGCTCGTGCTCATCGCCGTCGCGGCCGTCGCCGGCTTCGGCCCCGCCGCCGCCCATGCGGGGACGGAGTGCGACGGCCTCATCGTCTGTATCCCGGTCAAGGGGCCGTGGGTGCAGGTGCCCGGCGGCGGGACGCCGACGTACTACCAGCTCTCCTGTCCCGGGCGCGGCCAGGTCATCGGCGGGCTCGACGCCGACCGCGCCGGCCTGCTCGAGCTCTCGTTCCTCGGCATGCTCGGAGGGCCGGTCGGCCCGGGCGTGACGACGAACCGCTCGGCCGTCTTCGTCGCGAGGACGACCCAGTCCCTCGCGAGCTTCCGGCCGCTGCTCGGCTGCATCCCCGCGAGCGGCGGCGGCGGGCGCGCGCGCACCTCCCACCAGCCGAAGCGGAAGCTGATGGCGGCCGCGCCGGTGGTGGACGCGACGATCCGCCGCGTCAAGGACATCCGGCTGAAGGACACGCCGCGGGAGCGCGCCGGGCTCTCCTGCCTCTCCGGCGAGCGGCTGCTGGCGTACTCGACCGTCGTCGCCTTCCGCCGCAACAGGCCGCTCGCGCTGAGCGCGCTCGGCTCCGTGCGGGCGACCGCGCGGGCGGCCGGGAATCGCGTCGTGGCCAATGTCCGCTCCGGGATCACGCGGCCTCAGGGCGTCCGGGTCGAGCTCCAGATCCATGCGATCTGCGTCAGGGGGCCGAGCTGAGCTTCGCCACCCCGCTGCTGCTGCTCGGCCTGCTGCTGCTGCCGCTGATCGTCCTCGCCTACCGGCGGCTGGAGCGGCGGCCGAGCAAGTTCGCCGTCCGCTACACGAACCTCGACGTGCTCGCAGGCGTCGTCGGCAGCACGCGCTCGTGGCGCCGCCATGCCGGTCTGGCGCTCTTCCTGCTTGCGCTGGCGGCGCTGCTCGTCGGCTTCGCGCGGCCGAGCATGATGCGGCTGGCCGACCGGGAGGAGGCGACGATCGTGCTCGTGATCGACGTCTCCGGCTCGATGCAGGCGGAAGACGTCGAGCCGACGCGGCTGGAGGCGGCGCAACGAGTCGTCCGTGGTTTCATGAAGGACCTGCCGAAGCGCTTCAAGGTCGGCGTCGTCGCCTTCTCGGAGACGGCGGAGGTGGCAGCGCCCGCGACCGATGACCGGCAGCTCGCGATCGATGCGATCGACTACCTCTATCCGCAGCGAGGCACTGCGATCGGCGACGCGATCGCCCGCGGAGTCGAGGTGGCGCGCGCCGCCGACGCGGGCGACCGCGGGGTCGCGCGACCGGCCGCGATCCTGCTCCTCTCGGACGGCTCGCAGACGGAGGGGATCCTGCTGCCGCAGGAGGGCGCCGCCCGCGCGAAGTCCTTCAAGATCCCCGTCTTCACGATCGCGCTCGGCACGCCGGAGGGGATCGTCGAGTTCAACCGCTTCGGCGGCACGCGGATCATCCCCGTCCCGCCCGACCCGGCGACGCTGCGGCAGATCGCGACGTTGACCGGCGGCCGCTTCTACGAGGCCGAGAACGTCGACGACCTGCGCGAGGCGTACGACAAGATGGGGTCGCTCGTGAGCAAGGTGGAGAGGAAGCAGGAGGTGACCTTCGCGTTCCTGGCCGGCGGCCTGGTGCTGCTGCTCGCCGCCGCGGCGGTCGCCGTGATCACCTTCCCGAGGCTGCCGTGAGGCCCGTCGCGCTGGCGGTCGCCGCGGCCGCGCTGCTCGCCGGCTGCAGCGGCGGCGACGACGAGTCGACACCGGCGACGACCGCGACGCAGACGGTCACCGTCCAGGAGTCGGCGCCGACCGAGACTGCCGCCGCCCCTGACCGGGCGGGCTCCCTCGCCGCCGCTGTCGAACGGGTCCTCCCCTCCCTTGTCAACGTCCAGACGACGTCGTTCGGCGGCGGCAAGGGCGAGGCATCGGGCGTGATCCTCCAGCGCGACGGGCTGATCCTGACCAACAACCACGTCGTCGAGGGGACGACGGGAATCACGATCGCGTTCAACGACGACAAGCACACGACGCCGCTCAAGGGAACCGTGATCGGGACGGCGCCGGAGCGTGACCTCGCCGTGGTACGGGTCAACGCGAGCGACCTCGTGCCCGTCAAGTTGGCCAGCTCGTCCGCGCTGCGCCTCGGCGACGTCGTGCTCGCGATCGGCTTCCCGGCCAACCTCGGCGGCCCGACGGTCACCTCGGGCATCGTTTCCGGGCTCGATCGCACGATCGAGGGCCCGAACGGCGACCTGACCGGGCTGTTGCAGACCGACGCGGCGATCAATCCGGGCAACTCCGGCGGGCCGCTCGTCGACCGGTCGGGCCGGCTCGTCGGGATCAACACCGCCGGGATCCGGAACGCCGACACGGAGAACATCGGCTTCGCGATCGCGATCGACGAGGCGCTGCCCGTGATCGACAGGATCAGCGACGCGCCGCCCGCGACGCAGGCGTGGCTCGGAATCGCGTTCAGCTCGGTCGACTCCGAGTCGGCCGCCGTCCAGCTCGGGCTCGATTCCTCGACCCGGGGCGCTGCGGTGACGGTCGTCTACCCTGGAGGGCCTGCGGACAAGGCGGACATGGCGGTTGGCGATGTGATCATCGCCGCCGACGACGTCCCGATCCGCAACGCGAACGCGCTCGCGAAGCTGATCGCGCAACGGAAGGTCGGCGACGAGCTCGATCTCGAGCTGATCGACAGCCGGGGGCCGCGGCTCGTCACCGTGAAGGTGGCCAGGAGGACCCCGGGCGCGGTACCGTAAGGGCGTGAGCCCGCAGCGTCCCTCGGGTCGACGCTTCGCCGCCTTCCTGGTCGCGCTGGCGCTCGCCGCGAGCGCGTTTGGCGGCCTCGTGCTGCCCCGCTTCGCGGACGCCGACCTGCCCGCGTCGATGAAGGCGAAACCGTCGCTGATCCAGCAGAAGCTCGAAGACGACCGCTGCCGCAACCAGCACGTGGACGCGGGCACCTAGACACACACCGCACAAGGGTCTAGCGTGGCCGAAGAGCCACGTGAAGCGCCGCTCTCGTCTCAGCCCGGTAGTGGCCGGCGCACTTTGCGCGCTGCTTCTGCCGAGCGTCTCCGGCTCGACGGGGTCCGCGAAATCGGGTGGGATCTTCCGGGTCACCTTCCTGACGACCCCGGGGAACTTCGACAAGGTCGACCCAGCGCTCGCCTACTCACGGGAGAGCTGGGCGCTGCTGGACACGGTCTGCGCCCGGCTGATGCGCTACCGCGACCGGCCACCTCCTCAGGGCTACCAGCTCGAGCCCGACGTCGCCGCCGCACCGCCGGTCGTCTCACGCGACGGCCGGACCTGGACGTTCAGGCTTCGCAACGGCTTCCGCTTCAGTGACGGCAGCCCCGTCCGCGCCAGTGCCTTCGCTCAGGCGATCTACCGCACCATGGCACCGGGTGTCGACTCCCCCGCCTATCGGTATACGCAGGCGATCGTAGGCGCCGAGGACGTCTACGCCGGCAGGGCGGCGCGCGCATCCGGGGTGACCGCGGGCGACAACACGCTCACTGTCCGGTTCACGCGCGAGGTGAATGAGTTCGCTCAGTGGACGACGATGCCGTTCTTCTGCGCCGTCCCGCCGACACTCCCGCCCAGCCGGGAGGGCGTGCGCACGTTTCCGGTGCCGGCCCCTACACGATTCGGGAGTACCGGCCCAACGATCGCATCGTGCTCGGCCGCAACCGCTACTACGGCGGCCGGCGCGCCCATCACGTCGACGGCTTCCACGTCGATCTCAGCGCCGGATCGCCGGACGAGAAGATTCGCCGAGTCGCCAACGGCGGCGCGGACTGGACCTACACGCTCCCGGCAGTCGCCCTCCAGCGAAACCACGGTCTGATCAAGAGGTTCGCCGTCAACTACGAGCGGTTCTTCCTCACCCCTGGCCTGACCGTGACGATGTACGTGCTCAACTCCTCCGGCCCGCTCTTCCGGAACAACCCGCAGCTACGGCAGGCGGTCAACTTCGCCCTTGACCGGGAACGCGCCCTCCCTTGGCCCGGATCCGGCGTGGTGACCGACCAGTATCTGCCGCCGACCGTGCCTGGCTTCAAACAGCGCACGATCTACCCGGCGCGGGATCTTGCGCGCGCGCGAGAGCTGGCGGCCGGGAATCTCCGCGGTCGTAGGGCCCTCCTCTACGTTCCCGACGTCCTGCCCGCGCGTAGCGCCGCTCAGGGCGTGCAGCTGCAACTGGAGGAGCTCGGGCTCGAGATCGAGATCCGGCCGTTCGGGGAGCACGCGACCGCAACGTCCTACCTGGGCCGGCTCGGCGACGACGCCGACGAGCCCTGGGATCTGGGGCTCGTGCTCTGGTCGCCGGACTTCGTCGATCCCGCCGCGTACATCAACCGGCTGCTCGACGGACAGCTCGCCGGCGGCACGAACCTGGCTCGCTTCGACGAGCCGCCGTTCAACGCGCAGATGCAGCAGGCGTCGCGCCTGCGAGGCGCAGCCCGCGAGAAGACCTACGCCGAGCTGGACCTTCGACTCGCTCGCGACGCCGCACCGATCGTGCCGATGGCCGTCCTCAGCGAAGTGACGCTCGTCTCGGCGCGCGTGCCGAAACGATGCATGCTCCTGCGTCCCGGCCTCGTGCTCACGACGGTCTGCCTCAAGCCGTGACGCGGCGCTTCCTGGTTCTCGCCTGCCTGGCCGCCCCGAGCCTGATCGCGGTCGCCGCGCTCCCCGGCGCGCAGGCGTCGACTGACGCGCCGTCGGGCGGGATCTTCCGGGTCAGCTTCCAGAGCCTGAGCCCCTGCAGTCGTTCGACCACATCGACCCGGCGCTCGCCTACTCGCGCGAGAGCTGGACGCTGCTCGACACGGTCTGCGCCCGCCTGATGCGGTACCGCGACCAACCGCCGCCGCAGGGCTACCAGCTCGTCCCAGAGGTCGCCGCCGCGCTGCCGGTCGTCTCGCGCGGCGGCAGAACCTGGACGTTCCGGCTGCGCACCGGCTTCCGTTTCAGCGACGGGCGCCCCGTGCGCGCCGACGCCTTCTCCCAGGCGATCCACCGCACGATGGCCCCGGGCATCGACTCGCCGGGATGCCTCTACAGGTGGCCGATCATCGGCGCCGAGGACGTTCGCGCCGGCAGGCGCGCCGGGGCGACCGGCGTCGAGGCGCGCGGGAACACACTCGTCGTCAGCTTCACTCGTCCGGTGGGCGCGTTCGACGCCTGGACGACGATGCCGTTCTTCTGCGCTGTTCCGCCGACCCTGCCGCCGAACGCGGAAGGCGTCCGCTGGTTCCCCGGGCCGGCCCCTACGCCGTCGAGGAGTCCCGCCTGACCAGCGCATCGCGATCCGCCGCAACCGCTACTACGGCGGTGATCGCGTCCACCACGTCGACGGCTTCGACGTCGATCTCGACGCGAACTCGCCCGAGGAAGTGCTCGACCGGATCGAAGCGGGCCAGGCCGACTGGGGGTACACGATGCCGCACCCTGCCTTCCTCCCGAGGAGTTCCTCGACAAGTACGGGATCAACTCTTCACGGTTCTGCGTCACGCCCGGGCTGACCCTCGCGATGTTCGCGCTCAACGCCTCCCGCCCGCTCTTCAAGGACAACCCGGACCTGCGGCGCGCGGTGAACCTCGCGCTCGACCGGACGGGGTTCATCGCCGAGACCTCGGTGTACGACAGTGACCGACCAGCTCCTGCCGCCCGGCCGTGGCGGGTTTCAGGGATCGCACGATCTACCCGCGCGGAGGCGACCTTGTCCGCGCGAAGGCCCT
>CAWHKD010000012.1:0-294583 GCA_963829845.1 uncultured Gaiellaceae bacterium | reverse complement strand
GGAATCCCCTGACCTCCGGTGCGGCTGAGAGCGGATGGACGTGAGTTCCCTGCGGCGGGACAATCCGGAGGTCGGGGGAGAGAGGAGCATTCTGATGGAGACCATGCGGCGGTACTCCCGACGGACGTTCGTCGCCTGGGTCGGAGGCGCCGGTGCCGGCTTCTACCTGTTCGGCAGGCTTCCCGGCCTGAGCGCACCGATCGCGCTGGCCCAGATTCCTGTCGTCACGCTCGACCCGGCGGTCGTGCCCAAGTTCGCCACACCGATGCTGATCCCGCCGGTCATGCCCAGGGCGGCCACGATCAGACAGCCGGGCGGCAAGCCCCTCGACTACTACGAGATCTCGATGCGGCAGATCCAGCAGCAGATTCTCCCCGCAGGCCTCCCCAAGACCACGGTCTGGGGGTACGGCGCGATCGCGGCGGAGAACAGCCGCGGGCTGCTCATCCACAACGCTCCCTCGCTCACGATCGAGGCGACGTGGAACAGGCCGGTCCGTGTGAAGTGGATCAACGACCTCGTCGACGGGAGCGGGGACTACCTCCCGCATCTGCTTCCCGTCGACCAGACCCTGCACTGGGCGAACCCACCGGGCGGCACAGCCGGATCGCGACAGCCGCCCGACGTTCGCGGAGACACCCGGCGCGTACACGGGCCCGGTGCCGATCGTCACGCACGTGCACGGCGCCGTCGGCGTGGCCGACGACAGCGACGGCTACGCGGAAGCCTGGTACCTGCCGGCTGCAAGCGACATCCCGCCGGGCTACGCCACCGAAGGCACCTGGTACGACTTCTTCGCCGGCAAGGCCGCCGGGGCGTACGGCGTCGAGTGGGGGCCTGGCTACGCGACCTTCCAGTACCCGAACGAGAACCGCGCCTCGACGATCTGGTACCACGACCACTCGCTCGGCATGACGCGGCTCAACGTCTACGCAGGCCCGGCCGGCTTCTACCTCGTCCGCGGCGGGCCGGCCGGCGATGCGACCGTGCTCGACTCGCGAACCGGCCTCGTGGCGTCGCTTCCCGGCCCGGCGCCGCGGGAGAACGACAAGTTCCCGCCGAACAAGCCGTACCGGGAGATCCCGATCGCGATCCAGGATCGCTCCTTCAACGAGGACGGCTCGCTCTTCTACCCCGACTCGCGCACGTTCTTCGACGGGCTGGTGGGCGACTTCATCCCCGAAGGGCCGTTCTCCCCGATCTGGAATCCGGAGTTCTTCGGCAACACGATCATGGTCAACGGCAACACCTGGCCCTTCCTCGCCGTCGAGCAGCGCCGCTATCGCTTCCGCTTCCTCAACGGCTGCCAGTCGCGCTTCCTGATCCTCGACTTCGGCGGGATCCCGGGCGTCGAGGCCTGGCAGATCGGGAACGAGGGCGGCTTCCTCGCCGCGCCGGTCGACCTCACGACCGACCACGGCAACCGGCTGCTCATGGGCCTGGCCGAACGCGCCGATGTGATCGTCGACTTCACCAACGTGCCGGCGGGCAGCTACGTGCTCGCCAACGTCGGTCCCGACGAGCCGTTCGGCGGCGGCATCCCCGGGGACGACTTCCCCGTCGCCGATCCCGCCACGACCGGCCAGATCATGCAGTTCAACGTCGTGCCCGCCGTCGGAGCCGACACGTCGACGCCACCGCAGTTCCTGCAGCTGCCCGCGATCACGCCGCTCCCGGCCGAGAGTGTGACTCGGCCGCTGGCGCTGATCGAGAAGGCGGACGAGGGCGAGGACGCCGAGGGCGAGGAGGTCGAGGGGCCGGTCGAGGCCCTGCTCGGCACGGTCGAGGGCGGCGTTCTCGTGGAGAAGCTCTGGATGGACGCCGTGACCGAGAACCCGGCCGTCGGTGCGACCGAGGTCTGGGAGTTCTACAACGCCACGGCCGACGCGCACCCGATGCACGTCCATGAGGTCACGTTCGAGGTGGTGAACCGCCAGAACCTGCTGACCGACGAGGAGGGCGAGGTCGTCGAGCCGATCCAGCTCGTCGGCGACGTCAGCAGGCCCGGAGGCGTCGGAATCGGGCTTCAAGGACACGGTGATCGCGTACCCGGGGCAGGTCACACGCGTGCGGGCGCGGTTCGATACGCCCGGCCAGTTCGTATGGCACTGCCACATCGTCGAGCACGAGGACAACGAGATGATGCGGCCGTATCGGATCGGCCCGCCGCAGGTGGGCCAGCCCGAGTGAGCGGTCGGGCATGACGAGCTGACGGAACGGGTGCCGCTCGAGCGGGCGGCACCCGCTTCCCTGGGTAGGGTTCCGCCCGTGGCTGGCGGGCAAGCAGGTCGCGATCATCGGCGCCGCGCTCGACCTCGGCGCGGGCCGCCGCGGCGTCGACATGGGGCCGTCGGCGATCCGCTACGCCGGGCTGAACGAGCGGCTGCACGGCCTCGGCTACGACGTGCTCGACTGGGGCGACGTCGAGACGGCCGTCCTCGAGGCGACCGAGGAGACGGACGAGACCGCGCGCTACCTGCCCGAGATCAAGGCCGCGTGCGGCCGCGTCGCCCGGCTCGTCGGGCTCGCGCTCGAGCAGGGCTCGCTGCCGCTCGTGCTCGGCGGCGACCACTCGGTCGCGCTGGGGACGCTGGGCGGGCTCGCCCGCTCCGTCGGCGTCGGCGGCGTGCTCTGGATCGACGCCCACAGCGACCTGAACACACCCGAGACGTCGCCGAGCGGCAACGTGCACGGAATGCCGCTGGCCGCCGCGATCGGCCTCACCGACGAGCGCTTCGACAGCGACGCCTGGTCGCTGCCGGCCGTCGAGCCGGAGCGCGTCGCGCTCGTCGGCCTGCGCTCGGTCGACGCGCGGGAGCGCGAGCGGATCCGCGAGCTCGGGATCAAGGCGTACACGATGAGCGACATCGACCGGATCGGGATCGAGCGGGCGATCAGGGAGTCGCTGACGCAGATCGCCGGGCCCGGCTTCGTCCACGTCTCGCTCGACATGGACGCGCTCGACCCCGAGGTCGCGCCGGGAGTCGGGACACCGGTGCGCGGCGGCCTCTCCTACCGGGAGGCGCACCTCGCGCTCGAGCTCGTCGCGGAGTCGGGCCTGGCGGGCTCGCTCGAGGTGGTCGAGGTCAATCCGATCCTCGACCGCGAGAACGCCACCGCCTCGCTCGCCGTCGAGCTGGTCGCGAGCGCACTCGGCAAGACGATCCTCTGAGCTACGCGCTGACGCTCGTCCAGAGGTCGTGCGCCCCGTCGGGGCTGGCCGCCTCGAAGTAGAACCGGGTGCGCCCGTCGGGCAGCGGCACGGCGGCCGCGTAGCGGAGCCCGCCGTCCGAGTACGGCGACGTCGCTGCCGGACCGCCCGGGTCCGCGGCGAGAACGCCGTTTCGGGCCCTCGCGATCCCCGTCCGCTCGAACCAGTTCTCCTCGGCGCTCGCACGGCCGTCGTACAGCACGACCATCGGCTCCGCGCTCAGGATGGTCGTCATCCGCGCGCCGCGCTGATCCCACGTGCCCGGTGTGGGACGCAGCACCTCACCGTGCCAGTCCCACGACAACCCGTCGGCGCTGGTGGCGTAGGCCGTCGTCATCCGATCCTCCTCGCCCGATTCCGCCAGGGGATGGCAGCAGATCCACGCCCGCCACGCACCTTCCCCGCCGACCTCGACGATCGGATCCTTCACGGCGAGCGCGGCCGAGCCGGGAAACACGACGGTTCTCTCGCCGGCTGGCAAGCTCGGACGGGTCGTCCGCGTCGATCGCCTCGATCCACCAGTGCTTGGACTCCGGGGTGGCACAGCAGACGTACAACCGCCAGCCGCCCTGCGGTCGCCGGACGAGGCACGGGCGCTCGAAGGAGTCCGTCCTGAATGCGTCGCGTTCGATCCTTGCGACCGTCGCGAAACGCTCGCCGTCCTCGGACCGGGCGACGACGGTCTCGCACGCCGCGCGTCTGGGCGCGCTCGGTTCCGCTCGCGCGGCGCACCCGGTAGCTCAGCCAGTAGACGCCGTCGTCGAGGAGCGCGTGTGGCGCGCCGGCCCAGTTGCCCGGGCCTCGGTCCGGGGCCGCGATGACTACGCGCCCCTGCTCCACCGAGGGCAGCGGACGTCGTGGACTCGCCGGGCACGCTTAGCTCGCGATCGTGACCAGCGTCAGCCCGGGAAGCTCGTAGCCCTCGCCGGAGCGGAACGGCTCGATGCGAGCCTTCGCCGCCTCGTCCACCTCGGCGCGGGCCGCGTCGTCGAGCGCTTCGAGCACCTGCCGCATCGACGCCGCGAGCGACGAGACGATCCGGCGGTACTCCGCCCAGCTCTCAGCCCGGAAGACGACGGGTACCTCGGTCACCGAGACATGCGTCGAAGCCGGCGCCGCGGACGAGCTCCTCGATCCGCGCAGGCTCGCCGAGCGAGAACTGACCCGGCTCGTCCGGCTTGGGTGCCTCGAGCAGGCCGCGTTCGATCAGCACCGGGCCGTAGGCGGTCGCCCACGGATTCCGCTTCGCGGGCGCCCAGGTCGCGAACGCGAGCCGGCCGCCGGGCCTGAGCACACGGCGCGTCTCGCGCAGCGCGAGCGCCGGGTCCGGAACGAGCATGTACCCGTAGCGCGAGACGACCGCCGTCGACGCTCGAGTCGGGGAGGTCGATCGCCTGCATGTCCATGACCCGATGGTCGACGCCCGGGATGCCTCGCCTGCGCGCCGCCTCGACCATCACCGGCGACACGTCGGTCGAGATCACGTGCGCCCCACTCTGCGCGAGCGCCTCCGTGACGTCACCGGTGCCGGCGGCGAGATCGAGGACGGTGTCGCCGGGTTTCGCGGCGACAGCAGCGACGAGCGCTTCCTCGACCGGCGCACCGAACCTCGCGACGGCCTCTCGCTCCGCCTCCCAGCCGACGGCGGCCGCGTCCCAGCGCCGCCGGAGCTCCTCGGTCGTGCTCTACGCCGTGACCCCGCTGAACTGCGGCAGGATGTCCCTGCCGTACGCCTCGAGCGTCTCTTCCTGGCCCTTCGTCATCAGGTAGATGTTGAACTGGTCGACGCCGATCGACTCGAGCTCCCGCAGCTTCGCGATCGCCTGCTCGGCCGTGCCGAGCACGCAGAACCGGTCGCAGATCTCGTCGGTGACGAATTCGCCGTGCTTGGCGCCGACGCGGGAGTGCTCGTTGTAGTCGTAGAACTTCCGCGCCTCGACGTAGTCGGTCAGCACCTTCGGCACGACGGAGCCGTCCGTGCCGTAGCGGTCGATCAGGTCCTGGACGTGGTTCGACACCATCGCCGGGAACCAGCGCACCTGCTCGCGCGCGTCGGCCAGATCGTCCGAGATGTGGCTCGGCGCGCTGACGATGCATTTGAGCGCCGCTGGGTCGCGCCCCGCTTCCTCGGCCGCCTGGCGGGCGGTGGCCATGATCCATTGGATGATGTCCGGGTCGGCGAGCTGGATGATGACGCCGTCGCCCTGCCGTCCCGCGACTGCGAGCGCCTTCGGCCCGTAGCCGGCGACGTGCATCTCGATCTCGGGCAGCTCCGGCCGTACCCACTTGAGCTGGAGCTGCTTGTCGTTCCAGGTGACCTCCTTGCCGTTCATGAACGGCTTGACCATCTTCAGCGCTTCCTCGAAGTCGGCGACCTTCATCGGCTTGCGGCCCACGTACCGCACCGAGGAGTCGCCGCGGCCGACGCCCATGATCATCCGGCCGTTCGAGATGTCCTGCAGGGTTGCGTAGGCGCTCGCGAGCACGGTCGGGTCGCGAATCGCCGGGTTCGTGACCATGTGCCCGAGCTTGATCTTCGAGGTCTGGTCGGCGAGGAGCGCCATCACGGGCATCGACTCCTGCCAGAGCACGTGCGAGTCGTACGTCCAGCCGTAGGCAAACCCCTGCGCCTCGGCGAGCTTCGTCAGCTCGATCAGACGCTGGTACGGCGGATCGGGGAGGACGGTGACGCCGAACTCGAGCATCGGGGCGAGCATATCGCCGTTGCGGGGCCCGGTGGAAGAGCCCCGCCCCGGCTTCGGATGTCAGCCCGTCAGCGTCGCACAGGCCTTTTCGAGGTTCTCGGCCGTGCTGTGCTGCGGCTCGAGGATCGCTTCTCCCGTTTCGAGGTCGATCTTGAGCACGCCCGTGAAGTCGAACGGCACCTGCCCGATGATCATCAGGATCGCCGTGCCGTCCGGCTCGATCCGTACGACGTCTGCGCCCACGTCACGGAAGCGGACGACGTTGTCGCCCGCCGTCGCGGTGAGTGCGATGTTGAGCGTCGACACGGACGCCGGGCCGGTGCCGGTCCCGTCGAAGATCCGCATGATCACGCTGCCCTGTGCTTGTGTGGTCACTGCGACGCCGCACTCCGCCGTGAGGAACGGATCCGGTGCCGTCTCGTCGACGACGATGCGCTCGAACACCGGCTTTCCTGCCGTCGCGCCCGATGCGAGAAGCGCTGCGAGCGCCGTGAGACCCACCAGCCAAACCACTGCTCTCTTGGCCATGCTGCCGCCTTTCGTGTCGATGCCGCCGGCACCCGCCGGCGGCGTCCCCCGGTCATGGCGGCAAATATCACATAGCCGCGATCGGCACAACCGCCGGGATGTCCGGCGCCGTCGCCAGCATTGGCGCGTGACGGCGTGGCCCTACTACCTGTTCGCGATCGCCGCGGGCGCGATGCTGCCGATCCAGTTCGGGGTCAACGCGCAGCTCGCGACCTGGGTCGGAAGCCCGCTGCGCGCCACGCTCGTCTCGTTCGCGGTCGGGAGCTGCGGTGCTGGTCGTCGCGACGCTGGTCTTCGCGCGCGGCTGGCCCGGGCGAGAAGACGCTTGGCGCGGCGCCGTGGTGGGTCTGGGTCGGCGGCTTCCTCGGCGCCTTCTACGTGCTCGGCTCGGTCGTGACCGCGCCGAAGCTCGGCGCGGCGGCGCTGTTCGCGTTCATCCTCGCCGGCCAGGCCGTCGCCTCGCTCGCGGTCGACCACTTCGGCTGGGTCGGCTTCGAGGAGAACCCGGTCACGCCGGGGCGGCTGCTGGGAATGGCGCTCGTCGCCGCCGGCGTCGCGGCGGTGCGCTTCCTCTGACGACGGGCCGGACTCAGTCGCCGCCGCCGGCGCCGACTCATCCGCCGCCGCCAGCACCTGCGCCGCCGCGATATCAATCCGCTCCTGTCTGGACTCGGGATCATCCCGCTTGTCGACCCAGCCCCGCGGACCGCGTGTCACCTTGCCGCAGGCTGCGCAGCGCAGCACCGGCTTACCTCCGCTCTCCTTCATCTCCCAGGTGTGACCGAGCGGCCGGTGCCAGTAACAGCTGCAGCGACGTACGACTCAGCCGTCGCTTTCCTGTATTCGCCGAGCTCGAACCGAGCGTCGTCGAGCCTCAGCACGACGTCGGCGCGATCGGCGCTCTCCGTCGGCATCAGGGTCAGCGCGCGAGCGAGCAGCGTTGCGCGTTCCCGACATGTCACCACGCGCGTATGCACGCGATCCGGCGCTCGCGAGATGGCTCGCTGCGTGCGTGGCGAGCTCTCGGCCACGCTCATCGACCGGGCCGAGGTCCGACCTGTAACCGTAGGCCTGCTGCAGGTGGTGGCCGAGAATCTCGTCGAATTCCTGGGCGCGGTCTCGGCCTTGTTCTTCGAGCCAGCCGGCGAACGTCTCGTGCAGCTCCGCCCGCAGCGCCTTGGGCACCGACTCATAGGCGACGTCACGAAGTAGCTGGTGGCGGAAGCCGAAAGCCTGCTCGTCACGAAAGCCCGCCCGGCCCGGCTGAAGAAAATCCCGCTCCAGGAGCCGAGCGCAGACGTTCGTCGAGGAGCGATCGCTCGCCGGGGGCGACAGCTCGATGACGGCCCCGCGATGGAAGACCTTGCCTTCGACCGACTCCTCGCTCGAGAACCGCGCGGTCTTCTCGGTCGAGCCGGTCGAGGCGCGCACCGAGCAGCGCCTGGATCGTGGCCGGAAGAGAGACCTGCGACGAATCGCCGGTCGTCGACAGCCGCCCTCTCGGCCGACCAGCAATCCTTCATCGACGAGCATGGCGACCATCTCCTCGACGAAGAACGGATTGCCTTCGGCCGCCTCGGTGATACGGCGGCGCACTCCATGACCATCCTCGGGCGCGCCGAGCAGGTTCACTGACAAGCCGCTCGCGATGCGTCGGCAGTGAGCGGCGCCAGCGACAGTCCTGCTCGCCCCCAGAGCTCCGTTTCTCCCCAGTCCGGGCGGTCCTCGAGCAAGTCCGGTCGCGCCATGCAGAGCACCAGGATCGGCGCCTGACGGGACTCTGCGGCGATCGCTTCGACCAGGTCGAGAAAGGTCGGCTCGCCCCAGTGGATGTCGTCGAAGACGACTACCAGCGGCCGACGGCGGGCGAGCTCCTCGAAGAGTCCTGCCGATTGCCCAAGCCGTGCCTCTGCGACCTCGCGACGGCTCGGCAGACGCCGACCGCATCCGCCACACGGTCGACGATCAGGTCTGCGTCCGGCGCGGTCTCGACGAGGACGCGGATTTTCTCGCGCGCCGACTCGCGCGACTCTTCGCTCGTCAACCCGGCCGCCTCGGTGATCACGTTCCTGACCGGCCAGAACGTGATCCCTTCCCCGTAGGACAGGCAACGACCGCGGAACACTGTCGCCTCGTCGGATCGTTGGTGGAGGAACTCCTCGATCAGCTCGAGACTTCCCGACACCCGCCGGACCCGATCACGGTCACCAGCTGGCACATCGTGCCCGGATACGACGCGCTCGAACGCGGCGAGCCAGGAGCGCGAGCTCGTCGTCTCGCCCGACGATCGGTGACGCCGGACGAGTGGCCCGCCGCGACCCGTGACGCCGACGCAGGCGAGCCGCCGGCACGGCCTCAGCTTTTGCCCTTGAGGGGTAGCGGCTCGACGAATTCAACTGTGGCGGCACCTCGCACGAGGCGATACGTGCTCTCACCGATGAGGATCTCACCCGGCCCGGCGGCTTGCTCGAGCCGTGCGGCCACGTTGACTGCGTCGCCCGTTGCGAACCGCTGAGCACCAACGGTCGCCGACGACGACCTCCCCCGTGTTGACACCGACGCGCACCTGGATGCTGACTCCATGCTCACGTTCGAGCTCCTCATTCAGGGTTTCGAGCGCGTCGCGCATCTCCACAGCAGCCCGCGCGGCGCGCAGCGCATCGTCCTCGTGGACGACAGGGATGCCGAAAACGGCCATGACGGCGTCACCGATGAACTTCTCGACCTTGCCGCCGTGACGCTCGATGACCGCGCTCATCTCCTCGAAATAGCGACCGATCACCAGACGCAGCGACTCGGCGTCCAACTGCTCTGCGAGGGCTGTGGAGCCGACGACGTCGGCGAAGATGACCGTGATCGTCTTTCGCATGTCCTGGCTCGTGGGCGCTCGCGCTACGACGCGGCGCTCGCGCAGGCGAGGCAGAACCGAGCGATCTCCGGATTCTCCTGACCGCAGGTCGGACAGACGACCATCGGTCGAGTGTACGACTGATCGCCGCTGCGATTCCCAGTCTCGGCGCGGCGCCGGCTTACGGGTTGTCGCCGGTTGCCCAGGCGAGCGTCTTCGTCGCCAGGCGGTCGAGCGCCTGAACGGCGAGCTCGAGGTGCTCGGGCTTCGTGTCCTCGAGCTTCGTGTGGCTGAGGCCGCGAAGGCTCTGGACGAAGAGCATCGCCGTCGGCACGCCCGCGCGCGAGACCTCGGCCGCGTCGTGGAGGGGACCGCTGGGTAGCCGGTGCGACGTTCCCGCCACATCACGCACGGCCTCCTCTGCCAGGTCGGCGAGCTCGAAGAGGATGGGCTCGATCTGCCAGATCCGCTCCCATTCGACCTGGAGCGACTCCTCCTCCGCGAAGCGCTCGCTCGCCTCGTGAGCGGCGCTGTTCAGCTCCGCGAGCTTGTCCGCGTCGAGGTGGCGCATGTCGAGCAGCTGCTCGGCCGTTTCGACAACCGACGTGACGATCCCCGGCTTGCACACGACGCCGCCGCTCGTCATGACGGCGCCGTCGCCCACCTGCGCTGCGATCACCCGCAGTTCGAGAGCGAGCTTCGCTGCGCCGGCGAGCGCGTCGCGGCGCTGATCCATCGGCGTCGAGCCCGCGTGCGCCGCCTGGCCGCGCCACGTGATCCGATGGCGCTCGACGCCGAAGGTTCCGAGCACGGCACCGAGCGGCAGATCCATCGACTCGAGGACGGGTCCTTGCTCGATGTGGAGCTCGAGGTAGGCGGCCGCGTTCTCGAGCTCGGAGCGCGCGTCCAGGGCGGAGTCGAGGTCGACGCCGAAAGCGGCAATTGCGTCAGGGAGCGAGACGCCGTCGGCGTCGTTCAGCGCTCGCAGCTCTTCCTGGTCGGCCATCGAGCCGGCCGCGGCGGACGAGCCGAAGAGCGAGCGGCCGAAGCGCGCGCCTTCCTCGTCGGCCCAGGAGACGAGCCGCACCGTCAGAGGCGGCTCGCCCTCCTCGGCGATCCGGCGCAGCACCTCGGCGCCCGCGGTCACGTTCAGGCACCCGTCGAGCCAACCCCCGTTCGGGACGGAATCGAGATGGCCGCCGAGGATCAGCGCCTTCTCGCTCGCTCCCGGCAGCGTCCACCACTGGTTCCCGGCCGCGTCGAAGCTCTCCGCCGCGCCGGTGCCCTCGAGCTTCGACGACATCCACTGCTGCGCGCGCTTCCACGTCTCCGTCCAGGCAACCCGCTGGGCGCCGTTCTCGTCCCCGGTGAGCTCACGGAGCTCCCGCAGCTCGGCGACGGTACGGGACGGGTTCAGCGGCACGCGGCGATCCTAACCACGCCTTCCAGACATGTCACCCGCCGGTGGAGTGTGGTAAGCACTACCCGTGTCGAGCGCCGCACTGGCCCGCCCTCCGGTCGTCGAGCGTCGTGGTGAGGCGCTGCGGCCCGCATTGCGGAATGTCGGCTTGACGGCGCTCGTGTTCGTCGTCTCCTGCCTCCTCTGGGAGGCGTACAAGTGGTTCGGCGAGCGGGTCGGGCTCACCCACCCGTTCCCCGTCAACGAGCGGACCATGCCGCACGTCCACGACATGGTCGGCCAGCTGTTCGAGCCCTCGCGGCGGAACGGCCCGCTGCTGATCGACGTGCTGCTCGACGCAGCCGCGTTCACGGCAAGGGAGGCCGCCGCCGGCTTCCTGCTCGGCGCGACGGTCGGCTTCGCGATCGCGATCGTGCTCTCCGAGTCGAGGCTGCTGCAGCGCGGCTTTCTGCCCTACATCGTCGCGTCGCAGACGATCCCGATTCTGGCGATCGCGCCGATGGTCGTCGTCTGGGTGAACCCGAAGCTGCCCGAGCCGCTCGAGGGCTGGGGCGCCGTCTCGGTGATCGCCGCCTACCTCACCTTCTTCCCGGTCACGATCAACACGCTGCGCGGGCTCCAGTCGGCAGACCCGCGCGCGCTCGAGCTGATGCGCTCCTACGCGGCGAGCCGCTGGAAGATCCTCCTGAAGCTGCGGATCCCGGCCTCGTTCCCGTTCCTGTTCACGGCGCTGAAGATCGCCGCGCC
Source organism: uncultured Gaiellaceae bacterium (assembly GCA_963829845.1). Taxonomy (GTDB): domain Bacteria; phylum Actinomycetota; class Thermoleophilia; order Gaiellales; family Gaiellaceae; genus Gaiellasilicea. Next base: position 283,124 of record CAWHKD010000012.1, on the reverse strand, counting down.
GGCCTCCGTCGTGGGGGCGATCATCGGCGAGCTGCCCTCGTCGATCCAGGATGGCCTCGCCGGGGCGATCCTCAACTTCAACCAGTACTACATCACCTCGCCCGAGAGCCTCTGGGCGACCAACATCATCGCGGCGGGGCTCGGGATCATCTTCTTCGCCGTCGTCGCGATCGCCGAGCGGCTGCTCGTCCGCCGCGCGCCGGAGCATGTCGCGTGACTGTCGAAGCGGCCGCCGTCTCGATCGCCGGGCTCTCGAAGCGCTTCGAGCGCGGCGACGTGCTCGCGCTCGACCGGATCGACCTCGACGTGCAGCCGGGCGAGTTCGTGTCGCTGATCGGCCCTTCCGGCTGTGGCAAGTCGACCCTGCTGCGGATCATCGGCGATCTGATCCGGCCGAGCGAGGGCGACGTGCTCGTCAACGGGAAGAGCGCGCACCAGGCGCGGCTCGACCGTGATTACGGGATCGTCTTCCAGGACGCCGTCCTCTACGACTGGCGCACGGTCGCGAAGAACATCGCTCTTCCACTGGAGATGGCCGGCTGGGACCGCCGGCGGCGGGACGCGCGCGTGCAGGAGATGGTCGAGCTGGTCGAGCTGAGCGGATTCGAGAAGCACCATCCCTGGCAGCTGTCGGGCGGGATGCAGCAACGCGTCTCGATCGCACGGGCGCTCTCGTTCTCGCCGCCGCTGCTCCTGATGGACGAGCCCTTCGGCGCGCTCGACGAGATGACGAGGGAGCGGATGAACAACGAGTTGCTGCGGATCTGGCAGGAGACGCTCTCGACGGTCGTCTTCGTGACGCACTCGATCGCCGAGTCCGTCTTCCTCTCCACCCGCGTCGTCGTGATGTCGGCACGCCCAGGGCGGGTCGCGGGGATCGTCGAGATCGACCTGCCGCAGCCGCGCGGGCTCGAGACCCGGGAGCAGCCGCGCTTCGCCGAGCTGATCACCGAGGTCCGGCGGCGGCTGCGCAAGGGCCACGCCCTCGACGCACCGGAAGAGGACGAGACGCCGCTCTACGTCGCGGAGGAAGGACTGTGAGCGTCGTCGCTCCCGTCCCGCGAGGGACGATCGGAGCGCGGATGGGGCGCGGCGCGATCGACTGGATTCCGGCCGTCGTGGTGCTCGTGCTCGGGATCCTGCTCTGGGAGGGCCTCGTGCGGGCGCTCGACGTCCAACGCTTCCTGCTGCCGGCACCCTCCGCGATCCTCGACACGCTGTGGGAGCAACGGCGCCTGCTGTGGTCGGCGGGGATCTACACCTTCTCCGAGGCGCTCGGCGGCTACGTGATCGGCTCGACGCTCGCCGTCCTCTCCGCGATCGTCCTCGCCCGCTTCCGCAGCCTCGGCCGCGCGCTGATGCCGTTCGCGATCGCCGCCAATGCCGTGCCGATCATCGCGTTCGCGCCGATCACGAACCAGTGGTTCGGGCCGCTCGAGAAGACCTCGAAGATGGCGATCGCGGCGATCCTCGTCTTTTTCCCGGTGATGGTGAACACGCTGCGCGGTCTGACCTCGGTGCGGCCGCAGTCGATCGAGCTGATGCGCTCCTACGCAGCGGGCGAGATCGCGACGCTGCGGCGGGTCCGGATCCCGAACTCGCTGCCCTATCTCTTCTCGGCCTTGAAGGTGGCGACGGTGCTCGCGATGATCGGCGCAATCGTGGGCGAGTATTTCCTCAGCTCACAGGAGGCGCTCGGGTTCCAGATCAGGAACTCGGCCGCGCTCTTCCAGTTCGAGCTCGCCTGGGCGGCGATCACGGTTGCGAGCGTGCTCGGAATCCTGTTCTACTCGGCTGTCGCGCTCGTCGAGCGGCGGGTGCTGAGCTGGCATCCGTCCTCACGGGCGTCGTCAGGGTGATCCACGTGTCAAGAGGGCAAAACGAACGAAGGAAAGGACACCGCATGAAGAAGGCTCGGATCTGGCTTCTGTTCGCCGGCCTGATCGCCGCGCTCTCGCTCGTGGCTGCAGGCTGCGGCGGCGACGACGAAGAGGCGGCCGACACGGGCGCGGCCGCGACCACCGGGGCGCCGGCGGAGCTCGACAAGGTCTCGCTGCAGCTGAAGTGGGTCACGCAGGCCCAGTTCGCCGGCTACTACGCGGCGCTCGAGGAGGGCTACTACGAGGACGAGGGCCTCGACGTCGAGCTCAAGCCCGGCGGGCCTGACATCACCCCGGAGCAGGTCGTCGCGAGCGGCCAGGCCGAGTTCGGAATCGACTGGCTGCCGGCGCTCCTCGCCGCGCGCGACCAGGGCGGCGACCTCGTCAACATCGCGCAGGTGTTCGCCCGGAGCGGCATGACCGAGCTGACGTGGAAGGACAGCGGCATCACCGACGTGGCCGGAATGAAGGGCAAGAAGGTCGGCGTCTGGTGCTGTGGCAACGAGAACGAGCTGTATGCCGCTCTCGTCAAGAACAACATCGATCCCAAGTCGAAGGACGACGTCACGATCGTCAACCAGCCGTTCGACATGAACCTCTTCCTCAACAACGACGTCGACGCGGCCGCGGCGATGACCTACAACGAGCTCGCGCAGGTGCTCGAGACGAAGAATCCCGAGACGGGTGAGCTCTACACGCTCGACGACTTGAACGTGATCTCGATGGAGGACGCCGGGACGGCGATGCTCGAGGACGGGATCTTCGTGCAGGGGAGCTGGATCGCTGACGAGGCGAATCAGGACATCGCCCAGCGGTTCCTGAAGGCGAGCTTCAAGGGCTGGGTCTTCTGCCGCGACCACCAGGACGAGTGCCTCCAGTACGTGCTCGACAGCGGCCCGACGCTCGGTGAGGGACACCAGCGTCTGGCAGCTGAACGAGATCAACGCGCTGACGTGGCCGAACGCGACCGGGATCGGCGTGATGGACGAGGCCGCCTTCCAGCGGACGGCCGACATTGCGAAGCAGTTCGCCGTGATCAAGCAGCCCGCGTCCAGCGACTCCTACCGCACCGACCTCGCCGAGGCGGCCGTGAAGGAGCTCGAGGACGAGGGCGTGGACGTGAACGGTGCAGACTGGAAGAAGGAGACCGTCGAAGTCACTGCCGGCGGGGAGTAGGAACCGACACCGAGGAGGGAGATCCGCAATGTCCGTTCTGATCAAAGGTGGCCGCGTCATCACCGCGGCGGACGACTACGTCGCAGACATCTTCATCGAGGACGAGCGGATCTCCCTGATCGGCGAATCGCTCGACCTCTCGGCCGATACCGTCATCGACGCGGCCGGCAAGTACGTGCTGCCGGGGGCGGTCGATCCGCACACGCATCTCGACATGCCTTTCGGCGGCACGACGACGATCGACGACGTCGAGTCGGGGCAGCGCGCCGCGGCCCGCGGCGGCACGACCACGCACGTCGACTTCTGCATCCAGGCGCCCGGTACGAGCTTCGGCGACGCGCTCGCCGACTGGAAGTCGAAGGCCGAAGGCAAACAGCTGATCGACATGGGCTACCACATCGCCGTCACCGACCTGAAGGACGGCGGCTCGCTCGAGGAGCTCGCGTCGCTGCCTGATCAGGGGATCACGTCGTACAAGCTCTTCATGGCGTACAAGGGCGCGCTGATGGTCGATGACGAGACGCTCTTCAAGACGATGGAGGTCGCGGCCGAGACCGGCGCGCTCGTGATGGTGCACGCCGAGAACGGCGACGCGATCGACGTGCTCGTGAAGCAGGCGCTCGCGGAGGGCAAGACCGAGCCCAAGTACCACGCGCTCACCCGCCCACCCGAAACCGAGGGCGAGGCGACGAACCGCGCGATCCAGCTCGCCCGCGTCGCTGGTTGTGCGCTCTACGTCGTCCACGTCTCCTGCAAGGAGGCGGTGGAGCCGATCGAGCTCGCGCGCGAAAAGGGCTGGAACGTGTGGGGCGAGACGTGCACCCAGTACTTCTTCATCGACTACACGCACCTCGAGAAGCCGGATTTCGAGGGTGCAAAGTACGTCTACACGCCGCCGCCGCGCGACAAGGCGAACCAGGACGTCCTCTGGAACGCCGTCCGAACGGACGTCCTGAGTGCGATCTCCACCGACCACTGCGCCTTCACGTGGGGCGAGCAGAAGGCGCTCGGCCGTGACGACTTCTCCAAGATCCCGAACGGCGGGCCCGGTCTCGAGAACCGACTGCACATGATTCACCACTTCGGCGTCCGCGAGGGGCGGATCGGGCTGAACCGGATGGTCGAATTGCTCTCGACGAACCCGGCGAAGCTCTTCGGCCTCTATCCGAGGAAGGGGACGGTCGCCGTCGGCTCGGACGCCGACCTCGTCGTCTTCGATCCGGAGAAGCGACACACGATCACCGCCGCGAACCAGCAGTCGAAGACCGACTACAACCTCTACGAGGGCACCGCGGTCGTCGGCGACATCGAGACGGTGCTCCTGCGCGGGAACGTGATCGTGGAGGGCGGCGAGGTCGTCGCCAGGCCCGGGATCGGCCAGTTCGTGCCGCGGGCGCGGTTCGGCGAGAGGCTCGCGCTGGCTGCGGCTGAGGTCGCGGGGTAAACAAGCTCGGCGTGCTGGCGACGGCGGCACTGGCCGCCGTCGCAGTTGCGGCGGTCGTCGACGGCGTCCGCCGCGACGACGACCCCGCGCCCGTCGCGACGACGGAGGCGGAGCCCAGCACCAACGCCGCCGCCGCAGCGCTCCGGCTGCTCGGCGCGCAGGGCGAGCTGATCCTCTCAGGCGCGCGGTGCGGCGAGGAGCGGCTGATCCTGCCGTCGCTGGCAAGCCGTCGCAGCGACGTCTGCCGGCCGCTGGCGGTCGAGTCGCCTGACGGAGCGGCCAGAGCCCGACAGCCGGACGGGACGATCACGGCCGCGTACGGGGACGAGGTCGTCACCTACCGCCCCTGCGGCGTACAGCGCCAGTGCGCCGAGAAGCTGATCGCGAGAGGAGAGCTCGAGCTCGCGGCGCACCGGCACCCGACCGTCCCCGAGCGCCCAGCCCGGCTGCGTGCGCTGGTGGACGGGATCGCCTGGCTCTCGGACACGCGCGCGGCGGTAAGCATGTCGATCCGGCTCGGCGGCCGCTTCGAGGGGCTCGGGCCGCTCGGGGCGATCGCTTTCTTCGACGACGGCCGGCTCGAGCGGACGCCCCCGTACTTCCGGCTCACAGGCGGCCGCCTGGCATCGAGCCCGCGCGGCAGTTACGTGACCCAGACCCCGGACGTGATCCTGCGGCCGGACGGTTCGCAGCTGAGCCTGCCGCCGCAGCTGCGCAACGTGCACGACTTCGCCTGGTCGCCCGACGAGCGCCTGCTCGCGCTCGCGACGCCGTTCGCGATCGAGGTCGTCGACGTCGGCAGCCTCGAGCGCTACGACCGAACGGGCGGCGGACTGCGCAGCGTGACGCTGCCGCAGTCCGCAGCCCGTCTGGTCTGGCGCTAACCGAAGCTCAGGACCCTGCTCCTGGGCCGCAGTCGACCCGCGGGTTCCAGGCGTACAGCAAGCCGCTCGGGTTCGGCTTCCAGATCCAGGCGTGCAGCGCCCACGACGCCGGGATCCCGTAGCGGTTGTCGGCCTTGATCTCGTCGAACTGCTGACCGAACAGGGACGGCCTTCCGTTCGACGCCGATTGGAAGATCAGGTACTCGAGCGCGACGAGCTTCATCGAGCCGTCGTTGCGCCGCTCGTAGACGAGCAGCTCCGGCTTGTCGGCTTCGATCTTGTCGTCGAGCAGCGTCGGGTTCAGCAGGTGGATGCCCATCGCACCCTCGCCAGGCTGGGCAATGCACTGCAGGCCAGCCTTGTCGAAGACGGTGACGCCGTAGCCCGCATCCCTCGCCATCTCCACATCGTGGAATGCGGCGGTCGAGTTCTTCGGGCCGTCGAACGCACCGGCGGCGATCGCGGCGCTCACCGCTGCCAGCACGGGCAGGACGGCGACCGCCAGGATCAGTGCGCGCTTCTTCATCTCGATCTCCTCCTTTCGCTCGCTTCGGGTCAGACGGTTGCCGCGACCGGATCCGGCCGGACGACGACGGTGTCGGCGACGGCGATGATCTCGTCCACCGGCAGCTCTGCGGCCGCCGCGTGTGCGCGGATCGCCTCCGGGCTCGACGCCTGGTAGATGCAGACCGTGCCGACGCTGTCGTCCTGCTCGGCCAGCACGTAGCTGCGGATCCAGCGGATGTCGTCGGGCGTCCGCTCCCCCTCGGCGGTCGAGCGCGCCGCCGCCTCCTCGAGCTCCGCTCCGGTTCGCCAGCCGCTCCGGCGCAGGATCACGTAGGTGTCCATCCGTGCCTCCTTCGTCGCTTGCTCCCTGCAGACGACGCTAGGCGCGGGCCTGCCGGTGGGCATCGGGAGAACTGCCTATGTTGGGGTGCGGCGTTACCGATTTTCGCGGCTTACGCGCCGTCGCCGAGCACGCCGAGGCCCGATGCTGCCGCGACGGCCTCGCCACGCGTCTTCGCCTGGAGCTTCCGGAGGATCGACGCGACGTGGTGGTCGACCGTGCGGGTCGAGAGCACGAGCTCCGCGGCCACATCGGCGTTTCGCTTCCCGGCCGCGACGAGCTTCAGCACGTCGAGCTCGCGGGCTGTCAGCCCGGCGGGGTTGTCGCGGGTCGCCGGGCGCGGGCCGCGGAGGCCGAGCCGGCGGCGAAGGTCGACCGCGGCGGGGCGTGCTCCGAGCCGATCGAGCTCGTGGAGTGCGCCTTCGTCGCCCACATCCGCTCGCGTGCGCGCGGCCTCGTAGGGGGCGAGGTGCGCCTCCCAAGCCCCGGCCGCGCCGCCGACGTCCCCATCGAGCTGGCGGCGATACGGCTCCGCGATCCATTCGGGTGCCTTGTCGAGCTCTCCCGCCCGCCACTGCCAGTATGCGAGCTCGCCGGCGTACCAGAGGTGCCGCTTCTCGAGGGCGAGCGGGTAGGCGGCACGCGCCTCCTCGGCCGCGCGGCCGGGGCTCCCCGCAAGCCACGCCGCCTCCGCGCGCGCAGCGTAGACGTGGCCCAGCCGCTGAAGGTGACCGCCGGGTCGCGATGCCTCCAGTGCCTCGTCCAGCGCGTTGAAAGCGCCGGGATCGCCTCGGCGGGCGCGGAGGCGGCCGAGTGCGATCAGGGCGCTGATCCGGCTGATCGGGTCGACCGGGCCTCGGAGGACACTTCCCGCAGCGCGAGCGCCCTCGTCCCAACGGCCGCGGTAGACGTGGACGAGCGCGAGCCAGGCGCGAGGATAGACCGGCCACATCTCGCGGGATTCCGCGAACGCGATGCACTCCTTCAGGTAGTGCTCGGCGCGCTCGAGCTCCATCATCTCGCCGAGCCCAGTCCCGAGCATGTTCAGCGCGGACATGACGAAGATCTCGTGTTCCTCCTTCCGCGCGAGCTCGAGGCTCCGCAGCAGCTCCTCGATCCCCGCGTCGATCTCTCCCGCCATGACCAGCGAGGTGCCGGCCATATTGCGGCCGTACGCCTCCGTGACCCTGTCCCCGAGCGCCGCAGCCGCTTCCACGGCCTTCCAGCCCCACGCGACGCCGTCTGCGTTGTCCCGACTCAGCATCCGGGCATACGCCTGGACGGCATAGGCCCACGCGAGCTCGCGACTCGACGGCAGGCGCTCGAGCACCTCGATCGCTTCGCGGCTCGCCGACTCCGCCTCGTCGTTCCGCCCCAACCGCGTGTAGGCATTCGTCAGGCGCGCGAGCGTATCTCCGACCCGCAGCTCGTCGCCGAGCTCGCGGTAGAGCGCGAGCGCCGTGCTGCGCGCGTCCACCGACTCCTCATAGAGTCCCGTGACGAGCGCCTCCTCGGCATACGCGTCGAACAGGTCTGCGCGTTCGGCGACGGCCAGCTCGTCGGCGTACCGGAGCGCCCGCGCGTACTGGACCGCCGCCTCCCGGTGCGAGCTCGCCGCTGCGGCGGCCCTACCGGCCGCGGGCGCGTACCGGAGCACAGCCACCGCGTCTCCCGCCTCCTCGGCGTGGTACGCGAGCCGCGAGAGGTCGCCGCGCTCAGTGACCGCCTCCAGGATTGCGGCGTGAAGCGACCGGCGCCGGTGCGGCGTCACGGCGCTCTCGACCGCCAGCCGCGCAAGCTCGTGCCGGAACGCGACGGCGTCGCGCTCGTCCCGGACGACGCCAGAGTCGAGGCACTCGTCCAGGTGGCCGAGCTCCGCGGGGACCAGCTCCTCGAGTAGCCAGAGCTCGGCCCGGAGCGGGACGACGGCGACCGACTCGAGCAGCCGGCGCGCCGGCTCGGACAGGAGAGCGACGCGCGCCAGCACCGCGTCGCGCACGGTCTCCGGCAGCGTCGCTGCGCCCGCCGCGAGGATCTCGGTGACGTAGAACGCGTTCCCCTGCGTCAGCCGGTAAATCGCCTCCGCGTCCGCGTCGGCCGGCTCCGACAGCTCCCGCACCGCGTCGAGGGTCAGGCGGGGAACCGACACCCGGACGACCCCCGAGGCCGACGCGAGCTCGCCGAGAACGACGCGAAGCGGATGGTCGCCGGCGACCTCGTCGTCGCGGTAGGTGGCGAGCACGAACGCGTCAGTCCCGTCGATCCTGCGCCCGAGCACGCGCAGGACGTCGAGGGACGCGGCGTCCGCCCAGTGCACGTCCTCGAGCACGGCCACGACGTCGAGCTCGAGTGCAGCGGCGGCGACGCGGCGGGAGTCGCCCGGCTCGAGCCCGATGTCGAGGAACGGCCCGAGCGGCGCCGGCGCGGCGAGGTTCTCGCAGGAACCGCGTCGGACGCCGCCGACGCGCTGCGCGAACGCGCGAACGAGCGCCGTCTTGCCCACGCCCGCCTCGCCGCCGACGAAGACGAGGCGGCCGCCCTCCGCACGGAGGGAGCCGAGCTCGTCGAGCAGGTCTTCGCGCTCGAGCAGCACCATGCCGGAATCGTGGCGCGTACCCTGCGCCGGTGCAACGACGGCTTCTCTTGGCGCGGGTCGACGATCCGAGGTTGCTGGCGAGCTTGGCGCAGCTTCGCGCGTCGCTCGGCGTCGCGCACGACTTCCCGGAGGACGCGCTCGCCGAGGCGTTGCAAGCCGCCGACCCGGTCAGCCCACCCGACGCGGACGAAACCGGCCTCCCCTTCGTCACGATCGACCCGCCGGAGTCGCGCGATCTCGATCAGGCGCTCCACCTCGAGCGCCGAGGCTCGGGCTACATCGTCCGCTACGCGATCGCCGACGTGGCCGCGTTCGTCTCCCCCGGCGGCGCGATCGACCGCGAGGCACACGAGCGCGGCCAGACCTTCTACGCGCCCGACCAGAATGCACAGCTCCACCCGCCCAAACTCTCGGAAGGCGCGGCGAGCCTGCTCCCGGAGGAGACGCGGCCCGCGCTGCTCTGGACGATGACGCTCGACGAGAGCGGGGAAGGAACCGCCGTCGAGGTGCGCCGCGCGATCGTTCGCAGCGGGGAGAAGCTCGACTACGCCGGTGTTCAGCGCTCACTCGACGATGGGACGGCGAGCGAGTCGCTCCAACTCCTCCGTGAGGTCGGCCGCCTGCGCGAGCAGCGCGAGGAGCGGCTCGGCGGGATCAACCTGCCGCTCCCGGAACAGACCGTTGAGAGAGGCCACGATGGCTACGAGCTCCGCTTCCGCGCCCCGCTCCCGGTCGAGGGATGGAACGCGCAGATCTCCCTGATGACGGGGCAAGCTGCGGCAGAGCTGATGGTGAACGCGCGCGTCGGAATCCTGCGGACACTCCCTCGCGCGGACGTGCGGGCAGTCGATCGGCTGCGGCGCATCGCAGCAGCGCTCGGCGTCGACTGGCCCGATGGCCGTGCCTTCGCCGACGTGATCCGGAAGCTCGACCCAGCGGAGCCGAAGCATGCCGCGTTCCTCGCGGAGTCGACGGTGCTCCTGCGCGGCTCGGGCTACGCCGCCTTCGACGGAGAGCCGCCGTCGGAGCCGGTGCACGCGGGCGTCGGCGCGCCGTACACGCATGCGACAGCACCGCTCAGGCGGCTCGTCGACCGGTACGTGAGCGAGATCTGCGTCGCAGCCGCCGCCGGCCGCGACGTGCCGCGCTGGGTGCGCGAGGCACTGCCGCAGCTACCGGAGACGATGGAGAGGTCGAACCGCCGCGCGCAGCAGTACGAGGCGGGAATTCTCTCAGCGGTCGAGGCCGCCGTGCTCGAGCCCCACGTGGGCGACGTGTTCGACGCGCTCGTCGTCGATCTCGACGAGAGGGACGGCGGCGGCACGATCCAGGTTGCCGACCCGGCGGTGACGGCCCGCTGCTTGGGCGACCTCCCGCTGGGCGAGCGCATCCACGCCCGCCTCGCAATCGCGGATGTCGAGAAGCGGCAGGTCCGGTTCGAGCGCGCCTAACGCGTCTGCGGGAAGCCCAGGTCGACCCTCGACCCGTGCGGGTCTGGCCAGCGCGAGGTGACGACCTTGCCGCGGGTGTAGAAGTTGATCCCCTCCGGCCCGTAGATGTGCGTGTCGCCGAAGAGGCTCGCCTTCCAGCCGCCGAACGAGTAGTAGGCCACCGGCACCGGGATCGGCACGTTGATCCCGACCATGCCCGCCTCGACCTCGAACTGGAACTGGCGGGCCGCACCCCCGTCGCGGGTGAAGATCGCGGTGCCGTTCCCATAGGGGTTCTCATTGACGAGCCGAACCGCCTCGTCGTACGTCTCCACACGCGTGACGCCGAGCACGGGGCCGAAGATCTCGTCCTTGTAGGCGTCCATCTCGGGCGTGACGTCGTCGAGCAGCGTCACGCCGAGGAAGAAGCCGTCGCTCTTGGGCGCCGTCTCGCGGCCGTCGACGACGACGGTCGCGCCTTGCTCTGCGCCGCCATCGATGTAGGAGGCGACCTTGTCCCGGTGCTCGCGGGTGACGAGCGGCCCCATCTCGACACCGTCGTCGAGGCCGTTGCCGACCTTGATCTTGGGCAGTCGCAGCTTGATCGCATCGACGAGCCGATCGCCGGCATCGCCGACAGCGACCACCTGCGAGATCGCCATGCAGCGCTCGCCGGCAGAGCCGTACGCGGCGCTGACGGCCGCGTCGGCGGCCATGTCGATGTCAGCGTCGGGCAGGACGATCATGTGGTTCTTCGCCCCGCCGAGCGCCTGCACGCGCTTGCCGTGCTTCGTGCCCGTCTCGTAGATGTAGCGGGCGATCGGCGTCGAGCCGACAAAGCTGACGGCGGCCACGTCCGGGTGCTCGAGGACTGCGTCGACCGCGACCTTGTCGCCGTGGACGACGTTGAAGACGCCGTCGGGGAGCCCGGCCTCCTTGAGCAGCTCCGCCATCCAGATGGAGGCAGAGGGGTCCTTTTCAGACGGCTTCAGGACGAACGTGTTCCCGCACGCGAGCGCCGGCGCCCACATCCACATCGGGACCATCGCCGGGAAGTTGAACGGCGTGATCCCGGCGACGACGCCGAGCGGCTGCCGGATCGAGTAGACGTCGATCCCGGTCGAGGCCTGCTCCGACATGCCGCCCTTGAGCAGGTGCGGGATCCCGCAGGCGAACTCGATCACCTCGAGCCCGCGGGTGACCTCGCCCATCGCGTCGGAGAGCACCTTGCCGTGCTCGGCGGTCAGGATCCGCGCCACCTCCTCGCGGCGGTCGTGGACGAGCTCGCGGATCCGGAAGAGCAACTCCGCGCGCTTCGCGAGCGACGTCGCGCGCCAGGCGGGGAAGGCCGCCTTCGCGGCGGCAACTGCGGCGCCGACCTCTTCCGCAGTCGCGAGATCGACCTCGCCCGACTGCTGCCCGAGCGCCGGGTTGAAGACCGGACCGGTACGGCCGGAAACCCCCTGGACGGACGTGCCGCCGATCCAGTGGCTGATGCGCGTGAGTCCTTCGCGTTGCTCCGTGGGCGGGGTCGCCAGCTCGGTCATCGTGTCCTCCTAGACGCTCGCGAACAGGGTACTACCCTTCCCCTATGCGCAGCGTGACGGCGATCGCTTGCGTCGTGCTCGGGCTGCTCGCCGGCTCGGCGAACGCGGCCGTGGGCGACCTGCGCGTCCTGGTCGTGCCGCTCACCTGGGGCCCGCCGGTTCCCTCGGAACGGGATCTCCGTGTCGCGCTCGACGACGCGGGGGCGTTCTACGCCAAAGCCTCGTTCGGCCGTGCGTCGATCAACGGCACGATCACGCCCGTCGTCACGGGTTTCGTCGTGCCGCCGACCTGCTTCACGGGCGCCGACGAGGATGCGGGCCTCGGCGCGGTCGCCCGGTCCGCGCGTGCAGCCGCGGCCCGCCTCGGCCACGACCTCGCACAGTACGACCGCTTCGTCTACGTCTTCCCCGACCGCGTCTGCGGAAGCGGCGGGCTCGGCTCGGGACGGGACGTCCTCCTCGGAGGCGACATCGGCGGGCTCGTCCACGAGCTCGGCCACACGTTCCGGCTGCCCCACGCGAGCAGCGCGCAGTGCGCGTCCTGCGCGATTCGCGAGTACGGCGACCCCGACAGCGTGATGGGCCAGGGCGGGCCGGACTTCAACGCCTGGGAGAAGGCGCAGCTCGGCTGGCTGAACGCCGCGCGGCGCGTCTCGGCGAGCGGCACCTACGCGGTCGGCCCCGTGGACCGCGACTCGGACGACGCCCAGGCACTGATCGTGCGCACGCGGGCGGGGACGCTCTGGGTCGAGCACCGGCTCTCGCCGTCGCCGCGCGTCTCGATCCGCGTCGTCAAGCGGACCCGCGGCGGCGGCGCGGTTCGCTCCGTCTACCTCGCCGGCGGCCGCGCCACGGCGACCGCGAGGGGCCTGCTCCGCGTCCGGAGGGTCGCGTCCGGGCTCTCGCTCACACGGCTCGACCGGCAGAGCTAGAGCATCACGACCCGTTTGCCACGACCCTGCCACGCAGCGCCGACCTCGTCGAGCGGCTACCCCTCGACGTCGAGGTGAACGCGCCCTGCGACGGCGTGCCCGACGAGCATCCGGTAGTGCGCTGCGAGCACATCCGGGGGAATGGCGAAGGTCGAGAAGCCGTAGACCTCGAGCTGCTTCCCGCGCACGTCGGCGGACGCAAGCGTCGCCTTCGTCCCCGCCGACTGCCCGATTTGGACGATCCTCGCGCCGGGCGCAGCGGCCTGAACGGCCCGTTCCAGCGGCTCACCCCAGAGCGGGTCGACGACGTAGGTCGGCTCGCCGAAGTCGCCGTCGAGCGGCACGGCCTCGTCGGCGCCGAGCTCGAGCGCAGGCTCGAGCCGGCTCTCGTCGCGGCCGGCGACCACGACGTGCGCCGCTCCGAGCAGCTTCGCCGTCTGCAGCGCGATCTGCCCGACAACACCGGTCGCTCCGAGCACGAGCACGCGGTCGTCCTCACGCACCGGCGCCCGCCACACCAGGGGCATAAAGCCGGCGAGGCCGGCGATCCCGAGCGCGGCGGCCACCGCCGGGTCGGCTCCCGCAGGCACGTCCGCCACGACCGCGCCGGCGGACGAGCGCTCGCCCATCGTCCCGTTGCGGGCGACGCCCAGCCCGCCGCCGAACGTCCAGACCATGCGTCCCGACGAGTCGCGGCCGACGCACTCGCATCCGGGCACGTAGGGCAGCGGCGGATGACCCCCGTAGAACCTGCCCGGCTGCTACCGCGAGGTCGATCGGGTTGATCGGCGCCGCGAGAACCTCGAGCGTCTCTCCCGCCGGCTCGGGCGCCTCGCCCACCTGCGGCGGGCGCCCGAGCTCGGTGATCGACGCAGCGCGCAAACGGCTAGATCTTCCCCCGGTTGCGCCAGCGCTGGAAGATGCTGCGGAAGGAGCGGTCGTAGACCCGCGCCGCCTCCTCCGCCGTCCGCTTGCCCTGGGCCACCTCGGCGAACATCTGCGGGATCAAGAACTTGTTGAAGATCTCGTCGATGGCCGCGTTGGTGTTCCCCGGCCAGCCGGGGTTGAGCGTGTATTTCTCCGCGATCTCGGCCAGCACCTTGTACTTCCCGGGCGGCTTCGCGACGGGGTCGCGCGCGACCCGGCGGTCGATGTTGGGGACCGAGGCCGGCCAGGACGGGAAGTTGTAGAACTTCGAGTTCTCGAAGGCACCGATGTACTTCGTCTCGAGGTCGACGAGGAACTTCTTCGCCGCCGCCTTGTTGCTGGCGAACTTCCAGATCACGTAGGCGCCCATCACGTGCTCGAGGCCGAGGCGCCCGTTCGGGCCGCTCGGGATCGGGAGCAGTGAGATCTTCGCCGCAAGGTCGGGGTTCGTCCCCTCGGCCGTGCGCGTGATCGAGATCGCGTTCATCGCCATCGAAAGGCGTCCTGCCACCATCGCCTGGTTGTTCGACGAAGCGGTCCAGGCGAAGATCTCGTTCGACATCCCCTGCCGGTAGAGCTCCCGCGCGAACTTCAGGGCCTCGACCGTCCCCTTGGAATTGAGGACGACCCGCTGCTCCTTGTTCTGGATGAATGAGCCGAAGCACATCATCATCGCCATCAAGGCCATGTTCGAGTCGATCTCGTTCGACATCCCGATCCCGATCGGATGGCCCATTGCACGCAGCTTCGGCGCCGCCTTGAGGACGTTGTCCCACGAGGTCGGCCTGAACCCCGCCTCGCCCCAGAGGTCGGTGCGGTAGTTGACGGGATCGGGGACATAGTTGTCGGAGAAGGCGAAGTACTTCTTCGTCTTCGGGTTGTAGGTCGCCTTGAAGGCGACGTTCTTCATCTTCCCGCGCTTCTTCGTGACCTCCTGGACGATGTCCGAATGGTCGAGCACCTGGTCCTCGTACGCCGCCGGCGGCGAGAGGAAGAAGAAGAGATCGTGGCCGCGCTGCGCCGCAACCTCCGCCGCCGCCCGCGCGGGGATGTCAGCCTGGTTGATGTGGTCGACGACGACCTCGGTGTCGTTGGCCTGCCCCCAGCGCTTGACGTAGATGTCGTCGAACCACTTGTCGTACGCGGGGACGAAGTGGCTCCACTGAATGATCCGGAGCGTGCCGGCGAGCTCCTTGTGCCGGTACTTCGGGACTCCGGCGGCCGACGTCTTCGGCAGCGCGCCGCCGTAGACGATCAGCAGGCCGCCAACACCCGCACGACGCAGCACCTCACGCCTGGTTGTCCGTTCGACGTCCTGCGGTGTGTCCGCCATTGCAGGCTCCTTTCCTCTGTGCGGACGACTGGTCAACGGAACGCCCCGCCGGTGAAGCCGGCGATGAAGCGGTCGAGGAACGTGTTGTAGAGCAGCGCCAGCGGGATCGCCGGAATCAGGGTCGCGGCCATCAGCGCGCCCCAGTAGAAGACGTCACCGCGGATCAGCTCGGTGTAGATGCCGGTCGAGACGACCTTGCTGTCCGACGCGGTGATGAACGCGATCGCATAGACGAACTCGTTCACGCAGAGCGCGAACGTGAAGATAACGACGGTGAGGATGCCGGGCAGCGAGATCGGTAGGACGATCCGCACGAGCGTCTTCAGGCGCGAGGCGCCGTCGACGAGCGCGGCGTCCTCGAGCTCACGCGGGATCGATTTGAAGAACCCCATCATCAGCCAGGTGGCGAAGGGGATCGTGAAGCCCGGGTAGACGACGACCAGAGAAGCGAGCCGGTCCTGGAGGCCGAGCTCCGCGATCACGCGCGACAACGGCAGGAAGAGGAGCGTCGGCGGGACGAGGTAGACGAGGAAGATGCCGACGCCGAGGGTCTGCCCCCAGCCGCCGGAGAGGCGCGCCAGCGCATAGCCGGCAGGCATTGCGATCACGAGCGTGATCAGCACGACGGCGAGGGCGACCAGCACGGTGTTCAGCAGCCAGCGCGCGTACTGCGTGTCCTCGAAGAGGAAGCGGTAGTTGTCCAGCGTCGGCGAACCGTCGCCGAAGCCGAACGGGACGTTCTCGACGTTGTAGAGGTCGAGGTCAGACTTCAGCGAGGTCTGGAGCATCCAGTAGAACGGGAAGGCGAGCACGATCGCGAACGGCCCGACGACCAGGTATGTGATCAGCTTGTCTCGCCGAGTCAGCGGCACGGGGGCTCCGGTCTATTCATGTCACCTCGACCCTTCGCGCAAACAGGAGCATCAGCACCGTCACGACCGCCAGCGCGGGCAGGAGGAAGAGTGCGATCGCCGCTCCCTGCCCCAGCGATCCGGCCTGGATGCCCGTCTGGAACGCCCACATCGGCAGCATCTGCGTCGAGTTGAACGGGCCGCCGCGGGTGAGGATGTAGACGACCGCCATGTCGGTCGCCGTGAAGACGATCCCGAAGAGGACGGCGATCGTCGCGATCGGCAGCTGCAGCGGCAGCGTCACGTACCAGAGCTTCCGCAGGCCGGTGGCACCGTCGACTTTCGCGGCGTCGTCGACCTCCTTCGGAATCGAGGCGAGGCCGGCGATCATGATCACCGTCGCAAACGGCAGCAGGCGCCAGGCGTGCACGGTCGTGATCGCAGCGAGGGCCTTGTTCGGCTCGCCGAGCCACTGCGGCGGGTTGAACTCGTCCACGAGCGAGAGGTGGATCAGCACCCAGTTCACGACGGAGAAGAGCGAGTCGAAGATCCAGAGGAAGCCGATCGTCGAAAGCGCGACCGGCGCCGCCCACGGCAGGAGGATGAGGAAGCGGAGGAACCACTTGCCGCGGAAGTCCCGGACGAGGTAGTGGGCGAGGATCGCGGCGCCGACGACGATGATCGCGTTCGCGAGCAGCGTGAACACGATCGTGTTGCGGAGCGCGGTGCGGAAGTTCGGGTCCGACCACTGCTCGGTGAAGTTCCGGAACCCGACGAAGTCGCCTGTCAGCGAGCCCGCGGTGGCGTCCGTGAGCGAGAGGTAGACCGAGAGGATCAGCGGTGCACCGACCAGAAGGCCGACGAAGAGCACTGCGGGCGCGATCAGCGCTGCCGCGAGGAAGCGGCGCTCCTCGAGGAGATGTCGTCTCCGGCGCCGCGAGACTGCGACGACCTCCACGAGCCGATCGTAACGAGTCCGGGTCGATTAATGTTTCGCAAGCCGTGGCGGAGATCGCCCTGGAGAACGTTTCGAAGGTCTACCCCGACGGGACGCTCGCGGTCCACGACCTCGACCTCGAGGTCGACGACGGCGAGCTCGTCGTCTTCGTGGGCCCGTCCGGCTGCGGAAAGACGTCGGCGCTGCGAATGATCGCTGGACTCGAGGAGATCACCGACGGCACGATCCGCATCGGCGACACCGAGGTGAACGAGCTGCCGCCGAAGGAACGCGACGTGGCGATGGTGTTCCAGAACTACGCCCTCTACCCGCACATGACGTCGTACGCGAACATGGCGTTCGCGCTCAAGATGCGCGGCCTCGACAAGCGGGACATCGACCGGCGAGTGCGCCGCGCGGCGAAGGTGCTCGGGCTCGAGGACGTGCTCGAGAAGAAGCCGCGGACGCTCTCCGGCGGCCAGCGGCAGCGGGTGGCGATGGGACGGGCGATCGTCCGCGAGCCGCAGGCCTTCCTCATGGACGAGCCGCTGTCGAACCTCGACGCGAAGCTGCGCGTGCAGATGCGCGCGGAGATCGCCCGGATCCAGCGCGACCTGGCGGTGACGACGATCTACGTCACCCACGACCAGTCGGAGGCGATGACGCTCGGCGACCGCGTCGCGGTCATGCGCAAGGGCGAGCTGCAGCAGCTGGCCGCCCCGCAGACGCTCTACCGAAGTCCCGTCAACCTCTTCGTCGCCGAATTCATCGGCTCGCCGGCGATGAACCTCGTCGTCGCCGAGGTCGACGACGATGAGGCGCGCTTCGGCTCCTATTCGATCCCGCTCGACGGCCGACCCGGCCTGACCGCGTTTCGCGGACGCACGGTGGCGCTGGGAATCCGGCCCGAGGACCTCGAGGACGCTGCGCTCGTCCAGGCGCAGACGGCGGCGCGCCTCCCCGTGACGGTCGACCTGCGCGAGGACATGGGCGCCGAGATCTTCCTCCACTTCCTCGTCGACGCCCCGAGCGTCGCCACCGCCGAGGTGCGCGAGGCGTTCGAGGACGACACGGCGCTCGAGCAGCCCGCGATCTCGGGGACGCCCTTCGTCGCACGCGTCGGCCGCGAGTCGAGCGCCCGCGAGGGCGAGCGGGTGGAGATCTCGGTCGACACGCGGATGCTCCACTTCTTCGACCTCGAGACCGGCGAGGCGATCGCGGAGTAGGCTTCACACATGGCTACGATCGAGACGAATCCCCAGCTGGGCGCGCAGATCAAAGCGGACGCGAAGGAGTTCGTCCTCCACTCCTGGTCGGTGCAGAACGCGATCGACCCGATCCCGGTCGCCGGCGCCGAGGGCCGCCACTTCTGGGACTACGACGGCAACCGCTACCTCGACTTCGCCTCGCAGCTCGTCAACGTCTCGATCGGCTACGGGCATCCGAAGGTGATCGCCGCGATCAAGGAGCAGGCCGAGAAGCTGGCGACGATCGGGCCGCCGATGGCGACCGAGCCGCGCTCGACGCTGGCGCGGATGCTGGCCGACGTGACGCCGGGCAACCTGAAGATGTCCTTCTTCACGAACGGCGGCGCCGAGGCGAACGAGAACGCGATCAAGGTCGCGCGCTGGGTCACCGGCCGGCACAAGATCATCGCCCGCTACCGCAGCTACCACGGCGCCACGGGCGGCGCGATCACGCTCACCGGCGACCCGCGCCGCTGGCACGCCGAGCCCGGCCTGCCCGGCGTCGTCCGGATGCTCGACCCCTACACGTACCGCTGCCCGGCCGGACATCCGGATCCGTGCCCGGTCTGCTCCGGCGCGCCGCACCTGGAGGAGATCCTCCAGTACGAGGGCGCGCACACCGTCGCCGCCGTCATCCTCGAGACCGTCGTCGGCACGAACGGGATCATCGTCCCGCCCGACGGCTACCTGCAGTCGATCCGCGAGACGTGCGACCGGCACGGGATCCTGCTGATCTGCGACGAGGTGATGGCCGGCTTCGGGCGCACGGGCAAGTGGTTCGCGTGCGACAACTGGGACGTCGTCCCCGACATCCTCACGGTCGCGAAGGGGATCAACTCGGGCTACGTCCCGCTCGGCGCGATGATCGTCTCGGAGCCGATCGCCGATCAGCTGCGCGGCCGCTTCCTCGCCGGCGGGCTGACCTACTCCGGCCATCCGCTCGCCTGCGCCTCCGGTGTCGCCTCGATCGAGGCGTTCCAGGAGGAGGGGATCGTCGAGAACGCAGCCGAGCACGGCGTCTACCTGGCCGAGGCGCTCCCGGCGCTCGCCGCCAAGCATCCGTCGGTCGGCGACGTCCGCGGGCTCGGCCTCTTCTGGGGGCTCGAATTGGTCAGGAACCGCGAGACACGGGAGCTGCTCGTCCCCTTCAACGCGGGCGGCGAGGCGGCGGCCCCTGTCGCGCGCTTGCAGAAGGCGGCACTCGATGCCGGCCTGTATCTGATGGCCCACTGGAACGTCGTCATGATCTGCCCGCCGCTGACGATCACGCGCGAGGAGCTCGACGAGGGTCTCGCAATCCTCGACGACGCGCTCGCGATCGCCGACGAGTACGTCGCCTAGCCGGCGCAGGAGCCGGCGCCGACGCCGGGCAGGCGGCCGAGCAACTCGCTCAACTGCGCCACCTCGTCGTCTGTGAGCGCGCCCCGAAACAAGGAGCGGAGGAGCTCTGTGTGCTCGACGCGCACGCACTCGAGCGTCGCTTGGCCCTCCTCGGTCAGCGCAGCCCAGACAGCGCGCGCGTCCGAGTCGCACGCGATGTTCTCCACCAGGCCCGCACCCTGCAGCCC
Organism: uncultured Gaiellaceae bacterium; assembly: GCA_963829845.1. Taxonomy (GTDB): domain Bacteria; phylum Actinomycetota; class Thermoleophilia; order Gaiellales; family Gaiellaceae; genus Gaiellasilicea. The sequence goes on along the minus strand of CAWHKD010000012.1, from coordinate 263,525 downwards.
CTCGAGCAACCGCGTGACACCGGACGGCGTCAGCATCAACAGCCCGACGAGGTCGACGCGCCGCAGGCGCTGGTGGTCAGCTCGGTAGAGGTGAAAGAGGGTCTCGAAGTCGTTGATCGTGAGACCGCGCGGGCTCAGCACCTCCGCCTCGAGTTCCCGGCGCAGGACGCTGTGCGCCCGCATCAGCCGGGCGAACGTATCGATCTCGACGGGTCGTTCGGTAATTACTTGACGGCTCAACTTTTATCCTCTACTATTGCTTGCGTACTCAAGGATACACGACGAACCAAGGGAGAGCAATGAGCACAACCGACCAGACCACACGGATCCCGACGGGAACCTGGACGCTGGATCCCGTCCACTCGAGCATCGGCTTCGGTGTCAACTACAGCGGCGTCGGCACATTCCGTGGCACCTTCGCGGACTTCGACGCGACGCTCGTCGAGGGCCGCCTCAACGGCATTGCCAAGGTCGCGAGCGTCAAGGTCGACGACGACAACCTCACCGGCCACCTGCAGAGCCCGGACTTCTTCGATGCCGAGCAGTATCCCGAGCTCCGCTTCGTCTCGAGCACGATCGAGCGGGACGGCGAGCGCGTCTCGATTCAGGGCGACCTGACCCTCCGCGGCGTCACGCACCCGGTCGAGATCAGCGGCACCGTCACGGGGCCGCTCGAGAACGCCTACGGGCAGCAGCGGATCGGCTTCGACTTGGAGACGGCCGTGAACCGCCAGGACTACGGCATCACCTGGAACATGGAGCTCCCGGGCGGCAGCCAGGCGCTCGGCGACGACGTCGTCATCACCGCCAACCTCGCGTTGGTGCAGGCGTAGCCCGGTGAGAATCCTCGCGATCAGCGGCAGTCTCCGCACAGGCTCGCACAACACCGACCTGCTGCAGGCGGCTGCCGCCGTCGCGCCCGACGGCGTCGACGTCACGCTCTACGACGGGCTCAAGGAGATCCCGCCGTACGACGGCGACGACGACGTCCCGGGCGACCAGCCAGTGTCGGTCCGGCATCTCAAGGACGCGCTTGAGGATGCGGACGCCGTGCTGATCGCGACGCCCGAATACAACTCCTCGATCCCGGGAGTGCTCAAGAACGCGCTCGACTGGGCGTCGCGGCCGCTGGCCGAGTCGCCGGTGCGGAACAAGCCGATCGCCGTGCTCTCGTCGAGCACGGGCATGTTCGGCGGCGTCTGGGCAGCGGCGGAGACCCGCAAGGTGCTCGGAGCTCTCGGCGCCCGCACGCTCGAGGACACCGTCGCCGTGGCGAAGGCGCACGAGCGGCTCGCCGACGGCGTCGACGCGACGCTGCTGGACGAGCTCCGCACGGTCGTCGACGCGCTCAGCGACGCGGTCGAGGCCCGCGAGGCGACGCGGGTCGCGGCCTAAGACGCAAGGAAGCGCTCGACGGCGCCGGCGGTGTCGTCGAGCGCGTCCCAGAGCAGGGTGTGCCCGGCCGCGATCCGCTCGACCCGGAGCAGCTTCACCCAGGGCGGCCCGATGCGCGTCCAGCAGGTCGTCGTAGGGCAGGTACGACGTCTCCCCGAGCAGGAGCAGCGTCGGGAGGCTGACCCGCTCGAACGGCGGCGGCTCCCGCGCCATCTCGCCGTAGGCGGCGACGACCGTGCTCTGGCAGTAGCGGTAGCGAAAGCGCCCGTCGTCGTCGGGGAGCAGGTGCGTGACGAGCTCCTCCTCGACGAGCTCCCGCGGCGCCGTCGTCAGCACGCTCTCCTCGTAGCGGCGGTCGATCCCTTCCTCGAAGGAGACGTAGGAACGGTCTCGGCGGGCGTTCTCGGCCGCGGCGATACCGACGTGCGCCGGGATCCGGATCGCCGGATCGAGCAGGACGAGCCGCTCGACGCGCTCCGGCGCGGCCGCCGCCGTCTCGTACGCGATCCGGCCGCCGAACGAGTGGCCGAGCCAGGCCGCCGGCCCGGGCGGCGCAGCCTCGAGCACGTCGGCGACGTGCTGCTCCAGATTCCAGGGCGGCTCCCACGGCGAGCCGCCGTGTCCGCGCAGGTCGAGGGCGACGACGTGGAAACGGCCCGACAGACGATCCGCGAGTTGCTCGAAGTGCCGCCCGTGGCTCGTGACGCCGTGCAGGCAGACCAGCGCCGGCAGACGCTCGTCGCCCCACTCGTACCGGGCGAGGCTCAAGTCGTCGTCGGGGTGAGCGGGCCCGAGACGAGCTCGGTCCGCCGTGTGTCGGCGTCCTTGACGAGGCTCCAGACGACGACCCCGGTCTTGTCGATCAGGAAGGTGCCCCGCACGGAGGCACCGCGGGTCTCGTCGAAGACGCCGTATGCCCGCGCCGCTTCGCCATGCGGCCAGAAGTCGGAGCCGAGCGTGTAGGTGAGGCCGAGCTTCTCCTTCCACGCGCGGCGCGCGGGCGCCGCGTCGCACGAAACGAGGACGACGTCGGTCTCGGCGCTCTCGAACGCCGGCAGGTTCTCCTCCAGGTCGCGCGCCTCCTCCTCGCACACGGGAGTGAACGCGAAGGGGTGGAAGACGAGCAGGACGTTGCGCTTACCGCGGAAGTCCACCAGCCGGACGCGCTCGGTGCTGCTCACCTCGAGGTCGAAGTCCGGTGCCTCACTCCCCGTCTCGATCATCCAGCGCCTCCTCCCCGTTGCCCGAAGGGCGATAGTACCGCCGTCCCTTCAGCTCCTCGGGCAGGTGATCGACCTCGAAGCCGCGCGGATCGGTGTGCGGGTCGACGTAGCCCTGGCCGTGCCCCAGCTTCTTGGCACCCGCGTAGTGGGCGTCGCGGAGCATCGCCGGCGGACGCAGGTTGCCGCCGCGCCGCACCTCCTCGCGCGCCGACCAGATCGCGTTCGCACTCGCCTTCGACTTGGGCGCGTTCGCCAGGTAGATCGTCGCCTGGGAGAGATTGAGCTGCGCTTCCGGCAGCCCGACGTGCTCGAGTGCGTGAGCCGCCGCCACGGCCACCTGGAGCGCGCGTGGATCGGCGTTGCCGACGTCCTCGGAGGCGAAGATGACCATGCGCCGGGCGATGAAGCGCGGGTCCTCGCCGCCTTCGAGCATCGAGGCGAGGTAGTAGACGGCCGCGTCGGGGTCCGAGCCCCGCATCGACTTGATGAATGCGGAGACGAAGTCGTAGTGCTGGTCGGCGCCCTTGTCGTAGCGCAGCGGGCGCTTGCGGGCGGCGTCTTCGACGTGGCGCTCCTCGAGCGCCGATCCCTCGGCCTGGGCCGTCTCCCACGCGAGCTCGATCGTCGAGAGCGCGGTGCGCGCATCGCCGCCGGCCCGCCGCGCGATCAACTCGACGATCTCGTCCGGCACGTCCGCACCGATCGCCGCCGCACCGCGGCGCACGACCTCGCCCAGCTCCTCCTCGGACAGCGCCACCAGCTCGACGACCTGGCAGCGGGAAAGCAGCGCCGAGTTGACCTCGAAGTACGGGTTCTCGGTCGTCGCCCCGATCAGCGTCAACAGCCCGTCCTCGACCGCGGGCAGGAGCGCGTCCTGCTGCGCCTTGTTGAAGCGGTGGATCTCGTCGAGGAAGAGGATCGTCCGCTGCGCGTTCCCGCCCAGCCGGTCGCGCGCCCGCTGCATCACACCGCGGACGTCGTCGACCCGAGCCGAGACGGCTGAGAGCTCCTCGAAGGCTGCGCCGGTCTCGGCCGCGACGATCCGCGCCAGCGTCGTCTTGCCGACGCCGGGCGGGCCGTACAGGATCAGCGACCGCAGCCTGTCCTCTTCGATCGCGCGCCGGAGGGCCGACCCCTCCCCGAGCACGTGCGTCTGGCCGACCAGCTCGGCGAGGGTGCGCGGCCGCAGCCGCTGCGGCAGCGGCGCCTGCGCAGCCGAGCGCTCACGCGCCGCGTCGGCGAAGAGGTCGCTCATGCCTCGCAGTATGCTCCGGCCGTGGCGACGCACGAGGACTACTCGGAGCCGATCCTCGCCGGCGACGGCGCCAGCGACTACGAGCGCTACCTCAACACCGACGCACTCCTCGCGCTGCAGAAGACCGCGGACGAGTGGGTCCACCGCGACGAGCTCCTCTTCCAGACGGTGCACCAGTCGTCGGAGCTCTGGCTCAAGCTCGCGTGGAACGACGTCGAGGCCGCGACCGCCCAACTCGGCGCCTCGGAGATCGCGGCCGCGTTGCGGCTCCTCCGGCGCGCAACGCTCTGCCTCCGCTACGCGACCGAGCAGCTCGACATGCTCGAGCACATGTCGCCATGGGAGTACCAGGACATCCGCAAGGTGCTCGGCCACGGCAGCGGCTTCGACTCGCCCGGCTGGCGGGAGCTGCGCCGCGTCGTGCCGCCGCTCGGCCAGGCCTTTCATGCGCTCCGCGAGCAGGCCGGCCTCTCGCTGACGGACGTCTACGTCCAGGGGCGGGAGCACGAGGAGCTCTACCAGCTCGCCGAGGCCGTGATCGAGCTCGACGAGCGAATCAACTTCTGGCGGATCCGGCACTACAAGGTCGTGGCCCGCGTGATCGGCGACTCGGTCGTCGGCACGCAGGGCACGCCCGTGGAGGTGCTCGGCCGGCTGGTCCATCACGTCTTCTTCCCGGAGCTCTGGCGGGTCCGCAACGAGCTCACGGCCCTGTCGCAGGATCAATGAGCCTGCAGGAGGAAGCCGTCGGGCTGCTGCAGCAGCTGCTGCGCCTGAACACCGTCAACCCGCCCGGCAACGAGACGATCGCGGCCGAGCTGCTGCGCGACTACCTGGAGGCGAACGGCGTCGAGGTCGAGCTCTACGCGCGCGTTCCCGAGCGGGCGAACCTCGTCGCGCGGATCAAGGGCGGCGACGGGCCCTCGCTCTGCTTCCTCTCGCACACCGACACCGTGGTCGCAGACCCCTCCGAGTGGTCGCGCGATCCCTGGTCGGGCGACCTCGCCGAGGAGCACGTCTGGGGGCGCGGCGCGCTCGACATGAAGAACCAGGTCGCCGCGAGCGCGGTCGCGATCGCCTCGCTCGCGCGCGAGGGCTTCACGCCGCCCGGCGACCTCGTCTTCGTCGCGGCGGCCGACGAGGAGGTCGGCGACAACTACGGGCTGCAGTGGCTCTGCGAGCACCATCCGGACGCGGTCCGGGTCGACTACGCGATCAACGAGGGCGGCGGCGAGCGGGTCGAGCTCGGCGACCAGCGCCTTCTATCTCTGCGCGGCCGCGGAGAAGATGAGCTCGCCGTTCCGCGTGATCGTGCACGGGCGCAGCGGCCATGCATCGATGCCTGGGATCGCCGACAACGCGCTCGTCAAGGCGGCGCCGCTGATCGAGAAGCTGGCCGCCTACGAGCCCGAGGCCACGATCGGGCCAGAGGTCGCAGGCTTCCTCGACGTCGTGCTCGGCGAGCGGCCGCCGGCCGGGCAGGTGCTGGAGCGGTTGCGCGCGCTCGATCCGCTCGCCGCCGAGACGATCGAGCCGCTGCTCGCATTCACGCTCTCGCCGACGATGATTGCGGCCTCGGAGCGCCGGAACGTGATCCCGGGGACGGTCGAGTTGACGGTCGACCGGCGGCTCCTGCCCGGCCAAACGCCCGAGGACGTCGATCCGATCGTCCGCTCCGTCCTCGGTGAAGACGGGTACTACGAGCTGGAGACGATCGAGCGCTTCGGCGGAACGCGGTCGCCGCTCGACACGCCGCTTTGGCGCGCCATCTCGGACTGGGTCGAAGCGAGCGAGCCTGGCGCGAGGCTCGCCCCGCTCTGCTGCGCCGGCTTCACCGACTCGCACTGGCTCCGGGAGGCGTTCGGGACCGTCGCCTACGGCTTCTTCCCGTTGCGGACGATGGAGACCGAGCTGGCGTCGCGGCTGATCCACTCCGCAGACGAGCGGACGCACGTCGACGACCTCGGCCTGGGCGTCGATTTCCTCCGCGCGGCTGCCCGCTCCCTGGGCTAGCCGTGCTCGAACTGCACTCGCCCGAGGGCGCGTTCGAGCAGATCGAGGAGTACTTGCGCGAGCGCGGCTTCTTCGCGCCGGGCGGCGAAGAGCTCGAGGCGGATCTCTACCTCGGCTACGGGCTCTCGGAGCCGCTGCGGCGGACGGCGACTCCGGCGCCGCCCGAGCCGTGCCCGCTGCCGCTGGCTGCCGTGGCCGTTCGGGCCACGTCCGAGGGTCTGTCCCTGGGACACGTCTCGGTCGGGCAGTGGGAGCGGTCGTGGGCGGATTCGGACTACGCCGAAGCGGTTCGAGGCAGTGCGCGCCGCGATCGCGCGCGGCGACGTCTATCAGGTCAACCTCGTCCAGCACCTTGCCGCGCCCTTCGCCGGGAGTGCTGAGTCGCTCGCCGGCCGGCTCGACAGGTTCGCGCCGCGGCGACTGGCCGGCAACGGCTGGGCGGTCGTCTCCGCCTCGCCCGAGCTCTTTCTCGCCCGCCGTGGCCGCCGCGTCTGGACGGGGCCGATCAAGGGGACACGCCCGCTCGGCGAACACGTCGAGGGCGAAAAGGACGCCGCCGAGCACGTGATGATCGTCGACCTCGAGCGCAACGACCTCTCACGCGTCTGCGAGCCGGGGTCGGTGCGCTGGCCGGAGCTGATGGCCGAGCGCGAGCTCGCCGGCGTCACGCACCTCGTTTCCACGGTCGAAGGGACCCTGCGGCCGGAGGTCGGGCTCGCCGAGCTCCTGATGGCGACCTTCCCCGGCGGCTCGGTCACCGGTGCGCCGAAGATCGCCGCGCTCGACCTCATAGCTGCGCTCGAGCCGGTCGGCCGCGGGGCGTCGATGGGCGCGCTCGGCGTCGTCCGCGGCAACGGGGACCTCGACCTCGCGCTGACGATCCGCACCTTCGCGGTTGCGGAGGAACGGATCCACCTCTGGGTCGGCGGCGGCATCGTCTGGGACTCGGAGCCGGAGGCAGAGATCGAGGAGTCGTGGACGAAAGCGCGGCCGCTGCTCGTCGCGATCGGCGCGCCGGCCGAGGCAGGGGTGCAGCGTTGAAGGAGGGGACGACCCTGCTCGCGGTCGCGGTCGGAGACCGCGGCGTCGTCGATCCCTCCGAGCCGGTGCTCCGCGCCGACGACGAGGCGCTGCTCCGCGGCCGCGCCGCGTTCGAGACGATCCGGGTCTACGGCGGCAGGCCGTTCAAGCTGGCCCAGCACCTCGACCGCCTCGCCGGCTCGGCGGATCGGATCGGGCTGCCCGAGGTGAACAGGCTCGAGCTGGAGGAACTGGCGCAGCAGGCCCTCGACGCCGCCGCCGCGCCCAACGCAGTGCTGCGCCTCTACTGGACGCCGACGCCCGTCGCGCTGGCGCTCGTGAGCGAGCTCGCCGACCACTACGACGCGCTGCGGGAGCGTGGGCAGCGGCTGATCTCTCTGCGCGGCGTGCGTGCAGACGAGTCGTGGCTCCTGCCGGGAGTCAAATCGACGAGCTACGCGGTCAACATGGCGGCCGAGGCCGAGGCGAAGCGGCAGGGGGCGGACGACGCGGTCTTCGTCGACGCCGAGGCGACGGTCCTCGAAGGGCCGACGACGAATGTCTGGTGGCGGCGCGAGCGCACGCTGTACACGCCCTCGCTCGACCTCGGCATCCTCGCGGGCGTCACGCGCGCGACGGTGATCGAGCTCGCGGGCGAGAGCGGCTACGAGGTCGAGGAGGGCCACTTCGGACTGGCCGAGCTGCGGGACGCCGACGAGGCCTTCACCTCCTCCTCGGTGCGCGAGGTGATGCCGGTGACCGATCTGGACGGAGTCGCGATCGCCCGCGGCCGGGCCGCGGACGAGCTCCAGGCGGCGCTCAGGCGTGCGGCCGAGGGCTAGGCTTCCGGAATGCCCAACAAGCTTCGCCTCGGAGGAATGGCGCTCTCGAACGGCGTGCTCGTGCACGGGCCGAGCGCTTGGGCCTGCGCGATCAGGACGGACGAGGGCGAGATCAAGGTCGCGGCCGCGCGCAAGCGGTTGTTCGCACCCGGGGTCCAGCAGCCGTTCCTGCGCGGCCCGCTCCGCCTGGCTGAGTCGTTCGCGATGATCCCCGAGCTGCGGCGGAAGCTGCCCGAGGCTCGGCTGCCGTTCGAGCGCCCGTCCGTCCTCGCGGCGACGCTCGCAAGCGCGCTGACCGTTCAGGTCGTGCGCCGCTCGCCGAAGCTCGGCGATGCCGCCCGCGAGCTGCTCTCCGGAGCGCTCTCACTGGCACCGGCGATGCTCGCCCTCCGTGGCGGCGAGCTCGCGGCGTACCACGGCGCCGAGCACGTCTCGATCGGGACCTACGAGCACGGTGAGACGCGCGCGAAGGAGCACGAGCGCTGCGGCTCGCACCTGATCGGCCCGCTGCTGGCAGCGTCGGCGGCCGGCAACCTGGTCGCATCGCGGGCGCCCGCCAATCTGCGCGGCCCGGCAAGGACGGCGAGTTCCGTCGCGGCGGTCGGCGTCGCGGTGGAGGTGTTCGCGTGGATGACCAAGCACCCGCGCCACCCGCTCGCGAAGGCGCTCGCAAAGCCCGGGCACGAGCTGCAGCACCGGCTCGCAACTGCGGAACCGTCGCCCGAGCAGCTCGAGGTGGCCGAGGCGGCCTTGGCAGCGTGTCTGGAGCTGGAGCATGGCGACCGAGCAGGGAGCTAAGCCCCACCGCCTTCCGCCCGAGATCTTCGACCTGCCGGTCGAGAAGATGCGGGAGGGCTACTACACCGACGCCTACTTCAACCACACGCGAGAGACACTGCTCCGGGACGGCCGCCACCCGCGCGTCGTGATGCAGGTCTTCCAGCGCAACCAGGCGATGCTGGGCGGCGTCGACGAGGCGATCGCGATCCTCAAGCTCTGCTCCGACGACTGGGATGCGCTGACGGTGCACGCGCTCCGCGACGGCGACCGCGTCCAGCCGTGGGAGACGGCGATGACGATCGAGGGCGACTACACGCTCTTCGCCCACCTCGAGACCGTCTACCTGGGCGTGCTGACACGGCGCACGCTGATCACGACGAACACGGCGCGCGTCGTCGAGGCGGCGAACGGGAAACCGATCATCTTCATGCCGGCCCGACACGACCACCACCGCGTCCAGACCGGCGACGGCTACGCGGCCTACGTCGCCGGGGCGATGGTCGGGGCGGAGATCGGCGTCACCTCGGACGCGCAGGCGTCGTGGTGGGGCGGCCGCGGCGTCGGCACGGTGCCGCACGCGCTGATCGCCTCGTACGGCGGCAACACCGTTCTCGCCGCGACGAAGTTCGCCGAGTGGGCGAGCGAGGACATGAACATCGTCGTCCTCGTCGACTTCGAGAACGACTCCGTCCGGACCGCACTCGAGGTCGCGCGCGCCCTCGGCCCGCGGCTCTGGGGCGTCCGGCTCGACACGTCCGGCCAGCTCGTCGACCGCTCGCTGTGGAACGAGATGGGAGACTTCGATCCGCGCGGGGTCAACGAGCGCCTCGTGCGCAAGGTGCGGGATGCGCTCGACGCGGATGGGTTCGAGCGGGTGCGGATCGTCGCCTCCGGCGGCTTCACGGTCGGCAAGATCGAGGCGTTCGAGCGCCTCAGCGTGCCGGTGGATGCCTACGGGATCGGCTCGTCGCTGATTCGCGGCCAGAACGACTTCACGGCCGACATCGTCATGACGGACGGACGCCCCTCGGCGAAGGTCGGCCGACGGTTCCGCCCGAACGCGCGGCTCGAGCTCGTCCCTTAGCGGCGGGCCGCAAAGCGGCCCCTTCAGGGATCTTCGCGCGCTGAGTATCCGCTCTGGCGGATGCTCATCTTGCGCAGCTAGGACAGCGACTCGCCGACGACGCCGGGCCACTCGGTCAGCGGCTGGTCGGAGCGGACGACGTGCGCGCCGGACTCGGCGAAGCGGGCGAAGTGCCCGTCGGCCTCGTCGGTGTAGTCGACGGAGCCGGGGACAACGACCGACGAGGTGCAGTCCTCGAGCAGGTAGACCTTCTCCTCGAGCCCGCGCTCCTGCACGTTCGGGTCGGAGAGCAGGTCCTCGATCGTCCAGGCGACGCAGTGGCTCTTGGCCTCGCCGGCGATCACGACCGCGTCGTACTGGAGCAGCCGTTCGATCAGCGGCTGGTTGCGCCGGCCGAGCGGCTCGCCCTCGAGATCGTCCTCGACCTCGGGGCCGAGCATCGAGTAGTGCTCGGTCAGGGCGTTGTCGCCCTTCGGCTGGAAGTCGAGCGGCGCGTTGCGCACGACCGAGTGGAAGAAGAGCGCCTCCTCGAGCGCGGAGACGAGCGCGTGGCCGATCCCGCCCAGCATCGCGTGGAACGGCCAGATCGTGAGGTTGTACTTGCCGCCCTGCTCGAGCGTCTTCGTGTAGTAGCGAAGGTGCTCCGCGGCGTAGTCGGGATCGAGCCCGAGACCGGCCGCGGCGAGCGGATTGATCTGCCAGCGCCCCGCCTCGACGTCCCCAGCGGTGACGAGCGTGAAGGGCTCCGGGTGCTGGCCTTCGCCGTCGATCAGCAGCGTGCGGTGGAAGATCTGGAGCGCCTGGTGGGTGTCGAGCGTGGGCACGATCTGCGTGAGCGAGCCGAGGTTGCGATAAACGAACTCGCAGACCCGGCGTGCGTCGTCGAGCGCCCCTGTCCCCGAGCGCCCGGCGACGAAGAGCTCGAAGCCCGGTGAGCAGAACGTGTTCTGCATGTCGACGACGACGAGGGCGATCCGGAACCGGTCGTCCGCCGCCGGCTCGATCGATTGCTCGGCGCGCCAGCGCTCGGCGTCCTCGAATCGCGACGCGTAGTCGACGCGCCAGACCTCGCCGACGCGATCGGGGTTCCAGTGCGGAGGAGTCGGAAGCACCACAGTAGTCTAGGAACGTGGTTCCGCCGCTCGTCGAGATGGCGCTCGCGCTGACCGAGCGCCTCGGTTTCGAGCGCTCCTGCCGGCCCGAGGTCGGCCGGCTGCTCCACGTCCTCGCCGCCTCACGCGGCCGCGCGCGCCTCGCCGAGATCGGGACCGGAACCTGCGTCGGGGCCGCCTGGATCGTGTCGGCGCTACCGCCGCAGACGCCGTTCTTCACGACGGAGATCGACAGCTCCCGGGCGTCGGCCGCACGCGAGCTCTTCGCCGCCGACGACAACGTGCACGTCCTCGAGGGCGACTGGCGCGAGCTGCTGCCACCCGAGGCGCCGTTCGATCTCGTCTTCTTCGACGCGACGAAGCGCCAGCGACCGCAAGCCGACGGCGAGCTCGTCGCCGGGCTGCTCGCGCCGGGCGGAATCGCTGTGCTCGATGACCTGACGCCGGGTTTCGCGGGATCCGATCCCGTGCGCGAGTTCTGGCTCGGCCGACCGGACCTGGCCGCGACGGAGATCTTGACGACACCGGGATCGGCAGCGATTCTGGCAGTTCGCCGATAGCCACTACAGGCTTTCGCACCTGCTGCCGATAGGAGCGTGGATGCCGGACGTGGGGGAATTTCTTGATCAGGTTGGCAGCTACGCGTTGACGTGGCTGCCGTTGATCTTCTTCGGCCTGATCATCTATCTGCTCTGGCGCACGCTCCAGTACATGCCGCGCGTGAAGCCGGCCAAGCTGGAGGCGAGCGCGAGCTCCTCCGTTTCATGGGCCGACGTCGCCGGCGTCGAGGAGGCGAAGGCCGAGCTACAGGAGGTCGTCGACTTCCTTCGCCACCCGAAGCGGTTCCAGCGCCTCGGCGCCCGGGTGCCGAAGGGGATCCTGCTCTATGGGCCGCCCGGCACCGGCAAGACGCTCCTCGCCAAGGCGGTTGCAAAGGAGTCCGGCGCGAAGTTCTACTCGCAGAGCGCCTCGGCGTTCGTGGAGATGTTCGCCGGCCTCGGCGCCTCCCGCATCCGCAAGCTCTTCGAAGAGGCACGCAAGAACGCGCCGGCGATCGTCTTCATCGACGAGCTCGACGCCGTCGGCACCGCCCGCCAGGGCGGCGGCTTCCACCGTGAGCACGACCAGACGCTGAACCAGCTGCTCGTCGAGCTCGACGGGTTCGACGAGGGCGCCCAGGTGATCGTGATGGGCGCCTCCAACCGACTCCAGGACCTCGATCCGGCGCTGCTCCGGCCGGGCCGCTTCGACCGCCAGGTACTCGTCTCGCCGCCGGACCTGAACGGCCGCGAGGCGATTCTGCAGGTGCACACGCGCGGAAAACCGCTCGCAGCCGAAGTCGAGCTGTCCCAGATCGCGCGCCAGACCTCAGGCCTCACGGGCGCCGACCTCGCCAACCTCTGCAACGAGGCTGCGATCTTCGCCGGTCGCCAGGAGCGGACGACGATCCTGATGGAGGACTTCGAGGGGGCGATGGAACGCGTGATCGCCGGCATGCAGCAGCGGCGCGTCGTCACCGAGAAGGAGAAGCGGATCCTCGCCTACCACGAGGCCGGGCACGCCCTGATCGCCTACATGATGGGCGACCTGCTCCCGATCCAGAAGGTGACGATCGTCGGACGCGGTGACGCACTCGGCTATGCCTACTACCTGCCGATGGAGGAGCGCTACCTGCACACGAAGGAGGAGTTCATCGACGTGATGAAGATCGCCCTCGGCGGACGCGCAGCCGAGCAGGTCGTCTTCGGCCGCGTCACCAACGGCGCCGCGAACGATCTCGAGAAGGTGACCGAGATCGCTCGGGCGATGGTCTTCGAGTTCGGCATGTCCGAGGCCTCCCCCTCGCGGACGATGCGCGCAGACAACTACGCCCTCTCCGAGGAGACGAAGCGCCTTCGCGACTCCGAGCAGGCCCGCCTCACCGACCACGCGTACGAGGAGGCACAGCGGCTGCTCGTGAAGCACCGCGTCTCGCTCGACCGGCTCGCCGTCCAGCTCCTCGAGCGCGAGACGCTCTCCCGTGAAGAGCTGAAGGAGCTGCTCGGCACGATCGAGCCCGAGTCACGGGCCTCGGAGACCGTCGGTACGGTCCGGGCGGTCGAGAACTAGGCGGGTAGCATCGGTGCCGTGCGCGCTCGCGGCATCCACCATCTCGGCGTCGCCGTCCACGACCTGGACGAGGCTGTCGACACGTACGCGCGTCTCTTCGGCGGCGAGCTCGAGCACCGGGCGCAGGTCGACGACCAGGGGGTCGAGGCGGCGGCCGTGCTCGTCGGCGCGAGCCGCGTCGAACTGCTTGCGCCGCTCGGGGACGAAACGCCGGTCGGCAAGTTTCTCGCCAAGCGCGGCCCGGGCATGCACCACGTCGCCTACGAGGTCGACGACGTCCAGGCGGAGCTCGACCGGCTCTCCGCCGCGGGTGCGGATCTGATCGACGCAGAGCCTCGGGCAGGCCTCTTCGGGCTCCAGGTCGCTTTTGTCCATCCCGACGCCGTCCACGGCGTCCTCACGGAGGTGGTGTCCGTTGACTGAAGCCGATTCCGTCCGCGTCGAGCTGTGCTTCGACGGGGGCCAGATCATGGGCGCGACCGTGACCGTCAAGGGAGCGGACGAGCTCGAACGCGCGCTGGCCACCGAGCAGGCAGGGTCGATGATGCTCGACGCGAGCGACGGCCGCTACACGGTCGTGCTCGGCCGGGTCGTCTACATGAAGCGCTACGCGCGGGAGTCGCGCGTGGGTTTTGGCGCCTAGGGGCACCTTCTCTCTCGGTGACCGACACACAGCAGAAGGGACCGTCCGCAGCCGAGATCCGCAAGCTCGTCGAGCGCGGGCAGCAGGGCGAGCGCGCCGCGCTCGAGGAGCTGTACCTGATCCATTTCGACCGGATCTACAGCTACCTGCACATGACCGTCGGCAACCGACACGACGCCGAGGACCTGACCACGCAGACATTCATGCGCATGCTCGAGTCGATCGGGAAGTTCCGCTTCCAGTCCGCCCCGTTCTCGGCCTGGCTCTTCCGGATCGCGCACAACCTCTCGATGGACCATTTCCGCGCGAACAAGCGCTGGCAGCCGGAGGACGAGGTGCCCGAGCCGCACGGCTCCGAGGAGCGCTCGGCGGAGGACGAGGCGTTCCAGTCGATCGGCCGCCAGTCGATGCTGGAGCTGATCGACTCGCTCTCACAGGAGCAGCAGCAGGTGCTGACGCTCAAGTTCGTCTTCAACTTCTCGAACGGCGAGGCGGCGACGATCCTCGACAAGTCCGAGGGCGCGGTCAAGTCGCTGCAGCACCGCGCGCTCGTCTCGCTGCAGAAGCAGATCTCGGGCGCTGACGGTGATGAGTCCGACGCGGGTCCTAGCGGTACCTGACGTGGCGCTCGCGGTGCGTAGGCGACGCGAGGCTGAGCCGGAGGCCGGCTGCGCCGGCCGGGAGGCGCAGCCGGTCAGGGGCCGCTAGGTGGCGCTCGAGGTCGGGATCGTCGGCCTGCCGGGCGCGGGCAAGACGACGCTGTTCACCGCACTCACGAAGACGGGTGGCGCCGGCTTCGGCAAGGAGAACGTCGGCATGGCGTCGATCGCGGACGACCGGCTCGAGCAGCTCGCCGCGCTCGTCGGCGCCCGCAAGATCACGCCCGCGACGATTCGCGTCGTCGACGTCCCTGGGACGGGGCCGGCACTGCTCGGCGGACTGCGCCAGGTCGACGCGATCCTCGCTGTCGCCGACGGCTTCTCGACCGGTGCGGATCCCAGCAGCGACCTGGAGACAGTGGAACTGGAGCTGCTGGTCGCCGACCGCGACCACGTCGAGCGCCGCCTCGAGCGCGTCGAAAAACAGGCCAAGTCGGGGGACGCGTCGCTGCGCAGGGAGGTCGAGCAGCTGCAGGCGCTGCTCGCGCACCTGGATGCCGGGCATACGCTCCGAGACTTCCCCGGCGAGCTGCCCGCGGAGCTCGAGCCGCTGACCACGAAGCCGCTACTCGCCGTCGAGAACGGACCGGACGGAATCGACCTGCAACTCGAGGCCGAGCTTGCGGAGATGTCCGAGGCCGAGGCCGCCGAGTACCGCGAAGGTCCCTCGGCGCTGGACGAGGTGGTGCGGCGGCTCCGCGACGCCCTCGACCTGATCACGTTCTTCACCGCCGGCGAGAAGGAGACGCGCGCGTGGACGCTCCGCCGCGGGCAGACGGCGCTGGAGGCGGCGGCGTCGATCCACTCCGACATCGCGCGCGGCTTCATCCGCTGCGAGACGATCTCGACTCAGGATCTGCTCGCCGCAGGCTCGCATGGGGAGGCGTCGAAGCGCGGCACCCAGCGGCTCGAGGGCAAGACCTACGCGGTCCAGGACGGCGATGTCCTGAACATCCGCTTCAACGTCTAGCGGAGCCGGTCGGCGAGGTAGCGCAGCCCGATCGGATAGCGGTACTCGATCGCGAGATGCGTCGCGTCGAAGAGCTCCACATGCAGGTCGGGGACGCCGAGCGCCGCCAGTTCGCGGCGGATCCACGCGGCGGTCAGATCGAGATACCACTCGTCGCGGGTGCCGACGTCGACGTAGATCGCGCGCATCCCTCGGAGCGCGTCGGCGTGGCGCGGCACCAGTGTCGGGTAGTCCCATTCGAGCCAGCGCTCCCAGAGCCCTGGGATCACCTGCGCGGTTGCGATGTCAAAGGGAAGCCGGATCGTCCCGTCCTCGTCGGCGGAGTAGGCCGCCGAGAAGCCCCACTGGAGCAGGATGTGCAGGTCGTCAGGGTGTGCGAGCGGCGCCGGACCGGTGCGGAGGTCCTCGAGGAAGCGCTCGATCGAGCCGCCGTACGCGTCGCGCAGCCGTCGCGCCGCGACGCGGAAGAACGGCCGGATCGAGACCTCGAACAACCCACCGCCGGCGTGACTGGCGAAGCCCTGGAAGAGATCGGGTCGGAGCATTGCCGTCACCGCCGCTCCCTGCCCCCCGCTCGACTTGCCGGCGACGCCGCGGAAGCCCGTCGTGTCGTAGCGCGCGTCGACGAACGGGACGATCTCGTCGCAGATGTAGGTGTGGTAGCGGCCGCTGCCGGCCGAGTCGACGAACTGCGAGCCGCCGACCGAGGTCCAGGCGTCGACGAAGACGACGCGCGCGTCGATGTCGGCGTGGTCGAGCAGCTCGAGGAAGGTCGGGCGGAAGGCAGCGCGGTTACGCCACATGTCGAGCTGCCCGGTGAAGCCCTGGAGAACGTAGACCGCAGGCCCATCGGAATAGGACGGCGGCGTGTAGACCCAGAGCTGCCGCTCGTGCGGGTCGCCGAGCGGGTTGCCGCGAAGCGCCTCGCTCGCGACCACGTGCTCGTCGAGCGTCCCTCTCATCCGGCCGTGATCATCGCAGCGCCGGCGAGTGCGCCGGCGACGCCGACCCGCTGCGCCGGCGCGATCCGCTCATGGAGCAGGAGCGCCGCGAGGCCGACCGTCACGATCGGGTAGAGCGCCGCGAGCACCGACACGATGCTGAGGAGACCTCTCGTCGAGGCAAGCCCGAAGAGGACGTTCGCGCCGATGTCGCAGAGGCCGACGGCGACGAGCGCCGGCAGATGGACCCGGCCGGGACGCAGCGACGCGCCGACGCCGAGCGCGACGGCGACGGCGATCAGCGACGACGCCCCGCGCGCCGTCGTCACCGCCCACGGCACGCTCTCGTCGGCAGCGTGGTCGAGGAAGACGAAGTAGAGCCCGAAGCCGAGCGCGGCCACGAGCGCGAGCCCGACCCCGGCGGCACGCCCGCCGCCCCGCTCGGCCGGTTCCCGCGACGCGAGCGCGATGCCCGCGAGCGCAAGCAGAATCCCGACCAGCTGGAGCGCACCCGGCCGCTCCCCGGAGACGACGCCGACGGTGAAGGGAATCACGGCCGAGACTGCCGAAACGGGCGCGACGATGGCCATCGCGCCGACCGCCATGCCACGATAGAGCGCGCCGAGCCCGAAACAGCCGCAGATGCCTGCGGCCACAGCCGACAGCGCCGCCCGTCCACTTGGAGCCGACTCGCCCGACACGGACAGCCAGAGCAACACGGCGACGAAACCGGCCGTCTGCGAGATCGCGAGCACCGTGAGGACGTGCAGCACTCGGGCCTTGAGGCCGCCGAGAAAGTCGCCGAGCCCCCACGCGAGGCTCGCGCCGAGCGCCAGTGCGATCGCGGTCACTCGACGGGTTTGGTGGCGGCGACTGCGTCCAGCTGATTCGCGTGGTAGAGAACGGCAGCCTCTGCCGTGCGCGCGGCGTTGCGGTCGTGATGCGCCGCGACGGCGTGCAGCAGCTCAGCGCGAACCGCGGCATCGAGCCCGTCGGCACGCTCCTCGATCATCCTCAGGCCGAGGTGGACATGGCCGAGCAGCCGGCCCTCCTCGGTGGGCCGGAACGCAGGAGCGCGCCCGAGCTCGCGCACCCGCCCCACGTCGTGCAGAAGCGCGGCCGCGAGGACGAGGTCGGCGCGGAGCCGCTGGTGCAGCTGTGACGTCTCGCGCACGAGCGTCGCCACACCGACCGTGTGCTGGAGCAGGCCTCCCGCATACGAGTGGTGGGTATCCGCGGCCGGCAGCTCGCGAAGCGCCTGCCGCAGCGCCGCATCGGCCGTGAACGCGCCGACGACCGTCGCCAGCCCAGGATGGACAAGCTCCCCGGCCAGGAATTCGAGGAACCCGTCCAGCTCGTCGGCATCCCGACGCAGCTTCGGCGCGAGGCCGGCGGGATCGGTGTCGGCCGCCTCGACCGAGCGGATCTCGAGCTGAAGCCTGTCGTCGAAACGCTCGACCCGGCCGAGCACGCGGACGGCGTCGCCCTCGGCGAAGCGCCCGTCGAGCAACTCGACGTCGTTCCAGATCCGGCCCTCGATCCGGCCGGTCGGGTCGACGAGCTCGAGCGCGAGATACGGCGCACCTTTCCGCGTCGTGCGGCGCTGCTTCCGCGCGACTGCGTAGACGCCCTCGACGGTACGGTCGGCGGCGAGCTCGGCGATCGTGCTCATGCGGTGAGTCTAGGGCGCGGCCTGGTTGGTACGTTGCCCGCAATGGCCGTCGTCAAGCCCTTTCGCGCGCTCCGCTACGACGAGTCGGCGGCCGGCCCGCTCGAGACGCTCGTCGCACCGCCATACGACGTCATCACCGAGGAGCAGCGCGACGAGTTGCGTGCACGCAGCCCTCACAACGTCGTCCGCCTGACGCTGCCCGACTCGGAGGAGGAGGCGTCCCGCTTGCTCGACGAGTGGCGCGCGGGAGGCGTCCTCGTCGAGGAACCGCCGGCGGTCTGGGCGCTCGAGCAGGACTACGTCGGCCCGGACGGGATCGCGCGCACCCGCTTTGGGATCGTCGCGTCGCTGAAGGCTGAGCCGTACGAGACGGGGACCGTGTTGCCGCACGAGCGGACGCATGCCGGCCCCAAGGAGGGCCGCCTCCGCCTGCTCCGCGCAACGCGCACGCAGCTGGAGCCGATCTTCCTCCTCTACGACGGGCCGGCGCCGGCCGCGTGCCCGAGCGGCGACCCCGACCTCGAAGTCGAGGGTGCAAGACTCTGGCGGCTCGACGACCCGACGCTCGTGCGCGCGTTCGACGACAAGCAACTGCTGATCGCGGACGGCCATCACCGCTACGAGACCGCACTTGCGTTCGCAGAGGAGGAGGGCACGCCGGCGAGCGCACAGGTGCTCGTCGTGCTCGTGTCCACCGACGATCCGGGTTTGGAGATCTTCCCCACGCACCGCGTGTTCTCGTCGCCCAGGCACCTCGAGGGCAACGGGGGCGGCGGCGCCGAGGTGACCGAGCTCACCCGTGAAGGGTCGCGGGTCGTCCACGGCCCAGAGGGGATGCTCGACGTCCAGCTCGTCGACACGCTCGGCCACGAGGGGATCTCGTACACGGCCGACGCGGCGGAGGCGGAGCGGCGCGTCCGCGACGGCGAGGCGGCAGTCGCCTACCTGCTCCGCCCAACCCGGATCGAGGACGTCTTCGCCCATGCGCGGCGCGGCGACGTGCTGCCGCAGAAGACGACGTACTTCTTCCCGAAGCTCATCTCCGGCCTGCTTCTCCATCCCCTGTGAAGCCCTGGTTGGACGTCTGCCGCGACGCGGTCGGCGACATCAAGGCGGTGCTGGCGGAGCTGCCGACCCGCGCCGAGCGCGAGCCGGTGCTCCAGCTCGGTGAAGGCGGCGACGAGACGACGGCGATCGACGCGGCGGCGGAGACCGCGGTCGTGCACCGGCTCGAGCAGCTCGACGAGCACTTCACGCTCGTCTCGGAGGAGCTCGGCGAGCGCGTCTTCGGATCCGGCGCTCCCTGGCGCGTCGTCTGCGACCCGATCGACGGCTCGCTGAACGCGAAGCGAGACATCCCCTTCTTCTCGCTCTCGCTCGCAGTCGCCGACGGCGGCACCATGGCCGACGTCCTCTTCGGCTACGTCTACGATTTTGGCTCCGGCGAGGAGTGGACGGCGGAGCGCGGCAAGGGCGCGCGCCTCAACGGCGACCGGCTCGGTGCGGTGAAGCCGAAGGCCGAGATCGAGATCCTCTCGTTCGAGGCAACGACGACGGCCCAGGTCGCGGACAAGGCGGCACAGCTGGTCGGGAGCGCGCACCGCCTCCGGATCATGGGCTCGCTCGCGCTCTCGCTCTGCCACCTCGCCGCTGGACGGGTCGACGCCGTCTGCTCGCTCAAGCCCGCCCGTTCGGTCGACATCGCCGCCGGGCAGCTGCTGGTTCGGGAGTGCGGGCTCGCAATCGACCTCTTCGAGGATCCGCCCTTCGCCGCCGCGCCTCTCGACCTCGTCGGACGTTCGCGTGTCGTCGCAGCGGGAACGCCCGAGTTGTGCCTGGTGCTCGAAGACGCACTCACCGCGTAGGCTGCTCGGCTGAAGTCCTACAGTTGGCGCGGCCGCGTCTATCCCGACCGGCCGCTTTGCGGGCACAATGTCGCGCTCGTGATCGCCGACCGCGGAAATCCGCGCGCTCCACGACCCGCAGGGGCAACTCCTCCGAGACCGAACTCAGGGAGTGGGCTGCGCGCATCCGCCCGTGGCCCATGACAGGAGCTTCGCCTACTTCAACAACGCTGCGCACACCGGCTGCGCGGGCTTCTCCAGTCGGAGACCGATGACTAGACTTGCACGGAACGGCGCCACCGCACCTCCATTCACGGTGGACGAACCAGCACAACATCCTGCACCCGATCACGGCGCCGCGACGATTCTCGTCTGCGACGACGACCCGAGCCTGCGTGAGCTCGTCCGCGCCGTGCTCGGACCCGCGTTACCGCTTCGTCGAGGCCGCCGACGGCGCCGAGGCTCTCGCGCTCGCGCGCGAGGATCGACCCGACCTCGTCGTTCTCGACGTCATGCTGCCCGGCCTGAGCGGGATCGAAGTGCTCGAGGAGCTTCGCACCGACAGTGGCCTGAGCTCGATCCCCGTCGTCGTGATCACCGCATGGAGCCACGCCGAGCTCGACGCGCAGGTCGCCGGCGCCGACCGCTTCGTCTCGAAGCCGTTCGACCCCGACGAGCTGAGCTCCGCCGTCGAGGAGCTGCTCGCATGACCCTCGCCCGGCGGATGTGGCTCGCGAGCGCGGCACTGGCGCTGCTCGTCGGGGCGGCGTTCACCGCGCTCATCCTCGCCGTCTCCGCGCAGCGCGAGGCAACCGACCGCGAGGCGCGCTCGAAGGACGTCACGGCCGCGTCGCTGCAGCTGGAGAAGCTCGTGTCGGACGTCGAGTCGAGCTTCCTCAGCTTCGCCATCACCGGGAGGACGCGAACTCGCTCGAGACGTACCGCGAGCGCGAGCGGACAGGCTGCCGGCGCAGCTCGCGAGTCGCGGGCCTCGTGCGACGACGACCCGATGCAGAGCGACGGGCGCAGGGGATCGAGACGCAGATCCGGGAGTACGCGTTCGCCTTCGTCCCGCCGCTGGTCCAGATCCTGCAGTGACGACCGGAGCTCGGCCTCGACGACGCCACTCATCGCACAGAACGGCAAGCTGCAGACCGACGAGATCCGGCGGCTCTTCAGCGTCTTCCGGCGCGGCCGAGAACGAGCTCGCCGCCAGGCGGCCCGCGACGCGGACGAACGCACCGACGTCGCCGTGCTCGTCGGCGCGATCGCGGTCGGCGCCTCGATGGCGCTGATCGTCCTCTTCGGGATCGTGCTCGCGCGCTCGATCGGTCGCCCGGTGCGCGCCGTCGCCGGCGGCGCCGGCCGGATCGCGGGCGGCGAGCTCTCGCTCCGGCTGCCCGAGGAAGGCCCCGGCGAGGTCGGCGAGCTGACGCGCGCGTTCAACGAGATGGCGGAGCGGCTCGAGGAGAGCCACGCGGAGCTCGAGCAGCAGAACGAGGAGCTGCGCGAGAGCGAGCGAGGCAAGACCGAGCTCGTCAGCATCGTCTCGCACGAGCTGCGGACGCCGCTCGCGAGCGTGCTCGGCTTCACGGCGCTGCTGCTCGAAGCGCGAGTTCGACCCGGCCGACGCGGCGCCACTACCTCGGCATCGTCGACGCGCAGGCCCGCCGGCTCGCCGCGCTGCTCGAGGACTTCCTCGACGTGCAGCGGATCGAGCACGAGGGCGTCGACCTGGCGAAGGAGAAGGTCGATCTCGCGAGCCTCCTCGACGAGCAGGCGCAGCTCTACGCGGCGCAGAGCCCGAAGCACCGGCTCGAGGTCGAGCTCGCGGAGCGGCCGCTGACCGTGCGCGGCGATCCGGGCCGGCTCGCGCAGGTCGTCGGTAACCTGCTCTCGAACGCGATCAAGTACTCGCCCGACGGCGGCACCGTCCAGCTGGTCGCGGCCCGCAGCGGCGACGGCGTCCGGGTCGCCGTGCGCGACGAGGGGCTCGGGATCCCCGAGGAGCAGCAGAGCCGCATCTTCACGAAGTTCTTCCGCGGCGACGCAGGCGCCACGGGCATCACCGGCACCGGCCTCGGACTCGCGGTCTCGCGCGAGATCGTCGAGGCTCACGGCGGCACGATCGGTTTTGACAGCGACCCCGGCGAAGGCTCGACCTTCTGGCTCGAGCTGCCGGGGCCGAACGGAGAGTCCAGTACGAACGACAAGGAGGGGGCATGAACAGAAAGGTCGGCTGGCTGCTGACGGGCGTACTCGTCGGCATCGTCGCCGTCGGCCCGTGGCAGACCCGATCGGAGGCGGGAACGGGCAAGGCGACGATCCCGATCAACGATCGCGAGCTCGCCGTGACACGCATCGACATAGGTCCCCGCGGCATCTCGCCCGGTGACCAGGAGATCATCCGCAGCCGGCTGCTCGAGCGAGGGACGCGGCAACACGATCGGCCGCTCCGAGCTGCTCTGCACGTTCGTCGACAGCGGCCGCTCGCGCAGCTGCCGCGGCACGTACATCCTCCCGAAGGGGAAGCTCGTCGTCGGCGGCTCGCTGCTCTACCGGCAGTTCTACGACCTGGCGGTGCTCGGCGGCACGGGGCTCTACGACAACGCGCGCGGGACGCTGACCGTCACCCGCACGGGCCGCAATCCCGTCCGCAACGCCGTCGTCTTCCGGCTCGTCGGATAAGGAGGTCCGCCGCTACGCTCCGAACATGACCGTGGACCGCGACGAGGTCCTGCGCGCACTCGAGCGCGTGATCGATCCCGAGCTGCGCCAGCCCGTGACCGAGCTCGACATGGTCCGGTCCGTCGAGATCGACGGCGCCGACGTCTCGGTCACGATCGCGCTCACGGTCGCCGGTTGCCCCCTTCGCAGCTCCTTCCAGGATCAGGTCGCGGAGCACGTCGGCGGCCTGCCGGGCGTGCGGCGCGTCGAGCTCCTCTTCGACGTGATGAGCCCGGACGAGAAGGCGGCGCTGACCACCAAGCTTCGTGGCGGCCGGCCGGAGAAGACGATCTCGCTCGACCCGGCGACACGTGTGATCGCCATCGCGAGCGGCAAGGGCGGCGTCGGCAAGTCGTCGCTGACAGTCAATCTCGCCGCGGCGCTGGACGGCCTCGGACAGCAGGTAGGGGTGATCGACGCCGACGTCTACGGCCATTCGATCCCGCACATGCTCGGCGTCCACCAGCGGCCGATCGTGGTCGACAAGATGATCGTCCCGCCCGTCCGCGGCAGCCTGAAGCTGATCTCGATCGGCAACTTCCTCGACGAGAACGCGCCCGTGATGTGGCGCGGACCGATGCTGCACCGCGCGCTCGAACAGTTCCTCTCCGACGTCCACTGGGGAGCGCTGGACACGGTCGTGATCGACATGCCCCCGGGGACCGGCGACGTGGCGATCTCGCTCGGCCAGCTCCTCCCGCGGGCAGAGGTGCTCGTCGTCACGACGCCGCAGCCGCTCGCCCAGGAGGTTGCTGCGCGCGCCGCGATGATGGCGCAGAAGACTGGGCAGAAGCTGCTCGGCGTGGTCGAGAACATGAGCGGCGACGCATTCGGTGAGGGAGGCGGTGCCCGGCTCGCCGACGAGCTCGACGTCCCCCTGCTCGGCACGATCCCCCTCGACCGCGCACTGCGGGAGGCGGGCGACGCCGGGACTCCCGTCGTCGAGTCCCACCCCGACGCTGAGTCGTCGCAGGCGATCGTCGCGCTCGCGGAGACCGTGGCCGCCACGCGGCAGGCCGCGATCCGCAAGCCGCTGACGCTCCTCTCCTAGAACAGAGGGCGCCCCGTCTCCTAAGAACGAAAGAGGGCGCCCGCAGGCGCCCTCTTGCCGTCCCTCGCCAGGGAGACGTGCTACCGCTTACGCACCTTGGTCAGCACCCAGGTGCCGCCGACCTGGCTGCACGTCATCTCGACCTGGTCGCCCGCCTTGACGCGGTCGACGTCATCGGCGTCCTTGACGGTGCAGGTCTGCGAGACCGAGCCGTCCTTCGGCTTCACCGTGATCGACGTCGCGCCGACGGTCTCGATCTGACCGCGGACGACGAGGTGCACGCTCGGGCGCGAGGCCTTTTCGGGCTTGCATCGGATCCCCTTCGCAATCACCGCGGCGTTGGCGCCGGCGCCGGTGCCGATAGCGCCGTCGGTGAGGCCGCTCGTCTTCGAGAACGCGCCGGAGAGGCTGCCGAAGAGCGTGCCGTCGCCGCGCCCCGCGCTCCCTCGCACCCAGGCGTCGAGCTTGCCGTCGGTGTTGACGCCGGTGATGCCGGCGTGCGTACGTCCGTCGGCGGCGGCAATGGTGAGCCGGCCGTCGATCCAGCCGAGCTTCTTCGTCGCGTTGTAGACGCTCTTGACGTGAAGCACCACGGCGCCGTTCAGGTCGGCGGTCGTGCTCGTCGCCGTGCCCGACCAGCGGCCGGTGGTGATCTCGAAGGTCTGGCCGTCGCACGTGTACGTCCGCGTCTGGACGTTCGACGGCGTCGTGGCCGAGAGCGTGGCGCTGGCGGACGTGACGTCTGCCGCCTTCAGATGCGCAACAGCGGCACCGGTGGCAACCAGGGCGCCGAGCGCTGCTGTGATCAGTACGAACCGCTTCATGCCGTGTCTCTCCCTTCTCGGGGTCTCACAGAGCAAGACGCCCGAACTCTGAGGTCTCCAGCGCAAGAGCCGGTAAGGAATCCGTGAGGATTTCGTGAGGGTCGCGCAATGTCCCAGGCGGCAGAGGACGGCTGAGGCGGAACGGCGGCACCCATACACTCGATCCGTGCAGGCTGCCGCATTCTTTGATCTCGACCGGACGCTCCTGCGGCGCTCGAGTGCGCTCGCACTCGCCGGGGCATTCCGTGAGCACGGCGTGATCGGACGGGGCCAGCTGGCGAAGGCCGCCGCATGGCAGCTGCTCTTCGCGGCGCGCGGAGCGAGCGCGGAGACGGTGCGCAAAGCCGCCGAGGACGGCCTGATGATCCTGAAGGGCTTCGCGGTCGACGATCTCCGCCGCCTCGTTCGAGACGCGATGGAGCCCGTCCTGAAGCCGCTCGTCTACCAGGAGGCGCTCGAGCTCGTCGAGCGCCACCGCGGGCGCGGCGAGCCGATCTACATCGTCTCCGCGACGCTGCAGGAGATCGTCGAGGAGCTGGCGGACGAACTCGGCTTCGACGGCGCTCTCGGCTCGACCTGCGAGGTCGTCGACGGCGTCTACACCGGGCGCTCCCTTCGCGCCTGCCACGGCGCAGGGAAGGCGGCGGCGATCCGGGAGCTCGCAGGCGAGCGCGGCTACGACCTCGGCATCTCGACGGCGTACTCCGACAGCTACACGGACCTGCCGTTTCTGGAGGCGGTCGGGAAGCCGGTCGTGGTCAATCCCGACCGGGAGCTGCGACGACTCGCGGAGGAGCGAGACTGGCCGGTGCTCACGTTCGCGGGGCTCGCGTATCCGCCCGTGCGGCGGCTACGGCCGGCACTGCTCGGGATCCCGCTCGTGCTCGGAGCGGGTGCAGCGGTCTGGGCGGCCCGGCGGCGTGCGGCCTAGTCCTCAGGAGCGGATCGCGGCGCTGGGCTTCTCCGAGGCAGACACCGCCACGCTGACGAGCCACTTCCTCGATGCCCAGTCGCGTGGCAAGCTCGGCCACGGCCTCTCGCGGGTCGACTGGCTGGAGACGTTGCCCGATCTCGAGCCCGACGCGCGGCCCCGTCGCCTCCACGCCGAGCCCGGCTACGAGCGCTGGGAGGGCAACGGTGCGCTCGGCTATCTGACGCTGGCCGCGATCGTGGACGCGCAGCTCGCCGAGCCGCCTCAGCACGCCCGAGTCGTCGTCGCGGCGAACTGCTTTCCGACAGGAGTGCTCGGCTGGTACGTGCGCCGGCTCGCCGACGGCGGCCTCGTCGCGGCGCTGACGGCGACCTCGCCCGTCCGGCTCGCTCACCCGGATGGCGGCGAGCCGCTGGCGGGGACGAACCCGCTCGCGATCGCGATCCCCAGCTCGGACGGAGCACCGCTCGTCGCGGACGTCTCGATGGGTGCGGTCACCTACGGCGACGTGCTCCGCGGCGCTGCGCGACCGGACGAGCTCGTGCCCTTCGGCGGCGAGCAGGCGCACAAGGGTTTCGCGCTCGCGTTGGGACTAGAGCTCCTCGTCGGCGCGCTCGTCGGCGATGGCTTCGGAGCCGTGCTCGTCGTCGCCCGGCCGGAAGCGGATCCCGTACCGACGCTGCGCACGCGGGCGGCCGGCCTACGGCTCCCCGGCGACGCGTAGCTGGGCCAGGTCCTCGTCGTCGTCGGCCCACTTCTTGAGCGTGGGATCGAGCTCCAGCGCACGATCGAGCTCGGCGCGCGCCTCTTCGAACCGGCCGGCCTTCGCGTTGAGGCACGCCCGGTGGTAGTAGAGCGCAGGGTGCTCGGGCTTCTGCGCGAGTCCGGCGTCGATCTCCGCGAGCGCACGCTCGGGATCGTCCTCGGCGTAGGCGTACGCGGCGAAGAAGTACTCCCAGGCCGAGATCTCGTGCTGGCCGGGCTTGCCGCCGAGCGCGAGCACCGTCGTGCCTGCCTCCTCGGCGCGCGCATACCGCCTTACCTTCGGATCGCGGAGGAAGACAGCAGAGCCCGCGGGCACGTCGACCTCGTCGCCGTCGAGCACGAACGTCGCCCGGCCCGCGAGCACGACGTAAAGCTCCTCGTGGCCGAGACGCTCCTCATCGTGCTCCTCGACGACGTCCTGGCCGACCTCCGTCGCCGTGTACGCGTTGATCCCGAAGGCCGTGATCCCGAAGTGCTTCCGGACCGGCGTCCAGCGCAGCGAGCCGGGGCCGGGCAGCGACTCCAGGCCGGCCACGCTCGCGACCTCGTATCCGCTCATCGTCTCCTCCTCAGCTCGGCCAGGACGACGGGATCGATCTCGCTGTCGCCGTCCACGCGTTCCTCGAGGTTCGCATCGCCGGCCCAGTCGGCCAGCCGCTCGTAGCCGAGCTCGGTGAGATGCCCGTCGATCTCGGCCCGCAGCTCGTCGTCGATCGGCAACCACTGGTCGCGCGGCGTCTTCCCGAACAGCTGCTGGTGCAGGCCATAGAGGCGACGGAGTTCCTCGATCGGCCCCTCGTGGTCGTCGACGCGGAGGTCGACGAGCGTGTCGGTGAGGCCCGCGTAGCCGCCGTCGCGCTCGACGACGAGCACGGCAGCGGACTGCTGCCCCCGCTTGTCGCCCCCCTCCGCCTGCGCCGCCGCCAGAGCCTCGATCAGCCGCTCGGCCAACGCTCCTCCGCTCCCCTCGAACGAGGCTGCGAGCGCATCAACGGTGTCGCCCGAGACGAGGATGTTTCCCTGCGCGGCGTATCCGTCGCCAGCACGCCCGCCGGCCCAGTCGAGGCAGGCCGCGCCGGTGTAGGTGGCACCGCGTCCAGCGCCGTCGACAACGCCGAGCTGGCGCTCGTCGCGGCCGTCGTCGGCCTCGGTCAACCGGCGCACGACCTCCTCGGCCGTCAGTCCCTGACGCAGCAGCGCCAGCCCGTCGGGGCCATAGCGGGGGTTCGCGTACGCCTGCGTCGCGACTGCTCCGGCTCCCGGCTCGGCCCACGGCACGATCGAACCGACCGCGAGGAACTTCGACTGCGTCGCGACGCCCCACTGCCCGCTCTCGAGGTCACAGGCGACGATCGAGTATGTCGAGACCCAGCTCGCGTTCCTGGCGCGCCGCTGACAAGCGTCGGAGGATGGGACAGTGCGCTGCACCACCCATCCGACAGAGCGAAGTCCAGAGGCGTGAGGCGGCGGCGGAGCCGGGCTCTGCCCGGCGGGAGCCGCCGTCCGCCAGGGGCGCGAAGGTCTAGCCATAGGTGAGCGTCGTCAGGTCGAGCGCCAGCAGCTCCTCGGTGGGGACGAGCACCGACGCGACCTCCGGCCGCGCGAGCGCGGCCTTCACCGCCTCCGGCGTCGCCGCGCGAACGACCACCGGCGTCCCCTGCGCGTGTGCCTTGTGGAGCCGCGTCGGGTCGGAGACGTCGTCGAGCACGAGCGCTCCTTCGACATCGAGCGAGCCCTCGAGCGCGAGCTCGGGAACGCGTCGCCCGGTCGCGCCGAACCAGCGCTCTCTCACAACTCGACCGATCCGCCCGGCTCCGGCGCGATCACCTCGACGCCCGGCGCCAGCTCGCGTAGCTGCTCGGGCGTCCCCGCGAGGATCGGGAACGTGCCGTAATGGCACGGCACACAGCGCTTCACGCCGAGCAGCTCGCACGCGACCGCTGCCTCCTTCGGATCCATCGTGAAGTGGCCGCCGATCGGCAGCACGGCGACGTCGGGCGCGTAGAGGCGCGCGATCAGCGCCATGTCGCCGAAGACGTTCGTGTCACCCGCGAAGTAGACGTTGGGCTCGCCCTCCCCGAAGTCGAAGACGAGTCCGCACGGCTCACCCGTGTAGACGATCTCCCACGGGCGCGGTGAGCCGGGCGGCGCGTCGGCCATGTAGCTGGAGGAGTGCTGCGCGTGCACGAGCGTGACCTTGAACCCGTCGAGGTCGACGGTGCCGCCCTTGTTCGGGTCGTGCGGGCCCTCGGCTTCGCAGCCCATCATGCCGAGCAGATCGCGGACCTCGACTGGAGCGATCACCGTGCACTCGAACTTCTTGTAGAGCTCGAGGGTGTCGCCGACGTGGTCGTTGTGCCCGTGGGTGATGAAGATCGCGTCGACGCGCTCCGGTTCCTTCTCGCTCTCGGGGCACTTCGGGTTCCCGTTCAGGAACGGGTCGACGTAGATCCGCTTGCCGCTCGGCGTGTCCACGCGGAACGCCGCGTGCCCGAGCCAGGTGAGTGTCGTAGCCATGACTGGAGCCTAGAGGACCGTCCGACAAGGGGTCGAACATCAACGCATGACAACGCGTCTGGCCTCAATCGCCCTCGTCCTCGGCGCCGCGCTCGCAGACGCCGCCGGCCACCACGCGCTCGCCTACTACTGTCTGGTCGCCGCCGTGCCGGTGGTGGCAGTTGCCGCACTGTCCGGCCTCGGCGACGTCCTCGACGGCTCCGCCGCCCAGCCGCACGACCGCGGCATCGCAGTCCTCTCGGCCCTCGCGCTCCCCTTCGTTCTCCTCGGGACGGCCGTCCGGGCGCCGCTGCTGGAGGAGGGGCCGCCGCCCGTGATCGGGGTCACCGCGGTCGTCGCCGCGCTCGCGATCTTCGCCGTGCAGGCGCTTGTCGCCGCAACCGCGGTCGCCCCGCGGGAGCGGCTGCGCGCCGCCTTCCGGCGCGGCTAGGAGGGTCGCCGAGCTCCCTAGAAGGGCAGCCCCGCCGCCGCGTCGCCGGCGAGGTCGATCAGCGGCTGCACGAAGAAGAACGAGCCGATCGTGACGCCGACCGCGAGCGCGACCGCGCTCTGGAGGAGCGGATCGAGCGGCGGCGAGCCGCCCGCAAGCGCCGGCCGCAGCTCGGCGGCAGGCCTGAGGTAGATCGCGCGGATCACGCCGAGGTAGTAGTAGAGCGAGATTGCCGTCGCGATCACGCCCGCGACGATCAGCCACCACCAGCCGGCCTCGTAGGCGGCCGCGAAGACATAGAGCTTTCCGATCAGGCCCCCGGTGAAGGGCATGCCCATGAAGCCGAGCATGAAGACCCAGAGGGACGCGCCGAGGAACGGCCGCTCCCAGCCGAGGCCACCAAGGTTCGCCAGCGTCACCGGCGCCTGTAGCTCCCGCTCGCGCGCCGCGACGACGGCGAAGGAGCCGATCGACATCGCGCCGTACGGGATCAGGTAGTACAGGAGCGCCCGGGCGCCGAGCTCGTTGTCCGCGGCGATCGCGATCAGCATGAAGCCCGCGTGCGAGACGGACGAGTAGGCAAGCAGCCGCTTGAGGTCGCGCTGAACCAGCGCGGCGAAGTTCCCGACGGCGAGGGACACGATCGCGATCACCGCGATCGCAACGGTCCAGAGCTCGTCCTGCTCCGGGAAGGCGACGACGAGGAGCCGCAGCGTCAGCACCAGCGCCGCCACCTTCGTCGCGGCGGACATGAACGCCGTCACGGACGTGGGCGCGCCCTGGTAGACGTCAGGCGTCCACATATGGAAGGGCGCCGCCGAGGCCTTGAAGCCGAGCCCGGCGATCAGCATCGCGAGCCCGGCGAGGAGGAGGACGTCGTCACTCGGGTCAGCGGCCGCGATCTCCGAGAACCCGATTGCGCCGGTGGCGCCGTAGACGAGCGCCGAGCCGAAGAGCAGGATCGACGAGCCGAAGGCGCCGACGATCAGGTACTTGAGCCCGGCCTCGAGCGAGGCTTCTCGGTGGGTGTCCATCGCGCAGAGGACATAGAGCGCGATCGAAAACCATTCGAGCCCGAGGAAGAGCGTCATCAGGTTCGACGCGGTGACGAAGAAGACCATGCCCGCTCCGGCCGCTGCGAGGAGCGCGTAGTACTCGCCGACGTGATCACGCCGCCGATCGCCCCAGGAGACGAGGACAGTGAGGATGCCGGCGCCCGCGATGATCAGCGCCGAGAACGCCCCGAGCCGATCACGGGTGAACGACTCGGCGATCAGCGCCAGGCCGTTCGTCGTCTCGTCGAAGACGATCGCCGCGAACACGCCCGACGTGATGAAGCCGGCGAAGACGACGAGCGCGCAGAAGAAGCGGCGCATCCACCAGGGCACGAGCACGCTGCCGAGCAGGGCGACCCCCGAGGCGGCGAGCAGCGCGAGCGTCGGCGAAAGAGCGAGCCAGTCGATGTCCGGAGTCGGGATCACGGCGTCGCCTCCGTCTGGTCCCCCCGGACCAGCGGGAACGCGCGCTCGGAGACCAGCGCCGGCCAGGCCGAAAGGAAGAGCAGCAGCCCGACGAGCGGCACGACGAGCGCGAGCTCGACCGGGCGCACGTCCGGCGCGTCCTCGCGGACGTCCCGCCCACGTGCGGCGTGGAGCACTGCCGAGATCAGCCGCAGCATGTACATCGCCGCGAGCACGATCCCGGCGGCGCCGACGACGGCCCAGCCCCACGCGACGCCGTAGACGCCGGCGAGGATCAGGAACTCGCCCGCGAACGCGACCGAGCCGGGAACCGCGAGCGCGATGATCCCGGTCGTCATCAGCACGGTCGCGAGCACAGGGCGCCCGCGGGCCATGCCGCCGAGGCCGGCGAAGGCGCTGGTGCCGGCGCGCATCTCCACCATCCCCGCAAGGAGGAACAGCGTCGCCGAGACGAGCCCGTGCGCGACCGACTGGAGGATCGCGCCGTCGACGCCGAGCTCGTTGAGCGAGAAGAGCCCCATTGTGACGAGGCCCATCTGCGCCATCGACGAGTACGCCGTCACGCTGCGGATGTCGGGGGCGCGAAAGGCGAGCACCGAGGCGTAGATGAGGCCGATCGCGGCGAAGGCGAGAATCGTCGACTGGAACTGGTCGACGGGCTCAGGGAACTTCGCGATCACGATCCGGAGCAGTCCGTAGACGGCAGCCTTGGAGACGACCCCGGAGAGGATCGCGGCCACCTCGGGCGGTGACTCGCGGTAGGCGTCGACGAGCCAGCCGTGGAAGGGGAAGATCGGCGCCTTGACCGCGAAGGCGACCAGGAAGCCGAGAAACACCCAGTCATTCGAGGAGACGCCGGAGTCGACGAGCGAGAAGGTGTCCTGGGAGAGCCCGAAGACGATGATCGAGGCCAGCATCAGCAGCGACCCGGCCATCGTGTAGATCACGAACGTTGCCGTCGCGCGCAGGCGGCGCGGCCCGCCCCAGACGCCGATCAGAACGTAGATCGGGATCAGCATCGCCTCGAAGAAGACGTAGAAGACGAGCAGGTCCTGGGCGGCGAAGACCCCGACGATCGAGCCCGTCAGGAAGAGGAGCAGGCCGTGGTAGCCGCGGCTGCGGTCGCCTCCGGCCCAAAGGGCGTACGCGATCGCGATCGTGCAGACCACGACGGTGAGGCCCGCGAGGAACAGCGAGAAGCCGTAGAAGCCGACGTCGTAGGAGACGCCGAGGTCGCTGAACCAGCTGTGCTGGTCGCGTAACTGGAGCCCCTGTTCGAAGTCGAACTGCTCGAACGCGACCGCGAAGAGCACGACCTCGGCGAGCGCCGCGAGGAGCGCGACCGCCCCGGCCGCCCGGCCAGGGAGCGGCAGCAGCCAGACGACGAGCGCGGCGACGAGCGGGAGGACGATCAGCGCGGTCGTCATTGGACCGCGACGAAGACGACGACGAGGATGGCGACCGCGAACGCGATCGCGAGCGCGTAACTCCGCAGGTAGCCGGTCTGGGCGCCGCCGACGACACCGGCCGTCTCTTTGGCGCCGACCACGACCCCGGAGATCGAGCCGCCGATCACCGGCTGTTCGACCCCACGCCGCAGGACGCTCGCGAGGAGGACGGCGGGCTTGTAGAAGATCAAGTCGTAGAGCTCGTCGAACCAGAACTTGTGCTCGAGCGTGTTCTGGAGGGCGGGATAGCTCGGCACAGGCCCACGACGGGCGCCGTAGTACAGCCAGGCGACGTAGGTCCCGATCGCGCCGAACCCGACGGCCAGCGCGCTCGTGACGTAGTCCTGCGTCGTCGTCGGCTCGACGAGGGCGAGATGCTCCCGCGCGATCGCGATCGGATCGAGCCACTCGCCGAACACGTGCCAGCCGCCTGCGACCTCGATCCAGCCGCCGACGACAGAGAGCACCGACAGGACGGCAACCGGCACCATCATCGTCCACGGGCCCTCGCCGTGGCCGTGCCCCTCCGCGTGCTTCCGGACGAGCGGCGAGGGCTCGCCGAGGAAGACGATGAAGAAGAGGCGGAAGGTGTAAAGACCCGTCAGCAGCGTCCCGATCAGGCCCGCGTAGAAGAGAACCTGGCCGTAGCCGCCACTGGCGAGCGCCGAGGCGAGGATCGCATCCTTCGAGAAGAAGCCGGCGAGCGGCGGGATCCCGACCAGGGCGAGCGAACCGATCAGAAAGGCGATGTACGTCTTCCGCATCGACGCGCGCAGGCCGCCCATCTTGCGGATGTCCTGCTCGCCCGCGAGGTGGTGGATGATGACGCCGGCGGCAAGGAAGAGCAGCGCCTTGAAGAAGGCGTGCGTCATCAGGTGGAACATCGCGCTGCTGTAGGCGCCCAGCCCTGCGCCGACGAACATGTAGCCGATCTGCGACATCGTCGAGTACGCGATCACGCGCTTGATGTCGGTCTGGACGAGTGCGACGAGGCCGGCGACGAGCAGTGTGATCGCGCCGAGCCCGGCGGCGAGGTCGGAGATCGACGGCGCCAGTTCGAAGATCGGGTGCGCCCGGACGATCAGGTACACACCTGCCGTGACCATCGTCGCGGCGTGGATGAGCGCCGAGACGGGCGTCGGTCCCTCCATCGCATCCGGCAACCATGTGTGGAGCGGAATCTGGGCCGACTTGGCGACGGCGCCGCCGAGCAGCCCGAGGGCGACGAGGTTGACGGCGGTCTGAGACAGGCCTTCGGCCCCGATGAACGACTCCGCGAAGTTCAGCGTCCCGGTCTGCCACAGCAGAACGAAGAACGCGAGCGCCATCGTCGCGTCGCCGAAGGCGTTCATCACGAAGGCCTTCTTCGCGGCGGCGACGGCGTCCGGCCGCTCGTGCCAGAAGCCGATCAGGAGGTAGGAGGCGAGTCCGACGAGGCCCCAGCCGACGAGCAGGAGGAGGAAGTTCGCCGCCTGCACGAGCATCAGCATCGAGAAGACGAACAGCGACATGTAGGCGAAGTAGCGCCGCTCCTCGGGATCGCCGTCCATGTAGCCGATCGAGTAGAGGACGATCAGGCCGCCGACGCCGGAGACGATCAGCATCATCGTCACGGAGAGCGGATCGATGAGCAGGGAGAGGTCGACCTTGAAGTTCGCCGTTGCGAGCCACGTGTAGGCGCTCGTGATCTCCTCGCGCTCCTCGGGGTTGCGTCCGATCAGGCCGATCAGGGCGGCGATCGCACCGCCGAAGGCCGTGAAGACCGAGACGGTCGAGATCCAGGCCGCGGTCTGGCGCGAGATCGAACCGCCGAGCAACGTGATCGCCAGCGCACCGCAGAGCGGCGCCAGCAGGCAGAGCCAGGCGCCGGCGATCACCCTCGGAGCACCCGCAGCCGGTCGACGTCGAGGTCGAGTCGGCGCCGTGCGATCGCGACAATCAGGCCGAGGCCGACGACCACTTCAGAGGCGGCAACCGCCATCACCGCGAGCGCGAACACCTGGCCGGCGTGGTCGCCGTGCAGCCGCGCGAACGAGATCAGGGCGAGATTGCCGGCATTGAGCATGATCTCGAGCGAGAGCAACACGATCAGTGGGCTGCGGCGCAGAAGCACTCCGGCGGTTCCGATCGAGAAGAGGATCGCTGCGACGATCAGATACCAGGCAATGTCAGGCCCTTGCACGAGCCGCCTCCGCTTCGTCGAGCTCGTCCTCGGCCCTCGAGCGGGACCCGAGCACGACTCCGCCGACCGCTGCGACGAGGAGCACGATCGAGGTGATCTCGAATGCGAGCAGGTGGTCGGTCAGGAACAGGCGCCCGATCTCCTCCGGGCTGCCGAACGAACCCTGCACCTCCGCGGGATCGGAGAGCTGGTCGCCGGCGGCCAGCCCGATCACGACGACGACTTCGACGAGCAGCGCCGTCGCAGCGACGATCGCACCGATTCGGACCCAGGAGGGGCCGCCGGAGAGCCGCACGCCCTCGCTGCGATCGCCGAGGTAGGCGATCACGAAGAGGAACATCACCATCACGGCGCCCGCGTAGACGAGGACCTGGGCTGCGGCGAGGAACTCGGCCGACGCGAGCAGGAAGAGCACCGCCAGCGAGCCGAGGTTCCCGATCAGCGCCAACGCCGAGTAGAAGGGGTTCGTGAACGTGATCACCGCGATCCCGGAGCCGAGGCAGCCCGCCGCCGCGAGGAACCAAATCGTCCAGACGAGGAAGTCACCCACGCTACGACTCCGCTTTGTGCGCCGGGATCGGGGTGTCGTAGAGGTCGACGTCGGCGACCGGGATCCGCTTCATCGGCTCGGCGAGGAGCATGTCCTTCGTGTAGATCAGGTCGTCGCGCGAGTACTCCGAGATCTCGTACTCGTTGCCGAGCGTGATCGCGTCGAACGGGCACGCGAGCTCGCAGTAGCCGCAGAAGATGCATCGGCTCATGTTGATCTCGTAGATGCGCGCGTAGCGCTCTCCGGCTGAGACGCGATTGGTCGCCGTATTTTCGGCGGGGACGACGCGGATGCAATCGGCCGGGCACGCGGCAGCGCAGAGCGAGCAGCCGACGCACTTCTCGAGCCCGTTCTGGTGCGTGTGCAGCCGGTGGCGGCCTCGGAAGCGCGGGTAGACCGGCCGCTTGTACTCCGGGTACTCCTGCGTGATCGGCTTCTTGAAGATCTGCCGGAACGTGACCCCGAATCCCTTGGCGGTGCCGAGCGGCATTACAACCAGACCACCAGGATCGCGGTCACGACCGCGTTGATCGTCGCCACCGGCAGCAGCACCTTCCAGCCGAACCGCATCAGCTGGTCGTAGCGCAGGCGGGGCAACGTCGTGCGCATCCAGATGAAGATGAAGATGAGAAGGCACAGCTTGAGCACGAACCAGAGTGGGCCGAGACCCTCGAGCACCGGGAAGTGCCAGCCGCCGAGGAAGAGCGTCACGGCGAGGGCCGAGAGCGTGATCAGGTTGATGTACTCGCTCATCGTGAAGAGCCCGAAGCGCATGCCGCCGTACTCGGTGTGGTAGCCGGCGACGAGCTCCTGCTCTGCCTCCGGGAGGTCGAACGGCGCGCGTGCGGTCTCGGCGGTGCCGGCGAACATGAAGATGACGAAGCCGACGAACTGCGGGACGATGTACCACCAGTCGTCCTGGGCAGCGACGATCTCGGTCAGCGAAAGGGTCTGGGCCATCAGGACGACTCCGAGCACCGAGAGCGCCAGCGAGACCTCGTAGCTGACGAGCTGAGCGCACGTGCGCATCGAGCCCAGGAGCGCGTACTTCGAGTCCGAGGCCCAGCCGCCGACGATGAAGCCGTAGATGCCGACGGAGCCGATCGCGAAGATCAGGATCAGCGCGATCGGGACGTCCGCGACGACGCCGTCGACCTGGACTCCGGAGATCTCCCAACCCGGCCCGAATGGGATCACCGCGAAGGTCGTCAGCGCGGCGAAGGCGGCGACCCAGGGCGAGAAGATGTAAAGAACATCGACGGCGGAGCCCGGGAAGAAGCTCTCCTTCCGGATCAGCTTCACGAGGTCGGCGATCGGCTGCAGGAGCCCGAACGGGCCGGCCCGGTTGGGGCCGTAGCGAAGCTGCATCCGCCCCATCACCTTGCGCTCGACGAGAGTCAGGTACGCGAACGCGGCCATGACGAGGTTGATGATGATCACGCTCTTGATCACGGAGACCCACCAGGGCTCGTTCACGGCGCTTTCACCACCTCGACGTCGCGATGGAGATCGCCGGCGTGCTCGTCTGCGATCCGGGCGGTGCCGGCCGCGAGCGCGCGATTGACCCGCGCGCGCAGGGCGAGCGAGGTCCCGTTCGAGCGAACGCTGACCTCGTCGCCGGTCGCGATCTGCCGTCGCTGCGCGTCGTCGTAGGCGAGCTCGATCTCCGCCTTCGGCCGCTGGAACTGGAGCTCGGGCACGCGCTCGACGGCCGGGCCGGAGAAGAGGGGCCGGTAGCGCTGGAGGCGCAGGGTGCCGAGGAAATGCTCGGGCGGCCCGGCCTCGACCGGCGCGATGGGCGCAGCCGGCGCCGGCTCCGGCGCGACGTAGGGCGTCCGGTCCGGCAGCGGCGCCCGCTCGCCGACGGCGCCGAAGGGAATGCCGCCGAAGCAGCGCTCGGACAGCTCCTCGAAGACCAGCGCGGCGTGCGGCGAGACCACGACGTCGAACCGCTCGGCGAGCTTGGCGATCCAGGCAAGCTCGTCGGGCACGGGCGGGATCACCGTGCGGCGCAGGCGCTGGACGCGGCCCTCGAGATTGACGAAGGAGCCGTCCCGCTCGAGATAGCTGGTGCCGGGCAGCACGAGATCGGCCCAACCGACGGCGAGGCCCTGGAACATCGTGATCGCGATCACGCGCTCGGCCTGCTCGGCGAGCGCGCGGACGGCCGGATCGGCCGCGGCCTCGTCTCCCGACACGATCAGCAGGCCGATTGGCTCCGGGTTCTCCTCGTCCTCGTCCGAGCACGCCGCCCAGGCGTCGGCGACGCCGCGTGCGTTCGGCGTGGAGGGCAGGTGGAAGGCGGCGCAGCCGGGCTTCGCGTCGAGCCCGAGCCGGTGGCCGAGCTCCGCCAGCCGGGCGCCGCCGCCGCCGGCCCGGCCGGACCAGATCAGGACGGCGCGGTCAGAGGAGGAGACGCGCTCGTGCAGCTTCTTGCCCAGCTTCACCTCCGGTGCTCGCACGATCTCGGCACCGTTGCGACGCGCCTGCCGGATCCAGAGATCGACGATCGGCGCACGGTCGGCGACCTGCTCGTCGCCGATGACGACGACGATTTCGGCGGCACCGATCGTCGATAGCGGCGCCCGGAAGGCGTCGAGCCCGTGGGAGACGGCTTCGGGGAGAACGGCTGAGTGCGCGCCGAGGCCCTGCCGCAGCAGCTTGCCGAGCGCGTACGCCTGCTCGACCGTCTCCGAGCCGGAGAGCGCGGTCACGATCCGACCTTCTGCGCCGCGCAGCAACTCCTCGGCGCGATCGAGCGCGTCGTCCCAGGACAGCTCCCCGAACCCGCGGCGCTGGACGCGTTCGAGTGGGTCGACGATCCGGTCGCGCGCGTAGACGTGCGGGTGGGCGAAACGGCCCTTGTCGCAGAGCCAGCCCTCGTCCACCTCGGGGTGGTTGCGCGAGATGATGCGCTTGACCTTGCCCTCACGCGTCGTCGCCGAGATGTTGCAGCCGACAGGGCAGAGGCCGCACACCGTGGGAACGTTCTGGATCTCCCAGGGGCGGCCCTCGAAGCGGTACTGCGTCGAGGTGAGCGCACCCACGGGGCAGAGCTCGATCACATTGCCGCTGAACGGGGCCCGATAGGCCTCGTCCTCGAAGGTCGCGATCATCGACTGCGCACCGCGGTTCTGCGCGACGAGCTGGCCGTCCTCGGCCACGTCGGAGGAGAAGCGCGTGCAGCGGTAGCAGAGGATGCAGCGCTCGCGGTCGAGCGCGATCGTCGGCGAGATCGGGATCGGCTTGTCGAAGGTCCGCTTCGGGAAGGTCATCCGCGTCTGGCCCGGGCCGTAGCGAAAGGTCAGATCCTGGAGCGGGCACTCGCCGCCCTTGTCGCAGACCGGGCAGTCGAGCGGGTGGTTGACGAGGATGAACTCGAGCGTTGCGTTCTGGCCCTCGGCGGCCTTGGCCGAGGCGGCGGCAGTGCGGACGACCATCCCGTCCTGCGCCGTCAGCGTGCAGCCGGCCTGCAGCTTCGGCACGCCTTCGACCTCGACGAGGCACATCCGGCAGGCACCGACGGCCGGCCCGAGCCGCGGCTCATAGCAGAAGACCGGGATCTCGACCCCTGCGGCCGCCGCGGTCTCGACGAGACCGAGGCCCTTTGCGACCTCGACCTCGCGGCCGTCGATCGTGACCTTGACTCTCTCGGGCGCGCTCACGCCGGCGCTGCTCATGCTGGAACCTCGGCGACCGGCGCATGCGTGTGCTGGTCGACCGGCGCAAGGATGCCCTCGAGGGACGAGCTGCCGCCCATCGGGCAGCCGCTGTCGAGGTGCTCCTGGAACTCCGCGCGGAACTTGTCGATGTAGCTCGCCACCGGCATCGCCGCCGCGTCCCCGAGCGGGCAAAGGCACTTGCCGAGGATCCGGTCGCAGACGTCGAGCAGCAGCTCGAGGTCGCCCTGGGACGCCGTCCCCTCCTCGATCGCGTTCAGGATCTGCACCATCCAGCGCGTGCCCTCACGGCACGGCGTGCACTTGCCGCAGCTCTCGTGCATGTAGAACTGCGCCACCCGGAGCCCGAGCTGCACCATGCAGCAGCGGTCGTCGATGACGATGATCGCCCCGGAGCCGAGCATCGAGCCCGCCTCGGCCATCGCGTTCGCCTCCAGCGGCGTGTCGAGCTGGCCGGCGGTGAGCACGGGCACCGAGGAGCCGCCGGGGATGACGGCCTTCAGCTGCCGACCGTTCGCGATCCCGCCGCCGAGTTCGGCATCGTAGATCAGCTCGCGCAACGTCACGCCCATCGGCAGCTCGAAGTTGCCGCCGTTGACAACATTCCCGGAGAGCGAGAAGACCCGCGTGCCCGACGAGTCCGGGGGCACGCCTGTCTTCGCGTACTCCTTGCCGCCGAGGGCGATGATCTGAGGCACGGTTGTGATCGTTTCGACGTTGTTGATCAGGCTCGGAGACGCATAGAGGCCGGCGACCGCCGGAAAGGGAGGCTTCGTCCGCGGCTGGCCGCGCTTGCCCTCGAGCGACTCGAGCAGCGCTGTCTCCTCGCCGCAGATGTAGGCGCCCGCGCCGCGGTGGAGCACGATCGTGACGCCGCCGAGCAGCTTCGCCTTGTGCACCTCTGCCAGCGCGTTCCTGAGGATCTCGAACTCGCGCAGGTACTCGCCGCGGATGTAGATGAAAACCCGCTCGGACTCGATCGCGTGCGCCGTGATCAGACAGCCCTCGATCAGCCGGAACGGAACCGTGAACATGATCTCGCGGTCCTTGAACGTGCCCGGCTCGGACTCGTCCGCGTTGACGACGAGGTAGGTCGACTTGCCCGTGCCCTTGGCGAGGAAGCTCGCCTTGCGGCCGGTCGGGAAGAAGGCGCCGCCCCGGCCGCGCAGGCCCGAGTCGAGGATCTCCTGGACGACCGCGGCCGGCTCCATCGCCCGCGCCGTCTCGAGCGCGGCGAAGCCGCCCGCCTCGCGGTAGTCGGCGAGCGTCAGGAGCGGTTGCTCCTCGGCCCCGGCGAGGACGACGAACTGCTCAGCCGCCATGGTCCACCTCGGCGCCGCGCAACTCAGCGACGATCCCTGGCACGTCCGCCGCGGTGACGCGCTCGCGGTAGCGGTGGTTCAGCGCTACGACCGTGCCCCAGCCACAGCCCCCGGCGCACTCGATCGTACGCAGCGTCACCTCGCCGTCCTCGCTGGTCTCGCCGGCGTGGATGCCGAGCTCGTCCTGGAACGCTTCGAGCACCTGCTGCGCTCCGACGAGCGCGCAGGACACGTTCGTGCAGACCTCGACCAGGTGCGTCCCGACGGGAGCGAGGTGGTACATGTCGTAGAAGGACGCGACGGCCATGCAGTAGGCGGGCGTCTCCTCGAGCGCCTCCGCCACCTCGCGGAATGCCTCCGGCGAGAGCCAGCCGTGCCGCTCTTGCGCGAGCCGCAGCGCCGGCAACGTCGCCGAGCGCGCGACCGGATAGCGCGACCGGATCTCCTGGATCTCGTCATAGAGCGTCTTTCCTGCGGCGCTCACCGGTCTACGTCCCCCATGACGGCGTCGAGGGAGCCGACGACGGCGATCAGGTCGGCGACGGCGACGTCCTGGCAGCAGGCCGCGGTCGCATGCAGCGCCGCGAACGAGGGAGCGCGGAACTTGACCCGCCACGGCTTCGCGGTCCCGTCCGAGACCAACGTGCAGCCGGACTCGCCGCGGGGCGACTCGACTCCGACGTAGACCTCGCCCTCGGGGACCCGGAATCCCTCGGTGACGATCTTGAAGTGGTGGATCAGCGACTCCATCGAGGTGTGCAGCTCCTCGCGCGGCGGCAACACGACCTTGCGGTCGTCTGCGATCCAGGGCTCGCCCTGCATCTGCTCGAGCCGGTCGATGCACTGCTCGATGATCCGCACCGACTCGCGCATCTCGTCGACGCGCACCTTGTACCGGTCGAAGACGTCGCCGCCGCGGTAGACGGGCACGTCGAACTCGACCTGGTCGTAGGCGAGGTACGGCTCGCGCTTGCGCAGATCCCAGTCGACGCCCGAGGCGCGGAGGTTCGGCCCGGTCTGGCCGAGCGCGATCGCGTCCTCGGCCGAGAGCTCGCCGACGCCGACCGTCCGCTCGAGCCAGATCTTGTTCGAGTTGAGGATCGCCTCGTACTCGTCGACCGCCTTCGGCATCCGCTCGCAGAACTTGCGCACCTCCTCGTAGAAGCCGAGCGGGATGTCCTCGGCAAGCCCACCGACCTGGAAGTAGCGGGTGTGCATGCGCGTCCCGGCGACCATCTCGAAGAGGTCGAGCACGAGGTCGCGCTCGCGGAAGCAGTACCAAAACATCGAGATCGCGCCGATCTCGAGAGCGGACGTGCCGAGGTAGACGAGGTGCGAGTGGATCCGCACCAGCTCGCCGAGCGCCATCCGCATCCAC
Organism: uncultured Gaiellaceae bacterium; assembly: GCA_963829845.1. Taxonomy (GTDB): domain Bacteria; phylum Actinomycetota; class Thermoleophilia; order Gaiellales; family Gaiellaceae; genus Gaiellasilicea. The sequence goes on along the minus strand of CAWHKD010000012.1, from coordinate 222,677 downwards.
GTCGCCTTGCGCGGCACCTGCAGTTGCAGCAGCTTCTCGACCGCGAGGACGTAGACGAGCTCGTTGTACTGGAACGAGACGTAATCGACCCGGGCCGGGTAGGTGACACCCTTCCACCACGTCTTCTGCTCCATCGTCTTCTCGAAACCGGTGTGCAGGTATCCGATCACAGCGGCGATCCCGACGACGTGCTCGCCGTGCAGGTCGACGATCAGCCGCAGGACGCCGTGCGTGGACGGATGGTTGGGGCCGAAGTTGACGGTGAGAACGTCCTCGAGCTTCGGGTCCGCCTTGAGGATCGTCGGCACCGGCTGCGGGATCCGCGACCCCGCGTACGGCGCTCGCCCCGTAGCGGGGAGACGATGCGCGACGGTCGCCACTAGTGGCTCTCCAGGAGGGCCACTTACTCGGCCTCCGAGAAGCGCACCGGCTCGCCGCCGATCGGGTAGTCCTTGCGCAGCGGGTGTCCCTCCCAGTCGTCGTCCATCAGGATCCGGACGAGGTTCGGGTGCCCGTCGAAGGGGATCCCCATCATGTCGTAGGCCTCTCGCTCGTACCAATCGGCGGTCGGCCAGACCGGGACCACCGTCGCTACCGCCTGACCGTCGTCCAGCCAGACCTGGACGCGAACGCGCGTCGTGTCGTCGGCGACGCGAATCAAGAGATAGGAGAGCGCGAAACGCTTCGGCTTGGGCTCGGGCGAGCGCGAGTAGCCCTGGGCGGCCGGTTCGTTCAGGTCGCGGCCGGCCGACGTGCCGTAGTAGCCGGCGACGCCGTCCCCGCCCCAGCCGAGGTAGTCCGTCGCGACGATGTCGACGAGGAGGTTGAAGCCCTCCTCGTCGCGCAGGTGCAGGCACGCCTCCTCGAGACGTGCCGGATCGACGACCAGCGTCGTCTCGCTGTACGCCTCGCGGGTCTCGACGAGGCCGGGAACGCCCTCATATGGCACTAGGAGGCGACTCCGCGGATCTGGTACGCCGGCGGGACTCCGGCCATCACCTTCTCGTGCAGCCGCACGATCCCCTCCATCAACGCCTCCGGGCGCGGCGGGCAGCCGGGAACGTGGATGTCGACCGGGACGATCTTGTCGACGCCCTGCAGGATCGTGTAGTTGTTGAACATCCCGCCGGAACTGGCGCAGGCGCCCATCGCGATCACCCACTTCGGCTCGAGCATCTGGTCGTAGACCTGCCGCAGAGGCGCCGCCATCTTGTGCGCGACGCGGCCGGAGACGATCATCAGATCGGCCTGGCGTGGCGAGGACGAGAACTTCTCCATCCCGAAGCGGGCGATGTCGTAGCGCGAGGAGACGATCGACATCATTTCGATCGCGCAGCAGGCGAGCCCGAAGGTCGCCGGCCACATCGACTTCGTCTGAGACCAGGCAAGCGCTTTCTCGAGGGTCGTCAGCCCGAGCGCGTCCTCCATCGACTCGACCTCGTCCTCGAAGACGCCCTTTTTGGTCGGCCAGAGCAGCCGCTCGGACTGCAGCCCTGCCCGCGCCAGCGGCCGCTTCGAGACCCGCGACGGATCGACGCTCTTGTCTAGCGCCACTCGAGCGCCCCCTTCCGCCAGATGTAGACGTACGCAACGGCGAGGATGGCGATGAAGACGAGGAACTCGGTGACGCCGAACCAGCCGAGCCGCTCGAGCACGATCGCGAGCGGATAGAGAAAGACGATCTCGATGTCGAAGAGGATGAAGAGCATCGCCGTCATGTAGAAGCTGACCGTGAAGCGCTGCTGCTTCGGCGGCCCCTCGGAAACACCCGACTCGAAGGGCAGGAAGCGGGCGTTGACGCGGCTCTTCGGGCGGGTCGCGAAGATGAACGAGAACGCGATCATCGTGGCCGGGATGGCGGCGGCGAGGATCGCGTAGACCAGAAGCGGGAAGTAGTCCTCAAGCATCCGAGTCGGGCCTACGCTACCAAGCCTGCGTCGGGCGCACGAAGAGAGGTGCAACCGCAGCAATCAAGCGTGACTGACGTGTCACAAAGTCACCTCCGATCACCCCTCGGAAGAGGGACGGTGACGGACGGTGCCCCTGCTACGATCATGTCCATGGAGATCGTCGAGCGCACTGATGTTGACAAGCGGGACACCCTTGTCTCGCTGACGCCTGTGGCGGCGGAGAAGATCCGCGAGCTGATGGCCGAGGACCCCGACGGAGCGACATCGGTCCTGCGCGTCGCGATCCAGGGCGGGGGCTGCTCGGGCTTCCAGTACGGACTCGGCTTCGACGCCGGCCCGGTCGACGACGACGAGACGCTCGAGCAGCACGGCGTCACGATCGTGATCGACCCCTACAGCGCCCCGTACCTCAAGGGCGCGACGATCGACTTCCTCTCGGGGCTCGAGGAGTCCGGATTCAAGATCGACAACCCGAACGCCCAGGCCTCCTGCGGCTGCGGCCACTCATTCACCGTCGAGGAGGGTGCGGAAGCGGCACCCGAGGCACACGGCGGCGGCTGCGGCTCCGGCTGCTCGCACTAGCTAGCTCCCGCGCAGACGCTCGACGAGGTCGCCCGCGTCGGCGGCGGTGAACTGGATCGCCGGCGCATTCGGGATTCCATCCGGGTAGACGTCGAAGTCGATCTCCGGGAACGCAACGATCTCGTCGCCCACGACGACGGCGAGGTGATGCCAGCCCTGGTCCCGCCCTCCGGTCCTCGCGACCTCCTTCGTCACGCGCGCGAATGCGGAACGACCGCCCGACGTGAGCTCGAGCGTCACCAGCTCCTCACCGGCCGTCGTGCCGGGGGTCGTGCGGACGCTGTCGCGGACAATGTCGTCGCCGGTAAGTGCGGGGGCCTTGCGAACGGCGTAGTGGTACTCGCGCTGCGGCGGCCGCTGCAGCACGAAGGGGCACTCGGCGCGCGGCGGCCCGCAACGGAGCTCGCCGGCTGTGCCGGGCGGGCCGATGGCGGCTTCGAGGTGGTAAATCGCGAACTCGTCGCCGTCGCGATCGCCGCCGCCGCCGCAGGCGACGCAGGCGAGCAGGAGCAGTCCACCGAGGAGGACTCTGCTAGCCCTCGCGCACACCGTCCAGCTCGTGCAGGCGGCCGAACGTCCGGTTGAGCTCGTCGTCGTCGGGCAGCTCGCCGGCGGGCGTCGCCTGGTCGACGACGTCGGGCAGCACCTGCGCCACCGCCTCCGCCGCCTCGTCCTCGCTGACGCCGAGCTGCTGCGCGATCTGCGCCAGCTCTTCGTCGTCGAGCGCGGCTTTGATGTCGGCCGCGCCGAGGGGCTCGTTCGGTCCCGTGGAGACCCACGACTGGCCGGTCGCGCCGACGCCGTTCTGCTGGAGCCGGCCGAGGATCTTCTGCAGCCCGCCGTTCATCAGGAGCGATGCGACGAGCGGCAGCAGCATTCGTAGCATCGGATTCCCCCCGAGGCCGCTTGCTCCCTGCGACCCCCCGCCGAGAATGCCGCCGAGCAGGTCGCCGAGGCCGCCGCCGCTCCCGCCTCCTGCTCCCTTCAATAGGTCACCGAGACCGCCCATGCGGAGCTCCCTTCGTCGGGTGGAACCCTCACCCTAGACTCTCGCGCGTGGATCCTCTCCGTGTCGCCGTCGTCGGCTCCGGGCCGGCAGGGTTCTACGCCGCGTCGGCGCTGCTCGCGAGCGAGCTCCCGATCGAGGTCGACCTGATCGAGCGGCTGCCGACGCCGTGGGGGCTGGTTCGACAGGGGGTCGCCCCCGACCACCCGAACATCAAGGCGGTCTCGCGCGCGTTCGAGAAGACTGCGGCGCAGCCCGGCTTTCGCTTCTTCGGCAACGTGGAGGTCGGGAGGGACCTCACACACGAGGAGTTGCGCCGGCTCTACGACGCAGTCGTGTATTCGGTAGGCGCTCAGACCGACCGTCGCCTCGGCATCCCAGGCGAGGACCTGTCCGGCTCGTGGGCCGCGACGGAGTTCGTCGCCTGGTACAACGGCCACCCCGATTTCCAGGAGCTCGAGTTCGACCTGTCGCATGAGCGCGCCGTCGTGATCGGGAACGGCAACGTCGCGCTCGACGTCGCCCGCATGCTCGCGCTGACGCCGGAGGAGCTCGCACCCACGGACACCACCGACGAGGCGATCACCGCGATCAACGACGCCGGCGTCCGCGAGATCCTGGTCGTCGGCCGCCGCGGGCCTGTCCAGGCCGCATGGACGCCGGTCGAAGTGGGCGAGCTGGGCGAGCTGGCGGGGGCCGACATCGTCGTCGATCCGGCAGACCTCGTTCTCGACCCCGCGAGCGTCGCCGAGCTCGAAGCCGCGCCCTCAACAGTCAAGCGCAACGTCGAACATCTCCGCGACTACGCGGCGCGAGCGCCCGCGGGGAAGCCGCGCCGAATCCGCCTGCGTTTCCTCGCTTCGCCCGTCGCGATTCACGGCGACGGCAAAGTCGAGGCGATCGAGCTCGTCCGCAACGAGCTCGTGGACGGGCGCGCCGTCGCGACCGACGAGCGCGAGACGATCCCCTGCGGCATCGTCTTCCGCAGCGTCGGCTACCGGGGCGTCGCCCTCCCGGGCGTCCCGTTCGACGAAGGCTCCGGCACGATCCCGAACGAGGGCGGCCGCGTCGAGCCGGGAATCTATGCGGCCGGCTGGATCAAACGAGGCCCGAGCGGCGTGATCGGGACGAACAAGAAGGACGCGTCGGAGACGATCGGCCTGCTGCTCGAGGATGCCAGCGCGGGCAAGCTACCGCCGCGCGGCGGCGAAGCACTCGAGGATGTGCTCGCCGAGCGCGGCGCCGACGCGGTCCTGTACGCCGGCTGGCAGGCGATCGACGAGGCCGAGCGGAGTGCTGGCGAGCCGCACGGCCGGCCGCGGATCAAGCTCGCGAGCTGGGACACGCTTCTCGCCGCGGCGCGCGGCGCCTAGCGCGTTCCCACGCACGAGGGAACGCGGCCGCGACTGCGCCCGCCGAGAAAGACGTCCGTGGAGTCGCTCACCGTCACGTGCCTTCGCGCTGCCACTCGAGGGCGTTCCAACCAGAGCCGCAGCGTCATGAGGAAGCCGGCAGCTGTCCGCACTGCCAGTACGTCGGCTGGGCCTACTCGACCGAGCTGAACGAGAAGAAGAGGAGGCTGTTCCACGAGCTTCCGCTCGCGTGGCGCCTCCGTTTCGGGCCGGTCTAGCTTTTGTCCTGACGGATCGGCGGATCCGTCCGCCGGACCTCTCAAAGTCACCTCCGCACGGTCAAACGCGAGGGTGAAGGAGACGGTCATGTCAGACAGTGCTGCCAGCCTCGGCGGCGGCTCCGGCTTCCTGGAGCGGTACTTCCGCTTCGACCAGCACGGCACATCGCTCGGCCGGGACACGGCGGCCGGCGTGACGACGTTCATCGTCATGTCGTACATCATCTTCGTCAACCCGCAGATCCTCAGCTTCGCGGGAATCGAGGGCCTGTCCGAGATCGGGCTGCCCTTCAACCAGGTGCTCGCGGCGACGTGCCTCGTGGCCGGCGTGATGACGATCCTTATGGGTCTCTACACGAACAAGGCCTACGCGATCGCGCCGGGCCTCGGGCTCAACGCGGTCGTCGCCTTCGGCCTCGTCGCGGGAGAAGGACTGTCGTTCCCGGCGGCGATGGGGCTGGTCGTCGTCGAAGGGATCGCAGTCACGATCCTCGTGCTGACGGGCATGCGCGAGAAGATCATGGACGCGATCCCGCTCGACCTCAAGAAGGCGATCGCGATCGGGATCGGGCTCTTCATCGCGTTCATCGGCCTGACAAACGCGGGCGTGGTCGTCCGCGGCGACGGCACTCCCGTCGACCTCGCCCGCCTGACGACGTGGCCGATCGCGGTGACGTTCTTCGGGCTGTTCCTCACGATCGCGCTCCGCGCTCGCGGCGTCCGCGGCGACCTGCTGATCGGGATCATCGTGACGACGATCCTCGCAACGATCATCAACGAGGCGAGTGACAACGACGCCGGCTTCACAACGGGCGCGGCCTGGCCGGGCGACGTCTACGAGACTCCCGATCTCTCGCTGCTCGGAAACTTCAACTTCGACGCATTCACGGAGCTGGCGTTGATCTCCGCGGTCGTCTGGGCGTTCTCACTTTTCCTCGCCGACTTCTTCGACACGATGGGGACGATCGTCGGCGTCGGGAAGCCGGCCGGCTACCTGGACGACGAGGGTCGCATGGCGGACATCCGCAAGCCGCTCCTCGTCGACTCGCTGGCGGCCGTGGCGGGCGGAGCAGCTTCGACGTCGTCGGCAACGACCTATATCGAGTCGGCGTCCGGCGTGGGCGTCGGCGGCAGGACCGGCTGGGTCGCGGTCGTCGCGGGGGTGCTCTTCTTCCCCTTCATGTTCTTCGCACCGATCATCGGCATGGTGCCGCCGCAGGCGACGGCGCCCGCCCTGATCCTCGTCGGCTTCCTGATGATGACCGCGCTCACCGAGGCGGAGGAGGACGCGGACGGCATGCAGGACGGCCGCAAGCTCGCCGGGATCGATTTCACCGACCTCGCCGTCGGGATCGGCGCGGCGCTGACGATCATGATCATGCCGTTCACCTTCTCGATCACGGACGGGATAGGGATGGGCTTCCTCGCCTTCACAGTCGCCCGCACCGCCCAGGGCCGCGCGAAGGACATCCATCCCTTCATGTGGATCGCCTCGGCGATGTTCGTCCTCTACTTCCTGGTCCCGTTCCTGCAGGACACCTTCGACTGGATCTGAGCGCTTTGGGCTCGGGCGCACTACCCTGATAGGGGTGCGCCCGATCCGAGCACTCGCGCTGACGACCGTCGGCTCCGTCGCGGGCTTTATGGCGGCCGCGGCATTCGTCAAACACGCGGTCCCGAGCCACGGCAACGAGGAGAGCGACGAGCTCGGGCTGGTCGCGGTGTTCGACGGGATCGAGTTGACGAACCGAGCGGCGTCGTTCCGCGGCGGCTCCGTGCTCGCCTGGTACGGCGGCATCTCGCTCGACCTCCGCGAAGCGACGCTGGCGCCCGGCGCCAACCTCACCATCCACACACTCTTCGGCGGGGTCGCGATCCGAGTGCCGCCAGCGTGGCGCCTCGAATCGAACCTGCGGGCGCTCGCGGGCGGAGCCGACGTCCGTCCCGGCGCAGAAAACGCGGACGCGCCGACGCTGACGATTGACGGACGGGCGCTCTTCGGCGGGATCGCGGTCGGCGCGAAGCTGCCGAACGAGGACGAGCCAGAGTCGCCAGACACGTAGGCTGGGCTCGTGGACGAGCTCGCCTTCCTCCCGGCGACGGAGCAGGCTCGCCTCGTCCGCGAGGGCGAGGTGTCGCCAATCGAGCTCGTCGAGATCTACCTCGCGCGAATCGCGCGGCTCGACCCGGAGCTTGGTGCGTTCGTGACCGTGTGCGCCGAGGAGGCGCTGGCGGATGCCCGTGAGAAGACGCGCGCTCCCGCCGAGGCGCCGTTCCACGGAGTGCCGATTGCGCTCAAGGACCTCGACACGACGGCCGGGATCCGCACGACCTTCTCCTCTCGTGCGTTCGCGGAGAACGTGCCCGACTTCGATCTCGCCCACGTTGCTCGGACACGGGCGGCCGGCTTCGTGATCCTCGGCAAGACGAACACGCCAGAGTTCGGAACCACCGCCTTCACCGACTCACCGCTGAACGGGCCGTGCAGGACACCCTGGGATCTCGGACGGAACGCAGGCGGCTCGAGCGGCGGCGCGGCGGCAGCCGTCGCGGCAGGGCTCGTGGGGATCGCGCAGGGCTCCGATGGGGGCGGCTCGATCCGCATTCCGGCCTCGTGTTGCGGCCTCTTCGGGATCAAGGCCTCACGCGGGCGGGTCTCGAACGCACCGTTCGTGCCAGGGATCGGACTCGGCACAGCGGGCCCGCTCGCGCGAACGACGCTCGACGCCGCCGCGTACCTCGATCTCGTCACCGGCTACGAATGGGGCGACCCCTTCCCGGCGGCGCCCCCGGAGCGGCCGTTCATCGAGGAGATCGGTGTCGATCCGGGCCGCCTGCGGATCGCGCTCACGACCGAGGCGCCGATCGACACGGAGGTCGATCCCGCCTGCGTCGCTGCGGCCCGCGACGCCGCCGAGCTGCTCGCATCGCTCGGCCACGACGTCGAGGAGGCTGCGCCGGACTGGGGCGGGCAGGAGCTGATGGAGGACTTCCTCCCGGTCTGGCAGGCGATCCCTGCGCTCTACCCGATCGCGGATCCGGCCGCGCTCTCACCGCTGAACCAGTGGTACCTCGAGGGTGCTGTCGCGACCACCAGCCCGGTATACGCAGGGGCGATCGGGCGGCTGCAGCTCCGCGCGCGTCGGATCGCAGCGCTCTGGGCCGACTACGACCTACTCTTGACACCGACGCTCGCCATGCCACCCGTGCCCGTCGGCTGGGACACCGAGCCGGACGATCCGCGCGAGCAGTTCGATCGCGCCGCCCGCTTCACGCCTTTCACTGCCGCGTTCAACGTCACCGGACAGCCTGCGGTGTCGCTGCCGCTCCACTGGACGGACGACGGCGTGCCGATCGGAGTCCAACTCGTCGGCCCGCCCCTGGGCGAGGCGCTCCTCTTCCGTATCTCCTCTCAGCTCGAGACGGCGCGACCGTGGCGCGAGCGCCGGCCGCCTCACGCCTGAGCGCAGAAGAAAGGACGTCCGGGACGGAGTGACCGCTCCGCGAACGTCCTTGTGGACGGGAGACTCGCAGACGGCGAGCGCCGCTGCAACTAGAAGGGCTTGGCGGGATGGCGCTCGTCGCTGGGGTGCAATGGTCGTTCCGAGACAAGGAGCAGGGAGCGCCCATAGCCCAAGCTATCGGTGCGACTGAGGACGCAGCATCGGGACGACCAGAGCGGCCCAGCGGCACAGCCGCTATCTCGCCAAGTCTTCTAGAGGCGACCGACGTTGATCCGGATCGGCTGGCCCGCCCGCGCATGCAGCATCTCGCCCGCGCTGCCGCCGCTGATCGCAATGGACATGTTCCGGTAGCTGTCCTCGTAGAGCATGATGTCCCCCGGCCGGGCGTCGGCGAACGTCCGTGCTGCGACCGCATAGACACGCTCGCCGGCAAGATCGAGCTCGACCTGTGTCCCCGGGACGATCCCTGCCTCGGTGACGTGCTCACGCGTGACGTTGAGAGCGATGTTCCCGAACGCGTCGACGTAAAGGATCGTCGCGATGATCCGATCCGCGCGCAGCTCGGGCTGCGGCAGATCGAGCCGGACGAGCGCGTCGGGGTCGACAGGTGGGCCGAGCTCGCCGATCGAAACCCCCATGGCGAGATGCGCCACAGCCGGGGCGAACAGGTCGCGGCCATGGAAGGTGCGGGAGATCGACTCGAGCGCGTAGTCCGGGTTCGCAAGCTCGTGCGCTGCCTCGATCCCCGCGCGCTCGGCGGCCGGGATCAGGAGGCCGTTGTCGGGTCCGACGTAGCAGCGTCCGTCCTTGTCGCGCAGCGCCAACGGCCTGCGCGCTCCGCCGACACCCGGGTCGACGACTGCGAGGTGGCTTCCAACCGGCATGTAGGGGATTGTGTTGGCGAGGACGAGAGCGCCCTGGAGAATCTGCTGCGGCGGGATCCCGTGCGTGATGTCGATGATCTCCGCCTGAGGCGCGATCCGCTTGATCACGCCGTGGCACGTGCCGACGAAGTCGTCCTGAAGGCCAAAGTCGCTGAGGAAGGTGACGAACACGCGGCGGAGCCTAGATGGTCAGCCATCTCACCGCCGCGAGCAGACCCGCGACGTCGTGCGTCTCCGCCTCGCGGACCACCTCGACGCCGGACTCGCGTGCTGCCTGCGTCGTCTGCGGCCCGATGCTCACCGCCGGAATATCTGCGCCGAGGCGGCCGAACGCCCGCGCCGCCGACGCCGAGGCCAGCACAACGATGTCGCCGTCCGGAGCGACCGCGGGTCTCAGCTCACGGGTGCGGTAGAGCGGAACGAAGTCGGCGCCGAGCTCCTCGGCAAGCAGGGTCCGTGCGCCCTCGGCGCCCGCGAAGAGAACGCGTCCGGCCGGACGTGGAAGCTCCGCCAGGAGCCCTTCCTGGGTCGAGACGGCGGGGATGAGTTCGGCACCGCCGAAGGCTTCCGCCGTTGCGGGGCCGATCGCCGCTACGCGCGCCGGAGTGCCGGTCATCCGTCGCCGCAGCTCACGCGCGCCGTTGACGCTCGTGACGATCACCCAGTCGTAGCCGCCGACCTCGATCGGCTCCTCCCCGAGCGGTTCCACCTCGAGCAGCGGGCAGCGGACGACGGCGTGCCGGAGCGCGACGAGGCCACGGATCAGCTCCTCCTCCTGGCCCCGCGGCCTGGTCACGACGACCCTCACGAGACGAATGCGAGCAGCTCGCGCGCGACCGCTCCCGGATCGTTACCTGTCCGCCGCTCAATCCAGGCTCCGTCCTCGTCGGCGACGAGAGCGGTCAGCGAGGCGCCGTCGTGGAATGCGGCTACCGGCGCGAGGCAGCCGCCGCCGACGAGAGCGACACAGTGGCGCTCCGCCTCGACCCGACGCCTCGTCTCGCGATCGTCGGCGGCCGCCACCAGCGACTCCTCGCCGGCGCGCACCTGAAGGGCAAGCGAACCCTGGCCCGCCTCCGGCAGCACCTCCTCCGGCTCGAACCGATGGCCGATCTCGGCGTCGAGTCCGAGGCGGTCGAGACCACACGCCGCCAGCACCACCGCATCGAGGCCGCGCTCGCCCCGCTTGCGCAGACGCGTGTCGATGTTTCCGCGCAGCGGCTCGATCGAGAGCGTCGGCTCGAGCGCGAGCAGCTGCGCGCGACGGCGGACCGATGCCGTCCCGATCCGCATGCCGGCCCGCAGCACACTCGCCCCGCAGAGCGCGTCGCGCGGATCCTCGCGGGCGGGGTACGCGCCAACGACCAGCCCTTCCGGATCGCTCGAGGTCATGTCCTTCGCCGAGTGGACGGCGACGTCGATCCTCCCCTCGAGCAGCGCCTCCTCGAGCTCCTTGACGAACACGCCGCGAGACCCGATCTCGCCGAATGGCTTCGTCCGGTCGCGGTCGCCGGCCGTCGTGATCGGCACGAGTGCGATCTCGATCCCGGGCGCACGCAGCCTGTCCGCAGCCTGCTCCGCCTGGGTGAGCGCGAGCCTACTGCCGCGGGAACCGACGCGGATGAGCACAGTTTCGCCGCGATGCGGGCCTCGGCTCGCCGCATCCGCGTGTCCCGGTCGCAGTGGTCGGCCGGATCCGAACGAACGCGGTCGGCACCTGCAGCGGGAGTGGGCGGCCGGTCAGAAATCGCGTGTTCAACGGCGCCGCTCCTCCTCTTCGAGCCCGAACAGATGCCTCACGACATCAGCATAGACCACCCCATCGGCTGCCGCGGCCGCCTCTTTCATGCGGATCGTCGGCAGATGCAGGAGCTTCGCAAGGATCTGCGACGTCACCGACTCGACGTGCTTTCGCTCGCGCTCGGACAGCCGCCCACCCGCCCGTGCCAGCTCGCTGTCCCGGATCTCCTCGGCCAGCGCGCGCAGCGACGCGATCGTCGGGACGACGTCGAGAGAGGCCTGCCACTCACGAAAGCGGTCGGCCTCGTCGGCGACGAGCCGCTCGGCGCGCGCCGCCTCAGTCCGCCGACCGGAGAGCGTCTCGGCGACCACTGCTTCGAGGTCGTCGACGTCGTAGAGGAAGCAGCCCTCGAGTTCGTTGATCGCCGGATCGAGATCGCGCGGAACCGCGAGATCGACCAGGAGCAGCGGACGTCCCTTCCGGGCGCGCAGCGCCAGTCCGACGGCGTCGCGCGTGACGACGTGATCGGAGGCGTTCGTCGCTGAGACGACGACGTCTGCGTGCTCGAGCTCGTCGCCGATCGCCGCGAGCTCGATGGCCTGTGCTCCCAGCCGTCGCGCGAGCTCCTCGCCGTGCGCCAGTGTCCGGTTTGCGACGACGGCGACATCCCCCCCGCGCGAAGCGAGGTTTCGAGCCGTCGCTTCGCTCATCTTCCCGGCTCCGAGCACGAGGACCCGCCGGCCGGTGAGATCGTCGAAGACCTGCTGCGCCAACGCCGCGGCCGCAGACGGCACCGACGCAGGGCTCTCGCTGATCGCGGTCTCGAGACGCACGCGGCGCCCGGCGTGCAGGGCCTGCCGGAAGAGCTTGTCGAGGAACGGGCCGGGCGAGCCCGCTTCGAAGGCCGTCCGCACCTGGCCGAGGATCTCGCCTTCGCCCGGAACGAGCGAATCGAGACCGGCGGCGACGCGGAAGAGATGGAGCGCGGCCGACTCGTCTCGGAGGCGGTAGAGCGCGGCCGACAGGTCGTCGCCGCGGTCACCCGCGAGCTCTGTCAGCGTTCCGACCGCGAGCTCGTCGACGTGGTCATCCCTGACGAGATAGAGCTCGGTCCGGTTGCACGTGGAGAGCACGACTGCCTCGCCGTCCAACCGTTCGGCGAGCGCGCTGACAGGCATCGAGGTCGAGCGCGACCCGCTCGCGCAGCTCGATCGGCGTCTTGTGGTGCGACACGCCCGCCAGCGTCAGCTTCATGCGGCGAAGTGGGTCAGCGGGAGGACGATCGCGACGAGCGCAAAGCCGGCCAGGTTCACGAGTGCGGCCCTGCGGCCTCGCCAGCCCTCGTGCCGGAGTACGAGCAGGACCGCGTACGTGGCGAGGATCAACAGCGTCACGACCATCGCCGCGTCGAAGTCGCCGGGCTCGAAACTGGCGGCGCCGACTCCGATCCCGACCGTGAGGACGACGAGCGAGCCGAGCACCGTGCGTGCGGCGAGCCGGTCGAGCGCATCCAGCGGCGGCATCCGAACCCGGAGGACGCTGCGCTCGTGACGCTTCAGCCGACGCTCCTGCCAGAGGTAGAGCGACGCCATTGCAGCCGCGAGCATCAGCCCGGCGAAGCCGGCCAGCATCAGGACGGCATGCGCTGCCAGGACGACTCCCGAACGATCGCCCTGGTCGAACGCAGTGCCGCCGCCCGCCCAGGCGAGCGCGAGGAGCGTGGCCGCGACGGGCATCACGGCCAGCCCGAGCAGACGGTAGCGCGGCGTGCAGCCCCAGATCAGGTATGCGCCGACGACCAGCCAGACGAAGAGGTTCAGCGCGCCGGCCCACGTCCCCCAGGGGAAGCCGTCTGCCGACAGGCCCTGCCCGACGATGAGCGCAGTCTGGGCGAGCCAGCCGAGCCGGACGCCCCAGGTGGCGAGGCGCCCCGCGAGCCCCGGCCCGCGCAACTCGCCCGCGTAAGCGAACGCGGCCTCACCGTAGGCGAGCAGGGCCGGAACGACGAGGAACTCAGCCATCTGCCCGGCGCCGGCGCGCCAGCTCCGCGAGCTCGGCGGTGTCGCGCTCGAGCCGCGCGAGCTTGGAGGCGATGATCGCGACGTAGACGAGCAGCGTCACGAAGACGATCCCGTAGGCCGCGACGACATAGTCACTCTGGCTCATGCCGTCAGTATCTCTCTGAGCTCGCGCAGGTTCGCGTCGAGTCGCTTGCCGAGCAGCTCGACTCGGTAGAGCGTGTACGCGACGCTCGTGATCGCAAGCCAGCAGACGCAGAAGGCGAAGAACATCGTCCCCGTCATCTGCGGCCCGTCCCGTGTGAACGTCGTCGGGTGGATGAAGTCCTCGGCAAGGCGGATCGCAAAGAAACTGACCGGGATCAGAGCAACGCCGAAGAGCGCGTAGACGGCGGATACGTTGGCGCGGCGCGGCCCCTCCTCGATCGAGAAGCGGAGCATGAAGTAGGCCGAGTAGAAGAGAAAGAGGACGAGGAAGAGGACCAGCTGGTTCGAGTCCCAGACCCACCAATGGCCCCACGAGGCCTTCGCCCAGATCGACCCCGTCGCGAGCGTCAGTGCACCGAAGATCGTGCCCTGATGGATGGCGACGTAGCTCTCCAGGTCGTTACGCTCATCGCCCTTCCAGAGCAGCCGCAGCGCCTTCCAGGCGCCCCAGCCGAAGCAGGCGTACGCGGTGAGGGCGATCGGGACGTGGAAGTAGAAGATCTTCTGCGAGATCCCCTGGTCGGCATCCTCGGGGGCGACCCAGAACGCGAGCACGATCGCGAGCCCGACGAGCGCTGCGGAGAGCGCCGCGAGCGCCGGAACCGAGACGAGAGAACCCCTGCTATTCGGAGACGACGTACTCAAAGGACGCCCAGCACAGTATCGCGAAGACGGCGTCGTACAGACCGAGAAACAGGAGATAGCGGCCGGGATCGGTCGAGACGCTCGAACCGACGCCGCCGACGACAAGCGGAATCGCGAGCGGGAGGAAGAGCAGCGGCAGGATCAACTCGCGCGTCCGGCTCGCAGCCGCCATCGCCGCGAGCAGCGTGCCGACTGCGCAGATGCCTACGTTCGCAAGCAAGACGCCGAGCACGGCCGCGGCCTGCAGCGGCGAGAAGAAGAGGGCAAACGCGGGCAGCGCGACGAGCTCGATCAGTGCGAGGAAGACGAATACGGCCGCCGACTTGCCGAGCCAGATCGCGCTTCGGTCCGAAGGCGCGAGTACAAGCCCGTCGAGCGCTCCGCCCTCACGCTCGGGCGCCCAGGCACGGGCGAGCCCGAGCAGTGCTGTAAAGATCAACGCGACCCAGAGGAGCCCCTGCGCGGCCACCTCGTCGGCGCCCGTCGGCAGCGCGAAGTGGAAGACGACGAGCGTCGAGAGGACGAACAGCAGCATCGCCGGAAGCGTGTCGCGCGCCCGCAGCTCGAGCCGGAGATCCTTCCGCGCGAGCGCGGCGACATCGGCGAGGTAGTTCACGTGAGTGCGATGCGGGACGTCGCGAGCGGCTCGATGCGCTTCGGCTCGTGCGTCGTCAGCAGGACGGTGGCGATGCCGACGAGGTCGGCGAGCTGCCGATCGAGCAGCTCCACACCCTCGGCGTCGAGTGCGGTGTAGGGCTCGTCCAGCACGAGCAGCTCCGGCTCGTGCAAAAGCGCGCGGCAGAGCGCCAGCCGCTGCGTCATCCCGCGCGAGTAGGACGCCACGCGCTCGCCGCGAACATCCCAGAGGGCGTAGCGCTCGAGCAGCATCCCGATCCGCTCGCGCCGCTCGGGCACGCGGTAGAGGCGGCCGTAGAGGTCGAGGTTCTCAACCGCGGTCAGGTCGCGGTAGAGGAGCGGCTCGTGGCCGAGGTAGCCGAGCGCACCACGGTCGACGTCGACGTCGAGCTCACCACCCGTCGGGGCAGCCAGACCCGCGACGAGGCGCAGCAGCGTCGTCTTGCCGGAGCCGTTCGCGCCCGTGACGACGAGGAAGCCGCCCCGCTCGAGGCGGAAGTCGAGCGGCTGAAGCGCCCGCCGTGCGCCGTAGCGCTTCTCGACCGCACGCCCGAGAATCACAGAAGCACGTCGACGGCGACGAAGCAGAGGAAGACGATGCTGATGACGCCGTTGACCGTGAAGAAGGCGGCGTCGAGCCGACGCAGATCGCCGGGGCCGACAAGGGAATGCTCGTACGCGAGCAGCGCCGCGACCGAGCCGACGCCGAGCCAGTAGAACAGGCCGACATCGAGCCCGAGACCCGCGACGGCGAGCAAAACCACCGCCCCGACGTGGAACAGCCGCGCCGCTGAGAAGACACCGCGCTCGCCGAAGCGGGTCGCCCACGAGTGCAGGCCCTGCTCGCGGTCGTGCTCGAGGTCGAAGAGCGAGTAGAAGAAGTCGAAGCCCGCGACCCACAGCGCGACGGCTCCACCCAGCGTCCACGCCTGCCACGGGAGCTCGCCGGTCACAGCGACCCACGCTCCGACCGGCGCCAACCCGAGCGAGGCACCGAGCCAGAGATGGCAGAGCCAGGTGACGCGCTTCAGATAGGGGTAGACGACGAAGAAGGCAACCGGGATCGGCCAGAGCCAGCGCACGATCGGGTCGAGCTGGAAGACGGCGACGAGGAAAACGGCGAGAGCCGCGGCGCAGAGAGCGAGCACCTGACCGCGAGAGAGCGTTCCGGCTGGAAGCTCGCGGCTCGCGGTGCGCGGATTGCGGCCATCGACCTCTGCGTCGATCAGCCGGTTCAGACCCATGGCCAGCGTCCGGGCACCGACCATCGCCACCGTCACCCAGAGCCAGTCCGCCGCCGAGGGCGACTCGCCGAGCGCGAGCAGCATGCCGACATACGCGAAGGGCAGCGCGAAGATGGTGTGCTCGAGCTTCACGAGCGACGCGAAGCGGCGGGGGAGCGAGACGGCCGTTGTGGTCACGTCTGCCTGTGCGCCGTCTCGGCTTCGGCGAGCAGGGCGAGCGCATGACCGAGCGCCGGCTGTAGCACGGCGTAGCCGTCGCGGCACCCCCCGGGGGAGCCTGGCAGGTTGACGACGAGCGTGTGCGCATGCACGCCCGCGACCCCGCGCGAGAGCAGCGCGTGCGGTGTCTTCGCCAACGAGTCCGCGCGAATGGCCTCCGCGATCCCGGGCGCCTCGCGGTCGATCACCGAGCGGGTCGCTTCAGGTGTGACATCGCGCGGGGCAACGCCGGTGCCGCCGGTGGTGAGCACGACTGCAGCGGCCTCGGCCAGCTGCGTGATCGCGGCCGCGATCTCCTCGGCCTCGTCCGCCACGACGCGCCGCTCGACCTCGTAGCCGTCGCCCGAGAGCAGCCCGGCGAGGATGTCGCCGCTCATATCCTCGCGCGTGCCGGCGACGACACCGTCCGAGACGGTCAACACGGCTGCTTTCACACCGACGCCTTCGTCTTCTCGACCAGGGTCACTTCGGCGATCACCATCTCCTTGTCGATCGCCTTGGCCATGTCGTACACGGTCAGTGCCGCGACCGACGCGGCCGTCAGCGCCTCCATCTCCACGCCGGTCTGGGCGGTCGTCTCCGCCGCGGCCGTAATCTCTACGCCGTTCTCGACGACCTCGAGCGAGACCTCGACGACAGAGAGCGGTAGCGGGTGGCACAACGGGATCAGGTCGCTCGTCCGCTTCGCGGCCATGATCCCCGCGAGCTGCGCCGTCGTCAGAGCATCGCCCTTGGGCAACTCGCCGAGACGCTGTGCCGTGCCCGCCCCCATCCGCACAGACGCCCGCGCGACCGCCCGCCGCCGCGAGAGCGGCTTGCCGCCGACGTCGACCATGCGGACCGCGCCGGACTCGTCGACATGCGAGAGGTCGCTCATCGCCGCCGAATGCTACTCGCGCGGTCGAGGTCGGCTAGCTGTGCGGCGATCCAGTGCTCGAGATCGTGCTCCTGGACATGACGCCTGATCGCCTGCTGTCGTGCGAGCCGGTCGTCCTCGCCGAGTGCGAGCGCATCCTCGAGCGCATCGGCGGTCGCCGAGACATCGAGCGGGTCGACCGGGATGACCCAGTCGCCGAGCTCCTCGAACGCCCCAGCGTTGACAGATAAGACAACGGAGCCGGCACGTCGGTTCACGATCGGAGCCTCTTTCGCCACCAGGTTGAGTCCGTCCATGACGGCGTTCACGAGCAGGACGTCAAACTGCTTGTACGCCGCGATCGACGCCGGGAAGTCGTCGGCGATCCGGATCGTGAGCGCGCCCGGGAAGCGCGCCTCTACCGCAGCCGCCGCCGCTTCGATCCGCTCTCGCTCCTCGACGTACTCGGGGATCGTCTGGCGAGAGGCGTCGAGCAACGCAAGCATGCCGACGCGGCCGTGCAGATCGGAGCGGCGCTCGAGCAGCAGGCCGAACGCCTCGAGACCGCGCGGCACGTTCTTCGACGGATCGGTGCGGTCGACCCGCAGGATCAGCCGCTCCGGGCGGTTGGCCTCGAGTTCCTGCTCACGCGCCAGCACTGGTTCGCTGATCGCGAGTGCTTCGAACTCGGCCGGATCGATCGAGATCGGGTGCGCCGTGACACGGCGCTCGTCGGGCTCGAGCCCGACACCGGAGCAGGCATCGAGGAACGCCCGGCGCCAGCGCTGGGTGTGGAAGCCGGCGACGTCGCACGCGAGCAGCCCCTCGTGGATCGCCCGCACCATCCGCTCCGGCAGTACCGACCAGCCGTCCGGCCCCACCCACGGGATGTGCGTGAAGTGCGCCAGGGCGACCTCGGGGCGCCGCTCGCGGACGAGCGCCGGTGCGATGTAGAGGTGGTAGTCGTGGAAGAGGACCGCCGCTCCGGGCTCGCGCTCGAGCTCCTCGACGACCGCATCGGCGAAGGCGCGGTTGACCGGGACGTAGCCGTCGTCCCACGCAAGGCCCAGATCCCGCCCGCGGACGTGTTTGCGCTCCCAGAGCCCGTGCTGGACGAACCAGAGCACTGGATTTGCGATCACGTTGTAGTAGCGGTCGTAGACGGTGGGCGCGTGCGCAACGAGCCGAAGCCGGTAGCGCGAGCCGTCACGGGCGGTCTCGTCGACCGTACCAGCAGCCGCGGCGGCGCGGTCCTCGTCCGAGATCGCGCTTGCGATCCAGGTGACGTCGTGATGGGAGACGAGCGACGCGAGCGCGGTCACGAGGCCGCCGGCACCGCGCTTCGCGATCCGTCCGCCCCGCTCGCGCCCGTACGAGATCGGACCGCGGTTGGAGACGACGATCAGCTTCCGCCGTTCGGCCATTGGAAGCGCAGACTAGAGCAGCTTGACGAAGCGGAGACGCGACCCCGTGCCATTCGGGCGGCCGCCGATCTCGACCTCGTCCGCGATCGAGCGGATGATCGCGATTCCGAGGCCACCCTCGGTCAGCATCTCGTCTTGGCCCTTCGCGTCCTGGTCGGGCTCGAAGCCGGTGCCGTCGTCGGCGACCTCGACGATGAGACGGTCGTCGCGGAGCTCGAAGCTGATGTCGACGTGGCCGTCGCCGTCGTCGTAGGCGTGCCGCACCGAGTTGGAGCAGGCCTCCGTGAGCGCGAGCTTCAGATCGGCGAGCGTCTCGTCGGAGAAGGCGCGGACGCGTGCGAGGCCCGCCAGGGCGAGCCGGGTGAGCGTGATGTACTCGGGCTTGGCCGGAATCGTCAGCCGCACCGTCCGACCCAGATCGGAATCGCCGTTCGCCGTCATCGCCTGCTCGCTCACATGTGCCTCTTCTCGACCCGTTCCGAGGACAGTTCTGCCGAAAACTCCCGAACCCTCACAACTCCTACGCTTCTTTCCCGGAGTCGGTCGGGGCTAAACCGGAAGTCAGCGGGTCGGATTGACCGGCCGCTCGGTCAGACGAACGCGCACGGTCTCGGGCTTGCCCTTGCCGTGCCTGAGCACGGTGACCGAGACGGTCTGGCCGGGCAGAAGGCTGTCGGTGACGATCCGGGCGATGTCTGCGGCCCGCTCGACCTTGTGGCCGGCAAAGCCCACGATCAGGTCGCCGCCGATGTTGATCGGCACCCCGTTGAAGACCACCTCGTCGGACGAGCCACGCAGCCCTGCGCGCGCGGCGGGCGCATCCGCGACAACGGCCTGGATCAGCGCGCCGCGCGGGGCTCCCAGCCCGTAGCGGCGCGCGATGGCGGGCGTCACGTCCTGCGTCGTCACACCGACGTAGGCGTAGGCGACCTTGCCGGTCGAGATCAGCTGCAGCATCGAACGGCGGGCGGAGTTGATCGGGATCGCAAAGCCGACGCCCTCGGCGTTCCCGGAATCGGAGCGGATCTGTGCGTTGATCCCGATCACGCGGCCACGGGCGTCGAGCAGCGGGCCACCAGAGTTGCCGTGGTTGATCGGCGCGTCGATCTGGATCGCATCGGAAACGTCGTAGGCTGAGGTGAGCGAGTCGATCGAGCGCTGCGTCGCGGAGACGACGCCGACGGCGAGCGAGCTCTCCTGCCCGAACGGGCTGCCGATCGCCGCGACCGGCTCGCCGACGACGACGCGGCTCGAGTCGCCGAGCGGGACCGCTGAGACGGCGTGATCCTTCGGGTCGACCTTGACCAAACCCGTATCGTTGAAGAGGTCCCAGCCGACGATCGAGCCGGGGATCCGGTCGCCGTCGTGGAAGACGACGTAGATCCGGTTGGCACCCTTCACCGGGGAGCCTTCCGCGGCCGACGTGGTGACGACGTGCGAGTTCGTCAGAATGTGGCCCTCCTCCGAGACGATGAAGCCCGAGCCCTGCGCGCGCTGGCCGTTGGGGAAGTAGGAGTAGATCGTGACCACGCCTTCGGAGCGGCTCGCATAGATCTTCGCCGGGTCGAAGCTGTTGCCGAGCAGCGGTGCCGCAGGCCGCGTGGTGGCTCCAGAGTCCGTCGGTAGCGTCGAGACGACGACCGTGCGGACACCCTCGTCCTCGTCGCCGATCCAGCCGGCCGCGGAACCGACGACCAGCACGGCTGCGGCGCCGAGGCAGGCGGCAACGATCGACACTGCTGCGAGGGCGCCGGCGCGCATGTGGCTCACTGTAGCGACGGCCGCGTCGTTTTCACGTGAAAACGGACTCGGCCGGCTCGGCAGTGACCGAGGTTGGCGCCGCGCCCAGCACAACGCGCACGACAGTGCGGCCCGGCTCCGATGCGAGCGTGACCTCGCCGCCCATCATCTGCGCCAACTCGCGTGCGATCGCAAGCCCAAGACCGCTGCCCGACGCGACCGCGCCCTCGCCGCGATAAAAGCGGTCGAAGACATGTGCGATGTGCTCGGGCGCGATCCCGGGGCCGTCGTCCTCGACCTCGAGCGATGCGTGCTCGCGATCCGCCCACGCACGCAGCGTCAGACGCGTTCCCTCGGGAGTGTGCGTGATCGCATTGTCGACCAGCGCGCGTACCACCTGGAGAACGCGTAGCTCGTCGGCGCGTGCCACTGGACTACCCTTGACGACGGTCTCGACCTCGTGCTTCCTGCGTTCGGCCAGGACGCTGAACTCGGCGGAGACGACGCGCGCGACCTCGCCGAGGTCGACCGGCTCGTGCTCGACGCGCATCCGGCCGGCGTCGAGGCGCGAGAGATCGAGCAGGTCAGTGGCGAGCTTCGCGAGGCGATCGACCTGCTCGCGCATCGTCTCCAGGAACTCCTGCCGGGTCTCCTCGTCGACGTCCTCGTCCGCCATCAGCTCGAGGAAGCCGCCGAGCGAAAACAGCGGCGTACGCAGCTCGTGCGACGCGTTGGCGATGAACTCGCTCCGGGCGCGGTCGAGCTTGCCGAGCCGCCCGCGCATGCGCTCGAATGCGCCCGCCAGATCGCCCAGCTCGTCGTCGCCCGTATCGACCACCGGCTCGTCGAAGCGTCCGCCCGCGATCCGCTCCGCTGCGCGCTCGAGCCGCAGAATGCGCTTTGCATGGAGCGATGCGAGCAGATAGCCGGCGACAACGGCGAAGAGCAAGCCGATCAGGCTCGCGAAGAGGAGCCGGCGCTCGATCAGGTTCAGGCTGGAGATCGGATCGGCAAGCGAATCGCTGAGCAGGATCACGACCCCTTCGTTCTCGAGCGGAACCGCCACCTCGGCGAAGCGGCGGCCTCGCCGGTCGACGGTGCCGCGCTCGAGCACGCGGCTGCGCGTCGCGCTCCGCGCAACCGGATCGCGGGCGACGTCGAGCGAAGCGGACGTGTTCGAATCGCCGAAAACGAACGGCTGGTTCTGGAGGATCGAGTAGATGACGACACGGGCCTGGAAGAAGGAGGCGGTCCGCTCGGCGAACTCCTGCTCACTGCCGACCTGCGTGGAGTAGTTGCGCGCGACGGTCTGCGCGTCCTCTTCGAGCTGGTCGAGCTTCGCGTTGACGAGCTCCGCCTCGAGAGAAGGCACGACGATCAGATAGACGACGCCGAGCGAGCCCGCGACGACGACAAACAGCGCGAGGGCGAGCCGAAGCCTGATCCCGCGAAGCCTCGGGCGTCGCACGTCCTCAGCGCTCCCGAAAGCGGTAGCCGACGCCGCGCACCGTGAGGATCAGCTTCGGCGCGTGCGGGTCCTCCTCGATCTTCTCGCGCAGGTGCCGAACGTGGACGTCGATCGTGCGCGGCTCGCGGTAGTCAGCGCCCCCGCGGAGGCGCTCGAGCAGCTGCCGGCGCGAGAAGACCCGTCCCGGCGCAGCCGCGAGGACCCGTAGGAGCTCGAACTCGACGAAGGTCAATTGCGCCTCGGCGCCTCGCACCTCGACCGTCCGGCGCGGGACGTCGATGGTCAGCTCACCCGCCTCGATCACCTCGTCGTCGCGGCGCTCTCCCGGGCGCGGCGCCGCCGCGCGGCGCAGAAGCGCCCGCACACGGCTGCGGAACTCTCGGATCGAAAACGGCTTCGTGATGTAGTCGTCGGCGCCGAGCTCGAGCCCCAGCACCTTGTCCAGCTCGTCGTCGCGGGCGGTGAGCATGATGATCGGGACCGTGCTCTCGGCACGCAGCCGTTTGCAGACTTCGAGCCCGTCGAGCTTGGGCAGCATCAGGTCGAGGACGACGAGATCGACGTCCTCCTCGCCGAAGCGTACGAGCGCCTCCTCGCCGTCGCGGGCGTGCACCACCTTGAAGCCGTCCCGCTCGAGCGGATAGGTCAGCAGCTTCTGGATCGAGTCCTCGTCGTCGACGAGGAGGATGGTCGACGCATCGGCCATGGTCGAATGCTAGAGACGGCCGCGGTGGTCCCTACACTGGCCGGTGCAATGGCGCCGCCCAGACGAGCGCGCGCGACGAGCACGCGCCCACGCCGCGGCTCGGTCGAGCGGCCCGTGAACGCACGTCTTGTGCGAGGAACGTGGCTTCTCGTCGCCTTGCCGTTGCTCCTGGCCGCTTTCAGCGTCGCGCGGCCACAGCCGCTGCCGCCGCCGACGCTCCCGCCGACGTTCGACGTCGCGATCGCCGAGCAGCTGGCCCGCGAACTCGCCCGGGAGTATCCGGACCGGTCGCCCGGGTCGCCCGGCGGTCTCGGCGCCGCCGGCTGGGTCGCCGACCAGTTCGAGCTCTACGGCTTCGAGCCGAGGGTGGAGCGGTTCCGAGCGCAGATCCCCGGGCGCGGCGAGGTCGAACTCCAGAACCTCGTCACGGTCGTCCGCGGCGCCTCGCAGCGCACGATCGTGATCACCGCCCACCGCGACAACACCGGCGAAGGCGGAGGCGCGAACCACAACGCCTCCGGCACAGGTGCTCTGATCGAGCTCGCGCGCGCATTTGCGTCGGTCGGCGGCGCGGCGCGCGTGCAGGCGCAGCCGACCCACACGCTCGTCTTCGTCTCGACCGACGGTGGTGACTTCGGCGCGCTCGGCGCCGCCCACTTCGCCGAGAGCTCGCCCTACCGCGAGAACGCGCTGGCGGTGATCAGCCTCGATGCGATCGCGGGCGCAGGCAGGCCGCGGTTGTTGATCGCAGGCGACACGGCGCGCTCGCCCTCGGCAGCGCTGGTGCGTACGGCGGCGGTTCGCGTGCTCGAGCAGGCCGGCACGGAACCGCTCCGGGACTCGGCGGTGCGCCAACTCCTGGATCTCGGCTTCCCGTTCACGCTCGGCGAGCAGGGACCGTTCGTCGCCCGCGGCATTCCGGCCGTGACGCTGACGACGCTCTCCGACGACATTCCCCGAAGCCTCGAGCAAACGGCATTCGACGACACGTTCAGCGTGCAGCGGCTCGCCGAGCTCGGCCGCGCGGCGCAAAACCTGATCGGGTCGCTCGACGCCGGGCTCGAGCTGGCACAGGGAACGACCAGCTACATCTACTTCGGCACCCGCATCGTCCGCGGGTGGGCGATCGAGCTCGTTCTGATGACGGCCCTGCTGCCGTTCCTGATCGGCACGATCGACCTCTTCGCGCACTGTCGGCGGCGCCGGATCGCGTTGGCGCCGGCGGCCCGCAGCCTGCGCGGCCGGCTCTACTTCTGGGGCTACGCGGCGGCGCTCCTCTTCGCGGCGTCGCTGCTGGGGGTCTTCCCGCAGGGGGAGGCGCGGCCGCTGCCGCCGGAACCGAGCCTCTACAAGCCGTCGCCGGCCGTCCTCGGGATTCTCGGCACCCTGCTGCTCGTCGGCTGGCTCGTTTCCCGTGAGCGCCTGATCCCTCGGCGGCCGACCCGTCCCGAGGAGACACTCGCCGGACACACCGTTGCGCTGCTCGGCCTCGGTCTGATCGCGCTGCTCGTCGTCGCGACGAACCCGTTCTCGCTCGTCTACGTCCTGCCTTCGCTGTACGCCTGGCTCTGGCTGCCGCAGGCGCAGGCGTCCGGCCCGCTCGTCCGCGCCGGGTTGCTCGTGCTCGGCTTCGCCGGGCCGGTGATCCTGCTCCTCTCCTTCTCGACCCGGCTCGACCTCGGCCTGCAGACGCCGTGGTACCTGCTCTCGCTCGTCTCGGTCGGGTATGTGCCGTGGATCGTGGTCGCGCTCGCCTGTGCCTGGCTTGCCGTCGCCGCACAGTTGACCGCGCTCGCGGTCGGCCGCTACGCACCGCTCTCGCCGTCGCGGCGGCGGCCGCGGCGGCCGGTCCGTCTCGTCGGCGCGCGCGAAACCCAGGGAGAGCGAGACGCGTTGGAAGGCTGATGAGACGGCTCACGCGAATCGCCGGCACGGTCATGATCGTCGCCGGAGTGGGCTTCCTCGCGTGGGCGCTCACGGTCTGGCAGTGGCAGGATCCGTTCACGGCGGCGCTGAACCGACTCGAGCAGCGCGAGCTCAGCCGTGACTTCGACCGGCAGCTCGACGAGGGCAGCGCAGCGCTGCCCGCGGCGTCCGTCGACACACTGCGCGACTCGCTTCCACGCGCGGCGGCACGGTGGCGGCAACGCTCCGAGCGTGGCGACGCCGTTGCGCGCATCCGCGCCCCTGCTCTCGGACTGAGCAGGATCGTCGTCGAAGGCACCGACCACGACTCGCTGAAGCGCGGGCCTGGGCGCTACAGGGGCTCGGCCATGCCAGGCGAGGGCGAGCTCGTCTACGTCGCCGGTCACCGGACGACCTACGGAGCGCCGTTCTCGCGAATCGATCACCTCCACAAGGGCGACCGGATCCGGTCGAGATGCCGTACGGGACCTTCGACTACACGGTCACGGGCAGCCGAATCGTCGGCGCGTCGCAGACATGGGTGCTGAAGTCGAAGGGGTACGAGCAGCTCGTGCTCCAGGCGTGCCATCCCCGCTTCTTCGCGAGTCACCGCTACCTCGTCTACGCGCAGCCTGTCCGCGTCACCCCGCGCGGCAGCAGCCACGCGACGCCGTTCCAGGCGCTCGGCGGCTAGGAGGGTTCGCCAAACCCTCCTAGAGCCGGAGGAAGCGCACGATGTCGCCCGCCGCGAGCTCCCCCTCGCCGCGCGGGACGAGCACGAGCGCGTCCGCGCCGGCGGCGCGCACGATCATGTGCGACTCCTGGCCGCTCAGCGGCTCGAGCACCGTGCCCTCGCCGTCGCGCCGCGAGCGCGCGCGTACGAGCTCGTCGCGCGCTCGTTCCGACGCAGCGACGAGCAAGCCGCGCGGTCTCGTACGCCGGCTCGGGGTCGCTCGCGCCCTCCAGCGCGCGCAGCGCCGGCCGAACGAACAGCTCGAACCCGACGAGCGCCGAGACGGGATTGCCCGGGAGCCCGAAGACGAGCGTCTGCGCCGCGCACGCCGAACGCGATCGGCTTGCCCGGCCTGACCGCGACGCCCCAGAAGTCCTCCTCGACGCCGAGCTCGGCCACGACCCGGCGCACGAGGTCGTGCGGGCCGACCGACACGCCGCCCGAGCTGACGACGACGTCCGCCTCGAGCCGCGCTCGAGCGCCCGCGGTGCGCGTCCTCGTCGTCGGGGACCGGGCCGATGCCGCTCCACCTCGGCACCGGCGCCTCGAACGCCGCCGCGAGCATCGCCGCGTTCGCCTCGTAGATCTGCCCCGGCCCGAGCGTCTCCCCGGGTGCGCGCAGCTCCGTGCCGGTGCTGAGCACGGCGACCCTCGGCCGCCGCGCGACGGCCACCTCGGGGATGCCGGCCGCGGCGAGCGCGCCGATCTGCGCGGCGCCGAGCCGCGTCCCGGCCGCGAGCACGACGTCGCCTGCGCGCACGTCGCCACCGGCGGCCGAACGTTGGCAGCGAGCCAACGGAGTCGCGGAACGCTCACATCGTCGTCTGATTCGACAACGACCTCGATCGGCACGACCGCAGTCGGCGCCGTCGGGCACGACGCCGCCGGTCGCGATCCCCATCGCCTCGCCGGCCCTCAGCGCCCGATCGGCCGGCAAGCCGGCGGCGATCCGGAAGACGACCGGCAGCCGCCCCGGCGTGTCTGCGGCCCGAAGGGCGTAGCCGTCCATCGCGGAGCTCGCGAACGGCGGCAGGTCGACCGTGGCGCCCACGTCCTCGGCGAGCACGCGGCCCGCCGCCTCCGCAACCGACACCGACTCGACTTCCAGGACCCGCGCGCGCGCGAGCACGCGTCGGAGCGCCTCCTCGATCGACAGCAGGTCGGCTCATCGGGGACATACGCTAACGGCCGTGATCTCGGTCGTCGTCCCGGTGCACGACGAGGAGCGAAGCGTCGCGCTCCTCCACGACGAGCTCGCGGCGGCGCTCGACCCGCTCGGGCAGCCTTGGGAGGTCGTCTTCGTCGACGACGGCTCGACCGACGGGTCGTTCGCCGCGCTCACGCGTCTGCACGCGCGACACGAGAGGTGCGTGTCGTCCGGCTGCGCCGGAACTTCGGCAAGGCCGCCGCGCTTGCAGGCGGGCTTCGAGCAGGCCAGCGGCGACGTCATCGTCACGATCGACGGCGACCTCCAGGACGACCCCGCCGAGATCCCGCGCCTGCTCGCGAAGCTCGACGAGGGCTTCGACCTCGTCTCGGGCTGGAAGACGAAGCGGCGCGACCCGCTGACGACGGCGGATCCCGTCGCGCGTCTTCAACCGCGTCACCGGCCGGCTCTCCGGGCTGCGGCTGCACGACATGAACTGCGGGCTGAAGGCGTATCGCGCCGAGGTCGCTCAGCGGCCTCCGCATCTACGGCGAGCTGCACCGCTTCCTCCCCGTGCTCGCCTACGAGCGCGGCTACCGCGTCGCGGAGCTGCCCGGTCAACCACCGCCCGCGCGAGCACGGCCGCTCGCGCTACGGGCTCGAGCGCTACCTGCGCGGCTTCCTCGACCTGATCACCGTCACGTTCATGGGCCGCTACCGGCACCGCCCGCTGCATCTCTTCGGCGGGCTCGGCCTGCTGCTCGGCGGGATCGGACGCTTCTGCTCGTCTACCTGACGGTGCTCAGGCTGAGCGGGGAGGCGATCGGCCATCGGCCGCTGCTGACGCTCGGCGTGCTCCTCGTCGTGGTCGGCATGCAGTTCCTCTCGCTCGGCCTGATCAGCGAGATGATCACGAGCCACCACGAGGAGCGGACGGGCGGCCGCGACCCGAGCTGCACGTCGACGAGATCCTGCGCTGAGCCTGCGCGTCCTCTACTTCGGAACGTACGAGCGCGCCTACCCGCGGAACGCGCAGGTGATCTCGTGCCTGCGCGGCGCAGGCGTCGAGGTCGTCGAGCGGCACGAGGCCGTGTGGGAGGGAACGCCGGCACGATTGGTCGCTCGGGCCGACCGCCGCGCTACGGCTCGCGCTCGCGGAGACGCGGCTGCTCTTCGGCGGACGTCCCGAGCGCTACGACGCGGTGATCGTCGGCTACCCCGGCCACTTCGACCTGCCTGCGGCGCGACGGATCGCGCGCGGGCGGCCGGTGATCTTCAACCCGCTCGTCTCGCTTCACGACACACTCGTCGAGGATCGCGGCCGCTTCGCGCCGGGCTCGCCCGCGGCAGGCGCGCTCGCGCCCGTCGACCGGCGCGCGCTCCGGCGCGCCGACCTCGTCGTCGCCGACACCGAGCAGAACGCACGCCTCCTCGCCGAGCTCGCCGAGCTCGCCGCGAACGGGTCGAGGTCTGCTTCGTCGGCGCCGAGGAGCGCGCTCTTCCGGCCCGGCGGCAGCCGGCGCGGGCGTTCACGCACGCGCTCTTCGTCGGCAAGCTGATCCCGCTGCACGGCCTCGAGACGATCCTCGAGGCGGCGCGGCTCGCGCCCGAGCTCCCGTTCCGCATCGTCGGCAGCGGCCAGCTCGACGCGCTGCTGGGCGAGCGCCCGCCGAACGTCGAGTGGGTCCCGTGGGTCGAGTACGAGCGGCTCGCCGGCGGAGCTCCACGCGCCGGCGCGCGCTCGGGATCTTCGGCAGCTCCGAGAAGGCCGGCCGCGTGATCCCGAACAAGGCGTTCCAGGCGCTCGCGTGCGGAACGCCGCTCGTGACGGCCGACACGCCCGCCGCGCGCGAGCTGCTCGTCGACGGCGAGAGCGCGCTCCTCGTCCCGCCGGGCGACCCGAGGCGCTCGCCAGCGCACTGCGCCGGCTCGCGGCCGACGCCGCGCTGCGAGCGCGCATCGGCGCACGGCGGGCTCGCCGCCTACCGCCAGCACGCGAGCGAAGACGTGCTCGGGCGACGGTGGCTTCGACTCCTCGAGCGCCGTCGCGCGGTGAAGCCGGCCCGGCTCGCGCTCGCGATCGCCGCCTTCGCGGCCGGCTTCGGCGCGCTCGCCGTGCTGCGCCACCGCTCGTTCGACACCGGCCGCTTCGACCTCGGGAACATGACGCAGGCCGTCTGGTCGACCGCGAACGGCGACCCGCTCGCGGTCACGGACCTCGACGGCGAGCAGACCACGCGGCTCGCGTCGCACTTCGACCCGATCCTCGTGCTCTTCGCGCCGCTCTGGTCGTCTGGCCGAGCCCCGAGCTGCTGCTCGTCGCGCAGGCGGTCGCGCTCGCGCTCGGCGCGCTGCCCGTCTTCTGGCTCGCGCGCAAGCACCTCGACTCCGAGCGCGCCGGCGCTCGGCTTCGCGCTCGCGTACCTGCTCTTCCCGCCCGGCAGTGGCTCGCCGCTATCGAGTTCCACCCGGTCGCGCTCGCCTGCCCGCTGCTGCTGTTCGCGTTCTGGTTCCTCGACGAGGACCGGCTCCTGCCGTTCGCGATCTGCGCGGCGCGCGGCGCTGCACGACGAAGGAGGAGTCGCCTCGCCGTCGCCGGGCTGGGCTCTGGTACGCGCTCGCGACCGGGCGCCGGGACCGGGAGCGCGATCGCGGTCGCCGGCCGGCGTCGGTCGCGCTCGCTCGCCGCGCTCGTCGTCGTGCCCGCACTTCGCGCCCGGCCGGCGCTCGGCCGTTCGAGAGCCGCTACGACTCGCCGACGCTCGACGGCGCGCGACCTCTCGCTACCTCGCCGCGCTGCTCCTTCCGCTCGCGTTCCTCCCGCTCGCCGCACCGCTCGCGCTCCTGCCGGCGCTGCCCGACCTCGGCCTCAACCTGCTCTCGACCACGGTCACGCAGACGTCCGTGAACATGCACTACGCCGCGACGGCGATCCCGCGCTCTGCTCGCGGCGGCGGTCTTCGGCGCCGCCCGGGTCGGCGAGCGGGCGGGCGTACGTCGCCGCACTCGGCTGGCCGCTCTGCCGGGGCGATCCCGCTCGGCCCGGTCGGCGCGCATCGACATCGACGCCGGCGCCGCACGACGCCGCGACCCGGCGAGCGCTCGCCGCTCGTCCCCGACGGCGTCGCCCGTCAGCGCGACCAACTCGCTCGGCGCGCACCTCTCCGACCGGCCGCGCATCCTCAGCTTCCCGACTCCGCGAGGCCGAATGGGTCGCCGTCGACGCGACGCCGCCTCACGTTCCTCGACAGCCTCGCAGCCCGAGCGCGCACGCCCGGCGCTCGCGCGCGCTCGGCGCGACCCGGACTGGCGGCTCGTCTTCGAGGAGGACGGCGTGCTCGTCTTCCGGCGACGCAGGTCGGGATCGCCTGCGGCAGCAGGTACGCGCAGAAGCCGAGCGAGATCAGCTGCGCGCGCCGGTCGTCCTCAGCGGCCGCGAGCGGCACCGCCCAGATCGCGTACCACGGCGTCAGCCAGGGCGTGGTCGCGAGCAGCAGGCACCCGTCGACCCGAGCCTCACCCGGCCGCGTGCGGCCTCCCGCCCGAGCCAGATGAGACCGGCCACGAGCGCCGCAACCGTGAGCACGATCGTGAGCGCGTGCGGCACGCCGAGCTGTTCGAGCCGGTGCGGGAGCGCGTAGCTCGACTGCTCCGCCGCGTTACGGGCGAGCGGGCCGACCGACCGTACCCAGTCGAAGCCGTAGCGCGTCGTCGCGAGACCGATGATCGCCGCGGCCACGACTGCGAAGCCGGCGTGGCCGACAGACCGGCGGGCGGCGCGCGCGGCGACTGCGCGAAGTGCGAAGAAGACCAGCGGGACCCACTTGATCAACACCGCGAGCGCCCAGGCCGCGCCGGCGAGCCTGCTTACGACCGGCGGCGGCGAGCGCCAGAGCGCCGAGCGTGAGCGCGATCAGGACGGAGTCGTTGTGCCCCCCGCCGGCGAAGTGGATCGCGAAGAGGGGGTTCCAGCCGACGAGCGCCGCAGCGTAGGGCTTGTCGCGGGCGAGCCGCGCCGCGAGCAGCATGCAGGCCAGCACGCCGAGCGCCGCGAGCACCTTGAAGATCCAGGCCGCCGCCGCCGCGGACGAGCCGGAAACGAGCGCGACCCCCTCGGAGAGGAGCGTGAACGCAGGCCCGTAGACCGACGTCGTGTCGCGCCAGTCCTCGCCGGCCCTGCTGTAGGCCGGATCGTCCGGGAACTCACTCGGCGTGTCCACGTACGGGATCGCCGTCGTGCACGGCGGCGATCCGGCCGTACTTCCAGTACGTCCACGCGTCCGTCGAGATGCAGCAGCGGGCCAGCAAGCGGGATCAGCTGGATCGCGAAGGCTACGACCACGACAGCGCGAAGAGCTGGGGTCGCCCGCCGGCACAGCGCGAGCGCCGCCAGATATGCAGCGAAGGCCAAGACGAGCAGCGCGAGGAAGAGCGCGCCGAGCGAGCCGCCGTCCGCGCGGCCGCCGTCGGCCGGGACGAGCGGCGCGGCCTCGACCCACGCACAGGCGACGCAGCCCGCGACGAGGAGTGCGACCGCACCCGCAGCGAGCAGGGCGGAGCGGGTCAGGGCAGTTGAGGCTCGGTGGACGCCGGCGGCGGCTGGCTCGGACGTCGCGGGCGGCGTGGCCTCCGTCGCCGGCGGCGGCGTCGTTCGCTTCGGGGGCGGATTGGACGCGGGCGGTGCATCGGGCACGGTTTCGGTCGGGTCCGTTGCGGTCGTCTCGGTCGTCGTCGCCGGGGGCGTGTAGTCATTGTCCTGGTAGTAGCCGAACGACCTGGCGTACTGGCCCCGCTCGAACTCCTCCCACTCGGGGTAGTCCTTCGGCTCGGGGAAGTCGACCGGCTCGAGTTGACCGATCGCGGAGCTCATGAAGAGCCGCCAGATCTGGGCCGGGAACGTTCCGCCTGCGACGCTGATCCCGTGCACGCTCGTCATCGGCATCTTGCCGCGCGGGTAGCCGACCCAGACGGTCGTCCCGAGCTGCGGCGTGTAGCCGCAGAACCAGGCATCGGAGTGCTCCTCGGTGGTGCCCGTCTTGCCGGCCGCGGGCGCGCCGTAGTTCGCGCCGACGCCGGTGCCGTACTGGATGTTCTCCTCCAGGATCTGCGTCACCGTCCAGGCGACTCCGTCCGAGATCACGC
Organism: uncultured Gaiellaceae bacterium; assembly: GCA_963829845.1. Classification (GTDB taxonomy): domain Bacteria; phylum Actinomycetota; class Thermoleophilia; order Gaiellales; family Gaiellaceae; genus Gaiellasilicea. Next base: position 191,370 of record CAWHKD010000012.1, on the reverse strand, counting down.
GCTTGCGCTTCGGCTTGCCCCAGCCCGCGTTCTTGTCCTCACCGGTCGGGAGGATCACCTTGCGGATCGCCATCGGCTCGGAGTAGACCCCGCCCGCCGCCAGGGTCGCGTATGCCGAGGCCATGTCGAGCGGGGAGACGTCCATCGCGCCGAGGCCGATCGACGGGACGAAGGCACCGTCGACTGAGAGCGGCGAGCGGACGCCGAGCTTGGTCGCCATCTCCGCCACCTCCTCCGGCGTGACGTCCAGCGTCAGCTGCGCGTAGACGGTGTTGTCCGAGCGGAGCGTGGCCCGCTCGATCGTCGTCCAACCGGTGTAGCTGTGATCGTAGGTCTCCGGGCACCACCAGGAGCCGTCCTCGCAGTTCCCGTTCGGATCGGGCCGGTAGAAGAACGGCGCGGAGAGATACGTGGTCGTCTCCGGGTTGATCCCCTGCTCGACGGCAGCGGCGAGGACGAACGTCTTGAAGGTCGAGCCCGACTGGCGCCGTGCCTGCGAGAGCAGGTTGAACTGATTCTTCTTGTTCCTGGGGATCACGGCCGTCATCGCGCGGATCGCACCGTTCTTCGGGTTGATCGAGATCACGCCGGCAGCCGGGTCGTCGGGCTCGTACGAGCGTCTCCTTGATCGCCTTCTGGGCGGCGCGCTGGAAGCGCGGATCGATCGTCGTGTACACCTTGAGGCCGCCGGAGCGAACGGTGCCGGCGCCGTACTCGGCGATCAGCTGGTCACGGACGTAGCCGAAGAAGTCCGGCTCCCGAATCTCCTTGTAGAGCTTGCCGGCCTTGAGCCCGAGCCCGCGGCTCGACCGCCCAGTCGTACTGCTCCTGGGTGATGTCGCCCTCGTTCAGGAGCGCCTGCAGGACCTGGTTACGCCTGCCCTTCGCCACCACTTCCTTCTGGAAGGGGTTGTAGTCGCTCGGCGCCTGCGGCAGGCCGGCGAGCATCGCCGCCTCGGGCAGGTTCAGCTCGCTCGCGTTCTTCGAGAAGTACGTCTGCGCGGCGGCCTCGATCCCGTAGGCGAGGTTTCCGTAGTAGACCTGGTTCATGTAGGTGGCGAGGATCCGGTTCTTCTCCCAGGCCTTGTCGAGCTTGATCGCGAGGCATGCCTCCTTCAGCTTCCGCTCGACCGTCTTCTCGCGCCCGATGTAGAGGTTGCGCACGAGCTGCTGCGTGATCGTCGAGCCGCCCTCGACCACCTGACCGGCGCTGACGTTCTTCCACAGTGCGCGCGCGATGCCCTCGACGTCGATCCCGTCGTGCTGGTAAAAGCGGCGATCCTCGATCGCGACGGTCGCCTTCGGCATCCAGGAGCTGATCCGCTTGAACGGCACGGGCTGGCGGTTCCGCTCGGCCGGGATCACGCCCAATCGGGAGTTGTCGGCGGCGTAGATGAACGTGTTCGAGCCGATCTCGACCTGCTGCAGCGAGTTCAGGTCGCAGGACGAACCGAACGTGGCGACTCCGGTCACAGCGGCGCCCGCAACGACGAAGAGGAGCGCCAGGACCGCGACGATCGCGAGCACGACCGCACGGCGGCGAGTCTGCCTGCGCTCCATCCTCTTCCGCTTCCGACGTCGCCGCGCGTAGATCTCGTCGTCGAGCCCCCGGCTCCCTCGCGGTGGCGTCATGCGTAGATCCCGCGCTCGCGCAGGCGGGCGTGGGCCCGCAGGCGGAGGTCGTGCTCGAGCTTCTCGGCCGCAGCCTCGCTCTCGGTCCACGCTCGCATGGTCAGGGTCGGCGACCCGTCGAGAGACGAGACAAAGACCTCGTCCCGCTCACCGGAAACCTCCGTGCGGAGGTCCGCGACGAGCTGACGAAGGTCTGCTGAAGGCGGAACTTGCACTGTGACCTCGGCGAACTTCGCTGCGCTGCGAATCGTGGAGTTCGTGATGGTATCGGAGGCCAACTTCTCGTTCGGGATCACGAGCCGGGCGTTGTCCTCGGTGCGGATGAACGTGTACATCAGCCCGATCTCCTCAACGGCGCCCGTGACGCCGCCGACCTCGACCCAGTCGCCGAGCCGGAGCGGCTGCGTCATCGCGATCATCAGCCCGGCGACGAAGTTGCCGAGCGTCCGCTGCGAGGCGAAGCCGATGATCAGGGCGAGAATCGCGGACGAGGCGAGCAGCCCGCTCGCGACCGCCCGCACCTGGGGGATCACGAGCAGGGCGGAGAGGACGCCGATGAAGACGATCCCGACGGTGACGGTCCGGCGCAGCACCCGGTAGCGCGTCATCGCCTCGGGCGAGCGGTTCGCACGCATGATCCGCTGGTCGATCAGCCGCGCGAGGAGGAGCGTCAGCCCGACCACGACCATGATCACGAGCAAGCGCTCCCACATCTCCATGGCGGCCGAGTTCGACGGCCGGCCGCGGGTTCCTCAATGCGGCGGAGCCCGCCTCTGCTGCAATGCCGCGATGAGGCTCGCACTCTGGCTGCTCTTCGTCGGCGCATTCGCGGCGCTCAACCTCTACGGCCGCAGCGAGGGACCGCGGCCCGACGACGACATCGTCTACCAGTACTCCTTTGGGATCGGCAGCCTCGCGGGCTACGCCGTCCTGTTCTCGATCGTGCTCGCCCTCACGATCGGGCTTCCGCGTCGCGAGGTGCTGGCCCTGCGGGCGCCCGAGTCCTGGGGCAGGGCTCTCGGGCTCGCACTCGGCGCACTGGTCGTGATCTTCATCGGCGCAGCACTTGCGCTCTCGCTCTCGAATGCCGGCGACGAGCAGAACCTGACCCCTGCCGGATGGGACAGCAGCCGCGCCGGCGCCTATGCGCTCAGCTTCGTCGCGGTCGTCTTTGCGGCCCCGATCACCGAGGAGCTCCTCTACCGGGGCGTCGGCCTCTCCCTCCTGCTGGCGCGGACGACGGTGCCGGTGGCGGTGGGCGTGACTGCGATCCTCTTCGGGCTGGGACACGGGCTCTTGCTCTCGCTGGCCGCGTTCGTCTGGTTCGGGATCGTGATCGCGATCGTCCGGCTCCGCACCGACAGCATCTACCCCGCCTTCGTCGTCCACTGCACGTTCAACGCGATCGGGATGACGGCGCCCTTGTTCCTCTGATCGTCACGGTATTGTCGATGTTGTGCGCGGCGCGATCGTCCTGCTCGCCGGTCTCGCCCTCGCGGCTCCGGCGACCGCTGCGCCGCCGGTCGTCACGGCTTCAGCCTCACCCTCGAGCGGGGCGGCCCCGCTCCGAGTGAGACTCAGCGCAGCCGGCGACACAGCGACCTACGCCTGGAGTCTCGGCGACGGGACGACCGCAGCCGGCCCGCTCATAACGCACGTCTATCCGACCGGCCACTTCACGGCGACGGTGACGGCGACTGGCGCGACGGGAGAGGTCGCGCAGGCGCAGGTGCAGGTCGTCGCTTCGACCAGGACGCTCTCGCTCACCGCCCCTCGCACGGCCCGCTTCGGCGGTGCTGCGACCGCTCAACGGACTCCTCCGCCCCGCCCAAGGCGGCCGCGTCCAGATCTACCGCGGCAACACGTACGTCACCTCTTCACGCGTCGCTGCAAGCGGCCGCTTCCGCGCCCGCGTCCTCGTGCGCTCACCCGGGCCCTACCACGCTCGCTTCGGCGCAGCGCGCTCGATCGCCCGAACGATCGCTCTGCGCCCGGAAGTGCGCGTCCGCCTGCCGGCGGTCGTACCCGTCGGCGGCGCATTGATCCTCAACCCGAGCCTCGTTCCGGGACGAGCCGGATCGATCCGCGTGCGCGTCCTCCGCGACGGGCGCCTCGTACGCAGCCGGCCCGGGCCTATCCCGACGGCCGCCCCCGGTGCGATCCGTGTCGAGCTGACGACCGCGCCGCGTGCGGGCTACGCGCGTGTGCGCCGGACCCTGACCGCACAGATCGTTCAGCCCTCGCTCGCCCTCGGCGCCCGCGGCCCGAGCGTGCTCGCGCTCGAGCGAAGGCTCGCGGCACTCAACTACGCGCTCCGTGGCGTGGACGGCGTCTACGGCCAGGACACCTACGAGGCCGTGCTCGCCTTCCAGAAGGTGAGTGGCCTGCCGCGGACGGGAGGGGTCGAGGACTGGCTCTGGCGCCGGCTCGCACAGGCCGCGATCCCCGGGCGCTGCACGGCGGCGATTACCTCGAAGTCGACAAGACGCGCCAGGTGCTCTTCGTCGTCGCCGAAGGTCGGGTGAAGAAGGTGGTGCACGTCTCCACGGGCGCGACCGGGAACACGCCGCTCGGCAGCTGGCAGGTGTACCGCAAGGTCCCGGGCTGGGACTGGGTGCTCTGGTATCCGCTGTATTTCAAGGGCGGCTTCGCGATCCACGGCTACCCGTCCGTCCCCGCGTATCCCGCCTCGCACGGTTGTGTCCGAATCCCGATGTGGATCGCACCTACGCTCTTTGGGACACACGGCCAGGGCACGACCGTGGTCGTCCATCAGTGATGGCAGATCCCGACTCCACCGATCCTCTGATCCGGCAACTGCGCGAGCAGCTCTCCGACAACGACGTCGCGATCGTCGAGGCGGTCAATGCACGGCTGAAGCTCGTCGCCAGGCTGAAGCGGGTGAAGGAGGAGCGGGGGATCGACTTCCTCGACCCGGCGCGTGAGGAGTGGATGCTCCAGTACCTGACGCGCGCGAACAGGGGGCCGCTCTCGGCCGACGGCCTGCGCGAGATCTACACCGAGCTGCTCGACCTGACCAAACGCGAGGTCACCCGGGGCGAGGAGAGCTAGCTCTCGTCCGGGTCGGCAGCGAACTCGTCGGGCGAGACGGAGTCGAGAAAGGCGCGGAACTCCTCCGGATCGAGGTCGGCGAGTGGGGGCGCGCCGGCGCCGCCCTGGTCCTCTGATGCGTCGTCCTGGAACTCGACGCCCGACTCCTCGATCACCTCGTCCGCGACATAGATCTTCGCGCCGGAGCGAACGGCGAGCGCGATCGCGTCCGAGGGACGCGAGTCGACCTCGATCTCGGAGCCATTCCGCTGCAGCGTGATCCGGGCGTAGTAGGTGTTCTCGCGCATCTCGGTCACCGCGATCGAGATCACCTCCGCGTCGAGCTGGCCGACGACGTCGTTCAGCAGGTCGTGCGTCATCGGTCTTGCCGACGCAGCATTCTGGAGCTTGACGAGAATGGCGGCCGCCTCGGGATGGCCGATCCAGATCGGCAGGAAGCGGTTGCCGTCAGCCGTCTTCAGCAGCACGATCGGCTGCTTGCCGACCATGTCGAAGCTGACGCCGTAGATGACCATCTCTCGCATCGACAGGGCCTCTCGCTCAGTGTAGCCACCCGCTCCCGGAGTCAATCCCGGCCGTCGTCGAGCTCTGCGTTCGGCACCCGGATCGGCTCGCCGGTCTCGGCATCCTCCAGGTCGGCGCAGCGCTCGGGCACCCACGCCCCGTATCCCCGGCGCGCCCGGCGTCGTTGTCCAGACATGGTCGATCTGTGGGTCCACGACATCGAGTCGCTCGAGGCGGTGACGCAGGACGAGCACACCAAGCGGATTTGCCTCCGCATGGCAGCGATGTCCCAGGCCGGCACGCTGGCGCCGTTCATCGCCAATCTGCGTCACGACGACGACCTCGACGACCGCACCAAGGGGACGATCGCCGAGATCGCCAATGACGCGAACTTCCTGCTCGCCGTCGAGGACTACGTCCGCCGCACGCGCCTCGTCCACTGAGCCGCTGGCTACAATCGCCCTCTGCGGGCGATTAGCTCAGTTGGTTAGAGCGCCGCTCTGATAAGGCGGAGGTCCCTGGTTCGAATCCAGGATCGCCCATATCTTCTGGCGCAGGAACGACATCCGCGGAAGCGGATCTCGTTCGCGCAAGATCCCTGAAGGGCCGCCTGCGGCGGCCGACCTTGCCTGAAAATGCGGCGTCTTACAGAGACTCGAGCACCTCGACGAGCTCCTCGAGCCGCAGCTCCTCGCCGAAATGGATCTCGAGCTTGCCGGCGCTGACCCGCGCGGGAAGACCGGTCAGCCGCTCCGCGGCGCCGCGGGCACGCTCCGCGAGTGCCGGATCGATCGCCGGGGCGGAGCGAGGGCGCCGAGCCGCACCACCGTCCTGCGCAGCCTTCTCCGCCGCGCGAACCGACATCCCATCCCGGGCGATCCGCTTTGCGAGCTTCTTGCGCGCGTCGTGGTCGGGCAGCGAGAGTACGGCGCGCGCGTGGCCCTCCGTCAGCTCGCCGCGTGCGACCATCCAGAGCACCTCCTCGGGCAGCTCGAGCAGCCGCAGCCGGTTCGAGACCGACGATTTCGAGCGCCCGACTCGTTCGGCGACGTCGCCGAGCGAGAGCTCGAACTCGTCCACGAGCGCGGCGTACGCGCGCGCTTCCTCGACCGGAGAGAGCTGCTCTCGGGCGACGTTCTCGACGAGCGCGAGCAGGAGCGTGTCACGGTCGTCGGCCTCGCGGATGAGCGCAGGGAGCAGCTCGATCCCGGCCTCGCGCGCCGCACGCCAGCGGCGCTCTCCGGCGATCAGCTCGTAGCCGCCGGCCGCGCGCGGGCGCACGACGACCGGCTGCAGCAGGCCCTGCTGTTTGATCGAGCTTGCAAGGCCGGAGGTTGCCTCCGGCTCGAAGCGGCGGCGCGGCTGGCGTGGGTTCGCGTGGATCGCGTCGACCGGCAGCTGCGCGAGCTCGGTGATCGAGCTCTCGCCGCCACCGATCAGAACCTCGAGGCCGCGGCCCAGGCCACGTCTAGGCGCGCTCGACAAGCTCCATCGCCACCTTCCAATACGCCTCGGCCCCGGAGGAGCGGCGGTCGTACGCGATCGCAGGGAGACCGTGGCTCGGAGCCTCGGCGAGGCGCACCGAGCGCGGCACGGTCGTCCTGAAGACGAGCTCGCCGAAGTGTCGGCGCACTTCGGCCTCGACCTCGGCGGCGAGCCGGGTGCGGCCGTCGACCATCGTCAGGAGGATCCCGGCAATGCCGAGGCGCGGGTTGAGCCGCGCCTTGACGAGCTCGATCGAGCCGAGCAGCTGCGACAGCCCCTCCAGGGCGTAGTACTCGGCCTGGACCGGCACGATCACGCGATCGGCAGCGGCCAGGGCGTTGACCGTCAGCGGCCCGTAGGACGGAGGACAGTCGAGGAAGACGTAGCCGTAGCGGTCGCGGGCCCCGGTGAGCGAGCCCTGCAGGTAGCGCTCGCCGTCCGGATGCTCGGAGAGCTCGACCGCGGCGCCGGCGAGGGCGGGCTTCGCGGGCACGAGCTCGAGATTCACGAACCGGGTCGGACGCGCGATCTCGGCGACGGGCGCCCCGTCGAGCAGGTCGTAGCTCGAGGTCCCGTTCGCCTTCTCGCCCAGCCCGGAGGTCGCGTTCGCCTGCGGGTCGAGGTCGACGAGCAGTGCCTGCTCGCCCGCTTCGGCGAGGCAGGCGGCGAGGTTGACGGCGGTCGTCGTCTTGCCGACGCCGCCTTTCTGGTTCGCGATCGCGTAGATAGTGCCGGGCACGCTGCGAGTCTAGAGACGGCGTCGGACTATTCTCGGACCCGTGAGGGGGCCCGCACCGCCGTACCGAAACGAAGGTCCCGCACGCGCTCTGGCACGTGAGCGAAAACCCCGACATCGAGCACTTCGAGCCTCACGTCAGCACCACCGCGGCGGAGCGCGAGCCGCAAGCGCCATCTGCCGCTCTACTGGTTCCCGCGCGACTGCCCGCGCGGCACGTTCTGGGCCGACGAGCACACGTCGCCCGAGGACGCGAAGCGACTGCTCGGCGAGTCGCTCCGCGTGCATGTCCTCGAGGCATCGTGGCTCGACCGGACGGGCGGAGATCGAACTTCGCGCGCTGCCGAACCTCTGGCCGCTCTGGAACGACGTCGCGGCCTCGACGCTCGAGTTCAGCGGCATGCGGCTGCGGTACGCCGCGGCGGCGCCCTAGGCGAGGGGGCGCTTCTTGGCGACGCCAGGCCTCCGCGGAAAACCGGTCGGCGTCGGGCCCGTCTTCCTGATCACGATGAATCCAGCTGGGGCTGGCTCGATCTCGCCCGCGAGCTTCCCGGCCACATGCGCGACCGCAGAGGCGTCGGCGGACGGCCCGACCCAGAGAATCGCCGCGCCGCCCTCGCGCACGAGTGGGAGACACCATTCGGCCGCCACGGGCGGGGGCGCGAGCGCTTTGGCGACGGCGACGCCGAACACCTCGTTCGACTGCTCCTCGGCTCGTCCCCACACGACGCGGAGGTTCGCCAACTCACCCGTCCACTGCTCGAGGAACTCGGTCTTGCGCCGCTCCGCTTCGAGCAGCGTCACCTCGCGCCCCGGCAGCGAGGCAGCAAGCGGGATTCCGGGCGTGCCGCCGCCGCTGCCGACGTCGACGATCGGGCCGTCGAAGCGCTGCACGAGCTCGAGCCCGGCGAGGGCGTCCTCGAGCAGGGCGCGCCGCGCCTCTCGCGGATCTTTCAGGGCTGTCAGGCCGGGTGTCGCCAGCACGCCGGTGAGCCAGCGCTCGAGGAGGTCAGATGTCGACGTGGCGCGGGTAGATGACGACGAAGCGGTTCGGCTCGGTGCCCTCGCTCGCCGTCTCGATCTCGGGGTCGTCCTTCAGCTTCTCGTGGACGATCTTCCGCTCGACCGCCGTCATCGGCTCGAGCGCGACGCGCTGCCCGGTCGCCGAGGCCTGCTCGGCCATCCGGATCGCGAGTGCGTCGAGGGTCGCCTGGCGCCGGTCGCGATATCCGGCTGCGTCGACGATCAGCGGCTTGCGCTCCTCGTAGCGGCCGCGGAAGACGATCGCGTTCGCGAGGTACTGGATCGCGTCGATCGTCTGCCCGTGGCGGCCGATCAGCATCCCGAGCTCATCGCCTTCGCAGACGACGCGGATCTCGTCGTCGGCCTCCTCGATCTCGACGGTGCAGCGCACGCCGATCTCGTAGGCGATTCGCTCGACGACCTCGCGCAACCTGGCGGCGTCGGCGCTCTCGCCGTCGCGAGGGACGGTCGGCTCGTGTGACTCACGAACCGGCGCCGAATTCTCGTCGACGGACGCAATCACGCGCGCCGGCTCGTAGCCGACGCCGAGCAGGCCCCGCTCGCCCTCGCTGACGACCTGGAACCGAACAGCCTCCTTGTCGAGCCCGGGCCGCATCCGCTCGAGCTCGCGGAGCGCGGCCCACTTCGCCTCCCCGACCGTCTCGCCCGTCATCTCGATCGCGATCTCGCTCACCTGCGCGAGCCGCCCTTCTTCCGCTTCACCTTGCGGACGCGCGGCGGCGCCGCGGCCGGCTTCTTCTCGGCGGCCGGCTGGGCCGCCTGCGCCGCCTGCGCCGCGGCAGCGGCCTCCACCTCTGCCTTCGGGGGCGTCCGCGAGCTCTTCTTCGGCGGTGGTTGCGGCTTCGGCGTCAAGCGCCTCGTGATCAAGCCCTGGCCGGTCGTCCACAGGTTCGTGGTCAGCCAGTAGAGCATCAGGCCCGACGGGAAGTTGAGGACGAACGGGATGAAGGCGATCGGCAGGACGAGCAGCATCACGCGCTGAGCCGGCTGCATGTTCTGGGACATCAGATAGGACGAGGTCAACTGGCTGATCGCATAGAGCACGATCAGCAGCGGGCCCCAGCCAACCTTCGTGTCCTCGGTGATGTTGATCAGCCCGAGCCACTCGAGGGAGGAGTCGGGGAACATCGGCAGGATCTCGTCCTTGAAGTCGCGGAGGACGAAGAAGAGGGCGATGAAGATCGGGAACTGGGCCAGCATCGGCAGGCACGACGCGGCCGGGTTGATCTGGTTCTCCTTGTAGAAGGCCATCATCTCCTGGTTCATCCGCGGCTTGTCGTGCTTGTACTTCTGCTGGATCGCCTTCATCTCCGGTGCGTGCGCCTGCAGGTTCTGCATCGAGTGGATCTGCCTGACCGTCAGCGGCACGAGCAGCATCCGGACGATCACGACGAGGCCTACGATCGACCAGGCCCAGGTGAGCCCGACCGAGTCGTGCAGGTGCGTGAGCACCCACGTGAGCAGGTCCTCGAGCGGGGTGAGGATGCCGGCGATGATCACGCCGGATCGACTCCGCCGTGACTCCACGGGTGGCAGCGGAGCAGGCGCCAACCGGCCTTGAGCGAGCCCTTGACGAGGCCGTAACGATGCAGCGCGTCGAGCGCGTACTGGGAGCAGCTCGGGTGGTACTTGCACGTGTTCGGAGGCGTCAGCAGCCCGAACGTGTACCGCCAGGCGTAGACGAGGCCGATGCCCAGGTACTTCCCCGCATCGGCGACGGCGAAGCCATCGCCTCTGCTCTTGGGGGGCTCCGTCACGCCCGCGCCGCTCATGCAGCAGCCTTGTCGAGCACTTCGGTCACCCGCTCGGCGAGCCACTCGTGCCCGCGTGTGTCGGCCGGCTCTGCCAGCCCAGGTCGGGCGACGAGCACGTAGTCGTGTCCGGGGCGGGCACGCCCGGCCAACTCGGCCCAGGTCTCGCGCAGCTGGCGTTTGACCCGGTTGCGGACGACGGCGTTTCCGACCGACTTCGGCACGGCCAAGCCGAGGCGCGGCTCGCCGAACTCGCCGGACTCTTCGCGCGGGAACCAGTAGAGGACGAGGAAACGCGTCGATGCCGAGCGGCCGCTGCGATAGACGGCGTCGAAGTCCCGCGAGCGGGACAGGCGGTGACGGCGCTGCACGATGCGAGGATAGTCCGGCGAGCTCAGGCGGAGAGCCGCTTGCGGCCCTTGGCCCGGCGGCGCTTGAGGATCGCCTGCCCGGCACGCGTCGACATCCGCGCGCGAAAGCCGTGTTTGCGCTTGCGGCGGCGGACGTTGGGCTGGTAGGTGCGCTTCACGAGTGTTGACTCCGGATCGAAAACGAAGAGCCGCCGGAGCGGCGGGGAGCGGAAGTATAGACAAGGCCGCTGAAAAGTGGTTATCCACAGCCGGAGTGGATGCGGGAAAAGACCCGCAAACGGGCACCGCTCACGGCCTTCTCCCACATGCTTTCCACAGCTGTGGAAAGAGGTGTGGACTCCGGAAAAGACCTGCAAATAGGACTCTTTTACTCGGGTCAAGCGTGTTGAGAGCGCGTCGAGACGCTGCTATGCTCGCCGCTTCCTTGACCCCCCTAGAAGGAGCCGGCCGCCGCGTGGAGCACCAAATCGAGCTGACTGCAGAGAACCTGTGGAGCGAGGTGTCGAGTCGGCTCAAGGGAGCGCTCAACGAGGCGACGTTCGAGAACTGGTTCGGGAGCGCGGAGGGAATCGCGCTCACCGACGACGCCTTCACCCTGTCCGTCCCGAACGACTTTGCGCGCGAGTGGATCGAGGGCCACTTCCTCGGTCTGATCCGCGCGGCCGTCAAAGACACGACGGGCCACGAGCGCAGGATTCAACTGAGCGTGCGCGACAGCCCAACCACTGGGCAGAGTGCCGACGGTCACCCGCTCGAACAGCCTGTCCGCCTCCGTACACCGGAGCCTGCGGCCAGCGGCGCGATGAGCCTCAAGTACACGTTCGATCTCTTCGTGATCGGCTCGTCGAACCGCTTCGCCCACGCCGCCGCGCTCGCCGTCGCGGAGGCGCCTGCGCAGGCCTACAACCCGCTCTTCATCTACGGCGGCACCGGCCTCGGCAAGACCCACCTGCTGCAGGCGGTCGGCCAGTACGTCGGCGAGCACGGCAACGGCCTGACGGCGCGCTACGTCACCAGCGAGACCTTCATGAACGACTTCATCAACTCGCTGCGCGACAAGCGGATCGAAGGCTTCAAGCAGCGCTACCGCACGTACGACGTGCTGCTCGTCGACGACGTCCAGTTCTTCGAGGGCAAGGAGCGGATCCAGGAGGAGTTCTTCCACACCTTCAACTCGCTCTACGAGGCCGGCCGCCAGATCGTGATCTCGTCCGACCGCCCCCCGAAGGAGATCGCAACCCTGGAGGAGCGCCTGCGCTCCCGGTTCGAGTGGGGTCTGATCACGGACATCCAGCCGCCGGACCTGGAGACGCGGATCGCGATCCTGCGCAAGAAGGAGAAGACGGACCGCATCCACGTGCCCGATCCGGACGTGCTCACCTACGTTGCCGAGCGTGTGACGACGAACATCCGCGAGCTCGAGGGCGCGCTCACACGCGTGGTCGCGTTCTCCTCGTTGACCGGCCGGCCGATGACAGTGGAACTCGCCGAGGACGTGCTCAAGGACGTCTTCCCCCAGGGTCAGTCGATCGAGATCTCGATCCGCCGGATTCAGGAGACCGTCTCCGAGCGCTTCGGGATGACCGTCAACGAGCTCTGCAGCGCCAAGCGGTCGCAGTCGATCGCGTATCCTCGCCAGGTTGCGATGTACCTCTCGCGCGCGCTGACGGACTCGTCGCTGCCGAAGATCGGCAAGGAGTTCGGCGGCCGCGACCACACCACCGTCATGCACGCGAACGCGAAGATCGAAGGGATGATCCGCGAGGACCGCTCTGTGTACAACCTTGTGCAGGAGCTGACCGCACGGATCAAGCAAGCCGGGTGATTTCTGTGGGAACCTTGCGAAACGCTATCCGCCCTGTTGATACCCGCGGTTTCTCCACGGCATCGATCCACGGCGCAATCCCGCTCGGGAAGCCGATTAGCTCCGTCTTCCCCGTCGTCCACACTCCCTACGACTTCTACGAGAGGATTTAAAGAACTATGGAGACAGAGACGGCGGAACCCGACCTCCGCGAAAATGGGACGATGGCAGAGATGGCGAGCGGCACCGGGATGAAGATCAGCGTCGCCCGCGAGGAGCTCGTGGCCAAACTCGGGGTGGTCTCCCGTGCCGTCTCGACCCGCGGCACCGTCCAGGTGCTCTCCGGGATCCTCTTGCGCGCCGACGGTGAGGGGCTGACGCTTGCCGCGACCGACATGGAGTTGTCGCTGCGGACGACACTCGACGCCCGGGTCGAAGGAGACGGCGCCGTGGTCATTCCCGGCAAACCACTCGTCGAGCTCGCGCGCCTGCTCCCCGAGAGCGATGTCACGATCGAGTACCGGCCCGAGGAGGGCACGGTGCAGATCGTCTCCGGCTCGTACAGCTCGCGCCTACACGTCTTCAACGCCGAGGATTTCCCGCGGCTGCCGACAGTCGACACCCAACTGCACTCGATCGACCGCGAGGCGTTGCTCGAGACCGTGGATCGGGTTGCGCGCTCCGCCTCGCGCGACGAGTCGCGCCCCGTGCTCACGGGGATCCTCGTCCGTTTCGAAGCTGGGAAGCTCGTCATGGTGGCAACCGACTCCTACCGGCTCTCGGTCAAGGAGACCGAGCTCGACGCCGCCGCGCCCGAGCTCGAGGCGATCATCCCGGCTCGCGCGCTGACCGAGCTGTCGCGGCTGGCCGGCGGCGGCACGGTCGAACTCGGCGTGCACGAGAACCACGCCGTCTTCGGCATTCGTTCCGGCGACGAAACAGGTGCCTGGCTCACAACACGAAGGATCGACGGCCAGTTCCCGAACTACCGGCAGCTCCTGCCCGAGACGTTCGAGGTCGAGCTGACACTGCCGAAGTCGGAGCTCGCGGACGTCGTCCGCCGCGCATCCGTGCTCGCACTCCGCAATTCACCGCTGCGGCTTCGGCTGGCAGAGGGCGAGCTGACCGTCTCCGCGCAGACGCAGGACGTCGGCGAGACCCAGGAGACGATGCCGGCCGCGTACACGGGCGAGGAGTTCGTGATCGGCTTCAACGCGGAGTTCCTGCGCGACGGGGTCGACTCGATCGTCGGTGACGACGTCCGCGTCAAGCTGATCAATCCGCTCCGGCCGGCGATCCTCGAGGACGCGGCCGGCGACTTCACCTACCTGATCATGCCGATCAGGTTGGCGGGGTAGAGAAACCAGAGCCTGATCGTCCGGAACGTCACGCTTCGCGACTTCCGTTCCTACGAGCGACTGGAGCTCGCGCTCGAGCCGGGGCTCGTGCTCGTGACGGGTGCGAACGGAGCCGGGAAGACGAACCTGCTCGAGGCGCTGCACGTGGGTACGCAGGGGTTCTCGCCGCGAACGCGGGCGGACCAGCAGCTCATCCGGCTCGGCACTGACGGAGCCCGGATCGCACTCTCGGGCGATCGCGACGGACGTCCGCTCGCGCTCGAGGTGATGCTGCAGCAGGGCGGGAAGCGCGCCAAACTGAACGGCGCTTCGCTCCGCTCGGCTGAGCAGCTGCGCGCGGAGCTGGCGACGCTGGTCTTCACGCCCGACCGTCTTGCCGTCGTCAAGGGCGGCCCCGCCGCTCGCCGGGCCTACTTCGACCGGACGCTCGGCCGGCTGCAGCCGAGCCGCGCGTTGCTGCCGGTCGAGTATGCGGCCGCGGTCGGGCAGCGGAACGCGGCCTTGCGCCGCGTCCAGGTTGGCGCGTCCACGCGCGACGCCGTCGTGCCCTGGACCGAGCAAGTCGCGACGTTGGGCGCACAGCTCGTCGAGTACCGACGGGACGCGCTCGCGGTCCTGTCGCCGGCCTTCGCCGAGCGCGCCGGCGAGCTCGGCCTGCCGGACGCAGCGCTCGACTACACGGGCGAGCCGCCGACGGTGGAGGCGTTCGAGCAGCGGCTCGAGCGCGATCTCGAACGGGGCGTCACCGGCCTCGGCCCCCACCTGGACGACATCACGGTCCGCTCCGGCGCACGCGACCTCCGCAGCTTCGGCTCGCAGGGGGAACAGCGGCTGGCCGTGCTCTCGCTGCTGCTCGCCGAGGCCGAGGTGATCGCAGAGCAGCGGGACACGCCTCCGCTCGTGCTGCTCGACGACGTTCTGTCCGAGCTCGATGCCTCACGCCGGCTGATCCTGGCCGAGCGGATCGGCCGCGTCGGCCAGGCCGTCGTCACCGCCACCGGCGCCGACGCGCTGCCGCTCGACCCCGCGCAGCTGCTCGAGGTCACTCCTGGGACGGTGAGTGCGCGGTGATGGAGCGGCTCGACGCCGAGGTGCGCCGGGAGCTCGGCCGCTTCGGGCCGATCGAGGGCGACACCGCCGCGATCGTTCGCGCGTGGCCGCTCGCGGTCGGAGAGACGGTGGCGCGGAACGCCTGGCCCGCGCGGATCGCGCGGGACGGGACGCTGCTCGTCCACACAGCCTCCTCGACCTGGGCGTTCGAGCTCGGCCGCCTCGCCGAGAGGATCCTGTCCCAGCTCCGTGACGAGCTCGGCGCGGGAACGCCGCAGACGCTCAGGTTCGAGCCCGGACCGCTGCCGGAGGCCGAGCCCGACGCACTCGCCGGTCGTTCGCAAGAGGCTTTCGAGAGCAGTCCCGAGCGCCGAGCCGAAGCTGCCGAGATCGCCGCTGCGATCGAGGACGACGAGCTACGCCGGCTGGTCGCCCGGGCAGCCGCGGCGAGCCTCTCGACAGCCGATCGACGACCCGCTGACGACCGGCGTTTCTGATACACTGTTCTCCGCCCGCAAATAGGCTATTTGCAGGGCTTTTTTGATGACCGAAACCGCTTACACCGCAAAAGACATCACCGTTCTGGAGGGCCTCGAGCCCGTCCGGCTGCGGCCGGGGATGTACATCGGCTCGACAGGCCCGCGCGGCCTCCATCACCTCGTCTACGAGGTCGTCGACAACGCCGTCGACGAGGCGCTCGCGGGGCACAACGACCACGTCGCAGTCACCCTCCATCCGGACAATTCCGTCACCGTCTCCGACCACGGCCGCGGCATCCCCGTCGACCTGATCGAGGACCAGGGCCTCTCGGCGATGACGGTCGTGCTGACGAAGCTGCACGCGGGCGGCAAGTTCGGCGGCGACGGCTACAAGGTCTCAGGCGGCCTCCACGGCGTCGGGGTCTCGGTCGTGAACGCGCTCTCGGAGCGGCTGGTCGCCGAGGTGCGCCGCGACGGCAAGCTGTACCGGCAGGAGTTCGAGCGCGGTGTGCCGCTGGGCGACGTCGAGGTCGCCGGCGCGGCCGACACGAGCGAGACAGGCACGACGATCCACTTCCTCCCCGACGCGGAGATCTTCGAGGAAGTGGACTTCTCGACCTCCACGCTCGTCCAGCGCCTGCGCGAGACGGCCTTCCTGACGCGCGGCCTCCGGATCGTCCTCACCGACGAGCGCGAGGGCGAGGAGCGGTACGAGTTCTACGCCGAGGGCGGGATCAGGGACTTCGTCGCCTACGTCAACGACGCCAAGGACCCCGTCCACAAGCACATCGTCTTCTTCGAGGGCGAGAACGACGACGGGGCGGTCGAGGTGGCGATGCAGTGGAACACCTCCTACGTCGAGTCGGTCTTCTCGTTCGCGAACAACATCAACACGCATGAGGGCGGGACCCACCTCTCGGGCTTTCGCGCTGCGCTCACGGGCACGATCAACCGCTATGCGCGCGAGAAGGGCCTGCTGAAGGAGAAGGAGGACAACCTCGAGGGCGAGGACGTCCGCGAGGGCCTTGCCGCCGTGATCTCGGTCAAGCTGCGCAACCCGCAGTTCGAGGGCCAGACGAAGACGAAGCTCGGCAACCCGCCGATCGAGAGCCTCGTCAAGCAAGTCGTCAATCAGAAGCTGGCCGAGTTCCTCGAGGAGAACCCGCAGGACGCGCGCCAGATCATCACGAAGACGATCTCGGCCGCGCGCGCCCGGCAGGCCGCGCGCAAGGCGCGCGAGTTGACGCGTCGCAAGAGTGCGCTCGAGAGCATGTCGCTGCCGGGCAAGCTTGCGGATTGCTCGATCAAAGACCCGGAGTCGGCCGAGCTGTTCATCGTCGAGGGGGACTCCGCCGGCGGCTCCGCCAAGATGGGTCGCGACCGCACCTACCAGGCGATCCTGCCCCTGCGCGGGAAGATCATCAACTCGGAGAAGAACCGGATCAACAAGGTTCTCTCGAACAACGAGATCCAGGCGATGATCACCGCGATCGGGACGAGCCTCGGCGATGAGTTCGACATCGCCAAGCTCCGCTACCACCGGATCATCGTCATGACCGACGCCGACGTCGACGGCTCGCACATCCGGACGTTGATCCTGACGTTCCTCTATCGCCAGATGCCGGAGCTGATCGAGCGTGGCCACGTCTACATCGCCGTGCCGCCGCTCTACAAGGTGAAGCTCGGCAACCAGGAGTACTACTTCGAGAAGGACGCCCAGCTCGAGGAGCTGCTCGTCCGCGAACGGATCGGCGATCTCGAGATCACCTCGCGCAGCGGCGAGACGCTGAAGCTGACCGAGGCCCGTTGGGGTCGTTTCGTCCGCTCGCTGGCCGAGTTCGAGGGCTGGCTCGCGCGCCTCCGGGTCGACTACGGTGCCGCTGCGGCCGACTTCGTGATCACGCACCGGATCGTCGAGGGCGACGCGGCGTCGATCGCAGATCTCGACAAGGCGATCGAGGCGTCGGTCGACAACGGCTACGCGCTCAGCATCCTCGGCACTGCCGAAGGATCGATCGAGGTGAAGGTGGTCGAGACGGAGACGAGCTCGGCGACGCACGTCACGGTCCCTGCCGCGCTCTTCACCTCCCCGATCTACGCGAACCTGCGCAAGGCGTACGCCAAGCTGATCGAGATCGTCGGCCCGCCGCCCTTCGCGCTCGCCGCCGGCAAGAAGCGGCGGGAGGCAGAGACGTTTGCGTCGCTCCGGCACGAGGCGCTCGATCTCGCCAAGGAGGGCCTGCAGCTTTCGCGCTTCAAGGGACTCGGCGAGATGAACGAGGAGCAGCTCTGGGAGACGACGATGGACCCGGCGCGGCGCCTCCTGATTCGTGTCGACGTCGACGATGCGTCGGCCGCCGACCGGATCTTCTCGACGTTGATGGGCGACCAGGTCGAGCCCCGCCGTGCCTTCATCGAAGAGAACGCGCGCGACGTGCGCTTCCTGGACGTCTAGATGACCGACCTCACGAACGAGCCGCTCGGCGGTGGCCGGATCGAGTCGCGCGAGCTCGAGCAGGAGATGCGCTCGAGCTACCTCGACTACGCGATGAGCGTGATCGTCGGGCGAGCGCTGCCCGACGTTCGCGACGGCCTCAAGCCCGTGCACCGCCGCGTCCTCTATGGGATGCACGAGGCGGGGCTGCAGCCCAGCCGCCCCTACAAGAAGTCTGCCGCGACTGTCGGCGACGTGATGGGGAAGTACCACCCGCACGGCGACGCCTCGATCTACGACACGCTCACCCGGATGGCTCAGCCCTTCTCGCTGCGCTATCCCCTCGTCGACGGCCAGGGCAACTTCGGCTCGATCGACGACGACCCGCCGGCGGCGATGCGCTACACCGAGGCGCGCCTGTCGCGGATCGCCACCGAGATGTTGCGCGACATCGACGCGGACACCGTCGACTTCGAGCCGAACTACGACGAGTCGCGCAAGCAGCCGAGCGTGTTGCCGTCGCGCTTCCCGAACCTGCTCGTCAACGGCTCCGCCGGGATCGCGGTCGGGATGGCCACGAACATGCCGCCGCACCGGCTGGGCGAGATCGTCGACGCGATCGTGGAGCTTGTCGACAAGCCGGACGCCAACGTCGACGACCTGATGAAGCACGTCAAAGGCCCAGACTTCCCGACCGGCTCGATCGTCGTCGGCCGTCAGGGGATTCGTGACGCCTATCGCACTGGTCGTGGCCGGATCGTCATGCGCGCCCGCGCCCACATCGAGGAGTTGCGCGGCGGCAAGACCGCAATCATCGTCACCGAGCTCCCGTACGGCGTCAAGAAGGGCGGCGACTCGGGCGTGATCAAGAAGATCGCCGACCTCGTCGGCGAGAAGGTGATCACCGAGGTCTCGGATCTCGCCGACCACTCCGATCGCACTGGCATGCGGATCCAGATCGAGCTCAAGCGCGAGGCGATCCCGCAGGTCGTGCTGAACAAGCTCTACAAGCACACCTCTCTGCAGGCGACGTTCGGCTACAACGCGGTCGCGCTCGTCGACAACGTGCCCAAGACGCTCTCGCTACTCGAGCTCGTCACGCACTACCTCGATTACCAGCGCGAGATCGTCACCCGCCGCTCCAAGTACGAGCTGCGCAAGGCCGAGGGCCGAGCGCACGTCCTCTCCGGCTACCTGATCGCGCTCGACAACCTCGACGAGGTCATCCGCGTCATCCGCGGCGCGGCCGACACCGATGCGGCGCGCGAGCAGCTGATGGCGCAGTTCTCGCTGTCGGAGATCCAGGCCACCGCCATTCTCGACCTGCGGCTACGGGCCCTCACCGGTCTCGAGAGAAAGCGGGTGGAGGACGAGTACGCAGATCTGCAGGAGCGGATCGCCGAGCTGCGATCGATCCTGGGCGACCCCGCCCGCGTCGACGGGCTGATCCGCGAGGAACTGCTCGAGCTGAAGGCGCTCTACGGCAAGTCCGACGATCGGCGCACGGAGATCATCGCGGCCGAGGGCGAATTCTCACTCGAGGACATGATCGCCGAGGAGGACATGGTGATCGCGATCACGCGATCCGGCTACATCAAGCGGCTGCCGGTCACCTCCTATCGCGAACAGCGGCGCGGTGGTATCGGGGTGATGGGGATGGACCTGAAGGACGAGGACTACATCGAGCACCTCTTCGTCGCCTCCACCCACGACTACGTCCTGTTCTTCACGACCGTCGGCAAGGTCTACCGACTGAAGGTGCATGAGCTCCCGCTCGGCTCGCGCCAGTCGAAGGGCCGCGCGATCGTCAACCTGCTCCCGTTCCGTCAGGACGAACAGGTGAAGGCGGTGATCGCAACGCGGGACTTCAAGGAGGCCAAGTACCTCCTCTTCGCGACGAAGGCCGGCGTTGTCAAGAAGACGGAGTTCCTCGAGTACAACACGCCGCTGAAGGCGGACGGGATCATCGCGATCAAGATGCGCGAGAACGACGAGCTTGTCGGCGTCCGGCTCTCCGACGGCGACGACGACGTCCTGATGGTCTCCCGCGGGGGCCAGGCGATCCGGTTCCATGAGCGCGACGTGCGCTCGATGGGCCGGGCCGCGTCGGGCGTCAAGGGCATGGGCTTGCGCAAGGACGACGAAGTGATCGAGCTCGACATCGCCCACGACGACACCGACCTGCTGGTCGTGACTGAGAACGGCTATGGCAAGCGCACGCGTGTCTCGGACTATCCGGTCAAAGGTCGCGGCGGACTCGGAGTCAAGACGATCCAGCTCACTGACGCCCGCGGCAAGCTCGCCGGCGCCCGCGTTGTCCGCGACGGCTATCAGGTGATGCTGATCTCGACCGGCGGCACCGTGATCAGGATCCCGGTCGAGGACGTCAAGCGACTCGGCCGGTCGACGCAGGGCGTGATCGTGATGCGGCTGCGGGGCGACGAGGACAAGGTCTCGAGCCTGGCGCTCGTGATGGAAGGGACTGACTCCGATTCCGCTGTGGAGCATGCCGCCGACGCCGCCGTCGAGGCGGGCATCGAGCCGCTCCCCGAACCGGATTTCGATGAGGACGGACACCCCGCCCCGTCGGACGACGACGAGCTCTAACGCCGAATCCTCCTGTTTTCTGGCCGTATCTCTTCCCAAACCGGGGAAAAGCGTGTATATGTTCCTGAGGGGTTGTCGTATCCGCCGATAAAGGGATCAGCATGCCTTACAACACACAGGTGGACATTCTCGAGCCCGTCAACCTTTCAGAGCACCTCGACAAGATCGAGCTCTATCTCGGCCAGGTCTGTCAGATCGCCGGGATCTCGAAGATGCAGTTGGACTACTGGACGAACAAGGCGCAGATCCCCACCAAGGGCAAGAAGCAGCGGATTTACGACATCGAGGCGCTCGAGACCGTGATGCTGATCAAGCAGGCCAAGGACAAGGGCCTGAATCTCGGTGCCGCGATCGAAGCGGCACGACGGTTCCGCAGCGCCAACGGCCAGCTCACCAGCAGTTAAGGCGTTCCGCCACCGTCACCCGACTGCCTCCCCATGAAGGCGGTCAGCATGTCGATCGGCGCGGGGAAGACGATTGTGGTCGCGTTCGTCGCTCCGATCTCGAGCAGCGTCTGCAAGTAGCGCAGCTGCAGCGCCATGGGGGCCTGCGACATCACGTCGGCGGCCTCGCGGAGCTTCTGCGACGACTGGAACTCCCCCTCGGCTGCGATCACCTTCGCTCGCCGCTCGCGCTCGGCCTCCGCCTGGCGCGCCATCGCGCGCTGCATCGTGGCCGGGATCTCGACGTCCTTCACCTCGACGATCGAGACCTTGATCCCCCAGGGAGAGGTCGCCTCGTCGATGATGGTCTGGAGGATCGCGTTGATTTTGTCCCGCTCCGAGAGCAGCTCGTCGAGGACGTGCTGGCCGAGCACCGAGCGCAGCGTCGTCTGGGCGATCTGCGAGGTCGCGACCATGAAGTTCTCGACCTGGACGATTGCGTTCTTCGGCTCCACGATCCGGAAGTAGGCGACCGCGTTCACGCGCACGGGGACGTTGTCCTTCGTGATCACCTCCTGCGGGGGCACGTTCAGCGTGATCGTGCGCAGGTCGACCTTGACCATGCGGTCGACGATCGGGATGAGCAGGAAGAGGCCCGGCCCCTTCGGCTCCGGCAACAGGCGGCCGAGGCGGAAGATGACGCCGCGCTCGTACTCGCGCGCGACCTTCACCGCGGCGAAGAGGAACAGCAGCAGCAGGAAGGCGATTGCGGCGATTGCGATCAGCGCGACCACGGATCACGTCCTTTCGGGGGCGGGTGGCGAGACGGCCGTCGGTTCGGCCAGAGGGGATCCTACGACGAGCTCGAGCGTGTCCGGCTCGACGCTCTTGACCGGCACGCTCGTGCCGGGGGCGAGCGGCTCGCCGTCAGCGCTGCGGGCGTGCCAGAGCTCGCCGTCGATGAAGACGAGGTTCTCCCCTCGCACCGCCGCGGTCTCGCCGACGAGCCGGTGCGAGCCGACGGCGACGGGGGTACGCCGGACCTGCGCCGCCTTCGTCAGCGCGAGTCCGAACAGGAGCGCGAGCGTGCCGGCGATCGCCACGGCCACGGGCATCGAGACCTGGTAGGCGTCGCCAGCGGGGTCGAAGAGCATCAGCGCGCCGATCACGAACATGACGGCGCCCGCCACGGCGAGCGCGCCGTGCGAGACGATGAACGCCTCGGCTATGAAGAAGCCGGCCGCCAGGAGCATCAGCAGCAGTCCGGCAGCGGAGATCGGCAGCACCTGCAGCCCGTAGAGGCCGACGATCAGCGAGATCGCCCCGACCGTGCCCGGGAAGACGAGACCGGGGTTCCAGAGCTCGACGACGATCCCGATCAGCCCGATCGAGAGCATCAGCGCGATGATGTTCGGGTCGATCAGGAGGTCGAGGAGACGCTTCCAGCCGGACAGCTCGACCCGGTCGACCTGCGTGCCCGGTGGTGTCGAGATCGTCAGCCCCTTCGGTTCCGTCTGCATCCCGTCGATCTGGCGGAAGAGGTCGGGGTAGTCGATCGCGACCACGTCGATCACGTTCAGGCGGAGCGCCTCGCGGGCGCCGAGATTCGTCGCCTTGGTCACCATCTCGCGCGCGATTTTGACGTTGCGGCCGTGCTCGCGCGCGAGCTCGCCGATATACGCGGCGGCATCGTTGACGATCTTCCGGCGCAGGTCGCGCGAGATGTCCTCACCGCCGATCGAGACCGGCGTAGAAGAGCCGATGTTGGTCTGCGGCGCCATCGCGAGCACGTCAGCGGACATGCCGATCACGGCTCCGGCCGAGTCGGCGCTCGCCCCCGGCGGCGCGACATAGACGACGACCGGGATATCGGCGGCCAGGACGCCCTTGACGATCCCGCGCATCGAGGAAGAGAGCCCACCCGGTGTGTCCATCTCGATCACGACGGCGTTGTAGCCTTCCTCCTCGCCGCGTTCGATCGCGTCGAGCAGGAAGTCCTGCGTCACCGGGTTGACGTCGTTCTCGAACTCGGCAACGAGGACACGCGGGGAGGAGTCGGCCGCGGGTGCGGCAACGGCAAATGCGGCCGCGGCTGCCGCTGCGGCGACGACCAGGACTCCCCGTGCGAGGCCCGCCACACCCAGACAGTAGCTGTAAGGATTCGGTCAAACGAGGGGCGAGGCTCTTGTCGCCGAAAGGGGAAGCCGCCACCCTCTGGTGGAGACCGCCGTGCGCCGACGCCTCCTCATCCTCATCGGACTCGCCCTCGCGTTGCCCGCGCCCGCCTTGGCGCAGGAGGCGACGATCGCCTCGCGCGATGTGCCGCTCGGCGGCCAGCGGACGCTGGCGACCGCCGGCTCCCCGGCCCGCTTCGACCTCGTCGGACTGCACTGGCGGGGCGCGGGCACGGTGCGGTTCCGGGTTCGCTCGACGAGCGGCCGCTGGAGCGCCTGGGAGGCCGCGGCGCCGGAGGCGGAGGACGGTCCCGACGCCACCGCCGTCGAGCGCGCCCGCGTAGGGGCGTGGCGGCTCGGCAATCCATGGTGGGTCGGGCCGTCCGATCGGATCGAGTATCGGGTGCGCGGCCGCGTCACGCGCCTGCGGGCTTGGTTTGTCTCCAGCCCCGCGGCCGGCGTCCCTGCGCGCGCACTGCAAAAGGCAGGTGCGCCCGCGATCGTGCAGCGCGCAGGCTGGAAGGCGGACGAGAAGATCCGGCGTGCCGGGCCCTCCTTCGCAGCGAATCTTCGCATCGCGATCGTCCATCACACCGCGGGCGCGAACGGCTACACCGCAGCCCAGGCGCCGGCGATCGTCCGGGCGATCCAGCTCTACCACGTGAAGGGGAACGGTTGGAACGACATCGGCTACAACTTCCTGGTCGATCGCTTCGGCACCGTCTACGAGGGCCGCTACGGCGGGGTTGAGCGCAACGTCGTCGGGGCGCACGCGGAGGGCTTCAACACCGGCTCCGTCGGCGTCGCCGTGCTCGGGGAGTACAGCTCGCTGGCGGTTGCGGCGAAGGCGCGCAGCTCACTCGCCGCATTGCTCGCCTGGCGCCTCGACGTCGCACACGTCGACCCGGCCACGACGCAGTCGTTCGTCTCGGGCGGCAATGCCCGCTTCGGCGCCGGACTGCCCGTGTTCCTCCGGACCATCGCGGGTCATCGCGACACCGGCTTCACCGACTGCCCCGGCACTGCGCTCTACAACCTGCTCAACGCGATCGGAGGCGAGGTCGCCAGGATCGGGCTGCCCAAGCTCTACGCGCCGACGGTCACCGGCGCCGTCCCCGGCATGGTGCGGTTCCGGGCAACGCTGTCGTCGCCGCTGCCCTGGACGGTCGACGTCTACGACGCGTCCGGCAACGCCGTCGCCTCTTCGCCCGGCGCGGGCGCGAACGTCGACTGGACCTGGGACGCGAGGGCGGTGCTGCCGGGGAGCTACACGTACATGATCCGCTCGGACCAGAGCCTTACGCCTGCACAAGGCGTGATCGGCGGCGGCGACGTCTCGCTCGCAATCGCCGGGCTCTCAGCCGACCCGGAGACGGTTTCACCGAACGGTGACACGATCTCGGACAGCACGACGATCACGTACACCCTGAACACACCTGCGAACGTGGCCGTCCGCGTCCTGGATGTGCTCGGCGCCGAGGTCTCCGCCTTTCCGAAGACGTGGAAGCGGGCCGGCGAGCACGTGCTCCGCTTCGACCCGACACCGCTGCCGAACGGGATCTTCCGGATCGAGCTCGCCGCCAACGCGACCGGCAGGCGCATTGCGACCGCATCCACGCAACTGGCGGTGACGCGAACGCTCGGAAACGTCGCGGCCACCCGGCTCGCGTTTTCACCGAACGCCGACGGCCGCGCCGACCAGATCTCGTTCAGGTTCTCGCTTGCTGCGCCGGCCGAGGTGCGCGTGCGCATTACGAAAAACGGCAAGTGGGTGGCGACGCCATTCTCCGGTCCGCTCGAAGCGGGCGCCAGGAAGATCGACTGGGACGGCGTCAAGCGCGTCGGCCGGCTCGTGGACGGGATGTACGAGGCGACCGTCGAGGCGACCGACTCGATCGCGACGTCCACGGTTACGCTGCCGTTTGCGGCCGACACGCGGCAGCCGCGGCTGCGCATCGTCCAACGCAGCCCGCTCAGGATCTGGATCAACGAGCCCGCCGAGGTGACGCTCAGCTTCGGCACGCGGCGTCTCGTCTACGACGCGAGCGTGGCGGGGATCGCGCGGATTCCGAACGCGCCGCGTCTGGGGCTCGTGCGCGCAGTCGCCTGGGATCCCGCCGGCAACAAGAGCATCCCCGCATCCAAGCGGTAGCGCCGCGCGAGTCCGTAGACTCGACGGGTGCAACCGCCCGTGCGCAGATCGCGTCCAATCGGTCAGGACCTCCGGCAAGACGAGCCGCTGGTCTACGAGAGGCTGAGCGATCCGATTCTGGTGAAGAGAGCAAAGGACGGCGACCGACGCGCACTCGCTGCGCTCTGTGAGCGGCACGCGCCGCGGGTCGAACGGCTGGCCCACCATCTGCTTCGCGACCACGAGGATGCATGCGATGCGTCACAGGACGCGCTCGCGAAGCTCTGCGTGAAGCTGCCGCAATTTCGGGGCGAATCCTCGTTTTCGACGTGGCTGCACCGGCTCGTCGTCAACGTCTGCCGCGACGTCGCCCAACGCCAGTTGACGCGGCGTTGCGAACCGCTCGAGGAAGACCGGCGTGAGGCGCGCGACGGCGACCCGGCACGGGCTGCGGAGGCCTCGGAGCTTCGTGCCGAGCTCGGCGCGCAGCTGGCCGAGATCTCGCCCGCGCAGGCGAAGGTGGTCGTGCTCAAGCACGGGTTCGACTTCAGCTTCGAAGAGATCGCCGGTGCCGAGGGGATGCCGGTCGGTACGGCGAAGTGCCACGCACACCGAGGCCGCAACGACCTCCGGGAACGGCTGTCGGCATGAAGCTGCCGCTGGGAAAGAGCGAGATCGAATCGATCCTGCCGCACCGCGACCCCTTCCTCCTGCTCGACGAGGTGACCGAGCTCGAGCCGAACAAGCGCGTCGTTGCGCGGAAGCTCGTCACCGACGAGGACTGCGCAGGCCACTTCCCCGGCAACCCGATCATGCCGGGCGTGAAGATGGTCGAGGCGCTCGCCCAGGCGGGCGCGGTCGCGGTCCTCAGCGACGAGGAGAACCGCGGCCGGATCGCCCTTTTCGCCGGCATCGACGACGTCCGCTTCAAGCGCGTCGTGCGGCCCGGTGACGAGCTGACGCTCGAGTGCGACCTCGAGACGGTCCGCGGACCGATCGGCAAGGGCAAGGCGCGCGCAACCGTGAACGGTGAGCTCGCCGTCCGCGGCACGCTCACCTTCGCCGTGGACCGGTCGTCGTGATCGGCTCCGCCAACGGGCGACGGGTCGGGATCACGGGCCTCGGCGTCAACGTGCCCGAGCGCGTCTTCACGAACAAGGATCTCGAGCAGTACGTCGACACGACGGACGAGTGGATCGTCGAGCGCACCGGCATTCACGAGCGCCGCTTCGCGGCGAAGGAGGAAGCGCTGACCGACATCGCCGCTCCCGCAGCGGTCGCTGCGATGTCGAACGCGGGCGTTGACGCTGCCTCGATCGACCTGATCGTGGTCGCGACCGTGACGCCCGACATGATGTTCCCGACCAGCTCGGCGCTGCTCGCGGATTCGCTCGGGATGCCCGACGCGGCCGCCTACGACCTGCTGGCGGGCTGCACCGGCTTCATGTACGCAGTCGCGCAGGCGTACGCGATGGTCTCTACCGGGCTCTCGAAGCGGGCGCTGGTCGTCGGGGGCGACGTGCTCTCGAAGATCCTGGACTGGGAGGACCGCTCGACGCTCGTCCTCTTCGGCGACGGCGCCGGCGCCGTCGTGGTCGAGCACGTCGACGAGGGCGGCTTCCTCGGCTTCGAGCTCGGTGCCGACGGCGGTGGCGGCAAGAACCTCTGGCTGCCCGGGAGCGGCTCGCGCTACTTCGAGAACGCCGACAAGCTGGTCAAGATGAACGGCCGTGAGGTGTTCAAGTTCGCGACGCGGGTACTGGTCAGCTCGGCGCAGAAGGTGCTCGACGAGTGCGGGTTGACCGTCGACGACATCGACGTGTACGTGCCGCACCAGGCGAACAAGCGGATTATCGACCATGCGGCTGGCAAGCTCGGGATCCCGGAGGAGAAGGTGGTCGTCAACGTCGACCGCTACGGGAACACGTCCTCGGGCTCGATTCCGCTCGCGCTCGCCGATGCCGCCGCCGACGGCCGGCTCCGCGAGGGAGAATTGGTGCTGATGACCGGAATGGGAGCGGGCCTCACCTGGGGCTCCGCATTGATCGAGTGGAATCAAGGAGGAGTTGCCGCGTGAGCAAGATCGCCTTCATGTTCCCGGGCCAGGGCTCGTACGAGGCCGGGATGGGACGCGACGTCGCCGAGGCCGTGCCCGAGGCGATGGCCGTCTACGAGGCCGGCAGTGCCGCCTCCGGGCTCGACCTCAAGCAAATCTGCTTCCACGACCCGATCGAGAACCTGCTCGACACGAAGCTGCAGCAGCCGGCGCTCGTGGCGACGAGCCTCGCGATCAACGAGGCGATCCGGGCGCACGGGATCCATCCGGACTTCGTGGTCGGGCACTCGGTCGGCGAGTTTGCCGCGCTCGGCGCAGCGGAGTCGATCGGCTCGGCCGACGCGATCCGGCTCGTGACCGAGCGCGGGATCGCGATGGCGGAGGCCGCGGAGGAGCGGCCGGGGTCGATGGCAGCGATCCTCGGTCTCGCCGACGAGGTGGTCGAGGGTCTGTGCAAGAGGATTTCGAACGTCTGGCCGGCGAACTACAACTGCCCGGGCCAGATCGTCATCTCCGGTGAGGACGACGCCGTGGGCGAGTGCTGCACCGAGGCAGAGCGCGAAGGCGCGCGACGTGCGGTCCGGCTGCGGGTCTCCGGGGCGTTCCACTCCCCGCTCGTCGAGCGGGCGGCCGACAAGCTTCGCCCAGCCGTCGAGAAGATCCACTTCGCCGATCCGCGAACGGCTTTCATGTCGACCGTGACTGCGAAGCTCGAAGACGCCGCCCACTACCGCGAGCTGCTCGTCAGTCAGCTGACGGCACCGGTCAGGTTCACTCAGGCTGCGCGCGAGCTCGTCGGCAAGGGCGTGACCGTCTTCGTCGAGGTCGGCCCCGGCACTGTGCTCAGCGGTTTACTGAAGAGGATCGACAGGAGCGTGCGCACCGTCTCCGTCAGCGACATGAACGGCCTCCGCGAGCTGGAGAAGACGCTTGCCTGAGTTTGCGCGGCTCGACGGTAAGACCGCGCTCGTCACCGGCGCCTCGAAGGGGATCGGGAAGGCAATCGCGACCGAGCTCGCCGCCGCCGGCGCAGCCGTGGTCGTCGGCTACCGGTCGGGCAAGGACGACGCAGAGGCCCTCGCGACCGAGCTCGGCGGCAGCGCGATCCAGGCCGACGTCTCGAACGCGGAAGACGCCAAACGGCTCGTCGACGAGGCCGGCGACATCGACATCCTCGTCAACAACGCCGGACTGACGCGCGACGGGTTGCTCGCGCGGATGTCCGACGACGACTGGCGGACGGTGCTCGACACGAACCTCGCGTCGGTCTTCTACACCTGCCGCGCAGTGACGCGGCCGATGATGAAGAAGCGCGCGGGCGCGATCGTGAATATCTCCTCGATCGTCGGCGTCCACGGCAACTGGGGCCAGACGAACTACGCCGCCTCGAAGGCCGGGATCATCGGCTTTACAAAGTCGCTGGCGAGAGAGCTCGGCTCGCGCAACATCAGGGCCAACGTCGTCGCTCCTGGTTACGTCAAGACGCAGCTGACCGACGTCCTGCCGGAGGACGCGACCGGCGCGATGCTCGAGAACACGCCGCTCGGCCGCCTCGGCGATCCGGAGGACGTCGCCGGAGCGGTACGCTTCCTCTGCTCCGACGCCGCCTCGTTCATCACGGGCGAGGTGCTGCTCGTCGACGGCGGACTGGGGATGTAGGTGGCTGGAGACAACGGAAGACGGCGTGTGGTCGTGACCGGGCTCGGGATGGTGACGCCGCTCGGGAACGACGTCGAGACGACGTGGTCGAACCTGATCGCGGGCGGGTCCGGGGCGGCCGAGATCGAGCAGTTCGACGCGAACGAGTTCCCGGTGCACTTCGCCTGCGAGCTGAAGGACTTCGACCCGACGATCTGGATCGAGCGCAAGCAGGCGCGCCGGATGGACCGATTCGCCCAGATGGTGGTCGCCGCCGCTCGCCAGGCGGAGGCCGACTCGGGGATCGAGATCGCGAAGGAGTCGCCGCGTATCGGCGCTTCGATCGCCACCGGGATCGGTGGTCTCGGGGCGTTCCAGGACTGCTACGAGACGCTGATCGAGCGCGGCCCGGATCGCGTCAACCCGTTCTCGATCACCGCGATCATCCCGAACATGGGCGCCGGCTGGGTCTCGATGGAGCTCGGCACCCAGGGCCCGCTCTCCTCGCAGTGCACGGCCTGCGCCGCTTCGAACATGGCGATCGGCGAAGGCGCGGACGCGATTCGGCTCGGCCGCGCCGACATGATGCTCTGCGGCGGCACCGAGGCGGGGATCACCCGCGTCGGCATTGCCGGCTTCGGTGCCATGCGCGCCCTCTCGCGCCGGAACGAGGATCCGAAGCGGGCCTCGCGGCCCTTCGACGCCGGCCGCGACGGCTTCGTCATGGGCGAGGCCGGCGGCGTCGTCGTGCTCGAAGAGCTCGAGCACGCGAAGGCGCGCGGCGCGAAGATCTACGCCGAGTTGATCGGCTACGGCGTCTCCTCGGACGCCAACCACATCACCGAGCCGGACCCGTCCGGGACGAACCCGGCGCGGGCGATGACGATGGCCTTTGCGGATGCCGGGATCGACGCATCCGAGATCGGCTACATCAACGCCCACGGCACCTCGACGCCGGTGGGTGATGTGAGCGAGACGCGCGTGATCAAGCTCGCGCTCGGCGAGGAGAACGCGGCCAAGACGCCGGTCTCGTCGACCAAGGGCGCCACGGGCCACTGCCTCGGCGCCGCGGGAGCGGTCGAGGCGATCTTCACGATCCTCGCGACGGAGCGCGGCATCCTGCCGCCGACGATCAACTACGAGGACCCGGATCCCGAGTGCGACCTCGACTACATCCCGAACGAGGCGCGCGAGTCGGAGATCACGGTCGGCGTCTCGAACTCGTTCGGCTTCGGCGGCCACAACGCGTGCGTCGTCTTCCGCAAGCACGACGAGTAGCGCCCCCCAGCGTCGCGCCGAGTAAACCGTCTCTTACTGGGAGCCGAAGAGGCACGCCGGCGCCTCCAGTAACGCCTTGCAACAGACTGTTACTTGCTAGAGGCGAAGCTCGAGCAGGATGACGTCGCGCCAGACCCCGTTGAGTCGGCCGATCCGCTCGCGGATGCCGACCTCGCGAAACCCGAGGCGTCGGTGCAGTTCCAGGGAGGCGAGATTGTCGGGGAAGATGCCGGCCTGCAGCGTCCACAGCCCGCCCTCCCGGGCGCTCTCGATCACGGCCTCGAGCAGGGCGCGACCGACGCCGCGGCCGCGTGCGCGCTCGGCGATGTAGACGCTCTCCTCGCCGACGCCGCGGTAGACGGCGCGCCGGGAGTACGGGACGACGGCCACCCAGCCGACGACCTCGCCGTCCAGCTCAGCGACGAAGCGATGGTCCCGGAAGTGACCCGCATCCCATTCCTCCCACGTCGGGGCGGCCGTCTCGAACGTCGCCAGACCGGTCGCGATCCCCTCGGCGAAGACAGCTGCGACGGCCGGGTAGTCGTCGGGATCGAGCGCGCGAACGAGCACGACCCAACAGTAAGCTCCCGGCCATGTCGCGCTGGGCCACGTTCGATTGCTACGGCACGCTGATCGATTGGAACACGGGCATCGGCGGCGTGCTCGAGCAGCTCTACGGCGCGGAGCAGGCGCCGACGCTGCTGCGCCGCTACCACGAGCTCGAACCGGAGATCCAGGGCGAGGGTTACCGCACCTACAACGAGGTGCTCGCGCTGACGCTCGAGCGGCTGGCGAACGAGTCGGGTTACGGAATCCCCGAGGGCGAGGGCGGAGCGCTCGCGCAGTCGCTGCCGGGGTGGCCGCCGTACCCGGAGGCGCCGAAGGCGCTCGCGGAGCTGCGCCGGCGCGGCTGGAGCCTCGCGATCCTCTCCAACATCGACCATGCGCTGATGGTCGAGTCGGAAAAGCGGCTCGGGGTGCCGTTCGACCTGATCGTCACTGCGGAGGACGTCCGCTCGTACAAGCCGGAGTCGGGCCACTGGGAGCGGTTCTTCGAGACCACGACCGCCGCGAAGGAGCGTCATGTCCATGTCGGCGCGAGCGCTTTCCACGACGTCGCGCCCGCGAACGCGCTCGGGCTGAAGACGGTGTGGATCAGCCGCGGCGGCGCCGATTCGTTCGCCCACACGGCCGACGCGGAACCTGATCGCGAGCTGCCGGATCTCTCCGGCCTGCCCGACGTGCTCGACGAGCTCGTACCGGCGTGACGCTGCGGCCGCCGCGCGACGACGAGTTCGACGCGATGCTGGAGCTGATGAACGCGCACCAGGTGGCTGCGTTCGGCGAGGCCGACTACACCGCGGACGATCTGCGCACCTGGCTGACGACGCCGTACGTCGAGGTCGACCGCGATCTGCGCGTGCTCGAGCGCGACGGGCGCCTGATCGGCTACGCGGACGCCGACCCGACTCGCGAGGACCCGCCGCTCTGGTGGTGCGACGTCAAGGTGGCGCCGGACGTGGACGCCGGGGAGGTGGCGGCCGAGCTTGTCGCCTGGCTGGAGGAGCGCGCGGTCGAAGGCCGGCTCCGCGTCTGGACGTCGGAGGACGACTCCCGGATCGTCGGCGCCTTTTCCGCACTCGGCTTCGAACCGGTCCGGCACTCCTACCGGATGGAGATCGACCTCGGCGACCAGCTCCGCGAGCCGGTCTGGCCGCCGAAGATCTCCGTCCGCACCGCGACGGCCGAGGATCACCGGCCGGTCTTCGACGCCGTCGTCGAGGTCTGGCAGGACACGAACGACCCGATCGACGAGACCTTCGAGGAGTGGGCGCACTGGCACGTCGAACGGGACTCCTACGACCCTTCGCTGTGGTTTCTCGCAATCGCAGGCGACGAGCTGGCGGGGTTCTCCATCTGTCGGAGCGATCCGGTGGATCCTCGGGCCGGCTACGTCAACCTGCTCGGCGTGCGGCGGGCCTGGCGGCGGCGGGGTCTCGGCGAGGCGCTCCTGCTCCACTCGTTCCAGGGGTTCCGGCAACGGGGTCTGGCGCGAGGCACGCTCGGCGTCGACGCATCGAGCGTCACCGGCGCGACCCGGCTCTACGAGCGGGCGGGAATGCGCGTCTACCGTGACACCGTCTTTCTCGAGCGGCCCGTGCGGGGGTAGGTTGTCCGGGTGAGCCGACTGCGCGCCCGGTGTCCCGACTGCCGCACGCTGACCGCGGTCGCTGTCGGCCCGGAGTACCAATGCCACTCCTGCGGCCGCGAGTTCCTCGCCGGACTGGTCCGCGTCCCGCGCGCCTGGGGCGACGGCGGCGAGACGATGGCAGAGGCGGCTCGCCTGGAGCTGCCCTATCCGGAGGCGAGCGTGATCGAGGCGGACACGCTCGCGGAGCAGAATCTCCTGCTCGCCTGCGAGCTCCCCGACCGTCCGATCGTGCTTGGTGGCTGCTGCTGCTCGCACGTCGGTGCGATCGAGAGGCTCTCCGCCGGCGAGGAGTGCCTCGCCGTCGTCTGGCTCGATGCGCACGGCGATCTGAATACAGCTGAGTCGTCGCCCTCGGGAAACGCGTGGGGGATGCCGCTGCGGATGGTGATCGACGACGGCGCCGTGCTCCCGCGCAACGTCGCCCTCGTCGGCGCGCGCAATCTCGACCCACCCGAGGTGGAGTTCATCGAAGCGGCAGGTGTGCAGACCGGCGAGGGCGCGGTCGAGCGGGCGCTGGAGGGGGCGGATGCGGTCTACGTCGCGCTCGACTGCGACTCCTTCGACCCCGGCGAGCTGACCGTGTTCATGCCCGAGCCGGACGGCCTCCGGCTGGGCGAGGTCGAGGCGCTGCTCGTGAACCTCTCCTCTCGAATCCGGATCGCGGGGCTTGGTTTCACGGGCCTGGTTCGCGACGACGCGAACGAGGCCAAGCTCGTGCGTCTCGCGTCCGCGCTCGGCCTCTAGGGAAGCCGCGTCTTGCAACCCCGGGGCGGGAAGCCGGGTCTAAGATCGCACGATGTCTGAAACGTCCAGGATCGACGTCTCGATCGAGCACAAGCAGGCGCCCGAGCCGCCGGCGAAGAAGCACCCGAACACCTGCCCTCACTGCGGCTCGCACTACCGCGACGACGAGCTGATCGCGAATTTGCGCGTCTGTACTCATTGTGGGCACCACTTCCCAGTGCGAGCGCGGGAGCGGATCGAGCAGCTGGCCGACAGAGGCAGCTTCGCCGAGGAGGCGGCCGACCTCCGCTCGGCCGACCCGCTGCACTTCTTCGACCTGCGCGCCTACAACGAGCGGCTCGCCGAGGCGGAGGTCGCGACCGGCCTCGGCGACGCCCTGGTCGTCGGCGCGGCGACGATCGAGGATCTTCCCTGCGAGCTGGCGGTGATGGACTTCTCTTTCATGGGCGGGTCGATGGGGTCGGTCACGGGCGAGAAGTTCACACGTGCATGCGAGAGCGCCGCAGCGGCGGGTGTGCCGTTGATCTCGGTCTCGGCGTCCGGCGGGGCGCGCATGCAGGAGGGGATCCTCGCGCTGATGCAGCTGCCGAAGACCGTCGTCGCCGTCGAGGAATTGCACGACGCCCGCTGCGGCCTGATCTCGGTGATGGCGCACCCGACCACGGGCGGCCTGCTCGCGAGCTTCGCCAGCCTCGGCGATGTCCTCCTGGCCGAGCCTGGGGCGCTGATGTCGTTCGCCGGCCCGCGCGTCGTTGCGCAGACGACGCGCGAGAAGCTGCCCGACGACTTCGGCCTGGCCGAGTCGAACCTGCGCTTCGGGCACGTCGACGCGATCGTCCCGCGTTCGGAGTTGCGGGCGACGCTGGCCCGCCTCCTCCGTCTCTTCGGAGAGGAGTAGGGTGGCCCGGGATGCAGAGATCAGGCTCCGTGATCGGTTGAGCAAGCTGGGCGGACTCGATCTTCTGCGGGGAGCGCGTCTTTCCGGCGAGCTCGAGCGGCTCCAGCGCCAGCTCGACCGGATTGAGGCCGAGCCGACCGACGAAGAGATCTGGACGAAGGTCGATCTCGCGCGGCACGAGGACCGGCCGTACACGCTCGACTACGTCGAGCGGATCCTGGACGATTGGTTTGAGCTGCACGGTGATCGCGGGCGGGCAGACGACGCGGCAATCGTCACGGGGATCGGGAAGCTCGAGAATCGGACGGTCGCGCTGATCGGCCACCAGAAGGGCCGGGACATCAAGGAGCGGACGCAGCGGAACTTCGGGATGGCCTACCCGGAGGGTTATCGGAAGGCGATGCGGGTGATGGAACTCGCAGACCGGCACAGCTTCCCGCTTCTGACGCTCGTCGATACTCCCGGCGCCTACCCTGGCGTCGCAGCCGAGCAGCACGGCCAGGGCGGTGCGATCGCGCGCTCGCAGGCGGTGATGGCGCGGCTGAGCGTGCCCACCGTCGCCGTCGTGATCGGCGAGGGCGGGTCCGGCGGCGCCGTCGCGATCGCGCTCTCCGACCGGGTGTTGATGCAGGAGAACGCGATCTACTCCGTGATCTCACCCGAGGGCTGCGCGGCGATCCTCTGGCGCGATGCGGGCGAGAAGCGGAAGGCGGCGGCTGCGTTCAAGCCGGACGCGGCGCACTGCCTCGAACTCGGCGTGATCGACGGGATCGTGCCCGAGCCGGAGGGCGGGGCGCACGAAAGCCCCGACGAGGCCGCGCGGCTGCTGGCTGCTGCGGTGGGCGATGCCCTTGACGAGCTCGCGGGGATGAAGCCGCACGAGCTGCGGAAGGCGCGGCGGGCGAAATTTCGTTCGATGGGCGTCCTCGCCTGAGCTTCCAGGCTTTCCACAGCTTCCACAGGCTTTTCCCCGGTCCCGAATACGGCTTGTAATCGGGGTTCAGACGTGTTGAGGCCGGCATTGCCGGCCTCAACTGACCCCCGCTCTCGGTGGAGAAGACGGTGCGCGCCGGATACGGTCGCGCATCTGGTGGATCTCCGTTCTTCCTTTCGTCAAACCTGCGCAACCGCTATGAGTTCAGCGTGGCCTCGCTGCAGGACTACGAGCGCAAGCGTTCTCGCGCAGGGACGCCCGAGCCATTTGGCAAGGGCAAGCGCGGCAAAGCGCCGATCTTCGTCGTTCAGCGCCACGACGCGCGCCGGCTCCACTACGACTTCCGGCTCGAGCGTGACGGCGTCCTCCTCAGCTGGGCCGTCCCCAAGGGCGTGCCGCTTGAACCGGGAACGCAGCATCTCGCGGTCCACGTCGAGGATCACCCGCTCACGTATGCGACATTCGAGGGTGAGATCCCGGCAGGCAACTACGGCGCCGGGACGGTCGAGATCTGGGATCGGGGCACCTACGAGCTCGTCGAGGAGAAGCCGAACGGCGGTATCACGGTGCACCTCCATGGCGAGAAGCTGAAGGGCCCGTGGACGCTCGTCCCGGCCAAGCTCGGCGGCGATCCGAAGAACTGGCTGCTCGTGAAGAAGAAGACCGATGCAGCGCCGCCGAGGCAGGAGCGGTCGTATCGGCCGATGCTCGCCACACCCGCCGACGCCGTGCCGTCCGGCGAAGGCTGGCTGCACGAGGTGAAGTGGGACGGCTACCGCGCGATCGTGACGATCGCGGGCGGGGTCGCCGAGCTGACGAGCCGCAACGGCAAGTCGCTGACGGCGCGCTTCGAGCCCGTCGCCCGAGCGGTCGCGCAGGCGGTCAAGACGCCCGACTGCGTGCTCGACGGCGAGGTCTGCGCGCTCGACGCTCGAGGGCCGGGCGAGTTTCTCGGCGATGCAGCAGGGGTCTGGTGCGCTCGTGCTCTACCTTTTCGACGTACTCGAGATCGACGGGGAGCCGCTCGTCGAGCTACCGCTGCCGAACGGCACGAGCGGCTTGAAGCGCTGATCGACAAGCGCAGCAAGACGGTTCGCGTCTCCGATCTGTTCGACGACGGCGACGCGCTCTTCGAGGCCGCCACGGCGCAGAGGCTCGAGGGCATCGTCAGCAAGCGCGCGGACTCGCGCTACGAGCCGGGTCGGCGGAGCCGCGACTGGCTCAAGGTCAAGACGCAGGGACGGCAGGAGCTCGTCGTCGCCGGGTACACGAAGGGGCAGGGCCGCCGCTCGAACGGATTCGGCGCGCTCGTGCTCGGCGTCAACGAGGACGGCGCGCCTCCGCTGGGCAGGCAACGTCGGCACCGGCTTCGACGACGCCGAGATCGCGCGGCTCCTCGACCAAGCTGAAGCCGCTCCGTAGCGACGAGTCGCCGTTCGCGGAGCTGCCGAAGATGCCGAGAGTGCGCAGGGGCGATGTCGTCTGGGTCGAGCCGACGCTCGTCGCGGAGATCCGCTTCGCCGAGTGGACGCACGACGGCCGGCTTCGAGCACCGGTCTACGAGGGCATGCGCGAGGACAAGGAGGCCGAGTGAGGTGCACCGCGAGCAAGCACCGTTGCCGGAGGAGATCCGCAGCGGGTCAGCGCGTTCTGAAGCTGTCGAACCTGGACAAGCCGTTCTGGCCCGAGGAGGGGATCACGAAGGGTGAGCTGATCGCGTACTACCGCGACATCGCGCCGGTGCTCGTCCCGCACCTGAAGGACCGGCCGTTCACGATGAAGCGGTATCCGGACGGCTGGAACGGCAAGTTCTTCTTCCAGAAGGACGCCCCCAAGCACATGCCTGACTGGATCCCGACGCGGCAGTTCGAGGCCTCGACCCGCGACAAGCCGCCGAAGCGACGCCTGATCGACTTCGCGCTCGTCAACGACGAGCTCGCGCTGCTCTGGATGGTGAACATGGGTTGCATCGACATGAACACCTGGTACTCGCGGGTCGACAAGCCCTCGCGGCCCGACTGGGTCCTCTTCGACCTCGACCCGTCCGCCGGACGTCGGCTTCGCGGAGACGATCCAGGTCGCGCTCCTGATCAAGCAGATGCTCGACCTGCTCGAGCTCGAGTCGTTCCCGAAGACGAGCGGCTCCGAGGGCATCCACATCCTCGTGCCGGTCGCGCGGCGGCACACGTACG
Source organism: uncultured Gaiellaceae bacterium (assembly GCA_963829845.1). Taxonomy (GTDB): domain Bacteria; phylum Actinomycetota; class Thermoleophilia; order Gaiellales; family Gaiellaceae; genus Gaiellasilicea. The sequence goes on along the minus strand of CAWHKD010000012.1, from coordinate 154,403 downwards.
CACAGACGCGCGAGTTCTCGGAGATCGTCGCCGGCGCGCTCGCGCGGGCGCATCCGGGGCTGGTGACGACGGAATGGACGAAGGCGAAGCGCCGCGGCGTCCTGATCGACTCGAACCAGAACGGCGAGGGGAAGACGATCGCGTCGGCGTATTCGGTGCGGCCGAAGCCCGGCGCGCCGGTCTCGACGCCATTGCGCTGGGAGGAGGTGAACGAGTCGCTCGATCCGGCGGCGTTCACGATGGATGCCGTGCTCGACCGTGTCGCCCGCGAGGGTGACCTCTTCGCCGGCGTCCTGACGACGAAGCAGTCGCTCAGCGCCGCGCTGAAGTCGCTTCGCTGACCGTCAGGGGTCGAGCCGGTTCGGATCGTGGAGCCCCGACAGTTCGACGATGTCGCGGCGGAAGAACAGCGAGGTCGTCCAGTCGACGACGACGCGCAGTTTTCGCGAGAAGAGCGGCAGCTGGAAGCAGGTGGTAGCTGCGGGTGACGAACCAGCCGGGGAAGCCGCGGAAGCGCACGCCCATCACGTCCGCGATCCCCTTGTAGCGCCCGAGCGTCGCCACCTGACCGAGCATCCGGTATCCGTACGCGCTCCGTGTTCGCCGAGCAGATTCTTCGCCAGCCGGCGCGCCTGCCGGAGGGCGTGCTGGCAGGTCGGCGGGTCGAACTGACCGGGCGTCCGCGCGTTCGGCGACGGCGGCGCAGTCGCCGAGCGACCAGATGCGCTCGCGCCCCTCGACGCGGAGGAACGGAGTCGACGCGGACGCGGCCGCGCTCGTCGAGCGGCATCCCGAACACGCCGAGCGTCGGGGCTTGCCTTGACGCCTGCGGTCCAGACGAGCGTCCGGGCCGGGATCCGATCGCCGTTCGAGAGCTCGGCCTCGTCGCCGTCGAACGACTCGAGCATCGTCGAGACGTGGATCTCGACGCCGCGGCCCGTCAGCTCCTTTGCGGCGTAGTCGCCGAGCCGGGTCGGGATCTCCGCCAGGATCTTCGGTGCGGCGTCGACGAGCACCCAACGCTGCGGGACGCTGCGCAGGCGCGGATACCAGCGAACTGCGTCGTTCGGACGAGATCGGACAGCTCCGCGAGCGCCTCGACGCCCGCGTAGCCGGCGCCGACGAAGACGAAGCCGAGATGAGCGCGAGCTCTCGCCGGCATCGGACTCCGCGTCGGCCGCCTCGAGCTGGCGCAGGACGCGGTTGCGGAGGGCGATCGCGTCCGCGAGGTTCTTGAAGCCGAGCCCGTGCTCGGCGAGGCCGGGAACCGGGAAACGTCGGGGGACTGCGCCGAGCGCGAGCACGAGCTGGTCGTAGCCGACGTCGAACGTGCCCACATCCGGCGTCTCGACGTGCACCGGCTGCCGCTCCTCGTCGATTGCCGTCACGCGGCCGAGCACGAGCTCCGCATGTGGGCACATCTGGCGGAACGGGACGACGGTGTGCCGCGGCTCGAGTGTCCCCGAGGCGGCCTCCGGCAGCATCGGCGTGTAGAGCATGAAGTTCTCCGGGCTGACGATCGTCGCGCCGCGCTGGCCGAGCAGCCGCGCGACATAGCCGCCGGCGAAGCCGCCGCCCACCACGAGCACCCCTCCACGCGCCTGACGCATCGGGCGATTCTGGCAGGTGCGGTTGTGAATTGACAAATCTTATTTCTGTCATTAGAACTTCGAATCTCCATCAAACCTGTAGACAAGCTCGAAAGGATGCACATGCGTCGGAGATTCCTGCTACTCGCACTCCTCGCGGCGGCCGTGGCCTCGTCCGTCGCCGCGGCCTCGACCAAGGACGTTCGGCTTTCGCTGGTCGCCTACTCGACGCCCCGCGAGGCCTACAACCAGCTGATTCCGGACTTTCAGAAGACCCAGCCGGGCGGCGGCGTCAGCTTCAGCCAGTCGTATGCGGCCTCGGGCGACCAGGCGCGGGCCGTCAAGGCCGGCCTGAAGGCGGACATCGTCGCGCTCTCGCTGGCGCCCGACGTGGACGAGCTCGTCACGGCCGGGCTCGTCGACGCGAAATGGAAGCGCCAGTCCTACCGCGGCATCGTCACGAACTCGCTCGTCGTCTTCGTGGTCCGCGACGGCAACCCGAAGAAGATCCGCGGCTGGAACGACCTGATCCGGCCCGGCGTCCAGGTCGTCACCCCGAACCCGTTCACCTCCGGCGGCGCGCGCTGGAACGTGATGGCGGCGTACGGAGCGCAGCGGAAGCTCGGGAAGTCCGACAAGCAGGCGCAGGACTACCTGCTGAAGCTGTTCAAGAACGTCGTCTCGCAGGACAAGAGCGCGCGCGACTCACTGCAGACGTTCAACGCCGGCCGCGGCGACGTTCTGCTGGCGTACGAGAACGAGGCCCTCTTCGCCCGGTCGCGCAACCAGGGCTTCCCGTATGTGATCCCGCGCTCGACGATCCTGATCGAGAACCCGATCGCGGTGCTGAAGACGAGCGACCACAAGACGGAGGCGAATGCGTTCCTCCGCTTCCTACGCACGCCGGCCGCACAGCGGACGTTCGCCGAGAACGGGTACCGGCCCGTGAACAAGGCGGTCGCACGCGAGTTCGTGGAGAAGTTCCCGGCGCGGCCCGGCCAGTTCACGATCGAGCAGCTCGGGCTCGGGGGCTGGGATCGCGTCCAGAAGCGGTTCTTCGACCCCCGGAACGGCGTCATGGCGCGGGTCGAACGGCAGGTCGGCGGCGTCACAGGCTAAGCTTCTCGAATCGACGGCGCTTATGCTGTCGATTAGCTTTGCCTATTCCTATGAGCACCGTTGACGTCGCCTCCAGACCGGTCAAGCTTGAGAGCGAGAGGGCCACCACGGCCCTCTCGCTCGGTCTCGTCACCACGTACCTGTCGCTGATCGTGGGGCTCCCGATCGCCGCGCTCGTCTTCGAGTCGATGAACGGGGGCTGGGAGGGGTTCTGGGAGGTGGTCACGAGCCCCGAGGCGATCGCGGCACTGAAGCTCACGCTCTGGACGTCGATCGCGGTCGCTCTGATCAATGCCGTCCTCGGCACGATCACCGCCTGGGTGCTCGTGCGCGACTCGTTCCGGGGCAAGTCGCTCGTCAACGCGATCATCGACCTGCCGTTCGCGCTGCCGACGATCGTCGCCGGGCTGACGCTGCTCGCGCTCTACGGGCCGCAGTCGCCGGTCGGCATCAACGTCGCCTTCACGACGACGTCGATCGTGCTGGCGATGCTCTTCGTCACGCTCCCGTTTGTCGTCCGGACGGTGCAGCCGGTGCTGCTCGAGTTCGACGAGGAGATGGAGCAGGCCGCGAAGTCGCTCGGCGCGAGCAACTGGCAGACCTTCCGGCGCGTCGTCTTCCCGAACGTGCTCCCGGGGATCCTCTCCGGCGTCGCGCTCGCATTCGCGAAGGCGATCGGCGAGTTCGGCTCGCTCGTGATCATCACCGGCAACCTGCCCTACAAGACGCAGGTCTCCTCGGTCTTCATCTTCAGCCGGATCGAGAGCGGTGACCGTGCCGGCGCCGCAGCGGTCGCGGTCGTCCTGCTCGTGATCTCGTTCGGACTGCTGCTCTCGATCGGCGCGATCCGCCACTTTGCGACGAGGCACGACCGTGACTAGGTTCCTGCGCAAATTCGGCCTGCGCGCGATCGCCTTCGGCTACCTGGCGGCGATCCTCGTCGGCCCGCTGGCGCTCGTCTTCTACCGGACGTTCGAGGACGGCATCGGACCCGCCTGGGACGCGCTCTCGACGCCGGAGACCGTGAACGCGTTCAAGCTGACCCTGATCATCACCGCGATCGCGGTGCCACTGAACACGATCTTCGGGATCGCCTGCGGGCTCGCGATCGTGCGCCGGCGCTTCCGGGGCAAGGGCATCGTCAACGCCTTCGTCGACCTGCCGTTGGCGCTCTCGCCGGTCGTCGTCGGGCTCGCGCTCTTCCTGCTCTACGGGCGCGACGGCTGGTTCGGCTGGCTCGGCGACCACGGGATCCAGATCCTCTTCTCGCTGCCGGCGATGGTGATCGCGACGATCTTCGTCTCGCTCCCGTTCGTCGCCCGCGAGGTGATCCCGACGCTGCGCGAGATCGGCGACGAGCAGGAGCAGGCGGCCCGCACGCTGGGCGCCAACGGCTGGCAGACGCTCTGGCGGATCACGCTGCCGGCGATCCGCTGGGCGGTGATCTACGGCGTCATCCTCACGACCGCGCGCTGCCTCGGCGAGTACGGCGCGGTCGCCGTCGTCTCCGGCCGGCTCCAGGGCGAGACCGAGACCGCGACGCTGCGGGTCGAGGAGCGCTACGAGTCGTTCGACCTTGCCGGCGCCTATGCGATCTCGATCGTGCTCGCCCTCATGGCCGTGCTCGTGCTCGTCGCCTTGACCGTGATCAGACCCAAGGAGGAAACGGCGCGATGAGCATCGTCGCCACCGGGATCTCGAAGCGCTTCGGCGACTTCGTCGCTCTCGACAACGTCTCGCTGGAGGTGCCGACCGGCTCCCTCACCGCGCTGCTCGGCCCGAGCGGCAGCGGCAAGTCGACGCTCCTGCGCGTGATCGCCGGCCTCGAGACCCCCGACACCGGCGAGATCGTGATCTCGGGGGAGGACGCGACCGAGCTTGCGCCGCAGAAGCGGGGCGTCGGCTTCGTCTTCCAGCACTACGCCGCCTTCAAGCACATGACCGTCCGCGACAACGTCGCCTTCGGGCTGACGATCCGGAAACGGCCGAAGGCGGAGATCCGCGAGCGGGTCGACACGCTGCTCGAGCTCGTGCAGTTGCAGCAGTTCGGGCACCGCTACCCGGCTCAGCTCTCTGGCGGACAGCGCCAGCGGATGGCGCTCGCTCGCGCGCTCGCGGTCGAGCCCGAGGTGCTCCTGCTCGACGAGCCGTTCGGCGCTCTCGACGCCCGCGTGCGCGCCGAACTGCGCGAATGGCTCCGGCGGCTGCACGACGAAGTGCACGTGACCACGGTCTTCGTCACGCACGATCAGGAAGAGGCGATGGAGGTCGCCGACCAGATCGCGGTGATGAACCACGGCGTGATCGAGCAGGTCGGCGGCCCGAGAGATCTCTACGAGGATCCCGCGAGCGAATTCGTGATGAGCTTTGTCGGCCCGACGACACGGGTCGGCGAGACGTGGGTTCGGCCGCACGACCTCGAGATCCTGCTTTCGCCGGCCGAAGACGCGGCCGAGGCGATGATCGAGCGCATAGTCCACCTCGGCTTCGAGGTTCGCGTCGAGCTCGTCCGGGCCGATCGCGAGAAGGTGTGGGCGCAGCTGACGCGCGACCAGTGCGAGGAGCTCGAGCTCGCGGACGGTCAGATCGTCTACGTCCGCGCCGTCAGCGAGCGCGTCTTCGCTTAGAGGGGCGGTCGCCGGTGCAGGCCGCGGCTGCGACGCGGCCGCCTTCAGGGGTTCTTGCGCGACGTGGGATCCGCTTCTGCGGATTCCGCGTCTTGCGCGGCAAGTGACCGCTCGACCACATCAGCAAGCGAGGTCGTCTCGAGCACGCCGCGCATGCTCGTGCGGAGATCGATCCAGACGTCGCGGAGGCCGGTTGCCGCACCCGTGTACGAGGCGTCCTCTGGGCGGGCTCCTCGCACGGTTGCGATCGGCCCTTCGACCGCACGGATCACGTCGGCGAGGCTGACGTCGGCGGCGGGCTTCGCCAGCTGGTAGCCACCCTCGGCCCCGCGCTGGCTTGCGACGATCTCGGAACGACGTAGCTCGAGCAGGATGTTTTCAAGGAACTTGAGCGGGATCTCCTGTGCGGTCGCTAGCCGCTCCGCTTTCACGTAGCCGGGCGGAGAGGCCGCCAGCTCCGTCAGTGCACGCAGCGCGTAGTCGACCTTCGCCGAGACCCGCATGGGCCTGATTCTCTACGTTCGCGCGGGCGCGTCGGCGAGCCACGCGCCGCAGATCGCGTCGACGTGGCGGTGGTCGGTGCCGCAGCAGCCGCCGAGGACGTTGACGGCGGGAAGGTGCGTCTTCAGCGCGGCGTGCCGCTCGGCCAGGTCGGCGGGATCGCCCTCGTCCAGTTCGTCTCCCTCGTCGAGTTCGGCGTGGCTCTTTGCGGACGCGTTCGTGCGCAGGCCGCCGATCCGCGTGATCCACGGCTCGCCGCCGGCGACCGCATCCTCGAAGTGGGTCGGGTGGGCGCAGTTGATCATGTAGTACGCGGGCGCACTCTCCGTCGCGTCGTCGACCTGCTGGATCGCGCCGCCGAGCGCCTGTCCACTCGGCAGCCGTCCGTCGGTCTCCAGCGTGAATGAGATCACGGCCGGCAATCCGACCGCAGAAGCAGCGCGCGTGACGCCGACCGCCTCCTCGGCGTACGTCATCGTGATCGCGGTGACCATGTCCGCAGCCGTGTCGGCGAAGGTGCCGATCTGAACCGCGTGATAGCGCTCGGCCTCGTCGGCGGTGAGCATCGTCTCGGGGGCGTAGCCGTCGCCTTCGGGGCCGACGCAGCCGCTGATCACGATCGGCGCTGTGCCCTGGTACTCGGCGCGCAACTCGTCCATCAGCGCGATCGCCTTTCGGTTGAGCCCGTCGAGCTGCTCGGGCGAGTAGCCGAGCTGTGCGGCCCAGCCGGGGCTCGCGCGCCACGTCGGGCTCTCGAGCACGAGGCCGACGCCGCGCTCGCGGGCACTGAGCGCATATGGCGCGTAGTAGAGGCGCAGCTGCTCGGTTCCCTCCTCATCCTTCAGCAAATCGAATGCCGCGAAGAGGGGTAGCTCGAGGCCCTGGTGGAAGATCAGCGTCGTCTCGATGCCGCCGTCGGTCAGGAAGAGGCCGCCGTCGCGCTGGGGCAGGCGTTCGCGAAACACGTCACGAACGTACCACCTCGGCCAGGCGCCGCTCCAGGAACGCCCGGTCGCCGGCGTTCATCTCGAGCGCAAGCGCGTCACGATACGCAGACGCCGCTTCGTCGCGTCGTTCGAGCCGGCGGAGGAGATCGGCACGGGCGGCGTGGAGGAGATGGTAGCCGGGCAGCTCGATCCGCTCGATCAGCTCGAGCCCGAACTCCGGCCCGTGGGCCATCGCGACGGCGACGGCACGGTTCAGCTCCACGATCGGCGTCGGTTCGAGCCGAGCCAGCTCGTCGTAGAGCGCCGCGATCTGCGGCCAGTCGGTCTCGTCCTCGAGGTGGAGCGCCGCGATCGCCGCCTGCAGCTGGTAGCTGCCCGGGTTGCGGTGCGAGAGTGCCCGGTCGAGGAGCCGCGTTCCCTCCTCGATGCGCGCCTGGTTCCAGCGGCTTCCGGTCCTGCTCCGCGAGCAGGATGATCTCGCCGTCCGCACCGATGCGCGCCTCGCGGCGGGCGTCGTGCAGGAGCATCAGGGCGAGCAGCCCAAGTGCCTCCGGCTCGTCGGGCATCAGCACCGCGAGCAGCTTCGCCAGCCGGATCGCCTCGTCGCAGAGCTCGTCCCGGATCGCGGCGCCGCCCGCGCTCGCCGAGTAGCCCTCGTTGAAGACGAGATAGAGCACCGCGAGCACCGAACGGAGCCGCTCCGGCAACAGGTGGTCGGGCGGGACGCGGAACGGGATGCCCGCGCTGCGGATCTTCTTCTTCGCGCGGACGAGCCGCTGCGCCATCGCGGGCTCGGCGACGAGGAATGCATGCGCGATCTCGGTCGTGGTCAGTCCCCCGACCTCGCGCAGGGTCAGCGCCACGCGGGATTCGGCGGCAAGTGCTGGGTGGCAGCAGGTGAAAACGAGCGCGAGGCGGTCGTCTGGGATCGGGCTCACGTCGTCCTCCTCGGCCGGGAGCGCCTCGAGCCGGGCGAGCAGCTCGGCCTTGCGGGCGAATGTCTGCTCGCGCCGGAGCCGGTCGACCGCACGGTTGCGCGCGGCGGTGATGATCCAGGCGCCCGGGCTCGACGGCGTCCCGTCGCGCGGCCAGCGCTCGAGCGCGATCGTGAAGGCGTCCTGCACCGCGTCCTCGGCGAGCTGGAGGTCGCCGAGGACGCGGGTGAGCGTTGCGACGGCACGGCCCCACTCCTCCCTGAAGACCAGGCCGACGTCCGTCGTCAATGCTCGATGACCGGCCTCAACTCGACGGACGCGCGGAAGACGACCGGGATGCGGGCCGCGATCGCGATCGCCGCGTCCAGGTCCTCCGCCTCGATCTCCATCAGCCCGCCGATCTGCTCTTTCGTGTCGGCGAAGGGACCGTCCGTGACGAGCGTCTCGCCGTCGCGGACGCGGACGGTCCTGGCGGTCTTCGGGCTGTCGAGCTCGTAGCCGGCGCCGAGCGCGCCGCTGTTTCCGAGCTCGCCGAACAGCGCCTCCCACTTCGGCACTTCCTCCGCGCGCGCAGCCGCGGCCTCCTCGGGCGACATCGCCTCCCAGGCGGCGACGGCGTCGGCGTCGTTCGTCAGCAGAGCTGCGTACTTCACGACTGCTCACCTCCCTCGACGTAGACCGGCCGCACTTCGATCGCACCGTGCTTCGCGGCCGGGATCTTCGCGGCCCACGTGCATGCCTCGTCGAACGAGTCGCACTCGAAGACGTAGTAGCCACCGAGCGCTTCCTTCAGCTCGACGAACGGGCCGTCGGTGACGAGGGTCTCGTCGCCGCGGACGCGGACAGTGGTCGCCGTGGCGATCGTGTCGAGCTCGCTGCCGCCCCTCGTGACGTCCGCCTCCGAGAGCGCGACGTACTCGCCCATCTCGCGCTCGCGCTCCTCCGGCGAGAGGTTCGCCCAGCGACCCTCCTCGCCGTAGATCAGTGCCAGATACTGCATTCGTTCCTCCTCTCGAACCTCGATTTCACCACGTAGACGAACGAGGTGTCCCGAAATCGACAGCGGGAACGAACGACGTCCGATGGTCGAGTCGAACCGTCGCCTGCTCTAGACATGGCCGGTGTGGGCCTTTACGGTCGTCAACGCGATGCTCAAGGGCATGCTTCCCGAGGTCGAGGTCCAGCGTCGGTCGAGCGAGCCGGGTTCAGAGCCCTACATCCGCTCGTACGTTTTCATGCGCCGCGTCGTTGGTTGGCTGGCCTTCGTGCTGCCGCCACTCCTCGTCCTCGGCGAGCCACTCGTGTTCGACGACCGTCCCTTCCCGCTGGGCTCGCTCAGCGCCTACTACTACTCCGGTTTCCGCGAGGTTTTCGTGGGGTTCCTCTGCGCGATCGGCGTCTTCCTCGTCATCTACAAGTGGCCCGAGCGCACGCGGGAGAGCTGGGTCAGCAGCTTCGCGGGACTGGCCGTGGTCGTCGTCGCGTTCTTCCCCACCGGCAAGCCCGGCGACAAGGTCGCGACCACGCCGCTGCAGGACCTGATCGGAGAAGTCTGGGTCGAACGGATCCACTACGCCGCCGCGTTCGTCTTCATCTTCCTGCTCTCGCGGATCAGCCACTACTGGGCCAAGCACCGTCCCGAGCGTCACCGCCTCCACAAGGCCTGCGAGTGGGTGATCCTGGCAGCGCTCGTGCTGGCCGCCCTGGAAGGCCTCACGGATTGGCCCGACTACGGCATCCTGATCGCAGAGTTCGCGGCGGTCTGGGCATTCGGGATCTCGTGGCTCGCAACCGTCGAGCGCCTCCCGCGCCCGGCTCCTCCCTAACCGCTCGCGAGCATCCGCCTCAGGAGCGTCAGCGCGCCGTCCTTGTCGAGGTAGTCGTTCAGGTTGCCGCACTTCGGGCTCTGGACGCACGACGGGCAGCCCTCGGCGCACGGGCAGCCGGCCAGCATCTTGGCCGTGTCCTCGACCCACCCTTCGAACCGCTCGAAGCCGCGCTCGGTGATGCCGACGCCGCCGGCGTGCCCGTCGTAGACGAAGATCGTCGGCAGCCCGGTCTGGCGGTGGATGTTCGTCGACAGGCCGCCGATGTCCCAGCGGTCGCACATCGCCCACAGCGGCAGCAGTGCGATCAGCGAGTGCTCGGCAGCGTGGAGCGAGGAGAGCAGCTTCGGCATCTCCTCGAGTCCCTCGAGCTGACCGGCGGTCGGCGAGAACCAGATCGCCTCGGTCTCGAAACTCGTCTCCGGCAGGTCGAGCGGAATCGTCTCGAGGGTGTCGCCGCCGCTGATCGACTTGCGCTGGTAGGCGATCACGCGCTCGGTCACCGAGACGCGGCCGAAGAAGAGCTCGAGGCCGAGCCGGTGTTCGCTTCGCAGCGGCTCGACAATCTCGGTCGCGGTCTCCTTCTTCGCCTGCGTGTACCAGTCGACCGTTGCGGGGCTGACGAGGGCGGTGCGTGCGTCGACGTCGAGCCGCCGGACGACGTGTTGCTCGCCGAGGTGGAGATAGACGGCCCCGTCGTGGACGGTCGAATAGGCGCGAGACCGCTCGACCGTGCCGAGCACGGTGCCCGTCTCCGCATCGACGATGGTGAACGAGTCGAGCTCGCCCGAGCGGAGCAGCACGCTCGCCGCCGGATAGTCCGTGCCCGCCCAGACCCAGCCGGCACTCGTCCGCTTCAGCTCGGGGAGCTCGGCCGCCCGCTCGAGCGCCTCGCCGCCGAGCGTCTCCGCGTCTCGTTCGTCGATCGGGCCCTCGAACGCGGCCGAGAGGACGTGGCCGTCGAGGACGCGCGGGTTCGAGTGATCGAGGATCGCGGCCTCGACGGTCCGCGCAAGCAGCGTCTCCGGCTCCCGCATGAAGTACTGGTCGAGCGCATCCTCGCTCGCCACGAGTACGGCCAGCCCGGGCGTGCGGCGCCCGGCTCGGCCCCACTGCTGCCGCAGCGAGGAGACGGTGCCGGGGAAGCCGACCGAGATCGCGCAGTCGAGCGAGCCGATGTCGATCCCGAGCTCGAGCGCGTCCGTGGCAGTGACGCCGAGCAGCTCCCCTGCCATCAGCCGCTGCTCGATCTCGCGGCGCTGCGTCGGGGGTGTAGCCCGCGCGGTACGGCGCCAGTCGCGCGGCGAGCGCGGGCTCGAGCCGGCCGGAGGCGAAACGGTGGATCAGCTCGACCGTCTTACGGCTCTTCGCGAAGCAGATCGTCCGCTGGCCTGCGGCGACGAAGCCGGCGAGCAGGCGTGACGCATCGCTGAGCGCGCTGGCGCGGACGCCGAGCTCGGCGTCGATCAGCTCCGGATTCCAGAGCGCGATCGTTCGCTCGGTCGCCGGCGCCGCGTCGCTGTCGACCACGGTCGCCGGCTCGCCGAGCAGCGATTCTGCGAGCTGCGCGGGGTTCGCGATCGTGGCCGAGGCAAGCACGAACTGCGGCTCCGACCCGTAGGCACGGGCGAGCCGTCGGAGCCGGCGGAGCACGTTCGCGACGTGCGAGCCGAAGACGCCGCGATAGACGTGCGCCTCGTCGACGACGACATAGCGGAGATTCGCAAGCACGTCGCCCCAGCGGTCGTGATGCGGGAGGACGCCGACGTGGAGCATGTCCGGGTTGGTCAGGACCACGTTCGCCCACTTCCGGATCTGCCAGCGGCGCTCGCTCTCGGTGTCGCCGTCGTAGATCGCCGGCTTGACGCCCTTCACCCCGAACGCCGAGAGCGCGCGGGCCTGGTCCTGCGCGAGCGCCTTGGTCGGGTAGAGGTAGAGCGCCCGGCTCTTCGGCTCGCGTGCGAGCAGGTCGAGGACGGGCAGGTTGAAGGCGAGGCTCTTGCCGCTCGCTGTGCTCGTCGTCACGATCGCGTTCCCGCCTTGGCGCAGCGCGTCCCAGGCCTCGGCCTGGTGCCGGTACAGCGCGGTGATCCCCTGGCCGACGAGCGCCGAAGCGACGCGAGGGTCGAGGTCGTCTGGGAACGGCTCGCTCGTCCCGACCCGTGCGGGTTCCACGCTCACGTGCGCCAACTCCTCCCCCTGCAGCAACTCGAGCCAGGACGGGCTGACGACGCTCATCGGCCCTACGCTAGCCTTCGCCTGCTGAACCGGGGTGCCCCGCGGGGCTGAGATCACACCCGTCGAACCTGATCCGGCTCGTACCGGCGAAGGGAGTCCATGAGCGTTCCACGTGTCTTGACGATCGCCACGTCCGACTCGGGCGGTGGTGCCGGCATCCAGGCCGATCTGAAGGCGTTCGCCGCCGCGGGCGCCTACGGGACGAGCGCGGTCGTTGCGCTCACCGCCCAGAACACGACCGCGGTGACGGCCGTGCACGAGTTGCCGCCGGACTTCATCCGCGCGCAGCTGGAAGCCGTCTTCGACGACATCGGCGTCGACGCCGCGAAGACCGGGATGCTCTTCTCGCGCACGATCATCGAGACGGTGGCCGAGTTCCTCGAGCGCCATCCCGTCCCCCTCGTACTCGATCCGGTGCTGATCGCGAGCTCGGGGGCGCCGCTGCTCCAGGACGACGCAGTCGAGACGCTGATCGGCCGCCTCTTCCCGCTCGCGACGGTCGTGACGCCGAATCTTCCCGAGGCGGAGTCGTTGACCGGAATGGCCGGGGCGTCGCGCCGCGAGCTGTCCGACCGGCTCGTCGAGCTCGGCGCAGCGGCCGCGCTCGTCACCGGCGGGCACGGCGAGACCGCCGTCGACCATCTCTTCGACGGCCGCGAGCACGTCGAGCTGCCCGTCGAACGTCACGACGTCGCCGCCACGCACGGCGCCGGCTGCACGCACTCGGCGACGCTGGCCGCCCTGCTCGCACGCGGCTTGTCGCTGGAGGAGGCGGCACGTGGCGCGGGTGCCGCCGCGGCGGCCGCGGTCCGGCACGGCCTCGTCGAGATCGGTGCCGGTGAGGGGCCCGTGGACGTCCTCAACGTGAAGGGAACAGCATGACGATCGAGCCAGGCGCGACGCTCGGCGGCATTCGCGCGCGCAAGCCGCTCGTCCACAACATCACCAACTACGTCGTCATGAACGAGACCGCGAACGCGATTCTCGCGCTCGGTGCGCTGCCGGTGATGGCGCACGCGCCGGACGAGGTTGCCGAGATGGTCGGCCTCGCCGGCGCGCTCGTGCTCAACATCGGCACGCTCTCGGAGCACTGGGTCGACGCGATGCTGATCGCCGGCAAGGCGGCGAACGAGCGCGGCATACCGGTCGTGCTCGACCCGGTCGGCGCCGGTGCGACGGCCTACCGGACGCAGACGGCGCGGCGGCTGCTCGACGAGGTCGACGTCACGGTCGTCCGCGGGAACGCAGGCGAGGTCGCCACGCTCGTCGGCGTCGAGGCGGAAGTGCGCGGCGTCGAGTATGTCGGCGCCGCCGGTGACCCGGCCGAGCTGGCGCGGTCGGCTGCACAGAGCCTCGATGTCGTCGCCTCGGTCACCGGCCCCGTCGACCATGTCTCGGACGGCGAGCGCCTGGCCTCGGTCGCGAACGGCCATCCGCTGCTCGCGTCGATCACGGGCACCGGCTGCATGTCGACCGCGATCACGGGCTGCTTCCTCGCCGGAAGGGGCGACCCGTTCGAGGCGGCGGTGGAGGCGCTCGTCGCGTTCGGCGTCGCGGGTGAGGACGCCGCCGTCGGGGCGAACGGCCCCGGGAGCTTCCACGTCGGGCTGTACGACGCTCTCGCCGGGCTCGATCCGTCAACCCTGACCGAGCGGGCGAAGGTCGAGTCCGGATGAGGTTGCACGCGCTCGTCGCGGACGAGGAGAGCGCTCGACGCGCTGCTGCCGGCGGCGCGACGGTCGTGCAGTTGCGGCTGAAGGGCGCCCCGACCGCGGAGGTGGTCGCGCTCGGCCGCGCCCTCGAGGGCCTCCCGGCCGACGTGTTCGTCAACGACGACGTTGACGCCGCGATCGAGCTCGGCACCGGCATCCATCTCGGCCAGAGCGACCCTGGGCTCGAGCGGGCGCGCGAGGCGGGGATCCGGATCGGGATCTCGGTGACCACGCGCCGCGAGGGCGCGGTCGCGGAGTACGCGGGTGCGGTCTACCTCGGCGCCGGTCCGGTGTGGAGGACGCCGTCGAAGTCGGATGCAGCCGAGCCGATCGGGATCGAGGGGCTCCGCGATGTCTGCCTCTCGGTCTCGATCCCGGTCATTGCGATCGGTGGGGTCGACGCTTCGAACGCCGCGGAGTGCATCGGCGCCGGAGCGGCAGGGGTTGCGGTGATCAGGGGCGTTGCCGAGATCGAGGCGCTGCGCGCGGTCGTCGATGAAGCTCTCTGAGGCCGGCGAGCTCGGGCTGCTCCGCCAGCTCGAGTCGCGCGGGCTGATCGAGGGGACCGAGCACGACGCCGCCGAGCTCGCGGGCGGGCTCGTCGTCACACAGGACGTGCTCGTCGAAGGCGTCCACTTCCGGTTCGACTGGCTCTCCTGGCGCGAGCTCGGGTTCAGGGCCGCCGCGGTCAACATCAGCGACCTGGCTGCGTCGGCAGCGCGGCCGGAGGCCCTGCTCGTGACGCTGGCGCTGCCGGGAGAGATCGAGGTCGAGAACGTCGTGGAGCTCTACGAAGGCCTGGCGGAGGCCGGCGTTCCGGTGCGCGGCGGCGACACGACCCGCGCGAGCGAGGTCGTCGTCGGCGTTACCGCGCTCGGGCGGTCCGAGCGCGTGCCGGGGAGAGCAGGCGCGCGACCCGGTGACCAGATCGTCGTCACCGGCCCGCTCGGCGCCGCCGGGGCGGCGTTCCGGGAGGGGCGCTACCTTCGGCCGCCGCTCCGCGTCGACGAGGGACTCCGGCTCGGCCGCGTCGCGACCGCGATGTTGGACGTGTCGGACGGCCTTGCGGTCGATGCCGGCCACCTCGCCCGCCGCTCCGGCTGCAGGCTTGTGATCGACCTCGACACGGTGCCGCTCGCGGGAGCGCTCGACGATCTCGGCTTCGGCGAGGACTTCGAGCTGCTCGCGGCGACGCCCGATCCGCTCGGTTTCCCGGTGATCGGCCGCTGCGAGGAGGGCGAAGGCGTGCTCCTCCTTCGCGGCGGCGAGCCGTACGAGCTGCGCGGGTACGAGCACTTCGCGACACGGGAGTGAGGTCCACGCCGCTCCCACCGCGGATCCGCTACGTGTCCGGCAGCCACTCCTCGAACGCCCGCTCGAAGTGGCCGCGCGGCCGGGCGCCGACGACCGTCGCCCTCGGCTCGCCGGCGGCGAACAAGATCACCGTCGGGAGCGACAGGACTCCGTAGCGGCTCGGCACGGAGATGTGCTCGTCGATGTTCAGCCGCACCAGCTCGACGCCGCGGTCGGCGGCGATGCCCTCGAGCAGCGGCTCGATCGCCTTGCACGGCTTGCACCAGGGGGCCCAGAAGTCGACGATCGTCGGCCCGGCCGCAGCCAGCACCTCAGCCTCGAAGGTCGCGTCGGTGACCTCTCTCACAGCGTTCCTCGCACTGCCGCCAGCCGCAGCAACGGCACCTTCCAGATCGCCTCGAGCACGATCGCGCGCGACATCTTCGAGCCACCGACCGCGCGGTCGGCGAAGCGGATCGGCACCTCCCGCACGCGGAATCCCTTGCGGATCGCGCGATAGGTCATCTCGATCTGGAAGGCGTAGCCGCGGGAGTGCACCCGGTCGAGCGGGATCGCCTCCAGCACGGAGCGGCGGAAGCACTTGAAGCCGCCCGTCAGGTCGCGGACCGGCACGCCCAGCACGAGCCGAGCGTAGATCGAGCCGCCGGCCGAGATCGCGCGGCGGACGAGGCCCCAGTTCTCGACGCCGCCGCCCTGCACGTAGCGCGAGCCGAGCACGAGGTCGGCGTCGTCTGTGGCGGCGACGAGCCGCGGCACATCGTTCGGGTCGTGCGAGAAGTCGCAGTCGATCTCGACGATCAGCTCCGCGCCCCCGTCCAGCGCCCGGCGGAAGCCCGCAAGATACGCCGGGCCGAGGCCCTCCTTGCGCCGCCGGTGCAGCACATCGACGAAGTCGAGCTCGCCCGCCAGCCGGTCGGCCAGCTCGCCTGTCCCGTCCGGCGAACTGTCGTCGATCACGAGCACGCGGTCGTCCTCGCCGAGGACCCGGCCGAGGGCGCGCAGCATCGGCTCCAGGTTCTCGCGCTCGTTGTAGGTCGGCAGGCAGACACACACCCTCACCTCCGTATCATCGCTGGAGGTGTCCACGACCCTGCCGAGGAACGACGAGCTGGCGGACCAGCTCGAGCTGCTCGCAGACCTGAGCGAGCTCGAAGGCGAGGATTCGTTCCGTGTGCTCGCCTACCGTCGCGCCGCCACGCGAATCCGCGAGACCGGGGCCCCGGTTGCACAGCTCGCGCTCGACGGCAAGGCGAAGGAGCTCTCGGGGATCGGCAAGACGATCGAGGACAAGATCGTCCAGGTCGTCGAGAAAGGTGAGATGGAAGCGCTGACGAAGCGGAAGGCGCTCGTGCCCGAGGAGGTCGTCAAGTTCATGCGGCTGCCGGGGCTCGGCCCGAAGACCGCGCGTCGGATCTGGAAGGAGCTCGGCGTGACGACGATCGCCGGGCTGAAGGAAGCGGCCGAGCAGGAGAAGTTGCGCGTCCTGGCTGGCCTCGGCGCCAAGAGCGAAGAGAAGATCCTGAAAGCGCTCGCCGAGGAGCCGAAGGACCCGCGCGAGTCGAGACGGCTGCTCGGTGACGGCCTGCCGGTCCTGCTCGACCTCGTCGAGGAGCTGCGCGCGCATCCGGCTGCGGTGAAGGTGTCGGAGGCAGGCTCGGCGCGCCGGCGCCGGGAGACCTTTCGCGACCTCGACGTGATCGCGACCTCCACCGACCCGCCCGCGCTGATCGAGGCGTTCACGAGCCGCGACAACGTCGCCGACGTGATCGCGAAGGGCGAGACGAAGGCGACCGTGCTCACGAACGAGGGCCTCCGCCTCGACCTCCGCGTCGTCCCACCGGAGAGCTACGGCAACCTGCTCCAGCACTTCACGGGCTCGAAGGAGCACAACGTCGCGCTGCGCGAGGACGCCGTCCGGCGAGGCTTCAGCGTCTCCGAGTACTCGGTCACGAACACCGAGACTGGAGAGGAGTTCACCGCGGCCGACGAGGAGGAGCTCTACGCCCACCTCGGCTACGCCTACATCCCGCCCGAGCTGCGCGAGAACGGCGGCGAGCTGGCCGCCGCCAGGAACGGCGAGCTGCCGACGCTGGTCGAGCGCGGCGACCTCCGGGGCGACCTGCACTCGCACTCGACGTGGTCGGACGGGAAAGCGTCGATCCAGGAGATGGCGCTCGCGGCACAGGCGCTCGGGCACGAGTACCTCGCCATGTGCGACCACGCGCAGCGCCTCCGTGACGGCCGGCTGCAGCACCAGTGGGAGGAGATCGACGCTCTCAACGAGCGGCTGGCACCCTTCCGGATCCTGAAGGGGATCGAGGTCAACATCCGCGCCAACGGCGAGCTCGACGTCACCGACGACCTGCTCGCGCCGCTCGACTGGGTGATGGCGTCGGTGCACACGAGCTTCGACAAGGATCCGACCGAGCGGGCGCTGAACGCGATGCAGAGTCCGCACGTCGACTGCATCGGCCACCCGACGAGCCGGCGGATCGGTGTTCGCAGCCCGTCGGCGATCGAGGTGGAGACCGTCGTCGCGGCCGCGCTGGAGACCGGCACGTTCCTCGAGATCAACTCGCAGCCCGACCGGCTCGACCTCCGCGACGCGAACGCCCGGCTCGCGGGCGAGGCGGGCCTCACCCTGACGATCTCGAGCGACGGGCACTCGACGAAAGCGCTCCGCTACGTCGAGCTCGGCGTCGCCCAGGCGCGCCGCGCCTGGCTGACGAAGGCGCAGATCCTGAACACGCGGACGTGGGCGGAGATCGAGAAGCTGCGCAAATGAGCTTCCGCGACGACGGCGCCGCGGCCGTCGACTGGGTCGCGTCGTACCTCGAGCGCGTAGGCGAGCTGCCGGTGCTCGCCCAGGTAGAGCCGGGCGAACTTCGCTCGCGGCTGCCGCCGGCGCCGCCCGAGACGGCGGAGCCGTTCGCGGGCGATCCTGCGCGACTTGGATGAGGTGCTGCTCCCGGCTGCGACGCACTGGCAGAGCCCGCGCTTCTTCGCCTATTTCGCGAACACCGGGTCGGAGCCGGGGATCCTCGCCGAGCTGCTCGCCGCGGGGTTGAACCAGGTCGGGATCCTCTGGCGCACATCGCCGCTGCTGCAGGAGCTGGAGGAGGTGACGCTCGACTGGCTCGCGCAGCTGCTCGGGCTGCCTCCCGGCCTGCACGGACATCTCGAGGACACTGCGTCGATGGGGACGATGGCGGCGGTCGCCGCGGCGCGCGCCGCTCGGCCGGACGCGCGCGTCGTCGTCTGCTCCGAGCACGCGCACTCCTCGGTCGAGAAGGCGTGCCGGATCCTCGGCCTCGAGGTGCGCACGACGCCGGTCGACGACGCCTTCCGGCTCCGAGCCGACGCGCTCGACCTTACGGACGCGTGCGCTGTCGTCGCCACGATCGGGACGACCTCGACGAGCTCGATCGATCCTGTGCAGGCGATCGCGGACGAGTGCGGGCGGTCGGGCGTCTGGCTCCACGTCGATGCCGCGTATGCGGGCTCCGCGGCCGTTTGCCCCGAGCTCGGCGACGCGTTCGCGGGTTGGGAGCGTGCCGACTCCGTCGTCGTCAATCCGCACAAGTGGCTGCTGACGCCGATGGGCTGCTCCGCCCTCTGGACTCGTCGGCCCGACGACCTCCGCGCCGCGTTCAGCCTCGTCCCGGAGTACCTCCGTGTCCGCGAGGAGGTCGCGAGCCTCTCCGAGTACAGCCCCGCGCTCGGCCGCCAGTTCCGGGCGCTGAAGCTCTGGGCGGTGCTCCGCTGCTACGGGCGCGAGGGGCTGCAGCAGCGGATCCGTGAGGCGATCGCCCTGGCGGCGCTGTTCGAGGGCTGGGTCCGGGAGGAGCCGGGTTGGGAGGTGGCGGCGCCGCGGCCGTTCTCGCTCGTCTGCTTCCGGCGCGACGGCACGGACGAAGAGAACGAGGCGCTGCTCGAGCGCGTCAACGCGACCGGCGAGATCTTCATCTCGCACACGAAGCTGAACGGCCGTTACACGCTCCGGCTCGCCGTCGGCAACGCCCGCACGACCGAGGCGGACGTGCGCCGCGCCTGGGACGTGCTGAGAGCCTGCTCTAGGCGGAAGCGGGCTAGGGCTCGGGGCGAAGCCGTCGAGGAGCGGCTCGAGCGCGGCCGTGTCGCCGTCGATGCGCACGCCCTCGAGCTGCCGGTCGACCACGAGGTGGTAGAAGCCGGCCGCGTCGGTCTCGACGAGCACGTCGTAGTCGTCGACGATTCCTGGTACGGCAGTGCAGTCGACGAGGGACGCCTCCTCGTCACCGATCCGGAAGGCGATCCGGCTGCCGCGGCAGAGCGGCGACAGCGCCACGTCGAGCGCGCCTACGAGCCACCCCTCCGCGAGAACGTCCGGCGGCGGCGGCCCCATCAGACGGGCGCCGAAGCGCGCCAGTTCGTGGAGCACCGGCCGCAGCTCGTGTCCCGCAGGCGTCAGCTCGTAGACCGTCGAGGCGAACGGCGGCGGCAGCTTCCGCTTCTCGACGATGCCGGCAGTCTCGAGCTCCTTCAGACGGACGGCGAGGACGTTCGTCCCGATCCCGGGCAGGTGGTCGGCGAGGTCGGTGTAGCGCCTCGGCCCGCGCATGAGCTCCCGCACGACGAGCAGCGTCCAACGCTCGCCGACGAGACCTAGTGAGTGCGCGACCGGGCAGTAGTGGCTGTAAGGCTTCATCGGTGGAAAATCATTCTCAAGGATGACTTTCGATTTGCAAGTATAGTCTTTCGATTCAAAAGATCAAGCTGCTGAAAGGATAGCGCATGGTGACCTCACCTCGGATGAAATGGTTTGGATTGGCGCTTCTGGGCGCCGTCCAGTTCATGGTCGTGCTCGACATCGCGATCGTGAACGTCGCACTTCCCTCGATCCAGCTGGACCTCGACGTCTCGCAGTCGAACCTGCAGTGGGTGATCTCCGCCTATGCGCTTGTTTTCGGCGGCTTCCTGCTGCTCGGCGGCCGTACGGCCGATGTCCTCGGACGACGCCGCGTCTTCATCGCAGGGCTCGTGCTCTTTGCGTTCGGTTCGTTGCTCTGCGGGCTTGCCTGGTCAGAAACCTCGCTGATCGGCGCTCGGGCGATCCAGGGTCTCGGCGCGGCCACGATCTCCCCCGCTGCGCTCGCGATCCTGATGACGACGTTCGCTGAAGGTCGGGAGCGGAACATCGCCCTCGGTGTCTGGGGCGCAGTCGGCGGCTTCGGTGCCGCCGCGGGAGTCCTGCTCGGCGGCGTGCTCACGGACGCGCTCTCGTGGGAGTGGATCTTCTTCGTCAACATCCCGGTCGCGCTGGTCGCGATCGCACTGGCGCCCGTGTTGCTCGCTGAGAGCCGTGACACGCGAGTGAAGACGTTCGACGCGCTTGGAGCGGTGCTCGTCACGGGCGGGCTCTCCCTGCTCGTGCTCGCGATCACGCAGGGCCACGGCTGGGGCTGGGACTCGGCTCGGACGATCGGCGTCTTCGCCGCGTCCGCCGCGCTCCTGGTCGGCTTCGTCGCCTGGGAGAACCGCGTCGCCGAGCCGCTGATGCGCTTCGGCATCCTGCGCACGAAGACGGTCCTCGGCGCCAACGTGGCCGGCTTCATCCTCGGCACGGCGCTGTTCTCGATGTTCCTGATGCTGACGCTCTACATGCAGCAGGTGCTCGGCTACTCGGCGATGAAGACCGGCATCGCGTATCTCGCGGTCGCCGGCACCTCGATCATCTGGGCGAACGTCGCCGCGGCGCTCGTGAACCGTGTCGGCGTCCGGCCGCTGATCGCAGGTGGGATGGGGCTGCTGGCCGTCGGGATGCTCCTGTTCACGCAGATCCCGGTCGACGGCACCTACGTCGCGAACCTGCTGCCGGGCTTCCTGATCATCGCGCTCGGCATGGCGCTCTGCTTCGTGCCGATCTCGATCGCGGCGCTCGCCGGCGTCTCCCGGGCAGAGGCCGGGATCGCATCCGGGCTGATCAACACGTCGCAGCAGATCGGTGGCGCGGTCGGGATCGCACTGCTCTCGACGATCGCGATCACCCGCACCGAGAACGAGTTCGCGTCCGGCGCCGCACGGCCCGAGGCATTGACGTCGGGCTTCCAGCTCGCCTTCTGGGTCGGCGCAGCGATCGCGCTCGCGGGCGTCGTCGCGGCACTCGTGCTGATCCGGCAGGAGGAGGTCGCGGCCGCCGCTGCCGAGGCCGCCCCGGTTCCCGCCGCCTAGAGCCGGCTCAGCAGCTGCAGCACCTCAGCGGGGCCGTCGACCACGATGTCGGCGGCCTCGCGCAGCTCCGGTGGGCCCTCGGCCGAGGCCACGGCGACCTTGACGCCGAGCTCGAGTGCGCCGATGGCGGCGAATGCGTCGAGGTCTGTCGTGTCGTCGCCTGCGTAGAGCCCGCGCCCGAGCCCGCGCTCTCCGAGCAGGTGCGTGACCGCGGTGCCCTTGTGCGCGCCGACCGGTGGTCGCAGCTCGAGCACCTTGCGTCCGAACCGCGCGACCAGCCCCTCGTGCCTGGCGCGCGCCGCAATCGCACTCAACATGGTGAGTGCCTCCGCCTCGTTCTCCGCGCGGCGGTAGTGGAGGCTGACGGTGAGTGGCTTGCGCTCGACGTCGTCCCAGTCGACGCTCGAAGCGAATGCTTGGAGCCGTTCGCTCCACGCCTCCGCCTCCGGCTCGAGCTCGAGGCCGTGCTCGCCGACGTAGACCAATTCGTCCAGCCCGACGATCCTGCGCGCATCGGCGCCCGACCGGCCGCTGATGCAGGCGACGAGTGCGTAGCGCCGGTGCAGCCGGCGCAGCTCCTCGCGCGTCGCGTCGGGCACGCTCGCGTCGATCGGCACATCGACGATCGGGGCGAGGACGCCGTCGACGTCGAGCAGGATCGCCGCCCGTTCCGGCTGCTCGGCGAGCCTTGCGAGCAGTGAGCCGTCGCCGTCCACGGGCCTAGGATACGAGCGGTGGCGCTGAAGCTCGTCCTCCTCGGCCTCGTCGCGGGCCTGTTCAGCGCCCTCTTCGGCGTCGGCGGCGGGATCGTGGTCGTGCCGCTGCTGATCCTCATGCTCGGTTTCGAGAGCCGCGTCGCGACCGGGACCTCGCTGGCCGCGATCGGGATCACGGCGCTCGCGGGCACGATCCTCTACGCGTTCGAGGGGCACGTCGACGTCGCTCACGCCGCACTCGTCGGGCTCCCTGCCGCGGCCGGCGCGATCGTCGGCACCGGAGTCCAGCAGCGGGTCTCGGGCCGGAACCTGACGCTCGCCTTCGCGGGAGTGCTCGTGGTGCTCGCAGTCTGGTTGCTCGTCGGATGAGCGCCGGCACGGTCGTATTCGCCGTCAGCCTCGGGTTCGCCGCCGGGCTCCTCGCGGGCTTCTTCGGCGTTGGCGGTGGGATTCTGTTCGTGCCGACCCTCGTCGCGCTCGGGCTGTCGCAGCTCGACGCGGAGGCGACATCGCTGCTGGCGATCCTCCCGACCGTCGCCGCCGGCACGTGGCGGCAGCGTCATTACGGGAACGTCCGCTGGCGAACCGCCCTCGTGCTCGGAGTCACCTCGATCGCAGGCGCCGCCGTCGGCGTCCAGATCGCCACGGCGCTCCCCGAGGACGTCCTGCGACGTCTGTTCGCGGTACTGCTGCTCGGCGTCGCCGCGCAACTCGCATGGCGGTCGCGTCGTACCGCCCCGTATCCTTCGGAGTCATGAGCGAGCACGAGGAGATCTGGCTACCGCTCGTCGACGAGCCCATCGGTGGCATCGTCGCGCAGATCCAGGCGGACGACCCCGAGATCGAGCGTCTCGTCGGCTCGCCCCGCCGCATCCTGGCGTTTCGGACCTTCGCCTACATCCGCGTTGGCGTGAAGCTGGGCGAGTTGCTGGTCGACAACGACGTGCCGCCCTACGACGGCACCGACAGCTGGGTGGAGCTCCTCCTGCGGGCGCCGGAGAACCGCGAGGCGATCGCGCGGGAGGTTCGCGCCGTGGCGGAGGAGATCGCAGCCGATCCGCGCTACGGCGAGGACGAGCAGCTCGGGCCGGATCAGGCCGCCCGCGACCGCTTTCGCGAGTTCGCCCGCGGGCTCGACGCCTAGCCGCCGCGCCTACTGGCCGATCAGGCTGACGAGGAAGATCGCAGCGAAGCCGGCAAGAGTCAGGGCGACGCGCTTCACGGACGGGTGCTCGTGCGCGTGCGGGAGCAGGTCGGTGGCGCCCATGAAGAGGAAGAAGCCGGCGTAGACCGCGAGCAGTCCGCCGAGCCCCTTCTCCGAGATCGAGAGCATCGTGCCGACGATCGCGCCGGCTAGCGGCGCCGCAGCGTCGATCGCGAGCCAGCGGATCGCGCGGGCGCGGTCCCCCGACTGGCGCAGCACGAAGCCGACCGTGTTCAGGCCGTCGGCGAAGTCGTGCGCGACGACGGCGACGAAGACGAGCAGGCCCGTCTCGGTCGACAGCCCGAACGCGAGCCCGATCCCGAGGCCGTCGATGAAGCTGTGCACCGAGAGGCCCGCTGCGCCGAGCGCGCCGACCTTGGCGTGGGCGTGGATGTGTGCGTCGTCGTCGCGATGGTGGAGGACGAGCGCGCGCTCGGCGAGGAAGAAGAAGACGAAGCCGGCGCCGACGAGCGTTCCCACGAGCTGCGGGTCGTCGACCGCCTCGATCGCCTCCGGGCAGCACCTCGAAGAGCGCGACCGCGACGACGATGCCGCCGGTGAGCGCGATCGCGGTCGTCAGCTCCCGCGCCATCCGCAGCGCGACGGCGCCCCCCGCGAGCGTCGAGAGCACGGTCACCCCCGCCAGCGGAATCGCGATCCAGTTCACGCGCAGCGCCTGCAGGTGCCGTAGATGTCGAGCTCGTGCGCGGCGGGGCGGAAGCCGTGCCGGCGCTGCAGCTCCGCCTCGGAAGGCGCCGCGCAGAGTTCGGTCTCCTCGACGCCGCCGCAGCTCGTGCAGACGAGGTGATGATGGTGCTCGGGACGGCAGCGGACATAGGTCGGCCGGCCTTCGCCGAGCAGCGGGTGGACGCCGCCGGTCGAGCGCAGCAGCTCGACGGTCCGGTAGGTCGTCGCGAGCCCGAGTCGAGGCTCGAACCGGCGCGCGCGTTCGTGCAGCTCCGCGACCGTGAAGCTCCCCGCGGACTCGGCGACGGCGCGCAGCGACGGCGAGCCGCTGCGGCGTCGAGCGGACGCCGTCGGGGAGACTGAGCTCAGCCTGCCACGCGGCGAGATTAGCTGAAAACGATTCTCATTCTCAACTAGAGCGCCGCATCGTCTCGCCAGATCCGGATAATGGGGCGCGTGTACCCGAGGCTCCTCGCGCTGCTCCTGATCGCCGGGTCGCTCGCTGCTGCGGCGACCGGCGCCAGCTCGCCCTCGGAGCCGGCGATCGTCTCCGCCGGCGCGAACGGCCTCTCGATCCTCGTTCCCGGCCAGCCCGCCTCGATCGCGGCCGAGGCGTCCGCGCCCGGGCCCGGCGTCGACCGGCGTCGCCGACGCCTTCGTCTTCCCCGCCGACGGCTCGCTCGTCCGCACCGGCGCGCTCTCGTCGAGCGTCTCCTCGCGCGCGACCGGCACGGCCGGCGCGCAGGCGGTCGGCGACGTCTTCGGCGTCACGCTCTTCAACGGCGAGATCACGGCCGAGAGCGTCGCGGCGCGGGCGAAGGCCTCCGCCGCCGGCGCCGACGCGGCCGGCTCGAACGTGACGAACCTCGTCGTCTTCGGAACGCAGGTGGCGGCGACGCCGAACCTGCGCGTCCAGCTGGGCGACTGGGGCTATCTGATCGTGCTCGAGCAGGTCGCGGAGGCGCCCGTCGCCGACGGGACGAAGAACGCCCGCGGCGCCGTCAACGCGCTCCACGTCGTCCTCACGGCCGACCACGCCGGGCTGCCTGCCGGCACCGAGATCCTCGTCGGCCATGCCGAGGCGGCGGCGTCGACTCCGGCCGAGGACCCCGCGCACGACGCCGACCACGACGACTCCGGCGAAGCCCGGTCGCCCCGCCGGCGTGCCCGGCGAAGACGCGAAGCCGCTGCCGAAGCCGCCCGAGCCGCGCGTGCTCCCGAACCGGCCCGGGCTCGGTCTTCCGGCTGCCGCCGACCGACGTCTCGGCGCCGCTCTCGCCCGCCGGCTACGTCTTCCCCGTCTACGGGCCGTCGTCGTTCATCGACACGTTCGGCGCCGCGCGCGCCGGTGTCGGCTGGCATCACGGCCAGGACATCTTCGCGCCGCTCGGGGCGCCGCTGCTCGCGGTCGCCGACGGGACCGTCTTCTCCGTCGGCTGGAACGACCTCGGCGGCTACCGGCTCTGGCTGCGCGACCGGCAGGGCAACCAGTTCTACTACGCCCACCTCTCGGCCTTCTCGCCGCTCGCCGTCGACGGCAACGAGGTCAAGGCGGGCGACGTGATCGGCTTCGTCGGCAACACCGGCGACGCGCAGACGACGCCGTACCACCTCCATTTCGAGATCCACCCGGTCGGCCTGCTGCCGCTCGGCTACGACGGCGTCGTCAACGCCTTCCCGTACCTGAGTGCGTGGCGGCGGCTCGAGGACGTCACGTTCGCCGCGGGCCGCGGCTGGGCGCCGCCGGTGCCGTCGAACGCGACCGCGCCGCGGCCGGCCGCGATCCTGCTCGGCTCGACCGACATCTCGAGCGCAAGCGGCCTCGAGCCCGGCTCGCTGGACCGTGCGCTGGCCGCCCCGGTCTCCCAGGGCGACAGCGCGGTTCTCGGTGCCGGCTAGAAGCTAGGCCGCTGCGTCGTTCGACGAGCTCGTGCTCGCCGGCGGCGTGTAGGTGTAGTCGTCCGACCCCTCGCCGGTGACCTTCTCCATCAGCCACGTGCGGGTCTGCGGGCCCGTGAACGGGTTGAAGAGGACGCCGATGATGATTCCCACCAGCAGCAGGAACGTGTTGCGGCCGCTGTGGTCCTCCTTGCCCTGGATCCGGTTCGCCGCCGTGCGGATCTCCTCGACCGCCCGCTTCAGGTTGTCCTGAACGTCCTGGTCGGTCGCGGCACGCATCGCGGTCGCGGTCAGGTTGCGGTTGCCGAGCAGCTCGGCGTAGACGTCCCGCGCAGCCTTGAACGCTTCCTTCAGGTTGTCGTGCAGGTCGTCGTCGTGCAGAGCGCGGTCGACATACGGCTTCATCGTGTCCGCGGTGTCGTAGAGCCTTTCCTTGGTCTTGGCCATCCGGCCCGTCCTTTCCGTTTCTCGTGGTCGCCGGACCAGTCTTGCCGTACGTGCGATCCTTGCAAACAGGAGCTACCTGCGCGAGGCCGCCGCCTGCCGGTGCAGCGTCGCATGTCGCGGGCCGCCGCCTGCCGCGTCTTGCCGCGGAAGGCGTCCTCGAACACCTCCTCGACGTGGTCGACGAGCACGAACTCGAGCTCGGCGCGCGTCTCGGCCGGGAGGTCGTCGAGGTCGTGCGCGTTCTCGAGCGGGAGGATCACGCGCTTCAGCCCGGCGCGCTCGGCCGCGAGCACCTTCTCGCGGACGCCGCCGATCGGCAGCACCTGGCCGGTCAGCGTGATCTCGCCCGTCATGCCGACGTCGTCGTCGACGGGGATGCCGCGGACGAGCGAGACGATCGCCGTCGCCATCGTCACGCCGGCCGACGGCCCGTCCTTCGGCACCGCGCCGGCGGGAACGTGGATGTGGACGTCGTTCGCGGCGAACCACTCCGGCGCGAGCCCGAGCTCGTCCGCGTGCGAGCGCACCCACGAGAGCGCCGTCTGCGCCGACTCCTGCATCACCTCGCCGAGCTGGCCGGTGATCGTCAGCTTGCCCTTGCCCGGGTATGCGGTCGCCTCGATGAAGAGGACGTCGCCGCCGACCGCCGTGTACGCGAGCCCGGTCGCGACGCCCGGGTCGGCCGTCCGCCTGCGGGCGTCGGCCGAGAACCTGCGCGGGCCGAGCCACTCGCGGACGCGCTCCTCGTCGACCTTGATCTTCTCCGTCGTGCCCGTCGCGACGAGCGTCGCCGCCTTCCGGCAGAGCGCCGCGATCTGCCGGTCGAGGTTGCGCACGCCCGGCCTCGCGCGTGTACTCGGCGATCACGAGCCGCAGCGTCTTGTCCGGGATCGTGATCCGGCTCTTCTTCAGGCCGTGCGCCTCGAGCTGCTTCGGCACGAGGTAGCGCTTCGCGATCCCGAGCTTCTCCTCGTGCGTGTAGCCGGAGAGCTGGATCACGTCCATCCGGTCGAGCAGCGGCCCCGGGATCGTGTCGAGCGTGTTCGCGGTGCAGATGAAGAGCACCTTCGAGAGGTCGAAGGGCAGGTCGAGGTAGTGGTCGCGGAAGGTCGAGTGCTGCTCGGGGTCGAGCACCTCGAGCATCGCCGAGGCGGGATCGCCGCGGAAGTCGGCGCCCATCTTGTCGATCTCGTCGATCAGGAAGACGGGATTGCGACGACTCGGCGTCGCGGATCGCGCGGATGATCGTGCCCGGGCATCGCGCCGATGTAGGTGCGCCGGTGGCCGCGGATCTCCGACTCGTCGCGGACGCCGCCGACCGAGATCCGGGCGAACTTGCGGCCGAGCGCGCGTGCGATCGACTGGCCGAGCGACGTCTTGCCGACGCCCGGGCGGCCCGACGAAGCAGAGGATCGGGCCGGAGAGGTCGTTCTTCAGCTTCGAGACGGCGAGGTACTCGATGATCCGCTCCTTCACCTTCTCGAGGTCGAAGTGGTCCTCGTCGAGGATCTGGCGGGCGTGGTCGAGGTCGAGGTTGTCCTCGGTGAACGCTCGTCCAGGGCAGCGAGAGGATCCAGTCGAGGTAGGTGCGGATGACGCCGTACTCGGCGGCGGCCGGCGGCAGCTTCTCGAGCCGCGTTCAGCTCGCGCGGCGCCGCCTTTGCGACGTGCTCGGGCAGGTCCTTCTGCCTCGATCTGCCCGCGCAGCTCGTTGATCTCGGCCTGCTGGTCGTCGCCCTCGCCGAGCTCCTCCTGGATCGCCTTCAGCTGCTGCCGGAGGAAGAACTCGCGCTGGCCCTTGTCGATCTCGCTCGCGACCTGCGACTGGATCTTCGAGCCGAGCTCCGACATCTCGACCTCGCGGCCCAGGATCGGCGCGATCCGGCGCAGCCGCTCCTCGACGTCGGCCGTCTCGAGCAGTTCCTGCCGCTCCTCCGTCTTCAGCCGCAGCGTCGAGGCGATCAGGTGGCGTGAGCGCGCTCGGGTCGTCGACGTTCGCGGCGGCGAGCTGCAGCTCCTCGGGCAGGTACGGCGTCATCCCGATGATCTGCGCGAACTGTTGCTGCACGGTGCGCGTCAGCGCCTCGACCTCGGGCGAGTCCGGCACGATCTCCGGCAGATCCTCGAGCTCGGCGACGAGGTACGGCTCGTCCTGCGACCGGCTCGACGAGGCGGACGCGCTGGACGCCCTGGACGAGGATCCGCAGCGTCCCGTCGGGCACCTTGATCATCTTGTGGACGACCGCAACGGTGCCGACGCGGTAGAGGTCGTCCCAGCCCGGCGGGTCGGCCTCCTCGTTCTCGACCGTGAAGAGGGCGAGCATCCGCTCGCCGGAGACGACGTCGTCGATCAGCTTGACCGAGCGCTCCTGGCCGACCGCGAGCGGCGTCATCGACTCCGGGAAGACGACGGTCTCCTTCAGCGGCAGCACCGGCAGCCGCAGCCGTTCGGAGCGCGGTCTCGCTCATGCCGGTCCTGCGGACGACGATGACGACGGCACGGCCGGCCGCGGCGCGCCGGGCGACCGGGAGGGTGATCCGGAGCATCCCGGCCTCGTAGACGCGCGCGGGCCGCGGCGGCGTCGATGTCCTGCTCGAGCGGGATCCGTCGCTCGAAGCGGCCGTACTCGATCTCGGCCTGCTGGTAGACCTGACCCGCGACACGCGGGGCGGGCGCGGCTCGCCGGAGATCGTCAGCGCTCGCTCCTCGACCGCGAGCTCGATCGAGTCGGGGTCGACGCCTGCCAGCTCGACGACGACGACGAGCTGGGGCGGATCGTCGGTGAGGAAGCAGTCGACGGCGGGGCGGAAGCCGTGCCGGACCCCGGAGAAGCGCGGCACCTGCCAGAGGTCGGCGAAGAGCTCCTCGATCTCCCCCTGCAGGCGGTCGATGTCGCGCCGCGCCATTGAAGGAGACGTTACCCCGCGCGATACGATCGAACGCATGACGCTGGTGCGGCGGATCCTGAAGCTGCTCGGCGCTGCGCTCGCGTTTGCGCGTCTACGTCTGGTTCGCGGCAGTGCGCTACGTGCCGGGCGTGAAGGCGCGGAAAGCGCCGCCGCCGCGCGTCGTTAACAGGATCCTTATGTGTCGAAACCGGGACGGCCGGGAACCCGCCGCTGAATGCGACTTCTCGCTTGCCGCCTGTCCTTTCGTGCGCGCTGCTCGGCCTCTGCGCGCCGGCGGCCGGCGCCTCGCCGAACGTGCGCTTCGGGATCCAGGACGATGCCTGGCTCGCCCACGGCGCCGGCACGCTCGACGAGCGCCTCGACCGGCTCGAGCGGCTCGGCGTCGACGTCGTGCGCTTCAACCTGCACTGGGACAAGATCGAGCCGGCGCGCGGCGAGTACGCCTGGGAGGACAGCGACGCGGTGCTCGACGGCCTTCGCGGCCGCGGGATCCCGGCCGTGGTCGGGATCGTCGGCTCGCCCGCGTGGGCGAACGGCGGCCGGGCGCAGAACTTCGCTCCCGGCGCATCCTCGTTCGCCGGCTTCGCCCGGCGCCGCCGCCACGCGCTACCGCTGGGTGAAGCAGTGGCTGATGTGGAACGAGCCGAACCAGGCGCGCTGGCTGCGCCCGACCTCGCCCGCGCGTCTACGTCCGCCAGATCCTCAATCCCGGCTACGCGGCGATCCACGCCGTGATCCCCGGCGCGAAGGTCGCGGGCGGCGTCACAGCGCCGCGCGGCTCGACAGGCGGCGTCTCGCCGGTGAGGTGGAT
The DNA here is from genome assembly GCA_963829845.1 of uncultured Gaiellaceae bacterium. Taxonomy (GTDB): domain Bacteria; phylum Actinomycetota; class Thermoleophilia; order Gaiellales; family Gaiellaceae; genus Gaiellasilicea. The sequence goes on along the minus strand of CAWHKD010000012.1, from coordinate 124,711 downwards.
CCGCGGGATGCGCAACGCCCGCGCGCGCCTCGACGTCTACGCACACCACCCCTATCCATCGAGCAGCCGCGAGACGCCGTTCACAGGCGGCTGCAGCTACTGCGAGACGATCACGATGGCGACGCTCGAGAAGCTGATCGCAGAGGTCGGCCGCGCGTTCGGGCCGAAGCGGATCTGGCTGACCGAGTACGGCTACCAGACCGGCGCCTACGGCGTCACCCAGCAACGGCAGGCGGAGCTGCTCGGCCAGTCGGGGCTGCGCGCCCACAGGGCCCCGCGCGTCGACATGCTGATCCACTACCTCGTCAAGGACGAGCCCGAGGCGAGCCGCTTCCAGAGCGGCCTCTTCAACATCGCCGGCCGCCCGAAGCTCGCGGCACTCGCCTTCCCGCTGCCGATCGCACAGGCCGGGCCGGAGCGGCGGCAAGCTCGTCCTCTGGGGCCAGGTCCGGCCGCGTGGCGGCGTCCAGGCCTACCGGGTCCAGGTCGCGCAACGGCGGTGCCTGGCGGTTCAGCGGCGGGACCCGCCGGACGAGTGCGCGCGGGTTCTTCAGCACCGCGGTCGCGGCGCCCGCCGGCGCGAGCGTTCGGATCTACTCGCCGCAGGACCGCGCCTACAGCGCGCACGATCCGCGTCCGCTAGCGCGCCCACCGCACAGCTACGTTCAGAGGCGTGCTCGCGCCACCGGCCCTCCACGGCGGCTTCGCCTCGCGCATCGTCTGGCTCGTGATCGGGCTCTTCCTCTGCGCCTGCGGGATCGTCTGCTTCCTCGAGTCCGAGCTCGGGCTTGCCGCCCTGGGACGTCCTCCATCAGGGTCTCGCCGAGCAGCTCGGCATCTCCTTCGGAGCCGCGAACCTGCTCGTCTCCGTCGTCGTGCTCGTCCTCGTCTGGCGGCTGCGAGCCGAGATCGGGCTGGGAACGCTCCTGAACGCGATCCTCGATCGGCTCCTTCGTGATCGTGCCTGACCGCGCTCGACCCGGTCGACGCGCTCTCGGAGGAGCCGCCTCGGCGTTCCGGATCGCGCTGATCGCGGTCGCGCTCGCCTGCTTCGGCGTCGGCTCCGCCTTCTACATCTGCGCGTCGCTCGGCGCCGGCCCGCGCGACTCGCTGATGCTCGTCACGTCGCGCGCGGCTCGGGGTCAGGCTCGGCGCCGCGCGCACAGGGCTCGAGGTCGCCGCGCTCGTCGTCGGCTTCCTCCTCGGCGGCACCGTCGGGATCGGCACGCTCGTCTTCGCGCGTCGGGATCGGGCCCGTCGTCGAGGTCTCGTTCTGGCTGCTCGGGCGGACGCCCCTCGCGGCTCCGGCAGTAGCATCGTCCGCGGCATGAGGGCGAAGGGACTGATCGCGGCGGGCGGCGAGGCCACCCGGCTCGGCGAGCTGACGCGCGTCGTCAACAAGCACCTGCTGCCGGTCGGCGCGCTGGCCGATGATCTATTACCCGCTCCAGCTGCTCGCAGCTGGCCGGAGTCGAGGAGGTGATGATCGTCACCGGCCAGGGCCACGCGGGCCAGCTGATCGACCTGCTCGGCGACGGTCGGATGAGCCAGCGCGGGACGACCGACCCGCTCTTCGATCTCGATCTCGACCTACAAGGTGCAGGTCGAGGCCGGCGGGATCGCGCAGGTCGTCGGGATGGCCGAGAGCTTCGCCGGCGACGACGACCTCGTCGTCTGCCTGGGCGACAACATCTTCGAGTACGCGGAGGCGGCCGCGATCAGCGAGCTTCGTCGAGGGCGACGACGGAGCCGCCGTGTTCGTCAAGGACGTCCCGATCCGGAGCGCTTCGGCGTCGTCGTCTACGGCGACGGCGACCGCGTCGTCGACGTGGTCGAGAAGGCGGGCGTCGTCGACATGCGGTACGACGCGCCGCCGTCGAGCGACGCGGTGGTCGGGCTCTACTGCTACTCGCCCGACGTGTTCGACGCTGATCCGCGGGCTCGAGCCGTCGTCGCGAGGCGAGCTCGAGATCACCGACGTCAACCGCCACTACGCCGAGAACGGGACGCTCGCGTGCCACCGCGTCACGGGCTGGTGGGAGGACGCCGGCACGCAGGAGTCCCTCGCTCGAGATCGGCGCCCTGATCCAGCGAACCGGCGTCAACAAGCTCGCATGATCGACGGCCTGCTTCGGATCCCGTTGCGCCGTTTCGAGGACGAGCGCGGCTGGTTCGCGGAGATCCGGCGCGAGTCGCTGCTGCCGAAGCAGACGCGACAGACCAACCTCTCGTTCTCGCGCAAGGGCGTCCTCCGGGGTCTCCATTACCACGAGCGCGGCCAGGATGACCTCTTCGTCTGCCTGCAGGGGATGGCGCGCGTCGTCGTGCTCGACCGGGAGAGCGGCGAGACGTACACCGAGGACATCGGCGACGACAACCCGGTCGCGATCTACATCCCCGGCCGCCACGCGCACGGCTTCGAGGCGCTGACCGATCTCTTCTTCTGTTACCACGTCACCGAGGAGTACGACCCCGCGGACCCGGACGAGCAGGGCATTTGCTGGGCCGACCCGCGCGTCAAGCATCTCTGGAGCACGGACACGCCGCATCCTCTCCGAGCGGGACCTGCAGGCGTGTTTCTAGTCACCGGCGCCGGCGGGCAGCTCGGCCGGGCGCTCGCCGAGGAGTTCGCGGCGGACGGCGTCGTGGCGCTGACGCGCGCGAGACTGGGACGTCGAGCTGCCGCCCCCCGCCGGACTCGAACAGCCCGACGTCGTCCTCCACGCGGCCGCCTGGACGAACGTCGACGGCGCCGAGGACGATCCGCAGGGCGCGGCTGCGGTCAACGTCGGCGGGACGGCGAACGTCGCCGCCCTCGGCGCGCCGCTCGTCTACTACTCGAGCGACTACGTCTTCGACGGCAGCAAGCGCGAGCCGTACGTGGAGTCGGACGGGCCGAACCCGCAGTCGGCCTACGGGCGAACGAAGCTCCACGGCGAGGCGGCCGCGGGCGAGCGGGCCTGGATCGTCCGCGTCCTCGTGGCTCTTCGGGCCGACCGGAACAACTTCGTCCGCACGATGCTGCGGCTCGGCGAGGAGCGGGACGAGGTCGCGGTCGTCGACGACCAGCGCGGGTCGCCGACCTACGTCGGCCACCTCGCCGCCGCGACGCGCCAGGTCCTGCTCCTGCCGTACGGCGTCTACCACGTCGCCGCCGAGGGCGACGCCACCTGGGCCGACTTCGCCGAGGCGATCTTCGAGGAGGCCGGCCTCGACACACGGGTCCGCCGGATCACGACCGCCGAGCTCGGCCGGCCTGCGCAGCGGCCGGCCTACTCGGTGCTCCGGAGCGAGAAGGGGGCGCCGACGCTGCCCCATTGGCGCGAGGGCCTGCGCGAGACGGTCGCCGCCATCCGGGCGGGAGCCGCGGCCGAATAGAGCAGCATGGCGAGCTACTCGTTCCTGACGACCTGGATCCTCGAAGCTCCGCGCGAGGACGTCTGGGAGGCGATCTACGAGATCGAGCACTGGCCCGAGCTGGTGGCGGGGCGTCCGGCGCGTGGAGAAGCTCGCGGAGGGCAACGGCGACGGGATCGGCGCGCACTACCGGCACGAGTGGCGCAGCGTCATCCCCTACCCCGTGCGCTTCGAGACGCTGATCACGAACGTCGAGCGTCCGTTCCTGATCGAGGCGCGGGCGGACGGTGAGCTCGCGGGCACCGGCCGCTGGCGCTTCTTCGACGGTCGTGAGACCGCGGTCACCTACGAATGGAACGTGCACACGACGCGGCCGTGGATGAACCTCCTCGCGCCGGTCGCGCGGTCCGTCTTCCGCTGGAACCACAACGTCGTCATGCACCAGGGCGGGCAAGGACTGGCCGATCTGCTGGGGGCGCGCCTCCTGGCGGTGACGTAGCCTTTGAGCGATGCGCGTGCTCGTCACCGGCGGGGCCGGGTTCATCGGCTCCCACTTCGCCAAGCGGCTTCAGGCCGCCGGCGACGACGTGCGCGTGCTCGACAAGCTGACCTACTCCGGCAACCCGGCGAACCTCGACGGCACCGGGATCGAGCTCGTCGCGGGCGACATCTGCGATGCCGCCGCCGTCGCCGAGGCGGCCGAGGGCTGCGACGCGATCGTCAACTTCGCCGCCGAGACCCACGTCGACCGCTCGATCCTCGGCCCGGCCGAATTCATCCAGACGAACGTCGCCGGCACGCAGGTGCTGCTCGACTGCGCGCGAGCGGCTGGGATCCGGCTCGTGCATGTGTCCACGGACGAGGTCTACGGGGACGTCGCGGACGGCGTGCTCCTCGGTCGAGGACGACCCGCTCCGTCCGTCCAGCCCGTACTCCGCCGCCAAGGCGGGCGGCGACCTCCAGGTGCTCGGCTCGGTCCGGACGTACGGGGTCGACGCACTGATCACCCGCGGCTCCAACACGTACGGCCCCATACCAGTATCCCGAGAAGCTGCTGCCGCTGTTCGTCGACGAACGCACTCGACGGGGAGCCTCTGCCGATGTACGGGGACGGCAACCAGGTGCGCGACTGGCTCTTCGTCGAAGACCATTGCGCGGGGATAGAGGCGGCGCTCCGGCACCGGCCGAGCGGGCGAGGCATACAACATCGGCGGCGGCGAGGAGGCAACGAACCGGGAGATCACGGATCTCGTGCTCGAGCACACTGGCGCCGAGGCTTCGCTCGTCCGTCGCGTCGAAGACCGCGCCGGACACGACCGCCGCTACTCGCTCGACACGAGCGAAGGCGCGCGCGGAGCTCGGCTGGGCACCGAAGACGTCGCTTGCCCAGGGCTTCCCGCTCACAGCCGCGTGGTACGCGGGCAACCGTGACTGGTGGGAGCCGATCAAGCAATCGGGCGGCTACCGGGAGTACTACGAGCAAACAGTACGCGGCCCGACTCGCCGGCTCCTAGCGCTCGCAGCGTCCGCTCGGCCTCCTTCCGCAGTTTGCCGATCTCCTTCCGCTTGCCCTGAATCTCCTCGGAGCGGTCGAGCAGGTCGACGACGCCGTCGCACTGCCCGAGCGCGCGGCGGGTGAAGGCGAGGTTGTAGCTGGCGTACGCCTCGGCGAGCTCGCCGGTGCCCGCGAGCCCGGCCACGGCCTGCTCCAGCAGTGGCAGCGCCTCCTCGTAGCGGCCCGCCTGCATCAGCTCGAAGCCCTGGTCGTTGAGCTCGGACGGGCTTTGCGGAGGCGGGAGGCGCTTCGGTCGTCGTCGCCGGTGGCGGCTCCTGGCGCGGTTGTCACCGTCTGGACGACGGTCGTGCCCGGCAGCGTCACCGTCTCCTTCACCGTCTCCTTCACCGTCTCCGGGGCCGTCGTGACCGCAGTCTTGCCGTTGTCGCGGGCCAGCAGGGCGGCGGCGAGGATGCCGGCGACGAGCGCGCCCGTGAGGAGCAGGAGCAGCAGCGGGAAGCGCCTGCGCCGGGGCGCCACAGGAACGGCCTCGACCTGCGTCGTTCCGGCGGCGCGGTCGAGCGCGCCGCGCAGCGCTGCGACGAGCTCGGCCGCGGAGCTGAACCGGTGCTGTGGCTCCTTCGCGAGGCCGCGCGCGAGCACGTCGTCGAGCTCGGGCGGCAGCACCGGATTCGAGGCCGATGCGGGCGGGATCGGGGCGCTCACGTGTGCGATCGCCTCGGCGGTCGAGGATTCGCGCTCGAACGGCCGTCTGCCGGTCAGGAGCTCGAAGGCGACGACCGCGAGCGCGTAGAGGTCGCTCGCGGGGGTGGCGCGCTCGCCGCGCGCCTGTTCCGGCGCCAGGTAACCGGCGGTGCCGACGACCGTGCCCGCCTCGGTGAAGGAGCCGAGATCGGCCGCACTCGCGACTCCGAAGTCTGCGACCTTGATCCGTTCGTCGCCGTCCAGCAGCAGGTTCGCCGGCTTGACGTCGCGATGGACGATCCCATGAGCGTGGGCCGCGTCGAGCGCCGCCGCGGCCTGGGCCAGCCAGTCGAGCGAGCGGCCAACGGGTTGCGCCCCCTCGCGCTCGAGGCGATCGGCCAGCGATCCCCCCGGGAGGTACTCCATCACGATGTAGGGGCGCCCGCCGTGCTCGCCGACGTCGAAGATCGTGACCGTGCTCGGCGCGTGCGATAGCCGGGCGACGGCGAGGGCCTCACGCGTGAAGCGGCCGCGGATCGCATCGTTGTCGGCGAACCGGCCCGAGAGCAGCTTGACCGCGACGACGCGCGCGAGGTCGGCGTCCTCGGCCCGGTAGACCTCGCCCATGCCCCCGCGTGCGATCAGCTCCGGGTGTTGGTAGCGCCTGGGAAGCCGGCTCTCGTCCACCACGTCGGCGTGCCCCGGGCGGGGCCGTGGAAAACGCACGCGGTAGCCCGTCGCCAGTTGAAGGTTCGGTAAAGAACCCCTGGATGCAGGGCTTGTTCAGCTAGCCTCGGCGTCGGGTCGCTATGCGGCGGATGCTGCTCGTTCTCACCGGTCTAGGTCTCGCGCTCGCGATCTCCGCGCCCGCGGCTGTCCGCGCGCCCTCGCCGACGACGCCGACGGCGGTGACGGCGACAACGTTTCTGGTCAGCGGCCGCGGCTGGGGGCACGGCGTCGGCATGAGCCAGTACGGCGCCCTCGGCTATGCGCAGGACGGCTGGACGTACGACCAGATCCTCGGGCACTTCTACACCGGCGCGGAGCTCGGCCCGTCGCCGGTCGCCCGTGTGCGGTCCTCGTCGCCGAGGCGAAGGGCGGCGTGACCGTGCGCTCGACGGCGCCGTTTCAGGTGCGCGACGTCTTCGGGAAGACCTATCCGCTGCCGGCCGGCAAGGTGCCGCTCGGTCCGAAGCTGCGGGTGACCGTCAACGGGACGCCGATCGAGCTCACAGGGCCGATCCTCTTCCTGCCCGGCACGGCGCCGCTCGAGCTCGACCGGGCCTATCGCGGACAGATCGCCGTCTCGGTGACCGGCCAGAAGCTCGACGCGGTCAATGTCCTCGGCCTCGAGCAGTACCTTCAGGGCGTCGTCGCGCAGGAGATGCCGAGCGCCTGGCCGGACGAGGCATTGAAGGCGCAGGCCGTTGCCGCGCGTTCCTATGCGCTCGCGCACCGGCTGAGCGGGAAGGCGTTCGACCTCTATGCCGACGTTCGAAGCCAGGTCTACGGCGGGATTGCGGGGGAGCACCCGCGGACCACTGCCGCCGTCCAGTCGACGAAGGGCGAGGTGCTCCTCTCGGAGGGCAAGCCGATCGACGCGCTCTTCCACTCGACCTCGGGCGGCGCAACACTCGACGCGGCGGAGGTGTTCGGCAAGTCGGTCCCGTACCTCGTCGGGGTCGAGGACCCGCACAGCGACCTCTCGCCGTTACACCGCTGGGGACCTGTGGCAGTGGCCGAGACGACGCTCCGCAAGGGGCTGAAGCTGGCGCTGCCGGTGAAGTCGCTCCAGCTCGCGCACTCACGCTCGGGACGCGTCTCGACCGTGCAGGTGACGACGTCGGCGGGGACGGCGAAGATCACCGGCGCTGCGCTCCGTCTTGCGGGCGGGCTGCGCTCGACCTGGGTCACGCAGCTCGTGACGCTGTCGCTGACGCGGCCGGGCGGACCGGTCCGCTACGGCACGTCGGTCGCTCTCAGCGGCCGGGCGACCGGCGTCAAGGGCGCGATGCTCCAGCAGCGGGTCGACGGCGTCTGGACGAAGGTCGCCGGTGCGGCGCTGCGGGCGAAGGTGAAGCTGCTCGCACCGGCCAGCTTCCGGATCGCAGCCGGCAAGCTGGCGGGATCGGTCCTGAAAGTGCCGGTCTCTCCGCTGCTGACCGCGCGCGCGTCCGGGCCGCTGACCGTCGCGGGGACGGTCAAGCCGCTTGCACCCGGCGCGGCGGTCGAGCTCCAGCTCGAGACTGAAGGCACCTGGTCGACCGTCGGGGCGACCACCACCGGCGTCGAGGGCGGGTACACACTCGTGGCCGATCAGCCGGGGCGCTACCGTGCCCGGACCGCGCCTGCCCAGGGGTTCGCCGAGGGCCTCTCGGGCCAGATCGAGCTCGGGTGACGCGCGTCGCGCTCGTACTCGTCGCTGCGGCATTGCTGGCGCCGCAGGCCGATGCTGCTCGCTACGCGGTCGGCGCCGCGTCCGCCGCCGACCTGCCTGCTCTCCGCGCTGAGCTGCCGGGCGCCGAGAGTCTGGCGCCGATCCCGGCACTCGTCGTGGAGCGCGCGAGCCCGCCCCGGCTGCGTGACCTTCGCGGCGCGACGTACGTCGAGCGGCTCGGTAGCCGCCGACCGGCGTATGTCCCGAACGACGCCCTTGCGCCGAAGCAGTGGCACCTCGAGTTCAACAGGACGTTCGACTTCTGGGAGACGCCGACGATCCTTCCGGCGGTCCGGGTCGCCGTGATCGACTCCGGCATCGACGGCGACCATCCCGACCTTGCGGGCAAGATCGCCGACGCGAAGTCGTTCGTCGGAGGCTCCGCCCGCGTCGACGAAGAGGGCCATGGGACGTTTGTCGCCGGCCTGATCGCAGCCGGTGTCAACAACACGGTCGGGATCGCCGGCGCCGCCTCGTCTGCCGAGCTCCTCGTCGCCAAGGTCGTGGACGGCAACGACCTGATCGACGTCGAGGCCGAGGTGAAGGCGATCCGCTGGGCGGTCGAGCACGACGCGCGCGTGATCAATATGAGCCTGGGGGGCTTCCGCGATCCTCGCGACCCCGACCGGGATGCGTTCTCGCCGCTCGAGGCGCAGGCGCTCGGCTGGGCGCACGGCCAAGGTGCCGTGATCGTGGCCGCGGTCGGGAACAACACAGATACGCCGCCCCGGCCCTGGCCGTACGCGAGCTACCCGGCGGCGCTGCCGCATGTGCTCGGCGTCAGCGCGCTCGCACGAGATGGGTCTGTTCCCGTCTTCTCGCACCGGGACAAGATCTACAACGACATCGCCGCGCCCGGCGCCGGCATCCTCTCGACATTCCCGCGCGCCCTCACCGCCGAGTCCAAGGACTGCCCGGAGCAGGGCTACTCGAGCTGCGCCCCCGACGACTTCCGCAAGGGCCAGGGCACGTCGTTCGCGGCGCCGCAGGTGAGCGCTGCTGCAGCCGTTCTGCTCGCGGTCAGGCCCAACTTGCGCCCCGAGCAGGTGACCGAGCTGCTGACGCGGACGGCGCACGACGTCAACGGCGCCACCGGCTGCCCCGGCTGTGCCACCCAGCGGGACGCACTCACCGGCTGGGGCCGACTCGACGTCAACGCAGCGCTCAAGCAGCTCTTGAGCGCAGGACCGCCCTCGCGCGACCGGCTCGAGCCGAACGACGATGCCGCCGACGATGCGGCCGCGCTCTGGGGCAAGTCGAACCGGATCGACGCGACGCTCGACTTCTGGGACGACCAGAACGATGTCTATGCGGTCAAGCTCAAGCGACGCCAGTCCGTCTTCGTCAGCGTGCGCGGGCCGGGTGGCACCGACACGAACCTGATTTTCTGGCGGCCCGGAACGAGGCACGTCGACGACCTTGCCTCACTCCGCCTCGTCGCCCGCCAGTCGGCCCGCCCGGGCCCGCGCGAGTATTTCTCCTTCCGGGCGCCGCGGGCGGGGACGTACTACGTCCAGGTCAAGCTCGGCTCCCGCGGCGCCGGCAAGTACCGGCTCGTGCTCGTCAAGAAGTAGCGCGGCTACTGGTTCTCGAGCAGCTCCTCGTCGGGGACCTCGCGCAGGACGCGCGCCGGGTTCCCGACGACGAGCATCCGCGGCGGTACGTCCTTCGTCACCACCGCGCCGGCACCGACGAAGGCCTCTTCGCCGATCTCGACACCTGGGCAGAGGACGGCACCGCCGCCGACCCGGGCGCCGCGACGGATCGTCGGGCCCTTGATGTTCCCGAACCGCTGCTCGGTTCGGCCCATCCAGTTGTCATTCGTCGTCATCACACAGGGCGCGATGAACACGTTGTCCTCCAGCGTCGAGTACGCGGTGATGTACGCCTCTGCCTGGATCTTCGTCAGTGCGCCAACCGTGGTGTCGTTCTCGATGTAGGAGCCGCGTCCGAGGACGACGTCGTCGCCGATCTCGACGCGCTCGCGCACGCAGGACTGGTCGCCGAGGATGACGCGCGCGCCGATCGCCGACCCGGCGAAGACGATTGCGCCGGTCGAGACGATCGTGCCGTGCGCCGATCGTCGTCGGTTGGAGCGGCTCGCGCTTGGCGGTCGAGCGGGGCGACAACGTCGGCTGCTTGCCGACGACGGCGCCCTCGAGCACCTTCACTCCCTCGCCGAGCACGGTTCCCTCGTAGACGATCGCGGAAGGATGGACGTCAGCCACGCAGCGACTCCGTCAAGCGGTCGAGTGCGCGCACGACCATGGCGCCGTCCTCGCTGACGGCCCGCCGGTCGCCCTGTCCCGCGATCAGGTCGAGGAATGCCTGGCACTCGAGCCGGAGCGGTTCGGAGGTGTCGACCTTGGGAATGTGGATGTCGCCGGTGCGCGTCTGCCACTCGCCGTAGGCCGCGGACTGCCGCCACGGGCCTTTCTCGTACACCGTCACCTTGCGCTCGAGCTCCATGTCGTCGAAGACGACCATCTTCTCGTTGCCGACGACGGTCATCTTCCGCATCTTGTGCGGGTCGAGCCACGAGAGATGCATGTGGGCGATCTTCCCCGACGGGAAGCGGAGGTAGCAGAAGACCACGTCTTCGACGCCCTCGTTCAGGAAGTCGCGGCCGTGCGCAGCCACTTCGACCGGGTCCTCACCGATCAGCCAGAGGATCACGGAGAGGTCGTGCACGCCGAGCGACCAGAGTGCGTTCTCGTTCGCCCGCACGATGCCGAGGTTCTGTCGGTTCGTGTAGACGCAGAGCACGTCGCCGAGCTCGCCCGAGTCGACGAGTTCCTTGAGCTTTCGGACGCCGGGGTGGTAGAGGAGCAGGTGGCCTGGCATCAGGACGAGGTCGCGGTCGCCCGCCAGCGCGACGAGCTCGTCCATCTCGGTGCCCTTCATCGCAGGCGGCTTCTCGACGAGCACATGCTTGCCCGCCTCGAGGGCCTGCTTGGCGAGCGCGTAGTGGGTCGGGACGGGCGTCGCGATCACGACCGCGTCGAGCTCGGCGTCGGCCACCATCTCGGCGAAGTCCGCCGTCACGCGGGCGCGCGGGTAGCGCGCGGCGAACGACGCGCGCAGGTCCTCGTCGAAGTCGCAGAGCCAGGCGAGGTCGGCGAGGTGGTCGAAGTTACGGGCCAGGTTCGGCCCCCAGTAGCCGAGCCCCACCAGCCCAACCTTGATGCGGTTCACAGCTTCCAGACGTTCTCGCTCGCGCGGCCCGGCTCGCCCGTCGCGTTGCGGAAGTCGACGATCACCGGGCCGCTGTCGACAAGCGCCTCGTAATCGATTCCGGCGTGATCGGTCACGATCGCGATCGCGTCGAATCTCTCCGGCTCGAGGGGCGCTGACGAGAGGCCGTACTCGGTCAACTCGGGAACGTGCGGGTCGTGGTAGGAAACGTTGGCTCCACCGGCCTCGAGCAGCTCGATCAGCTTCAGCGCCGGACTCTCGCGCACGTCGCCGATGTTCGGCTTGTAGGCGACCCCGAGCACGAGCACCTCGGAGCCTTTCAGTGACTTCTGCCTGCCATGGTTCAGTGCCTGTGAGACCAGCGAGCGGCAGTGCCACGGCATGTTCTCGTTCACCTTGCCGGCCAGCTCGATGAACTCGGTGTAGAAGTCGTACTCCCGCGCCTTCCAGGTCAGGTAGAAGGGGTCGATCGGGATGCAGTGGCCGCCGAGGCCGGGGCCGGGCTTGAAGCTCATGAATCCGAACGGCTTCGTCGCGGCCGCGTCGACGACCTCCCAGAAGTCGATGTTCATCCGCTCGCAGAGTTGAGCCAGCTCGTTGACGAGCGCGATGTTGACCGACCGGAAGATGTTCTCGAGCAGTTTCGTCAGCTCGGCGGACTCGGGTGAGGTGACCCGGTGGACCGTGTCCACGGCCGAGCTGTACAGCTCGGCAGCACGGTCGGTGCAAGCCTCGGTGATGCCACCCACGACCTTCGGCACGTTCTTCGTCGTCCAGTCGACGCGGCCCGGATCGACGCGCTCCGGCGAAAACGCGAGGTTGAAGTCCTCGCCGACCTTGAGGCCGGAGGCTTCGAGCCGAGGCAGGATCTCCTCGCGCGTCGTTCCGGGATACGTCGTCGATTCGAGTACGACCAGGTGGCCCTGCCGCAGCCGCCTTGCGATCTCCTCGGCGGCGGCGTTGACGATCGAAAGGTCGGGCTCGCGCTGCTTCGAGAGCGGCGTGGGCAGTGCTATCAGGATCGCATCCGAGTCGGCGAGCTCGTCGTAGTCGGTCGTCGCGCGCAGCCCCTGCTCGTCGACGAGCCGCTTCAGCACGTCGGACGGGACATCCTCGATGTAGCTCTCGCCGCGGTTCAGCTGCGCCACGCGACCGGCGTCGCGGTCGACGAGGAGCACGCTGCGGCCCGCCTCGGCGAATACCTGGGCAAGCGGAACGCCGACGTAGCCGGCTCCGACGATGGCGACGTCGGTCATCGGCGCGGAATCGTACAGAGGCGGTCCGATCCCGCGCCTAGCCCCGCTCGTTGAGGGTTTCGAAGCTGGCTACAATCGTCGCCGCGGGCCGTTAGCTCAGCTGGTAGAGCAGGGGACTCTTAATCCCAAGGTCGTAGGTTCGATCCCTACACGGCCCATGCTTATGGCGCAAGGTCGGTAATCCGCAGGAGCGGATTCCCGACCGCGCAAGATCCCTAAGGGTCGCTTCGCTCCCGCACGATGGCGCAAGAGCACGAATCCGCGGGAGCAGATCCGCGCTCGCGCAAGACCCCTGAAGGGTCGCTTCGCTCCCGCACGATGGCGCAAGAGCACGAATCCGCGGGAGCGGATCCGCGCTCGCGCAAGACCCTGAAGGGTCGCTTCGCTCCCGCACGATGGCGCAAGAGCACGAATCCGCGGGAGCGGATCCGCGCTCGCGCAAGACCCCTGAAGGGTCGCTTCGCTCCCGCTCTCCTTGAGCCGCGTGGCACTGTCCCCGGAGCCGTCGCGCGTCGTCGCGATACTTCTGACTATGTCCTCGGCCCCGATCGTCGCGAACCAGCTCGACGTCATCCTCCGCAACGTCGCCGACGGGATCACGGCGCAACGCATGGACGGATCGCTCGCATACGCGAACGACGCGGCTGCCCGGCTGCTCGGCCTCAGCTCGGGCGCCGAGCTGATCGGGCTGCAGGGAAGTGAGCTGAGCCGGCGCTTCCTGATGATCGGGGAGGATGGGGCGCCGCTGCCGTCCGCAGAGCTCCCGAACCGGCGCGCCCTCGCCTCCGGCCGGCCTGAGGAGGGGATCGTCGGCTACCGGCTCCTGCCCGACGGGGACGAGCGCTGGTCGCTCGTCCGCTCGACGCCGATCGTGGCGGAGTCCGGAAGCGTCGACCTCGTGATCAACGTCATCCACGACGTCACGGCCGAGCGGGCCGCGCGCGAGCGGGCGAAGCTGCTCGACGAGACCGGCGCCGTCTTCGCCGCCTCGATCGACATCGATGCGACCTTCGATGCCCTCGCCGCGCTGCTCGTGCCGCGCCTCGCCGACTACTGCATCGTCGACATGGTCGACGGCGACCGGCTGCGCCAGGTCGTGATCGTGCACCGCGATCCCGAGCGGGAGCAACTGCTGCGAGAGCTGCGCGAGCGGTATCCGCCGGACGCGAACAGGGCGCATCCCGTCTCGGAGGTGCTCGTAACCGGGGAGCCCTATCTCGTCGAGGACGCACGCGTCGACGCGCTCTCGTACGCCGCCGTCGACGACGAGCATCTCGCCCTCTACCGCCGGCTGGAGGCGCTGTCGTACATCGTCGTGCCGCTCGAGGCGCGCGGCCGGATGCTCGGGACGATCTCGCTCGGGACCGGCGAGTCCGGCCGCCGCTTCGGTGAGCTCGACCTCTCGCTCGCCAGGGAGCTGGCGCGGCGGGCGGCGCTCGCGATCGACAATGCGCTCCTGTTCGGGGCCGCGCAGCAGTCGTATGCGCAGCTGAACACGCTGCTCGTCTCGGCGCCGGTCGGGATCGGATTCTGGGATCGCGACCTCCGGTTCGTCCGGGTCAACGACGCGCTCGCGACGATCAACGGGCTCTCGCCGGAAGCGCATGTCGGCCGGTATCTCGGCGACGTCGTCGGCGAGCTCGCGCCCATCCTCGTTCCGCTCTATCGACGCGTGCTCGAGACGGGCGAGCCGGTCGTGCACACCGAATCCACCGACGACGCGGCTCTGCAGATGGGCGAGCGCCGCCACTGGCTCTCGAGCTACTACCCGGTGCACACGCCCGAGGGCGAGGTGATCGGAATCGGCGCGGTGATCATGGAGATCACGGACCGGAAGCGAGCCGACGACCGCCTGCGCCTGCTGGCTGAGGCCGGCGAGCTCTTCTCGACCTCGCTCGACCAGAACGAGATCGCGTCGCGGATCGCCCGTGTCGGCGTGCCGCGGTTGGCGGACACCTGCAACGTCTATCTCCTTCGCGACGGCGTGCTCGCCCGGGTCGCGTGTGTCGCCGCCGATCCATCGGCGCAGCCGGTGCTCGAGTCGCTCCCCGCAACCTTCGCGCTCGCGGACGAGTCGGGGCAGATCGCAAACGTGCTCAAGGACTCCGAGCCGCTGCTCCTAGCCACGATCCCGGACGAGTACCTCGACGAGCTCGAGCACTTCGGCGCCGAACGCCTGGCGGTCGAGCGAATCGGGACGCGCTCGCTGATGCTCGTGCCGATCGTCGCCCGCGGCCAGACGCTCGGCATCCTCACGCTCGGGTCACGGCGCCCCGATCGCTTTGACGAGCACGACCTCGACCTCGCGCAGGAGCTCGCCGGCCGCGCCGGTGTCGCGATGGACAACGCAGGCCTCGTCGACGAGCTGCGGCGTCGCGCCCAGGCGGCACAGGCGCTCGAGTTCGTCGGCGATGGCGTCTTCCTCGTCGGCCGCGACGGCGACGTCGTGCTCTGGAACCCTGCCGCCGCGCGGATCACCGGCCTGTCGGAGGCGCAGGCGGTCGGCTCGCTTGCCGAGGACGTACTGGCCGGCTGGCCGCTCGGTCAGGGCGAGCGGCCGCAGACGTTCCCCGTCGAGGGACCGCACGGGGAGCTGTGGCTCTCGTTGACCGCGGCCGAGTTCTTGCACGGCACCGTCTACGCGTTCCGCGACCTCACCGAGGAGCGCGCGGTCGAGCAGCTGAAGAGCGACTTCGTCTCGACCGTCTCGCACGAGCTGCGCACGCCGCTCGCGGCCATCTACGGCGCCGCGATGACGCTCCAGCGCGGCGACGTCGAGCTCAACGAGATCCAGGAGGCCGGGATGCTCGACGTGATCTCCGGCGAGTCGGAGCGGCTGGCGCGGATCGTCAACGACATCCTGCTCGCGAGCCGCCTGGACTCCGGCGCAGCCACCGTCGAGATCGGCCGTACCGATGCGGGCGAGCTGGCGCGCGCCGTGCTCGCCGCGGCGGAGGCGCATCTGCCGCCGGGGGTGGAGCTCGCCCTGAGCGTGCCCGATCCGGGTCCGGAGGTGGCCGCCGACCCCGATGGACTGCGACAGGTGCTCGTGAACCTGGTCGAGAACGCCGTCAAGTACTCACCCGACGGAGGGCTCGTCGAGCTCCAGCTCGAGCCGACGGACAGCCGAGTCCGTTTCGTCGTACGCGACCGCGGCCTCGGCATCCCCGTCTCCGAGCACGAGCGGATCTTCGAGAAGTTCTTCCGACTCGACCCGAACCTCGCGCGCGGCGTCGGCGGCACCGGGCTCGGGCTGTACATCTCCCGCGAGATCGTGCGGCGAATGGGCGGCCGGATCCGCGTCGAGTCCGAGCCGGGCCGCGGCTCGACGTTCTCGTTCGACCTGCCGCTCGCCTAGCGGGAAACGAGAAGAGGCGGCCTCGGGGCCGCCTCTCGCTCGAACGGATGGGACTGAGATAGCTGCGAAGCTAGACGCGCGGACCGTCCTCGACATACGTGGTCCGGCGAGTCGAGCCACCGGCGCCGCCCCACGACGACCAGAAGATCATCGAGAGCACGAGGCCGAGGGCACCGACGACCATCAGGATGACGCCGATCGTCTGGAGCTCGAGTCCGGAGACCGAGGCGTTCACGGCCCAGGTCAGGATCGCTCCGACTGCGATGAGAAAGATGCTGACTCCAAGACCCATTTTGTGTTCCTCCTGTTCGCGGGAGATCCGCGATTCGTGGCGCCCGGATGTCCGGGTCATCTGTCGAACGTTCGAAGCCACGGATCGGTTACGGGTTATGTAGGCTCGCCGCGGTGCGCAGGGGCTCGATTGTCCGCATCACGATCTACGGCGTCCTCGCGGGAATCCTCGCGTCACTGGTCGCCGTCCTCATCCCCTGGCTGCCCACGTCGGCGTCCGAGCAGATGGACCGGATCGAGTTCACGTTCTGGTTCACGACGGTCATCTGCATCGCCGTCTTCGCGGTCGTCGCCGCCGTCATCCTCTACTCGATCCTCAACTTCAGGGTCCCACTCGACGACGAGTTGGACGGCCCGCCGATCCATGGTCACACCGGGCTCGAGATCGTCTGGACCGCGGTTCCGGCGATCCTCGTGACCGCGATCTCGATCGTCAGCGCCGTCGTGCTGGCGAAGAACGACAACGCCGGCCCGAACCCGATCCGGATCGCGGTCACCGCGCAGCAGTTCGCCTGGCGGTTCGAGTATCCCGGCGAGGCGAAGTTCACCTCCGGCCAGCTCGTCCTGCCCGTGAACGAGACGGTCAAGCTGACACTGCGCTCCCTCGACGTGATCCACTCGTTCTGGGTTCCGGAATTTGGGCAGAAGTCGGATGCGGTGCCCGGAATCGAGACGACACTCGTGATTACGCCGAACCGCGAGGGCGAGTTCTCGATCGTCTGCACCGAGCTCTGCGGGCTCGGACACCCGACGATGCGGTCGGGGGTTCGCGTCGTCGACCGGGCTCAGTACGACCAGTTCGTCGCCGGTCCGGCCACGCCGGGCGGGGAGGAGACGTCCGGGGAGGCGGTCTTCACGACTGCCGGCTGCGGTGCCTGCCACGCGTTCCAGCCCGCCGGGACCGACGCCGAAGTCGGTCCGAGCCTCGACCAGCTCGACCCCGGCGGCGAGCCGCTCGAGGACTTCGTGCGCGAGTCGATCGTCGACCCGAACGCGAAGATCGCCTCGGGGTATCAGCCGAGCGTGATGCCCGGGACGTTCGAGAGCTCGCTCAGCGATGAACAGCTCGACGCACTCGTGCAGTATCTGGTGGAGGGCCAACAGTGACCGACGTCGTCGAAACGCATCGCGCACCTGACCATCATCCGGCACCGGCGCGCCACGGCATGGAGCACCTGACGAAGCCCGGCTTCATCCGGGCCGCCTGGATGGTCCCGCTCTTCTGGGCGATCGGCGCCGGCATCGTCGTCTTCTTCCGCTGGCTCGGGAACTACGAACCGACCTGGGACTGGCTCGTGATCACGGTCGTCGCCTCGCTGACGACCGCGCCGGTCGGCTTCCTCGCCGGCATCGGCTCGTTCGACTACTGGCTCTACTACATCTCGGGCCGTCCGACCGTGCCCGACGACCACGCCAGCCATGGGGCGTACAGCTGGCGCGACTACTTCAAGGTCAACACCGACCACAAGGTGATCGGCGTCCAGTACCTCGTGACGACGTTCGTCTTCTTCATCGCGGGCGGGCTGATGGCGATGCTCTTCCGGGCCGAGCTGGCGCAGCCGGATATGCAGTACGTCGACACGCAGACCTTCAACGGGCTCGTGTCCGAGCACGCGGCGCTGATGATCTTCCTGTTCATCATCCCCGCCTTCGCCGGGCTCGCGAACTTCGCCGTGCCGTTGATGCTGGGCGCGCCCGACATGGCGTTCCCGCGGCTGAATGCGCTCTCGTACTGGCTGCTTCCGATCGCCGGGATCATGTTCCTGGCTGCGTTCCTCGCTCCCGGCGGAGCGTTCGGCGCGGGCTGGACGGGCTATGCGCCGCTCGCGGTCGAAGGTACGGACGGGAACATCTTCTTCCAGATGGGCGTCCAGTGGGCTGGTGCGTCGTCGATCATGACGGCGCTCAACTTCCTGGTCACGATCATCACGATGCGCGCGCCCGGGATGACGTTCTGGCGGCTGCCGCTCCTCGTCTGGGCGAACTTCACTACCTCGCTGCTCGTCGTGATCGCGACGCCGTTCATCGCCGGCTCGCAGTTCTTCGCCCTGTTCGACCGCGTGATGCACACGAACTTCTTCAACGCGTCAGAGGGCGGGTACGTGCTCGGGTACCAGCACATCTTCTGGTTCTACTCCCACCCGGCCGTCTACATCATGATGCTGCCCGGCTTCGGGATCATCTCGGAAGTGATCTCGGTGATGAGCCGCAAGCCGGTATTCGGCTACCGGCTGATGGCGCTCTCGCTGATGGCGATCCTCGTGCTCGGCTTCTCCGTCTGGGCGCACCACATGTTCGTGGCCGGGATGGCACCGTGGCTGCGCGTGCCGATGATGGTCACCTCGATGATCATCGCGGTGCCGACCGGGATCAAGATCTTCTCGCTGGCTGGCCACGATGTGGGAGGGGAGGCTGCACTTCCGGACGCCCATGCTGTTCGCGCTCGGCTTCCTCTCGATGTTCGTGCTCGGTGGCCTCTCGGGCATCTTCCTTGCCTCGGTGCCGATCGACATCGCCGCCTCGGACACGTACTTCATCGTCGCGCACATCCACTACGTGCTCTTCGGCGGCTCCGTCTTCACGATCTTCGCCGGGATCTACTACTGGTTCCCGAAGATGACCGGGCGGATGTACGACGAGCGGCTGGGCAAGCTCCACTTCTGGCTCACGTTCATCGGCTTCAACGGAACCTTCTTCCCGATGCACTGGGTCGGGTTGCAGGGGATGCCACGGCGGGTCGCCGACTACGCCGACCAGTTCGGCAACTGGAACCTCGTGATCTCGCTGTTCTCGTTCATGCTCGGCGCCTCGACGATCATCTTCTTCTACAACATGATCGTCAGCTGGACGCGTGGCCCGATCGCACCGCCGAACCCGTGGCGGGCGCTGACGCTCGAGTGGCAGGTCAGCTCGCCGCCACCGGTCTTCAACTTCGACGAGATCCCGCAGGTGGTCGGCGCGCCATATGAGTACGGCGTCCCAGGTGCGCGCCACGCCGTCCTGCACGGCGGCGCGCACGCCGATCTGCCGGAGACCGCGCACGAAGAGGAAACCGTGCGATGAGCGACGATCCGCGGAAGATCCTCGTCGTCGCGAACGAGACGCTGACGGGGGACGAGCTCCTGGACGCTGTGCGCGCGAGCGTCGGCGATGCCGATGCGGTCGTCGTCGTGATCGCGCCCGTGAACGCGCCCCGTGAGGGCTACGTCGTGTACGAGAACACGCGCCGCGCGGCGGCGGGCCGGCGGCTCGAACGGACGCTGACGAGCTTCCGCGACGCCGGGATTGCGGCGACCGGGCACGTGGTCGACAACGAGCCGCTCACGGCAGTCAAGGACGCGATCGCGATCGAGGAGCCGGACGAGTTGGTCGTCTCGACGCATCCCGAGTCGACGTCGGGCTGGCGGCGCCGCAACCTGCTCGACGAGATCCGCAAGGCGGCGGGGCCGATCCCCGTCAAGCACGTCGTCTCCGACGTCGCCTCGCGGGTCGGCGCCGAGAACGTCCTCGTGATCGCCAACGAGACGGTGCTCGGCGAGCCGCTGCTCGACCGCATCCGCGAGAAAGCGCGTGGCGGCAGTGGCCGGACGAGCTTCCTGATCATCTCGCCTCAGAGCGACCCGGAGCAGGGCGCGCATCCCGAGGCCGAGCGGCGCCTGCGGCGGATGTTGACCAGGCTGCGGGCGGAGGGGATCGAGGCGCACGGCCAGGTCGCCCATCCGGACCCGTTCACCGCGGCCATGCACGTCGTCCGCGACGAGCGCGTCGATTCCATCCTCGTCTCGACGTTCCCGGAGCAGCGGGGCTCGTCGTGGCTCCGTCGCGACCTGGTAGGGAGGCTTTCGAGCGAGGCGAAGGTGCCGGTCGAGCACGTCGTCGTCGAGCCGAGCGGCGTCGGCGAGGAGGTGCACGCGTGAGCGCGCACGCCGAAGCCCCTCACGGCCCCCCGATCGCGAACCAGAGCTCGCGCGTCAGCTCGACCGTCCTCGGGATGTTCCTCTTCATCGCGTCGGAGGCGATGCTCTTCGGCTCGTTCTTCACGATGTACTTCTTCATCCGCGTCGTGAACCCAGACGCCGAGCCGTGGCCGCTGCCGCCCTACCACCTGCCCGTCTTCGTCGCGGGCGTCAACACCGCCGTGCTGCTGACGTCGAGCTTCACGATGCACTGGGCGCTGCAGTCGATCAAGCGCGGCAACCGCGCGGGCATGAAGGCGGGCCTCGTGCTGACGATCCTGATGGGGCTCGCGTTCCTGCTGACGCAGATGCTCGAGTACGCGCGGATCGGCTTCAACCCGAGCGACGGCGCCTTCGGGTCGATCTTCTTCGGGCTCACCGGCCTGCACGGAGCCCACGTCTTCGTCGGGCTGACGCTGCTCACGGTCGCCGCCGTGCGGGCGTTCCGCGGCCACTTCACGCCAGAGCACCATCACGGCGTCGAGATTCCGGGAATCTATTGGCACTTCGTCGACGTAATGTGGATTGTCGTGTACGCATCGATCTACCTTCTCTGAGCAGCCATGGCGCGTAACCCGTTCCGCAGCGAGGCCGAGGCGTATCGCTTCCTCTTGCTGACGGTCGGCTACGTCGCGCTGATCGTCGCCGCCGCCGCGATCGCGACCTGGCTTGGGCTCGTCGTCTTCGTCCTGTTGACCGCGGTGGCCGTCGTTTTCTGGGTGCGCTCGCGGTCGAACGAGCCGGTGTTGCGGCCGGCCGTGCCGACCCGACGAGAGCGCCGAGGACGAGCGGCGGATTCTCGTGATCGCGAACGAGACGGTCGGCGGCGACGAGCTGCTGACGATCCTGCGCGACAAGGCGTCGGGCGTGAACGAGCAGGTGCTCGTCGTCTGCCCGGCGCTCAACTCGCAGGTGCGGACGCTGGGCTTCGGATGAGGACGGCGCGCGCTCCGCGGCGCAGGAGCGGCTGGACGCGAGCCTCGCGAGGCTGCGTCAGCACGGTGTTCAGGCTCAGGGCGAGGTCGGTGACGGCGACCCGCTGCAGGCGATCGAGGACGCCCTCCGCACGTTCGGCGCCGACGAGATCGTGATCTCGACCCACCCCGAGGGCCGCTCCAACTGGCTCGAGCGGAACGTCGTCGGCGCGGCGCGCGAGCGCTTCGACATCCCGATCACGCACGTGGTCGTCGACCTCGACGCCGACGCGACCGCGCTCTAGCCCGCGGTCGGCCGCTACCCGCCGGTGCTGGCGACGACGTAGTCCGCGACCGCCTCGATCTGCTCCGGCGAGTATTGATCCTTGAAGGGCGGCATCGCGCCCTGGCCGTTCGTGACGCGATCGATCACCAGCTCCTTGTCGGGCTTGGCGTCGTCGAGGTTCGGACCGACGCTGCCGCTCGTGCCCGCCGCCTCGAGCGTATGGCAGCCGCCGCAGCCGGCCTCGGCGAAGATCGCCTCGCCGTCCGGCGCCTCGCCCTCGCCGCCGCCGGTGGTCGCCCCACCGCCGGTGGTCGTCCCGGTGCCGCCGCGGGCGGGCAGACCGGCGACCGCGGCGACGTAGGACGCGACCGCATCGGCATCCTCACCCTGACGAGGTCGGCCGGCATTCCGGGCGAGCCCGTGTTCGGCGCCACGACCGGATAGTCGATCTGGTCGCGCACGACCGATCTGATCGTCGCCTCACCGAGCCCGTCGAGCGCGCGACTGCCTGAACGCGTCGTCGAGGTTCGGCCCGATCACGCCCTTCGAGCCGGCGTCCGCGAGCGTATGGCAGGAGCCGCATTGCCCTTCGCCGACGAAGAGCTCCTTGCCGCGGAGGTCGTCGCCCGCGGGCGTCAGCCCACCGGAGCCGCAACCCGTCGTGGCCAGGGCCGCGATCAGTACCGCGCAGGCACCGACGAGCCCGCGCAGCCTCACCTAGGTGGTGGACCCCGTCGTGGCCGACCCGGCGCCGACGGCCGCCTCGCGCGTCGGATGGATCGTGAAGACACGGTCGAGCCCGGTGATCTCGAAGATCTTCGTGATGTTCCGGTCGCTGCAGACGAGCGACAGCTGGCCCTCGTTCGTTCGCAGGCGCTTCACGCCACCGACGAGCACGCCGAGCGTCGTCGAGTCGATGAAGGTCGTATCGGTGAGGTCGACGACGACGTCGCGACCACCCTGGTCGATCACCTCGAGCAGCTGCTGCTTGAACTCCGGCGCGGTGTACAGGTCGACCTCACCCGCGAGGGAGATCACGTACTGGCCGTCGCTGAGCTTCTCGGTCTTGACGTCGAAATTCATGTGTTGGTCGCTCCCCGGGTCTCGCCGACAGAATGAGTGCGGTCTTCCCGGACGGAGGGTGAGTCTAACCGGACGTCGCGGGCGTCTGCGCGGCCTTCAGTTGCGCGATCTGCTGCTTGACGATCGGGGCGCTCGGGTCGTCCGGGGCGAGCTTCAGGAAGCGCTGGTAGGCCGGATCGCCTTGGGCGTGTTCCCGCTCTGCTGTGCCGCCTGCGCCAGCTCAAGCTGGACGTTGGGATCGCGAGGAGCGACTGCCGCCAGCTTCCCGTAGGTGTCCTCCGCGCTCTGGTAGGCGGTCTGCGCCTTCCCGTAGGCGGTGCTGACCTCCTGAGTGGCCTGCGTCGTGAGCGCCTCATCGATCGGGTCGGTCCCGAGCGTGGCGCCGTTGCCGAGGTCGAGCGGCACGGCGAAGGTCGAGCCGAAGGTGCGATAGCTGGCGCGCAGCTGCGCGATCTGCGCATCCTGGGCGAGCGCGTTCGCGCGGGCGAGGTAGAGGCCGGCGAGCTCACGGAGGGCATCCTCGTCCTTGGGGCGCTGCACGACGTAACCGTTCAGCACCGTGATCGCCTCTTCGCTCTGGCCGTCCTCCTGGAGCGCGGTCGCGAGGTCGAGCTTGGCCTCGGCGCTCTTCGGGTTCTTCTGCAGCGCCTCGCGCGCATCGTCGACAGAGATGTTTCCGCTCGTGGAGCCGCCGCTGCCGCGAAAGAGGTCGCCGAGCGACGCGTTCTGGTTGGCGCCGATCCCGAAGCCGACGAAGCCGACGCGCGAAGACGAACGCGAGGAAGACGAACATCCACTTCGCGTGCTTGCGCAGGCGCGTGAAGAACATCGTCTCTTCGAGCGCTACGAGATCGCTGTCGCGCTTCCGGCTTGAAGCATGCGACCGCGCGCTACGCGCGCCGCGTCGATCAGCTCGTGACATTCGCTTCCTCCTTTCTCATATCGCGTTTGGCCGTCGACCAGGGTAGCCGTGATCCGCCCGGGTGAGCCGCCGTAGACCACGGCGGCCGCCGGATCCTCCCATGGTAGATACGGCGACCCGGAAAGCGAGACGATCGTCAGGTCGGCGCGCTTGCCGGGGACGAGCGAGCCTGTCTCGCCGCCAGGCCGAGCGCGCTGGCCCCGCCAAGCGTCGCGAGCTCGAGCGCGGCGGTCGCCGACAGTGCGTCGGCGCGCTCGGACCTCGCCCGCGCGAGCGTGATCACGGTGCGCAGCTCCTCGAAGAAGTCGTGCGACGGCACGGAGGAGACGCCGTCCGTGCCGATGCCGACCCGGAGGCCGGCCGCGCGCAGCGCCTCGAGCGGCGCGATCCCGCAGCCGAGCAGGGCGTTCGAGCGGGGGCAGTGGGTGACGGCGACGCCGTGGGCGGCGAGCAGGCCTATCTCCTCCTCGTCGACCTTGACGCAGTGGGCCGCGGCAACGCGTTCGTCCAGCAGACCGGCAGCCGGCGAGGCTGCGGATCCCGCTCATTCCCTCCGGCTCGACGAGCATCTCCGCCAGCGGCTGCCAGGGACCTCGCCGCGCAGCAGCCAGTCGAGCTCGTCCTGGCTCTCGTTGAGATGAGTCGCGACCGGCAAGCTCGAGCGCCATGCTGGCGGCGTAGACCTCACGCGAGCAGGTGTACGGAGCGTGCGGCGAGACGCCGACGCGGACGCGCTCCGAGAGCGCCGGGGCGACGTAGGCGCGCTTCTCCTCGAACTGCCGCATCGCGTCGGCAGCGTCGCTGCCGAACACCTCGAGGTAGACGATCGCGCGCAGCCCGAGCTCGGCGCAGGCGTGCGCGCTCGCGCCCGTGAACGCCAGGTCGCCGACCGTCGTGATCCCGGAACGGAGGCACTCGGCGGCGCCGAGGCGAGCGATCGCCTCCACGTCTGCGGGCTCGAGCCGCCGCTTGCGCTCGACGTGCGTCGAGATCCAGGGGCCGAACGAGAGGCCGTCGCCGAAGCCCGCGTAGACGGCGTACTCGAGGTGCGTGTGCGCGTTGACGAATCCGGGGATGATCGCCGAGTCGGCGAAGCGCTCGCCCTCGCCGAGCTCGCCGCCGTCCCGACCGCAGCGATGACGACCGTCCTCGATCGCGACAGCGCCGTTCTCGATCGGCTCGCCTTCGACGGGCAGCACCCAGTCGGCGGAGAGGATCCTCACTCGGCCGCCCAGCGCGACGCTGGTCGCGATGTCCCAGCGCTTCTCCATGAACGCCGCCAGCTGGATCGAGAGCTCGAAGAGGAGGATCAGCGGCACCGCCTCGAGCACGAGCGAGACCGGGTCGACGGTGGGCAGCAGCACGGCGAAGACGAGCATCAGCGCGATCCCGATTCGCCGGTTGCGCCGCAGCCGGTCGGCCGTGAGGACGCGCAGGCGGACGAGCGCGAGGATGAAGATCGGCATCTGGAACGCGAGCCCGCTCGCGAGCAGCGTCACCGTTACGAACGAGAAGTAGTAGCTCGCCCGGATCTCGACCTGGAAGAACTCCTCGCCGAACGAGGTCAGGAACGACGAGCGCCCGCGGCAGCACGATGAAGTACGAGAACGCGACCCCGCCCGCGAACAGGATCGTGGCGAACGTGGCGAACAACGCGACCGTCCGCTGCTTCGCTCCTCGAGCGCGGGGGCGAGGAAGGCCCACAGCTGGTAGAGGAGCAGCGGCAGTGTGACCGCGAACGCGGCGGCCAGCGAGACCTTGACCGCGGTCGTGAACGGCTCCGTCACGCCGAGCGTGATCAGCTTCTTGTCGTCGGGGAGCGGCCGCGTCAGCACGTCGATCAGCGTGTCTCGGAAGACGAACGCGACGACGAAGACGGGCACGATCGCGAACAGCGAGATCAGGATCCGGCTGCGCAGCTCGCCGAGATGCTCGACGAGCGTCGCTTCCTCGCCGTGCTGCAGCCGCCGCGGCAGACGCTTCAGGGCCATGTGCGGCTGACGCTAGGAGACTTCGCGCTCGCGCGCCTGCGGCTGCGCAACCGGATGCTCGTCGGCGGGCGGGAGCTCCTGCGCGAGGCGGTGGTGCACGGCCTCGTCGTCGTCGTCCTTGCCCGAGATCGAGTCCTTGAACTCGCGCATGCCCTTCCCGAGCGAGCGGCCCATCTCAGGCAGCCGCTTCGGGCCGAAGATGACGAGCAGTGCGACGAGCAGGATCACGAGCTCGGTGACGCCGATTCCGAACGGCATGTACCGCACTGTACCACCGTTCGTTCGAGCCGAACCGCGGGGACAGGTGACGGTTCACGCCGAGGCCGACGGCTGGGAGAGCCAGACGACGGGGCAGCCGAAGCCGGCGGACTCCCCGACAATCTCCTGGCCGGCGACCCGGGTGCGCGCGGACGCTTCGTTGAAGCGGCGCGCGCGTCAAGCGTCTGGACCGCAGCCCGCTGCCTCTGGTAAGATCGGGGGGATGCCGTGCTGGCGGCGCCTTTGGCGGCCGCCGCGATCGGCTACCATGGAGTCACGAAGCGGCGCTGAAAGCCGCACGAATCCTGGAAAAGAGGGATCACAAGCTTGGCGTTTCTGGAGATCAAGAACCTGCACGTCGCGCTCGAGGACGGCACCGAGATCGTCAAGGGCGTCGACCTCGCCGTCGACCTGAACGAGAAGCACGCGATCATGGGCCCGAACGGCTCCGGCAAGTCCACCCTCGCCTATGCCCTGATGGGCCACCCGTCCTACGAGATCACCGAGGGCGAGATCCTGGTCGACGGCGTAGAACGTCGTCGAGCTCGGGCGCCGACGAGCGCGCGCAGAAGGGCCTCTTCCTCGCGTTCCAGTACCCGCACGCGATCCCCGGCGTCACCGTGACGAACTTCCTTCGGAGCGCGATCAACGCGATCCGGAAGGCCAAGAGCCGGCGGCAAGGACGACCCGATCCCGGTCAAGGAGTTCCGCACCCAGATCCTGGCCGCGATGGAGCGGCTGAAGGTGCCGCGCGAGCTCGCCTCCCGCTACCTGAACGACGGCTTCTCCGGCGGCGAGAAGAAGCGCGTCGAGATCCTCCAGATGGCGCTGCTGCAGCCGAAGATCGCGATCCTCGACGAGACCGACTCCGGGCTCGACATCGACGCGCTCCGCATCGTCGCGAACGGCGTCAACGAGCTCGTGACGGCCGAGATGGGCGCGCTCGTGATCACCCATTACCAGCGCATCCTCAACTACGTCACGCCCGACCACGTGCACGTCTTCGTCGGCGGCAAGATCGTCGAGAGCGGCGGGCCGGAGCTGGCCGAGCGCCTCGAGGCCGAGGGCTACGACGCCTGGTCTGCCGAAGGAAGAGGAGGTGGCGGCATGAGCACGTCCGAAACCGACGTCGTCAAGGGGATCCGCTCCGAGTACCAGTACGGCTTCTCCAACTCCGACGAGGCGGAGAACTACTTCTTCAAGTCCGGCCGCGGCCTCTCGCACGAGCTCGTCGAGGCGATCTCCGAGCACAAGAACGAGCCGGACTGGATGCGGAAGTTCCGGCACAAGAGCCTGGACTACTTCCTCGCCCGGCCGCTGCCCACCTGGGGCGGCAACGTCGCCGAGATCGACTTCGACAACATCTACTACTACATCAAGCCGACCGAGAAGCAGGCCTCGAAGTGGGAGGACCTGCCGGCCGACATCCTCGACACCTGGGACAAGCTCGGCATCCCCGAGGCGGAGAAGAAGTACCTCGCCGGCGTCGGCGCCCAGTACGAGTCCGAGGTCGTCTACCACAAGCTCCAGGCCGACCTCGAGGCGCAGGGCGTGCTCTTCCTGGACATGGACTCCGGCCTGCGCGAGCACGAGGACATCGTCAAGCAGTACTTCGGGACGATCATCCCGCAGAACGACAACAAGTTCGCGGCGCTCAACTCCGCGGTCTGGTCGGGCGGCTCGTTCATCTACGTGCCGCCGGGCGTCCGGATCGAGCTGCCGCTGCAGGCCTACTTCCGGATCAACGCCGAGAACATGGGCCAGTTCGAGCGGACGCTGATCATCGTCGACGAGGACGCCTACGTGCACTACGTCGAGGGCTGCACGGCGCCGATCTACTCCTCCGACTCGCTCCACAGCGCGGTCGTCGAGATCGTCGTCAAGCCGCGCGGCCGCTGCCGCTACACGACGATCCAGAACTGGTCGAACAACGTCTTCAACCTCGTCACCAAGCGCGCCGTCGCCTACGAGGACGCGACGATGGAGTGGGTCGACGGCAACCTCGGCTCGAAGCTGACGATGAAGTACCCGGCGATCTGGCTGATGGGCCCGCGCGCCCACGGCGAGGTGCTCTCGATCGCGTTCGCCGGCAAGGGCCAGCACCAGGACGCGGGCGGCAAGGTCGTCCACGTCGCCCCGAAGACGACGTCCGTGATCACGTCCAAGTCGATCTCGAAGAACGGCGGCCGCGCCGGCTACCGCGGGCTGCTCGAGGTCGCGAAGGGCGCCGTCGGCGCCGAAGTCGAAGGTCGTCTGCGACGCGCTGATCCTCGACGAGGAGTCGCGCTCCGACACGTACCCGTACATCCAGGTCGACGAGAACGACGTCGACCTCGGCCACGAGGCGACCGTCTCGAAGATCGGCGAGGAGCAGCTCTTCTACCTGATGAGCCGCGGCCTGACCGAGGCCGAGGCGAGCGCGATGATCGTCTCCGGCTTCGTCGAGCCGATCACGAAGGAGCTGCCGCTCGAGTACGCGGTCGAGATGAACCGGCTGATCCAGCTGCAGATGGAAGGCTCGGTTGGCTAGCCCGGTGACGGGCGTCGACTTCGTCGCTGTCCCGTCGACCGACTGGAAGCGCTCGCGGGCGCTTCTACGTCGACACGCTGGAGCTGCGGCCCGACGAGACCCGTGACGCCGAGTTCTGGGTCGGCGAGACCTGCTTCGGGATCTACGAGCCGACCACGTTCGGGATGGAGTTCGCGCCGCAGAAGACCGCGCACCTCGCGCTGCACGTCGAGGACATGCGCCGCGGCGCGTGCACGAGCTCGAGGCGAAGGGTGTCGAGTTCGCGGGCGAGACCTTCGACACGGGCGTCTGCTACATGGCGTTCTTCGAGGATCCCGACGGCAACGCACTGATGCTCCACCACCATTACGCGCCGCGAGATCGGGGAGGACACCGGCTCGTGATCGGCGTCGAGCGCACCGACTTCATCGGCGTGCCGGTGACCGACCGCGCCCGCGCCGTCGAGTTCTACGGCGAGACGCTGGGCCTGAAGCGGAACCCGCTGGCGCACGAGGAGTGGCCGGAGTTCGAGACCGGCAACGTCGACGATCCTGCTCAACACGCCCGAGCAGACCGGTGTCCCGTTCAGCCCGAGCAACACGGCGATCGCGCTGCGCGTGCCGGACGTCGCCGCAGGCGATGGCGAGGCTCGAGGAGGCCGGCGTCGACGTTCGCCTTCCCAGAGGCGTACGACTCCGGTGTCTGCCACATGGCGTTCTTCAAGGATCCGGACGGCAACTCGCTGATCCTGCACCACCGGCACGCGCCGTACTCGGACGGCTCGACCCCGTAGCCATGCAGGTCGAGCACGTCGACTTCGTGTCGGTCCTGACGCAGGACCTCCAGCGGGCGAAGCAGTTCTACGTCGAGACGCTCGGGCTCGAGGTCGAGACCGAGGGCGACACGACATGGAGCTCCGCTGCGGCCAGGTCACGCTTGGACGTCTTCGACCCGTCCAGCATCGGCCAGCCCTTCGCGCCCTCCCCGGCGGGGATCGCGCTGCGCGTCCCCGACGTCGACGCCGCCCGCGCCGAGTTGGAGCAGAAGGGAGTCGTCTTCGACGGCGACACGATCACGACCGGCGTCTGCAAGCAGGCCTGGTTCAAGGATCCGGACGGGAACGCGCTGATGCTCCACCGGCGGTTCGACGTATGACGAGGACCGACGAGCTCGAGCGCTACCGCGCGCTGCCGCTGCCGACCACGAAGGACGAGTCGTGGCGCTTCACCGACCTGAAGGACTTCGATCCGGAGGCGTTCTCGGCGAACGGCGCCACCGAGGTCGTCGCTGCGCCGGCGATGCTCGAGCTCGAGGCTGCGGGCGTCGTCCGGGTCTCCGAGGCCGGCCTCGAGATCGACCGCGCGCCCGAGGGGATCCGTTTCGAGCGGCTGGGCGAGCATCCGCGCCTGGGCGAGCTCGTCGGCTCGGAGGAGAAGTTCGCCGCCCACAACGCCGCCGAGTGGGAGCACGGCCTGCTCGTGCACGTCCCGAAGGGCGTCGCGTTGGAGCAGCCGCTGCTCGTGCGGATCACGAACTCGATCGAGGGCGGCTCCCTCTTCTGGCGGCTGCTGATCGTCGCCGAGCCGGGCAGCCGCGTCTCCGTGATCGAGGAGTACGCGTCGACGGATCCCGAGCTGTCTGGCTACCTGAACGCCGCGGTCGAGATCTTCGTCGAGGACGGCGCCAAGGTCGAGTACGTCTCGGTGCAGAACGTCAGCCGCGAGACCTGGCACTTCGGCACCCACCACGCGCTGATCGGGCGCGACGCAGAGCTCGACTGGGTCGCGGGCGGCTTCGGCTCCAAGAAGGGCAAGATCCGGATCCAGAACGACCTCGCCGGGCCTGGGGCGACCTCTCGCGTCACAGGCGCCTACTTCGCCGACGGCGTCCAGCACCTCGACTACGACACCTTTCAGGAGCACATCGCGCCGAACACGACGTCCGACTTCGCCTTCAAGGGCGTCCTCAACGACGAGTCGAGTGCGGTCTGGCGCGGGATGATCCGCGTCGAGGAGGACGCGCAGAGGACGAATGCGTACCAGGAGAACCGCAACCTGCTCCTCTCGAAGTCGGCGCACGCCGACTCGATCCCCGGGCTCGAGATCATGGCGAACGACGTCCGCTGCACGCACGGGGCGACGCTCGGCCAGGTCGACCGCGAGCAACTCTTCTACCTGATGGCCCGCGGTCTCTCGCGCGCCGAGGCCGAGCGCCTGATCGTGCGCGGCTTCTTCCAGGACGTGCTCGACCGGATCGAGCTCGAGCCGGTGCGCGAGGCGCTCGGCGCGGCCCTCGAGGCCCGCATCCCGCAGGCGTAGCTTCCTAACGAATTCCTCTCACCGCCTTCACGCGAGCGGCGTACGTTTGCAGGATGCGCAACATCGCGGTCCTCGCGCTGTCGCTCTTGCTTGCGTCGTCGGCGGTCGCTGCGACTGCGCCGGACGCGCTCGTGATCGGCACCGGCGGCGATCTGCGCCTGGCCGACAGCTCAGGGACCGTGGCCACGTCGCTGGGCGGCTTCACGCCTTCGGCGGACTGGTCGCCGGATGGGACGCGACTGGCGTTCCTGCGCCAATCGGACACCGAGCGGGGTCTCTTCGTCGCGGCTGCTGACGGGACCGGCGTGCGAGAGGTCGCGCGCCAGCCGAACAGCGAGGTCTGGGCGTCGGTCACGTGGATCACGTCGAGCGACGTCGTCGTCTACAGCCTGGCCGCGAGAAGCTCGTTCTGGTCGATCCGCATCCTGCCGGTCGACGGCGGGTCGGAGCGCCTGCTCGTCCAGCAGGCGGACCTCAACTTTCCTCCTGTGCTCCAGCCGACCGGCTTCCTGCTCGCCTACAGCACCCGAACCCTGAACAGAGCGGTCGTCGACGTTCGGACGGGCGTGTCACAGGTACTGCCGGTGACAGGATCCGAGCTGGCCTGGTCTCCCGACGGCAGCCTGCTGGCCGTGCCGCGCGCGGACGGGATCGACGTCATCCGTCCGGACGGAAGCGACCGTCGCACCGTGCTTCCGTCGCGCGCGATCCGGAGCGAGGCCAGCGTGCAGTGGCCGGCGTGGTCGCCCGACGGAAGCAAAATCGCCTTCACTCGGCGACAGCTGTTTCCTGAGCTCCAGGACCGGTTCGGCGTGCCGGCGCGCACGGAGATCTGGTCGGTCGGGGCAGACGGAAGCGGCCTGGCGCGGCTCACCGGCGTCGCAGGCGACGAGCTCTACGCCGGCGGGACGGCAGGCTCGTTCCGCCCGTCCTGGTGGCCGGACGGCTCGCGGCTCATGTTCCGTCGGGCGCGCGCCGAGGGGCCGTTCATGGTCATGAACGCCGACGGTTCCTGCGAGACGCCGTGGCGCGGCCCGTTCGGCAACTCCTCACCGCTCTGGCGTCCCGGGGCGGTCGTGTCGGTCGGCCGAATGGAGTGCTCGTCCGTGATCGTCCGGCTGCGGACTCCCCTCGCCGAGGTCAGCCATCGCGGCGTGCTGCCGCTCACGATCACCCTCAGAAACGACGGGACGCGGATGCTTCGGGATGTTCAGCTCTCGCTGGAGGCGACGCAGGGCACCCTCGCGGTGCCCGAGCTGCGGTGCGGACCCGGGCCGCGCTTGGCATGTCCGCTCGGCGACCTCGAGCCCGGCCGCGAGCTCGCGCTGCAGGGCCGGACGACGTTCGCGGGCCCGGGCCGGACCCGGGTGACGGCATCCACGTCGTACGCGGGCGGCGGAGACGTCGATCCGACCGACGACACAGTCGCGGTGCTGCGCGAGGTATCGCCGTGCGACGTGCTCGGCACCTGGGCCGCGGACCGGCTGATCGGGACGCGGCGAGGCGAGTGGATCTGCGGCCGCCCGGGGTGGGACTTCATCGACGGCCGTGGCGGGAACGACACGATCGAGGCGGGCAGCGGTGTCGACATCGTCGTCGCGGGGCCGGGGCGCGACAGCGTCTTCGGCGGCGGGGGCGGCGACACGGTCCGCGTCCGCGACGGCGAGCGTGACGTCGTCGACTGCGGCACGGAGATCGACGTCGTCGTTGCCGACCGCAAGGACGTGCTCCGCCACTGTGAGCGCGTCAGTCGGCGCTGACGCGGTCTCGTTGCCACTGGCGCCTGCCGGCGCAGCCCGATATCAATGACGCTGTGCGTCCGGTGCTCGCGATCGCAGCGCTCGTCGCGGCCGTGGCGGTCGTCGTTGGACGTGCAGAACAGGCGGCCACGAAGACGTCCGGCTGCGCGGCGCCGCGCGCGACCGCTGCGCACACGAGGAGCGTCGAACGCGCCCTTCGCACGCGTCACGACGTCTGGGGAAACGCGCTCCTCAGTGCGCCGGACGGCCCGAGCTACGAGGCTGCGCGGCGCCTGCTGCCGCCGCTGCTCTACGCCCGCGCGCCCGGCAAGAGAGCCCTGACCGATTCCGGCGTCTACTACGTGCCGTTCGGGCAGCCGCTCGGCGCCCGCGGCGCCGGCTCGGTCGCACTGCACGTCGCCGACGGAAGCCAGGTGATCGCCGAGCGCGTCGGCGGCAGGCGCCTGACGATCCTCGTCGGCGCCAAGGGTCGCGAGCGCTACGGCTCGTGTGTCGCGCGGCTCGGACAGGCTCGCCTGGGAAGCGGCTACCTGCCGATCCTGTCGACGACGTACACCGATTCGGCGCGCGTGCGCTACCGCCAGGAATCGTTCGCGGTGCAGACGTCCGAGACGGGCTCGCTGGTCAGCTTCATCCGGCTCGACGTCGACGCGCGGCGCGCCTCGGGGAGAGCCGTCCAGGTAAGGCTGAAGCCATCGGTGCGCAAGCTTCGGACCGTGCTCGCCTTCAGTCGCGGCGGCACGGTCAAGCGTTCGGTGCTGACGTACCGGATCAAGCGCGGCGCTCGGCGGACGCTCTACCTCGCCTGGATCAACTACCCGGGGCGGCGGACCCTCGCCGTCGACGCGACCCGCTACGAGCGCGCCCGCCGCGCCGTCGTCGCCTACTGGAACGGGCGCCTGACCGAGGGTACGCAGATCGTCGTCCCCGAGCGGCGGGTCAACGACGCGTATCGCAACCTGCTGATCCAGAACCTGCTTCTCACCTGGCGGTACAGCGTCGGCAACCCGTACGAGCAGTTCTCCTTCCCGGAGGGAGTCGACGTCGCCGAGGTGATGGGCGAGCTCGGCTACGCCGCCGTCGCGCGGTCGATCATGCGGACCTCGCTGACGCGAAAGGACGAGCCCTATCCGAACTGGAAGATGGGAAAGCGGCTCGTGGGGTCGGCGCTCCACTACCGGCTGACGCGCGATCGGGCCTACATCGACGGAGCGACGCCCACACTCCGCAGCTACGTCGACCAGCTCGGACGCCAGATCGCTGCGAGCGGCACGGGGCTCCTTGGCCGGGAGCGCTACTCGTCGGACATCCCCGAGCACGTGCTCGGCCTGCATTCCCAGGCAACCGTCTGGCAGGGCCTGCGGGCAATGGGGCGCGTCTGGGCGGAGACGGGAGACGCCGAGCTGGCGCGGCGCTGCGCGGCGCTCGCGAAGCGTCTCGAGGCCGGTCTTCGGCGCGCGGTCGCCTCCTCGCAGCGGCGGCTCGGCGACGGCTCGCTCTTCATCCCGGCGCGGCTGCTCGACCGCGAGCCCGCCTACGCCTCGCTCACGCAGGCGCGCCTCGGCAGCTACTGGAACCTCGTCATGCCGTACGCGCTCGCATCGGGGATCTTCGCCCCCGGGAGCCCCGAGGCGACGGGCGCGCTCAAGTACATGCTCCGCCACGGATCGCGGCTGCTCGGTGTCGTGCGCGCGGGCGCCTACGCGCTCTACGAGCAGCCGGTCTACCCAGTCTCCGGGACCGACCAGGTCTACGGAATCAACGTCGCCCGCTTCTTGGCCGACGGCGATGCCGCCGACCAGCTCGTACTCAGCCTCTACGGCACGCTCGCTGTGGCGATGACGCCTGACACGTTCGTCTCCGGCGAGGCTGCGAGCGTCGCCCCTCTCCGCGGCAGCCACTTTCGCTCGATGTACCTGCCGCCGAACGGCGCGAGCAACGCGGCATTTCTGCAGACGCTGAGGTCACTGCTCGTCCACGAGAGCCGCGACGAAGAGGGCGCGCCGACCGGGCTCGAGTTGGCGTTCGCAACCCCGCGGCCGTGGCTCCGGGCGGGACGCCAGATCATCGTTCGCCGCGCGCCGACCAGCTTCGGGCCGGTCTCGTACGCGCTCGTCGCACGCAGCGACACGATCAGTGCGACCGTCGAGATCCCCGCGCGTCCCGCTCCGAAGACGCTGAAGCTCCGCGTGAGGCTGCCGCGAGGTCAGCGCGTCGAGTCGGTGACGGTGAACGGGGAGCCGCTCGAGCTTCCGGAAGGCGAAACTGTCGGCGAGACGATCGACCTCAGCGGCCACACCGGCCGCGTCGACGTGGTCGTCCGCTACGGAAGCCGCCGCCCGGCGTCGTCGGCGGGCCTGACCGCGGTCAGGCGGCTGAAGATTCGCTATCTCGCACATGACGGGCACGTGAGCACCGCGACCGTGGTGCTTCCATCGTGGTACGGGCCTGCGGCCAACCCGCCGCTGCCACTCGTGATCTCGCCGCACGGACGGGGGCTGAACGGCCACGCGAACTCGGTTCTGTGGGGCAACCTGCCCGGCCGCGGCTCCTTCGCCGTGATCAACCCGGATGCGCGCGGCAGGCGCGTGGCCGGTCACTCCTGGGGGTACGGCGGCCAGATCGCCGATCTCGCGCGGATGCCCGAGGTCCTGCGCACGACCCTGCCCTGGCTACGGATCGACCGCAGCCGGATCTATGCGTTCGGCGGCAGCATGGGCGGCCAGGAGACGTTGTTGCTGGTGGCCCGACATCCGGACCTGCTCGCGGGCGCGGCGGCATTCTCGTCAGTGACCGATCTGGCGCTCCAGTACCGGAACTTCGACCGCGTCCGCTGCAAGAACGCCTGTCGGGTGCTGCTCGGTACGCAGTTCGGCTCGACCCTGCGCAAGATCGCGCGCCGCGAGATCGGCGGCGGGCCGGGAACGCGGGCCGCCGCTTACGCAGCCCGCAGCCCGGTGACCTACGCCCGCAGGATCGCCGGGTCGTGCGTGCCCTTGCAGCTGTGGTGGAGCGTCTCCGACCAGGTCGTCGTCGACCAGCAGTCGCAGACAGGCAAGTTCTTCTGGCAGCTGCGCCGCCTCAACCCGAGGGCCAACGTGGAGGCGTTCGTAGGCTTCTGGATCCACTCGGCCGAGATGCGCGCTCGCACCGGGCTCCCGCTCGCACTCTCCCGCTTCGACCTGCTCCCGCAGGCGAAGGCGTGGGAGAACATCCGCCACGTCCGCACACCGGTCGAGGGTGCATGCACGAGAGAGGAGAGATGAGGCTCCAGCACGTCGGGATCACCGTTGAGCCGGAGGAGATCGAAGCCGCCCGGGTGTTCTACCGGGATGCGCTCGGGCTGTCCGAGCTCTACGCCTCCGAACGGGCGCTCGTCTACGGACTCGGGCGTGCCGGCGACCTCGAGCTTCACGTGATCGCCGGTCCGCGCGCGGACGCGAGCGCACAGCACCACTTCGCGCTCGAGGTCGACGGGCTGGACGGCGCCCGGGAGCGGCTCGCCGACTCCGGCTACGAGATCGAGGGCGCGCGTCCCGTCGGCGGCCGGGAGCGGTTCTTCGTCCGCGACCCCTTCGGGAACCTGATCGAGTTCGTGACGCCGCGCGCCTAGCTGGACTCGGCCGGCGCGACGAGAGCGTGTACCCGGTCGGCGGCGCCGTCTGTGATCGGGTCGCCGTGGCCGACGCCGACGATGCCGGCGTCGAGCGATGCCATGCGGCGAATCGACTTCGCATGCTGCTCCGGGTTGATCGTGAACGCCGGCCACCCCGCCTCGAAGCGCGGCCAGGTGGCGATCGCGTCGCCGGAGAGCAGCAGCCGGCGCTCGGCCCAGTGGAAGGCGAGGTGCCCAGGCGAGTGCCCGGGCGCGTACAGCACCTCGAGTGGGCCGACCGCGTCGCCGTCGCCGACGCTCTCGTCGATCGGGACCGGCCGGTGCTTCGGTCGGTTGAGGAAGATCCCGACCTGAAACGGATAGGTGCGGAACGGCGCGGTCGGCTTGAGGCCGACGGACTGGGCGGGCCTGTCGCCGGAGATGATGTCCGCTTCCCATTCGTGCGACAGCACCGCCGCGCCGGTCTCGCGCTTCAGTGCGGCGACCCCGCCCAGGTGGGAGCGGTGCGCGTGCGTGAGCACGATCCGCTTCAGCTCGGACGGCTTGCGGCCGAGCCGCCTGATCGCGTCGAGCACGCCGCCGGCATCGTTCTCGAAGAGCGTGTCGACGAGCCAGAGCTCCCCGTGCGTCTCGATCAGGTAGGCGCGGACACGCCCGCCCTTCTTGGCGCCGAGCATGTGCACGCCGGGAGCGAGCTCTCTCATCCGGACACTCGGGTCCACGGCGCGAAGGCGTTGTCGATGCCGCGCAGCGCCGGCGCCAGCGCCGGGTAGTGCCGCAGCAGCACGTCGCTCATGCTCGTCTCGTCGATCCAGTCGAGCCCGGTCTGCGTGTACGTCGCCGCGTTGTAGTCGCGCGTGAAGAAGCGGTCGCTCTTCAGCCGCCGCGACGCCATCAGAATGAAGACGCGGAAGGCCGTGTCGCTGAAGCCGAATCCCTTCGGCAGCGGCTCCGCGTAGAGCCCGACCATCAGGTCGACCTGCTCGACGTCGCCGTACACATCTCGCAGCTCCGCCGCCCAGGCCGGGTTGTCCGTCAGCTCCTCGAACGTGGTCGCAGGCTTCAGGTGGAAGAGACGCCGGAACTCGTTGTAGCGGGGCACGCCGCGCTCCCGGATCCTGAGCACGTCGATGGCCGCGAGGTCGACGACGCTGCCGTCCGGCTTGTGCAGCTCCTGCAGGAAGCGCGGGTAGTTGTGCAGGGTGATCGCGCCGGGGTGCGCAATCCCGAACGAGTAGAACGAGTCGACGAAGCCGACCTCGTCGAGGCGGGCGCGGACGTCTCGGACACCGAGCTCCCGGAACGTCCGCTCCTGCAGGACCTTGTCCGTCTCGATCGAGCGGAAGGTGAAGTCGTCGGGGAGGAGCGGGTGCATCCGATAGACGGCGACGAACTCCTCGGTCAGCGAGTACGGCACGCCGTGGTGGTTGGTCGCCGAGCCGGGAATACCGCCGAGGACCTCGTTCGAGGTTCGCTTGCCGAGCCGTTTCCCGAGGATCCCGTACCAGTTCGCCCGCATTCCGTACTTCGTGGTTGGATGCGCGATGATTGCCGGGGTCCATTCAACCGTGTGGATCTTCGCCATCAGCGCCGCCGTGATCAGGCGTGCCTTCGCGAAAAGCTCCTCGTCCGTCCACGCCGGATGCTCGGCGGCAAGCC
This sequence comes from uncultured Gaiellaceae bacterium, assembly GCA_963829845.1. Taxonomy (GTDB): domain Bacteria; phylum Actinomycetota; class Thermoleophilia; order Gaiellales; family Gaiellaceae; genus Gaiellasilicea. Next base: position 87,345 of record CAWHKD010000012.1, on the reverse strand, counting down.
GGTCGGCGATCGCGTTGTGCTCGCGGGTGAAGAGCGTGTGCAGGAGCGCCAGCCCGAGCCAGAAGTTCCCGGCGACGCCGGTAAGGTCGAGCTTGGCGTCGAGGTCGCGCGGCAGCTGGCCGTCCGGATCGAGGCGGAGCCGGCCGCCCGCGTGCTCGCGGAGTGCGCTCGTCAGCGCCGGCTCGCTGCCGTAGATCTGCGAGCCGTCCCACCAATGCGAGTCGGTCGTCACCCAGGTCGCCGGGCCGCCGTTCTCGTCCGGGAACGGATCCGTGCGCGTGCGCTCGATCCGCATCGGACGCTCGGCCCACGGGTCGTCATCGGCGATTTCGAGCTCGAAGGGCTCCTCGGGCAGGTTCGTGCCATGGCTGAACCAGTCGTGCACCTCGAACTGGAGCCACGCTCCGGCGAGGACGTTCACGATCGTGGCGGGCTTGAACTCCTCGCGCGTCAGAAGCCGGCGGCTGACGAGGCGCGGGTTCGGCTCGAGCACGCCTGGCAACGTCTCGGGGTCGGTGTTCCCGAGCGGGACGTTGCGGCCGAAGCGCGCGCCGATCATCCCCATCGCGGGGCTGCCGATGTCGTTGTAGCTCCCGTCCGTCGTCCGCGAGTCATGCGGGCCGCTGGCGGGAGGCGGCTTCGCGCCACCCGGCCCGGTGTCGTAGAGGTTCTCCTCGCGGAGCTGAGTCCTCAGACCGGAGAGCGTGAATACGCCGAGCGGCAACGGCAACCGGTCCCAGCCGAAGCGACGGTCGAGCGCACTCGCGGCCGCGATCAGCAGTTTCGAAAGCCCGAGAGCCAAGCGATCCTCCTTCGCATCAGCCTCGCCGCAGGCGTCCCGGGTGGGAGAAGGCCCGACCGATGAAAACACCGCGCGTCGGCGCCGTCAACCGAGCCACCGTCGCCGCTTCGGTCGGACCTCCGTCGTCTCGCCGAGCAGGCGCGCCGCTTCGAGCAGGTCGTCGGCCTCGAGTGTCGTCACCTCGTCGCGGCTCAACTCCGTGAGCGCGGCTCCCTCCAGGCGCGCCAGCCGCAGTGCCTGCCGGTTCAGCGCCTGCTCGAAGATCGTGCGCGCATAGCGAGCGTTGCCGAAACCTTCGCCGCGGGCCGCGCCGGCGAAGATCCGCTCGAGCGCATCGTCGGCGCCCGGCCCGAGCTCGTACTCGTGCTCCGCGGCCAGACGACGCGTGATCTCGAGCAGGTCTCCGGTCGAGTAGTCGGGAAACGAGATCTCGCGGGCGAAGCGCGAGCGCAGACCGGGGTTCGAGTTGAGGAAGGCGCGCATCAGCCGCGGATAGCCGGCGACGATGACGACGAGGCGGTGGCGGTGGTCCTCCATCCGCTTCAGCAGCGTTTCGACAGCCTCGGCGCCGAAATCGAGCCGGCCGTCGCCGCCGCCCGGTGTCAGTGCGTACGCCTCGTCGATGAAGAGGACGCCGTCGAGCGCGCGGCGAATCGCCCGGTCGGTCTTGATCGCCGTCTGGCCGACGTACTGGCCGACGAGCGACGCGCGGTCGACCTCGACGAGATGACCCTTCTCGAGCAGTCCCATCGCCCCGTACATCTCGGCCAGCAGCCGCGCCACCGTCGTCTTGCCCGTGCCGGGGTTGCCGAGGAAGACGAGATGCTGGCTCGTCGCCACCTCCGGGAGGTCGTGCTCCTTCCGGCGCGCCTGCACCTGCAGGAAGGCGAGCAGCGCGTGCACCTGCTCCTTCACCGTCTCGAGGCCGACGAGCCCGTCGAGCTCTGCCTGCAGCTCCGACAGCGGCCGCGGCGGCGTCGCACGCGGCCCGAAGCCGAGCAGGTCCTCGAGCTCGGGGCCTGCGGTCCGGCGTAGCTGGTCGCCGAGCTGGCGAGCGGCGCCGCGGAGGTTCTCGATCGGATTCGGAGGCACGAGTCCTGCCTACCCGAAGTCAGCGTTCCTCGAGCGCGCGCTGGAGCTCGGCCACCTGCTGCTCGAGCCGGGCCACGCGCTCCTCCAGGGGCCCTCGTGTGACAGGCACGGTTTCGACGCTCGTCGAATGGGACTGCTCATCGTCGCCGTCCGCGCCGAGCAGCTGCCGCCAGCGGTCCTGGCTCTGCCCCGGCCGGCGCGGCAGCTTCTCCGCCAGCTCGGCGTCCGCCAGCGCCTCGAGCGCCTGCTCGACGTCGTCGGTCGATGCGTACGGGTAGAGCCGCTCGACGCGCTGCTTCAGCTCGCCCGGTGTTTGCGCGCCGCGGAGCATGAGCACGGCGAGCAGCGCGATCTGGGAAGGAACCCGGCCGAGCGCGTCGTCGAGCAGGTGGCGGTACTTGGCGACCCGGCTGCCGGGGCCGCTTGCGAGCCGCACCCAGCCGCGGCGCGAGAGGCTGTCGAGGGCCGTCCGGATCTCGGGCTCGCCGTAGTCGACGACGGGATCGCGATTGGTCGCCTGGTTGCAGGCGAGCCGGAGCGCGTTCAGCGAGAGCGGGTACTGGTCGGGCGTCGTTCGCTGCTTCTCGACCAGGCAGCCGAGGATGCGAATCTCAACGGCGTCGGCGTCCACGCCGCGAACGGTAGCGTCGGGCGAGGGTCAGCTGAGCGGGCTGCGCCGCGCCGCCCCGCGCCGCGTCGCGCTGCGTCTGCCCCAGTCCTCGATCGACCTGCCGGCCGCCCGGAAGCCGCCGCACCAGGCGAAGCCGAAGAGCACGACCGCGTAGAGCACGAGGATGACGATCAAGTCGCGCATCGGAACCCTCCTTCGTCACGAATTGTTGCGCACGTGGACGTCGACCGCATCCGTGGAAACCCGAGAGAGGGCCGCGGAGCGGCCCCTTCAGGGATCTTCGCGCTGAGCGTCCGCTTGCGGATGCTCAGCTTGCGGGCGAAACAGGGTGGTTCGAGCGGATCAGGTCGGTCGGGTCGACGATCGCCTTGATCCGGCGGAGGCGGTGGTAGCTGGCGCTCGAGAAGAGCGACGCGGCCTTCCGCCTCGAGTCGGCGAAGTTGAGGTACGTGTGCTCGGCCTCCCACGGCGCGAGTGTGTCCCGCAGCCGCGCAACGGCGCCGTCGACCACCTCGCGAGCCTCGGGCGTCGGGGCGATGCCGAGCGCGTACATCGAGTACGGAGCCTCCCAGGCGTCGATTGCGCCGTGGCGGGAGTCCCGCCGGGCGACCGCGCCGCCGAGGTGTCGGAGCTCCGCCGAGAGGATCGGCGAGCCGACGACCTGCTCGACGAAGAGGTCGATCAGGTGCCCATCGACGTCGTCGAGCATGCCGCCGTCACCGCTGCCGGGGGATGGGCCCTCCGGATCCATGTGGAGACGGCTCAGCTCCTGAACCGGGATGGTCATGACGGTGTCCATCACCGGCCCGAGCGCGCGGAGCGGCTCGAGCTGGCGTGCGCCTTCCGATGCCCCGCCGGACCAGATCGCCTCGACGACCACGAACGACTGGCCGCGGATCGGCTCAGGGATCGCGGGAATCGGCGGGAACTGGAGGATCCGGCCGACAGACGTCATCTCGTCCGGCAGATCGTCCGTCCAGGCGCGCCACGACTTCAGCACCTCGGCCGCCCGGTCGACGGGGAACCAGAGCACGCCCGCGTAGACGCTCGAGATCGGGAAGAGGTTGAACTCGATCGCGGTCACGATCCCGAAGGAGCCGCCGCCGCCGCGCAACGCCCAGAAGAGGTCAGGCTCGTTGGCCCAGTCGGTGCGGACGACGTCGCCCGATGCCGTCACCACCTCGATTGCGGTGACCTGGTTGGCGCCGATGCCGTGCTTGCGGGCGAGCCAGGAGAGGCCGCCGCCGAGCGTGTAGCCGACGACTCCGACGTCCGGCGAGGAACCGGCGAGCGCGGCGAGACCGTGCTCGGCCGCCGCCTCGACGACCTCGATCCAGATCGTGCCGGCCTCGGCGCGGGCGATCCGGTTCTCCCGGTCGATCGTGACGCCACGCATCCGCTCGGTCTTGAGCAGGATCGTGTCGGACATGTCGCCCATGGCCGCGGCGCCGTGCCCCGTTCCCTGCGGTGCGACGCGGAGGCCATGCGCCCTCGCGAACGCGACCGTGGCGGCGACGTCGGCCGCCGACTCGGGCAGCACGACCGCCGCCGGGTGCTGGTCGACACTCAGGTTCCAGGCGAGGCGGGCCTCGTCCCACTCGACGTCGCCGGGGGCGACCGCATCGCCGTCCAGCAGGTTCCGCAGCGGGCCGATGTCGAGCCCGGTTTCGCGTCTTGTCAGGATTTCGGTCATGCCTCGTCACCTCCGTAGCAGTGATCTCATGCTGCGTTACGGGAGGCGTCTGCGCATCGGCCCGTGGAGTGAACCCGCGTCAGCCGTGAGGACGAACGGCGCTCGTCCGGCCGGACGACGCCGGCGCCGGGGGCGCGGCTATTTCCAGCTGCCGCCGCGCCGGGCGGGAGCCGATCGAGACCGCGATCCCGGCGGCGATCAGCGCGGTGACGGCGCTCAGCGCGAACGTGATCGTGAACGCCGACTCGGCCGGAACCGAGGAGTCGCCGATCGTGCGGGCGGTGAGCAGCGCCGCCCCGACCTGGCCGCCGATGACGCCGCCGATCATCCGTACGACGGTGTTCATCCCGGCCGCGACGCCCATCTCGCGCGGATCGACGTTGTCCGCGATCAGCCCCGCCATCGCTGCGAAGGCGGCGCCCACACCGAGCCCGAGCAGGGCGCTCGCGAGCAGGACCGTGCCCGGCTCGTCGTGCCGGGTCGCGAACAGGAACGCGGCGACGCTGACGATCACCATTCCGATCGCGAGCGGCCACTTGGAGCCGTAGCGGCGGCCGACCGCTCCCGCGAGCGGGCCGGCGAAGAGCATCGCGAGCGAGCTGGGGAGCAGGTAGAGCCCCGCCTGCGTCGCGGTGGCGCTGAAGCCGTAGCCGTTGGCGGAGTCCGTCTCGACGAACGTCGGCACGAGCACGAAGCAGCTGAAGAGCGCGAACCCCGAGATCAGAGTGGCGATGTTCGTGAGCAGGATCGGCCGGTGCGCGAGCATCCGCAGGTCGACCATCGGCGAGTTCGAGCGCGACTCGACGAAGCCCCAGAGAAGGAAGAGGACCGCGGCGAGCGCGAGGACACCCAACAGGAGCGGTGAGCCCCAGCCCCAGTGCTCACCCTCGGTCAGGGCGACCATCAGCGAGATCAGCCCCCCGGAGAGGAGCAGTGCGCCGGGCACGTCGACCTTCGACGGCGAGCGGATCGGCGACTCGGGCACGTAGCGGTGGACGAGCACGAGCGAGAGCGCGACCGGGATCGAACCCAGCAGGAAGAGGTACCGCCACGTGAAGTTGTCCACGATCAAGCCGGAGAGCACGATCCCGAAGCCGCCGCCGACACCCCAGACCGCCGAGAGCAGGCCGATCCCGACCTTCACCTTCTCTGGCGGGAACTCGTCCCTGATGATCGCGAAGCTGAGCGGGAAGAGCGCGCCGCCCGCGCCGGAGACGACCCGAAAGGCGATCAGCGACCAGAGGTTCCAGGCGAACGCCGCCCCGAGGCAGCCGGCGAGGAAGAGCCCCAGGCTGACCAGCAGCAGCCGCTCCTTGCCGAACTGGTCGCCGAGGCGGCCGAGGATGGGCGTCAGCACCGCGCCCGAGACGAGAAAGCCGGTCAGCACCCAGGTCGTCCACGCCGTCGTCGAGCCGAACTCCTCCTGGAACGTCCTCAGCGCCGGGAAGACCATCGTCTGCTGGAGCGAGAAGGCGGCGCCCGCGAGGGTCAGGATCGCCAGCGTGACGTTGTGGTGCTGGCGCTCGGGATCCACTTCCAGCACGCTAGCCGTTCGTCCTCATCGCGTGTGGACGGATCCACTTGTGAGGTGTGTTACGGTCGCGCCGGCTCCTGTCCGCCGGGGGGTTGGCAGGGGACATTCGACCCCGGCGGCGCCGCGCGTCGGGGGAAAGGGAGGCCCCATGAGAGAGAAGACCCGACACCGGGGTGCACGCCGTCTCGCCGCGCTTGCGCTCCTCGCCCTGCCGGTGTCGTTCGCGTCGTCCGCAAGCGCGGAGATCCCACCGGACGCTGCGAACCATCCGCTGCTCCAGCCGATCGATGCGCAGAAGTGGGTCGACCAGGGAGAGCTGACGTGGGACGCCTACACGCAGTCCCGGCCGGACTCCTGGAACGACACGACGGGCTCTGACGGCTCCGTCAGCCAGTACCGGACGGCCGTCATCCTGCTCGAGTTCCAGGACCAGCCCATGCTGATCACGCAGCCGCCCGGCTCGCATCCGTTCGGCAATCCGCAGGCGGGTTGGGAGCCCGTTCCGCGTGAGGACGTCGCGGAGTGGTACTACGACTACTACGCCGTGCCGAACCAGTACAACGGCGGCCAGACGCTGCACGGGTACTGGATGGAGGACAGCCACGGCCAGATCGGCGTCGACGTCGAGGTGTTCGGGCCGTACACGCTGCCCGGCAAGCTGCACGAGTACGGCATCCCCGACGGGCAATTCAACTCCCCACGCGAGGCGTACTGCCCGCAGGGGGACAGCTGCACCAAGAGTCTGCGTACCGACGGAGGCGCGCTCTGGCGGGCCGACATCGGCTGCCCGTCAGGCCGCTGCGGGTTCGACAACGGCTTCTACGTCACCGCCGGCCACGACGAGTCGTCGACGTGGCAGGAGTTCGGCGAGATGATGTTCCAGACGCGCGACGACATTCCGGACGCTTTCGGGCCGCCGCGCAATCCCGACGGGAGCGCGCCGCTGAACCAGCTCGGGCAGCCGATGCCGAACTGGGCGGACACCCGCTACGTCGACTGGACGTCGTGGAGGTCGGCCGCCAACCACTGGCCGAACGCACAAGGCGGCACGCCGACCACGTTGGGCACATCGACGCAGGCCGAGAGCTCGGGGCTCAGCGTCTTCGCCCACGAGTTCAGCCACCTCCGCGGCCTGCCTGACAACTACAACAACCCGTTCGCCGACAACGAGCGCAACTTCACCGGCTACTGGGAGATGATGAGCCGAGGCACGTTCAACGGCCCGGGCGGGACGCACAACCGCTGGCAGGTCCCGAACCAGGGCGGCTCCGGGCTCGGTCCTCACCACCTGCTCCATTTCAAGAACCAGCTCGGCGTGCTCGCGCCCGCCGACCAGGTCATGCTGGAGCGGGACACGCTGGCGGGCCAGGGGATCGGGGTCGTCGACCTGAAAGCCCGCGAGGCCGTGCCCGACGGCGACCTCGTCGGCCTCACGGTCAACCTCGGCTCGGGTGATCTCGCCGGCTCGTGCGCGAACCAGGGCTACACGGGCGCGGACGTCTTCTATTGCCCGAACCGCACGGGGCCGAACTACCTCCACTACCGGCTGGAGGTCGTCGACCGCGTCGGGAACGACTCGTTCATCCCCGGGCACGGGGTGCTGCTCACGAAGAGCCGCAACAGCGGGACGCCGCGGGTCTGGATGATCGACCCGAACCCGCAGGACATCGGGATGATCGACTTCTACCGGCCGGACGGGACGCCCGTCGCGGTCGTCCGCGGTGACCCGCGCCAGCTGAACGATGCAACGTTCCACGCGGGGACGCGTTCCGACAGCGAGTACGAATACGTGGACACCTTCAACAAGCTCCACTTCTACGTGCTCAACACGCGTCGCGACGCTGACGGCGTCCGTCACTACGCCGTCGCCGTGCGCCGGGTCGGCGAAGGTGATCCGTTCACGCGGGGCACCGCGCTTGCTGTTCCGACGAAGACGCCGCAGCGCGAGGGCTTCCTCGCCACGTGCACCTTCCCGCTGACGAATACGGGCCAGGCGGGTGCAGCCCCGTTCGATCAGGACGTCTTCCGCCTTTCGGCGACGTCGAGCAGCGCCGACTGGAAGGTGACGCTGCCGAACGCGCTGGCGGCGGCGAAGGCCGGTCAGACCGTGCAGGTCCCCGTGCACGTGCTCCGCGACCCGCTCACGGAGGACGGCGACGCACGGACGACGGTGACGCTCAGCGCCAAGTCCGAGGCCGACTCGTCGAAGACGGCGACGCAGACGTGCGCGGTGCACGTGCGCGACACGACGCCGGGCGGCAGCTAGCCGGTGGGGGCAGGGGGCGGGACCGTGAGGTCCCGCCCTTGCTCCGTCTACCGTGAGCCCATGCGCCGAGGGCTCTTTCTCCTGCTGGCGTCGCTCCTCGTGGTCGCCTGCGGCGGCGGTAACGACGAGGTCGCCGGCGGCGCCGGCGACCTGCCGCAGTCGGTCCCGGCGGCGGTCACGTTCGCCGAGGCGCCACCGGGTGCGCTCGCCGCGCCGGACTTCACCGCCGAGCTGCTCGACGGCACTCCCGTCACCGCGAGCGAGCTGTGGCGCGACCGCCCGCTCGTGCTCGTCTTCACCGCCAGCTACTGCGACCGCTGTGCGGAACTCCATCGCGCGGCGGCGGAGGCCGTGGACGAGCACGACGGCGCGATCGGGCTGCTTGGAATCGTCGGTGAGGACGACGTCGAAGGCGGGCGCGATTACGCCGAAGAGCTCGACCTCGGCCATCCCGTCGCGATCGCGAACGAGCGCGTCTGGCTCGACTACGCCGCCCGCGAGCCCGGACTCGTCGTGCTCGTCTCGCGAGGCGGGAAGGTGCTCCGCGGCTGGCCCGGCGGGGCGTCGACCGAGCAGCTGCGGTCGCGGCTGGAGGAGCTCGTCGCCCGGTGAGGCCGGGTAGCGGTTGCCTGCTGCTCGCGCTGGTGCTCGCGGGTTGCTCCGTCGGCGGCGGCGACTCGAACGGGGCGCGCTTCCGGGTCGTGATCCCCGACAACAACATCCGCGAGGAGGGTGTCGAGTGCGCGGGTGCGCGACCCTTCCGGCAGGTGCACCGCGGGACGAAATTCACCGTCGAGGCCGGGGACGGAGAGGTCGTGGCCGAGGGGGAGCTCCCCGCCGGGCGGGCGGAGAACGCCGACCCGAGCATCGACTGGGGCGTCGACCGGATCCCGACCGTCTGCGTGATGGAGCCTCGAGCTCGACCTGCCGGCTCGGCCGCGCTACCGCTTCGTCCTGCCCGACGCGGTGCCGCTCGAGTTCGACGCGGCGTTGCTCGCGCGGGACGAGCCCGTCGAGCTGATCCTCAGCGGCTAGAGCTGCCGCCAGAGGTCGACCGTCGGCACGCTGCGGTCGAAACCGACAGCCTCGTAGGCGGCGCGCGCGGGGATGTGCGCGTCGTCGAGGCCGGTGTCGACGTGGGCGTAGCGGAGGCCCGAGCGAGCGGAAGTGCTCGAGCACGTGGACGTACATGAAGCGCGCCCAGCCCTCGCCGCGGCAGGACGGATCGACGGCGCTGTTGTCGAGGTGGCCGTAGCTGCGTTCGGGGAAGAGCCAGAACGTCACGTAGCCGAAGACCCAGCCGGTGTCCTCGAGCACCCACACCTGCTCCGGATGCTCGGCGAAGAGGCGCCGGTTCTGCTGCGCCTTCCGCTGCTCCCACGTCTGCCCCGGGTCGGCCGGACAGTCTCGTAGAGGTCGGCGCCGAGCATCGCGACGAAGCTCTCCTGAATCGGCGCGTACCCGATCGTGGTCAGGTGGTCGATCGCGGGCAGGTCGGCCTCGTTGGCGTGCCGCAGGACGACCTCGTCGCGCTGCGCGATCTCGACGTTCACGCGCGGACGAGCGGCTTGTACTTGATCCGATGCGGCTCGAGCGCGTCGGCGCCGCGGGTCTCCTTGACCCAGTCGGCGTACTCCTCGTAGCTGCCCTCGAACCACGTCACCTGGCTGTCGCCCTCGAAGGCGAGGATGTGGGTCGCGATCCGGTCGAGGAACCAGCGATCGTGCGAGATCACCACCGCGCAGCCGGCGAAGTCGAGCAGCGCCTCCTCGAGCGCGCGCAGCGTGTCGACGTCGAGATCGTTGGTCGGCTCGTCCAGCAGGAGCACGTTGCCGCCGCTGCGCAGCAGCTTCGCGAGATGGACGCGGTTGCGCTCCCCGCCCGAGAGGTCGCCGACGCGCTTCTGCTGGTCGGAACCGCGGAAGTTGAACCAGGAGACGTACTGGCGCGAGTTCACTTCCCTCTTGCCGAGCTCGATCACGTCCTGGTTGCCGGAGATCTCCTTCCAGACGGTGTTCTCCGGCGTCAGATCGGCTCTCGCCTGGTCGACGTACGCGAGCTCGACCGTCTCGCCGACCTTGAGCGCGCCGGCGTCCGGCGTCTCCTCGCCCGCGATCATTCGGAACAGCGTCGTCTTGCCGGCCCCGTTCGGGCCGATCACGCCGACGATGCCGCCGGGCGGGAGCGAGAAGGTCATGTCCTCGACGAGGAGGCGGTCGCCGAAGCCCTTCGAGACGCCCTCCGCGTCGACGACGACGTCGCCGAGCCGCGGGCCGGCCGGGATGTGGATCTCGACCTTGTCGAGCCTGACGTTCTGGTCGTCGGCGAGCAGCTTCTCGTACTGCGTCAGGCGTGCCTTCGCCTTCGCGTGGCGCGCCTTCGGGCTCGCGCGCACCCACTCGAGCTCGCGGGCGAGGGTGCGTCGCCGCGCGGACTCCTGCTTCTCCTCGACGGCCAGCCGCGCCTGCTTCTGCTCGAGCCAGGAGGAGTAGTTGCCCTCGAACGGGAGCCCCTTGCCGCGGTCGAGCTCGAGGATCCAGCCGGCGACGTTGTCCAGGAAGTAGCGGTCGTGCGTGACGGCCACGACCGTCCCCTTGTACTGCTCGAGGAAGCGCTCCAGCCACGCGACCGACTCGGCGTCGAGGTGGTTCGTCGGCTCGTCGAGCAGGAGCAGGTCCGGCGACGAGAGGAGCAGCCGGGCGAGTGCGACGCGCCGCCGCTCGCCGCCCGAGAGCGTCGTCACGTCGCGGTCGCCCTCGGGTAGCCGCAGCGCATCCATCGCGCGATCGAGCGTTGCTTCGAGATTCCAGGCGTCGGCGCGGTCGATCTGATCCTGCACCTTGGCCTGCTCCGCGAGGAGCGCGTCGAAGTCGGCGTCCGGCTCGGCGAACTGGGCCGAGATCCGGTTGAAGCGGTCGAGCAGGTCGCGGAGCTCGCGGACGCCGTCCTCCACGTTCTCGCGCACCGTCCGCGCCGGATCGAGCTCCGGCTCCTGCGCCAGCATGCCGACCGTCGCGCCCGGCGCCAGCTCGGCGACGCCACTCGACGGCTCCTCCAGCTCGGCCATGATCCGCAGCAGCGTCGACTTGCCGGCCCCGTTCGGCCCGAGCACGCCGATCTTGGCGCCGGGCAGGAAGCTGAGCGAGATGTTCGCCAGCACCTGCCGGTCGGGGCCGTAGAACTTGTCGGCCCGGTACATCGTGAAGACGTAGTCGCTCACCGTCCCGGGCACGATAACCGTAGGCTGAACGGATGCCGCTCTTCTTCGAGGATCTGGCCCCCGAGCAGGTGGTCGAGCTCGGCAGCCGCACCGTCACCGAGGCGGAGATGCTCGACTTCGCGCGCCAGTTCGACCCGCAGCCGTTCCACGTCGACCCAGAGGCGGCGAAGAGCTCGGTCTTCGGCGGCCTGATCGCGAGCGGCTGGCACACGGGCGCGATGTGGATGCGGCTCTACGTCGATTCACTGCTCGACGGCTCGGCGGCGATGGGATCACCTGGGATCGAGGAGCTGCGCTGGCTTGCTCCGGTACGCCCGGGCGACACGCTCACCGGTCGGCTGACGGTTCTCGAGACGACCCCGTCTGCAACCCGTCCGGACCGTGGCACCATCCGGATCCGGGGCGAGATGGTGAACCAGGATGGCGTCACCGTGATGGCGATGACGTCGCGCGCCCACTTCGGGCGGCGTCCGGCATGACCGGCTGTTGCGCCCGCGATGGCCAGGAGGAGTTCTTCGGCGAGAAGACGGCGGCCCACGACGCGCGCAAGTACCGGCGCAAGGGGCCTGATCCGATGGCCCGCTCGCTCGCGCGGCGGGCGGCTGCGCGTGGCGTCGAAGGCACCAGCGTGCTCGAGATCGGGGGTGGTGTGGGCCAGGTCGCGCTCGAGCTGCTGAAGGCGGGCGCTGCCTCGGCCGAGGTCGTCGAGCTTCTGCCGGCCTACGAGCCGTTCGTTCGCGATCTCGCCGCCGAGGCCGGAGTGGCCGAGCGGATGACGTTCCGGACGGCGGACCTCGTCGCCGATCCGACGTCGGCTGCACCCGTCGACCTGGTCGTGATGAACAAGGTCGTCTGCTGCACTCCCGACGGGATCGAGCTCGCGGGCATCGCCGCCTCGCTGGCGCGCAGGGGTCTCGTGCTCAGCTTCCCGCGCCAGGTCTGGTGGGCGAAGGTCGGCTTCGCGACGGCGAACACCTACCTGCGGCTGCGGGGCCGCCGCTTCCGCATCTTCATCCATCCGCAGGCCGCAATCGAGCGCGCCGTCGAGGCGCACGGCCTCGCCCGCGTCTCCGAGAAGAACGGGCCGCTCTTTCGGATTGCGGCGTTCGAGCGCGTCTAGGCTTTGGCGATGAGCGAGCTCGGCCTCTTCCCGCTCGGGATTGTCCTGCTCCCGACAGAGCAGATTCCGCTGCACATCTTCGAAGAGCGCTACCAGGAGCTGATCGGTGAGTGCCTCGCCGAGGAACGCGAGTTCGGGCTCGTCTTCGCCGACGAGGACGGGCTCCGCGAGATCGGCACCTACGCAGCCGTGACCGAGGTGCTCGATCGCTTCGACGACGGGCGCCTGAACATTGTCGCCGAGGGCCGCGAGCGGTTCCGCCTCGTCGAGCTGACCGAGGGGCGCTCGTTCCAGACCGGGATCGTCGAGGCGATCGCCGACGAGCCTGACGACGCCGACCCGGACGACACCGAGCACGCGCTCGAGCTCTACCAGCGCCTGGTCGATCTCACCGGCGCGGAGGTCGAGGAGCCCCGGCTCGACGTCCCACAGCTCTCGTTCGAGCTCGCCGGTCGCTTCGAGTTCGCTCCGGAGCTGAAGCAGCGGCTGCTCCAGCTGACCTCTGAGCGGCGGCGGATGAAGCTGCTCGCCGAACTGCTCGCCGGCGCGGCGACGGCCGTCGAGCGCGAGCGCGAGATCGCCGAGCGCGCTCACGGCAACGGCAAGGTCGATCCGAGGCCCTGACACGTACCATGGACCCGTGGCGGTAACGGCCCAGGCGAAGCTCGACGTCCAGCGCATCCGCGCCGACTTCCCGTATCTCGAGGACCTCTCGAACGGCAAGCCCGTCGCGTTCCTCGACTCGGCGGCCTCGACCCAGAAGCCGCGCCAGGTCCTGGACGCGCTCCGGGACTTCTACGAGCATCGGTACGCAAATGTGCATCGCGGTGTCTACCGGCTTGCGGAGCGCGCGACGGAGGGCTACGAGGGCGCGCGCGAGAAGGTGCGCGCGTTCGTCAACGCCCCCTCGACGCGTGAGGTCGTCTTCGTCCGCAGCGCCACGGAAGGGCTCAACCTCGTCGCCTACGCCTGGGGTCTCGACAACCTCGGCCCCGGCGACGTCGTCGTGATCACCGAGCTCGAGCACCACTCGAACTTCGTCCCCTGGCAGTTCGTCGCCAACCGCACGGGTGCGAGCTTCCGGCACATTCCGATCGACGACGCGGGCGAGCTGCAGCTGGACGCGCTCGACGAGATCGCGGCGTCCGGGAAGGTCAAGATCGTCGCCAACAACCTCGTCTCGAACTCGCTCGGGACGATCAACCCCGTCGAGAAGCTGGCCGCCTGGGCGCACGAGCAGGGCGCGATCATGGTTGTCGACGCCGCCCAGGCTGCGCCGCACCGGGCGATCGACGTGCAGGCGCTCGGGTGTGACTTCCTCGCTCTCTCCTCGCACAAGCTCTGCGGCCCCTCCGGCGTCGGCGCCCTCTGGGGCAAGGCCGAGTTGCTGGAGCGGATGTCGCCGTTCAACCTCGGCGGCGAGATGATCCGCTCGGTCGCGCTCGACCGGACGAGCTGGAACGAGCTGCCGTACAAGTTCGAGGCCGGGACGCCCGCGATCGCCGAGGCCTACGGCTTCGGCGTTGCGATCGACTACCTCTCCGAGATCGGGCTGGACGCGATCGAGCGTCACGAGCACGAGCTGACCGAGTACGCGCTCGGCAAGCTCTCGGAGCTCGACTTCGTTCGCGTCTTCGGCCCCCCGGTCGAGCGCCGGGCCGGAATCGTCTCCTTCGACGTGACCGGGATCCACCCGCACGACGTCGCCCAGATCCTCGACTGGGAAGGCGTCGCCGTCCGCGCCGGCCACCACTGCACGCAGCCGTTGATGGCCCGCCTCGGCGTCGCCGCAACCACCCGCGCGAGCTTCTACCTCTACACGATCCCAGAGGAGATCGACCGCCTCGTCGAGGGGTTGCACAAGGTCAAGCAGCACCTGGGATGACGGTTCTGCTCATGTCTCTGAGATCGCGCTGGCGGTGCGTAGGCCGGTGGAACAGCATGGGTAGGCGGCCAGAGGCATGAGCAGCGAGTTCGACCAGCTGTATCGGGAGGTCATCCTCGACCACTACAAGAACCCGCGCGGACACGGGCTGCTCGACGCTGCCGACGCTCGGGCGGAGGGGCAGAACCCGCTTTGCGGCGACGAGGTGACCGTCTCGCTCCGCTTCGACGGCGAGACGATCTCCGAGGTCGGCTTCGAGGGCCGCGGCTGCGCGATCTCGCAGGCGGCGACGTCGATGCTGACGGAGATCGTGGTCGGGCGGAACGCCGACGAGATCGCGCGGATGCCGAAGGAAGAGCTGCTCGAGGAGATCGGGATTCCGCTGACCCCGGTCCGGCTGAAGTGCGCGCTCCTCGGCCTCGGCGTGCTGAAGGTCGCCCTGCACAAGTCGAAGGGCACGCCGCTGCCGGACGAGTGGACACAGGGCGACGACCTGACGATTACGTGACGGTCGACGTCTGCCCGGTCGCCGAGCTGCCGCCGGGGCACGTGAAGATCGTCTGGTCGGGGCCGCTCGCGATCGGGGTCTACAACTGCGGCGGCAGTTACTACGCGATCGAGGACCGCTGCTCGCACGACGACGGGCCGCTCTGCGAGGGCGTGTGGGAGGAGGACGAGTGCGTCGCCGTCTGCCCGCGCCACGGCTCCCGCTTCGACATCACGACGGGGCGGCCGCTGACGCTGCCGGCGTACCAGCCGGTCGACACGTTCCCGGTGAAGGTCGAGGACGGCTGGGTCAAGGTCGAGGTGCGCTAGCCGCACTCGGCCCCGCGGCTCGGCTGACATGGTACGTCGCGGCCGCCTGCTACATTCCGGATATCCGCGGAAAGGAGGTGGTCCGGCAGTGGAGATTTCCAGTACGGGCAGTGGAGGTGTCAGCCGGTAGGGACGTGCCCCTGGGACCTGCAAGGGGAATCGTCTAGCCAGCGTATGGGGCCCGCGGATGACGGTGTCGACACCGGCACCTGACGCGCCGCTTCGGCAGGAAGCGTCTCTGCCAATACAGGCTGGTACCGAGGATCTGAGGGCCGCGAAAGCGGCCCTCGGTCTATTGCGCAGGAAGGGGATCTGTGGACGCAGATCCCCTTCGCGCAAAGATCCCCGAAGGGTCGCCCGGCTCCCAATCAGGGGCGAGGCCGCCTGCGGCCCTCTTTAGGGGTCTCTCGCGCGATCGGGATCCGCTCATCGCGGATCCTGATCTTGCGCAACTCCCTTTAGGGGTCTTTCGCGCGATCGGGATCCGCTCATCGCGGATCTGATCTTGCGCAACTAGACAGCGCGGCGCAGCTGCTCGTCGAGCGGAACGAGCGGAAGGCGAAACGTGTCGACGGCGTCCGAGTTCGAGACGACGTTGTCGCCGGCTGCGAGCATTTTCAGCTGGTCGCGGGTCACGGGCGGATTCGGCAGCTTCTCCAGCACCGCCGCCTGCGCCCGCATCAGGCCGAACGGCAGGTGGATGCTCGGCCGACGCGAGCCCTGCGCCTGCTTCAGCCGCGACCAGAACTCGTTCCACGTGACCGTATCCGGGCCGCCGAGCTCGAACGTCCGGTTCGCTGCCGCCGGTTTCTCGATTCCCGCGGCGAAGTATGCGGCCACGTCCTCGACCCAGATCGGCTGGATCCGCTGCGTTCCCGGCCCGACGATCGGGGTCACCGGCGCCAGCTTCGCGATCTTCTTGAACTGACCGAGCGCTCCGCCCTCGGCGCCAAAGATGAAGCTGGGCCGAAAGATCACGTGCTCGAGCCCGGAGGCTTTCGCGTCCTGCTCCATCTGCCACTTTGCCGCGTAGTAGGGGACGAGATCCTTGGTGTCCTCGGTCGTACCGAGCGCCGACATCAGCACGAACCGCCGCACACCAGCCTCGCGCGAGGCCTCGAGCAGGTCGCGTGTCCCATGTTCCATCACGCTCCGGAACTCCTCGGGCTTCCCGGTGATGATCGCGACGAGGTGGACAACTGCGTCCTGCCCTGCGGCGGCGGCGCGGAGGCTTGCCGCGTCTGTCATCGAGCCCTGGACAGCTTCCTGGCTCGGCAGCGCTGCGCTCGATCCCGCCGTGTGCTCGAGCACGCGGACGGTGTGCCCGTCGTCGACGAGTCGCCGGACGACCGACGGTCCGACGAAGCCGGTGGCGCCGGTGACGAGAATCTTCACGACTCGAAATTCTTCCAGTAGCGGCTCGGCGTCGGCCCCTTCTGACCTTGATACTTGGAGCCGAGCCCACCCGAGCCATACGGCTTTTCGGCCGGCTCGCTGAGCTGGACGAACGAGAGCTGGCCGATCTTCATCCCGTGGTAGATCGTGATCGGCAGGTTTGCGACGTTCGAGAGCTCGAGCGTCACGTGGCCGTCCCAACCCGGGTCGATGAAGCCTGCCGTCGAGTGGATCAGGAGTCCGAGCCGCCCCAGCGAGCTCTTCCCCTCGAGGCGCGCGACGAGGTCGTCGGGCAGCCGCACCCGCTCGAGCGTCGAACCGAGCACGAATTCGCCCGGATGCAGGATGAACGGCGTCTCGTCGTCGATCTCGACGAGCTCTGTCAGCTCCTCCTGCTCCAGCTTGACGTCGATGAACGGGTAGCGGGAGTTGCGGAAGACGCGGAAGTAGCGGTCGACGCGCACATCCAGACTCGACGGCTGCATCAGCGAGTCGTCGTACGGCTCGACTTCGATCCTTCTCTCGTCGAGCAGGCGGCGGATCGTGACGTCGCTGAGAACCACGCGCGGATTCTAAGGTCCGTTGCAAGACACACGTTTTCCACATACTGTTCGCGCCCCGTGTCGATGCTGTTCCAGCAAATGGAGCCGAATGAGCGGTTCCGCGCGCGTCGTGAGTCCGCACGCCGTCGACGCAGGCGCCGTCGCGCCGTCGCCTTCGGGCTCCTGCTCGGGGTGACCGCGACCGCGACGCTCGGGGCGCGTTTCGTGATCGACGACGACGGGGCCGCCGTCGCCGGCCCGCAGCCGGCGAAAAAACCCGCCGCGAAGCCGGTACCTGTGAAACAGCCGCGGGCCCTCCCGGAGGAGGTGCGCGGGATCCACGTCACGATTGCGCTCGCCTCGCTCGAGGGCAAGCTCGCGGAGTACCTGAAGCTCGTCGACGAGGGGATGAACACGATCCAGCTCGACGTCAAGGACGAGAACGGCGAGATCGGCTTCATTCCGTCCTCCGTTCCCCTAGCGAGCGCCGTCGGCGCGGCGAAGCCCTATTACCGGCCGCGCGAGGCGGCGAAGCTGATCCACCGCAAGGGCGTCTACCTGATCGGTCGGGTCGTCACGTTCGAGGATCCGCGCCTCGCCGAGGGCAAGCCGGCGCTCGCGATCAAGAACCGGGACGGCTCCGTCTGGCACAACCATGCGGGCCTCGGCTGGACGAACCCCTACGACAAGCGGGTCTGGGACTACAACGTCTCGATCGCGGAGGTCGCCGCCCGAGCCGGCTTCGACGAGATCCAGTTCGACTACGTCCGCTTCCCGACCGACGGCGACGTCGACTCGATCATCTATCCGAGGAAGACGGCGACCCCGCCCGGCTGGGTGATCGCGCAGTTCGTCCACTACGCGACCGAGCGCCTGAAGCCGCTCGGCGTGCGCGTCTCGGCCGACGTCTTCGGCCTGTCCGCCACGCGCGACCTCGGCATCGGCCAGATCCCACGCCGAATCTCGAAGTACGTCGACGCGATCTATCCGATGGTCTACCCGTCCCACTACGGCTCGGGCGAGTACGGGCTCGAGGACCCGAACGCGTCGCCGGGCGCCACGGTCGAGTGGTCGCTCGCCGACTTCCGGCGGGAGCTGAAGAAGGGAAAGGGGAAGGCCGAGCTGATCCCGTGGCTGCAGGATTTCTCCTACGGCCGCGCTTACGGCCTCTCGGAGGTGAAGGCGCAGATCGAGGCGGCTCGGCTGATGGGTGCGCGCGGCTATCTGCTCTGGAACCCGCTCGGCATCTACACGCCGGGCGCCCTCGCCCCCGCCTCGTAACACGCGTTACACTCTGCGGCCCATGGCGATCGGCGACGTGATGAGGACGCGTGTCGTGACCGTCGAGCCGGGCGACTCCGCTCGCCTGGCGGTGCTGCGGATGCTCGAGGAAAGCGTCGGCTCGGTCGCCGTCTGCGACGGGGGTAGGCTCGTCGGCATCTTCACCGAGCGCGACGTGCTCGCACTCGCGGGCGACGGCACCGACCTCGACGCCGTGAACGTCGGCGACGTGATGACACGCGATCCGGTCACGGTCGAGGCCGATGTGCAGATCCTCGACGCGGCGCAGCTGATGGGTGAGCGCAGGATCCGGCACGTCCCCGTCGTCCAGGGCGAGCATCTGCTCGGGATGGTCGGCATCCGCGACGTCCTCGGCAGCCTTGTCGAGCGGGTGTGGCAGGCCCGCGACAGCGACGCGCACGACACGGCGCGCTCGCTCTTCCGCCGCGACTGACGGCTACGCGCGGGGCACGACGAGGCCGGACTCGTAGGCGGTGACGACCGCCTGCGCCCGGTCGCGGAGCCCGAGCTTGCGGAGCACATGGCTCACATGCGTCTTGACGGTCTCGTCGCTGAGCACCAGCCGCTCGGCGATCTCGTGATTCGAGAGCCCCTCCGCGACGAGGCCCAGGATCTCGGTCTCGCGCGGTGTCAGCACGGCAAGCGCATCAGGACGCGTCTGTTGTCGCGGCCGGAGTCGGGCGAACTCGGCGATAAGTCGACGGGTGATCGCCGGGGCGAGGAGCGCCTCGCCTGCCGCAATCACGCGCACCGCTTCGAAGAGCGTCTCGGCCGGAACGTCCTTGAGCAGAAACCCGCTCGCGCCCGCATATCCCGAGGTGTCGATCACCGATCCGGGCGCGGCTCGGGCGGTCGTCGGGACCGGGCTTCTGCTGACCGCCTATGCCCTGATCGCGCTCGGCATCGGGACGGTGCTACGCCACTCCGGCGCGACGATCGCCACCGGCGTCGGGCTCCTGTTCCTGCCCGTCCTCTTCCTGGGCGCGTTCCCGGAGCGGATCGCGACGCGCATCGAGCAGCTGACGCCGCTCGCCGGCATGGCCATCCAGTCGACAACCGACCGGATGCTGAGCCCGTTCGACGGGGGCGGCGGCATGCCGATCGGGCCGTGGCAGGGTCTCGGTGTGGCCTTCGCCTGGGCGGCCGGCTTGCTCGCCTTCGGTTACCTGCTCCTCCGCGTCCGCGACGCCTAGGGCGCGAGGCGCTCTCGCCGCCAGCCGCCGTCGCGGTGGTCGTAGCGGATGCGGTCGTGGAGGCGGTCGTCCCCGTGCTCCCAGAACTCGTACGCGTCGGGGACGAGCCTGAGCCCGCCCCAGGTCGGCGGCAGGGGCACGTCCTCTCCGAACCGTGCCTGAGCCTCGGCGTAGAGCCGCTCCAGCTCCGCACGGTCGGCGAGCGGCCGGCTCTGCGGCGAGGCCCACGCCGCCAGTCGGCTCCCCAGCGGCCGGGTGCGGAAGTACGCCTCCGACTCCACGGCCGTGACGCGTTCGACGTTGCCCTCGATCCGCACCTGCCGCCCGAGCGGCTGCCAGTGGAAGAGGAGCGCGGCGTGCGGGTTCGCTGCCAGCTCGACGCCCTTCCGGCTCTCGTAGTTCGTGTGGAAGGCGAAGCCGCGCTCGTCCGCGCCCTTCAGGAGCACCATCCGCACCGACGGCCGGCCCTCGGGTGTCGCGGTCGCGAGGGCCATTGCCTCGGGGACGGCGCCGCCGCCGCCGCGTGCGTCCTCGAACCAGCGCTCGAATTGGCGTAGCGGGTCGGGATCGAGGTCGCGCTCCTCCATCGCTCCGAGAGTATTCGCCGCTGAGCTACGCTGCTCAGCCGATGGCGACGACGAAGACGATCGAGCTCCGCACGGCCGTTCCCGGCCCGCGCTCGCAGGCGATTCTGGAGCGGAAGCAGCGCGTGATCGCGAACGCGAAGTCGATCGTGCTCCCGATCGTCGCGCACGAGGGCCGCGGCGCCACGCTGACCGACGTCGACGGCAACACGTTCATCGACTTCACGGGCGGCGTCGGCTGCCTCAACACCGGCCACTCTCATCCCCGCGTCGTCGAGGCCGCCACGGAGCAGCTCGCGCGGTTCGCCCACACGGACTTCACGGTCGTCCCCTACGAGCCGTACGTCGAGCTGGCCGAGCGCCTCCTCGCGAAGGCGCCGTTCCGCGGTCCGGCGAAGGCCGCGTTCTTCAACGCCGGCACCGAGGCCGTCGAGAACGCAGTCAAGTTTGCACGCCTCTACACGAAGCGCCCCGCCGTGATCGCCTTCGAGGGTGCCTTCCACGGGCGCACGCTGCTCTCGATGACCCTGACGTCGCGACCGTACCCGTACAAGCTCGGCATGGGGCCGCTGGCGCCGGAGGTCTACCGGGCGCCGTTCCCGTCCGACTATCGCGGGCCGGACACCGACACCGCGCTGGCCGAGCTCCGCCAGATGTTCCTGACCCAGGTCGCCGCCGAGCAGGTCGCGGCGATCATCGTCGAGCCCGTGCAGGGGGAGGGCGGCTTCCTGCCCGCGCCGACGGCGTTCCTCGAAGGCCTTCGAGCGATCTGCGACGAGCACGGCATCTGCCTGATCGCCGACGAGGTCCAGACCGGTTTCGCGCGGACGGGGAAGCTCTTCGCGATCGAGCACTCCGGCGTCGAGCCCGACCTGATCACGCTTGCGAAGTCGATCGCGGCCGGCCTGCCGCTCTCCGGCGTGCTCGGAAAGGCGGAGATCCTCGACGCCGCACACGACGGCGCCGTGGGCGGCACCTACGTCGGCAACCCGGTCGCCCAGGCCGCCGCGCTCGCCGTGCTCGACGTGATCGAGGAGGAGAACCTGACCGACCGCGCCGTCCAGATCGGTGAGACGATGCGGACGCGGATGCTGGCGTGGCAGGAGCGCTTCGCCGCGATCGGCGACGTCCGCGGGGTTGGTGCGATGCTCGCCTTCGAGCTCGTCGAGGATCGGGCGACGAAGCAGCCGGCGCCGCAGCTGGCACAGGCCGTGATCGATGCGTCGATGCAGCGCGGTCTGCTGCTGCTGAAGGCCGGCGTGTACGGGAACGCGATCCGCGTGCTCTGCCCGCTCGTGCTCACGGACGGCGAGCTGGACGAAGCGCTGAGCGTCTGGGAAGACGCGCTGGCACACGTGCTGGCGTAGGTTTTTCGGGCGGCGGGAAGGCTGGGTTGGTGGCTGTGAGCCAGGTGATTGCGGGCCGATACGAGCTGAAGGAGACGGTCGGGACGGGCGGCATGTCGACCGTCTACTGCGCCTTCGACACGCTGCTCGAGCGGAACGTCGCGCTGAAGATCCTCCACGAGCACTACGGCGGCGACGAGGAGTACGTCGAGCGCTTCCGGCGCGAGGCGCGCGCGGTCGCGCAGCTCTCGCATCCGAACATCGTGACCGTGATCGACCGCGGCGAGGAGGACGGCAAGCAGTTCATCGTCTTCGAGCTCGTCGACGGCGAGAATCTGAAGGAGCTCGTCGAGCGGGGCGGCCCGTTGCCGGTGCGGCGGGTGCTCGAGCTCGGCCTGGAGGTCGGACGGGCGCTCGCGTTCGCGCACGCCCAGGGGCTGATCCATCGCGACGTGAAGCCGCAGAACGTGCTTCTGGACGGCGACGGCCGCGCCAAGGTGACCGACTTCGGGATCGTTCGCTCGCTCGACGCGGTCGGTCAGACCGAAACCGGCACCGTTCTCGGGACGAGCCACTACATCGCGCCGGAGCAGGCGCGCGGCGAGCGCGTGGATGCCCAGACCGACGTCTACTCGTTCGGCGTCGTCCTGCACGAGCTGCTCACCGGCGAGGTGCCCTACACGGGCGAGAACTTCCTCTCGGTCGCGATGAAGCACGTCAACGATCCGGTCCCGAGCGTGCTGGACACGCGCCCCGATGCGCCGATCCGACTGGCGACGCTAATCGAGCGCTGCCTGGCGAAGGAGCCCGCCGATCGTCCGGCCTCGATGGACGAGGTCGTTGCCGAGCTCGAGGCCGTGCAGGCCGAGCTGGACGCCAGGGAGGACGGCGAGGGGACGATGATCATGCGCAAGCCGGCGGTCGTTCCCGCGAGGGCGCGGAAGCAGCAGAGGCGCGCGCAGCGTGACCGCCGAGCGCCGTTCTGGTTGCTGCTCCTCGGACTGCTGCTGCTCGTGGCTGCGGTCGGAGGCATCCTACTCGTCACCCGCGACGACGACCCGCTCGGCAGTGCCGCAGACGGCGCTCCGGTTCGGCTTCAGGGGGTCGCTTCGTACGACCCGGACGGCGACAACGAGGAGCACAGCGAGCGCGTCGCCGACGCGACCGACGGCGACCCCGCCACCTACTGGACGACGGAGAGCTACAGGGGGGCGTTCTCGAAGCCCGGCGTCGGCCTCGTCCTGAGGGTCGCAGGCGCACCGCAGAGGCTGACGCTGACGACCGACACACCCGGCTTCAACGCGGAGATCCGCGCGGGAAGCTCGCCCGAGGGCCCGTTCGACACTGTCGTCGCCGGCGACGCGAGGACTGCCGCGATCACGACGTGGGAGCTCGGCGACACGGATGCGCCCTACCTCGTCGTCTGGATCACCGACCTCGAAGGCCGCGCGCACGTCAACGAGGTGAAAGCGAGCTAGACCGCGTCAGAATGGGCGCGTGGAGGCCGCCGAGCGGAAGTTGGCCACCGTGCTCTTCGCCGACCTCGTCGGCTCGACGGCGCTCGGCGAGCAGCAGGACCCGGAGCGGACGCGGGCGCTGCTGGAGCGGTTCTACGACGCCGCGGCGGAGGAGATCGGCCGCGCCGGCGGCACGGTCGAAAAGTTCGCCGGCGACGCCGTTATGGCCGTCTTCGGCGTTCCCGAGGCGCATCGAGGACCACGCTGAGCGGGCGCTTCACGCGGCACTCGCGATGCAGCGCCGGATCGAGACCGAGTTCGGCGGGGCGCTCGCGCTCCGGGTTGGGGTCAACACCGGGGAGGTCGTCTCCGGTCGGGCGCGCGAGGGCAGCTCGTTCGTCACCGGCGACGCCGTCAACGTCGCTGCGCGCCTCGAGCAGGCGAGCGAGCCGGGTGCGATCGTCGTCGGCGCCGCGCACGGCCGAAGCCGTCCGTGGCGCGTTCGAACTCGGCCCCGCGTTCGAGGTGGACGCGAAGGGCA
The DNA here is from genome assembly GCA_963829845.1 of uncultured Gaiellaceae bacterium. GTDB lineage: Bacteria > Actinomycetota > Thermoleophilia > Gaiellales > Gaiellaceae > Gaiellasilicea. Next base: position 63,926 of record CAWHKD010000012.1, on the reverse strand, counting down.
AGTCAGAGCCCGTCGTCGCGCAGACGCTCGTCCGCGCATTGACGTTGATGCGGCCGCGCGGCTTGCGCGGGGGCGCGCGAGCATTCGTCGGCCGCGACTCGGAGCTCGCGCTGCTGCAGGCGATCTACGGTCACGCCGCCGAGCAGCGGGAGCCGCATGTCGTGACGCTGATGGGCGACGCAGGCGTCGGCAAGACCACTCTCGTGCGTGAGCTCTGGCGCTGGCTCGCCGATCAGGCGCCGCAGCCGCTGCAGCGCACCGGCCGGTGCCTCGCCTACGGCCACGTCACCTACTGGGCGCTCGGAGAGATCCTCCGCGAGCAGCTGGGGCTGCTCGAGAACGAAGGCCAGGAGTCCGTGCGCCTGCGACTCGGCGACCGGGAGATCCTCGGGCTGGCCCTCGGGCTCGACGTGACGGGCGAGGCCCACCCGCTTGGCCGTGCGCGACCTCTTTCAGGAGGCGTGGGTCGAGTTGCTCAGCGAGCTGACCGCCGCGACGCCGACGGTCGTGCTGATCGAGGACCTGCACTGGGCCGAAGATCCGCTGCTCGACCTGCTCGAGCGGGTCGACGCGCGACGTGCACGGGCCGCTGCTCGTGATCGGCACCGCCCGGCCCGAGCTGCTCGACCGCCGGCCGGCGTGGGGCGGCGGTCGCCGCAACGCGTCGCTCGTCTGGCTGGACGCGCTCTCTCCGGACGAGTCGCGGCGCAATGCTCGACGAGCTCGTCCCCGGCGAGCTCTCGAACGAGACACGCCGCGCCCTGGTGGAGCGGGCGGAAGGTAATCCTTTCTTCCTCGAGGAGCTGTTCGCGGCCTTCGTCGAGACCGGGACGGTCGAGGAGCTGCCTGACTCGGTGCACGCGATCCTCGCTGCTCGCGTCGACCGGCTCGCCGAGCTCGGACAAGGCGGCCCTGCAGGCCGCGTCCGGTGATCGGCCGGATCTTCTGGAGTGGGCCGACGCTGGAGCTCGCCGGGGAGCAGGTTGGCTGGTCGGTGCTCGAGGACCGCGACTTCATCCGCCGCCGGCCCCACTCCTCGCTCGGCGGCGAGACGGAATACGCGTTCAAGCACGCGCTCACGCGCGAGGTCGTGTACGGCAGCGTTCCGAAGGCGAGGCGCGCGCAGCTCCACGCCGCCTTCGCCGCCTGGCTCGAGCGGACCGGCGGCGGCCGGGACGAGGATGCGGCGCTGCTCGCACACCACTACGCACAGGCCGTGGGGCCCGAGGACGCGGATCTGGCGTGGGCGGACGCGCCGGATGAGCTCGAACGGCTGCGCGTCGCTGCAGTGCGCTGGCTCCGTCGCGCCTCCGAGCTCGCGATCAGCCGGTACGACCTCGACGAGGGCGTCGCGGCGCTCCAGCGCGCGCTCGAGCTCTGCGAGCCGCACGAACGGGCCGGCCTCTGGCGCGAGATCGGGCGCGCCAGCGCGCTCAAGTTCGACGGCGAGCGCTTCTGGGAGGCGATGAAGCGGGCGCTGACGCTGACCGACGTCCCAGAAGAGCAAGCGGACATCCTCGCAAGCCTGGCCGTCCAGACCGCTATTCGCTCCGGGATGTGGCCTCGTCGGCCCGAGCACTCGGAAGTGGAGCGCTGGATCGACCGGGCGCTCGACCTCGCGAAGGCGGGCAGCGCAGCACATGTTCAGGCGCTGATCGCCCGCGCGTACTGGAATCCCTCCGAAGAGCACGCCGCGGCCGAGGAGGGCGACGCGCTGGCTGAGCAGTCCGGCGACCCCGCGCTGCGCTCGTACGCGTGGGGCGCCCGCTCCTCGGCGGCGTTCGCGGGGCGCAGGTACGAGGAGTCGTTCACGTGGGCGCAGCGGCGAGTCGAGCTGATGCCGCAGATCGCGGATCTGGATCACCACACCGAGATCTACGAGGAGCTGATCCCGCCGTGTGCGCTGATCGGTCGCTTCGCCGAGGCGCTCCGGTTCGTGGAGGCTCATGCCGAGCTCTCGCGACGGCTGACACCACATCATCGGATCCATGCGATCGCGATGGAGCTCGAGGTGAAAGAGCTGATGGGCGACTGGCCGTCGATCCGGGAGCGGACTGCGGTGGTCGAGCGGCTCGTCGCCGAGAACCTCGGCACGCCGTGCATCCGCAACGCCCGCTCGCTGCTGGTCGAGGCCGTCGCCCATGCATACGGAGGCGGCCACGAGGCGGCGCGGCAGCTCGAGGAGCGAGCGCTCGAGATCGCCCTCGAGGGCTTCGGCTTCCGGCTCTTCGGGCCGCGTGTCCGGCTGGCGCTCCTCCGCGACGAGCTCGACACAGTCGAGCACATGCTCGGCGAGGACGTAGCCCGCCGCGGCCACGACTGGATGTTCACGTCCGCGATGGTCTCGACCCGTCTCGACGGGCTGCTGGCGCTCGGGCGGATCGACGAAGTCGAGCGTGAAGCAGCACCGCTGCTGTCGGTCGAGGCGGTACTGCGGCCGTTCGCGCAGCGCGCGCTCGGGCTCGCCAGACAGGACGACGTCCTCGTCCGCGCTGCGCTCGAAGGTTTCGAGAGCTTCGGCCTCGGCTTCCACGCCGAGGAGACGCGGCTAGTACTCGAGGCTTGAGCGACGGTCGTGCCGCTCGAGCGCGAGCTCGATCAGGCGGTCGAGCAGCTCGCCATACGGGATCCCCGACGCCTCGAAGAGGCGCGCGTAGACGCTCGTCGAGGTGAAACCGGGGATCGTGTTGATCTCGTTGACGACGACCTCTCCGTCCTCGCGCACGAAGAAGTCGACCCGGGCCATGCCCTCGCACTCGGTCGCGATGAACGAGTCGACGGCGAGCGCTTGGACACGGGCCGCGGTCTCCTCCGGGATCCGGGCGGGGACGATGATGTCCGAGCCGCCCGCGTCGTACTTGGCCGCGTAGTCGTACCACTCGGCGTGCGGGACGATCTCGCCGACGACCGATGCGAGCGGAGCCGGACGGACGTTGCCGAGGACGCCGCACTCGACCTCGGTGCCGGCCACGAATTCCTCCACGAGCACCTTCTCGTCGTGGCGGCGTGCGAGCGCGACCGCCACCTCGAGCTCCGCCTCGTCGTGCGCCTTCGAGATCCCGACCGACGAGCCGAGCCGCGCCGGCTTGACGAAGACCGGATAGCCGAACGGGTTTCGGATCTCGTCGCCCAGCCGCAGCGTCTCGTTGCGCGCGACCGGGATGCTCCGGTCTCGGAGCACCGCCTTGAACAGGTCCTTGTCCATGCAGAGCGCCGAGGCGGCGACGCCGGCGCCGACGTAGGGGACACCCGCAAGCTCGAGCAGGCCCTGGACGGTGCCGTCCTCGCCGAACGGCCCGTGGAGGACGGGCAGGACGACGTCGACCGCGCCGAGCGCCTCGGCCGGCTTCGAGTCGGCGAGCACCGGCAGCGTCCCCGCGACGTGACTTTGCAACAGGCTGTTGCTTGGGCCTTCGAGCGCCCAGCGGCCGTCGCGGCCGATCGCGATCGTCGTCGTGTCGTAGCGCTCCGGGTCGAGCGCCTCGAGCACGGAGCGGGCGGACGCGAGCGAGATCTCGTGCTCGCTGGAGCGGCCGCCTGCGACGACCGCGACTCGGATCCGGCGGCTCACGGCGGTGTCGTCGTCTCGGTCTGCTCCTCGAAGCGGCCGACCACGATCACGACCGTGGTGCCCTGCTCGGCGCTCGTGCCGCCCTCCGGGTCCTGCGAGAGCACGCGGCCGTCGAGGTCCTGGGATTGGACGATCTCCTCGACCACCTGTACCTCGAATCCCGACTGCGTGAGCTGCGCCCTTGCATCCTGCGCGCTCAGGCTCGTCACATCAGGGACCTGCGAGGTCTGCGGGCCCTTCGAGACTTGGAGCGTGATCACGGAGCCCTTGGCCTGCTGTGTGCCTGCGGCGGGGTTCTGCCCGAGGACGACTCCCTCCGGCTGCTCGGCGTCGTCGACGTCCGTGCGCGAGACGGCGAAGCCAGCGCCCTGGAGCGTCGACTCGGCGCTCTCGAACGGCATCCCGATCACGTTCGGGACCGAGATCGGCTTCGGTCCCTTCGAGTAGTTGACGCGGACGGCCGTTCCCTCGAGCACCTCGGTCCCCGCCTTCGGCCCCGTCGCGAGCACGGTGTCGACGGGCTCGAGCGAGTTGACACCGACCGAGTTCGGCTTCAGTCCCGCAGAGGTCAGCTCCGAGACTGCGTCGTCGCGGTCTCGGCCGACGACGTTGGGCACGACCACCTTCTTCGGGCCCGTCGAGACCGTGATCGTGACGAAGTTGCCGCGCTCGGTCCTGTCGCCGGGCTGCGGGTCCTGTGCGAAGACCTCTCCGACGGGGACGTCGGCGTTGTCGGTGCGCTCGACGAGCTCCTTCAGCCCCGCCTCCTGGATTTGTTGGACGGCCAGCCGCTCGACGCTGCCGACGACATCGGGGACGGCGACGGGCTTGGCGGCGCTGAGCTGCGACTGCACCTCCTGCCAGGCGAACCAGCCGCCGACGAGAGCGAGCGCGACGATGAGCGCGCCGAGGAGCCACGGCCAGATCGCACGGCGCCGCGGCGGCTCGTCGTACTCGTAGTAGCGGCCTGGCGTGTACGTCGTCGCAGCCGCCGCGGCCGGACGTATCGTCGTCGCCGCCTCGTCGGTGCGCGCGAGCACCGTCGTCGCCGCCTCGGCTGTTTCGGCGGAGACGCCGATCCCGCGCGCGATCCGCTCGAGATCCGAGTCCATCTCCTCGGCGGAGTGGTAACGATCGGCTGGATCCTTGGCCAGCGCACGCAGCGCCACGTAATCGAGATCGCGCGGGATCTCGGGGCGGTGCGACGAGGGTGGCGCGGGAACCTGCGAGAGGTGCTTCATCGCGATCTCGACCGGTGTCTCGCCGTTGAACGGGACACCGCCCGTGAGCAGCTCGTAGAGCACGATCCCCGTCGAGTAGAGGTCGGAGGTCTGGTCGACCGGAGCTCCGCGCGCCTGCTCGGGCGAGAGGTACTGCGCGGTGCCGATGATCGAGCCGGCCTCGGTCATCTGACTCGCCGCCCCGGCGCGCGCGATCCCGAAGTCCATCACCTTGACGCGGCCCTCGCCGTCGACGATCACGTTGTGCGGCTTGATGTCGCGGTGGACGATCCCGTTCCGGTGCGCGAAGCGCAGCGCCGAGAGGATCTGGCGCGTGTAGTCGATCGCGATCCCGAGCGGCGACGGGCCGCGCGCGACCAGCAGCTCCTTCAGCGTCCGCCCCTCGACGTACTCCATCGCGATGTAGTACGTCCCCTCCGCCTCGCCCCGGTCGTAGATCGAGACGATGCTCGGATGCGAGAGCCCGGCGGCGTTCTGCGCCTCGCGGCGGAAGCGCTCCACGAACTGTTCGTCGCGGGCGTGTCGGTCGTCGAGGATCTTGATCGCGACACGGCGGCCGAGCTCTTGGTCGGAGGCGAGGTAGACGTTCGCCATCCCGCCCGAGCCCAGCTTGCGGATGATCAGGTAGCGCCCGTCGAAGAGGCTGTCGATGAGGTGGTCGCCAGAGGCCATAAAAAGACAGGTTAGGAGTTCGCCGTGGACCCGAGAATCGCCTGCAAGACCTCCCGGGCGACAGGCGCGGCGATCTGGCCGCCGGTCGAGTTCTGCTGCTCGACGACGGCTGCGATCGCGACTTGCGGGCGGTTCTTGCCCGCGTAGCTGATGAACCACGTCGTGTTCAGCCCGGCGATCCCGGTCTCGGCGGTGCCGGTCTTGCCGGCGACGCTGACGCCCGAGATCTGGGCCGCCGTCCCCGTGCCCTCCTCGACCGCGTCCTTCATCATCGCCCCGACCGCCCGTGCGGTTTCGGTCTTGATCGCGCGGTCGAGCACCTCCGGCTTCGAGCGGACGAGGACCCGTCCGTCCGGCGCGACGATCCGGTCGATCACCTGCGGCTTCATCACGACGCCGTCGTTTGCGATTGTCGCCGCGACCATCGCCATCTGCAGCGGCGTCACCAGCAGCCGCTCCTGTCCGAACGCCAGCCGGCCGGGATCGACGTCGGTGTCCGCCGCCGGGTCGAAGAGCTTCGTGCCCTTGTAGATGCCGCTGGGTGCGCGCTCGTCCGCCGGCGTCTCCAGCGGTGGCAGCGCGTAGAAGCCGAACTTCTTCATGTAGCTGACGAGGAACCGGGCGCCCAGCTCCTTGCCGATGTTGCAGAAGACGGAGTTGACCGAGTTGACGAGCGCCGTGTGCAGGTCGAGCCGACCGAATGGGCGTGAGGTGTCGTAGTTGTTCACGCGCTTGCCGTACACCTCGCAGTAGCCGGGGTCGACGAAGCTGGAGTCGGGCGTGTACCGGCCCGAGTCGATCGCCGCGGACGCGGTCACGACTTTGAAGGTCGAGCCCGGGGCGTAGAGGCCGGCGGTGGCACGGTTCAGCAGCGCATCGGGCCGCCTGCACTCGGCCAGGACGCCGGTGACCCGGCCGAAGTTCTTCTCGACGAGATTCGGGTCGTAGGTCGGCGAGGAGTACATCGCCAGCACCTTCCCGGTCTGGGGCTCGAGCGCGACCACCGCACCGCAGCGGCCGCCGAGCGCGTTCTGGGCGGCCCGCTGCGCCCGCGGGATGAGCGTCAGCCGGAGCGCATTGCCCTGGATCGTCGCGCCCTTCGCCTTGTCGACGAAGGTCTCGAGCACGGTCGAGAGGTTCGCGTTCTGGCCGGTCAGGTAGTCGTTCATGGAACGCTCCAGACCCGTGCGGAAGCGCTCCTGCGTCGAATAGCCGACGACGTGGGCGGCGAGCCCGCGCTGCGGGTAGACGCGGAAGTAGAACGTGCGGCCGCCCTTCTTCTCCTGCCGGTTCGTCGCCCAGATGACCCCGTTGCCGCGGATCTCGCCACGGTCGATCGTGAACTGCGCGACCCGCTCGATCTGGTTGTCCTGCCGGTCGGCGAGGTCGCCCGCCGCCCACGCCTGCCAGTACGTGGTCGCGACGACGAGGGCGACGATCATCCCGACGCCGGTGAGCGCGAGCCGCGTGATCTGCTTGTTCACGTGCGGCCCGTCATGTCCGACCCCGTGCGACCTGCATGTTCGCGCGGTTGGAAACGAGCAGTAGCAGCGCCAGCAGGATGAAGTTGGCGACGACGCTGGAGCCGCCGTAGGAGACGAACGGGAGCGTGATTCCGGTCAGCGGGATCACCCGCAGGACGCCGCCGACGATGATGAACGTCTGCAGCGCGAAGCCGAAGGTGAGCCCGGCGGCGAGCAGCTTCGAGAAGCCGTCGTCGGCCAGCAGCGCGACGCGGAAGCCACGGGCGACGAAGAGCATGAAGACGAGTAGGAGGCCGGCGGCGCCGACGAGCCCGAGCTCCTGGGCAATCGCGGAGTAGATGAAATCGGTGTTGAGGTAGGGGATGATCGGGTCGCCGTTCGTGGTCGTGAACGTCCCCTTGCCGAGTCCCGTGCCGGCGAAGCCGCCGTTGCCGATCGAGTAGAGGCTCTTCACGAGCTGGAAGGAGCCGCAGTCCTGGCGGAGGGCGAGCTCGCCGGTCTGAGCGCAGAAGACGGGGTCGTCGGTCCACGGGTTGAGCCAGATCGTCACGCGCTCCTGGACGTGCGAGACGTAGCGGTAGACGAATGCCGCACCCCCGACGAAGAGCGCGAGACCGGCGAGCGCGTAGGCGGCGCGCGCGGTGGCGACGTAGAGCATCGCCAGGAAGATCCCGAACTGGAGCAGCGCGCTGCCGAGGTCGTTGGTCTGGACGAGCACGAGCATCGCCGCGCCCCAGATCAGGAGCAGCGGCCCGAAGTCCTTCAGCCGCCCCTGGGCGAGCACCTCGCGTTTGTCACGCAGGTAGCCGGCGAGAAAGACGATCAGGAAGATCTTCGCCAGTTCGCCCGGCTGGAACTGGAACGAACCCACCTTCACCCACAGCCGCGCGCCGTTGATTGTCTGCCCGATGCCCGGCAGCGCCGGCAGCATCATCAGCAGGATCGCTGTGATCCCGAACAGGTACTTGTATTGCTCGAGGATCCGGTAGTCGCGGCGGAACGCGACGAGCGTCAGCGAGAAGAGCACGACGCCGATCACGATCCACAGGCTCTGGCGGAAGGCGTCGTCCGGGTTCAGCCGGTAGATCAGCGTCACACCGATCGCAGAGAGCAGCGCAGCCAGCGGCAGGAGCACCGGATCGGCGTAGGGCGCTGCGTAGCGGATGACGAAGTGCGCCGCCAGGTAGAGGGCCATGAAGATCCCGGCGTAGGTGAGCGAGCCGGCGCCGAGCTCCGACGGCTCTGACCTGGCGATGTAGACGCTCGCAAAGCCGATCGCCGTGAGCAGGCCCACGGCGACCAGGTTCAGCAGCTCGCGGTTTCTCAGTGACATCGGTGCTCAGCGATCAGCGGGTCAATCCCCAGAGTGCGAGCGCGATCAGCGCCACCAGCAGGACGATCAGCACCACGAGCGGCAGGATCCGGCGGCGTGGCTCGGGCCGGCTCGGTGACTCCGCCTCGACCTGCCGCAGATGCTCCTCGACGACGGCGGCGGGAATCACCGCCGTGTCGACGGCCGGAACGGCGTCGAGCGGCGAGAGCGTGTTCTCGTCGTCGTCGTCCACCGGTGCGGGCAGCCGGGCCGTCTGGCCGAGATCATCTGCGTCTTGGACGCCGGCGATCCCGAAGAGCACGACCGTGATGTTGTCCTCGCCGCCGCCGACGTTGGCGGCATCGACCAACGACCGGGCGGTGTCGTCGAGGTCGCGGCTGTCCTCGACCGCGCCGAGGATGTCGCGCGTCGAGATCATGTCGGTGAGCCCGTCGGAGCAGAGCAGGTAGATGTCGCCCGGCTCCACCTCGACGGTGAACGTGTCGACGTCCACGTCCGGCTCGGTCCCGAGCGCGCGCGTGATCACCGAGCGCTGCGGATGGGACTCCGCCTCCTCGGGCGAGAGCCTGCCGCTGCGGACCAGCTCGCCGACGAGCGAGTGATCGTCGGTCAGCTGCTCCAACTCGCCGCCGCGGACGCGATACGCGCGGGAGTCGCCGACGTGACCGAAAGCGATCGTCCCGTCGGTGTTGTCGAGGAGGGCGACCGTCATCGTCGTCCCCATCCCCGACGTCGCCGCGTCCTCGTTCGAGCGCTGGAACACGCGCCGGTTCGCCTCCTGGATCAGCGACGAGACGCGCTCTTCGCCGCGCTCGTCGCCGGTCGCCTCCTCGAGCACCGCCGCGGCAAGGCCGGACGCGACCTCGCCCGCCTGGGCGCCGCCCATTCCGTCCGCGATCGCGAACAGCGGCGGCTGGCAGACGTACGCGTCCTCGTTCCGGCGGCGCCTGCGGCCGGGGTCGGTGACGCCTGCGAATCCGGCCAGCATCAGACTTCCACCCGGAAGTCCGTCTGGCCGACACGCACGACGTCACCCTTGGCGAGCCGTCTCGGCGTCGTCACCCGTGCCCCGTTGACGAAGGTGCCGTTCGTCGAGCCGATGTCCTCGACCCAGAGCCCGTCTCGCTTGGACTCGAAGCGCGCGTGCTGGGCGGACGCGAACTCGTCTCCCTCGAGCGGCACCTCGTTCTGGCCCCCGCGCCCGACCGCGACCGGCATCGCGTCGACCGGCACTTCCTCGCCCGCGTCGAGCGCCGGGCTCTTGACCACGACCAGCTTCGCGCGCTTGCCGGTCGTGAGCCCGAGGCTTGCCGCCTCACCAGGACCGATGATCACGCTCTCCTGCGCCGGCCCGGCGCGGAGGTCCCGGCTCGCGCTGCGGACGATCCGCCAGATGAAGAGGTAGAGCAGGACGATGAAGCCGATCTTGAGGACGAGCAATGCCTCGTCGACGGCAATGTTCAAGCCTTGACCGTCCGCTTGCCGAAGACAAGCTCGGTCGCGCCGAGGGTGATCGTGTCGCCGTCCTCGAGCTTCGAGCGCTGGACGCGTTTCCCGTTCAGCTCGGTCCCATTAGTCGAGCCGAGGTCGACGAGCCACCAGCCGGCGCCTTCGCGGCGCAACTCGGCGTGCCGGCGTGACACGTTTGCGTCCTCGACCTGGATATCGCTGTCCTTCGAGCGGCCGAGCACGACCTTGGCGCCCTCGAGCGCGTGCGTGCGCCCGTTCATCGTCAGCGAGAAGATCTCGTTCTCGACGCCCAGCTCGGCCGGCGACACGGCCTCGGTCGGCTGCGGCGGCTTCGCCTTGTAGATCATCGTCGCGCCCGGCTCGATCTGGGCGTCCGGCTCGTCCAGCTGCGGCTCCCGACGGCCCTCCGGCTGCACCATGCGTGTCGCGATCCCGAACTCGCCGATCGAGAGATCGGCGTCGGTCAGCATCAGCACCTTCGGCGGCGTCAGCATCGCGTAGCTCTCGCGGCGCGCATGTTCGATCAGGTGATCCTGCAGCTCGCCGACCAGTGAGCCCTCGTAGCCGGTGAACTGCTCCCGGTCCGTCTCGGACAAGTAGACCGAGTACTCGTTCGGGACGTACACGCGCGAGACGGAGATCGTCCGGTGCTCATCCATCTCCTTCGCGAGCTTGCGCGCCAGCTCGACCGGCTGGACGTGCGTGCGAAAGGCGCGACCGAACATCCCCTCGAAGAGGCCTTCGATCTTCTGCTCGATGCTCCGGAGGACGCTCATGCGGTCGGGGAGTCATGCCCCCGGAACACGAGTCTAATGCTCGGACTTGAGCGCCAGTCCGCCCACCATGAGCCACGCGGCGAGCACGACGGGAAGGGCAGGCCCGGCCGGAGCGAGGAGGAGTGTGGCTGCGAGCATCCCTGCACCGAGACCGGCAAGCCGCCACGGCGTTCGGGCGTACGGCAGCGCCGCTGCGACCGCCGCGAGCGCGAGCGCCACCAGTGCGAGCACCGGCCGGAGCGGCGTTGATCAGCACGCGGGCGGCCGTCACGGCACTCTCGACGCCCTCGAGGTCGAGCGGCGGTGCGAGCCCCTGGCCGAAGGGAAGCTCGACCCCGCGCAGTCCGGCGACGACCGCGGCGACCGCGACAGCAGCGAGCGTGTGGGCGGCGCGCCGCGCGGCACTCGCCATTCCGACCATCACGAGTGGCACGAGCGCCAGCAACCCGACCGCGGCGAGCACCGGTCCTGCGAGGAAGGCGAGGCCCCACCGCGCGTCCCGCCAGCAGAGCGCCAGCCAGCCGAGTGCGAGCACGGCGTACAGCAGCGCCAGTCCGAGCGCGTAGTTGCCGAGTGGTAGCACCGGCGCGGCCAGCGCGAGCGCGAGGCCGGCACGGGGCGCCCGGAACGCCGTGAACGCAGTCGCCGCGGCGAGGGCGGCCGCCCAGCCGGTCGGATAGAACGGGAGCGCCGTCCCGCCGACGAGGGCAGCGACGCCGGCGACCGCGGCGGGAGCCACGCACTCCGCGAGCGCGCGCGGGGAGACGCGCTCGACGTTCGCCGAGCGCTTGTCGCCCGCGAGCGCGGACCGAAGCTCTTTCGCCAGGGCCGCGGCCGGAGGCCTTCTCGCCGGATCGGGCGCGAGTGCGTGGGAGATCGCGCTGAGCAACCGCTTCGGCAAGTCGGGGCGCTCTGGCTGCAACGATGGGCAGCCGGCCTCGATCGTTCCCGCCATCTGCGGCAGCGGAACGCCCCAGAACGGATGCTTGCCCGCGAGCGCCTCCCAGAGCAGGATCCCGACGGCCCAGACGTCGCTCGCCGAGCACGCCTCTTCGCCTCGCAGTCGCTCGGGCGAGATGTACGCAAGGGTGCCGGGCACGTCGCCGACCGCAGTCAGCGTCTCGGCCTCGTCGAACTGCGCGAGCCCGAAGTCGAGCAGCCGAACCGAGATCCCGTCATCCTCGGCGAGAAGCACATTCGACGGCTTGACGTCGCGATGCACGATCCCGCGGCTGTGCGCATGCGCGAGCCCGTCGAGGATCTGCGCCGCAGCTTCGACCGCCTGGCCGTCGCGGAGCGCGCCGCCGCGCATCGCATCGCGGAGCGTCTGGCCCCCGACATACTCATAGGCGATGTAGACGTGACCGGAGTCGGAGCCGAAGCCGTACGCGCGCAGGCAGCGCTCGTGTCGGAGCCGTGCAGCGGCCTCCGCCTCGCGCTCGGCGCGATCCGCCGCCTTCCCTTCGCGCGGGACGATCTTGAGCGCCACGTCGAGCCCGTTTCGCTCGTCGCGCGCAAGCCAGACCGAACCTGAGCCGCCGCTGCCGAGCGGGCGGAGGGGGCGGTAGCGGTCGAGGACGAGCTCCCCGCGAGGGAGCGCATGAGCAGCGGCGGACACGTCGTTTCCCGGGTTGGCCGCCGCAGCAGCATTTCCTGCCGCTTCCACCGCACGGTCACGACCGGGGCACCCGTTACAGTGGCCGGGTTCCACCGCCTGTTATGAGCAGTCGCGACACTGATTTCGAGTTCGACTTCTTCGAGGAGCCCGAGACGCAGGAGGCGCCGGGGCGGAGCGACCGTTGCGCGCCGCGGCCCCCGGATGCCGCGAGGGCCGATGCGGCCGCGTACCGGCTTCACGCCGCTGCTGCGCCTGCTCGGCCTGATCGCGTTCGCGATCCTGATCGTCGTCTTGCTGCTGCTCTGGGTCCAGAGCTGCCAGGAGGACAAGAAGCACGACGCCTACAGCGACTACATGACGAGCATGTCCGCCGTCGCGCGCGACTCGGAGCGCGTCGGCCGCGAGCTCAGCGACGTGTTGACGACTCCCGGGATCAAGCCGGCCGAGCTGCAGAAGCAGTTGACGGGCCTCGCTCAGCAGCAGGAGATCGGCGTCGACCGCGCGCGCAAGCTCGATCCGCCCGGGCCGCTGCTCGACGCGCACGAGCGAGCGGTCGAAGCGCTGGTGTTCCGCGCCGACGGCCTCGCCGGGCTTGCGGAGGCGTTCAGACGAACGCAAGGCACGAAGGACGCCGCGGCGGCAGGTGCGCTGCTCGCCTCGCAGGCCGAGCGGTTCGTCGCCAGCGATGTCGTCTGGGACGACCTCTTCAAGGAGCCGTCGGTGATCGTGCTGCGGAACGAGGAGATCAGCGGCGTCGAGGTGCCCGACTCGAACTTCATCCAGACGCCGGACCTCGCCAGCACACGCGCGATGGTGCCGATCTGGGAGCGGATCAACGGCTCCGCAGCGTCCGGCTCGACGGGCGGCACGCCCAGCGGGCTGCACGGCACGAACATCGAGTCGGTGAAGGTGGTCCCCGGTGGGCAGACGCTGTCGGAGTCGACGGAGAACACGGTCGAGGCGTCGACCGATCTCGGCTTCGCCGTCACGGTCGCGAACGGCGGCGACAGCCAGGAGGTCAAGATCCCGGTGACGCTGACGATCCAACAGAGCCCGACCCCGATCGTGAAGAAGCAGACGATCGACATCATCAACCCCGACGAGTCGAAGACCGTTGTCTTCAGGGACTTCCCGTCGGTCGACTTCGGCGAGCGGCGGATCATGCGGATCGACGTCGAGCCGGTTCCGGGCGAGGCGAAGACCGACAACAACTCCGCCGAGTACCCGATCATCTTCTCCCTGGGGGCGTAGCGGTTTGAGCGCCGAGCTGATCCTCGCGATCGCCGCGGCGGCCGCGGCCGTGGTCGCGCTCGGCCTCTGCGCCTGGATGTGGGTGCGGGTCCGGCGGCTGCGGAACGCGCAGCGGGTGCTGCTCGGCGGCGGCCGCTCCGACCTCGTCGACTTCGCCGTCTCGCTGCAGGGCCGGATCGACGATCTCCACAGGGCCGTCGACGAGATCGCCGCGGGTCTCTCGCGGGTCGATCGCCGCGTCGACGGCTCGCTCACGAACACTGCCGTCGTCCGCTACGACGCCTACGCCGGCACCGGCGGGCACCAGTCCGCCTCGTTCGCCTTCCTCGACGACAACCGGACGGGCACGGTCGTGACCGCGATCCAGGGCCGCGACTACGCGCGCATCTACGTGAAGGAGCTCGACCAGGGCCGCGCGCCGATCGCGCTCTCCCCCGAGGAGCTCGAGGCGGTCGAGCGGGCGATGGCCCGCTAGAAAAGGCCGGAAACAGCGGGATTCGCTGGTACTCTCTGTTCGAGTTGCAACAGGTCCTCGTCCTGAATGCAAGTTACGAACCGCTGAACGTCTGCTCGGTTCGGCGTGCGCACGTGCTCGTCTGGAAAGGGAAGGCGGAAGTGCTCGAGAGCCTGCCCAAGGGACTTCGGTCCGCGACGGACACGTACGTCTGGCCGCACGTGATCCGCCTCGTCCAGTACGTCCGGGTGCCGCGGGCGATCCAGCGGAAGATCTCGCGCCGGGCGCTCTTCGCTCGTGACGGCTGGCGCTGCGTCTACTGCGGCACCTCGTCCGGCCGTCTGACGCTCGATCACGTGGTACCGCGGTCGAAGGGTGGGGAGTCGATCTGGGAGAACGTCGTCACGGCCTGTGCGCCCTGCAATCTGCGAAAGGGCGACCGGCTGCTCGAGGATTCGGGCCTACACCTGAAGCGCCTGCCGCGACCGCCGGCCCCGGTGCTCTTCATCCACCTGGCGACGCCGACGATCCCGCAGGTCTGGCAGCGCTACCTCCCTGGCACGGCGACCGCGGCGTAGCGTGGCTGTCACCTGCGGTGTCTGTGGGGAGACGCACGACGGGGACACCCGCCACGTTCAAATGAGCCTGCCCGACCCGATCCTCCGAATCGAGGAGCGAGAGAGGGACAGGCGCGCGTGGGTAGGGGAGGCAGCAGCAATTCTCCGCGAAGGCGACCGGGAGCGGTTCTTCGTCCGGGCGCTGCTGGAGCTTCCGATCGACGGTGAGGAGGGCTTCTTTCGCTACGGCAGCTGGATCGAGGTCAGCCCCGATGACTTCGAGGTGCTCGACGAACTCTGGCCCGACGAGGACGCATGGCGGAGCCGTCCGTTCTCGGGCACGCTCGCCAACGAGCTTCATCCCTACGCATTCACGGAGGGCCTGCCGGTTCAGTTGCGGCTGCGCGAGGTGCGGGTGCTCCCGCGCGTCGAGCTCGTCGAGACCGACCACGAGCTCATGCGGGCGCAACGGAATGGGATTTCAGTCCATCGCGCGCACCAGCTCGCCGAAACTCTCAGTCGCGTTCGACCGGCCCGAGCGCGTACCACTCGCTGAACGAGCCGGGATAGAGGCGCGCGTCGTCGCGTCCGGCGAGCTGGAGCTCGTGCAGAACGGCGCAGGCCGTAACGCCGGAGCCGCAGTAGACGACGAGGTCCGGCGCGTCCCGTAGGTCGGCGGGCAGTGGCGACTCGTCGAGGAAGAAGCGGTTCCTCGCGCCCGGGATGCGCCCCGCGACCGGGTCGATCGGCTCCGTCTCGCCGCGCCAGCGCTCCGGCGCCCGGGCGTCGACGAGCGTCAGCGACGGGTCCCGGAGCCGTTCGAGGAGCTCGGCGGCGTCGGCGGTGTCGTCCGTGCGCGCCTGCGGGACGAAGGTCGCCGGCGCGATCTCTTCGTCCCCCGCGGCGAGCGGGCCGCGCCACGCCTGGAGCGGGATCACGGCGGCCGCGTCGTGCCCGAAGTGGCGCAGCAGCCACCAGAGCCGGGCAGCCCAGCCCGTGCCGTCGTCGTAGCCGACGACGAGCGTGTCCGGTCCGACCCCGGCCGCGGAAGCCCAGGCGGCGAACGTCTCGGCGCTCGGGAGCGGGTGGCGACCCCCGCCGACGTCGCCGGTCAGCTCGCTCTCGGGATCGGCATGAGCCGCGCCTGGGACATGGCCGGCGAGATATGCGTCGCGCGCCCGGCAGTCGACGAAGCGGATCTGCACGGAACCAGCCTATCGGTGCATGAAATCCAGCTATAGTGAATAGTATTCATTCCACTGAAGGAGCAGAATGAGTAGGATCGCGGTGGTCGCCTTCTCCGGCGGCCTCGACACCAGTTGCATCGTCAGCTGGCTCAAGGAGGACTGGTACGGCTTCGACGAGGTCGTCGCTGTCCTCGTCGACGTCGGCCAGGAGTTCGACCTCGAGGCGTCGATCGAACGTGGGCGTGCCGCGGGGGCCGACGACGTCATCCTCGTCGACCGCAAGACCGCGTTCGCCGAGGAGCAGTGTGCGCGCGCGATCAAGACCAACGCGCTCTACGAGGGCAAGTACCCACTCGTCTCCGCGCTCTCGCGTCCGGTGATCGCGCAGGCGGTGGCCGAGCTCGCGGTCGAGCTCGGCGCCGAGGCTGTCGTGCACGGCTGCACGGGCAAGGGGAACGACCAGCTGCGCTTCGAGCTCTCGTTCAAGGCGACCGATCCCGGCCTCCACGTGATCGCCCCGCTCCGCGACCGGATCTGGACGCGCGACGAGGAGATCGAGTACGCGCTCGATAAGGGAATTCCCGTTCAGGCCACGCAGGCGGCGCCGTTCTCGATCGACGAGAACCTCTTCGGCCGGGCGATCGAGGCCGGCGTGCTCGAAGACCCCTGGGCGGCGCCGCCGGATGAGCCGTACGCGCTGACCGGTGATCCCTCCTCGGCGCCGGAGCCGACGGAAGTGACGATCGGCTTCGCAGCTGGCATCCCGGTCTCGCTCGACGGCGAGGAGCTGCCGCTCGCGCAGCTGATCGCGCGGCTCAACTCGCTCGCAGGCAGCTACGGAATCGGGCGCCTGGACATGATCGAAAACCGCGCCGTGGGGATCAAGAGCCGCGAGGTCTACGAGGTGCCGGCCGCGATCGTCCTGATCCAGGCTCATTCGGCGCTCGAGGACGTCGTCCTGACCAAGGACGAGGCACGGATCAAGCGCGGGCTCGAGCAGCGTTGGACAGAGCTCGTCTACGAGGGGCTCTGGTTCAGCCCGGCTCGCGAGGCGATCGATGCATTCGTCGACACGACCCAGGCGCTCGTGGACGGCGACGTTCGCGTCTCGTTGCGCCCGAACGCCGCTGTGGTGACCGGCCGGCGCTCGCCGCACATGCTCTATGCCGAGCAGCTTGCGTCGTACGGCGCCGGAGAGACGTTCCCCCACGCGGCCGCGGAGGGGTTCGTCAAGATCGCGTCGCTCGAGGTCGAGCTCGCCGCCGCCCGCAAGCGGGCGACGACGACCGCATGACGCTCTGGGCGGGCCGAGTCGCGCGCGCGCTCGATCCGGCCGTGGCCGCGTTCCTGCGCGCGGACGACGCCGAGCTGCTGCCCTACGACTGCGAGGCGACGGCCGTGCACGCCCGACGCCTTCACGCCGCCGGGCTGCTTGACGACGACGAGCTCACGGGGGCAGAGGCGCGGTTGGTCGAGATCGCGACGGGGAGCGGGATCGAGCCCGACGACGAGGACGTCCACTCGGCGATCGAGCGCCTCCTCGGCGACGTCGGTCGGAAGATCCACGCGGGGAGGTCGCGGAACGACCAGGTCGCCGCGGCGTTCCGGCTCTACGTCGCCGACGCGGCCGGCGAAGCGCGGGCGGCGATCGCCGGGCTCGCCGGCGCGCTTCTCGACCGCGCCGAAGCGGACGCGGAGACGCCGATGCCCGGCTACACGCACCTGCAGCGTGCCCAGCCGATCACGGTCGGTCACCACCTGCTCGCGTGGGTCGAGATGCTCGAGCGTGACCTCGTCCGCTTCGCCGCGGCCGCCGCGGCCGCCGAGCCGAGCCCGCTCGGCGCGGGCGCGCTCGCGGGCTCGACGCTGCCGCTGCCTGCACCCCCGAACCAGTTGCGGAACTCGCTCGACGCGGTCGCCGATCGCGACTTCGCACTCGACTACGTTTACGCGGCGGCCGTCTGCTTTGTGCACCTCTCCCGCATCGGCGAGGAGCTCGTGCTCTGGACGACGGCGGAGTTCGGCTTCGCCCGCCTCGACGAGACCGCCGCCACGGGGTCGTCGATGATGCCGCAGAAGCTGAACCCGGACGTTGCCGAGCTCGCACGAGGCAAGGCGGGCACTGCGATCGGCCGCCTGACCGGGTTGCTTGCGACGGTGAAGGGGCTGCCGCTCTCCTACAACCGCGACCTCCAGGAGGACAAGGCTCCGGTGTTCGCAGCCCGCGCCGATCTTGCGGCTGCGCCGGCGGCACTCAGCGCGCTCGTGCGTGGACTCGAGTTCGATCACGAGCGGCTCGCGGCCGCGGCGGCCGATCCGCTCCTGCTCGCCACCGACGCGGCCGAGGAGCTCGTTCGGCGAGGGACTCCCGTTCCGCGATGCGCACGCTCAGGTCGCGGAGTCGGTGCGTGACGGCACGTACGAGGCGCCGGCGCCCGCGGACCGGCCTGCGCCCGGTCCCGGCGGCGTCGACGCGGCGGTGGCCGCGGCACGCACGCGCCTCGAATCCCTGTGACGCAGCCGCCCGCGGCGGCGTAGACATGGCATGAAAAAGCGAATCCTCCCCATCGCTGGGCTCCTGACCTTCGTCGTCGTGTTCGCTGCCGTCTCGCTCCCCGGGCCGGCCTCGAGCGCCGCGGCTGAGGCCGGCGGCATCACGGTTCAGGGCACTGGCTCGGTTGCCTCGGTCCCCGACCGTGCCGAGCTCTCGTTCGGCGTCGAGAGCCAGGGCCAGACCGCCAGGGCGGCGCTCACGGCGAACGCCGTAGAAATGCGCCGCGTCATCGCTGCCGTGAAGGCAGCGGGCGGCACCGACGTCAGGACGCAGTCGGTCTCGCTCTCGCCGCGCTACGACGAGCAGAACGCCGTGCAGGCGTTCGTCGCCACGAACACGGTCTCAGCCGCGATCAAGGAGATCGCGAAGGCCGGTGCCCTGATCGACGCGGCCGTGAGCGCGGGCGCGAACCAGGTCTACGGCCCGTCGCTGTCCCGTGGCGACCAAGGCGAGCTCTACCGCGACGCCCTCGGGGCTGCCATCGCGGACGCCCGCGCCAGCGCACAGGCGCTCGCATCGGCCTCGAAGCTCTCCCTCGGGCGCATCACGGCGATCGTCGAGGGCGGCGGCTCGGCACCGCAGCCCTACGCCGTCGCCGACAAGGCGATGGAGGCCGGCTCGACGCCGATCGAGCCCGGGACGCAGCAGGTAGCCGCCGTCGTCTCGGTCACCTTCTCCGTCTCCTAGCCGAAGCGGACATGTCCCAGGGTCTGTCCCTGGGACATGTCCCGCAACGTCAGGTCGCGCGTGCGGCGTCGTGCCGACTCCGACCAGCTCATGCATCTCCGGTGCGCGTAGGGCCCGGCACGTGTTTGCGGGCGTCCGGGCGGTGCTTTACCCTGGACGCAGATGCTCCCGCCCACGAAGAATCGGCTCATTTCCCGCTTCTTCGTAGCGCGCGTCCTTACGCGCTAGCCGGCGCTCAGTTCTCCGCCACGCCGGCTAGGTCGATCGTCCAGGCGGTTCTCCTTTTCGTACCTCCGAACCCTCCAGGGGGCATTCGTGCACCACCTCGGCGACCAGCAGCGCAGCGAGCGCGACGCGTGTGGAATCGGCTTCGTGGCCGACGCTCAGGGTCGCGCCTCGCCGCAGATCCTGGATGCGGCGCTGGAGGGGCTCGCGAACGTTCGCCACCGCGGCGCCGTCGCGGCCGACCGGAGCACCGGCGACGGAGCCGGCCTGCTCCTGCCGATCCCGGCCGCGCTCGTGCCGGGTCCGTGGTGCGGACTGGCGCACGTCTTTCTTCGGGACGAGAGCGCGCGAGCGCCGATCGAGCAGGCGTGCGAGCAGGAGGGCATCGAGGTCGCGGGCTGGCGGACGGTCCCGGTCGATCCCGAAGCCCTCGGCGAGACCGCACGTGAGAGCCTGCCGTCGATCGAGCAGCTCGTCCTGCTGCGCCCGTTCGGCCTGTCCGCCGACGAGGCCGAGCTCCGGGCCTATCGCGCGCGCCGGCGCGCCGCGCGGACTCCGGGTGCGTACGTCGCCTCGCTGTCGTTCCGCACGGTCACGTACAAGGCGCTCTGCGCGGCGGACCAGCTGGGGGCGTTCTACCCGGACCTGCGCGAGGGGTCGCTCGAGGTTCCGTTTGCGATCTTCCACCAGCGCTTCTCGACCAACACGAGCCCGTCGTGGGAGCGCGCACAGCCGTTCCGGCTTCTCTGCCACAACGGCGAGATCAACACGATCGACGGCAACGTGCGGGCGATGCGGGGGCGCGAGTCAGAGCCTGCCGTGGCCGGAGCGCTCGAGGAGTCCGGCTCGGACTCCTCGCTCCTCGACAACGCGCTCGAGCTGCTCGTCCGGGGAGGTCGAGACATCCGTCATGCGGCCTCGATGCTCCTGCCCCGCGCGTGGCAGGAGGATCCGGAGCTCGATCCCGATGTGGCCGCCTTCCACAGCTACCACGCGGGACTCGTGGAGCCGTGGGACGGGCCGGCTGCGATCGTCTTCACGGACGGGAGAATGGTCGGCGCGGCGCTCGATCGGAACGGGCTGCGGCCGCTCCGCGTGGCGACCACCGGGTCGTTCGTCGCCTGTGCATCCGAGGCAGGCGCGGTGCCGCTCCCACGCTCCGCCCGCGTGCGCCGCAGTCGCCTCGGCCCCGGCGAGCTGCTCGCCGTCGACCCCGGCCTCGGCCTCGAGGAGGACGCCGCGATCGCGCACCGGCTGGCGGGCCGGCGCCCGTACCGTCGCTGGCTCGAAGCCGGCCGTCGCACGGTCGGGCCCGGTGAGCCGGTCGAACCGACCGCGGAGGACCTGACGCCGCGCCAGCTCGCTGCCGGCTACTCACGTGAGGACATCACGCTTCTGCTTCGCCCGAGCGCGGCCGACGGCCACGAGCCCACGTCATCGATGGGCGACGACACGGCGCTCCCGCCGCTGGCGGGTCGCGCGCGGATCATCTTCTCGTACCTCCGGCAGCGGTTCGCCCAGGTGACGAACCCGCCGATCGACCACCTGCGGGAGCGCTCGCTGATGTCACTGCGGACGCTGATCGGCCGGCGCGAGCCGCTGCTGAGCGAGGGTCCCGCAGCGGCGCACCTGCTCGAGCTGGAGAGCTTTTTCCTCTACCCCTCGGTCCTGGACGAGCTGCGCGGGATCCGGCTCTCGACTGGACTCCACGCCGGCGAGCGCCTCGACCGGGCCTGCGGGCGGCTCGCCGCGCAGGCCTCCGCGCTCGTCGAGCGCGGAGCCGACATCCTCGTGCTCACCGACGAGGATGCGGCGATCGCGATTCCGAGCCTGCTCGCCCTCGGCGCCGTCCAGCAGAGGCTCGTCGCGTCGGGGCGCCGGTCGCTCGTCTCGCTCGTAATGGTCAGCGACGAGCCGCGTGACAGCCATCACCTCGCCTGCCTGCTCGGCTACGGCGCCGACGCCGTCTGTCCCCGGCTCGCGCTCGAGACGGTGGCGGCACTCGCCGGCGCAGACCGCCTCGGCGGCGACCACCCGTCGCCGGAGGAGGCGCAGCGCCGCTTCCGCGCCGCCCTCGAGGACGGCGTTCTCAAGGTGATGGCGAAGATGGGGATCGCCGACGTGGCCTCGTACCGGGGCGCGCAGCTCTTCGAAGCGCTCGGCCTCGCGCCCGAGGTGACCGAGCTCTGCCTCACAGGCACGCCGTCCCCGCTCGGTGGCATCGGCTTCGCCGAGCTCGAGCGCGAGCTGCGCGCACGCGGCTCGGCAGCAGGCAAGCTCGAGAGCCCGGGCTACGTCAAGTACCGGCCGGGCGGCGAGCCGCACGCGACGACGCCGGAGGTGGCCGAGGCGCTGCAGGCCGTCTCGGCCGCGCATGCGCTCCGCCGGGCCGTCGACGGCCGCGGCGGCACCGAGGAGTACCGCCGCTTCGCCGCGCTCGTCGACGGTCGCGCGCCGCTCGAGCCGCGCGATCTGCTCGAGCTTGTCAGCGCGGGCCCGCTCGTGCCGATCGACGAGGTCGAGCCGGTCGAGTCGATCCTGCGGCGCTTCTCGAGCGGTGGCATGTCGCACGGCTCGCTCTCGGCGGAGGCGCACGAGACGGTCGCGATCGCCTTCAACCGTCTCGGCGGGCGCTCGAACTGCGGCGAGGGCGGCGAGGATCCTGCGCGTTTCCGGGACGAGCGCAACTCTCGGATCAAGCAAGTCGCGTCGGGGCGGTTCGGCGTCACAGCGGAGTACGCCGCGCACGCGGACGAGCTCCAGATCAAGATCGCCCAGGGCTCCAAGCCCGGCGAGGGTGGCCAGCTGCCCGGCCACAAGGTCACCGCCGAGATCGCGCGGCTGCGGCACACGGAGCCCGGGATCGGCCTGATCTCGCCTCCTCCCCATCACGACATCTACTCGATCGAGGATCTGGCGCAGCTCGTCTTCGACCTCAGGCAGGTCAATCCGACTGCCGCCGTCTCGGTGAAGCTCGTCGCCGAGGCCGGTGTCGGGCTCGTCGCGGCCGGTGTGGTCAAGGCGCTGGCCGACGTCGTCCACGTCGCCGGCTGCGACGGCGGCACCGGCGCCAGTCCGCTCTCCTCGATCAAGAACGCCGGCGCCCCCTGGGAGCTCGGTCTCGCCGAGACGCAGCAGACCCTCGTCTCGGAAGGGTTGCGGAGCCGCGTTCGCCTGCGCGTCGACGGGGGACTGAAGACGGGCCGGGATGTCGTCGCAGCGGCATTGCTCGGCGCCGACGAGGTCTCGTTCGGCACAGCATTGCTTCTCGCCGAGGGGTGTCTGATGGTGCGCTCGTGCCACCTCGACACCTGCCCGGTCGGAATCGCGACGCAGCGGCCCGAGCTGCGCTCCAAGTTCGCGGCAACACCGGCCCACGTCGAGGCGTACCTGCTGCACCTCGCCGAGGACGTTCGTCGCCACCTCGCCGCGCTCGGTCTCCGCACCTTCGGCGATGCGGTCGGCCGGGTCGAATGCCTGCGCCGGCGGGCGCCTCGCAATGCCAGGGAAGCCGCGCTCGACCCGTCGCCGCTCATGCGGCGTGTGGGCTCGGGTCCCGTCGCGCACTGCGCCGCGCAGCAGCACGAGCCGCCCGGCGCTGAGCTCGGCGCTCTGGTTGCGGCAGCCGCCGCGCCGGCGCTCGAGACAGCGAGCCTCGTCGAGCTCGACCTCACCGTGACGAACCGCGATCGTGCCGTCGGCGCCCGGCTCGGTGGCATCATCGGCGGACGCTACGGCGCCAAGTCGCCTCCGGGCCGGGTCCGGGTGCGGCTCACGGGCTCGGCCGGGCAGAGCTTCGGCGCGTTCCTTGCAACGGGCGTCCAGCTCGAGCTGACGGGCGAGGCGAACGACGGCCTCGGCAAGAGCATGAGCGGCGGGCGAATCGCGATCAGGCCGCCTGACGGCGACGCCGGCGACCCGGTGCTGCTCGGCAACGCGGCCCTGTACGGGGCGACGGGCGGGCAGCTCTTCTGCGCCGGCCGCGCCGGCGAGCGTTTCGCCGTGCGCAACTCGGGCGCCGCCGCGGTCGTCGAGGGCGTGGGTGCACACGGCTGCGAGTACATGACGGCCGGCACGATCGTCATCCTCGGCGAGACCGGTCGCAATCTCGCGGCCGGGATGAGCGGCGGCGACCTCTTCGTGCACGATCCTGCAGCTTCGGTGACGGCGGGGCTGAACCACGAGCTCGTCGAGGCAATGGAGCTCGACGCCGCTTCGACCGAACTGCTCCATGGGCTGCTGGAGCGTCACCTTCGCTACACCGACTCGGCTCGCGCTGGGGAGCTGCTCGCGCGTTGGCCCGAGGCGGCAGTGGAGTTCACGTGGCTCGTGCCCTCCACGCGAGCCGCCGCCGACGAGGAGCCTGAGCTCTCGTCGGCGGCTGGCTGACGCGTGTCTAGCCCGTGGGCTCGAGCGCTGCTGCGCTCGCGGGCGCCGGGCGCGGAACGCTGCGCGTGCGCAAGGCCCATGTGGCCGTGCGTCTCGGTGCCGTAGCCGCCCGGCACCGGGATGTAGAACTCGGGATAGCCCCACATGCCGTGCTCGGACACGTCCAGCCCTGCGGTCTCGACGTGCTCCTCGGTGCGGATCCCGATCGTGACCTTGAACAGCCAGAGGATCCCGAAGGACGCGGCGAACGTGAACGTCCCCACGGCAACCAGGCCGAGCACCTGGACGCCGAGCTGGTGCAGCCCGCCGCCGTAGAAGAGGCCGCCCGTCCCAGTCGCGAGCTTTTCCGAGAGCGCCGGCACGGTGAAGAAGCCGAGCGAGAGCGTGCCCCAAACGCCAGCCATGCCGTGCGCGGAGAGCGCTCCGACCGGATCGTCGAGTCCGACCCGCTCGACGAGGAGCACGCCGAAGACGACGACGACGCCGGCGACGAGGCCGATCACGATCGCGGCCCAGGGAGCGACGAACGCGCACGCGGCGGTGATTGCGACGAGCGCCGCGATCGCGCCGTTCAGCATCATCGAGAGGTCGGGCTTCTTGATCACGAGCCACGAGGTCACGACGGCGCCGATCACACCCGCCGCCGCGGCGAGGTTCGTATTCAGCGCGACGTAGGCGAAGAAGCCGACGCCGCCGAAGTCGACGCTGAGCGTCGAGCCCGGGTTGAAGCCGAACCAGCCGAACCAGAGAATGATCACGCCGAGTGTGGTGAACGCCATGTTGTGGCCTGGGATCGCGTTCGGCTTCCCGTCTGCGGCGAACTTGCCGATCCGAGGCCCGAGCAGAAGGGCCCCGGCGAGCCCGGCGAGTGCGCCCTGGTAATGGACGACGGTCGAGCCGGCGAAGTCCTGCATGCCCTTCGTGAAGAGCCAGCCGTCCGGGCTCCAGACCCAGTGCGAGACGAGCGAGTAGATCAGCGTGTAGGCGACGCCGAACGCGAAGTAGACCCACAGCCGCGTCCGTTCCGCCATCGCGCCCCAGACGATCGCGAGCGACACGGCGCAGAACACGACCTCGAAGAGGTACCCCGCGGCCGCCGGAATCGCCGAGAACCAGCTGAACGGGGCTGCCCCCACGGTCAGCAGCTCCTCGACGGACGGCAGAAAGCCGGAGCCGCCCCAGAGCCCGTTGCCGCCGTCACCGAATGCGATCCCGAAGCCGACGACGTAGTAGACGAGCGACGCGATCGCGAGGACGAGGACGTTCTTCGCGGCGATGTGGCCGACGTTCTTCATCCGCGTCAGCCCCGCCTCCAGGAAGGCGAAGCCCGCCTGCATGAACATCACGAGGATCGCGGCCAGGACGACCCAGATCGTGCTCGACGCGATCGCCAGTTCCTTTGTCGTCATGCGACCTCGACCTCCTCGAGCCTCTCTCCGGTGCGGTGTGGGTGACCGTCGAACACGGGCGTCGTCCAGACGAGCCCATCGCCCGACTCGTGCCCGGTGCGGGCGGCGTCCGCGATCGCATCGACGACTGCCGCTGCGAGCTCGTCCTTCACGAGGAAGAAGAGGTACGCCTTCGGCAGGAACCTCGACTCGAAGACCCGGCCGCGGTACTCGTGCGTGATCCCGCGCTGGCGGCCGTGCCCGACAGCTTCGATGACGGTGACGCCGACGTGGCCGGTCTGCTCCTCGACGGCGTCCATGACGGTCTCGACCCGGTCCCGGACCACGACCGCTTCCACTTTGATCATCGTGCGCCTCCTAGCAGTCGTAGTAGAGGCCGAACTCGGCCGGGTGGGGGCGGAGCCGGACGACGTCCACCTCGTGCTCGCGCTTCCAGTCGATCCACGTCCGGATCAGGTCCTCGGTGAAGACGCCGCCGCGGAGCAGGAACTCGTGGTCGGCCTCGAGGGCATCGAGCGCCTCGGCGAGCGACCCGGGCACCTGGGGCACGTCGTGGCCGGCCTCCTCGAAGAGGTCGTAGTCGGCGGGTGCGCCCGGGTCGAGCCCGCGCTCGATCCCGTCGATGCCGGCCATCAGCATCGCCGAGAACGCGAGGTACGGGTTCGCGGCTGCGTCGGGGCAGCGGAACTCGATCCGCTTGGCTTTCGGCGAGTCGGAGTACATCGGGATCCGGATGCAGGCCGAGCGGTTCCGCTGCGAGTAGACGAGGTTCACCGGCGCCTCGAAGCCGGGCACGAGGCGGCGGTACGAGTTCGTCGTCGGGGCGCAGAAGGCCAGCAGCGCCGGTGCGTGCTCGAGCAGGCCGCCGACGTACGAGCGTGCGAGCTGGGAGAGCCCGGCGTAGCCGGACTTGTCCGCCATCAGCGGCGTGCCCTCCTTCCAGAGGGACTGGTGACAGTGCATGCCCGAGCCGTTGTCGCCGAAGATCGGCTTCGGCATGAAGGTGGCCGACTTGCCATGCGCGTGGGCGACGTTCTTGACCACGTACTTGTAGGTCATGACCTGATCTGCCATGCGGGTCAGGCTCTGGAAGCGGAGGTCGATCTCGCACTGGCCGCCCGAGGCGACCTCGTGGTGGTGGAACTCGCACGGAATCCCGAGCCGCTCGAGCGTCAGCACCATCGCGGTGCGCAGGTCGTGCAGCGAGTCGTGCGGCGCGGTCGGGAAGTACCCCTCCTTCGGCCGCGACGTGTAGCCGAGGCCCGGCCTGCCGGAGTTCCAGTACCCCTCGCTGGAGTCGACGGAGTAGTGCGCCGCGTTGGGGCCAAGGTCGTAGCTGACCTCGTCGAAGACGAAGAACTCGCACTCGGGGCCGACGAAGCAGGTGTCCGCGATCCCCGTCTCGCGCAGGTACTCCTCGGCACGTTTTGCCACCTGGCGCGGGTCGCGTGAGTACCCCTCACGTGTGATCGGGTCGGCGATCTCGCAGATCAGCGAGAGCGTCGGTGCCTCCGTGCCCGGGTCGAGGATCGCTGAGCTCGGATCGGGCATGAGCAGCATGTCCGACTCGGAGATCCCCTGCCAGCCGCGGATCGAGGAGCCGTCGAAGCCGAGCCCGTCCTCGAACGCGTCGGCGCCGAACGCGCGTAGCGGCAGCGTCATATGCTGCCAGGTGCCGAGCAGGTCGCAGAACTTGAGGTCGACCATCGAGACACGTGTCTCGGTCGCCCACTCGAGCGCTTCGCGGGCGTCGGGCAGCGTCTCCCCGCCGTTCATCAGGTAGTGCCTGTCGTCGAGCTCCGACATCCCCCGCTCCCTTCCGTTGGACCACAAAAAAAGCGCCCGCAGCTCGGAGTGAGCTGCGAGGCGCCATAGCCTCGGATCCGTCTGCGGCGACGGAACCTGGTCTCACCGTAGCCGAGGGGCCGGACGAAGGTCAAGGCGAGAATTTCTCTGGCGCCCCGCCCGAGCGGCTGGTATCGTCGGCGCCGATGAGATTCCTCGGTCACATCTAGGACACCCGTTGCCGCGGCCCGCCGTAGTAGCGGGCGTCGCGTGCTGTGTTCTGGAGTTTCTGTGAGCGAAGGAGTTTGTTCGAATGTCCGAGGTACTCGAGTTCCATCGTCCGTCACCCGCTGTGGAGGTCCACGACCTCCGCAAGGAGTTCTCGCGCCGCGACAAGAAGGCGGGCCGGTTCGCGCGTAAGAAGCGGGCGGCGCTGCAGGGCGTCTCGTTCACGATGGAGCGAGGCGAGTGCGTCGCGATCCTGGGCCAGAACGGCTCGGGCAAGTCGACGCTCGTCCGGCTGCTCTCGACGCTGCTCTTCCACGACGGCGGCAGCGCCGAGGTGTTCGGACACGACGTCTTCACCGACCCGCGCCCCGTGCGCAAGCTCGTCAACCGCGTCTCCGTCGAGGCCAGCTTCTTCAAGAAGATGTCCGCCGGCGAGAACCTGCACTACGCGGCCCGCTACTACGGGATGGGGCCGCGCGAGACCCGCGTCAAGATCCCCGCGATCCTGACGAAGGTCGGCTTCCCGATCGACCGCCGCACCGAGCCGATGGAGAACCTCTCGCGCGGGATGCAGCAGAAGGTCGCGCTCGCGCGGGCGCTGCTCACCTCGCCGGTGCTGCTCCTGCTCGACGAGCCGACGACCGGCCTCGACCCGCGCTCCAAGCTCGAGGTGCAGGACTTCGTACGGGAGGTGCGGCAGTCGCACGACGCGACGATCCTGCTCTGCACGCACGACCTCGCCGAGGCCGAGGCGCTGGCGGACCGCGTCGGCATCCTCGACCGCGGCGAGCTGCTCTTCCTCGAGACCGTGCCCGAGATCCTCGAGCGCTTCGGCGTCGAGACGCTCGAGCAGGCGTTCTTCGCGGCCACCGGCCGCGAGTTCGAGGCGGAGACGGACGAGGACGACGAGGACCGGGAGGTGTTCGCATGACCGGCGTAGGCTTGACGGAGCCGGCCAGGAGCGGAGGGGTCGGCTTCGCCGACCCTGGAGCGGGATCATGAGAGCGGCAGCTTCCACCCTCCGCGCAGAGCTGATCGGGCTCGGCGGCGTCGTCGAGCGCAACGTCTACCTGACCCGCCGCTACATCTGGTGGGACGTCGCCTTCATGGTCTGGACGATCGCGAACACGCTCACGATCGTCTTCATCGCGAAGGGGATCGAGGCGACGGGCGGCGAGATCGACGTCAACCGCACGACGACGCAGCTCCTGATCGGCGCCGTCGTCTGGGCGTACCTCGGGATCCTGTTCGAGTTCATGACCGAGACGGTCGCCTGGGAGCGCTGGGAGGGGACGATCGAGTACACGTTCATGGCGCCGCTCTCGCGGGCGATGCACCTCGCCGGCGCGGGCTTCTTCGCCGTCCTCTACGGCCTGATCCGGGCGATCATCCTCTTCATCGTCGTGGCGATGTTCTTCGACCTCGACATGCCGAACGCGGACTTCCTCGCCGCCTTCGTCGTGCTCGTGGTCGGGTCGGTCGCGTTCATCGGGATCGGGATCATGACGGCGGTGCTGCCGCTGATCTCGCCGGAGAAGGGCGCGCAGCTCGGCTTCGTCGCGCAGGGGATGCTGCTCGTCGTCTCGGGCGTCTACTACCCGGTCGAGGTGCTGCCGCAGTGGATGCAGTGGCTCTCGGTGATCTCGCCGGCGACCTATGTCCTCAACGGCATCCGAGACGCGATCCTGAACGGCGCCGGGCTCTCGACGATGGGGGACGAGCTCTGGCCACTGCTCCTGATCGGCGCCGTCTCGGCCCCGGTCGGGCTCTGGGTCTTCCGGCGCGGCGAGATCTACGCGAAGAAGCACGGGAAGCTCAAGCGTTCGGGCTAGGCACCGATAACTGGCCGTGGACGGTAGGTGGTTGCAGAATCCCTTCGGATATTCATACTGCACCGATCGAGCGCAATCCCTGCGCTCGACCACACCCTCGGGGGAGGTCATCTTGAAGTCACGCTTTCTGATTCTGGCGGCGACAGCGTTGGCGCTGCTCGTCGTTGCAGGACCGTCGCAGGCGATCACGAGCGGCGAGCTCGACAACGGCGCCCATCCGTACGTCGGCTTCGCGCGCAACCTGCAGTTCTCGTGCTCCGCCACGGCCGTCTCGTCGCGCCTCGTGGTCACGGCGGCGCACTGCTTCACGTTCCCGACCGACACTGCGTGGGTGAACTTCGACGAGAACTTCCGCACCAACCCGTTCCCGAGCTCGTCGTTCCACAAGGGCACGTGGTACGCGGACCCGCAGTTCTGCGTCGCCTGCAAGCCCGGCCTCGTCGGCTTCGACACCCACGACATCGCGGTGATCGTGCTCGACGAGCCGCTGTCGCTGAGCTCGTACGGCGCCCTGCCGAGCCTCGGGCTCGCCGACCGGCTCGGGAAGGGGGCGGAGATCACCTCCGTCGGCTACGGCGTCCAGGAGCTGATCCCGTCGCCGGGCGGCAAGGTCCGCTTCCGCGACGGCTTCCGGATGCGCGCGCAGAGCGTGATCGTCAGCGACGAGAACAGGCTCGCGCCGGAGTTCCTGAAGCTCTCCGCGAAGCCGACGGGCGACAACGGCGGCACCTGCTTCGGCGACTCCGGCGGGCCCAACTTCCAGTCCGGCACGAACATCATCCTGGGCATCAACTCGTTCGTGACGAATGGGAACTGCGCGGGGGTCACGTACTCCTACCGGGCGGACACCGCGGCGGCGCGTGCGTTCCTGGCTCCGTGGGTGGCCCTGTACGGCTAGTCGTATAGACTCCTCGAGTCTTTGAGGCGACGGGGCCTCGGGCGCGCGACCGGTGACGGCGTGCACCCGGGGCCCTTCGCATTTCCACGTTCGAAGGAGAAACGCGATGGCGATGATCGAGAGCAAGCACCGGGCAACGTCCGACCCCGAGGCGCGCAAGCAGGTGCTGAAGGAGATCGAGAAGCAGAAGGTCGAGTACGTCCTCTTCTGGTTCACGGATCTCGAGGGGCACCTGAAGAGCTTCGCGATCACTCCGCAGGAGGTCGAAAACGCGCTCGACGACGGGATGGGCTTCGATGGCTCCTCGATCACCGGCTTCAACGCGATCGAGGAGTCGGACATGGTCGCGATCCCGGATCCGGCGACGTTCCGGATCATGCCCTCGCGCGAGGGAGAGACGGTCGTCGGCCGGATGATCTGTGACGTCGTCAAGCCCGACGGCACGCCCTACGAGGGAGACCCGCGCTACATGCTGCGGCAGGCGCTCGAGCGGATGCAGAGCATGGGCTTCGACACGTTCAACATCGGGCCGGAGCTCGAGTACTTCCTCTTCAAGGACAACAAGGGCACCGAGACGCTCGACGAGGGCGGGTATTTCGCGATGACCGCACTCGACGCGGCGACGGAGCTGCGCAACGAGACGATCCAGGCGCTCGAGAGCGTCGGCATCCCGATCGAGTACCACCATCACGAGGTCGCGCCGTCGCAGCACGAGATCGACATGCGCTACGCGCCCGCGCTCGACATGGCCGACGCGACGATCACCTACCGGCTGATCGTCAAGGAAGTCGCGGCGAAGAACGGCGTCTACGCGACCTTCATGCCGAAGCCGCTCTTCGGCGAGAACGGGTCGGGGATGCACACGCACATGTCGCTCTTCACGGACGAGCGCAACCAGTTCTTCGACGAGAGCGACCCGCACCATCTCTCGCCGACGGCGAAGGCGTTCATCGCCGGCCTGCTCCGCCACGCGCGCGAGCTCTCGGCCGTCTTCGCGCAGTGGGTCAACTCGTACAAGCGGCTCGTCCCCGGCTACGAGGCGCCGGTCTACGTCGCCTGGTCGCAGCGGAACCGCTCGGCGCTGATCCGGATCCCGCTCTACAAGCCGGGCTCCGAGCAGGCGACGCGCGCCGAGATCCGCTGCCCCGACCCGGCGTGCAACCCGTACCTGACCTTCGCCGCGCTCCTGCATGCAGGGCTCGAGGGGATCGAGAAGGGCTATGAGCTCGAGGAGCCGATGGACTCGAACCTCTACCACCTCTCGGCCGCGCAGCGCGACGAGCGCGGAATCGTCGCTCTCCCGGGCACGCTCGGCGAGGCTGTCGAGGAGCTCGCCTCCTCCGAGCTGATGAAGCGCGCGCTCGGCGAGCACATCCACGAGCGCTATGTGGAGCTGAAGCGGAGGGAGTGGGACGACTACCGGATCCAGCTGACGCAGTGGGAGCTCGACCGCTACCTGGCAGTTCTGTAGACACGGGCGCCGTCAAAGGCGCATAATCGACGTAGGGCTGTGGCGCAAGGCGAGCGCCGCACCTCAACTGACGGCCGATCGCGGGCTCCTTCTAGGGGCCCGTGGTCGTAGAACGGGGGAAACCATGTTTCCCCCGTGAGCCCCCTTCTTCTTCGCTCGCCTCCTTCGGCGTCTGCGGGGCTACGCGGGAATGAATCCCGCTCCGCCCGCGTGGCGTCGTCGGCAGCACCAACGTTTGCGCATCGCTTCGCTCGCGCGTTGGAGCGCTAGGGGCTAGAGGAACTTGCGGATCTGCTCGCGCACGACGCGCAGGCCGATCACACGGGAGCCCGCGTCGATCTCCTCGATCGCCTCTGCCGGCACCAGCCTGCGGCCGCGCATGAAGCCGCCGCGGACGGCGAGGGCATCGGGCACGTCGGGCTGCGAGCCGTACATCGGCCCCTCGACACGGCCGATGACACGGCCGCGGACGTCGGCGACGAGGAAGCCCTTGACGCTGCGAAGGTCGAGTTCGATCGAGCTCATCTCGATGAGAACCTATTCCCGTCGTTTGAAGTTTCTCCGGATGCCGCGGTTAGAAGTTTGTTAAGGGCGCCGGACGGAGCGCCCCTAGAATCGACGGCGTGGACACGACCGCCCGCCACCTCCGGCTGCTGACCGAGACGATCGCCGCGGTCAATTCCACGCTCGACCTGGAGGAGGTGCTTGCGCTCGTGGCCAGCAAGGTCGCCGAGGCGCTCGAGGCTGACGCGTGCTTCGTCTACCTGTACGACGAGCGCTCCGACGAGCTCGTTCTGAGAGCGACCCACGGCACGCGGGTCGAGGAGATGACGCGGCGGCCGCGGCTGCGCCCCGGGGAAGGGATCACCGGCGCCGCGGCCGCCGAGCGAGCGCCGATCGCGATTGCGGCGCGGGCCCACCTCGATCCGCGATTCAGGCTCTTCCCGAACCTGCCCGAGGACGAGTACGAGTCGATCCTCGCCGTACCGATCCTCGCCCGCCAGAAGCTCGAAGGCGCGCTCAACGTCCGTACGCGCGCGCCGCGCGAGCACAGCGCGGCCGAGGTCGACCTCCTCGTCGCGATCGCCTCTCAGGTCGCCCAGACGATCCAGCACGCGCGGCTCTACGCCGACGCGCAGCGGCGCGTGCACGAACTCGAGGCGCTGGCGCAGATTTCGGAGGCTGTGTCCGAGTCGCTCTACCTGGAGGAGTCGCTGGAGGCGATCGTGAAGACGACGATCGCAGCTGTCGACGCGACCGGCGCCGCGCTCGTGCTCGAGGACGGGGAGATTGCCTGGCCGGAGGGCCGCGCGGGCGCGTACAACGTCCGGTTGCCGCTGCGCTGGAAGCGGCGTCAGATCGGCGAGCTCGTCTGCGACCGCGACACGCCCTTCTCCGACGAGGACCGCGGACTGCTCGAGGCGATCGCCCACCACGCCGCGGTCGCGCTCGAGCACGGCCGCGCCGTGATGCGTGGGGTGCTCGCCCAGGAGATCCACCACCGCGTCAAGAACAACCTGCAGACTGTCGCGTCGCTGCTGCGGCTGCAGGCGCGCGCTCCCGACGCCGACCCGCGACGCGCGCTGACCGACTCGGTGAACCGCATCCTCGCGATCGCGGCGGTCCACGAGGTCCTGACCGAGCACCGGGAGGACGACGTCGACCTCGCCGAGCTCATCGAGCGGCTGCGCGCGATGCTCGTTCAGGGCCTTGTCGCCGGCAAGACCGTCGAGTCGGTGCTCGAGCCGGTCTCGCTCGCGGGCGACCGTGCGACCGCGCTCGCACTCGTCTTCAGCGAGCTCTTCCAGAACGCGCTCGAGCACGGCGGCGGCACCGTTCGGATCGAGCTGACGCGGCGCGGCGACAACGTCGCGCTGGCCGTCGCCGACGACGGCACCGGCATGAACGGAAGCGGCGATGGCACGGGGCTCTCGATCGTGCGTGCGCTCGTCCGCGAGGAGCTTCAGGGCACGATCGAGCTGACGAGCGAACCGGGATTGCGCGCGCAGGTGCTGTTCCCGGCATGAACGGCGTCAGCCTTACGCGGAGCCCGGCTCCGCCGGGCGGGAGCGGAAGGCGGCCAGGGACGTGAGGATCTTGATTGCCGAGGACGAGACGATCATCCGCATGGACCTGCGCTCGTTGCTCGAGGCGGCCGGGTTCGACGTCTGCGCCGAGGCCCGCGACGGCGAGGAAGCGGTTGAGCTCGCCCGCAGCGAGCAACCGGATCTCGCCGTGCTCGACGTGAAGATGCCGCGCCTCGACGGGATCGAGGCTGCGAAGCGGATCCTCGAGGAACGGCCGATTCCAATCGTGATGGTGACCGCGTACGGCGAGCGGGACCTCGTGGCGCGTGCGGTCGAGGCGGGGGTCTTCGGCTATCTCGTGAAGCCGTTCCGCGAGACCGACCTCCTGCCCGCGATCGAGACTGCCCGCGCCCGGCACGAGGAGCTGACGGCGCTGCGCGAGGAGGCGGAGTCGCTGGCGGACGCGCTCGCCGCGCGCAAGGCGATCGAGCGGGCGAAGGGTCTGCTGATGGCGAAGGAGGGCCTCTCCGAGCAGGACGCCTTCGCGCGGCTGCGGAAGGCGAGCCAGGTCTCCGGGAAACCGCTCAAGGTCGTCGCCGAGGCCGTCGTGGCGACGCTCGACGCATGAGCGAGCATCCGAACGCGACTCGCGCGCGCGAGGGATTCGAGCGGTTCGTCCAGGGCGACCTCCCGCCTGCTCGACCTCTTCGCAGACGATGCGTTTGGCACGTCCCGGGTCGATGGCCCTCAGCGGAGCACCTCGGCCGCGATGCGATCGTTGCCTTCCTGCGCGGGACGGCCGAGCTCACCGGCGGCACCTACCGCGTCGAGCTCTCTGGGCGATCGCGGACGACGACCATCTCGTCGCCGTCTACCGCGCCGTCGGTGAGCGGCCGGACGGTCGCGAGCTCGACATCGAGCAAGCCCTCCTCGTCGAGCTCGAGGACGGCCGCTGGAAGGCCGTGCGCGCGCAGCCGCTCGACCGGGCCGCGTTCGACGCGTTCTGGTGCGACGATTTCCGTCATGCCTGAACCGGACCTCCGCATGCTGGTCGAGGAGCAGGCGGCCCTGAAGCGCGTCGCGGTGACCGTCGCGACCGAGTCGGCGGCCGAACGCGTCTTCGACGTCGTCACCGAGGAGGTGGCTCGCCTGCTGGGCGCCGACGCCGCGAACCTCGTGTCCTTGGGGCCGCGCCCAGAGGAAGGTGTCATCGTCGGCAAGTGGAGCGAGCCAGGCGTCCAGATCCCGGGCAACGGCACGGTAATCGTGATCGCTCGCGGCAGCGCCATCGACCGGGTCGCACGGACCGGAGCGCCCGCGCGGCTGGCGACCGACGACCCTGGCGTCCCTTCGGAACTCCACGAACGGCTGGTCGAACTCGGCGTGACGTCGCTGGTCGCGGCCCCGATCGTCGTGTCGGGCGAGATCTGGGGCGCTCTCGTCGTTTCTGTGACGCGCGATCTGCAGCTTGCGCCAAACACCGAGGAGCGGCTCGGCCAGTTTGCGAGCCTCGTTGCTGTCGCGATC
Source organism: uncultured Gaiellaceae bacterium (assembly GCA_963829845.1). GTDB lineage: Bacteria > Actinomycetota > Thermoleophilia > Gaiellales > Gaiellaceae > Gaiellasilicea. The sequence continues at coordinate 29,280 of CAWHKD010000012.1, read as the reverse complement.
GCGAACACGCAGGCCCGTGAGGAGCTGGCGACGCTGGCCGACGAGCAGGCTGCTCTCAGCCGCGTCGCCGTGGCCGTCGCGACCGAAGAGCAGCCGGAGCGGCTCTTCACCGTCGTCTCGGAGGAGATCGGCCGGCTGTTCGACGCCGACGCCGGTGCAGTCGTGCGCTATGCCGACGATCTGGACGGGGCGGTGATCGTCGGCGCCTGGCAACGGGTCGGGCAAATCGACATGCCGCTCGGCGTGCGGCTTCCGTTCGAGGGCGGCGCGGTCGCGCGCGTTGCTCAGACCGGCCGAACGGCCCGGATCGACCTGGACGCGGAGCCCTCCGATCTTCGCGAGCGCATGCTCGCCGCCAAGGTGAGCTCGGGAGTGGCCGCGCCGATCGTGGTGTCGGGGCGGCTCTGGGGCGCCACCTCGCTCTCGAACGGCGGCGACCTCGGCTCCTTTCCGCCCGGCGTCGAGACCCGGCTCGAGAAATTCACGAGCCTCGTCGCGGTCGCGCTCGCAAACGCCGAGGCCCGCGAGCAGCTGACTGCATCGCGGGCGCGCATCGTCCAGGCGGGCGACGCCGAACGGCGGCGGCTGGAGCGGAACCTCCACGACGGCGCGCAGCAGCGTCTGGTCTCGCTCGCGCTCCGACTTCGGATCGCCGAGTCGCGCCTCGCCGACGATCCGGCGGCCGCGGCGGTGCTGCTCGCGGAGGCAAGCGACGAGCTGGCACGCGGCCTCGAGGAGCTCCGTGAGCTCGCCCGCGGGATTCATCCGGCGATCCTCACCGATCACGGGCTCACACCAGCGGTGGAAGCGCTCGCCCTGCGGGCGACCTTCCCAGTGGAGGTGAACGGTCTGCCACCGGAGCGATTGTCCGAGCCGATCGAGGCGGCTGCGTTCTACGTCGTCTCGGAGTCGCTCGCGAACGTCGCCAAGTACGCGTCGGCGAGCCAAGCGCGAGTCGATCTCGCGCGCGACGACGGCGTGCTCGTCGTCGAGGTCTCTGACGACGGCGTCGGCGGTGCAGATGCGGACAAGGGATCGGGCCTTCGAGGCCTGTCCGACCGGGTGGAAGCGCTCGGGGGCCGTCTTCGCGTGTCGAGCGAACCGGGACGCGGAACGACGGTGCGTGCCGAGCTCCCGACTGGCGTCTAGTTCTGCTCGAGCAGCCGAGTCTCGACGTGGCGGCGCCTGAGCCGGAGCATGAGCCAGACGAGTACGCCGACGATCAGGAAGGGGCCGACGACGACGAGCGCATAGAGGAGCGCGATCGCCTCCCAGGCGAGCACGTCCTTGACGCCTTCGAGCCGGCCACCGCCGACCGGGACCGCCTGGCTCTCCTCGGTCGTCATCGTCAGGTAGATCGTCGCCGTGCGGGCCTCGGCGTTCGTGGCCCGCAGCGCCTCGCGAAGGCCCGTCAGCTTCGTCCGGGCGTTCGAGAGCCGCGACTGGAGGACGGCGCGCTCGGCGTCGGACAGCGTCGTGCTCTCGAGCCGCGCGACCAGCTGCGCGATCTGCCGCTGCGTCGCCTCGATCTGCGACTGCAGGCTGTCCGCCTGCTGCTGCAGGTCGTCGATCCCGTAGCGCTGCCCGACGATCGTGCCGAGCTGGGAGAGCTGGGCCATCGCGCTCTGGACGCGGGCAGTTGGGACGCGGAGTGTGATCTGCGCCGTGCCGACCCCCTCCGACGGTGCGTCGTACTGCAGCGAGGCGACGCTGCCGTCGTGGCTTCGAGCGATCTGCTGGGCGCGCTTGGTCGCGGTCGAGAGCGCCTCGACGTCGTCGACCTGCAGGCGGAGTTCGGCCTCGTAGCGCTGCAGCTGTCCGGTGGCGGGTGGGACGATCCCCGTCGCGCGACTGGGCAGCGGCAGGGAACCGGCCTTCGGCGCCGCCGAATCCTCGGTCGGAGCCTGCTCGAACGTCGAGCTCGTCACGGCCGTGTCGCCGCCGCCCGCCGCGGACACCTCGTCGCGTGTGCCGTCCCGCGAGAGCCCGATCACACCCGCCGCGACGAACGCGACGACGACGGTCGCAGGCACCGCGAGCGCGAGTCGCCGCCAGCCCCACGTGAACCGGAGCCGGTCGAGAAAGGGCTCGCGCGCGTGCTCCTGGACGCTCAGAGCCCGGACACGCTCGCGGAGTGCCGACGGCGCCTCGGGCCTCGTCGCGCGGATCTCGTTCAGCAGCGTCTCAGACATGGATGCTCACCTTCTCCTCGAGCTTCTTCAGGGCTCTCGACAGCCGGGTCGAGACCGCCGTCGGGCTGATCCCGAGCACCCGCGCGGCCTCGTCGCCGTCGAGCTCGAGCAGGACGCGCAGCGCGATCACCTCGCGGTCGCCTGCGCTCAACTCGCGCAGCGCGCTCTCGAGCTCCGGGGAGAGTCCCTCCGCGAAGCCGGCGTCGAGCCGGTCGGGCACGGCCGCCCGTTCCTCGCGCCGGCGCCGGCGCTCCTCGGCCCGGAACCAGTCGAGCGCGGTCGTGCGGGCGATCTGGCAGAGCCAGGTGCGGGCGCTTCCCTTGCGCGGGTCGAAGCGGCGCCAGTGCTTGAGCGCCTTCTCGAACGTGTCCGCGGCCAGGTCCTCGGCGAGCGAGCGGTCGCGGGTCAGATAGACGAGATAGGCGTACACGTCGTCGAGGTGCTCCTCTGCGGTGGCGGCGAAGGACGCCGACCAGACCGGCTGTCTACGCGGAAGCGTCATCGCCTGCACACCGTGTCTACGCCGCCGGACGGCGACTCGTCACACCTGTTGCGCGGCCTCGAACAGCTGCTCCCACTGCTCGAGCAGCTGCTGGAGATCCTCGCGGGCCGCCGTGTGCGCAGCCAAGGTCTCGGTGTTCCCCCAGTCCTCCGCCAGCTGCCGTTCGAGCTCCGCGAGCTCGAGCTCACGCGCTTGGATCGAGGCCTCGATCTGCTCGAGCTCGCTCGGGCGCGGCTTCACCTGCTTCGGCTTCTCCTTCCGTTCCCGCGGGGGCGGAGGCGGCGGCGCGGTCTCGTCGCCCCTGATCCGGGCGTAGTCGGCCCAGCCGCCGTCGTAGGAGCGGAGCCGGCGTCCTTCGACGGCCACGATCCGCTCCGCGACCGCGTCGAGGACGGCGCGGTCGTGCGAGACGAGCAGGACGGTACCGGGAAAGGCTTCGAGCGCGGCCTCGAGCGCCTCCCGACTCTCGAGGTCGAGGTGGTTCGTCGGCTCGTCCAGGACGAGGAAGTTCGCGCCCGAGGCGACGACGAGCGCGAGCGCGAGGCGGCGACGCTCGCCGCCCGAGAGGGCGACCACCGGTTTGTCGTGGTCGTCCCAGCCGGAGAAGAGGAAGCGGCCGAGCAGCGTCTGCGCCTGCGAGCGCTGGAGACCGGTGGCGCCCATTGCGCACTCGAGCACGCTGCCGCGCTCGTCCAGCTCCACCTCGTGCTGGGAGAAATACGCGATCTCGACGCCGTGCCCGATCCGCCCGAGCCGGCCGCCGACGATCGCCTCCAGGAGCGTCGACTTGCCGGAGCCGTTCGGTCCGATCAGCGCGACGTGCTCGCCGCGCTCGAGCACGAGCTCGGCGTCCTCGAGCAACGGCTTCGTGCCTGCGGCGAGATCGAAGCCCTCCGCCTCGACGACCATCCGTCCGCTGCGTGCCGGCTTCAGGAACTCGAAGCCCAGCGTGCGGCGGCCCGTCTTCGGCGCCTCGACCCGCTCGGCCTCGATCCGCGCGATCTGCTTCAGCTTCGCCTGTGCCTGCCGCGACTTCGTCCCGTAGCGGAAGCGGGCGACGAAGCGGTCGAGCCGGGCGATGTCCTCGGCCTGGCGCTCGGCGAACTTCGCCTGCATCGCGAGCCGCGCCGCCTTCTCCTGGCGCCAGACATGCCACTTGCCCGGGAAGTACGTCGACTTGCCGCCCTCGAGCTCGAGCACGGCCGTGCCCACCGACTCGAGGAACCAGCGGTCGTGCGCGACGAGGATCACGGCGGCGTCGATCGTCGAGAGCTCCTGCTCGAGCCACTCCATCGACTCCATGTCGAGGTGGTTCGTGGGCTCGTCGAGCAGGAGCAGGTCGGGGCCGCCCGAGAGCGCGCGCGCGAGCGAGGCGCGCGTCAGCTCGCCGCCGGAGAAGGTCTCGAGACCGCGGTCGAGGTCCGCGTCGGCGAAGCCGAGCCCGCGCAGCACCGAGGTGGCGTGGTCGCGCCAGCCGTAGCCGCCGGCGTGCTCGAGGCGGGCCTGCGCCTCCCCGTAGCTGCGGAGCGTCTCGGGCGCGTGATCGCCGCCCGCCATCGCCTCCTCGAGCCGGCGCAGCTCGCGCTCGGCGTCGATCAGATCGGCCGCGCCGGAGAGGGCGTACTCGCTCAGCGTGAAACCGCCGAGCCGCGGCGGCCGCTGGTCGTGCAGCGCCACGCGCGCGCCCTTCTCCCAGGCGAGCTCGCCGCCTGCCAGCTCGGTCTCGCCGATCAGCGCGCGCAGCAGCGTCGTCTTGCCGGCACCGTTCGGGCCGGCGAGTGCAAGCCGGTCACGGCGCTCGACCTTGAACGAGACACCGTCGAAGAGCGGCTCGCCGGAAAGCTCCTTCCGGAGCGCGGACGCGATCAGGACTGCCACGCTCTAAGCGTAGTGGCCGGTTATCCTCGCGAGGTGGCCGCCGACGCGAAGATCCAGAAGCTGTCGATCGACACGATCCGTGCCCTCGCCATGGACGCCGTGCAGAAGGCGAACGCCGGGCACCCCGGGACTGCGATGGCGCTGGCACCGCTCGCCTACGTCCTCTACCGGAGGGTGATGCGCCACAACCCGGCCAACCCGGACTGGGCGAACCGCGACCGCTTCGTCCTCTCCGCCGGTCACGCCTGCATCCTCCAGTACGCGACCCTCCACCTGACCGGCCACAACCTCTCGCTCGAGGAGTTGAAGCGCTTCCGCCAGTGGGAATCGCGGACGCCCGGCCATCCAGAGCACTTCGTCACCGAAGGTGTCGAGACGACCACAGGCCCGCTCGGGCAGGGGTTCGCGAACGGCGTCGGCTTCGCGATCGCCGACCGGTTCCTGGCCGAGCGCTACAACCGACCCCACACGGAGATCCTCGACCGCTACGTCTACGCGATCTGCTCCGACGGCGACCTGATGGAAGGCGTCTCGTACGAGGCCGCTTCGATCGCGGGCCATCTCGGCCTCGGCCGGCTCGTCTACTTCTACGACGACAACCACATCACGATCGACGGCACCACCTCGCTCACCTTCACGACCGAGGACAAGGCGAAGCGGTTCGAGGCGCAGGGCTGGCACGTGCAGTCGATCGCCGATTCCGAGGACGTCGACGCGATCGAGCGTGCAATCCAGGCGGCGCAGGCCGAGCGGGAGGCGCCGTCGCTGGTCATCGTCCGCAGCCACATCGCCTACGGCGCGCCGAAGGCGATCGACACGGCCAAGTCGCACGGGTCACCGCTGGGTGAGGAGGAGGTGGCGGCGGTGAAGCGCGCGCTCGGGCTCGACCCGGAGAAGACGTTCGACGTCCCGCCTGAGGTGTACGAGCACATGGACATGAGGCCGCAGGGGATCGAGTGGGAGCAGGAATGGCTGCGGCGGTTCGAGCAGTGGGCCGAGGCGTTTCCGACACTGAAGGAGGACTGGGACGCCGACCGCACCGGCAGGCCGCGGCCGGGCTGGGTCGAGGCGCTACCGGAGTTCCCGGCGGGCGAAGCGGTCGCCAGCCGCGACGCCGGCAAGAAGGTGATGCAGGCGATCAAGCCCTTCACGCCGACAATGGTCGGCGGCGCCGCGGATCTCGTCGAATCGACGAAGACCGAGTTCGAGGGCGCCGGGCTCTTCTCGAGGCAGCACGCCGGCCGGAACATCGCCTTCGGCATCCGCGAGCACGCGATGGGCTCGATCGTGAATGGGATCGGGCTGACCGACGGGATGCTGAAGCCGTACGGCTCGACCTTCCTGATCTTCTCCGACTACATGCGGCCGGCGGTCCGCCTCTCCGCGCTCGGGCACATGCAGTCGCTCTGGGTCTGGACGCACGACTCGGTCGGCGTCGGCGAGGACGGCCCGACCCACCAGCCCGTCGAGCACCACATGGCGCTCCGGGCGATCCCGAACCTCTGGTACGTCCGCCCTGGTGACGCGAACGAGACGGCGATGGCCTGGCGGGTCGCGCTCGAGCGGGAGGGCGGCCCTGTCGCGCTCGCCCTCTCGCGCCAGAAGCTGGAGACGCTCGACCGCACGGAGGTGGCGCCGGCCGAAGGCGCGCTCCGCGGCGCGTACACGCTTTGGCAGTCGGGTGAAAACACCCCAGACATCGTCCTGATCGCGACCGGCTCCGAGCTCGGCGTCGCGTACGAGGCCGCGCGGACGATCGACGCCAACGTGCGAGTCGTCTCGATGCCGTGCTGGGAGCTCTTCGCCGAGCAGCCGCAGGACTACCGCGACGAGGTGCTTCCGGCGGACGTGGGCGCACGGCTCTCGGTCGAGGCGGGGATTCCACACGGCTGGGAGCGCTGGGTCGGTGAGGCGGGCGCATCGGTCGGGATCGACCGCTTCGGCGCGTCGGCACCGGGTGACGTGGTGCTGGCGAATCTCGGCTTCACCGCCGAGAACGTCGCCGCCCGAGCCGTCGCGCTGCTCGAACGGGTTGCGGGATGAGGGTCGCGGTCGCGTTCGATCATCGTGGCGTCAAGCTGCGCGAGCGCATCCTCGAGGAGCTCGACCGGCTCGGCCACGAGACCGTCGACCTCGGCACCGACACGGATGCGAAGCGGATCGACTACCCGGACAAGGCGCGCGAGCTCGGCGAGGCGATCCTCGGCGGGGACGCCGAGCGCGGGGTCCTGGTTTGTGGCTCGGGTGTCGGCGCCTCGGTTGCGGCCTGCAAGATGGCCGGGATCCGGGCGGCGATCTGCCACGACGTCTACTCGGCGCACCAGGGCGTCGAGCACGACGACATGAACGTGCTCTGCCTCGGCTCCGAGGTGATCGGCGCCGAGCTCGCGGTCGACCTCGTACGCGCCTTTCTCGGCGCGCGCTTCGACGGCGGCGAGCGCTACGTGGAGCGATTGAGGAAAGTCGAAGCGATGGAGAAGGAGATGAATGATGGCCACGTCACGACTGCATGAGCTCTTCGAGGCGGGCGTGAGCCCGTGGATCGACTCGGTCTCGCGCGAGATGCTCGACACGGACGAGCTCGCCAGGCTGATGAAGGAGGATTCCATCGTCGGCGTCACCTCGAACCCGACGATCTTCCAGAAGGCGCTCGCCACCGGCGACTGGTACGACGAGCAGCTCGGCGAGCTCCTCGAGACCGAGGACGACCCGACCGAGATCTTCCTGCAGCTGGCGATGGAGGACATCCGCCGCGCCTGCGATCTGATGCGGCCGGTCTGGGAGCGGACCGACCACGTCGACGGCTTTGTCTCGATCGAGGTCGATCCGACGCTCGCGTACGACCGCGAGGCGACGTTCGAGCAGGCGATCAGGCTGCACGACGAGGTCGACAAGCCGAACCTGTTCGTGAAGATCCCGGCGACCGTGCCAGGCCTCGCCGCGATCGAGGACTGCATCGCGAAGGGCAAGTCGATCAACGTGACCCTGATTTTCTCGCTCGATCGCTACGCGGCCGTGGCCGAGGCGTACATCCGCGGGCTGGAGCGGCTGGTGGCCGGCGGCGGCGATCCGACCGACGTCAGGTCCGTCGCGAGCTTCTTCGTCTCGCGCGTCGACACGGAAGCCGACCGCCGGCTCGACGAGATCGGCGGCCAGGCGACGAGGCTGCAGGGGAAGCTGGCGATCGCGAACGCGAAGCTCGCGTACCGCCACTGGCAGGAGGCGTTCTCCGGCCCGCGCTGGGAGTTCCTCGCCGGCAAGGGCGCGAAATCGCAGCGCTGTCTTTGGGCCTCGACGTCGACCAAGAACCCCGAGTATCGCGACGTCATGTACGTCGAGGAGCTGATCGGGCCTGAGACGGTGAACACGATGCCGGCCGAGACCGTGGTCGCCTTCCAGGACCACGGGAAGGTCGCGTCGACGATCACCGAGGGGCTCGCCGAGGCGCGCAAGCTGATCGAGCGGCTGGCCGAGGTGGGCGTCGACTACGACGACGTCGTCGAGACGCTCGAGGCAGAGGGCGTGCAGAAGTTCGCCGACTCGTTCCAGGAGCTGCTCGACGGGATTCGCGCCAAGCGGGAACAGCTCGCCGCGGCGTGAGTTCTCCGTCGATCGTCGAGCGGATCTGGGCCTACGACGCCTCGCTCTGGACCGACTCGGGCGAGGACCGCTGGCTCGGCTGGCTCGACGTCGTCCCACGAGTCCGCGCCCACGTCGACGAGCTGAACGCCTTCGTCGCGGCAGCGACCGAGCAGTTCCACGATTGCGTCCTCCTTGGCATGGGCGGCTCCTCGCTCGCGCCGGAGGTGCTGCGGCGGACGTTCGACGTCGAGTCGTTCCACGTCATCGACACCACGCATCCGGAGGCGATCCGGAGGCTCGAGCGCACCGTCGACCTCGAGCGGACGCTCTTCCTCGCCTCCTCGAAGTCGGGCTCGACGATCGAGACGCGCTCCCAGCTCGAGTACTTCTGGGAGCGGACCGGCGGTCGCGGGGCCCAGTTCGCCGCGATCACCGACCCGGGTTCCGAGTTGGAGGGCCTCGCCCACGAACGGGGTTTCCGCGCCGTCTTCGCGGGCGAGCCCGAGATCGGCGGCCGCTACTCGGCGCTCTCGATGTTCGGAATCGTGCCGGCGGCACTGATGGGTGTCGACATGTCCCGCTTTCTCGAGAGGGCCGGCGGGATGGCCGACGCCTGTCAGGCCGAGGACGGCAACCCGGGTCTCGAGCTCGGCCTGCAACTCGGCGAAGCCTGGCGGGAAGGCAGGGACAAGGTCTGCATCGACGAGTCCGCCACCGGCTTCGGGGTCTGGGCTGAGCAGCTGCTCGCTGAGTCCACGGGCAAGCTGGGCAAGGGACTCGTGCCCGCGCCGGGCGAGTCGCCGGACGGGCCGGACCGGCAGCGAGGCGAGCCGAACCTCGTCGACGGGTACGACCTCGGCGCCGAGTTCTACCGCTGGGAGTTCGCGACCGCGGTCGCGGGTCACGTGCTGCGGATCAACCCGTTCGACCAGCCGGACGTGCAGGCTGCGAAGGACAAGACGAACGACGTGCTGGCGGGCGGCGAGCCCGACCTCGAGCCGCAGGGGTCGTTCGACGAGCTGCTCGCGCAGGCGCAGGCCGGACGCGACTACGTCTGCATCCAGGCCTTCGTCGACCCCGCCCGCGAGGACGAGCTGGCGCCGCTCGTCGAGCGCGCGCACGAAACAGGCTGTGTCGTCACGCGGGGCCTCGGTCCGCGCTACCTGCACTCGACCGGGCAGCTGCACAAGGGCGGCCCGAACACCGGTCTCTTCGTCCAGGTGGTGGACGACCCGGGCGCCGAGCTGGCGATCCCGGGCCGCGACTTCGGCTTCGCCCGCTTGATCCGCTCGCAGGCGGCGGGCGACTTCGCCGCGCTCGAGGAGCGCGGCCGTCGTGTCGTACGCATCCGACTGGAGGACATCTGACATGCAGCTAGGAATGGTGGGCCTCGGCCGGATGGGCTCGGGGATGACGCGACGCCTGGAGCAGCACGGGCACGAGCTGAAGACGTACGACCCGAAGGTCGACTCGACTGCGAAGACGCTACGCGCGCTGGCGAAGCAGCTGGACGCGCCGCGCCACATCTGGCTGATGGTGCCGTCCGGGAAGATCACCGAGGACACGTTCCAGAAGCTGCTCGACATCGTCGAGCCGGGCGACACGATCGTGGACGGCGGCAACTCGAACTTCCGCGACTCGAAGCGGCGCTATGCCGAGGCGCGCAAGCGCAAGGTCGCGTTCGTCGACGTCGGTGTCTCCGGCGGGATCTGGGGCCTCGAGGTGGGGTTCTGCCTGATGGCCGGGGGCGACAAGGCACCGGTGAAGCGGCTGCAACCGATCTTCGAGGCGCTGGCGCCGGAGAACGGCTGGGCACACGTGGGGGCCTCGGGCGCGGGCCACTTCACGAAGATGGTCCACAACGGGATCGAGTACGGGCTGATGCAGGCGTACGCCGAGGGCTTCGAGCTGATGCACCATTCCGAGTTCGAGCTCGACCTGAGCGAGATCGCGGGGATCTGGCGCTACGGGTCGGTCGTCCGGTCCTGGCTGCTCGAGCTGCTGCACGAGGCGCTCGAGCAGTACGGCGACGGCCTCGACTCGATCGCCCCCTATGTCGAGGACTCCGGCGAGGGCCGCTGGACGATCAACGAGGCGATCAACGCGAACGTGCCGGTGCCGGCGATCACGTCGGCGCTCTACTCCCGCTTCGCCTCGCGCCGCGAGATCGATTTCTCGGCGAAGGTACAGGCCGCGCTCCGAAACCAGTTCGGCGGCCACGCCGTCAAGGCTGCGAGGGCCGCGAAGAAGGCGCGCGACCAGCGGTGAGCTCGCCCGACGACGGCAACCCGATGCTCGAAGGCCTGCGCCTGCGCCGCAGCCCTGACGCGTGCGCGATCGTCGTCTTCGGCGCGACCGGCGACCTGACGCGGCGGAAGATCTTCCCGGCCCTCTACGCGCTGGCCCTCCGCCGGCTGCTGCCGGAGCGTTTCGGCGTTGTCGGCGTCGCCCGCACCGAGCAGACGACGAAGCAGTGGATCGCGGAGATGAAGCAGGCCGTGCGCGAGCACGCCCGCGACGACTTCGACGCGCAGGTCTGGGGTGAGCTGGCCGACGGGATGCGCTACGTCGCCACCGACTTCGCGGAGGACGAGGGGGAGGACCGCGTCGTCGAGGCCCTGAACGACCTCGACCGGCAGCGCGGCTGCTCGGGCAACCGCCTCTACTACCTCGCCGTGCCGCCTGCGGCGTTCGAGACGATCGTCAACGAACTCGGCGAGCGGCGCAGCACGGAGGGCTGGATCCGGCTGATCGTCGAGAAGCCGTTCGGCCACGACCGCACCTCGGCGCACCGGCTGAACGAGATCCTGCAGCAGCACTTCACCGAGGACGAGATCTTCCGGATCGATCACTACCTGGGCAAGGAAACGGTCCAGAACATGCTCGCGCTGCGGTTCGCGAACGGCATCTTCGAGCCGATCTGGAACCGGCAGTTCATCGACCACGTCCAGATCACGGTCGGCGAGTCGATCGGGATCGAGGGCCGGGCCGCGTTCTACGAGCAGGCCGGCGTCATCCGCGACGTCTTCCAGAACCACCTGCTCCAGCTCGTCGCCCTGACCGCGATGGAGCCGCCGATCGACTTCACGGCCGACTCGGTCCGGAATGAGAAGGTGAAGGTGCTCCGCTCGCTGCACACGCCGGGGCCGAAGTCGGTCGTGCGCGGCCAGTACGCGCGGGGCTACATCGAGGGCGAGGAAGCGCCCGGCTATCGCGAGGAGCCCGGCGTCGCCGGCGACTCGCCGACCGAGACGTACATCGCCGCGAAGCTCTACGTCGACAACTGGCGCTGGGCGGACACGCCGTTCTACGTCCGCGCGGGGAAGCGGCTGCCGCGGCGGGAGACGACGATCGCGATTCAGTTCCAGCGCGCGCCGCACCCGCCCTTCGCCGAGATCGCGGGCGAGGGACTGCGGCCGAACGTGCTCCTGATCCACGTCCAGCCGGATGAGGGCGTCTCGCTCGCGATCGGAGCGAAGGTGCCCGGCGCCGGGATGAGCATCCGCACCGTGCACATGGACTTCCTCTACGGCGGCGCCTTCCGCACCGGCTTGCCCGAAGCCTACGAGCGCCTGATCCTCGATGCGATGCTCGGTGACGCGACGCTGTTCACGCGCTCCGACGAAGTGGACGAGCAGTGGGGCTTGGTCGACGCGATCGTCGCCGCCTGGAAGCGGGACCGGCCGAACTTCCCGAACTATCCGGCCGGAAGCTGGGGACCGTCCAGCGCCGCCGACCTGATCCGCCGGGACGGCCGCTCGTGGAGGCGACACTAAGATGGCCGCCACCGCGATCTCGCGCGCTCGTGACACTGCCTGGTGTGTCTGGGCCGCTACCGGCACGGCTTCCAGGTCGCTCCGCGACCTTCCAGCCGTCCCGTCCGCTTCGCGTCGCCGTGACGACACCGATGCCACCAGCATCGGCGCCGCCCCGACGCCGCGCCCCAGAGCAGCCAGTCAGCGTCCCGAGGCGGGCGATCTCACGGCGGCGACCATCTGATGCCCGGCGTCGTCGCGCAGGTCGAGAAGCGGCTCGCCGAGCTGCGCGTGCACCACGCCGAGGGAACGCGGACGAGTGTGATGACGCACGTGGCCTGGGCGCCGCCGCAATGGGCCGCGGCCGCCCGACGGACGCTCGCCGGCCTCGAGGAGCTGCACCCGTCGCGCACGATTCTGCTCTTTCCGAACGCACGCAGGGGGGACGGGATCGGCGTCGACGTCGAGCTGAAGTGCTTCACGATTCCCGGGTCCGAGCGTGAGGTCTGCTCAGAGGTGATCAAGCTTCGGCTCGGCGGCAGCCGGACGCGCGTCCCCGGCTCGATCGTCCAGCCGCTTCTGATCACCGACCTGCCGACGTTCTGCCGCTGGCGCGGCCTGCCGCCGTGGGGAAAGCCCGAGCTCGAGCAGCTCGTGGACGTGTGCGACCGCCTGGTCGTCGATTCGTCCGAGTGGCGCGGGCTGCCCGGCGCCTACGTCAAGCTCGCATCGCTCTTCGACCGGATCGCGGTGTCGGACATCGCCTGGGGCCGGAGCATCGGCTGGCGAGGCCGGCTGGCGGCGCTGTGGCCGGACGTGAAGTCGATCAAGACGCTCTCGGTGACGGGGCCGAAGGCGGACGCGCTCCTGCTGGCCGGCTGGCTGCGCTCGCGCTTGAAGCGGCCGGTGAAGCTCGCGCACCGCTCGGCGACGGAGCTCGAGCGGATCGCGGTCGACGGCGAGCCGGTGCCGCCCCCGCGTGGTGCGGCCCCGAGCGCAAGCGACCTGCTCTCGGCTGAGCTCGACGTCTTCGGCCGCGACCCGATCTACGAAGCAGCCGTCAACGCAGCTCGCTGACGTCGAGCCGACCGTTCCACGAGACGGATTCCTCGTAGCGCCCGCCGGCCTCCTCGACGAGGATCTTCATCGGCGCCCAGTCCCAGATCGCGAGACCTGACGCATCGAAAGCGGCCTCGGCCGCCCCCTCGGCGACGAGCATGTGCGCCCAGAAGTCCCCGAAGCCGCGGATGTGCCAGGCCTCGTACGCCCGCGGCGGCGGCGGCCGTTCGAGCCCGTAGAGCACCGTTGCCTCTTCGAGCCGGTCGATCGCGGAGACGTGGATCGGGCGGCCGTCGAGAAACGCGCCGGCGCCGCGCTCCGCCCACCAGCGCCGGCCGAGCGCCGGCGCCGAGACCACTGCGATCCGACCGGCGTAGGCGATCAGCGTCGCCCAGACCGGGATCCCGCGCGTGTAGTTCCTGGTGCCGTCGATCGGATCGAGGATCCAGCCACTCGCGTCCTCGCCGCCTTCCTCTTCGCCGAGCACGGCCTCGCCCGGCCGCTCGCGGGCGAGCCGCTCGCGCAACGCCGCCTCGGCGGCGCGGTCGGCTTCCGAGACCGGCGTCAGGTCGGGCTTCGTCTCGACGTGCAAGTCGGCGGTGCGGAAGCGCGCGAGTGTAATCGCGTCGGCGTCGTCGGCGAGCGAGAGCGCGAATTCGAGGTCGGGGCCCACGCCCAACTACTCTGGCGCAAGAGCGGCATCCGCGGAGCGGGTACCGCTCGCGCAAGACCCTGAAGTGGCCGCTTCGCGGCCGGGAGCTAACGCCCGGACTTCTTGACGACCGCGAACGTGGGCTTCGCGACCCTCAACCCCACCGGCGCCGACCACGACATCGCGCGGGCGGTGCCCGGCATCGAGAAGTTGATGCCGCGGACGCGGTAGTACCAGGTCCCGGGGTCGAGTGTCAGCAGCGCCGAGGTCGCGTATGTGAACTTCTCGCCCTTTGTCACCCACGGGTACTGCGTCTTCGACCACTGCACCTGGTACTGATCGGCGCCGAGGGCCGGCTGCCAGGCCACAAGCGGCGCACCATAGAACGAGGGCCGCGCAGTTGTGGCCGACGTGAGCCGGCCCTGAGGCGAGAGTCCCGAGACGTACGGAGAGGTCGAGCTGGCGACGAGCGGCATGCTGCCCTTGCCGAACGCCTGCACGCGACCGGCGGCGCAGACGTCCTGCGGCAGCTCGAGATCCCAGTAGTCGATCGACGCGGTCAGGTTCTGCAGGCTCTCACCGACGCCGTGCGCGTAGGTCGCGCCCGTCGTCGTCAGGACTTCGCTGGTGGTCGTGTTGACGGAGGCGATGGTGAGGGTCTCCTCCGTCGAGCCAGTGCCGATTCGCATCAGCTGGGTTTCCCCGAAGCCCGTCAGGCTGGCGAGGCGGAACGTGCTCGCGCCGGGTGCGGTCGCGGCGGTCATCGTCGTCCGCTTTGCGTCGGCTGTCTCGAATCGAACCGGCACGGCTGTCCAGTAGAAGCGGCCGTTCGGCCAGCCGCTGTCCCAGACGTCGACCGGAGCACCGGATGACTTCGGGGTCGATGGGAGTGACGGGTCGTTCTCCGGCGGCGTGTTCGACGGATCGTCCGCCGCCGGAACGCCAGGGGTCGACGGCGATCCGGGCGCCGGCGTCGCCGCTTGCTTCGCCGGCGCGGGGTCGCTTTCCGTGCTCGTGACCTTCGCCGAGTCGAACATGAACTGCGTCGGCCCGGTCTCGCCGGTGTTCAGATCCTTGAGGAACGTCGTCGACGCCGTGATCACGTCCGAGGTCGTCTGCGGCAACTTCAGCGCGCCGGTTGTCCGCGGCACGTACGCCGGCGAGCCGACGACCGAGCCGCGATGGATGACGTTGACACAGTCCGAGTCGCTGAAGACATAGACGCGATAGAGGTCGGCAGCGGTGCCTGCGGCTGCACGTGTCCCCGCGAACGCGAAGCCGGGCGTCAGCTCGTGGAGGGCGGGCGTGGTGGCAGTGCTCACCGTCGTGTCGGCGGCGGCGAGCGAAGGAGTGACCGCGCCCTCGACGATCGCAGGGTTCGTCGTCGTGTACGTCGGGCTCCAGGGGCCGTAGCTGACAGTCGGGAGCCCGGTCGGGATCTTGCCGTAGAGGCTGCGGACAGCGCGAACTCGCCAGTTCACCGTGCCCGAGTAGGCCGCCTGCTGATGGAAGGTGTAGAACTCGCGGTGGTCGACGGCGTTCGTACGCATGCCGACGATCTTTCGGAGTGCGGGGAACCAGACCTGATAGCTCGTTGCGCCGCTGACAACGCTCCAGCGGGACAGACCTGGGAACGTTTTGATCGGCTGCGGGAGGCTGCTCCAGCGGACGTTGAACCCGAAGGGCGCGCTCCAGGAGCTGACGCCGTTCCGGGTGATCGCGCGGACCCGCGCGTACACCGCGTACGGGTTGCCTGTCATCCACGGGAGGGCAACCGGGACGGAGACGGCCGGCGTCTTCAGCTTCTCGTCCGACCAGAACGTGCCGGCCTCGGTGAAGCCGGCGTTCTTGGACAGCTCGAACTCGTAGCGAACCGCCCCGCGGACAGGCAGCCAGGAGAAGGACGGCGTGCGCGCGAACTCGTGAGTGACCGCCTCGCCCGGGCGGAGCAGGAACGCCTTCAGGCTCTGGGGCGCGGCCGGAGGCGCGGTCACGCGCGCCTGCACCGATCCAGTCAGGACGAGCGCAGCAAGGCAGAGCAGGACGAGGCGAGCCAAACGCATCGCTTACGGTGATCGGCCGGGAAGCGGGCCCGGCTCTCCCTCAAAGGGGGGAGAGCAGCCGGCCGGCGGCGAGCACGAGGCCGTCCGCGCCCGCCCGGCCCGCGATCTGGAGCGAGACCGGGAGCCCCCCCTCGGCGATACCGCAAGGCACGGCGAGCGCCGGCCAACCGAGCGCCGAGAAGGGGTACGTGAAACGGATCAGCGACTCGCGCACATCCAGGTCGCCGGGGCCGGCGCCACGGCCGAGCGGCGGCGGCACGATCGGCAGTGTCGGCGTCAGCACGAGGTCGAGCCCGTCCAGCGCCTCCTCGACCTGTTCCCGGTACTCGCTCCGCAGCAGCTCGGCGCGCTCGACCTCCGCGTCGCCGACGGTGAAGCACTTCTCCAGCTTCAGCCGGACGTCCTCGCCGTAGAGATCGGCGTTCTCGGCGTAGAGCTCGCGGTGCACGTTTGCCACCTCGCGCATGAAGACGCCATAGGTCTCGTTCGGGACGAGCGGGAGCTCGACGTGGCGTCGGCGCGGGAAGCGGTCGGCGGCCGCTTCCACCCGCTCGCGGATCAGCGGATCGGCGAGATCGGTCCAGGCAACGCCGACCTCCACCTCTTCGAGCGAGGCCAGCTCGACGGGCGTGAATCCGGGCGCCAGTACCTCGAGCATCCGCCCGCAGGTCTCGACATCGGCCGCAATCGGGCCGGCGGTGTCGAAGCTCGCCGCCAGCGGCCAGCAGCCGTCGAGCGAGACGAGCCCGTGGGTCGGCTTGTGACCGGCGACGCCGCAACAGGCAGCCGGAATCCGGATCGAGCCGGCCGAATCGGTGCCGAGCGCCGCGTCTGCGAGGCCGGCGGCGATCGCGGCCGCCGAACCGCCGCTCGACCCGCCCGCGACGCGGCCGGGAAAGCCCGGGTTCGGCACGTGGCCGAAGTGTGGGTTCTCGGAGGTCGTGCCGTAAGCGAACTCGTGCAAATTCGTCTTGCCGACGTTCGCGTAGCCCGCCTCCTCGAGCAGCCGCACCGCGGCGGCCGTCGCCCGAGGCACGTGCCCGGCGAAGATCGCCGACCCGTAGGTCGTCTCGAGCCCGGCCGTGTCGAACAGGTCCTTGACCGCGAGCCGGATCCCGGCCGCGGGCGGATCCGGCCGGGCGAGGAAGATCGTCACGCGCGCTTCCAGACTTTGTGTTTCAGAAACACAAGCCGCCTATTACCCGGCGATTGCACGGAACCATGCGGTTGACGACGAGCTTGTGTTTCTGAAACACAAGCCTCCGGTGTTCAGCTAGTCGAGCGCCATGTAGAGGAAAGCGATCCCGACCGTGCCCGCGAAGAGGAGCACGAAGATCCCGAACAGCGCCCAGCCGAAGACGAGGTTCTTCCGTTCGAGCTCCGGGGTGATCTCTTTCACAGCAGCACCGGGTTCAGCGCCGCGGCGACGAAGAGCAGTGCCAGGTAGAGGAGCGAGTAGTGGAAGAGGACGCCGGCGTTCCGCCGCGTCGGCGAGCGCCGCAGCTGCCACGCCATCCCGAGGAAGACTGCGCCGAGGACGACCGCGGCCGCCGAGTAGACCGGCCCGAGCCAGAAGCCGACCGCCAGAGTGAACGCGACGAGTACGACCGAGTACCAGACGATCTGCTTTGTCGTCTCTTCGTCGCCGCGAACGACCGGCAGCATCGGCACCTTCGCCGCTGCGTAGTTCTCCTTGATCAGCAGCGCGAGCGCCCAGAAGTGTGGCGGCGTCCAGAGGAAGACGATCAGGAAGAGCCAGAGCGCCGGCAGGCCGAGGTTGCCGCTCGCGGCCGCGTAGCCGACCAGCGGCGGCACCGCGCCGGCCGCGCCGCCGATGACGATGTTCTGCGGCGTCGAGCGCTTCAGCCAGCGCGTGTAGACGACGACGTAGAAGAGGTTGCCGACGAGTGCGAGCATGGCCGTGAGCACGTTGACGGTGCTGGCGAGCAGGACAAACGAGAGCGCCGAGAGTGTCAGCCCGAACTCGAGCGCATGCGTCGCGGGGACGCGGCCCGCCGCCACCGGACGCTTCTCCGTCCGCTTCCCCATCAGCCGGTCGATGTCGGCGTCGAGGACGTGGTTGAGCGCGCTGGCGCCGCCGCAGGCGAGTGCGAGGCCGGTCATCGTGGCGACGAAGAGCCCGAGCGGCGGCACGCCCTGGGCGCCGACGAACATCCCCGCCGCACCGGTGATGAGCAGGAGCGACATGATCCGTGGCTTCGTCAGCGTCACGTAGTCGCGCCACGGACCTGGGCTGACGCGCTCCCCGCGGAAGCTCTGCGCTGCCGAAACCGCTGCCGCCGCGAGCGCGGCTGATGCGAGCACGACGTGGAGCCCGTTCGAAGTGAGAGCGGCAGCGGCGCCGAAGAGGACGAGCGCGACCAGTGACGGCGCGAGCAACCGTCGGTGCGCCCACCAGGCGGCGACCGCGACCGCGGCGAGCGGCGGCACAGCGAGTGCCGAGACGACGTCGTGCTCGACGCCGGCCGCCCCGGAAGCGACGGCGAGGAGCGTCCCGGCGACCCCGGCGAGTGCCGCAAGCTGCAGCCAGAATCCGGGTCTAGAGCTCACCGCGCTCCTTCAGCGCGCGCCGGAGGTCGTAGAGCGGGCGCGCGCTCGTCACGTACGGCACCTCGTCGAAGTTGTGCGGCGGCGGCGGCGAGGTGGTGTACCACTCGAGCGTGTCCCCGAGCCACGGGTCGTTGCCCGCACGGCGCCCCTTCCGCGAGGCGAAGGCGTTCCAGAAGAAGATCAGGATCCCGAGGCCCATCACGTAGGAGCCGATCGTCGAGGCGAGGTTGTATTCCTGCCAGAGGCCGATGTTCTCGTAGGTGTAGATCCGCCGCGGCATCCCCAGCAACCCGAGCATGTGCTGCGGGAAGAAGGTGATGTTGAAGCCGGCGAAGATGAGCCAGAAGCTGATCTTGCCGAGCCGCTCGTCCAGGAGCCGGCCGAAGAACTTCGGCCACCAGTACGTGAGGCCGCCGAGGATCGCGAGCAGCGAGCCGCCGAAGAGGACGTAGTGGAAATGCGCGACGACGTAGTAGGTGTCGTGCAGCTGCCAGTCGATCGGGAAGGCGGCCAGGAAGATCCCGGAGAGGCCGCCGATGGTGAAGACGCTGACGAAACCGAGCGCGTACAGCATCGGCGTGTCGAAGTGGATGTTGCCGCGCCAGAGCGTCGCGAGCCAGTTGAAGATCTTCACGCCGGTCGGCACCGCGATCACCATCGAGGCGATCATGAAGAAGGCGTTCAGGAACTCGGGCATTCCGACCGTGAACATGTGGTGCGCCCAGACGAGCATCGAGAAAAAGGCGATCGCGGCCGTCGAGAACGCGACCGCCTTGTAGCCGAAGATCGGCTTGCGCGCGAACACGGGGATGATCTCCGAGATCATCCCGAACGCGGGCAGCACCATGATGTAGACCTCGGGGTGGCCGAAGAACCAGAACACGTGCTGGTAGAGCACCGCATTCCCACCCTCGTCCGGCAGGAAGAAGCTCGTGCCCGCCTGCCGGTCGAGCAGGAGCAGCGTCAGGCCGGCCGAGAGCGTCGGCAGCACGGCCAGCAGCAGCACCGCGTAGGTGCCGATCGCCCAGATGAAGAGCGGCATCCGCGTCCAGCTCATCCCCGGCGTGCGCAAGTTCACGATCGTGACGATGAAGTTGATCGCGCCCGCGAGCGACGAGAGCGTGAGCACGTGCAGGCCGAGGATCCAGAGGTCCTGGCCGTTGCCCACGCTCTGCACGGAGAGCGGCGGGTAGGACGTCCAGCCAGACTTGGCCGCACCGCCGACGGCGAAGAACGAGAGCAGGAGGATCACGCCGCCGAAGAGGAAGAGCCAGTACGAGAAGGCGTTCAGCCGTGGGAACGCCATGTCGCGCGCGCCGATCATCAGCGGCACGAGAAAGTTGCCGAAGCCGGCCAGGATCGGCACGACGACGAGGAAGACCATCGTGGTGCCGTGCATGGTCATGACCTCGTTGTAGGAGTCCTTCGTCAGGAAGTCGTTGCCCGCCTGCGAGAGCTGCGTCCGCATCAGCGCGGCCATCAGCCCGCCGGCGAGGAAGAAGACCCCGGAGGTGACGATGTAGAGGATCCCGATCCGCTTGTGGTCGACGGTGACGAGCCAGCTCGCGACGCGGCCGTGCTGCCAGGCGGGGATCGGGGTCTCAGCGTTGGCCGCCAAGCAGCTCCTCCTCCAAGTAGTCGGTGAGCGCCTTCATCTGGCGCTCGTCCCAGCTCTTGCCCACCGGCGGCATCTTGTTGCGCCCGTTGCGGATCACCTGCTCGACCGCCTCCGCGTCGCCGAGGAGCTGGTTGCCCGCCAGCCGCGGGCCGACGTCACCCTCCCCGGCCTGCCCATGACACTTCGAACAGGCGCCGAGGAACGTCTCCGCGCCGAGCTGGGACGTCCCCGCCAGTTGCGCCTCTGCCTCGCTTTCAAGCCAGCGGTTGAACTCATCGGGCGGCATCGCCTCGACCTCGGCGGTCATCAGCGCGTGCTGGGCGCCGCAGAGCTCGGCGCACTGGCCGCGGTAGATCCCGGGCGCATCCGGGTTGAACCAGGTTTCGTTGATGCGTCCGGGGATCGCGTCGAACTTGCCTCCGAGCGCGGGGATCCACCAGGAGTGAATGACGTCGTAGTCGGGCGCCGACACCTCGAGCCGTGTCGTCTGCCCGACCGGTGCGCGCAGCTTGTCGACCGCGATGACACCGTTCGGGTAGATGAAGTTCCAGTAGTAGCGGTGGCCTTCGACGGCCACCTCCGTGCGGTCGGCGGCGGGGACGTCTTCGATCCCGGGCAGCTTGTAGAAGATGAACGAGCCAATCGCGACCAGGATCAGGACCGGGGCGACCGTCCACGCCAGCTCGAGGTTCGTGTTGCCGTGCACCTGGGCGCCGTCCATCTCGCGCGTGCGACGGTCGGCGCGGTAGCGAACGATGAACCAGACCAGCGTGCCCTGGACGATCACGAAGATCGCGCCGGTGAAGATCGCGACCCACATGTAGCTCTGCTTGATCCCTTCGGCGTTCGGCGACGCCGGCTCGACCGGCGTGAACCCCGGTTCCCCCGCAAAGGCCGCGCCGGACAGCGCGAGCGCGCAGAGCACGACAACTGCGAGGATCCGGCCCACGGGCTGCCATTCTATGAAGGTGGCCAAGGCGGTGCGCAGCGGAACCCGCGTCGAGCTCCCGCCCGGCGTGGAGCGTCCCGCGGAGGTGTACGTCAACGGTGTCGCGCAGCACGCGGGCGCCGACTACCGGGTCGAGCAGGGCTCCCTGATCTTCACCCGGGAGTTGCACCAGGAGGGCAAGCTCGGCTTCTGGCGCTGGACGTCGATCGTATTCGGCGTAGCAGGCACCTACCGGCAGAACGACGTCGTCGATGTCATCTACGAAAGCGCCGGGGGCGGCCGGACGGTCGCCAGCAACCTGCCGGTCAGGCCCTAGCGTCCCGCCGCGACGGTTGCGGCGCGCAGCCGCGCGGCGTGCTCGTCGGTCAGCTGCCCCGGCTCGAGCCGCCAGCTCCAGTTCCCGTGCAGCTGTCCCGGCGTGTTCATCCGCGCCTCGCTGCCGAGCTCGAGCACGTCCTGTACCGGGATCATCGCGAGCGCGGCCCGGGACGAGAGTGCCTGCTCGATCAGCGGCCACGGCTTCCGGCGCTTGAAATGACCGCGCAGGGTGTCGGTGTCGTGTGTCGTCGTGTAGATCACCTGCTGCTCGCGATGGTTCTCGAATCGGTGCGGGTTGCGCGCCGGCCCTTGAAATGCCCAGAGGAGCACGACCATGCCGGGGAACCCGAGCCGGTCGCGCAGCGCGGAGACGTCCGGCGTGATCAGGCCCAGGTCCTCCGCGATCACGGGCAGCGGGCCGAGCTCTCGCTCCGCCGCCTCGAAGACCGCGGCGCCCGGACCCGGCAGCCAGCGCCCCGAGCGAGCGTCGCGTGCCCGCTTCGGGATCGCCCAGAACTCCGCGAAGCCCCGGAAGTGGTCGATCCGTGTCAGGTCGAAGAGCGCGAACGTCCGCCGCAGGCGCTCGATCCACCAGCGGTAGCCGTGGCGGGCCAGCGCCTCCCAGTCGAAGAGCGGGTTGCCCCAGTGCTGGCCGAGCGGGCCGAGCTTGTCGGGCGGCGCCCCAGCGACGAGGCCGGGGAGGAAAAGGCCGGGGTGCGAGCGCTGGTCGACACTGCCCTGGGCGACGTAGATCGGGAGGTCGCCGATCAGGCGCACGCCCCGCTCGGCGGCATAGCCGCGCAGCGCCGACCACTCGCGATGGAAGCGAACCTGGTCGTCGACGCTTCCGCCTGCGGCCGCCCAGTCCTCGATCCAGAACGCGTTCGCGCGGCGGAATGCAGCTCGCTCGGGGGCTGCAACCGGCGCCGACGGGTCGGCGAGGAAGCCGTCCCACGACGCGAATGCCGACGCTGACGCGTAGGGCGAGCCGACATCGTCCGGCGGCCCGAGCGGGAGCACTTGCCACCAGCTCTGCCCCGCCGCTGCGAGCCAGTCGACGAACGCGTAGGCGTCGGCGTCGAGCGTGCCGCTCGGGAGCGAGGTCGGGTGCAGCACGACACCGCTGGATCGTTGAAGCTTCATCGTCTGTTTGAAGTTCGCCGTTCGCTGAAAGTCCACGAAGCGTGCCCACACCCTCCGCCAAGCAGCCTCCGCCCCGGATCCAGATCCAGGACGTACGCCCCCAGGTCGACTGCGGACGCTATCCCGTCAAGGCGACCGAGGGCGATTCCGTCGACCTCGCGGCGACGATCTTCAAGGACGGCCACGACATCCTCCGCGCGGTCGTGCGCTACCGGGCGGCCGGCTCGCGCAAGTGGCTCGAGGCTCCGCTCGAGCCGCGCGGCAACGACCGCTGGGCGGGCAGCTTTCGGCCTGCGGGGCTCGGCCGCTGGCAGTTCACGATCGAGGCCTGGGTCGACCGCTATGCGACGCTGCTCGACGAGATCGACCGCAAGCTCGCGGCCGGCCAGACCGAGCTCGCCGGGGAGCTCTCCGAGGCCGAGGCGCTCTTCGGCCCGGGCGACCTGGACGCGTGGCGTGCCGTCGCTGCGAAGCAGGGAGCGAAGAACCGCCACGGGAGGACATCGCTCGCAAAGCCGCTCGAGGTCGACGTCGAGCGGATCCGTGCGCGGTTCGGCGCCTGGTACGAGCTCTTCCCCCGCAGCTGGGGCGGCTTCAAGGGCGTCCGGAAGATCGTGCCGCAGCTCGCAGAGCTCGGCTTCGACGTCATCTACCTGCCGCCGATCCACCCGATCGGGGAGACGAATCGCAAGGGCCGCAACAACTCGCTGACCGCCGCGAAGGGCGATCCTGGCAGCCCCTGGGCGATCGGCGGCAAGGAGGGCGGTCACGACGCAATCCATCCCGGGCTGGGGACGTTGAAGGAGTTCGACGAGCTCGTCGCCGCGGCGCGGAAGGCCGGCCTCGAGATCGCGCTCGATTTCGCGATCCAGACGTCGCCCGATCATCCCTGGCTGACGGAGCATCCGGAGTGGTTCAACCGTCGTCCCGACGGGACGCTCAAGTACGCCGAGAACCCGCCCAAGCGCTATCAGGACATCTACAACGTCAACTTCGACTCCGAGGACTGGCCGGGTCTGTGGGAGGCGCTCGAGGGCGTCGTCATGCACTGGTGCAGACACGGCGTGCGCGCGTTCCGAGTCGACAACCCGCACACGAAGTCGGTGCCGTTCTGGGAATGGCTGATCGCCGAGGTCCGCGCCGAGTTCCCGGACACCGTCTTCTTCGCCGAGGCGTTTACGCGGCCGGCGATGATGACGACGCTCGCGAAGATCGGCTTCAGCCAGTCGTACACCTACTTCACGTGGAAGAACACGAAGTGGGAGCTGGCCGAGTTCCTCCACCAGCTGCTCGAGTGGGCGCCGTACTACCGGCCCAACTTCTTCGCGAACACCCCGGACATCCTCCACGAGTATTTGCAGGAGGGCGGCCGGGCGGCCTTCGAGCTCCGGCTCCTGCTCGCGGCGACGTTATCTCCCTCGTACGGGATCTACTCCGGCTACGAGCACTGCGAGAACGTCCCGGTCGCGCACGGCAGCGAGGAGTACCTCGACTCCGAGAAGTATGAGGTGAAGCAGCGGGCGCTCGACGGGCCGCTGCTCCCGCTCGTCCGGAGGCTGAACGAGCTCCGCCGCGCCGAGCCGGCCCTGCAGCGCTTCGACAACCTGCACCTGCTCGACACGCACGGCGACCACGTCTTCGCCTACTTCAAGGCACCTGACGTCGCCGTCGCGGCGAACCTCGATCCGGCGAGCCCTCGCGAGGACGTCGTCGTCGTCCCGCCGCACCTCGGGCTCCCGGAGGAGTTCCCCGTTCGCGACCTGCTCACGGGCGAGCGCTACCGCTGGCGGACCGGGCGCAACTATGTCGGACTCGCCCCCGGCGGCGCACATGTGATGAAGATCGGCTCGGCATGAGCGACGTCGAGCGGCACGAGCAGCCGGTCCACTGGTTCGAGTCCAACCCGAATTGGTTCAAGACGGCCGTCTTCTACGAGATCCATACCCGCGCGTTCTTCGACGGCAACGATGACGGCTCCGGCGACTTCCGCGGCCTTCAGCAGAAGCTCGACTACCTGCAGTGGCTCGGGATCGACTGTATCTGGATGCTGCCGTTCTACCCCTCGCCGCTCCGCGACGGCGGCTACGACATCGCCGACTTCTACGGGATCAACCCCGAGTACGGCACGGTGGAGGACTTCCGCACCTTCGTCGAGGCGGCGCACGAGCGCGGGATGCGGGTGATCGTCGACCTCGTCATGAACCACACCTCCTCCGACCATCCCTGGTTCCAGGCCTCGCGCGAGGACCCGGATGGGCCTTACGGCGACTTCTACGTCTGGTCGGACACGGACGAGCCGTACAGCGACGCGCGGATCATCTTCATCGACACGGAGGTCTCGAACTGGACCCACGACCCCGTGCGCGGCCAGTACTACTGGCACCGCTTCTTCAACCACCAGCCCGATCTCAACTACGAGAACCCGGCGGTGCAGGACGCGATGATCGAGGTGCTGCGCTTCTGGCTCGATCTCGGCCTCGACGGCTTCCGGCTCGACGCGGTGCCGTACCTCTACGAGGCGGAGGGGACGAACTGCGAGAACCTGCCGCGCACACACGAGTACCTGAAGCGCGTCCGGGCCGAGATCGACGCCAACTACCCCGACCGCGTCCTCCTGGCCGAGGCGAACCAGTGGCCCGAGGACGTGGTTGCATACTTTGGGGACGGGGACGAGTGCCACATGGCCTTTCACTTCCCCGTGATGCCGCGGATGTTCATGTCGCTGCGGCGGGAGGAGGCGCTGCCGATGATCGAGATCCTCGACCGGACGCCGGAGATCCCCGACAACGCCCAGTGGGGACTCTTCCTTCGCAACCACGACGAGCTGACGCTCGAGATGGTCACGGACGAGGAGCGCGACTACATGTACGAGGAGTATGCGAAGGACCCGCGGATGAAGCTCAACCTCGGGATCCGTCGCCGGCTCGCGCCGCTGCTCGACGGCGGCCGCGACGAGATCGAGCTGATGCACGCGATCCTCTTCTCGCTCCCGGGCTCCCCCGTCCTCTACTACGGCGACGAGATCGCGATGGGCGACAACGTCTACCTCGGCGACCGCGACGGCGTCCGGACGCCGATGCAGTGGACCGGTGACCGCAACGGCGGCTTCTCCCGCGCCGACTTCGCGCAGCTCTACCTGCCGCCGCTGATGGACCCGGTCTACGGGTTCCAGGCCGTCAACGTCGAGGCGCAGCTGCGCCTGCCGACCTCGCTCTTGCGCTGGCTGCGGCGCTTCATCGAGCTGCGCAAGCAGCACCCAGTCTTCGGTGTCGGCGACTACCGCGTGCTCCGGCCCGAGAACCCGAAGATCTTCGCCCAGATCCGCTCGTTCTCAGAGGACATCATCCTCTGCGTCCACAACCTCGCCCGGACGGCGCAGGCGGTCGAGCTCGATCTCTCGATGTTCGCCGGCCGCGTCCCGGTCGAGATGTTCGGCAATACGCGCTTTCCCCAGATCGGTGAGCTGCCGTACCTGCTCACGCTCGGGCCGCGCGGCTTCTTCTGGTTCCAGCTTCAGGACCCTGCCGATGACGAGTGACCTGAAGTCCCGCATCGAGAGCGGCGACCTCCACTTCCTCGACGGGCTCGTCCTGCTCGGCACGATCGCCTCGCAGCGGTGGTTCGGGGGCAAGTCGAAGGACGTACTCGACGCGCGCGTCCTCGACGCCGGGGTGACGCCGGGCGAGCCGCCGATTCTCGCGATCGCGATCGTCGAGGTGCGCTACGGCCTGCAGACGCACGACCTCTACCACCTCCCGCTGGGGTTCCGGCCCTCGGCGGACGGGTGGAAGGAATCGGTGATCGCCGAGACGGACGGCTGGGTCGCATACGACGCGATCGCAGACCCCGAGCTTGCGCGCAGGATGCTCGAGCTGATGCGGACCGGCTCGTCGCTCCAGACCCCCGAGGCGACAATCGCCTTCAGGCCGACGGGCGAGCTCCCCGAAGAGGTCCAGTCTGCGCGGCCGATGGGCGCCGAGCAGTCGAACAGCTCGTTGGTGCTCGACGAGCGCTACGCGCTCAAGTTCTACCGCCGGATCGCGCCGGGGATGAACCCCGAGCTCGAGGTGCTCCGGTTCCTCACCGAGCGAGCGTTCGAGCACACACCGGCACTCGAGGGCTACATCGCGTACGAGGGCCGGCCGCTCGAGGCGACGCTCGCGACCGTGCAGCAGTTCGTGTCCGGTAGGGGCGACGGCTGGGAGCTGACGCGCGACACGCTCGTGCGCGGCGAGCCCGACTGGCTGCCGGAGCACGCGCGCCGCCTCGGCGAGGTGACGGCGTTCCTGCACAACGCTCTTGCGTCCGATCCGAGCGACCCGCACTTCGCCCCCGAGGATCCGAGCAACGAGGCGCTCGGGCTCCTCTCCGCGTCGATCGACGAGGAGATCGAGCACGTCTTCGCCTCCCTGCCCGACATCCCGGCGCTCGAGCACGTCCGCGGCCGCGGCGAGGAGGTGCGCGACCATCTGCGCTTGCTTACGAACATCGGCCACGTCGGCCGCGTGATCCGCACGCACGGCGACTATCACCTCGGGCAGGCGCTCTGGACGGACGAGGACGACTGGCTGCTGCTCGACTTCGAAGGCGAGCCTGCGCGCTCGGTCCCCGAGCGGCGCCGGAAGACATCTCCGCTCCGCGACGTCGCGGGGATGCTCCGCTCGTTCGCGTACGCCGCCTCGGCAGCGAAGATCCGGCGGAACGTCGATCCGCCCGACGGCTGGGAGGACCGCTGCCGCGCCGAGTTCCTCGACGGCTACCTGGACTCGACCGATCCTGCGCTGCTGCCGTCCAGCCGCGACCAGGTCGAACGGCTGCTGACGGTGTTCGAGCTGGAGAAGGCCGTCTACGAGCTCCGCTACGAGCTCCACAACCGGCCCGACTGGGTCGCGATCCCGGTCGCGGGCATTCTCCGCATGCTGGAGCAGCAGTGAGCGTAGGCTTGACGGAGCTCACCCAAGGAGCGGAGGTGCCGGCTTTGCCGGCGCTGGAGCGGGAACCGTGAGTCTTGGCGAGCTCGACCTCCATCTCGTTGGCGAGGGACGTCACGAGCGGATCTACGAGCAGCTCGGCGCACACGTCACCGACGAGGGGGTCTCGTTCGCGGTGTGGGCGCCGAACGCGCGGGGCGTCTCGGTCGTCGGCGACTGGAACCTCTGGGACGGGCGCGTGCAGCCGCTCGAGCCGCAGGGCTCGTCCGGGATCTGGGCGGTCGTGGTGCCCGACGCCTCCGAGGGCGATGCGTACAAGTTCGAGGTACACGGCGCTGACGGGCAGCTGCGCCTGAAGGCCGACCCGTTCGCCTTCCATGCGGAGATCCCGCCGAAGACGGCCTCGCGGGTCCACCGCTCGCGCTACGAGTGGGCCGACGACGGCTGGCTCGAGCGGCGCCGGAGCTTCGATCAGCTGAAGGCGCCGATCTCGGTCTACGAGGTGCATGCCGAGTCGTGGCGGCTGGGGCTCGGCTGGAGGGAGCTCTCCGAGCAGCTCGTCGCCTACGTGGGCGATCTCGGCTTCACGCACGTCGAGTTCCTGCCTGTGATGCACCACCCGTTCTCGGGGTCCTGGGGCTACCAGGTGACCGGCTTCTATGCGCCTGTCTCGACGATGGGAGAGCCGGATGACTTCCGGGCGCTCGTGGACGCGCTCCACCAGGCGGGGATCGGCGTCATCCTCGACTGGGTGCCCGCCCACTTTCCGCGCGACGATTTTGCGCTCGCGCGCTTCGACGGGACGGCGCTCTACGAGCACGAGGATCCGCGCCGCGGTGCCCATCCCGACTGGGGCACGCTGATCTTCAACCTCGGCCGCAACGAGGTGCGCAACTTCCTGCTCGCGAACGCGCTCTTCTGGCTGCGCGAGTACCACGCCGACGGCCTCCGCGTCGATGCCGTCGCCTCGATGCTCTACCTCGACTACTCGCGCGAGCACGGCGAGTGGGTGCCGAACGTCCACGGCGGCCGCGAGGACCTGGAGGCCGTCTCCTTCCTGCGCGAGCTGAACGAGGTCGTCTACGGCCGCGAGCCCGGCGTGACGACGATCGCGGAGGAGTCCACCGCCTGGCCTGGCGTCTCGCGGCCGACCTATCTCGGCGGTCTCGGCTTCGGCTTCAAGTGGAACATGGGCTGGATGCACGACACGCTCGAGTACTTCTCGAAGGAGCCCGTGCACCGCCGCTTCCACCACCACGAGCTGACGTTCTCGATGGTCTACGCCTGGAACGAGAACTTCGTCCTGCCGCTCTCGCACGACGAAGTCGTGCACGGGAAGGGCTCCCTGCTCCGGAGGCTGCCCGGCGACCGCTGGCAGCGTTTCGCGAACCTGCGCGCCCTCTACGGCTACATGTGGGCGCATCCGGGTAAGCAGCTGCTCTTCATGGGCAGCGAGTTCGCGCAGGAGAAGGAGTGGAGCGAGCCGGCCGGGTCGCTCGACTGGCACCTGCTCGACCAGGCCGACCACGCGGCCATGGCGACGCTCGTTCGCGACCTCAACGCCGCCTATGCGGAGGAGCCGGCGCTCTGGGAGCTCGACCACTCGCACGAGGGCTTCCTCTGGCTGGAGCCGAACGCGGCGAACGAGAACGTGCTCGCTTTCGCGCGGCGGACCGAGGACGGCGAGCGCTGGCTCGTCGTCGCCTGCAACTTCTCGCCGGTCGTGCGCGAGGGCTGGCGGATCGGGCTGCCGAAGGCCGGCAAATGGCACGAGGCACTGAACACGGACTCCCGCTTCTACGGCGGCGGCGACGTCGGCAATGGGCTTGGGATCGAGACCGAGAAGACCCCCTGGAACGAGCAGCCGCAGTCGGCCGAGATCACGCTGCCGCCGCTCGGCGTCGTCTGGCTCGTGCCGGGTGCGCCGGCGTCGGCGTGAGCTTGTGTTTCCGTAACACAAGCTCGTTCCGCGCTCGCTAGCGGCTCGTTCTTGCGCCTCGGCCGCCGTTCGGAAAGCTTGTGTTTCTGAAACACAAGCTCGTCGGGCGCGCGGGTAGTGTGAGAGAA
>CAWHKD010000011.1:0-59463 GCA_963829845.1 uncultured Gaiellaceae bacterium | reverse complement strand
GCCGCCCGCGTGAAGCCTCCTCGCTCCATGGCCGCCTTGAGGGCCCAGAGCGACGTCGCCGTGTCCACATGGAAGACGGAGGGCTGCCTCCCGATGACACGCCGGAGGATTTGCCCTTGCGCGCGGATGGGATTACCCGCCGGAAGCTGATCCCACACGGGGCCGAGGAAGCTGTTCACGAGCGCTCCGTTCACGTCCGGGCACGTCCCCTCGAGGAACTGCGGCGACAGATTCCCGCCCGTCAGGACGAGACGCTGCGGGAGTTGCAGCTGCCGGAACTCCTTGACGATCGTGTTGGCGGCGGGAGTCACCGTCCACATCCAGAGCGCTTGCGCGTTCGAGTTCCGCACCCTGGCCAGCTCGGCCGCGAAGCTCGTCGTCGTCGGCGAGAAGATCGCGTCGTCGGTGATCGTGAACCCGTACGCCCTCGCGAGCGCCTTCACCTGGCCGACTCCGTCGCGCCCGAAAGCGCCGTTGTCGCCCATCAGCGCGATCCTCGTGACGCCGAGGCTCTTGAGGTACTGCGCCATGCTGTACGCGTACAGCCGCGCGGTCGGCAGCGCGACGTACACGTACGGCCGGGCCGGGGCGACGAGCGGAGTCGGCGGCGAGAGTGCGAGGAACGGGATGCGCCCCGCCGTCGCCAGTGGGGCGGTCGCTATGGCCCCGCCCGCGTTGCCCGAGCCGAGGATGGCGACGTACTTCGAGTCGCCGACGAAGCGCTGGACGTTCTGAACGGCCTGCGACGGGTTCGACGCGTTGTCGAGGATGTCGACGACGACGCGACGTCCGTTGATGCCGCCTCGATTGTTCCAGTACCTGACGAGCTTGAGAACCGCCTCGCGGTCACCCTGGCCGACGATCGCCGTCGGTCCGGTCAGCGGCGTGTCCATGCCGAGATAGACCGTGCCCGACTGCTGCTCACCCGCCGAGGCGCCTGTGAGGGCCATCAGCGCGACCGCAGCAATCGCGACAAGTACGAGGACTCTCTTCATCGGGTCGCTCCTTGTTCGATGGGTGTCCGTGCCGACTTGAGCACGGTCGCGAGCCGCGCCGCATGCTCCTCGCGCAGCCGCCGCTTGTCGTACTTCCCGACCGCCGTCTTGGGGAGGTCGGCGACGATCTCGATGACCTCGGGGAGCCACCAGCTCGCGATGTTGCGTCCGAGGAACGCACGGATCTCCTCAGGATCGGGACGGGCGTCCTTCGCCGGCACGATCAGTGCCGCAGGGCGCTCGCCCCAGCGCTCGTGCGGGACCGCGATCACGGCGGCCTCGGCGACGTCCGGGTGCGAGACGAGGGCACGCTCGAGGTCGAGCGAGCTGATCCACTCGCCGCCGGACTTGACGAGGTCCTTCTCGCGGTCGACGAGCTCGAGGCTGCCGTCCGGCCGGATCCTCGCCACGTCGCCGGTGCGCAACCAGCCGTCGTGGAATCTGAACTGGTTGGCGTCGTCGTCGGGCTCGTGATATGCGCGGGCGACCCACGGCCCGCGCGCCTCGAGCTCGCCGACGGAGCGACCGTCCCAGGGCAGCGTCGTTCCGCTCGCGTCCACCAGGCGGAGCTCGACCCCGGGCACGGGCCACCCCGGCCCCGCGTCGTCGACGCTGCCGCCGGCGGCGATCCAGTTCGCGGTGCCGCTCGGCGACATCTCGGTCATCCCCCAGGCGTGCAGGAAGTCGATGCCGCGCTCGAGATAGCGGGCGACCAGGGACGGCGGGGCCTCCGCGCCGCCGCACAGGATCCGCCGCACCGACGAGAGGTCGAAGTCGCCGCTCGCGAAGACACCGTCCATCTGGACCCAGAACGTGGGGATGCCGGCGACGACCGTCGCCCGCTCGGACTCGATCAGCCGTGCGACGGTGGCCGGGCTCGTGTCCGACCCGGCCAGCACGAGGCTCGCCGGCGCGAGCGCCGAGGAGTACGGCAGCCCCCAGCAGTTGACGTGGAACATCGGGGTGAGCGGCAGCACCACGTCGCCGCGGCGGATCGCGTGCGAGTCGACCATCAGCGCGCCCATTGCGTGCAGGACGACCGAGCGGTGCGAGTACACGACCGCCTTCGGCCGGCCCGTCGTGCCGCTCGTGAAGCAGACGGAGGCCGCGCTCGACTCGGAGAGCTCCGGCAGCGCCTCCACCGGCTCGGCTTCGGCGAGGAGCTCCTCGTATGTCGGGCAGTCGGCGAACGCGTCGTCGATAGGAGCTCCGTCGTCCATCACGACGTACGTCCGCACGCCGAGACGGTCACGGAGCGGTGCGAGCGTCGGCGTGAGCGAGGCGTCGACGAACAGCACCTCGTCGCCGGCGTGGTCGATGGCGTAGCGGACATGATCGGCGTGGAGCCGGACGTTCGCGCTGTGAAGCACCCGCCCGCTACAGGGAACGCCGAAGTAGAGCTCGAGATGGCGGTGGGTGTTCCAGGCGAACGTCCCGACGCGCGCTTCCGACGACGTGCCGAGGCGATCGAGCACGTCGGCGAGGCGCAGCGCCCGATCCCCGACCTCCGACCAGGCCATGCGCCGCACGCCGTCGGCTCCCGCCGACGCCACATGAAGCCCGTGCCCTTGCTCGACCGCCCGCCGCAGGATCAGGTCGATCGTCAGCGGAACGTCCTGCATCAACCCCTGCATCGGGCTCGCTCCCACACGAAGCGGCGTCGCATCGCGATGACGGCGTTTATATCAGGGAGCCTGATTCCGATCAAGGACGCTTCAACCCCAGGAGGCGCGCGGCGTTCTCCTTGAGGATCAAGGGTCGCACGTCGGGCTTGATGTCGAGTCCCTCGAAGTCGGCGAGCCACCGATCCGGGGTCAGCATCGGGAAGTCGGACCCGAACAGCACGCGGTCGCGCAGGAGCGTGTTCGCGTAGCGGACGAGTTGCGGCGGGAAGTACTTCGGCGACCAGCCGGAGAGGTCGATGTACACCTGCTCCTTGTGCAGTGCCACCGAGATCGCCTCGTCCTGCCACGGAAACGACGGGTGGGCGAGGACGATGGGCAACTCGGGGAAGTCGACGGCCACGTCGTCGACGTACATGGGGTTCGAGTACTTGAGCCGGATGCCGCCGCCGCCGGGCAGGCCGGATCCGATACCGGAGTGTCCGGTGTGGAAGAGCGCCGGAAGCCCTGCCTCGGCGATCACCTCGTACAGCGGGTAGACGCTGCGGTCGTTCGGGAAGAACCCCTGGATGTTCGGGTGGAACTTGAACCCCCGCACGCCGTGCTCGCGGATGAGGCGCTTCGCCTCCTCGACCGCGCGCGCACCCTTGTTCGGGTCGACGGAGGCGAACGCGATCAGCACGTCCGGGTGCGCAGCTGCAACCTCGGCGATCTCCTCGTTCGGCGCGGCGGGTCGACCTGTGACGGTCTCGGCGTCCACGGAGAAGATGACTGCCGCAAGCCGTCGGGCACGGTAGTACTCGGCCACGTCGTCCGCCGTCGGCAGCGCGTGCTCGCCGAAGTAGCGAGCCGCCGCCGTCCGCCACTCGGGCTTGAGCCCGTCCTCCCCGCCGCGCCCGACCTCGGCGTGGGTGTGGACGTCGATCGCGACGATCGAGTCGAGGTCGATCGCGCTCACGCCCGCAACTCCGCCCGTCCGTCGCGGAGAACCGGTTTCCCGTCGGAGTCCGCCGCTTCGAACCCGACCGTCGCCCCGCCGTCGAGAGGCCAGATCCGCGTCGTCACGCGTCCGCCCGGAAACACGGGCGCGGAGAAGCGGACGGCGAGCCGGCGCACGGCACCGGGCTCCTCGACGCCCGCTGCCTCGAGAACGGCACGACCGGCGAACGCCATCGTGCACAGGCCGTGGACGATCCGGCCCGGAAGGCCGACGGCCCGCGCCGCGGCGTCGTCGAGATGGATCTCGAAATCGTCTCCGGACGCGGCCGCGTACCGCTCGGTCTGATCCGCGGCGACCGTGTACGAGAGCTCCGCCAGCGGCTCGCCGCCGCGCACATCCTCGGAGAGCCGGTGCTCCGGCGGCCGCGGGCCGGCGCTCGTCTTCGCCGGGAGGTCGCGGAAGAACTCGGTCACGTACTGCTCGTTCACGAGCGCACCGTCTTCGAGGCGGGTCTCGGTCTTGATCACGAGCTGGGCGCCCTTCGGATGCTCGAGCAACGCGACCGGAGCCGCACGTGACACGACGCTCATACCGGCCTCGAGCGGCCGGTGGAGGATCATGTCCTGCGCATAGTGGACGACCCGTCTGCGGGCCTCCGCCGAGACGACGGAACGCGAGGCCGGAGCGATGGTCTCCCAGACCGGGACGATGGCGAAGACGGGCGGCGCGACCCGCCCCTCGGCGGCGGCGGGCGCGCGGTCGTCGGTTGCGGCGGCATACGCACGGATCGCCTCGGGTGTGACGACGTAGCGCTGCGCAGGCCCGTACGCCCCGAGCGGCTCGAGGCTGAACTCGGTGACGGCGCTCAGGCCGTCATCCCCGTCGTCTGGCCGCCGCTCGCGGTGAGCACCTGCCCGTGGACGAAGTTCGACCACGGCGAGCAGAGGAAGAAGATGGGGCCTGCCGCCTCCTGTGGCGTCGCCGGCCGGCCCAGCGGGATGATCGTCGGCGCGAGCTCCCGCATCTTCTCCGGGATGCCGAGGTGGATCTCGGCGTCTCCCCGCCTGATCGTCTCGCCCCCGTCGTCCGAGGTGGCCGTCAGCCGCGTCTCGACGAACCCGAAAGCGACGGCGTTGACGTTGACCTTGAACGGTCCCCACTCGCGTGCGAGCGACTTCGTCAACCCGACGAGGCCGGCCTTGGCCGCCGAGTAGTTCGCCTGGCCGACGTTGCCCTGCGTCCCGGAGATCGAGGTCACGTTGACGACCTTGCGGAACACCTCGCGGCCGGCTTCCCTGTCGGCCTTGCCGGCGTCGCGGAGGTGCGGCGCGGCGGCACGCAGCAGCCTGAACGGGGCGACGGTGTGGATCTCGAGCATCGCGCGGAACTGGTCGTCGCCCATCTTGTGCGCCATGCCGTCCCAGGTGAAGCCGGCGTTGTTCACGACGATGTCGAGCCGGCCGAAGCTGTCGACGGCCGTTCGGACGAGCGCCTCCGGCACGCCTTCGGCGGTTAGGTCGCCGCCGACGGCCACGGCGTCGCCGATCTGTGCGGCCGTCTCCTCGGCCAGTTCCGCGTCGACGTCGCTCACGAGGATGCTTGCTCCATGTTCGGCGAGCAGTTCGGCCGCCGCGCGGCCGATCCCGCGCGCCGCGCCCGTGACGAGTGCGGCTTTGCCTGCCAGAACGCTCATTCGCCCCCTCCCGCCGAGGATCCCGGACGTGAGAGGGCAGAGCGCCCCCTCACGTCCGACACTGCGTTGCTCATAGGCTACGGCCCTACCGGAGGCTTGGTGGGCGGCCCCTGCGAGGTGGGCGGATCGCCCAGCGGGCGGCCACCGGGGCCATCGGCGAACGTGATCCACGGGATCGACGGCTGATGGGCGACCGCGGGCTTCGAGAAGTCACACACGCCCGTGGGAAACGCCTGATTCAGTTTCGCCCACTCCTCAACCGTGAAGGCCAGGGGCACGTAGTCCGTCCGATCGAGCGGCTTGAGCTGGCACTTGAACGTATCCAGCTCCATCGGCCAGCCTGCCACCCACCTCATGTGCGAGTAGTACTGCCACTGCGCCGGCGTGCCGGTGCAGAACAGGTCGTCTTGGGTGCCGCCCTGGGCGGCGCTGGCGTAGCACGCGTCTCGCACGCTCTCCGGCTTGTTGCGCGCGATCTTCGTCGAGAGAGGGTCATCGCTCGGGTCGGAGTACACGGCGTCGAGCCACGCGCGCATCGAGTCGAACTGGCTGGGCACCGCCCCGCCTCTCGACACCCAGATCACGTTGTTGTCGTGGTTGCCGAGCGTGCGGTCGATCCGCGCGCGCCAGCTCCAGGAGTGGAACGGCGGGTGGAAGCCGACGTCGGTGGGGTTGGTACGTGCGTCGATCTCGGCGACGTGGGCCGATCCCGATCCGTCCGCGATGCGGCCGGTGCGGTACAGCGCCTCGAGCGCCCCGAGGTCCGCTTCGGTGCGCTGCTCGTGCCAGACGCCGTCGATGTCCATGCCGCCGATGCGGGAGTTGACGTCGACGAATCTCTCCTTCGAGAGCGTGCCGTTGAGCAGGTTCTGGAGCCCGTACTGCAGACCGACGTTGTCGATCGGACGCGGCGCCTTGTTATCCGGCCCGACGCCGAAGACGTACTTCAGGTAGTCCTGGATCGTGCACCGCGCGCCGAGCGGATTGGTCGGCCAGCGCCAGTCGTTGCCCGGCGGGCCAGCGCAGCCCGCGGTGCTGTCGGCGATCAGCTCCGCGGTGGTGAAGCCGATCTTCTGCGAGCACTTGGCGTCGGGATTGGACGGGTTCGTGCCGTAGACGAGCTGCCGCGCGGCGGCATCGGGGAAGAGCGGGTTGCCGCTCCCGTCGCCCCACCCGGGGGGCGGGCCGAAGGGGCCGCCGCCGCCCAGCCCGAAGTAGCGGGACAGCAGCAGGCAGTCGAACGAGTCGACGACCTGGAACCAGTGGTCCTCGTAGAGCAGGCTCGTCATGAGGCCGTTCAGCAGCCCGGGGTAGGCGCCGGAGATCATGTGCTGCTGCATCGTTCCGGCAGAGCCACCGTCCCCGATCGTGTAGACGATCGGCCCCCAGCGCTCGATGATGATCTCCTTCGTCATCATCAGCGCCTCGGCCGAGATCACGTCGCTGCACGAGTTGGCGTACGTGTTGAGGCTGGACGTGCCGACCGCGAAACCGAGGCCAAGGCGCGCCACGTTGCGTACGTCGCCGACCGTCGGCTGCTGGTAGTTAACGCTGCACGCGCCGCCGAAGGTGTTGACGTACTTGCGATTCCACGGCTGCTCGGTCGACCACGGCGTGATCGGCTTGGTCGGATCGACGAGCACCGCGATCTGGTAGATGCCGCGGTTGGCCGTTCCCGTCTCGCGCTGGATAATGAACGGGACCGTCTTGCCCTCGTCGGTCGTCGTCTGCAGGATCAGCGCCGGCGCAGGCGGGCTGCTCGGGTCGTAAGCGACCCACTGGTTGCCGGTGCTGCGGTAGAACAGCTCGACCACGGGCGCGGCGGCGTTGCACTTCTCGTCGATCGACGGGCCGAGCGCCGGCGTGGTGCCGCCTTGAAGCTGAGTCCGGCACAGCCAGGGCTGGATCTGCTCGCCGGAGAACACCGGGCCGCCGATCGGATGGTTGGTGATCTCGATCCAGCGCCCGACCCCGTTTCCGGGGCGAACGCGCAGGATGTTCTTGCCCTCCTCGAGGCCCGTGACGAGCCCCTCGAAGC
Organism: uncultured Gaiellaceae bacterium; assembly: GCA_963829845.1. Classification (GTDB taxonomy): domain Bacteria; phylum Actinomycetota; class Thermoleophilia; order Gaiellales; family Gaiellaceae; genus Gaiellasilicea. Next base: position 52,175 of record CAWHKD010000011.1, on the reverse strand, counting down.
GGCCGTTTGCGCGTACGGCGAACGCGCTCTTGATGTCCTTTCCGTTGAGCTGGACTCTGACGGCTCGCGGGCTGGTGTCGAGAAGGTCGGCCGACACGAGGGCGTCGCCGCCCGAGATCAGGTCCGCCCGGTTGGAGACGACGCTGATCTCGCCGATGCCGCCTCCCTCGTCAAGGGTCGCCGAGAAAGCGCTGTCGCTCACCCCGAGCGCGACGAGCACCCACACGATGAAGATCAGCGCGCGCCAGCGAGATTTCGCGGCCACTGAATCCACGATTCCCTCCTCCCTCGAACGAGCGCCTCGGCGCTCTCGAATCGGACCGTCGTAGGTCTGGGCGGGAGGAGTATGTATCAGCCTACCTGATACTGTCAAGAAGTCTGTCCCGCAGTCGTCGGGCGGCCGCTTCGAGGCTGCCCTGCTACTCGGGGAAGCCCGCGTGCAGCGCTCGCACGCACGTCTTCAGCCAAACGAGGAGCGAATCGCGCTCGCCACGGCTGAGCCCGGCCAGCATTTCCTCTTCCATCTCCTCGACGGCGGCGTCGCATGCCTTGAGCACCCGAAGGCCCTTGGCGGTCATCGTCGCCGGAAAGACGCGGCGGTGGCTGGGATGCGGGTCGCGGCGAATCAGCCCTTTGCGCTCCAGCGCGTCGATCACCTCCATCATGGACTGGGGCGTCATGTACGCGCGGCGCGCCAGCTGGGCGTTCGAGAGCGGCTGTCCTCGTGCGCCGAGCACGCTCAACGTCGTGTACTGGAGCGTCGTGAGGCCGTGGGGGCGCACCCGCTCGTTGACAGCGGCGCGAACTGCCCGCTCGAGGCGCGCAACGATGTAGCTGATGCGCGGCTCGACGGCCTCGGCGAGCGCACCTGCAGACGGGTCAAGTGTGTCCGTCACGAGAGACGATCCTCGCACAACTCGCTCACTCCAGTCTGCGGGCCGGATGTGCCTATCGCCACGATTCACGGGAGATGTGAAAAGTGGCGATTTGCAGGCACTTTAATCCTTTGGAGGCGGCGGGAATCGAACCCGCGTCCGCGGACGCACCGGAACGAGCATCTACAAGCGTAGTCCCGGATTCAGATTCGCCCGCCGGTCGGTTCCGGGACGACGCACCCGACGGGCTAGCCATCCTTTGAGTGTCGCGCCGCAGGCGATTGGCTCTCCCTTGGCGCCGAGCCCGACGTTGGCGCCGCATTCCCCACCTCGGGCCGAGCGGGGAGCGACGTCGCCAGTCCTAAGGGTTACTTAGGCAGCGATTGCGAGTTCGTTCTTCGCATTTGTTCGTTTCCCGGTGGTTTAACGAGGCCGACCGGGGACCTCGGCTTGCAGCTCGACCGGAGAACCGACCACGTCGAAACCAGGTCGCCCCCGTATGTGTTGTTGGAAATAGTGTAGCCGGGTGGCCAAAATTCGCGAGATTGGCGAGGACGAGCTCGAGGCGTTCGTTGGCGTCCTCGCGAGGGCGATGCCGGGCGAGGATACCGGCGGAGTCGCCGGGCTGATCGACTGGCGCCGCCAGGCGGAGGCGATGATCTGGGTGCTCGCCGAGGGGGACGGCGAGGTCGTCGGCGCCGCGTACGCGCTGACCGGGTGGCACACCCCACCCCACCGCGGCATCGGCGCTGCGCTCGTCCTCCCCGAGCGCCGCGGCCAGGGCGTCGGCGACGAGCTCCGCGCGGTGATCGAGCGCTGGGCCGCCGAGCACGGCGCCACCGAGCTGGAGGGGCCGGTCGCCGAAGATGACGCCGCGAGCCTTGACTGGGCCGCGGCGCGCGGCTATGAGGAGGCGGGGCGCAACTCGCGGCTGGTGCTCGACCTGACCGCGATCGAGACGCCGGCGGTCGAGGCGCCGCCCGGGATCGAGATCGTCACGTGGGCGGAGCGCCCCGAACTGGCCGAGGGGCTCTGGGAGGTCGCACACGAGGCCGCGCCCGACATCCCCGGCGAGGAGGAGACCGACGTCGGGACGCTCGACGAGTGGCTCGAGCGCGACATGCGCGGCAGCGGCGACCGGCCCGAGGCCGTCTTCGTCGCGCTCGAGAACGGCGAGGTGCTCGGCTACGCGAAGCTCGCGTTCTCAGAAGAGACGACCGAGCGTGCGTTCCACGATCTCACCGGCGTCAAGCGCGTCCACCGCGGGCGCGGGATCGCGGCCGTCCTGAAGGCGGCGCAGATCGCCTGGGCGAAGAAGAACGGCTTTCGCTCACTGCAGACCTCGAACGAGGTCCGCAACGCCCCGATCCGGCATCTGAACGCGAAGCACGGGTACGTGCTCGAGCCGGGCGTCGTGATCGTGCGCCGAACGCTCGCCGCTACCTGAGCATCGCCTCCTCGATCGCCCGCCGGCCGATGACGCGGGCAAGGTGCGAACGGAACTCGGCGCTGGCGCCGGTGTCGGTCGGCGGCTCGGTTCCCTCCGCCATCTGCGCAGCCGGATCCTCGTCCCCCGAACGAAGCGCCTCCTCTGCCGCGATTGCTCGCAGCGGTGTCGGACCCATGTTCGTCAGCGTGATCCTGGCGTCTTCGACGCCACCGTTGTCGCGCCGCACGAGCGCCGCGACGCCGACTGTCGCCCAGTCCTGGGCGCGCCGCGTGAACTTGAGATACGACCAGCCAGTCCACGCGCCCAGCTTCGGCACGCGGATCTCCGTCAGCATCTCCCCCGCCTCGCAGGCCGAGGCGAACACTCCCTGGAAAAACTCCGCTGCGGGGACGCTACGCTCGCCGGCCGGGCCGGTGATCGTGAGCTCGGCTCCGAGCGCGAGGATGACGGCCGGGAAGTCCGAGGCCGGGTCGCAATGAGCAAGCGATCCGCCGATCGTGCCGCGGTGGCGCACCTGCGGGTCTCCGATCAGTCCGGCCGTGTGCGAGACCATCGGGCAGTGCTCCTGGATCAGCGGGTCGTCCTGGAGCGACTTGTAGCGCGTCAGCGCCCCGATCGCGAGCCACTCGCCGGTGTCGCGAACGTACGACAGCTCGGCGATTCGGCCGATGTCGACGAGCATGGACGGCCGGGCAAAGCGGAGCCGGAGGAGTGGTATCAGCGAGTGCCCGCCGGCGAGCAGCTTGGCGTCCTCCCGCGAGCCGAGCAAGGAGACTGCGTGCTCGGACGACTCGGCGACCTCGTAGTCGAACGACGAGGGAATCATGACCGTGCCTCCTGGATCGCCCGCCACACCCGCTCGGGCGTGGCCGGCATGTCGATGTCGGTGACGCCGAACGGCGCCAGCCCGTCGATGATTGCGTTCATCACTGCCGCCGGCGAGGCGATCGCACCCGTCTCGCCGACGCCCTTCACGCCGAGCGGGTTCGTCGGGCTCGGCGTCTCCGTCCGGTCGAGCTCGTAGTTCGGCACCTCCACCGCGGATGGGACGAGGTAGTTCGTCAGCGACGAGGTCAGCAGGGCACCGTCCTCGTCGTAGACCGCCTCCTCGAAGAGGGCCTGCGCGACCCCCTGCGTGATCCCGCCGTGGATCTGGCCGTCGACGATCATCGGATTGACGACCTTGCCGACGTCGTCGACCGCGATGTAGCGAAGCAGCTGCACGTCCCCCGTCTCGGTGTCGATCTCGACCACGGCCGCATGCGCCCCGCCCGGCCAGCTGAAGTTCGGCGGGTCGTAGACCGCGGTCGCCTCGAGGCCGGGCTCGAAGCCTGGTGGGAGGTCGTGCGCCGACCACGCCGCGAACGCCAGCTCCTTCATCGTCACCGCGGCGTCGGCGGTGCTGAAGGTGCCGCCCTCGTAGGCGAGCTCGCTTTCGTCGACGCCGAGCTGATGCGCGGCGAGAGTCCGCGCCTTCGCCACGATCTTCTGAGCAGCGTTGTGGAGCGCGATCCCGCCGACGGTGAGGCTGCGGCTGCCGTAGGTGTCCATCCCGAGCGGGCTCACGGTCGTGTCACCGTGCAGCACCTCGATCTCGTCGACCGTATAGCCGAGCTCGTCGGCCGTGATCTGGGACCAGGCCGTCTCGTGCCCCTGCCCGTGTGGCGACGTGCCGGTGAGCACCTGCACCGTCCCGCTCGGCAGGCAGCGGATCGTCGCCGCGTCCCAGCCGCCGGCGACGTAGCGGATCGCACCGAGGATTCCCGACGGCGCGAGGCCGCACATCTCGAGGTAGGTCGAGAAGCCGATCCCGAGCTGCTTCGCGTCACCGCGCTCGCGCCGCTCAGCCTGCTCCGCCCGGACAGCTTCGAGGTCGAGCTGCTCGAGCGCGCGATCGAGGCAAGCGTGGTAGTCGCCTGAGTCGATCGTCAGCCCGGACGCGATGGTTGCCGGAAACTCGGTGATGAAGTTTCGGCGGCGCAGCTCGATCGGATCCATCCCGAGCTCGGTCGCGAGGGCGTCCATCGCCCGCTCGATCGCGTAGGTCGCCTCGGGCCGGCCGGCGCCGCGGTAGGCGTCCGTCGGCGTCGTGTGCGTGAAGACGCCCGTGCACTCGAAGCTGTACGCCGGGATGTCGTAGCAACCCCCGTAGACCCAGGCACCGAGCAGCGGGATCCCCGGCGTCACGAGCTGCAGGTACGCGCCCATCGCCGAGACGAGCCGGACGCGGACAGCGGTGACCGAGCCCTCCGCGTCGCCGCCAGCTCGATCTCCTGAAGGACGTCGCGGCCGTGGATCGTCGCCGCGAACGCCTCCGAGCGCTCCTCGATCCACTTCACCGGGAGGTGCAGCCGGCGCGCGATCGCGAGACAGAGCGCCTCTTCGGCGTAGACGTCGAGCTTCGAGCCGAAGCCGCCGCCGACGTCCGGCGCGATCACGCGCAGCCGCGCCTCCGGAATGCCGACCACGCCCGCAAGCGTCAGCCGGGCGATGTGCGGGATCTGGGTCGAGGTCCACAGCGTCAGCTCACCGGTGCCGGGCAGCTCCTGGGCGAGGGCGCCGCGTGGCTCCATCGCCACGGGGATCAACCGCTGCTGGCGGTAGCTGCCCCCTGACGGTGACGTCGGCCTCGGCGAACGCCTTGTCGACCTCGCCGGCGTCGAGCTTCCAGACGTAGCACTCGTTCGTCCCGAAGTCGTCGTGGACGAGCGGTGCGTCGGCGTCGAGCGCCTTGCCGACGTCGGCGACCGCCTTGAGCGGCTCGTACTCCACCTCGACGAGCTCGGCCGCGTCTTTCGCGATCGCCCGCGTCTCTGCCACGACGACCGCGACGCCGTCGCCGACGTGCCGCGCCTTGTCGAAAGCGAGCGGGAAGTGTGACGGCATCCTGATCTCTTCGGTGACGGGCCACGCGCACGGCAATGAGCCGGCCCAGTCGGCCGCGAGCTCGGCGCCGCTGAAGGCGGCGACCACGCCGTTGACCTTGCGCGCCGCGGCGAGGTCGACCTTGCCGATCCGCGCGTGCGCGTACGGGCTGCGGACGACGGCGAGCCAGACCTGGCCGGGGAGGTTGATGTTGTCGATGAACTGGCCGTTGCCGGTGACGAGCTTCCGGTCCTCTTTGCGCGGAACCGACGTGCCGACGACCCGGCCGGTCGTGAGGGTTTCGGTCGTGGCCATTACGCCTCCACTCCCACGGCCGCCGCGCGCACCGCGGCGACGATGTTCTGATAACCGGTGCAGCGGCAGAGGTTGCCCTCGAGCGCGTGCCGGATCTCGGCTTCGCTCGGCTCCGGGTTCTCCGTCAGGAGACTGACCGCGGCCATGACCATCCCGGGCGTGCAGTAGCCGCATTGGAGCCCGTGCTGCTCGTGGAATGCCTGCTGCAGCGGATGGAGGTCGCCGTTCGAGGAGAGCCCTTCGATCGTGGTCAGCTCCATCCCGTCGGCCTGGACGCCGAGCAGCGTGCAGGATTTGACCGACTCCCCGTTCAGGAGCACGGTGCAGGCGCCGCACGAGGACGTGTCGCAGCCGACGTTCGTCCCGGTCAACCCGAGACGATCGCGCAGGACGTAGACCAGGAGCTCGCGTGGCTCCAGGTCGAGCTCGTGCCGAACGCCGTTGACAGCAAGCGAGACATGCCTCATGTCAGCTCTCCTCGTCAGCGGTTCGAGTCGCGGCGAGATTACTACTCGCGCGCGGCGCGTGCGGGCCCCTAGCGGCGGCCCTTGAGCGCCCGATCGATCTGCCGCTTGGCGTCGCGATCGACGATCGTCCGCCGCTTGTCGCCCTTCTCCTTGCCGCGCGCGAGGGCGACCTCGATCTTGACCCTCCCGTCCTTGAAGTAGAGACGCGTGGGCACGATCGTCTGTCCCTTCTCGCGCACCTTGCCGACCAGGTCGGTGATCTCCGCGCGCTTCAACAGCAGTTTGCGGTCGCGGGTCGGATCGTGGTTCGCGATGTTGCCCTGCGCGTACTCGGAGATCTCGGCGCCGACGAGCCAGACCTCGTTGTCGCGCACGTCTGCGTAGGCGTGCGCGAGCGTGACCCGGCCGTCGCGCAGCGACTTCACCTCCGTGCCGACGAGCGCGATCCCAGCCTCGAACCGCTCGAGCAGCTCGTAGTCGTACCGCGCGCGGCGGTTCTCGGCGATCAGCTTCGTGCCGGTGGGACGGGCCATCGGAGCATCTTAGGTACGGTGGCGCCGTGGTCACCGCCCTCGCGTTTGCAGCGGCGACGTGGGGCATCGCGATGGCCGTCTCCCCCGTCCTGCAGATCCGGAAGATCGTCCAGCACCGCTCCTCGCACGGTGTCTCGATCGGCTACATGGGCGTCCTCTTCGTGGGGTTCCTGCTCTGGCTCTCCTACGGGATCGCGCTCGGCAACTGGGCCCTGATCCTGCCGAACGTGATCGCCGCCGTCGTGATCTCGGCGACGATGGCGATCGCCCACCACTACCGGAGGCCCTAGCCTGCGGGCGGCTGCGACGCCCGCCGCCCAGCCCGGCGCACGTCCCCCCTGCGGCGGTCGGATCAGCTCTGGTTCGAGACCGGCACATGCGAGGAGCCACGACGTCAGCGAATTCGAGTTCCACATCGAACCGGTCGCAAGCTCATCGCGTCCCCACGTCGGGGTCGGCACGGCCGGCACGAGCTGGAGCACGAGACGGGTCACTGCCGAGTCGGCGGTCAGCAGCCGCGGGCTGTCGACCGCCTCGGCGACGTCGGGGATGGCGCCGTCGGGCCAGCAGCGAATCTCGTAGCGGAAGAGCCGAAGCCGCCGCAGCAGACTGGAGCCGACCGGTCCCTCGGCGACGGCGCCGCGGCTCGGTGCGCCGCCGCTGCGGGGGAGCGGTGTCATCTCGATCACGACGCGGCCCTCCGCCAGCCGTAGCTCGAGCGCCGAGTGGTAGAGGTCGCACGCGCGCCGGTGCTCGACCCGGGCTGCGACGGCCTCGAAGACGCGCCCGTTCAGCCGAACGGAGTGGCCGCCGGCGCCCAGCGGCAGCCAATAGAGAAAGACGCCATCGCCCGACACGCTTCGACCCTCGCAGCCGGGTCGGTCCTTGGCATCGCGAGGAAGCCGCAGGGGTTCGCGGCGAACTACCGGCGGCCGTAACAGCGCTCGCAGAGCGCGAACCACGGCGCGCAGCTCTGCCCGCACTTCCGGCAGCGCCCCACCGACGGCGCGCTCACCTCGGCCGCGAGCTTCTCGCTCACCCGCCGCGACGCGGCTTCTTCGAGCTCGGCTGCCTTCTCGAGCGTCACACCGCCGACATCCGGGTACTGGAGCGCGAACCAGCGGAGGATGCTGGCCGTGCGGGCGGCCTGCTCGGCGTCCTCGAGCGAGGCGTCGCGGAGCCGATTGACGTCGAGCAGCCACTGCAGCACCGGCCTCGGCGCGCGGTCGCCGGAGACGGCGAGAGCGAGCGTGCCGAGCAGCTCGACGTTGTCCTCGTCAACCGGCGCGTTGACGAGCTTCCAGACCTGCTCGAGCGCGAGCCGGCGGCCGCGCTCGCGCAGCCGCCGTTGCACGGCGTCGAGCCTGACGAGCAGCGGGCCGATCGACTCGACCGAGAGCCAGCCGTCGGTCGCCCACTGGCGGAGCGCGGCGCTGTGCCAGGCGCGGAGCGCCGCCGGCAGCTGCGCCGGGCTCTCGATCGGGAGATCCTCGAGGCGAGGCCTGATCCTCGCGGTGTCGACGATCCTGTAGCCGAGGTGGCCGCCGGGGAGCCGGACATCCGGGTGCAGCGCGGCCTCGATCAACTCCGGATCGGCGTTCGCCCAGACGATGCCGGTGAGCACACCGACGTGCCCGCGCTCGACCAGACCGAAGCGGCCCGCGCGGCCCGCGATCTGCGCGATCTCCCACGCGTGCAGGTCCCGCCGCTCTTCGCCGTCGAATTTCTGCGACTCGGCGAAGAGCAGCGTCTCGCATGGGAGATTGACGCCGTGGCCGAGCACGTCCGTCGCGCAGCAGACCGTCGCCTGACCGTTCATGAAGCGCTCGATCTCGAGCCGCCGCGACGCCAGCGGCATCGCGCCGTAGAGCACGGCGATCTTCCCCGGCTGGCGCCGGTTCAGCTCGCCTGCGAGAGCGAGCACGGCGCGGCGGCTGAAGGCGACGACGACGGTGCCAGGCTGCAGGCTCTGGAAGGAGACCGATCCCGTCCAGTCGAGCGGCGCCTTGCGCTCGAAGAAGCGAATCTCCGCCTCCGGGAAGGCGTTCTGAACGAGCGGCAGCGCCTCGACGGCGCCGAGCAGGAGGATGTGCCGGTACTCGCCGGCGAGAAGCAGCCGCGTCCAGGCGGAGCCGCGCTCGGTGTCGTCGGCCCACTGCACCTCGTCGAGCACGAGCACTTCGCCCGAGAGAGGAGCCATCTCGGCCGTGCAGCAGATGATCGGGGCCTGCTCGTTGACGCGCTCCTCGCCCGTGACGAGGCCGACACGCTCGGCGCCGAGCTGCGCGGCGAGACGCCGGTGCGCCTCCTGGGCGAGCATCCGCAGCGGGGCGGCGAAGACGCCGCGGCCGGTCTCGGCGAGGAACTCGAGCGCGGCGTGCGTCTTGCCGGAGTTCGTCGGGCCTACGTGGGCGACCACCGTCTCCGGCTCGGTGCGCCTGAACGGGAGGACGATCTCGGGCTCGGGGACGCGCAGATGCGCCTCGCGCCGCGCCCGGCGCTGGCCGCGGCTCGGCCGCTTCTGGCGACCGCGGTGCTCCCGGCGGGAGGCCATTGCGGGCTAGACCTGGAGGAAGCGGCGCAGCGTGATGCCCGAGCCGATCGCGCCGACGGTCAGGCCGACGAGCACGACGATCAGGGCGATCGTCGTGAACGACCAGGACTGGACGCCGGCACCGGCGTCGAAACGATCGGTGATCCGCTCGAGCACGACCGCCTTGCCGATCAGGAGCAGCAGAACGGCGGCCACGGAGCCGAGCACACCGCAGATCAGCCCTTCGAGCATGAACGGGCCCCGCACGAACCAGTTCGTTGCGCCGACGAGCTTCATCACCTCGATCTCCCGCTTGCGCGAGAAGATCGAGAGCCGGATCGTGTTCGCGATCAGGAGCGCGGACGAGATCAGGAGCACGATCGTCGCGACCAGGAACGCGCTCGAGAGCACGCGCGCGACGGTGACGACGCGGTCGGAGACGGCGCCGCCGTCGTTGATCTTCTCGATCCCGGGCGGGAGCGTCGGCGCGCGCAGGTTGCGGCCGATCTCCTTCGCGTGCTCACCGTCGACGGGGGTCACTTCGAACGCGTCGGGAAGTGGGTTGCCGGGCAGGTTCTCGACGATCTCGGGCTGGAGCTTGCGCATCCGCTCGAGCGCCTCCGCCTTGGAGACCCACGTGACCTCCTTGACGAGAGGATCCGCGGTCAGCTTCGCCCGGACGGCGTTGATCTGCTTGCTCGTCGCCTCCTGCTTGCAGGTCGAGTCGGTGCAGAAGTAGACCTTGACGAGCAGCTTCTCCTTCTGGTGGTCGCCGAACGCCTGCGCCCAGGAGCCGAGGGCGATGAAGAGCCCGAGCAGGAACATCCCGATCAGCACGGTCATCGTCGCCGCGATCGTGGTCGAGAGGTTGGCGCCGAGCGAGCGGATCGACTCGGAGAAGAGGAGCTTGAGCCTCACGCCGCTGGCCGCCTTTCGCTCCCGCACGGCGGAGCCGGGCTCCGCGAAAGGCTGACGCAGCTCCAGCCGGCGACCCGTACCTCCGTACTGCGCCCCCGGCTTACGCACCGTGAGCGACATCTCAGGAACGTGACGAACCTCATTCGCTCTCGTACCCGCCCCGGCGCTCGTCGCGCGCGAGTCGGCCGTCCTCGAGCGCGATCACGCGGCGGCGCATCTTGTCGACCATCTCGCGGTCGTGGGTGACCATCAGGATCGTCGTACCCGCACGGTTGATCCTGTAAAGCAGCTGCATGATCCCGACGGAGGTGTCGGGGTCGAGGTTCCCGGTCGGCTCGTCACAGATCAGGAGCGGCGGATGGTTGACGACTGCGCGCGCGATCGAGACGCGCTGCTGCTCGCCGCCCGAGAGCTCGTCCGGGAAGCGAGCTCATCTTGTCGGAGAGCCCGACGAGCGAGAGCACCTCGGGCACCTTGCGGCGGACGTTGGTTGCGCTCTCGCCCTGCACCTTGAGCGCATACGCCACGTTCTCGGCCGCGGAACGGTCGCGGAGGAGCTTGAAGTCCTGGAAGACGCAGCCCACGTTGCGGCGCAGCAGCGGCACCTTCGAGTGCTTCAGCCGCGTCAGGTCGCGGCCGCCGACGAGGATCCGGCCCGAGCTCGGCTCGAGCTCCTTCAGCAGCAGGCGGATCATGGTCGACTTGCCGGAGCCGGAAGCGCCGACGACGAAGACGAACTCGCCCTTGTCGATCACGAACGAGACGTCGTTGAGCGCGACGACATTCGGGTCGTAGACCTTGGTCACGCTCTCGAATACGATCATCGTCCCCGCGATCGCGGGATCGACGGGAACGCCGTTTTCGGGCACAGCCAGGGGTTCGGTCACGGTTTCGTTCAGTTCTGTGTGCACGTCGAGTTCAGTCACCGGAATGAGAGGGGAAGTCGGCCGCACGCGCCGCTCCGGCATCTGTAGGGAGACCCAGTCTAGCCAACAGGTCGGTTAGATCGCCTTGCCGGATGCCTTCGCGAGCAGGTATTCCCTCACGAAGCCGTCGAGGTTCCCATCGAGGACGCCCTGGGCATTGCCGACCTCGTAGCCCGTTCGCAGGTCCTTGACGAGCTGATAGGGCTGGAGCACATAGCTTCGGATTTGACTTCCGAAGCCCGTGTCCTGCGCGGCGCCACGCTCGCGGGCGAGCTCGGCCTCGCGCTCCTCCTCCTGCAGCTCGACGAGCCGCGACTTGAGGATGCGCAGCGCCGTCTGCTTATTGGAGGTCTGCGAGCGCTCGTTCTGGCACTGGACGACGATCCCGCTCGGCAGGTGTGTGATCCGAACGGCCGAGTCGGTCTTGTTCACGTGCTGGCCGCCTGCGCCCGACGCACGGTAGGTGTCGATCCGGAGGTCGCTCTCGTCGATCTCGACGGCCGTCTCGTCGGGCAGGAGCGGCGCGACGACGACCTGTGCGAACGCGGTGTGACGCCGGTGGGCGCTGTCGAACGGGCTGAGCCGCACGAGGCGGTGGACGCCGCGCTCGGCCTTGAAGAGGCCGTAGGCGTTCTCGCCCTTCGCGGTCAGTGTCGCCGACTTCAGCCCCGCCTCCTCCCCCGGGCTCGCCTCGACGAGCGCCGCCTGGAAGCCGCGGTCGTTCGTCCAACGCAGGTACATGCGCAGCAGCATCTCGGCCCAGTCCTGGGCGTCGGTTCCGCCCGCGCCGGCGTGGATCGAGACGACCGCGTCGCCCGCGTCGTACTCGCCGTTGAAGAGCGCGTCCTCCTGCAAGCGCTCGAGCTCGTGGCGGAGCGGCTGCAGCTGGGTCTCGATGTCGGCCGAGAGCTCGGGCTCGAGCTGCAGCAGCTCGGTGGCATCGTCGTGCTCGCCCTGGAGCCGCTCGTAGCGCTCGAGTCGCTTCGAGAGGCGGGCGTGCTCGGTCGAGACGGCGGTCGCGCGGGCCTGATCGTCCCAGAAGCCCGGTGCGCCCATCTCGTGCTCGAGCTCGGCGACGCGGGTCGTCAGCGAGTCGGGGTCAAAGGTAATCACGAACCCAGGCGAGCTGGGCTCTGATCTCTTCGAGCTGCGCTTCGAGCGGGATCGCGGTCTCGGACACGCTCGGATCGTAGCGCCGGAAGGGGAGGGCGACCGTGAAGCCGTCCTCCCCCGTCCCCGGCTAGGTCAGCGAAACGTCGTCGATCCGGAAGCTCGTCGGCAGCGTTACGTCGGTCGTTCCCCGGAACTGGAGCCGAACGGTCTGGCCTCTCCAGGGCGCGAGACTGAACGATCGCTGCGTGTACGAGGTCGCGCTCGCCGTGGCGTTGCGGTTGCTGAAGCTGCCGAGCGTGCCCAACAGTGCTCCCGACGTGCTTCGCACCTCGACGTAGACGAAGTCGTAGGCCGTCGTCAGTGCCTCGCTCGTCGTGATGTTGAGCCAGAAGGTGAGGTTGGCCGGATGGCCTGCCGGGATCGTCACCGTCTGGAACTCGGAGCCGCTCGCGTTGTTCCCGGCGCCGAGGATGCTGTAGCCGGCACCCGAGTGATCGTTGCCTCCGGTCGACCAAAAGGCCGAGCCTGAGAGCGTCCACGGCGAGGCGGAGCCTTCGAAACCGCCGTTCACGATCAACTCGCCGCCGCCGGTCGCGTTGCTGACCGTGACACTGACCGCGGCGCTCGTGCCTACGTTTCCGGCCGCGTCGTAGGCCCGCGTCTGCAGCGAGTGCGGACCGTTCGGCATCGTGATCGTGTTCCACGCGACCGAGTAGGGCGAGGACGTGTCGGTGCCGGCGAGCGAGCCGTCGACGAAGAGCTCGACACGGCTGACGCCGACGTTGTCGGCGGCGATCGCGGAGACCGTGACCGTACCGCTGACGGTGGCGCCACCTGCGGGTGAGGTGATCGACGTCGTCGGCGGCGTCGTGTCTCCCGGTGCCGACCCGAAGAGCGAGTCGAGCAGCCGGTTCGGCGAGCCGGTGCCCGGGCTCGTCACCTTGTTCGCTGTCGCGTTCGCGAGCAGTGCCTGCGTCGCCGTCGCGGGCGAGGCGGTCGGGTTCGCCTGCAGGTAGAGCGCGAGCGCCCCGGCGACGTGCGGCGTGGCCATCGACGTCCCGCTGATCGTGTTCGTCGCCGTGTCGGACGTCGACCAGGACGAGGTGATGCTCGAGCCCGGGGCGAACAGGTCGACACACGTGCCGAAGTTCGAGAACGACGAGCGTGCGTCGCTGCTGGTGGTCGAGCCCACCGTGGTCGCCGAGGCGACGCGAGCGGGCGAGCTGTTGCACGCGTTCGCGTTGCTGTTGCCGGCCGCGATCGCGTAGCTGACCCCGGCTGCGATCGAGTTGGCGACCGCCTGGTCGAGTGCCGTGGACGCGCCTCCCCCGAGGCTCATGTTCGACACGGCAGGCTTGACGTGGTTCTGCGTCACCCAGTCGACGCCGGCGATGACGCCGCTCGTCGCGCCGGAACCGTCGCAGCCGAGCACGCGGACGGCGTGGAGCGTCACCTGCTTGGCGACGCCGTACGTTGTCCCGCCGGTCGTGCCGGCGACGTGGGTGCCGTGGCCGTGGCAGTCGTTCGTGCCCTGGCCGTCGTTGATGGCCGTGAAGCCGTTTCCGATCCGGCCGGTGAACTGCTGGTGTGTCGCCCGGATGCCTGTGTCGATCACGTAGGCGTTGACGCCGAGGCCGGTCTGGTTGTACGTGTACGAGTTGCTGAGCGGCAGGTCGCGCTGATCGATCCGGTCGAGCCCCCAGGTTGCGGGGCTCTGAGTCGCCACCGCTTCGATCACCTGGTCGGGCTCCACGTAGGCGACGCGCGGGTCGTCGGCGAGCCTCGCTGCCTGCTTCTCGGTCAGTTGGGCGGCGAAGCCTTTGAGCGCGTGCTGATAGACGGCCTCGAGCGAGCCGTCGTGAGAGTGGGCGAGCTCGTCGGCGACTGCCGTCACGAGCGCCCGGTTGGATGGACGCTCGGACTCCGAGCGGACCATGTCGGGATGCAGAACGACGATGTAGGAGTCTCGGACGGATGCGCGGGCGTCGGAAATCGCAGCGCCGCTCGAGGGAGCGGCGACGGCGACGACCACGCAGATCGCGGCGACGATGCTGCGGAACATTCGTTTTCCTCCTGGCGAAGTGCGCTGGCGGCTTCAGCACGCACGGCGAGCGTGCTTGACAGAAGTATGTAGCCGCTGCCGGAGGAAAGCTAGATCAGGCGCCGTGGCACTTCTTGAACTTCTTGCCGCTCCCGCACCAGCAGGGGTCGTTGCGGCCCACGTCCTTGTGCTCGTTCACTGCCGCCGTTGCGGTGCTGCCGCCGCCCTGCGAGGAGAAGGCGGTCGCCACCGAACCGCCGCCACTGCCGGCTCCCGCGGCGGCGATCGCCTCCGAGCCGGCGGCGGTCTCGTGCGCGTACTGGAGGTTGCCGTTGCCCGCCTCGGCCTCGAGCTGCGGCTCGTTGAGCTCGACCTGCGCGTGGAAGAGCGTCAGCACGACCTCCTCGCGGATCGTGTTGCGGAGGTCGTTGAACATCGCGTGGCCCTCGGCGCGGTACTCGGCGAGCGGGTCCTTCTGTGCCATCGCGCGCAGGTGGATGCCGTCGCGGAGGTAGTCCATCGAGTCGAGGTGGCTGCGCCAGCGCGAGTCGACGACCTGGAGGATCACGTAGCGCTCGATCTCGCGCATCAGCTCCGCGCCGTACTGCTCTTCCTTCTCGTCGTAGGTTTCGAGGGCGTCCTCGACGAACTCGTCGATCAGCGCCTCGCGCTCGAGCTCGACCTCCTCCGTCAGCTCCTCGACGGTGATGTCGGTGCCGTAGAGCGCCTGCATCTGCTGCACCAGCGCGTTCAGGTCCCACTCTTCGTTGAACTCGGCCTCGGTCGCGTTCTGCACGTTCACCTCGACGACCTCGCGGATCCAGTCGCGCACGTCCTCGGAGAGGTCGTCACCCTCGAGCACGCGGCGGCGCTGCTCGTAGATCACCATCCGCTGCGTGTTCATGACGTCGTCGTACTTGAGCACGTTCTTGCGCGCGACGAAGTTCTGCTCCTCGACCTTTTTCTGCGCGTTCTCGATCTGGTTCGAGAGGATCTTCGCCTCCATCGGCTGGTCGTCCGGGAGCTTGAAACGCTCCATGATGTTCTTGATCCGGTCGCCCGCGAACAGGCGCACGAGATCGTCCTCGCCGGAGAGGTAGAAGCGGGTCTCGCCCGGATCCCCCTGACGGCCCGAGCGGCCGCGGAGCTGGTTGTCGATCCGGCGCGACTCGTGGCGCTCGGTCGCCAGCACGTAGAGACCGCCGAGGTCGACGACGCCCTCGCCGAGCTTGATGTCGACACCACGGCCGGCCATGTTCGTCGCGATCGTGACCGAGCCCGACTGGCCGGCGTCCATGATGATCTCGGCCTCCCGCTCGTGCTCCTTCGCGTTGAGGACGTTGTGCGGGATCCCGCGTCGCTGCAGCAGCTCCGCAAGGTACTCGGAGGTCTCGACTGCGATCGTGCCGACGAGGACGGGCTGACCCTCCTCGTAGCGCCCGACGATGTCGTCCAGAACCGCTTTGAACTTGGCTTCCTTGGTCTTGAAGATGTAGTCGTTCTCGTCGAGCCGGGCGACCGACACGTTCGTCGGGATCTCGACGACGTGGAGGTTGTAGATCTCGACGAACTCCTTCTCCTCCGTCTTCGCCGTACCCGTCATGCCGGCGAGCTTCTCGTAGAGCCGGAAGTAGTTCTGGAGCGTGATCGTGGCGAGGGTCTGGTTCTCCTCCTGGATCCGAACGCCCTCCTTCGCCTCGACGGCCTGATGCAGGCCCTCGCTCCAGCGCCGGCCTTCCATCAGCCGGCCGGTGAACTCGTCGACGATCTTCACCTCGCCGTCCTGGACGACGTAGTCCACGTCGCGCTGGTAGAGCGATTGCGCCTTCAGGGCCTGGATCAGGTGGTTGACGAGCTGGACGTTGCGCGGGTCGTAGAGGTTTTCGAGCCCGAGTGCGCGCTCGACGGCGTCGATCGTCGTCTGCGCAGGCGAGACGGTCTTGTGCTTCTCGTCGTAGAGATAGTCCGCGCCCGAAAGCTCGGTCTCGTCCTCGCCCTTCTCGCTCTTCCGCGTCGCGGGTGCGCCCTGCAACTCCTTGACGATCCGCGCGAAGTCGTAGTACGTGGTCGCTGCAGTCTCCGGCTCGCCGGAGATGATCAGCGGCGTTCTCGCCTCGTCGATCAGGATCGAGTCGACCTCGTCGACGATTGCAAAGGAGTGGCTGCGCTGAACGAGCCCATCCTTGGTGACAGCCATGTTGTCGCGCAGGTAGTCGAAGCCGAACTCGGAGTTGGTGCCATACGTGATGTCGGCTGCGTAGGCCTCGTGGCGTTGCGCGAAGGGCATCATGTTCTGGATCGCGCCGACCGTCGCGCCGAGACGCTCGAAGACGGGTCGGTTCCACTCGGCATCGCGCTTGGCGAGGTAGTCGTTGGTGGTGACGAGGTGGACGCCCTCGCCCGGGAGCGCGTTCAGGTAGAGCGCGGCGGAGGCGACGAACGTCTTGCCCTCACCGGTCTTCATCTCGGCGATGTCGCCCTCGTGCAGGACGATCGCACCCATCATCTGGACGTCGAACATCCGCTGCTGCGACTCCCGCCAGCGCGCCTCACGGACGGCGGCGTAGGCGTCGAAGAGGAGCTCGTCGAGGGCCTCGCCGTTCGAAAGCCGTTCGCGGAGAAGGGCCGTCGTGCCGCGCAGCTCCTCGTCGGAGAGCGCCTGCCACTCAGGCTCGAGCGTGGCGATGTACGCCGCCTGCTGCGCGAGCCGCTTCAGCCGGCGCCCTTCGCCGACGCGCAGGACCTTCTCGAGCTTTCCCAGGCCGGCAGACGCCATCGCCACAGGGTAGCCGCTCGGAGAATTCTTCACCCCGACTTCACGGCGGACTTACACGAGCACGCTACCGTCCGCAGCGATGCTGCGGATCCTCGCTCTCGCCGTCACACTCGCGCTCGTCCCGGCCGCCGGAGCGGCGACGGCGCGCGAACGGCAGGTCGCAGGCCCACTCTCGAGCGTCGCCGTGGCCGGCATCGATCTCTCCTACGCAGACGAGTACAAGCGTGGGTGCCACGAGGTGCGGCTCTGGAACGTGGCGCTCCGCACCGACCGGCGGCTCGCGAGCCACTGCTTCGTCAGCTCAAGCACCGGCAGCGGCATCGCGGGCGCGATCGCGACCGAGGGCCGGGCACTGTGGCTGACCTACGCCGGCGGGAATATCCGCGAGTGGTCGCTCTGGACGAAGGGCCGACTGACGAAGGCGCGCCGGATCGCGTTCCTCCCGGCCGACGTCGACGGGCCGGCGCCTGTGATCCTCGGCAGCGTCTGGGAAGGCTCGCTGCCGTACGCCACGGGGCGGACGATCGTCGTGCTCGCCCCGAACGGGTCGCGCCGCTTTACGTACACCGCCGCGGACCGCGTCGTCTTCCTGAGTGCCCACTCACGCGGCTACGCCGCGGTGCTCGCGAACGGGAGCGTGCTGACGTTCTCGCCTATCGGCAAGCTGATCAAGGAACGGCCGTTCGCGCCGGTCGCGGCGCAGAGTGCCGTGCTCGCCGCCCCCGGCCTGATCGTCGAGACGGCAGCCGGGCTGGAGATTCATGGCGTCGGCCCGGTGCGGACGATCCCGCTCCCTGCCGGCGCCCGCTTCCTCGGCTACTCAGAAGGAGTCGCCGCCTACGGGCTTGGACGGGAGCTGCGGCTGCGCCGGCTCGCCAACGGAGCCGACCGACTCTTCCGACGGCTCCAGCCGCGCTTCCACGCCCAGCTCGGCCGGCGCGGGCTCGCCTATGGGTCCGAGCGCACGCTCGGGTTCAGCGTCTGGGCGATCGTCAGCGGCGCTGTTTAGATCGGAGCGACGCGAACTTCGAACAAGTCGCCGTCGAGGCGACGGCCGACCACGAACTGGCCGTCCTCGATGATCTCGAGCTCGTCCTCCTCGTGGCCGGTGAACGAGCGCACCTGGATCCGCCTCGCCCCGACCGCCCAGACGGCGTGGTCGCGGCGAACGCCCTCGGCGTAGTAGGGCGGATTGATTGAGGCCTCGATCGCGTCCGCGAGCGGGCCCAGGGCACCGTCGGGAACGTCCTCTTGGACGAGAAGCGTGCCGTCGGGCAGCGACGTGAAGTGCACCTCTCCTCCGGGTAGCTCAGCCGGGACCGTCACGATCGTGTCCCACTCGCGCGGTCGCGGGACACCGTGCAGCGCGACCTCGCCGAACGGTGACGGCCGCCCGAACTCGTCTGGCGGTGCGGACAGAAAGCCGTCCGCGAGCCCGTGCATCAGACCTGCAAGCCGCGACGGCGTTCGCTGACCCGGCTCGCCGTCACCGTCCTCGGCGCCGATGTCCAGGTCTGCCTGCTCTGCGAGCTGCTCGTGCAGGGGCTTGGTGCGACGGAAGAGGCCCACGCTACTGCTGCGGCTCGATCAACCCGTACGCGCCGTCGCGGCGGCGGTAGACGACGTTCTGCATCCCGGTCTCGATATTGACGAAGACGAAGAAGTCGTGGCCGATCAGCTCCAGCTCGACCGTCGCCTCGTCGGGCGTCAGCGGCTGGAGGTCGAACTGCTTCGACTTGACGATCATCCGCTCGAGCTGCGGGCCTGAGAAGGTCGGCTCCTCGGGGGCGCTGCCGTTCGCGCGGCGACCCGTCTCACGGCGGCTGCGCTTCTCGCGGTAGCGCTTCACCTGACGCTCGAGCTTGTCGGCGAGCTGGTCGATCGAGGACTCGAAGCCGGCAGAGCGCTCGCGAACGCGCAACGTCGAGCCCTTCGTCCACACGGTCGCCTCCGCGATGTGATCGTCGGCGATCGACGGGTTCGTCTCGAGCGTCAGCTCGACCTCGATCTGCGTCGGCTCAGGCAGCTGCCGCTCGATCTTGTCGAGCTTGTCCTCGGCGTACCTCCGGATCGAATCGTTGACCTCGACGTTCCGGCCTTTGACCTCGAGTCGCATCGCGTTCCTCCATCCGGTGGTTCCCTTCAGGGTAACCCACTTGGGTCAGAGGGGCCGATGCCTCGACTCAGCGCACTGCGCGGGCCAGCGTCACCACCTCCACTCTGCGGGCGCCGCCCTGCCTGAGAGCCGCAGAGGCGGCCCCAGCCGTGGCGCCGCTCGTGTAGATGTCGTCGACGAGGCACACGCGCGCTGGAGAGGCGCGCGCCGACGCGAAGGCTCCGCGTACGTTCCGCCGGCGCTCCTGCAGGCCGAGCCCTCGCTGGCGGTCGACGGAGCGAGCGCGGCGGACGAGCGGCGCGACAGGCAGCTCCCAGACCCGGCCGAGCTCCCGTGCGAGCGCCTCGGCCGGGCGGTGGCCCCGGTTCAAGGCCCGCTCGCCGTCGGCCGGGACGAAGGCGAGCACGGGTGCGGCCGGCCGCGACAGCGTCTCGGCGACGATCGCCGCTGCCTCCCGCGCGAGCCTGCGCTGGCCGTGCTCCTTCCACGCCTGCACGAATCGCCGCGCCGCCGCGTCGTACACGATCGCAGCACGGGCGGAGGCGAACGAGATCCGCCGCCCGCTGCACTCGGCACAGCGCCGCACCGGCCAGGCGCCGGGCGAGCCGCACCGATCGCAGAGCGGCGGCGCCAGTCGGATCAGCGCATCGCGGCAGCGAGAGCAGAGGCCAGAGCCCGGCAACCCGCAGGCGGCGCACCGATTCGGCAGCAGAACGTCGAGGAGCACTGACTCGACCGTAGGGGCGGGCGTGTCACAGGTGTGTCACGCCTTCGTGACGATTGTCTAGATCTCGAGCTCGTACGCGTCCCGCTCGGGCAAGCCCTGGGCCTGGCGGAGCATGTTGTCGGCCGCGAGCAGCTGCTCCTTGTCGCCGATGTCGAGCCAGATCCCAGCGAACGAGTAGCCATAGACCGGCTCGCGCGAGCGCAGCCACTCGATGAAGCTCCCGGACTGATCGGGCGGGTTGCCCTCGGCGAGGTATCTGGCCACCAGCGGCACGTGCTCGCGGTGGTAGATGTAGGTCGCGGTCGCCGCAAGCGTGCTGGTCGGCTCCTCGGGCTTCTCGACGAACTCGATCACGCGGTCGTCGCCGTCGAGGGCGACGATCCCGTACTGGCTTGCGAGCCGGACGTCGCCGACGTCGCGGACCGCAACCGCGCTGGCGACGCCCTTGCTCCGCCAGAAATCGACGTAGCTCTGCAGGTCGTAGTCGAACAGGTTGTCGCCCGCGATCACGATCACGTCGTCGTCGACGATCCCCGCCTCGTCGAGCGTGAAGGCGACGTCTCCGATCGCGCCGAGCCGGTCCTCGTTCGACCTCGTCCGGTCGTCGTGGACGACCACGCCCTCCTTGAACATCGCCCAATGCTCGAAATCCTGGGCGAAGCGGCTGTTCGTGACGACGTGCACCTCGTCGATCTCCTCAACGTCGCGGATCCGCTCCAGGATCCAGTCGACCATCGGCTTGCCTCCGACAGGCAGGAGGCACTTCGAGAGATCGTCGGTGAGCGGCTGCAGGCGGGTCGCATAGCCGCCGGCGAGGATGATCGCCTTCATTCGAACCTGTGCTCCTTGAGCGGCTGCAGGTCGTCCGCAGGCCCCCACAGATGGTGGACGCCGCGGGACTCCAGCAGCGCCTCGACGCGAAGCTCGAGCTCCTGCTGGAAGGACGGGTCGGCGTCACGGACGAGCCGGAGCAGTGAGTCCCCCAACTCGCCGACCGCCCATCCCTGCGCGGGTTCCAGCTCGCGCAGCGGGCCGGCGAGCTGGTCGTGGTAGGGGTGCCACCGACGCTCGAGGGCGAAGAGCGTGCGTACGAGGTGAAGCGCGGACTCCGACGCCTGCATGCGCGCTCCGAGCTCGTTCCCGCGGCGCCATGCCTTCAGTGAGCGGACGAAGCAGTTGAGATACGCGTCGTAGTGCTCGTCCAGTTGCGCATGCGCATGCTCGCCTGCGCGTCTGAGCGTGGTGTCGACGAGCGCGGACAGCGGGCCGCGGTCGACGAGGACGCGGCCGGTGACGAGCATGCCCACTTGCCAGTCGGGCCGCTCGGCCAGCTCCGACAACCGCCCCGGCGACGAGTAGAAGACGTCGGCCGCCAGCCCGTCGGCGCCCGTCCGCTTCTCGCGGACGGCCGCGCGGGATGGGTACACCTCGTCGGTGACGACGCGCATCAGGTCGAAGTCCGATCCCTCCCGATCCGTTCCGGCCGCCCGCGAGCCGTGCAGGATCAGGCCGACGGAATCCGGATCGGTCTCGACCTCCGTCGCCACCTCGTCAAGCACGCTCATCGCGGCAGCGACTCCCCGTACGGCGGGCGGTGCACGCCGGCCTCCGTCACGATCGCCGCGATCAGCTCTGCCGGGGTGACGTCGAAGGCGGGGTTGTGTGCCTCGAAGCGGGTACGTGATCTCGGCGCCGTCACGCTCCTCGATCGGGATCCCAGCTCCGGTCGCCGTCGCATGGTCGATCGTCGAGGTCGGGGCGACGACGTACAGCGGGATCCGGTGATGGGCGGCGGCCACGGCGAGACCATACGTCCCGATCTTGTTCGCGGAGTCGCCGTTGGCGGCGATCCGGTCGGCGCCCGTGACGATGCAGTCGACCTCGCCGCGGCTCATCAGGTGGGCGGCCGCGGAGTCGGCGATCACAGCATGCGGGACGCCCAGTGCCTCGAGCTCCCAGGCGGTCAGCCTGGCGCCCTGAAGCAGCGGCCGCGTCTCGTCGACCCACACGTGCGCAAGGAGGCCGTCCTCCCAGGCGGCGCGCAGCGCTCCGACGGCCGAGCCGTAGCCGCCCGTGGCGAGACCGCCGGCGTTGCAGTGCGTCAATGCCTTCGTGCCGGGGCCGAAGAGGGCGGCTGCATGTTCTCGCCATGCGCTTGCATCGGTCGACTTCCGCCGTGTGCAGCGCCCGCGCCCGCTCCGAAGAGGGGTCGTCGCGCAACTGCTCGAGCGCCCAGACGAGGTTGACGGCCGTCGGCCGCGACTCGGCGAGAACGCGGTACGCAGCGTCCAGATCGTCGCCGCGAGCCGCGGCGAGCGCGTAGCCGTACGCCGCGGCGACCCCGATCGCGGGAGCGCCGCGGACGGCGAGCGTCCGGATCGCGTCGGCGACGTCGGCCGCGGACTCGCAGCGCAGCTCGACTTCCTCGTCCGGAAGCCGGCGCTGGTCGAGCAGTACGACCGCGCCGGCTTCCAGACGAATGATCTCGTCGGGGCTTAGGTTCCTTCGTCCCACGAGGCCAGGTACTTCGCCTGCTCCTCGGTGAGCTGGTCGATCACGACACCCATCGTCGCGAGCTTGAGGCGCGCGATCTCGTTGTCGATCTCCTCCGGCACGACATAGACCTTCTTCTCGAGCGAGGTCGCGTTCTGGACGATGTACTCGGCCGAGAGGGCCTGGTTGGCGAAGGACATGTCCATCACCTGGGCGGGATGGCCCTCGGCGGCCGCGAGGTTGACCAGGCGGCCGTCCGCGATCAGGTAGATCCGGCGGCCGTCGCCCATCGTGAACTCCTCGACGAACTCACGCGCCTGCCGCGTCTCGCTCGCGAGCGCGCGCAGCGCCGGCAGCTCGATCTCGACGTTGAAGTGACCCGTGTTGGCGAGGATCGCGCCGTCCTTCATCTGCTCCATGTGGCTCTTCGCGACGACCGACTTGTCGCCGGTGGCGGTGATGAAGATGTCGCCGACCTTCGCGGCCTCCGCCATCGTCATCACGAGGAAGCCGTCCATGACCGCCTCGATCGCCTTCATCGGGTCGACCTCGGTGACGATCACGTTCGCGCCCATGCCCTTCGCCCGCATCGCGACGCCGCGGCCGCACCAGCCGTAGCCGGCGACGACGAGCATGCGTCCGGCGAGCAGGACGTTCGTGGCGCGGATGATGCCGTCGAGCGTCGACTGGCCGGTGCCGTAGCGGTTGTCGAAGAGATGCTTCGTCTTCGCCTCGTTGACCGCGACGACCGGGAACGCGAGCTTGCCGTCGCGCTCGAGCGCCTTCAGGCGGATGACGCCCGTCGTCGTCTCCTCGGTGCCCGCGATCACGTCGCCGAGCTGCTCGCGGCGGGCGGTGTGGAGGACGCCGATCACGTCGGCCCCGTCGTCCATCGTGATGTGCGGCTTGTGGTCGACCGCGGCCTCGATGTGCTGGTAGTACGAGTCGTTGTCCTCGCCCTTGATCGCGAAGGTCGAGATCCCGTACTCGTCGACGAGCGCCGCGGCGACGTCGTCCTGCGTCGAGAGCGGATTGGATGCGCAGATGACGACGTCTGCGCCACCAGCCTGGAGGGTGCGCATCAGGTTCGCCGTCTCTGTTGTCACGTGCAGGCAGGCCGAGATCCGGTAGCCCGTGAGGGGCTGCTCGCTCTCGAACCGCTCGCGGATCGCGGCCAGCACCGGCATCTGCCGGTCGGCCCACTCGATCCTGCGCACGCCGTCGGAGGCGAGCGCCAGATCCTTTACGTCGTATCGCTTCGTCGTAGCCATCTGTTCCCTTCGCTAGGCGGCCGAGATCAGCCGCTCGTGCTTTCGCTGTTCCCACTCGACCCAGTCCGCGCCCGGCCCGGCCGAGCGCATCCAGTCGCCGAGCGCGATGCGGAGCTCGGGCTCTCGCCGGAGGCGTGCCGCGAACGCGACCTCGTCCAGCTCGATCCCGAACCGCTGCCGCAGCAGCTTGAGCTGCCGGAGCTGGAGGAGCTCGGGGGCTCCGTAGATCCTGTATCCGGCCGCCGTGCGCGCCGGGACCACGAGACCGACGGTCTCGAGATAGCGGAGCATGCGCGCCGACCAGCCCGTACGGGCGGCGGCATCGGCGATCGTCAAGACCTCCATCGGCGCAACCTTACCATGATGTTGTGAAGGTTTCTACGGGGCGGAGGTGCCCTCGCGCCCGTACAGATCCTCGAGCCGGACGACGTCGTCCAGCTGCGGTGTCGAGACCTCGAGAATGGTCGTATCCTCGATCGCCGTGACGCGATGGACCGTACCGGGCGTGTACCGGAAAGCGGCGCCCGCTGAGACCACTTCCTCGTGCAGGACGGCCTGTCCCACCTCGCCGAGCTCGAGCTTTGCCCGACCCGACTGGACGAGCCACGACTCGTCCTTTTCGTTATGGAACTGGAGGCTCAGCGCGGCCCCTGCCTTCACGAACAGCACCTTGCCGCAGTAGACCTCCGTCAGCGCCCAGATCAACTCGTGCCCCCACGGCTTCTCGACCTTGCGGACGTCGAACGCCCAGCGGTCGAGCGAGCCGAGGTTCGGGGAGTCGATGCTCACGAGAAGGTCACCGCACCCGCAGCAATCGTCTCGTCCGCCGCGACCCTCATCCCATGGTCGAGCATATTCCTGTCGCCGACCCTGGCGCCAGGACCGATCACCGAGAGCCCGCGCACGTCGCACTCCGCGCCGAGCTCGGCCCGCTCGCCGACGATCGAGCCGGAGACGTGCGTCCGCGGCCCGACGACCGCGCCGGCGCCGATCACGGACGACTCGATCGACGCGCCCTCGCCGATCACCGCGTCCGCGCCGATCACGGCGAGGCTGCCGATGCGCGCGCCGGCGCCGATCCTGGCGCCCCGGCCGACGAACACCGGCGGGACGAGGCGCGCTGCCGCCGTGACGGCGCCGTCCGCGACGAGCGTGTACTCGGGGCCGAGCCGGTCGCCGAGCTCGGTGACGAAGTTCCGCTCCAGCACGTCGCGGTGGGCCTGGAGATAGGCATCGGGAGTGCCGATGTCGAGCCAGTAGCCCGCCAGCGCGACGCCGTACACCGCCTGCTCCTCGACGAGCTGCGGGAATACCTCGCGCTCGATCGAGACCGGGCCGGCCGGGCGGGATCAGGTCGAGCACGTCCGGCTCGAGCACGTAGAGGCCCGCGTTGATCAGGTTCGTGTCGATCTCCTCGGGGCGCGGCTTCTCGAGGAAGCTCAGCACCCGCCCGTCGTCGCCGTGCACCCGAACGAGCCCGTAGCGGCTCGGATCCTCGACGGGCGTCAGCAGGATCGTCGCGCGGCATTGCCGCTCCCGGTGGAAGTCGATGAGCGCGCCGAGGTCGGTCTCGCGCAGTGAGTCGCCGTTGAGCGCGAAGAACGGCTCGTCGATCCCCTCGGCGGCGAAGCGGATCGCGCCGCCCGTCCCGAGCGGCTCCTCCTCGATCCGGTACTCGAGCGCGAGGTCGCCGTAGCGGTCGCCGAAGTAGTCCTGGATCTGGGTCGGCAGGTAGCCGCACGAGACGATCGCCCTGGTGACCCCGAACCGGCGCAGGTGCTCGAACGTGTAGGCGAGCTGGGGCCGGTCGACGAGCGGCAGCATGTCCTTCCGCGTCTTGTCGGTCAGAGGCCGCAGGCGCGTGCCGAGGCCGCCGACGAGGATGACGGCGGGCAGGCTCACGCGGACGGGCGGCCGATGCTCTCGTAGACCCAGCCGGCCTCGCGCATCCGTTCGGGATCGAGCATGTTGCGGCCGTCGACGAAGACCGGCTTCGCCGAGCCGGCGGCGATGCGGGCCTGCGCCCAGTCGATCTCGGCGAGCTCCGGCCACTCGGTCACGAGCACGACCGCGTCCGCGCCGGCGAATGCGGCGATGGCGGTCTCGACCTGCTCGACGCCTGGGAGGTCGTCGATCAGCGCGATCGGATCCCACGCGCGAACGTGCGCGCCCTCGGCGACGAGCCGCCCGGCGAGCACGAGGCTCGGCGCCTCGCGGACATCGTCCGTATTCGGCTTGAACGCGACCCCGAGCAGGGCGACCGTCTTGCCGCGGAGGTCTCCCGAGGTGACGCTGGAGCTTCCCGATCACGCGGCGCTTCTGCAGCTCGTTCACCTCGATCACGGCGTTCAGGAGCTGGAAGTGGTAGCCCGAGTTCGCCGCGAGCTGCTTCAGCGCGAGCGAGTCCTTGGGGAAGCAGCTGCCGCCGTAGCCGATCCCGGCGCGGAGGAAGCTCGAGCCGATCCGCCGATCGAGCCCGACGCCTTCGGCGACGCGGACGACGTCGGCGCCGGTCGCCTCGCAGACGTTGGCGATCTCGTTGATGAAGCTGATCCTCGTCATCAGCGCCGCATTCGCCGCGAGCTTGATCATCTCGGCCGAGGCGACGTCGCAATGGACGACCGGAGCGTCGATTCCTGCGTGCAGCCGCTCGACCGCCTCCCCGTCGGCCTCGTCGAAGGCGCCGATGACGATCCGATCGGGGCTGCTGGAAGTCGCGCACCGCCGTGCCCTCGGCCGTGAACTCTGGATTGGAGGCGTAACCGACGTGCTCGAGTCCGCGCTCGTCGAGCCGGTGGCGGACGCTCTCGCCGGTGCCGACGGGGACGGTGCTCTTCATCACCATCACGGCGCGGCCCTCGAGGCCGCCGAGCTCGTCGACGACGGTCCAGACGGCGGAGAGATCGGCGTCGCCCGAGTAGGTGGGCGGCGTGCCCACGGCGACGTAGAGGAAGTCGGCGTCCTGTACGGCCTCGGCGACGTCGAGCGTGTAGGTCAGCCGCTCGGCGTTGTGCTGGAGCAGCTCCTCGAGCCCGGGCTCGTAGATCGGGACCTCGCCGGCGCGTAGCTGCTCGATCCGCTCGGGGACGACGTCGCGAACGACCACGTCATGACCGAGCTCGGCGAAGCACGCAGCGGTGACGAGGCCGACGTAGCCGGCGCCGAAGACAGCGACTCTGCTCACGGCCGGTGAACCTACCTACTTGATCTTGTCGAGCGGCCTGAGACCCTTTGCGATCGCGAGCATGGTCTCGTTCGAGAGCGAGTCGAGCAGCGTGTTCACGACCCAGTAGCTCGCCCCGCCCTGGCGCAGCACGACCATGTGCAGCTTCGGGCCGGTGTAGTGAAGCTCGTAGCTGCGGCCGCCGATCGAGCGGACGAAGTTGCGCTCGGAGAGCGCGGGCGCATCCTCCCAGTCGGTCATCTGCACGCCCCAGTACTCGTTCGTGCCGGTGCCGAGCTTGTACGTCAGCCGCACCGTCTTGTGCTTCCGGTCCGGGTCGATTCGGTACATGCGCACGGGCTTCTCGCGATCGATCCACGAGGTGCGCTCGATCACGGTCGGCACCATCAGCTTGAACGGGACCTTCTTGGCGCGCTCGCGCAGGTAGGCGACCGACGCCTCGGCGCCGGGCGCGACGTTCGCGGGCTGCCTCTGCGGCGTCTTGTCGACCGGAGCCTCGGCGAGCGTGCCGTGGAAGGTCTGGCCGACGATCACGGTCAGCATCGCGCCGTTCGAGAGGGCGCCGACCTTCGCGCTGAGCGGAGCAATGTCGTCGGTGCCGAAGAGCGTCGAGACCTTCTTGGCGGCCGCCTCTGCGCCGACCTGGGCCTTGTCGTAGTGGATCCGCGTCTTGAAGTAGTCCCAGTTGGGCGCGTTCGCGTTCTTTCCGTCCGGCGGGTAGATCATCTGGTACGCCCGCTGCGAGAGCAGGTAGCTCGCGGTGCCTGCCGAGCCGGTGACGCCGTTTCCGTTCAGGACCGTGATCGTCGTCTCGCGCGGCGGCGGCGCCTTGGTCGCGGACGGCTTCGGCTTCTCGTTCAGCGCCACCTGGGTCGCGTTCTTCGGCGACTCCACGTCGGGATGCGAGAACTCCTGGACGGCCTTCTGGATGTTCGCCTCGGGCGCGAGGATGTCGAAGCTCGACGTCTCCTCGAGCCCCTCGATCTTCGACTGGAAGAAGTGACCGGGCGGCAGCGAGTACGCGAAGAGCGCGTACTCGAGCACGGTCTTCCCGTCGAGCTCCGAGTTGCCGCCGACGCCGACCTCGACGTTCTTCGTGACCGTCTTGATCACCTTCGGCAGCTCGAACGGCCCGGTGTTGGCCTTGATCTGGTCCTTGAACGCGCGCACGAACAGCTGCTGGCGCGCGACGCGGTAGAGATCCGAGTCCGTGTGCCGGTAGCGGACGAAATCGAGCGCCTGGTAGCCGCCGAGCTTCTGGTAGCCGGGGAAGAGGTTGATCGTGGCGAAGCCGAAGTCGCCGCCGCGGTCGTTGAAGTAGCGCCGGTCGACGTCCATCCAGATCCCGCCGATCGCGTCGACGAGCTGGCGGAAGCCGCGGAAGTTGACCGTGATCAGGTAGTTGACGGGCAGGCCGGTGAGCTTGCGGACGGTCTCGAGCGTCCCCTTCGTGCCGCACGTGGCGTACGCGTTGTTGATCCGCGCGCCGAAGGGCGCCCTGCCCGGGCAGTGGATCTGGACGAAGAGGTCGCGCGGGAACGACATCATCGAGATCGACTTCGTGTCGGGATCGGCCCGTACGAGCATGATCGTGTCGGAGCGCGACTGGGTTCCCTTGCCCTCGCCGGCCCGCTTGTCGTAGCCGATCACGAGCGCTGTCGCGGGCTGGCCGGGCAGCGCGATGTCGAGCCGCTTCGCCGCGACCTTCACGTCCGGCGTCGAGGCGACGACCTCGGCGACGCTCTGGTGGAACCAGAGATACGCGCCGCCGGCAGCTGAGCCGATCAGCACGAGGAGGGCGACGCCGGTCCAGGCGAGCGCCGTGCGCACGAACGCCCAGCGCGAGCGCGGCGGCGGCTCCGGCTGGCGGTAGATCGTGATCGGCGAGAGTGCGCCGGGTGGCAGGACGGCCCGACCGTTGCCATTGACGGCCGCACCGCGGCCGATTCCTCTCTTCAGGGTGGTCCGCATAGGGAAAGCGGGCCTGAGGCGCCCGCGACGGCCCCCAGGATAGCCGCTGCCTAGGTCGTCGCCGTCCTGACCGAGGCGAGTGCCTTGGCGAAGAAGGCGTTCTCCTCCGGCGTCCCCACGGTGATCCGCAGAGCGCCCGGCGCGCCGAACGCTCCCATCGGCCTGACGATGGCGCCCTGGCGCAGCAGCGCGTCGAAGAGCGCCGGCGCTTCCTCCCCGACCTCGACGAAGAGGAAGTTCGCGACCGCCGGCCCGGCCGGCTCGAGGCCGTGCCCGCGCAGAGTCCGCTCGAGCTCGGCGCGGCCTTCCGCCGTGAGCCGGCGCCGCTCCGCGAGCTCCGCCGTCGCGTCGATGCTCGCGAGCGCGGCGACCTGGGCCTGCGTGCCCACGTCGAACGCGCGCCGGGTCTTGCCGATCGCCTGGATCACGTCTGCCGGTCCGACCCCGTAGCCGACGCGTAGGCCGGCGAGCCCATAGATCTTCGAGAACGTCCGCAGCACGAGCACCCGGTGGCCGCCCCCGAGGTACTCCGCCACGCCGTCGGGATAGTCGGGTCGGTCGATGTACTCGAAGTACGCCTGGTCGAGCACGGTGAGGACGTGCTCGGGGACGCGGTCGAAGTAGCGAGTCGAGTTGCTCCCGCGTCGTCATCGTCCCCGTGGGGTTGTTCGGTGTCGCGATGTACACGAGCTTCGTCTTCGGCCCGATTGCGGCGAGCAGCGCGTCCAGGTCGTAGTGATCGTCGACGAGCGGGACCTGTCGCGGGACGGCACCGACTTTGAGCGCGTCGAGCACGTAGCTGATGAAAGAAGGCCAGGCCGTCACGACCTCGTCGCCGGGATCGAGCGCGGCGACGGAGAGATGGCCGATGATCGCGTCCGCGCCGGCGCCGGTGATCACGTTCGCCGGCTCGACGCCGTGGCGCTCCGCGATCGCGTTGCGCAGGTGGAACGCGCCGCCGTCGGGGTAGCGGTTGAGTGAGCCGGCGCTGTGTTCAAGCGCCTCGAGCGCGGCTGGAAGCGGGCCCCATGGGCCTTCGTTCGAGGCCAGCTTGACGACCCGCGCGAGCCCGAGCTCGCGCTGCACCTCTTCCTCCGGCTTCCCCGGCTCGTACGGAACGAGGCCGTCGAGGGCCGCACGGAAGAGGCTCACCGTGCGGCTACTCGTCCGGGGACGAAGCGGGCTCGTCGCCGTCCGAGCTCTTGCGCCAGAACCAGAGGACGCTGACGACGGCGGCGACGGCCGCGGCGATCGCGGCCTTGTTCGGCCGCATCGACCCTTCGACCCGGCCCGGCACCGCCTGGCGTGCCTTGTGCTTCATCACCGTCTTGGCACCCATCCAGGTGAGCCAGCCGAGGAGCGCGTAGCGCCTGTTGAACATGCTCATCGGCGAGAGGCTAACAGCACCCGCCCGGGGCCGATCCGGCCATGTCCTGGGGACTGTCCCTGGGACATGGCCACAACGGCCAATCCGGGCCAGTCCAGCGCAGGCTGGAGCGAAGCGACCCTTCAGGGGTTTGCGCGACTCGGGATCCGCTTCTGCGGATCCCGAGTCATGCGACGGCAAAAGGCGAGCCGCCCCCTCTGCGGCAAGGGGGCGGCTCTGGGAGAGAGGGCGGGGCCGGCGGGCGGCACGGCCCCTGTGTGGGGACGAGGGCACGTCCTTGGCTATTGAGATGCCGCCCTCGCGGAAACCTTGCGCGGATCGAAAACGTTGTCGCTACGTCTGCGCGGGCGTCCGTTTTCTGTTCGGCAGATGAATCGCGCGGCCGAGGGCGACGAGGCCGGCCTCCTTGATCGCCTCAGACAGGGTCGGGTGCGCGGCCATCCCGTCGGCGACCGTCTCCACCGTCGCCTCGGCGTCGAGCGCGACCGTCCCGGCCTCGATCAGGTCGGTCACGTGCGGGCCGACCATGACCAGGCCGAGCAACTCACCGTACTTCGTCTCGTGGATCGACTTGACCCAGCCGACCGTCTCGGCCTGCATCACTGCGCGGGCATTCGCGACCCAGGGGAACCTGCCGACCGCGATGTCGTCGCCGTGCCGCTCGCGCGCCTGCGCCTCGGTCAGGCCGACGCCGGCGATCTCCGGATCGGTGTAGATCGGCCGCGGCACCGCCGGGTCTCCGATCGTCGCCTCGTGACCGCAAGCATTCTCGGCCGCGACCTCGCCCTCTCGAAACGCGGTGTGCGCGAGCTGCCAGTAGCCGGCGCAGTCCCCGACCGCGTAGATGTGCGGGACAGTCGTGCGCCGGTGCTCGTCGGTCGCGATGCCGGCTTGGCGGTCGAGCTGGACGCCGATCTCCTCGAGCCCGAGGCCCTCCACGAGCGGCCCGCGGCCGATCGAGACGAGCATCAGGTCGGCCTCGACGCTCTCGCCCTCGCCGAAATGCACGCGCAGCTGGTGGCCGTCGTCCTCGACACCGTTGCACTGCTTGCCGAGCTGGAGTGCGATCCCACGCTTCCCGAACGCCTTCGAGAGCTCCTTCGCCGCGTCAGCGTCCTCCTGGGGGATCAGCGTCTCGAGCATCTCGACGATCGTCACCTCGGAGCCGAAGCGCTGGAAGATCGACGCGAACTCGCAGCCGATGATGCCGCCACCGAGCACGACGAGCCGGCGCGGCACCTGCGTCTGCGCGAGCAGCCCGGTCGAGTCGAGACAGCGAGGCGAGTCGATCCCGTCGATCGGTGGCCGCAGTGGGAACGAGCCCGTCGCGACGATCGCGCTCTTGAACTGGATCTCCTCGGCCCCCTCGACCGAGAGCGTGTTCGGGCCGCTGAACCGGCCGCGGCCTTTCACCCACTCGACGCCGTTCGCCTTGAAGAGGCTGGCGACGCCGCCCGTCATCTGGCTGACGACGCCGTTCTTCCACTCGACGGCCTGGCCGAAGTCGAGCTGTGGCTCGCCGACGTTGACGCCGAACTTGGCGAAGACCTCGCCCGCCTGGTGGATCGCATGCGCGGTCTGCACCCAGGCCTTCGTCGGGATGCAGCCCACCCGCAGGCAGGTGCCGCCGAGCTCGGGCTCCTGATCGACGCAGACGACCTTCGCGCCCAGCTGGGCTGCGCGGATCGCTGCCGTGTATCCGCCGGGGCCCCCGCCCAGGACGGCGACGTCACATTCCATCTCTCAACCTTTCCGTCGGAAGTCTGCTCTCGATGCTAACGATGAGTTCAGGACGACCGCGCCGTCTTACGGACACACCACGACGGAGGAGCGAACCATGAGGAAGCTGGTCGAATCGACGTTCATGTCCCTCGACGGCGTGATCGACAGCCCGCAGAACTGGAGTCCGCCCTATTGGGACGAGGACCACGCCGCCTACGCGCAGAAGCTGATGGCCGGCGCGGACGAGCTGCTGCTCGGCCGGAAGACCTACGAGGGGTTCGCCGAGGCGTGGCCGCAGCGCTCGGGCGACCCGTACACGGACAAGATCAACGCGATGCCGAAGCACGTCGCCTCGCGCACGCTGACCGAGATGACCTGGAACGCCCGGCCTCTCCAGGGCGACGCGGCGGAGGCGGTCGCGGAGCTGAAGCAGCGGAACGGCGAGAACCTGCTCAAGTTCGGCACCGGCTCGTTCTCGCGGACGCTGATCGAGAACGGCCTGCTCGACGAGCTGCACGTGTGGATCTTCCCCGTGCTCGTCGGCGGCGGTCAGCGCCTGATCGACGGAATCGACGTCACGCACCTCGATCTTGTCGAGTCGACGCCGTTCGAGAGCGGCATCGTCGTCAACACGTACGCGCCGAAGTCGGGCTAGAGCGACGCGACCATCGTCCACGCCTCAGCGCCCTCGTCGACGACCGAGAAGCCGTGGCGCTCGTAGAGCTTGCGGGCCGGGTTGCCCGGCTCGACGCTGAGGCTGAGCCGCTCGTAACCGGCCGCCCGCGCTTTCGCGATCAGCTCCTGCAGCAGCTCGTCGCCGATTCCGTGCCCGCGCTTGGAGGGGACGACGGCGATCGCGAGCTCGGGCGTCCGCTCGTCGACGAAGCCGTAGCCCGGCTCGTCGAGCCCGAAGACACGGAACCAGGCGGCGCCGACCGGGAAGCCGTTCTCGAGCGCGATCACGGCGGTGTCCCCGGGCCTTCCCCATCCGCGCACATACCGCGAGACGAGCGAGCCGGGGACGCGCTCGCGCCAGTAGTAGGCGTGGTGGAGCATGTCCCGCAGGAAGCGGACGTCCTGGGCTCCGCCTTTGCGCAGCACGACGGTCACGGAGTGAGTGACTGTGCCAGCTGGACGCGGTTGCCGTCGGGATCGAAGACGTCCACGAGCCGGATCTGCCCGTGCAGCTCGAAGACGACACCGACCTCGACGCCGGCTGAGCGCAGCCGCTCGGCGTCCGCCTTCACGTCGACGACGTCGACGTGCGCGACGCCGCTCGACTCGTCGGGATTGCCGACGGCAAGCGCGATCTCCATCCCGCCGTGCTCGAGCCGCGACCATTCGTCGTTGAAGTCGACGAACACCTCCTCGAAGCCGAGCACGTCGCGGTAGAAGGCCCGGCCCGCGTCGAGGTCGCGTACGCGGTACCAGACTGTTGCCATCAGAGTAAACCTACAACGCGAGCGCGGGCTCTTCGAGCAGTTCTTTGACCGTGCGCAGGAACTCGGCGCCGTCGGCGCCGTCGATCGCGCGGTGGTCACACGTGATCGTCATGCTCATCAGCGGTCTCACGACGACTTCCCCGTCGACGACGACCGGCTTCGGCTCCGTCGCCCCGACCGCGAGGATCGCCGCCTGCGGCGGGTTCAGCACGGCCACGAACTGCTCGATCCCGAACATGCCGAGGTTCGAGATCGTGAACGTGCCGTCGGCGAGATCGTCCCGCTTGAGCTTGCCTTCTCGGGCGCGGCCGACGAGGGCGGCCCTGTCGGCGGCGATCTCTTGGATCGGCTTCCGATCGGCGTCCCGGATCACCGGCACGACCAGTCCGTTTGGCGCCGCGACGGCGATGCCGACGTGCGCGGAGGGAAAGCGGAGGATCTTGTCGCCCGTGAAGTGGGCGTTCACCGCCGGATGGCGCAGCAGCGCGGCCGCGGCCACCTTCGTCAGCAGGTCGCTGACCGTCGGCTTCGTCTCGCCGTCACGGAGGCGAGCGACGAGCCGCTCGCGCAACTCCAGGGAGCGCGTCATGTCGACCGAAAGCGTCAGCTGGAAGACCGGCGCCTGCCACGCCTCGGTCAGTCTGCGAGCGATCGTCTTCCGCGTCGACGTCAGCTCGATCTCCTCGATCTCGCCGGACGGCGCCACGACGGCCGCTGCCGGGGCAGCCTCCGGCGTGGCGGCAGCGCCGCGCTCGACGTCCTCGGCGACGATCCGACCCTCGGGGCCGCTGCCGGAGAGGGTCGCGATGTCGATCCCCTTCTCACGCGCGAGCCTGCGGGCGAGCGGCGATGCTTTGACCCGGCCGTCGGGCCGCGCGGGCGCCTCGGCAACCGCGGCGGTCTCAGCGGCCGCGGTCGCGGCGGCGGCCTCTTGGCCGCGGGCGCGCTGGTCGTCCATACCGGGTGCGGAAGCGCCTTCGGTCTGCGCCTCGTCCTGCTCCTCGACCGCCGCCTCGTCCGACTCGGCCTCGGCCGCCGCAGGCGCGCCGCCGTTCCCGGAGGGGACGTCTTCGCCCTCGCTGCCGATGAAGGCGATCGTCCTGCCGACCTCGACCTCGCCTGAGTCGACGACGATCTTCAGCAGGACGCCGTCCGCCTCGGCCTCGACCTCCTGCGTCACCTTGTCGGTGTCGAGTTCGTAGAGCGGCTCCCGCTTCTTGACCGGCTCGCCCTCACCCTTCAGCCACTTGACGATCGTGCCGGACTCCATGCCCTGGCCCAGCCGCGGGAGCTTGACCTCGGTCGCCATCAGGCCCTCGCCACCGTCCGCTTCACGGCCTCGAGCACGTCCGCGGCGTGTGGCACGACCCACTGCTCCATCGCGGGTGCGAACGCGAGCGGTGCGAACTTGGCCCCGACGCGTTCGACGGGCGCGTCGAGGTAGTCGAAGGCCCCGTGCTGGATCACGGCTGTCAGCTCCGCGCCGAAGCCGCCACGCGTGACGGCCTCGTGCGCCGTCACCGCCCTGGTCGTCTTTCTCACTGAGTCGATGATGGTCTCCTCGTCGAGCGGCAACAGCGTGCGCGGATCGATCACTTCGACCGAGATCCCGTCCTTCTCGGCGTCCTCGGCCGCCTTCAGCGCTTCCGGCACCATCCGTCCGATTGCGATCACGGTCACGTCGGAGCCCTCGCGCATCACGCGCGCCTTCCCGAGTGGGATCGGCTCGATCTCGTCGGGAACCGGGCCTTTGAGCGGGTAGAGCAGCCGGTGCTCGAAGAAGATGACCGTGTTGTCGTCGTAGATCGAGCTCCAGAGCAGGCCACGTACGTCCTCGGGCGTCGATGGGAAGACGACCTTCAGGCCCGGTACGTGCACGAACCACGACTCGAGCTGCTGGGCGTGCTGTGCGCC
Source organism: uncultured Gaiellaceae bacterium (assembly GCA_963829845.1). Classification (GTDB taxonomy): domain Bacteria; phylum Actinomycetota; class Thermoleophilia; order Gaiellales; family Gaiellaceae; genus Gaiellasilicea. The sequence continues at coordinate 17,136 of CAWHKD010000011.1, read as the reverse complement.
GGGGCTCCATCCCGCGCCGCCCTGGGTGCGGATCGTCAACGGCACTTTCAGCTGGCCGCCGCTCATCGTCCGGTGCTTCGCGGCCTGGTTGATCAGCTGCTCCATCGAGAGCGTGAGGAAGTCCTGGTACATGATCTCGACGACCGGGCGCATGCCCTGCATCGCTGCGCCGATGCCGGTGCCGACGATCGCCATCTCCGAGATCGGTGTGTTGCGGACGCGCTGAGGCCCGAACTCGGCCAGCATCCCCTGCGTGACGCCCATCGAGCCGCCCATCTCGGCGATGTCCTCGCCCATGATGAAGACGTCGTCGTCGGAGCGCATCGCGCTCGAGAGCGCGTCGCGCACGGCCTCGCGGTAGGTCAGCTCAGGCATAGACGTACTTGAGGGCAGCCTCGGGCGGCGGATCCGTGCCGGCCTTCGCGAACTCGACCGCTCCCTCGACGAGGGCCTCGATCTCGGTGTCGAGCGACCCGAACTCCTCATCGCTGATCCCGAGCCGGCCGCGCAGGAGCTCGATCGGATCCTTCGTCTCGCGGAGCTCCTCGATCTCTGACTTCTCGCGGTACACCTGCGGGTCGCCGATGTAGTGACCGACGAGCCGGTACGTGCGGACGTTGAGGAAGACCGGGCCGTGCCCAGAGACTGCGTGCTCGCGCGCCTCGCGCGTCGCCGCGTAGACGGCCTCGACGTCCTGGCCGTCGACCTCGACCGAGCGCATGCCGAAGGCAACGGCACGCTGGGAGAAGTCCTCGATCGGGGCGTGCTGGCTCATCGGCGTCGACTCGGCCCACCCGTTCATCTCGAGCACGAAGAGGGCCGGGACCTTCCAGAGCTGCGCGAGGTTGAGCGACTCGTGAAACGTGCCCGTGTTGGTCGCGCCGTCGCCGAAGAACGCGACCGCGACGCGCGACTGCTTCCGGAACTGGAACGCGAGCGCGGCGCCTGTGATCGCCGGCAGACCGCCGCCGACGACGGCGTTCGCGCCGAGGTTGCCCTTCGCCAGGTCGTAGAGGTGCATCGAGCCGCCATAGCCGCCCGAGCAGCCCTCCTGCTTGCCGTACAGCTCCGCCATCACGGCGTTCACGTGCGTACCCTTGGCGATCGTGTGCCCGTGCGCGCGGTGCGTCGAGGCGATCACGTCGTCCGGCTCGAGCGCCGCCATCACGCCCGAGGCGACCGCCTCCTGGCCGATCGCGACGTGCAGGAATCCAGGCAGCTCGCCGGCGCGAAAGCGCTCCTCGACCTTCTCCTCGAACCGCCGGATCAGCAGCATCTCGCGGAAGAGCTCGTGCAGGCGCTCGTCCGACAGCGCGCGCGTCTCCGTGCTGGCCCCCTCGGCCTTGTCTTCGACCTTCGCCATCGGCCCTCATTATGCTGACCCCCGCATGAGAGTCGTCGACCAGTGGCGTTCGATCAGGTCCGAGCTGCCCGAGGACTGGGGGGAGACCAAGCTGAATGTCTCGGTCGCCCGGGACGAGCAGCGCGCTCGAGCGGCCGCGCTGCTAGGCCCGGCGGGTCCCGGAAGGCTCGGCAACGACCTCCGCCTTTCGGTGCACCGGGCGGGCGGCGGGATCGGGCCCGACCAGGCCGACAAGCTCTTCCGCAAGCTCGACGACGAGCGGATCCACGCGACGCTGTCGCTCGTCACCGTCGGCGAGCGGGAAGCACGGCCGGAGCTGCCGCGCGAGCCCGTTGCAGCGCAGTGGGACGCGGCGCTCGAGAGCCTGCCCGCGGATTGGAGCGACCTGCTCTGCGAGCTCCAGCTGACCTCGACCGACCACCTCGCCAGGGCGGCCCTGCTGACGGCGCCGCTCAATCCGACCCGCGTGGCGGGCCGCGCGGCCTTCCGCTTCCGCGTTGCGCGTCGGTTCGGCTACGGCGCGTCGTCGGAGATGACGGGGCGCTGCTTCGAACGCCTCGACGCCGAGGGGATCCCCGCCAGACTGACGCTCCTGCACGTTCTCTCCGACACGCACAACGTGGCGACGCAAGGCCCCGTCTGGCGCGTGGCCGGAAAGGCGGTCTAGGTGGCCGGCGACCCCGTCTCCTGGCTCCTGATCGAGCCGGGTTGGACGGTGTACGACGCTGCCGGCGACAAGTTCGGCAGGGTGAAAGAGGTGCTCGCCGACGAGCAGGCGGACATCTTCCACGGCGTGCTCGTCGAGCGCGGCCTCCTCGGCGCCGACGAGGAGATCGTCGCCGACCGGATCGCCGAGATCCACGACGGCGACCTTCATCTGAGCTAGCCACGTTCGTTTGCCGCAGGGGCGAGAAGGCGGGCCTGATCAGGCCCAGCGGCCGCGGCTAGACGACCTTGACCGAGCCCTTGACCGTCGTCGGCGCCTTGTCGGAGTAGAAGCGGAGCGCACCCTTGGACAGTTTCAGCTTCCAGGTGGTCGTCCCGAGGGCGCTCACGGACGACTTCTTGTTCACGCCGACGCCGACGAGGTGGAAGTTGTGCGCCTTCGAGCGGTCGCGGACGACGATCGAGTACGTCCCGGCCTTGACGCTCTTGAGCGCGGCGCCGCTCGAGCTCCGGAGCGAGATCGTCGACTTCGGGCCGACGGTCGCGAGCAGCTTGGGCGTCGGCTTCGCCGGCGCCGGCTTCGGCGGCTGCGCCGCCGGCGGGCTGCCGACGACCAGCTCGCGCACCATCTGGCTCGGATGCAGGTCGCAGACGTACGTGTAGCGGGCCTCGCGGAACGTCACGGTCCAGTTCTTGTCCTCGATCGCGTCGACGCTCGTCATTTCCTCCACGCCAGGGCCGTAGATGTGGAAGTTGTGCTCGGCCGAGAGATCACGGACTGCAATGTCGTAGGTCCCCGGGTCGAGCCGGGAGACGAGCGTGCCGGCCTCGTTCTGGAGCGTGATCGAGAAGCCGGGGCCTGCCGTCCCGCGCAGCTGGGCGGCCGCCGCCGGGATCGCGGCCGGCACGACGACGAGGCCCGTGGCGACGACGAGACCGATGACCCCTCGCAAGCGCATCGCCCCACACTACGAGGGGGCCGCAAGATCGGATTGCCCACGCAAGACGGGGCGGCCCGAATGCCGCCCCGTCTCGTCGCTCGTCCTCGTGGGTCAGTGCTGGGCGGCGCGCCGAAGCGCGAAGCCTGCGGTGAGCAGACCGGCGCCCACCAGCGCCACGATCCAGAGCGGGATGCCCGTGAAGGGCAGCGTGCCGCTCGTCGCCGTCTCGGCGATCGAGTCCTCCGGCGAAGTCGCAGTCTCGCCGAGCACGCCGGACTCCGACTGCTCATGCTCGGCCTGCTCGGCCTCTCCGCTCTGCATGGCTCCCGCGACCGCCGTCGTGGCGCTGTCGGTAGCGCGGGGGCTGCGTGCGGCGAGCTGGGCGTCTGCACGGAACCGGTCACATGCACTGTCGCCTCAGCCACGCAGTCGCCGTGGGCGTCACGCACCATCCCGGCAGGCACCGTCGTCTGCACGCCGTCGATGTTCAGGCAGAGGTCGGTGTGGCCGACGACCGCCGCGGTGACGCAGTTGCCGTGCGCGTCCTGTAGCACCATCCCCGCCGGCACCGTCACCTGCACACCGGCGATGTTCGGGCACACGTCCGTCTCATGCCCAGGCGTCGGCGCAGGAACGCAGTTGCCGTGCGCGTCAAGCACCATCCCCGCCGGCACCGTCACCTGCACACCGGCGATGTTCGGACACACATCCGTCTCATGCCCAGGCGTCGGCGCAGGAACGCAGTTGCCATGCGCGTCAAGCACCATCCCCGCCGGCACCGTCACCTGCACACCGGCGATGTTCGGACACACATCCGTCTCATGCCCAGGCGTCGGCGCAGGAACGCAGTTGCCATGCGCGTCAAGCACCATCCCCGCCGGCACCGTCACCTGCACACCGGCGATGTTCGGACACACATCCGTCTCATGCCCAGGGTCGGCGCAGGAACACAGTTGCCATGCGCGTCAAGCACCATCCCCGCCGGCACCGTCACCTGCACACCCGCGATGTTCGGACACACATCCGTTTCATGCGGGGGCGGCGTTGTGCCACCACAGGCCGCCTTCGTGAACCCATCCTTCGAGCCCGGACCAGAGGCAGGATCCTTGAGGAGGATGTCCGTGCGCCCGTCCAGCGCTGGATGCGACCCGGTCGCGGGGCTATGCGCCTCCGTCCAGGCCGTGAACGCGATGTTGATGACCACGTAGGGGTTCGAAGCCGAGCCCGTACGGTGGCAGATGATCACGTGGTGGTGCGCCTCGTCCGAACGGCCGCTGCCCTCCGTCTTCGCGGTCGCCTTCACTTTGTCATCGACCTTCGCATTGGCCTTCACCGTCGCCTTCGCAGAGGCCTTCGCCGCAGCCTTGGCCGTGGTCTTGGCGGCGTGATCGGCTTTCTGCCGGTTTCTGCTCACCTTGGCCGCGGTCTTCGCCGCGTGGTCGGCCTTCGGCTTGGCCTTGGCCGCAGCCTTCGCGGCGTCGTCCCTTGGCCTTCGCCTTGACCGAAGCGTTGGCGTCCGTCTTGCGCGAGGCGCCGCGGTCGCTGACTCGTCGTCGGCGTCCGCGTCCTTCTTCGCATCTCTTCGCACTTCTCAGACTTGTCGCCCTTGTCGCTCCTTGTCGCCCTTCGACGACCCGTGCGTCACGACGGCCGCGTCGTCGTCGTCCTTGTCGCCGCCATCGCCCGCAGTCGCACCCGCGGCCCCGCTCACCGTGAGTGTCGCGAGGGCCAGCAGCAGCACGAGCAGGCGTCTGATCTTCGTTCCTGTTCGGCATCTTTACCCCTTTTCCTGTGGCTCGTCGTAAAGCGCCGCATGAACGAGCGCTTACGAAAGCAACGCGATTCGCGCGCACGCGGGTACGGCTTTGAAGCAGTACGACTGCCTGTTTCGCGCTACGTGAACTCAGGCGCGGAGCTCGGCGCCGAAGCGCTCGGCGAGCTCGGCAACGATCCGCTCGCGCAACCTCGCCGCGTCCTCGTCGGAGAGCGTCCGCTCCGGCGACTGGAAGGCTGCCGCCAGCGCAATCGACTTCTTGCCCTCCCCCACCTGCTCGCCGCGGTAGACATCGAAAACGCGCAGGTCGCGTAGCTCGGGGCCGGCCGCTTCGCGGGCTGCGGCGATCAGGTCGCCCGCCGCGACCGACTCATCGACGGAGAACGCGAGATCCTGCTTGACGGCCGGAAACGTGATCACGTCCTCGTAAGCGATCGCGTCCGGCACCTCGGCGAGGAGCGTCTCGAGGTCGAGCTCGAAGTACCCCCAGTCGTCGGGCAGCTCGACGATGCGGCCGTACGGTGTCTGGGCGGCGCGGCCGGCCTCGCGCTGAACCGGCCCGAGCGGGACGCCGAGCGCCTGGTGGAGCGCCTCGACCGCCCCCTTCGCGCGGAAGAAGCCCCCCTCGGCGATGCCGGCGACGTGCCAGTGCTCTTCCGGCAGCTCCTCCCCGGTCGCCCGGAACACGCGCGCGATCTCGAACAAGGCGATCCGCTCGACGGCGGCGTTCCGGTTCCGCTCGGCCGAGTCGAGGAGGCCGAGCTGGAGGTCGGTCCGCAGTGCCGCCATCTCCGTCGTGTAGGGCTCCTCCAGCGCCAGCCTGCCCTCCGCGGCGGGCACCATCGTCCACGTGTACGCCTCGGCGTAGCCGGCGCCGACAAGCAGGTCCTCGACCTTGCGGCGCAGACGCTGTTCCTTCGTCAGCTGCACGGACGGCGCGGCGCGCTCGGGCAGCGTCGACGGGACCTCCTCGATCCGGAAGCGTACGACCTCCTCGACGAGGTCGACCGGGCGCGTGACGTCGCTCATGCGCCACGTCGGCACTGTCACCTCGTCACCGGCGACCTCGAAGCCGAGCCGCTGCAGCCGGTCGACCTGCTCCTCGACGGGAATCTCCATTCCGGACAGGCGCCCGACGAGCTCCGGCCGGTGGCGCACGACGGGCGGCCTCGGCAGCTCCCCGTGGACGTCCGTATGCCCCATCCAGCTCGCGCCGGCGACGGAGACGAGGAGCTCGGTCGCATAGACCGCCGCCTGCTCGGCCGCGTACGGGTCGACGCCCTTCTCCCACCGCGTGGAGGCGTCGCTGCGAAGACGCAGGCGTCGTGACGTCCGCAGCACCGTGAGCGCGTCGAAGTTCGCCGCCTCGAGCAAGATGTCCGTCGTCTCGTCGCGGACCTCGCTGTCCTCGCCGCCCATGATTCCGGCGACCGCTACGGGCCGCTTCCCGTCGGCGATGACGAGGTCGGTGGCCGCGAGCTCGCGCTCGTGGCCGTCGAGGGTCCGGATCTTCTCCCCCGGCTGCGCGCGACGAACGACGATCCGGCCCTCCTCGAGGAGTAAGAGATCGAACGCGTGCAAGGGCGAGCCGAGTGCGAGCATGACGTAGTTCGTGATGTCGACGACGTTCGAGATCGAGCGCATGCCGGCGGCGAGGAGCCGCGCCTTCAGCCACGCCGGCGACGGGCCGACCTGGGCGCCGCGGAAGATCCGGCCGATGTAGCGCGGGCAGCCCTCGAAGTCGTCGACGCGGACGTCGACCGGCTCGTCGCCGGCCCGCTCCGGTTCCCGCCCCGGCGGCGGTGCCAGCGCCGCACCGGTCAGGGCCGAGACCTCGCGGGCGATGCCGTAGATCGACGTCAGGTCCGGCCGGTTGAAGCCGGTCTCGATCTCGAGCACCTTCTCCGTCAGCGGCAGCACGTCGGCGAGCGGGGTCCCGGGCTCGAGCCCGTCGTCCAGCACCATGATCCCGCTGTGGTCGTCGCCGAGCTCGAGCTCACGCTCGGAGAGGATCATCCCGCGCGAGGTCTCGCCGCGGAGCTTCGCCTCGCCGAGCGGCTGATCCGCGCCGGGCAGGAGCGCGCCGGGCAGCGCCACCGCGACCGTCGCGCCGGCACCGAAGTTCCAGGCGCCGCAGACGATCTGGCGCGGCTCGCTCTCGCCGACGTCCACGCGGCAGAGCTGGAGGCGGTCCGCGTTCGGGTGCTTGCCGGCCTCGATGACGTGCCCGACGAGGAAGCGGCCGAGGTTGCCGTCGACATCGACGACGCCTCGGTGGACGACCCGGTCGACCTCGCAGCTCGTGAAGCCGAGCTTCCGCGCGAGCTCCTCGACCGGCCGGTCGAAGTTGACGTACTCGCGCAACCACGACACTGGAACCTTCATCAGAACTGCCTCGTCATGCGCAGGTCGTTCTCCCAGAAGAGGCGGAGGTCGGGAAGACCGTGGCGGAGGAACGCGATCCGGTCGATCCCGAGCCCGAACGCGAACCCTTGCCACTCCTCCGGGTCGTACCCGACCGCCTCGAGGACGTTCGGGTCGACGACGCCGGCGCCGCCCATCTCGATCCAGCCCGAGTGCTTGCAGACCGGGCAGCCCTGGCCGTGGCAGAGATAGCAGGTGATGTCGAACTCGACCGACGGCTCGGTGAAGGGGAAGAAGCTCGTCCGCATCCGCACCTCGCGCTTGCCGAAGATCGCGCTCGTGAAGAGCTCGATCGTGCCCCGCAGGTCGGCGAGCGTGATCCCCCGGTCGACGGCGAGGCCCTCGACCTGGTGGAACACGGGCGTATGCGTCGCGTCGAGCGGGTCGCGCCGGTAGGTGCGCCCGAGCGAGACGAGGTAGATCGGCGGCTCCTGCGCCTGCATCGCGCGGATCTGCGAGGGCGAGGTGTGCGTGCGCAGGAGCGTGTTCGCGTCGAAGTAGAAGGTGTCCCGCGGGTCGCGTGAGGGGTGCGCCTCCGGCTGGTTGAGCGCGTCGAAGTTGTGCCAGACCGTCTCGACCTCGCGGCCGTCGTAGACCTCGTAGCCCATGCCGAGGAACACGTCCTCGATGCGCCGCCGCAGCTGCGTGATCAGGTGCAGGCTGCCGCGCGGGACGGGCTCCCCGGGCAGCGTCGGGTCGAAGGTCGAATCCTCGTCGGGAACCGCGGCGAGCTCGGCCTCCCGGGCCGCCAGCGCCTCCTCGACCGCCTGGCGGGCCGCGTTCAGCGCCATCCCGGAGTCGCGGTCGCGCACCTCGCGCAGCGCGAGCTTGAGCTCGCTCTTGCGGCCGAGGTAACGCACGCGCAGCTCCTCGAGCTCGTCAACACTCGGGGCCGCCCCGATCGCAGCCGTCGCCTCGGCGGTCAGCGCTTGCGCGTCCACGGCGGCGAGACTACCTCTCCTGTTGTCCATGTCCTCCTCCGGGTGGTGTCGTGGGTACAGGGAACGAGGCGCCCCGACTCGAAACCGGAGGTGCGGCTACGCGCGCGCCGCCCCGGCGAGCCGGGGCAGCGTAAACAGCTGCAGCGCGTGCGTGGTCACGTGCTAACGATAGCGCGACATGAGCGCTTACGACCACTTCGCGCCGATCTACGACGACTGGTCGGCGCACATGACCGAGGACGTCGCCTTCTACGTCGGGCTCGCCCGGGAGACGGACGGCCCGCTGGTCGAGCTCGCCGTGGGGAACGGCCGTGTCGCGATCCCGGTCGCGCGCGAGACCGGCCGGCACGTGCTCGGGATCGACTCCTCGCCCGCGATGCTCGCACAGGCGCGTGAGCGCGCCGCTGCGGCTGGGGTCGAGCTCGAGCTACGCGAGTGCGACATGCGCGACCTGGAGCTGGACGAGGCTGCAGGGCTGATCTACGTCCCCGCTCGCTCGCTGGGCCACCTTCCCACCTGGGCCGACCGCCGCCGCGTCTTCGAGCGCGCCTATGCGTCGCTCCGTCCCGGCGGCCGCTTCGCCTGGAACTTCTTCGTCTTCGACCCGCAGATCGCGGCCGCGAACGACGGCGAGTGGCTCGAGCAGAACGGCATCCGCCACCGGATCGACCACGCCAAGCACGACAACCGCGTCGACGTCACGCTCGAGAGCGGCGTCACGATCTCGCTCTGGTGGCTGAACCGCTCCGAATGGGAAGGCCTGATCGAGACGGCGGGATTCGAGGTCGAGGCGCTCTACGGCGGCTTCGACCGCCGGCCGTTCGACGAGAACGCGAACGAGTTCGTCTGGGTTGTCCGCAAGCCTGGGGAGTCTGATGGAGCGTTGCTCCCCCTATAACCCGATCGCTCGGCTCTACGACGCGTGGAGCAGGGGCGTCATAGAGGACGTCGACTTCTACGTCGAGGAGGCGTGCGCATCCGGTGGTCCGGTCGTCGAGCTCGCGTGCGGCACCGGCCGCATCTCCGTCCCCATCGCGAAGGCCGGCGTTCGCGTGATCGGCGTCGACGCGTCGGCCGGGATGCTCGAGGTCGCGCGCGAGTACGCCGCCGCCGAGGGCGTCGAGCCCGACCTCCGGCTCGGCGACCTGCGCGAGCCGCCCGTCGCCGAGCGCGTGCCGCTCGTCCTGATCCCGTTCCGCTCACTGCTGCACATGACGACGGAGACCGAGCGGCTCCGCGCGCTCCGTGCCGCCCGCGATTTGCTTGTGCCGGGCGGCCGGCTCGTGTTCGACGTCTTCGCGCCGAGCGCGGAGGACGTCGAGGACACACACGGGCGCTGGCTCGAGCGCGAGCCGGGGATTTTCGAGCGTGCCGACTGGGACGAGGGCGAGCGGACGCTGACACTCTCTGTGCGGCGCGGCGACGAGGCCTCGACGATGCACCTCGCCTGGCTCTCCCCGCCGGAGTGGCGGCTGCTGCTCGACCGCGCCGGCTTCGACGTCGTGGCGCAGTGGGGCTGGTTCGACCGCAGGCCGTACGCCGGGGGCGAGGATGTGGTCTTCGCGGCGGTCCGGCGGGACGCGTAGAGTCCGCGCATGCTCTGGATCGTGATCGGCATCGTCGTGCTGCTGCTCGTCGCGGCCGTTTTCTTCTACAACCGGCTCGTCAGCCTCCGCAACCGCGTCGAGAACGCGTGGGCGCAGGTCGACGTGCAGCTGAAGCGGCGCTACGACCTGATCCCGAACCTCGTCGAGACAGTCAAGGGCTATGCGGCGCACGAGCGGGAGACGTTCGAGGCCGTGACCGCGGCGCGCACGCGCGCGCAGCAGGCGCAGGGACCCGCGGAGCAGGGCGCCGCCGAGGGCATCCTCGGCCAGGCGCTCGGGCGCCTCTTCGCCGTCGCCGAGGCGTATCCCGAGCTGCAGGCCGACGAGAACTTCCGCCAACTCCAGGAGGAGCTCGCGCAGACCGAGAATCGGATCGCGGTCTCACGCCAGGTCTACAACGACACCGTCCTCACCTACAACACCGCGATCCAGCAGGTTCCGGGCAACCTCTTCGCCGGGCCGTTCGGCTTCTCGCGGAAGGAGTTCTTCGAGGTGGAGGACGAGGCCCGGGAGGCGCCACGCGTCGCGTTCTAGGAGGGGCCGGCGGAACGTCGCTCCCCGCCGGAGTGCGACGGCCGTTCCGAGGCAAGGACGCAGGGAGCGCCGATAGCCGAGGCTATCGGTGCGACTGAGGACGCAGCATCGGGGCGGACGGCGCGCTCCGACGGGTCAGCCGATGTTTCGCCGGGCCCTCCTGGCGGTCGCGTTGCTGGCGGCGCTCGCGCTCGCCGGGAACGCCGACGCCAAGTCGTTCGCCCTCCCCCGGGCGGACGTCGTCGTTCAGGTCGCCCGCGACGGCGGCCTCGTCGTCGCCGAGAACATCACCTTCGCGTTCGACGGCGACTTCAGCGGCGGCTACCGCGACATCCCCCTCCGCGACGGCGAGAGCCTCGATCAAGTGTCCGTCTCGGAGGGCGACGTCGGGTATCGCCCCGGCGGTTGCACCGAGCTCGGCTGCAGCTCGCCGCCCGGCACGTACGGGGTCGAGCGGCGCGACGACGGGATCAGGATCGTCTGGCACTACGCGGCCGCGAACGAGGTGCGCACGTTCCGGATCGCCTACCGGCTGCGCGGGGTCGCCGTCGCGTACGACGACGTCGTCGATGTCAACCTGCAGGTGTGGGGCGACGAATGGGAAGTCCCGCTCGGTCAGCTGACGGCGCAGCTCCTCGCCCCCGGTGAGGTCTCGCGCGCCTGGGGCCACCCGGTCGGCGTCAGGGGCGACGTCACGATCGACGGCAACCGAGTGACGCTGCGTGCACTCGACGTGCCGGCCGGCCAGTTCGTCGAGTTGCGGACGCTGATTCCCAGGCGCTTCTTCACCTCGACGGCCGGGATGAAGGTCGAGAGCGGGCCGGGCCTCGACACGATCGTGGTCGAGGAACGCGAGGACGCGGCCGCATTCGAGGAGGACCAGCGCAAGATCGACGACGCCCTCGACAACCTCGGCGCGACGATCGCGAAGCTGCTCGCAATCGCGCTCCTCCCCGCGCTGGCGGTGATCGGCTTCGTCTGGTGGCGCTGGGGCCGCGAGCGCGGGACGAGCTACGACCGCGAGTACGAGCAGGAGCCGCCGACCGAGACCCAGCCCGCCCTCGTTCCCGGCCTGCTCGCGCAGGGAGGCGCGCCGGGCTCGCTCGAGTTCACGGCGACGCTCTTCGATCTGATCCGCCGCGGCCGCTACCGCGCCGAGCAGGTGACGACAGAGCGGAAGATCTGGGGCGGCTTGAAGACGCAGCAGATCTCCGACCTCGAGCTCTCGCTCGGCGACGTCGAGGCTCCCGTCGAGGCGTTCGAGGCGCCGGTCGGCCAGGTCGTCGATTCGATCCTCGCCGACGGGCCGGAGCGGCTCTCCAACTTCCGCGACCGGATCGAGGACGACAGGACGGGGAACTCGGAGCGATTCACGTCGTTCAAGTCGGCCGTGGGCACAGAGGCGAGGAACCGGCACTGGTACCGGAACGCCGGGCTCGCGGCGCTGCTCGGCGGTGCGGCCGTGCTCGCTGCGGCGGGCGGGATCCTGCTGCTGGTCGGGATCGGCGCCTACAACTCGGTTGCACCGACCTGGAACAGCGTCGTCGAGATCGCATTCGGCGTCTGCGGCATCGTCGGCGCCGCCGTGCTCGCCGCCTCCGCCTTCAACCGCCGGCTCTGGCGCAGGCGCTCGCCCGAGGCGCAGGCCGAGGCCGAGCGCTGGGAGGCATTCCGCCGCTATCTGACCGACTTCCCGCGACTCGACATCGCGCCGCCTGCCTCGCTGGAGCTCTGGGAGCGCTACCTCGTCTACGGCATCGCCTTCGGGATCGCGGAGCGCGTCCTCCAGGGAGCGCAGCTCCACATGCCGGAGGCATTGGCCACCGCGAGCACGCTCTACTGGATCGGCCCCCACGGCGACCTCGCCTCGGGTCCGACATCGATGAGCATCGGCGACCTCGCATCGGGCTTCGGCTCGGCGCTCGCGCCACCGTCGTCCGGCTCCGGCGGATTCGGCGGGGGCTTCTCGGGCGGTGGTGGCGGGGGCGGCGGCGGCGGTGGAGGCGGCGCCTGGTGATCAGGAGGCCCGTCCCGCTCGCGCTCCTCGCACTGGGAGCCGCGGGCTGCGGCGGCAGTGAAGGTGAACCCGCGGTCGTCGACGTCACGACCGGCTCCACCGCGACGACGGTCGCTTCGTGCAACCCCGGCGTCCACGAGCTCACGCTCGGCAACGGCCAGGCGGCGCGGATGCACGTGACGCGGGGACGAGGACAACGGGCGCTGATCGTCGCCCTCCATGGCGCCGGTGGCACGCCCGCAGGGGCGATCGACGCGTTCGGCGGTGCGTTGAAAGAACCTGGGCTCGTCTTGATCGCACCGGCGTCGAAAGGCCAGACCTGGAGCATCCTCCGCTCGGAGCAGGACCTCGACCTCGAGTCGGTCAACCTCGCCCTCGCCGAGGCGTACGAGCGCTGCCCGATCGACCGTCGCCGGCTCGCGGTTGGCGGCTTCTCGGACGGCGCCACCTACGCGTTGACGCTCGGCGTCTCGAACGGCGACCTCTTTCCCGCCGTGATCGCGTTCTCGCCGGGCGGCATCGTCGCGGGCGAGCAGCGGGGGATCCCGCGCTTCTTCGTCTCACACGGTACGCGCGACAGCGTCCTCCCGATCGCACGCGCCGGTGACGCAGTCGTTCGCAAGCTCCGCCAGGCCGGCTACCCGGTGACGTACCGGCGCTTCGACGGCGATCACGAGGTCCCGACGACCACGTCGAAGGCGGCCGTCCACTGGTTCCTCGAGGGAGCGCCCTAACCGCGCCGCGAGTGCTCGTAGAGGGCGATCGCCCCGGCCACGGCGACGTTGAGCGACTCGGCAGCGCCGCTCGTCGCGATCGTCGCAGCCGCGTCCGCCTGGTCGACGACCTCCGGCGGCAGGCCGTGCCGTTCGGCTCCGAGGATGAAGGTGACCGGGCCGGTTAGGGCGAGCTCGTGCAGCGGCGGCGCGCCGTGGGCAACGAGCGCGACGCGTTCTCCGGGCGAGTCGTCGAACGCGAGCAGCGGAACACGGAAGATCGCGCCTGCAGAGGCGCGCAGCGCTTTTGGGCCAAGCGGATCGGCGCATCCGTCCGAGAGCGCCACCACCGCGCCGAACGCGTCGGCGGTGCGCAGCAGCGTGCCGACGTTGCCGGGATCGGCTACATGCCAGAGCGCGAGTGACGTCCGGCGCGGCTCCTTCGGGAGCGCGGCCGTGCGGTAGACGCCGACGACGCGCGCCGGATGTGCGAGCGTGGAGACCGCGGCAAGCAGCTCCGCTTCGACGTTCTCGCCGGCGACGAGGAGCTCGATCGGCTCGATCCCGGCGGCGCGCGCCGCCGCGACGAGGTCCTCGCCCTCGACGGCGAAGAGCCCGAGCTCCTCGCGCTTGCGCTTCTGCGCGAGGAGCTTGCGGACGAGCTTCAGCGTCGGGTTCGACGCCGAGGTGATCAACGGGAGCTACGCAGCCTTGTCGGCTGCGAGCGCGGCCTTCGCCTGCTCGACGACCGCGGTGAACGCGGCCGGATCGGCCACGGCCAGATCGGCGAGGACCTTGCGGTCGAGCTCGATGCCCGCCTTGTGCAGCCCCGAGATGAACTGGTTGTAGGACATCCCATTGGCCCGCGCGGCCGCATTGATGCGGACGATCCAGAGCTGGCGGAACGTGCGTTTCTTGTTCTTGCGGTCGCGGTAGGCGTAGACCAGCGAGTGCTCGACCTGCTCCTTCGCGTAGCGGTAGCTGCGGCTCTTGAGGCCCCAGTAGCCCTTCGCCTCGCCCAGGACCTTGCGGCGCTTCTTGCGCGCGTGAACCGATCGCTTGACCCGTGGCATTAGTGGCTCTCCTGGTGACGGTTTCGCGTCTCGGGCGTGCGAGACGCAAGCTCTGCAAGGACGCCGGGAGCGTTCATGCGTGAAGGCATGGACGCGACTGAGGACGCGGCAATGCGCCGCGCATCGCGCGCCGGAGGCGCACTAACTGTTGCCAGGAGAGCCACTTACTTCAGCCCCAGCAGCTTCTTCAGGCGCGGCTTGTCCACTTCGGCGACCTCGAGGTCCTTGTCGAAGGCGCGCTTACGCTTGGCCGACTTGTGCTCCAGGTTGTGGCTCTGCATCGCGTGACGGCGCAGGATCTTTCCCGTCCCGGTCACCTTGAAGCGCTTCTTCGCTCCGCTCCCGCTCTTCATCTTTGGCATCTGGTTTCACTCCTGCGTTTTTCGTGGGGCCGAGCAGCATGACCATGTTGCGCCCGTCGAGCAGCGGTGGCGATTCGACCACCCCGAGCTCCTTGATCTCGTCGGCGAGACGGAGAAGCAGGTCGCGGCCCCGCTCCGGGTGCAGGTTCTCGCGCCCCCGGAACATGATCGTCACCTTGACCTTCGCGCGCTGGTTGAGAAAGCGCACAACGTGGCCCTTCTTCGTCTCGTAGTCGTGAATGCCGATCTTCGGCCTGAACTTGATCTCCTTGACGTTGATCTGCGTCTGGTGCTTCCGGGCCAGCTTCGCCTTCTGCTCTTGCTCGTAGCGGTACTTGCCGTAATCCATCACCCGCGCGACGGGCGGGTCCGCCCCCGCGGCGACCTCGACCAGGTCGAGGCCCTTCGAGTAGGCGTACTCGCGTGCTTCGTCGGTCGACTTGATCCCGATCTGCTCGCCGTCCTCGCCCACCAGGCGGACCTGGGGAACGCGGATGTTCTCGTTGATCCGGTCCTGCGGCTGTGGAATGCGCCGGTCTTCCGGACGGCGTCTCGGCCTCAAAGGCTCTTCACCAAGCTCGTTGAATCCTCCTCATCGACGACAAAAACCGCTGCAAGCAGCGGCCACGTTTTCCTCGTCCAACCGGCTCGGTTGAACCCTCGCGAGCTCTCGGCCCGGGAAGGTGAGGGGCAGTGGTCCGCTCCTTCTTTCAGGACCCGATCGTAGCAAGCTCTGCCCGGAACCGTTCGAGCAGCTCCGAAAGGCCCACCGTCGACTGCCCGCCGCCGCGCTCCCGCACCGCGAGCGACTCGTCCGACTCGCGGTCGCCGTAGACGATCGTGAAGGGGATCTTCTCCAGCTCGGCCTCGCGGATCCGCTTCCCCAGCGTCTCGCCGCGCTGGTCGAGGTCGACGCGAAAGCCCTCCGCCTCGAGCCGCCGCCGCAGCTCGAGCACGGCCTCCCCATGGTTCTCGGCGACTGGGATCAGCCGCACCTGCACCGGCGCGAGCCAGAACGGGAACGCGCCCGCGTAGTGCTCCGTGAGGATGCCGATGAACCGCTCCAGCGAGCCGAGCAGCGCCCGGTGGACGACCATCGGCGTGTGCTCGGTGTTGTCGGCGCCCATGTACGTGAGCCCGAACTGGCGCGGCATCTGGTAGTCGGCCTGGATCGTCCCCATCTGCCAGGTCCGGCCGATCGCGTCGCTCATGTGCAGGTCGATCTTCGGCCCGTAGAAGGTGCCCTCGCCGGGGCTGACGACGTACTCGATCCCGTGCCGCTCGAGCGCGGCCTGGAGGATCCCCTCCGCGTGGTCCCACTCCTCCTCCGTCCCGAGCCGGTTCTCCGGCCTCGTCGACAGCTCGGCGTGCGGCGTGACGTCGAAAAGCGCGTAGAGGTCCTTCGCGAACTCGATGCAGGCGTCGATCTCGGCCGCCGCCTGCTCCTCGGTGCAGAAGATGTGAGCGTCGTCCTGGGTGACGTGGCGGACGCGCAGCAGCCCATGCAAGGCACCGGCGAGCTCGTTCCGGTGCAGGGTCGAGCTTTCCGCGTAGCGGATCGGCAGGTCGCGGTAACTGCGGAGCCGCGAGCCGAAGAGGAGCATGTGCCCGGGACAGTTCATCGGCTTCAGGCCCGAATGCGGCACGGGGTCGTCGTCGGACACGACCAGGAACATGTTCTCGCGGAACTTGTCCCAGTGGCCGCTCGTCTGCCACACGGTCTTCTCGTACATCAGCGGCGTCTTCACCTCGCTGTAGCCGCGCTTCTTGTTCTCGCGCCGGCGCAAATCCTCGAGCTCGTTCCAGAGCACCATCCCCTTCGGGTGCCAGAAGGGCGAGCCAGGCGACTCCTCGGAGAGGTGGAACAGATCGAGGTCGCGGCCGAGCCGACGGTGGTCTCGCGCCTTCGCCTGCTCGAGCCGCTCGAGGTGAGCGTCGAGATCGGCCTGCGAATAGAAGGCGGTGCCGTAGATCCGGGTCAGCTGCGTGTTCTTCTCGTCGCCGCGCCAGTAGGCGCCCGCGAGCGACGTCAGCTTGATCGCCTTGATCGGCTTCGAGTCCTGCAGGTGTGGACCGCGGCAGAGGTCCGTGAACTCACCCTGGGTATAGAGCGAGATCTCGCCCTCGGCAGTGTCGACGAGTTCGACCTTGTAGCGCTCGCCCTCGGCCTCGAAGCGCCGCTTCGCCTCGACGGCCGAGATCTCCTCGCGCTCCCAGGTGCGGCCTTCCTTCAGCTCGCGCTGGATCTCGGCTTCGATCTTCTCCAGATCCTCCTCACGGATCGGCTCGGGGAACTCGAAGTCGTAGTAGAAGCCGTTCTCGATCGGCGGTCCGATCGCGATCTTGACCCCCGGATACAGCCTGCGCACGGCCTCGGCGAGCAGATGCGCGGCGAGTGGCGCAGTACATAGAGGGCGTCGGGATCCTCGGTGTCGCGCGTGGTCAGGATCTGGATCGGCTGGCCGTCCGCGAGCGGCAGGCGCAAGTCTTGGACGTTCCCGTTCTGGCGGATCAACACCGCCTGCTCGGCCAGCTTGGGCCCGATCGCGCGTGCGGCGTCGAGGCCGGTGGCACCGTCCGGAAGTTCGAGTTCCGAGGAGTCGGGGAGAAGCACGCGCATGACAGATCAGGATACTGAGCACCCGCGCGAGGACGACAGGAACGACGAGCAGGAGGGGACGCCCGTCCCGGACCCGGAAGAGGAGACCGGCGACGCCGAGG
>CAWHKD010000010.1:0-23574 GCA_963829845.1 uncultured Gaiellaceae bacterium | reverse complement strand
TAACGCTTCCGTCACACGCGCCGTCTACGATGCGGCGCTCGTGCCCCCCGCCGTCACACGTACTCGCCTGCTCGAGCTCACGGCGATTGCCGCCGGAGCGCTCCTGGTGGAGCCCAACGCCGCCCTCGCGCAGTTGCGCGCGCGGTCCCAATTTCGGGCGTCACATGACGAGCGGCTAGCCGTCAGGTTTCGCAACTACGATTGGCGACCGATGCGCCGCCTAGCCCTGCTCGTCCTCGCTCTCGCCGTCGTCCCGCCCGCCGCCGCCGCGGACCTGACGGTCGCGCCGCGCGACTTCTCGCCGACCGCGAAGCGGCTGCGGATCCAGGCGTCCCTGCCTCAGGCCCAGCACGTCGGCGTGCAGCTGGCACGCGAGGACGGCCGCGTCGTCGGCTGGATCGTGCCGCCCGAGCGCCGCCGCTTCCTCGACTTCCGCTGGAACGGCCGGCTCGGCAGCCGGCGCATCTGGGACGGCAACTACCGGATTCGCCTCGTCGACGGCTTCCGCGTCCTCGCCACCTCGCCGCTGCGGATCGACCAGACGCCCGCGCGGCTGCTGAACATCCACGCTCGCAACCGCGACCGGACGCCGTTCCAGGGCGACAACAAGCGCCTGACGACGATCTCCCCGAACGGCGACAAGCTGCGCGAGTCCGCAAAGATCGGCTTCACACTGGACGAGCCGGCCGAGGTGCACTTCGAGGTGACGCGGACGCTGAGCTCGCCGACGACGATCTACGAGCTCTGGGCGAACCTGAAGCCAGGGCGGCACACGTTCACGTGGTTCCCGCACTGGTCGATGGGCGCGCGCACGTACCTGATCCGCCTCAGCACCCTCGACCGCGCCGGCAACAGGCGCACCTACGGCGCCGACAACGCGCGCGAGGGCCGACAGCTCCGCTCGGCGGTGGTCCGTGTGCTCGGCGTCGATGCGGGATTCACGGCCGAGAGCTACGTCGCCTCGAGCGCCGCCCGGCTGGCGATCGAGACCGACGCGACGTCGTTGACGCTGCAGACCTTCCGCGCCGGCGGCGAGGACACACGCACGCACAGCGACACGCTGATGAACGGCGTCCCGGTCGACCAGCCGGTGACGATCGAGTGGAAGGCGCGTCACCGGCGGGCGACGCTGAACCGCGCCCTCGGCCCGTGGCCCACCGGGGTCTACTTCGTCAAGCTGACCGCGAATGACGGGCGAATCGGCTACGCGCCGTTCGTGATTCGCCCGACGACCTTCGGCGAGCGAAGCCGCGTCGCGGTCGTGATGCCGACCAACACGTGGCAGGCCTACAACTTCCGTGATGCGGACGGGAACGGCTGGGGCGACACCTGGTACGCGAAGGGGGCTCAGAGCACCGCCGCACTCGGGCGGATGTTCATCCGGCGCGGCGTGCCGCCACAGTGGCGTAAGTACGACGTCGACTTCCTCCGCTGGCTGAGCATGACCGGCAAGCAGCCGGACATCCTGACCGAGACCGACCTCGAGTCGATCCGGACGGCCGAGGAGCTGATCTCCCATTACGACTTCGTCGTCTTCCCCGGCCACTCGGAATACGTCACCACGCACGAGTACGACCTGCTGCGCAACTTCCGCGACCTCGGCGGCAACCTCGCCTTCCTCTCGGCGAACAGCTTCTTCTGGCAGGTGCAGCTGCAGGGCCGGACGCTGAGGCGTACACGGCTCTGGCGCGACCTCGGCCGACCGGAGTCCTCGCTCATCGGGGTCCAGTACCGCGGCAACGACGACGGCAAGCTGCAGCGCCCGTACACCGTCCGCTCGGCCGCAGCTGCGCCCTGGTTGTGGGCCGGTACGGGCCTCGGCGACGGCGCCACCTTCGGCCAAGAGCTCGGCGGCTACGGGATCGAGATCGACGGGACGACGGCGGCGACGCCGCCGGGGACGATCGTGCTCGCCGAGATCCCCGATCTCTTCGGGCCCGGCCTGACCGCCCAGATGACGTACTACGAGACGCCGCAGGGGGCGAAGGTATTCGCCGGCGGCGCGATCGACTTCGGCGGCTCTGCAACGCTCCCCGCCGTCAGCCGCATGCTCTCGAACCTCTGGGCGCGGCTCTCGACGCCGTAAGATCGCGCGCATGCTGCGGATCCGCGAGCTCGAGCCCGCGGACGCCGATTTCCGTGGCTCGATGCTCTACGAGGCGGTCTAGGCAGCAAGGGGATCGGCCGCGAGCTGATGGCGGCGATCCACGAGCAGGCGCGCTCCGCCGGGTTCGAGCAGATCTCGCTCAGCGTCGACGACGACAATCCGGCGAGGCGGCTCTACGCCAGGCTCGGCTACGTCGAGTACGAGCCCGGCGACGGCCTCGGCCGGATCCTGACCCTCTAAGTCCTCCTACGCCGCGACGGCGGAGACCTCCGGCGCCGCCTCGTCGCGATGCCGGAGCGCAATCGCGGCGAACCCGAGCGCCGCCGTCGTCATCCCGATTGCTACTGCGGCAAAGACGCGCTCGACCCCCCAGGGCTCGAGCAGCTGCCCGGCGACGAGGAAGCCGGCGGGTGCGGAGACCGCGCTCACCGAGATCAGCGCGGTCATCATCTTCGGCCGCAGGTCGACCGGCGTCCGCGCCGTGATCACGCCGATGGTGGGCCCGTTGACGAGCGGTGTGAACAGCATCGCGGTGAAGAGGGCGGCCATGACACCCCACGCCGGCAGGTCGAGCGGGAGCAGCCAGAGCGGGATCGACAGTGCGACGATCCCCACCGCCGCCAGCCGCAGCGGCGGGAAGCGCTTCACCACGACGAGGGCGCCAATGCTGCCGATCACCGCTCCCGCGCCCATGGCTGTGAAGAAGAGTCCGGCGATCTTTGAGTCGCCGGAGAAGTTGTCGTAGGCGTAGAAGGGAAGCGTCGCCGACAGCGCCGCACCGAGGAAGTTGATCACGATCACGGTCGCGCCGAGCGGCCCCAACAGCCTGTCGCGGGCGAGGAACTTGATTCCGGCGAGGACGCCGTGGGTCGCAGCCTTTCCGAGCCGCTTCGTCTTCGGGACGAAGCCCGCGAGGAGCAGGAATGCGACGCCGTAGGTGGCCGCGTCGACGTAGAGCACGTTCGGGGCGCCGAGGATTGGGATCAGGATCCCGGCGAGCGCGGGCCCGGCGAGCGCGGCGAAGGCGGTGCCGCCCTCGATGGCGCTGTTCGCCTGTGCGATCGTCGTCTCGTCCTCGCCGACGAGCTCCGGCAGGATCACCCGCTGGGCGGCGAAGTACGGCGCCATGAAGCAGCCGAGCGCGAAGACCAGCGCGAGCAGGAGCGGAAAGCTCAGCATGTCCGCCGAGTGGAGGATCGGCAGCGAGGCCAGCAGTGGTAGCCGCGCGGCGTCACAAATGAGCATGGTCGTGCGCGCGCCGAGCCGCTCGACCGCCATCCCGCTCGGGATGCCCAAAATCGCCGCGGGCGCGATCTCCGCGGCCAGGACGAGCGCCATCTTCGACGGCGAGCCGGTCGTAACGAGCACGAACCACGGCAGCGCCAGGTACGTCATCCGCGAGCCGAGGATCGAGACGACCTCGGCGGCGACCAGAGCGACGATCGGTGTCTTGCGCATCGTTCCTCCTTCGGGAATCGTGAGATAATAGTACGACCGTACGTTTTTGTAAAGTAGACCGATGCCGAAGGTGACCGAGGAGCACAAGGAGGCCCGCCGCGAGCAGATCCTTGCCGGCGCCCAGCGGGCCTTTGCGCGCTACGGCTACGAGGGTGCGACGGTCGCCCGGCTCGAGGAGGAGATCGGCCTTTCGCGCGGCGCGATCTTCAACTACTTCGGAAACAAGCAGGCGCTGTTCATCGAACTCGTATGGCGCTCGTCTGACCGGTTCGTCGAGATCTGGCTCGAGCAGGGATACCGCGCGCTGCTCGAGGCCGTCACCCAGGAGGACCCGGAGTGGCTCTCCGTCCAGGTCGAGGCCGCGCGCCGCGTGCGGACGGACGAGCAGTTCCGGAAGCAGCTGTCGCGGCTCGAGGACGACGCCATCGAACGACGCGAATTGAGGCACGCCCGGCTCCAAGAGGTGACCCGCGACGACGTCCCCATCCAGGTGATCGCACAGTTCCTCGGCATGCTCGCGAACGGCGTCGCCTTTGCCCGGGTCACGGACGACCCGATGCCCGAC
The DNA here is from genome assembly GCA_963829845.1 of uncultured Gaiellaceae bacterium. Taxonomy (GTDB): domain Bacteria; phylum Actinomycetota; class Thermoleophilia; order Gaiellales; family Gaiellaceae; genus Gaiellasilicea. The sequence continues at coordinate 19,444 of CAWHKD010000010.1, read as the reverse complement.
CTCGACCAGCTGATGACGCTGATCGAGACGGGTGTTGCACCGCGCTAGACGGCTGCTGCACCAACACCGTTTCAGGGTCTGTAAGGTGCGCCTTACATGGCGCGACTAGCTGCCCTGATCGCACTGCTCGTCCTGCTCGCCGGCTGCGGCGGCGACAGCTCGGACGACGCCGCCCAGACGACCGCGACCGCAGCCGAGACCATGAGCGGCGGCATCGACGCCGACGACCTCGCGGGCGTCAAGAGCTATCTCACCGATCACACCGCGCAGCTGACGGGCGCGACCGAGGAGTTCGCGGCGCTCGCGGAGAAGTACGACGCCCTCGCAAAGAGCGTGGACTACGACTACGCGCGCCTGATCGCGGAGCATCGCGAGGAGGTCTCCCGCATCCTCGAGGACGCGAAGAAGACCTGGATCGAGGCGAACCCCTACTACGAGCAGGTCGAGGGGGTCGTCGCCGGGACGCCGTCGCTCGCCGAGTACGACATCATCCTCGACGCCGGCTCGAGCAAAGGAGAGGATCCGGAGAACGCCGTACCGTTCGACCTGAAGCTTTCGGACGGCCGCGTCCTCGAGCAGCCGGGCAACCTCTTCAACCTCACCGAGGGAATGCTCTGGGGAACGCGCCCGGACCTGACGGGGCAGGCGGAGGCCGACCTCGACGGTGACGGCAAGGTCGAGTTCGGCGAGGCGTTGCCCGATGCGCTCGTGCTGGCGTCCGCGGCCGAGGCCTTCGAGCGCTACGCGGCCGAGCTGGACACCGAAGCGCAGGCGTGGGGGCCGACCGCGTCGGACGCCTTCACCTCGCTCGTCGTGATGGTGCCGACGATGAGCGAGTACTTCGGCCAGTGGAAGGAGTCGCGCTTCGTCCAGGGCGACGCCGCCGAGGGCGACTCCTTCAACGTCGTCTCCCGGCTCTCGGACATCAACGACATCATCTCCGGGCTGGAGATCGTCTACGACGGAGTCGAACCGGCGATCGCGGCGGCCGACGAGGCCGCCGCCGACCAGACCGGCAAGGAACTCGAGGAGTTGAGCGCGTTCATCGCCGACCTCCGGGCGCAGGAGGAGGACGGCCGCCGCTTCACGCCCGAGCAGGCGGACCAGCTCGGCTCCGACGCGCAGGCCCGCGGCGAGGCCGTCGCCGGCCAGGTCTCCCAGCACGCCGCCAAGCTCGGCATCGAGATCCAGCAGTAAGTCATGCGTCGTTCGGCCATCCTCGTGGTAGCGCTTGCCGCCGCCACGCTGGCCGCGGCGCCTGCGAGCGCGAGCGTGCCTGGGGGCTGGGCCAAGGCGGTCGACGCCCGGCGCGACCTCGGGGCGGCGCAGACGGCGCTCGCGCTCGGCGAGACGGAGCGCTCCCGAGAGCTCGTCGCGAGGGCCGACACGACGCTGACCGTGATCGCGCCGAGTCTCCCCGCCCCGCTCCGACGAGACCTGCTCGCCGCGCTCGCCCAGGCACGGACGGCCGCCGGAGGTGATGCTCGGGCGCTCGCCGACGCTCGTACAACCGCCTGGACGACGCTCCTCCGCGCAGGCCTGACCGGAGCGGTGACCGATGCCAGGAATGGTGACGCCGCCTCGGCACGCCAGTGGCTCCTCGTGCGCGAGTTCCGCGCCCCCACGCGCTTCACCCGCGCCGGGACCGACGCAACGCTCGCCGTCGCAGCACTCTCGCGCGGGGAGGCACGGCCGCAAGCAGCAGCGCGGTCGATTCGCACAGATCTGCTCGACACCTACGAGGCCAAGCTGCGAACCGCCCTCGATGACGCCGTCGAAGCGTCCCGGCGCGGCTTCTCGGCGCGGCTCGTCGAAGCAGCGGCGCTTGCGCGCGGGTACGGCGCGATCGTCGCGCCGAGCTACCGGAGCCAGCGCGGCGACGCGGCGGCCGCGGAGCTCCGGCGCGCGCTCGACGGGCTGGAGCAAGCGGCGTCACTCGGCACGCAGCGCACGGTAGAGACGGCGGTCGACGACGTCGCGCACGTGCTCGAGGGCTTCCGCGCCGCGCCGCTCGATCCGGCGGAGCAGGCTCGCCGCGCCGGCCAGCTCGACCGCTTCCTCCGCTTGGTGCCGATCGAGTACGACCGCGGCGTCGAGGGAACCAGGGTCACGCTCGCATTCGAGATCCAGGAGGCGATCAGCTTCCGCGACGCCGTTGCGGCCGCTCTCGCGGACATCTCGCCTAAGTTGCTCGCCCGCGACCCGGCGGCGACCCGAGAGCTGACCGCGATCGTCGCGGCTCTCGGTGTGACCCTCGACGCGGCGGGCGCCGGTCGGGCAGCGCCTGCCGAAGCCGTCCGTGCCCGAACCGACCGCGCGCTCGGGCTCGTCGAGGATCTCTATCCCGACTCCTGGAAGGAGGCTGCCTCCGGCGCCGACTTCGACGTCATCGCGGCCTCGCTCGACCGGCTCGCAGCCGCCGCACAGGTAGGGAACTGGGGCCGCGCGGAGCAGGCGCGGCTGGAGGCATACGGGATCTTCGAGCTGGGGCCCGAGCAGCGGCTGCGCGGGATCGCTCCCTCGCTGTTCCGCCGGATCGAGGGTCTCTTCTGGTACGGCGACGGCGACCAGGCAGGGCTCGTGCAGCTCGTCAAGCGCAAGGACGCCGGCGCGGAGCTCGAGGAGTCGGTCGCCGCACTCCAGACCGAGCTCGAGCAGGCCGCGCAGCGCGTCGGCTCGAGCAGCTCGACCGGCGCCGTGATCTCGAACAGCGCCATCGTCGTCTTCCGCGAAGGACTCGAGGCGGTCCTCATCCTCGCCGCGCTGATGGCGAGCATGGTCGGCCCCGCCCGGCGCTACCGCCGGCCGCTACTCGCCGGCGCGGCAGTTGCACTCGTCGCCTCAGCGATCACGTGGGTGGTCGCCCAGACCGTGCTCGGTTCGCTCGCCCGCTACGGCGAGAAGCTCGAGGCGATCGTCTCCGTGATTGCGATCGGCGTGCTGCTGCTGATCCTGAACTGGTTCTACCACCGGGTCTACTGGGCCGAGCACCTGGCGGACTTCCACAAGCGCAAGCAGCGGATCCTGCGCGGCTCCCACGTCGGCTTCATCTCGGCGCAGGTGCTCGGGCTCGCCCTGCTCGGCTTCTCGAGCGTCTACCGGGAGGGGTTCGAGACCGTCCTCTTCCTGCAGGCGCTGACGCTCGAGGCCGGCATCCTCGCGGTCCTACCGGGCGTCATGCTCGGCCTCGCTGCGACGCTGGCCGTCGGGGGCCTGACGATCGTGCTCGAGCGCAAGCTGCCGCACCGGAAGATGCTGATCGCGACCGGGATCCTGATGACGTGGGTGCTCGTGATCCTCGTCGGCACGACCGTGCAGACGTTCCAGGTCGTCGGCTGGCTGCCGGTGACGCCGATCGAGGGGCTGCAGCTCCCGTACTGGGCCGGAGCCTGGCTCGGGGTCTACCCGACCTGGGAGGGCGTCACCGCGCAGGTGGGAGCCGCCGTGTTCGTCGTCGGCAGTTATCTCGCGGCCGAGCGGCTGCGGGCACGAAAGCGCAGGCGCATCATCTCCTCGGTGCCGGTCAGCGCAGCGCCGGCCGTCCAGCGTCACGACCGCGAGCCCGAGCTCGTCGGCAGCAAGGCCTCCGCTCGCTAGAGGCCGAGCTCGCTGCGGTACGCGCGCGCGTAGATCGCCTTCAGCGCCTGGACCCGCTCGACGTAGTGCCGCGTCTCCGGAAACTGGATCCCCACGCCGTCCTCCCGCCAGCGGTCGACGTTCGCCTGGCCGGCGTTGTAGGCGGCGAGCGCGAGCTCCTCGTCGTCGTACTTGTCGAGCAGGTGGCGTAGGTACCAGGAGCCGTAGCGGATGTTCAGCTCGGGGTTGACGAGGTCGCGCTCGTGCCAGCCCGTGCCGCCGGTGCGGTCGGCGATCCCCTGCGCTGTGGCCGGGAGCAGCTGCATCAGACCGACGGCTCCGGAAGCCGAGACCGCGTCGGCCTCGAACTTCGACTCCTGGTAGATCACGGCGGCGAGGAGGTGCGGCTCGAGGTCGTAGTTCTCGGCGTGCCCGACGACGATCTCCTCGTACTCGAGGGGATAGCGCAGGCGCTCGTACCAGCGCGGCTCCGTCTCGAGCACGTAGAACCCGAACGCGGCGACGACGATACCGAGCAGGCCGAGCGTCGCGAGCTTCATCCCGTCAGCTCCCGCATCACCCCTGCGACCCAGGCGTCGAGGTCGTCGAGCGTGCCGGTGTTGACGTAGGCGAAGTCGGCGCGCTTCACCTTCTCCTTGTCCGGGAGCAACCGCAGGTCGCGGTCGTCGCGCGTGACGCGCCGCCGCTGCTCGCGGAGCTTTGCCGGCGCGGTGATCACGACCACCTTGTCGAAGCGTTTGTCGCCACCGGTCTCGTACAGGAGCGGCACTTCGGTGACGCAGACCTCGGGCGGGTTCGGGAGCTCGCCGAGCTGCTCGCGCCAGCGCAGATACTCGGCCGTGACGAGCGGGTGCAGCAGCTTCTCGAGGAAGTCGAGCTTCGCCCGGTCGCCGAAGACGATCTTGCCGACGCGCTTCCGGTCGACGACACCGTCGTCGTCGAGGACGTCCTCCCCCAACTCGCGGACGATCGCCTGCTTCACGTCGGGGTCACTACGGAGGAGGTGGTGGACGATCTCGTCGCTAGACACCGTCGCAGCGCCCGCCTTCTGGAACGCGAACAACGCCTCACTCTTGCCGGCACCGATTCCGCCGGTGATGGCGACCGCGACCGGCCGGGGCACGCCAGCGCGAGCCCGGCTCAGGATGACCACCCGCTGACGAGACGCGATCGGCGGTGCGAAGCAAGGACGCAGGGAGCGTTCATAGCGGAGCTATGCACGCGACTGAGGACGCCGCATCGCGCCGCTGAGCGCGGCTCGGCAGCACGGTGCTTCATTCGGAGCCGGGCTCGCGCTGGCTAGGCGGCTGGCGGGGACTCGGGCTCGTCGCCCGTTGCAGCGTCCGACTCAGCCGTCGGCTCGTCGACCGGCTCGTCGCCCGCAGCGGCCTCGGCGTCCGTCGTCGTCTCGCCCTCGAGCTCGACCTCCGCGGCGGCGTCCGACTCGGGCGCCGGGGCGTCCTCGAGCTCGACCTCGGCGGCCGGCTCGGCCTCTGCCGTCGGCTCGGCCTCCGCGGTCTCGGTCTCCGCCACCACGGCCTCGGCGGTCTCGGACTCGGTCTCGGCGGTATCGACCACCGGCTCGCCGGCCTCGGCCTCGGTCTCGGTCCTCGGTCGCGCCGGCCGGGAAAACGTCCTCCGACAGATTCAGATTTGGTGTCAGGTGCACCGACTCGCCGCCGTCGGCTCGCGGCAGCGGCTCCTGGCCCTCCTCGACCCGCTTCAGCGAGAGCGAGAGGCGACGGCGCTCAGCGTCGACCTCGAGGATCAACACGTTGACAGCGTCACCCTGCGAGACGACCTCGCGCGGATTCTCGACGTGGTGCTGCGCCAGCTCGGAGATGTGCACGAGCCCCTCGACGCCCGGCAGGATCTCGACGAAAGCGCCGAACGTGACCACCTTGGTGACGCGACCCTCGACGACGTCGTTCTCGGAGTAGCTCTCGAGCACCTGCTGCCAGGGATCCGACTGCGTCTGCTTGAGGCCGAGCGAGATGCGCTGGCGCTCGCGGTCGATGTCGAGCACCTTGACCTTGACCTCTTGGCCGATCTCGAGCACCTCGGACGGATGGTTGACGTGGCTCCACGAGAGCTCGGAGATGTGGATCAGGCCGTCCATGCCGTTGAGGTCGACGAAGGCGCCGAAGTCGACGATGTTCGAGATCGTGCCGTCGACGATATCGCCCGGGTTGAGCCGATCGAGAATCTGCTGGCGCTGATCCTTTCGCTCGTCCTCGAGGACGGCGCGGCGGGAGAGGACGACGTTATTGCGCGACCTGTTCAGCTCGATCACCTTGCAGCGAAGCTCGGTCGACATGAACTCGTCGAGGTCCTGGACGCGGCGGATGTCGACGAGCGACGCTGGCAGGAAGCCGCGGACGCCCAGGTCGAGGATCAGGCCGCCCTTGACGACCTCGATCACCCGCCCGACGACGGGCTCACCGGACTCGGCGGCAGCCTCGATCTTCTTCCAGGCCAGCTCGAAGCGCGCGCGCTTCTTCGAGAGGATCAGCCGACCCTCGGCGTCCTCCTTGGTGAGCACGAGTGCGTCGATCTCCTCGCCGACCGAGACCTCGTCGGCCGGGTTGACGGAGCGGCGAATCGAGAGCTCGGCCACCGGGATCACGCCCTCCGACTTGTAGCCGATGTCCACGAGCACCTCGTCCTTGTCGACGCGGACGACCGTTCCGTGCACGATCTCGCCCTCGTTGATCGTGGGGAAGGTCGACTCGTAGTCGGGGATCAACTCGCCGTCGGGACCGGCTACCCAGACGCCTTCCTCCGCTGCGATCGGCTTTTCCATCGTGTCGTTGGCCATGCGAGACGCGGAGTATAGCCCGAAGTTCGCGGCGGCTCGGGAAGCCGAGTGACAGTTCGTTACGAGCTAGCTCTTGGCCTCGTGCCAGTCGTCGCCGACACCGACGTCGACCGCCAGCGGCGGGTCCAGCGGGTATGCGCCGCACATCTCCTGCCGGACCAGCTCCTTGATCGCGCTCGTCTCCGTCTCGGGTGCCTCGAGCAGGAGCTCGTCGTGCACCTGAAGCACGAGGCGTGCGCCTCTCCCCTCCTCGCGCAGACGGTCGTGAATCCTGATCATTGCCACCTTGATCACGTCGGCCGCGGTGCCCTGCATGACGGAGTTGACGGCCAGGCGCTCGCCGAGCGCGCGCGTCTGGCGGTTGCGGACGCGGATCTCGGGGATCGGGCGGCGGCGGCCGAGCAGCGTCGTCACGTAGCCGTCGCGCTCGGCGTGCTCGATCGTGCGCTGAATGAAGTCCTGCACGTGCGGGAAGCGGGCGAGATACGTGTCGATGTACTCCTGCGCCTGCTCGCGGGAGATCTCGAGGTTCTCGGAGAGGCCGAACGACGAGATCCCGTAGATGATCCCGAAGTTGACCATCTTGGCGACGTTGCGCTCGTCCTTCGTCAGCGCGGCGGGATCCTTGCCGAGCACCTCGGCCGCTGTCGCCGAGTGGACGTCCTCGTTGCGGGCGAACGCCTCGCGAAGGCGCGGCTCGCCGGAGACGTGGGCGAGGATCCGCAGCTCGACCTGGCTGTAGTCGGCCGAGATCAGCCGGAAGCCCTGCTCGGCCACGAACGCCGAACGGATCTCGCGGCCGAGCTCGGTGCGGATCGGGATCGCTTGCAGGTTCGGATTCGTCGTCGAGAGGCGTCCGGTCGAAGCCGCCGCCTGGTTGAAGGTCGTGTGCAGGCGCCCGTCACGCTCCGAGATCAGCTGCGGCAGCGGGCCGAGGTAGGTGTTGACCAGCTTCGAGAGCTCGCGCCACTCCTCGATCACGCCGACGATCTCGTGCTCGCCGCGGATCGAGCGAAGCACGCGCGTATCGGTCGAGTAGCCCGTCTTGCCCTTACGGCCCGGCGTCAGGCCGAGGACCTCGAATAGGATCCGCGCGACCTGTTGCGTCGAGCCGAGCATGAACTCCTCGCCCGCGAGGTCGTACGCCTTCGCCTCCAGCTCCTCGAGCCGGTCGGCGAGGCGGGCCGTGATCTCGCCCATCCGGTAGGTGTCGATCTTGACGCCGGCGTCCTCCATCGAGGCGAGCACGGCGGTGAGCGGCAGCTCGATCTCGTCGTAGAGGCGCTCGGAGCCGCGCTCGACGACGCGCTCCCGCATCGGCCCGGCCAGCCGCCGCGCGGCCTCGGCGCGCGTGATCAGCAGCGCCGTCTCCTCCTCGGTCGCCGGCTCGGGGATCACCTCGAGCCCGTACTCGCGCTGGAGGTCGTCGATCGCGTACTCGGAGCGGCCAGGCTCGATCAGATAGGCCGCGATCAGCGTGTCGTCCGCCGGACGCATCGTCAGCCGCGGCAGCGACTTGAAGTCGTGCGCGACGAGGTCGGCGTCGCGCAGCCGGGAAGGCGAGGTCTCGTCCCAGGGGCCGACGACGACGCCGTCCTCCTGCGCGAGCGCGAAACGGCCGTCGGCGACCGCGAGCCCGGCGCGGCCGTGCACCTGCGGCAGCTCGCCCTCGCGCCAGGGGACGACGGTGCCCGCGACCGGGACGGGCACGGCGGCCGGGATCGCGTCCTCGAGGTCGTCGATCCGGTTGAGGAGCCCGCGGAACTCGTAGCGGCGGAACATCTCGCGCAGCTGCGAGCGGTCGGGCGGCTCGAGCACGATCTGCGAGGGATCGAAGTCGAGATCGAGGTCGCGGCGCATCGTCGCCAGCTCCTTCGATGTCCGCGCCTGGTCGGCGAACTCCGTGATGTTCTTGCGCCGCGCCGGCGAGAGCTCGTCCGCGTGCGCGATCACCTCCTCGAGCGAGCCGTACTGCGCGACCAGCTGGCTGGCCGTCTTGTCGCCGATCCCGGGGACGCCGGGGATGTTGTCGGACGAGTCGCCCTTGAGCCCGATGAAGTCCGGCACCTGATCGGGCCGGATCCCGTAACGGAGCTCGACGCGCTCGGGCGTGTAGACGTTGACGTCGGCGACCCCGCGCGGCGTCATCATCAGGACGATGTTCGGCGAGGTGAGCTGGAAGGCGTCGCGGTCGGTGGAGACGACCGTCGTCTTCACGCCCGCCTCGTCGGCGCGGGTTGCGAGCGTCGCGATCACGTCGTCCGCCTCCCAGCCCTCGAACTCGAGGTTGCGGTAGCCGAACGCCTCCACGATCGGCCGGAAGTGCGGGAACTGCTCGCGCAGCAGGTCGGGCATCGGCCGGCGGCCCTGCTTGTAGACGAGGTCGGCCGCTTCGGCGACCGCGTGGCGCTGGGTCGGGCTCGAGTCCCACGCGACCGCGACCCCCTTTGGGCGGTAGTCGGAGAGCAGCTTGAAGAGCATGTTCGCGAAGCCGAGCAGCGCGTTCGTGGGGAAGCCGTCGCTCGTCGCGAGCTCCTCGGGGAGGGCGAAGAAAGCGCGGTAGGCGAGGTTGTTGCCGTCGACGAGGAAGAGCTCCGAGTCGCGCGCGGGCCCGTCGTCGAGCTGCAACTCCTGGCCCGTCAGGGTCTTTGGTGACACGGATCGAGTCTAGTGCTTGACTCAAGGAGTGAACGTTCCCGCCGTCTACGTGGCAGTCGAGATCGAGGCTCCGCTCGAGGCGGTCTGGGATCGAACGCAGCAGCCTGACCCGCACACACGCTGGGATCTCCGCTTCTCGCGAATCGAGTATCTCCCGAGGAGCAACGAGGACGAGCCGCAGCGGTTCCTCTACGAGACGCGGATCGGTTTCGGGCTGAAGATCCGCGGCGAGGGCGCCTTCGTCGGGACGAAGCAGGGGATCGACGGAAGCCGCACCACAGCACTCCGGTTTTGGTGCGACGACAGGCGATCCCTGGTGCGTTCGGGCTGCGGGTACTGGCGCTACATCCCGAACGAGCGTGGAGTTACGTTCCTCACCCGTTTCGACTACGACACACGGTTCGGACTCGCGGGAGCGCTGCTGGATCGCGTGGTGTTTCGACCGCTGGTCGGCTGGGCAACCGCATGGAGCTTCGACCGTCTTCGCCTCTGGCTCGAGCGCGAGCTCGAGCCGGAGACTTCACGCCGGCGGCTCCTCCCACGCGCCGGGCGCTGCCGCCGACGCCCCGCGCCGACGCGGGCGCGGCGAGACGCCCTCGCCAGGGTCTCGGCTGCTGCGCCTCCCCAGATCGGCTGAGGAGCATCCCGACGGGAGCTATCGTCCCGCGGCGATGGCACGCCTCGAGCTTCGCCCGTTCTCCGACGACTTCGTCCCCCCCGCCGGCAAGCTCCTCGCCGCCCGGCACCGGGCGCAGCGACGGACTGAGCCGCTCCTTCCCGAGCGCTACGAGGACGCCGCCGCGGCACAGGAGGAGGTCGCAGCCCTGTGGCGTTCGGACGGCGTCTCCGGCGCCGTCGCCCTGCGGGACGGCCGCGTCGTCGGCTACCTGCTCGGCGCGCCGCGGCCCAACCCGATCTGGGGCGACCACGTCTGGGTCGAGCTCGCCGGTCACGCCGTCGACGCGCCGGAGGACGTCCGCGACCTCTACGGCACAGCAGCCGGTCGCTGGGTGGACGAGGGCCGGGTGCGTCACTACGTGATCGCTCCGGCGCACGACGCGGCCCTTCTCCGCGCCTGGTCGCGTGTCGGGTTCGGCCAGCAGCACGCGCACGGTGTCCGAGAAGTGCCCGAGAGCGAGTGGCCCGGTGGGCGTCCGTCGCGCGGAGGAACGTGACGTCGACGCGCTGGTCGCGCTGACTCCGGCGCTCCGCGACCACCAGGCCCACTCGCCTGTGTTCGCGGACGGATTGCCCACGGAGGACCCGGCCGAGCTACGCGACGAGATCCTCGAGGACCTGGCCAAGCCGGAGGTCGGCGAGCTCGTCGCCGAGCGCGACGGCCGCATCGTCGGCGCGTTCGAGCTCGTCCCCGCCGAGCGGTCCAGCGTCCACTCCGGCCTCGCCCGGCCCGAGGGCGCCGCCCTGCTCGGCTGGGCGGCGACGGATCCAGCAGTTCGTGGCACGGGCGTTGGGGTCGCGCTCACCGAAGCCGCGTTCGCCTGGGCGAGGGAGCGGGGCCACGACGTCATGGTCACCGACTGGCGCGTCACCAACCTGCTCTCTTCCCGCTTCTGGCCGCAACGCGGCTTCCGGGAGACGTTCCTCCGCCTGTACCGCCACATCCCGTAGTGCCACGGGTTCCGATCCCGTCCGGCTCGCGCATCGCGGTCGTCAACGTCCGCGACGGCGTCGTGCTGCGGCCGCGTCGGCCCTTGGCGGGAGTCGTCGACGTCGCCGCAGCTGTGCAGGACGCGCTCCGCTTCCCGCTCTCGGGGTCGCCGCTCGAGGCACTCGTCGCCCGCGGCGGTACCGCAACGCTCGTGGTCGAGGCTCCCGAGCTCCCGCTTGCCCGGCGCGCCGGATGACCCTCGCCGCGTACGCGCTCGCCGCCGCGATCGACGAACTGGAGCGGCTCGGCGTCCCGACGACGCGCCAGACGATCCTGGTCGCAGGCGGGCTCAACCGGCGCGCCGGGCACCGCGAGCTCGAGGCGCTGCTCGCCACCGTCGTTCGCGCGCCAGCTTCCACGGTCGGGTCGAGGTGCACGACGTCGAGTCACCCGACCTCGTCAACGTCGGCGACGCGGGACGGACACCCCTGCGCGTGAACCCGCTCCTGCTCGACGCTGATCTCGTCCTCTGCGTGACGGCCGCCGAGACTGTGCTGCACGGCGGCCCCGGTGCGCTGCTCGGAGCCTGCGGGCCCGAGACGCTGCGCGCCGCGACCGCCTACTCGCTGCTCGAGACCGCGGCCTCGGGCGGCTGGCAGCTCGGCGTCGCGCTCGAGCGAGCGCTGGCGGCCCGCGTGCCCGTGCTCGGGACGTCGCTCGTGCTGAACCCGCCGCGACTCACCGGCCGTTTTCGCGGCTACCCGTACGAGGACGCCTCGCTCGCGCACGTGGCCCGCTCGCCGCTCCGACGCATCTCGCTGCTCCCGTCGGGGATCCGACGCCGACTGCTGCAGGATCTCGGCCGCGAGCTGACGGCCGTCGCCGCCTTCGCAGGCCCGCCGTCGGTTGCACACGCCGAGGCGCTTCTTCGCGGGATCGCCAGGCGCTCGACGCCGCTCGAGGAACCACTCGACGCGATCGTGATCGGCATGCCCTGGAAGCATCAACACGCGCCGCGTGAGCGTCTCAACCCGATCACCGTCGCGACCGTCGCACTCGGGCTTGCCCTCCGGCTCTGGCGCGACGCCTTCCCGATCAAGGACGACGGCACCGCGATCGTGCTGCACCGGCTCTCACGCCATTTCGCGCACGGCACCCAGGATCCGTACCGCGGCCTCTTCCACTCGCTCCGCGACGGGCGCACGGCGGAGGACCTCGCTGCGGGCGAGCGAGAGGCGGCGGCCGACACGCGCGCGCTCGACGCCTACCGGGCCGGCCGCGCCTGCCACCCGCTCCTTCCCTACGTCGACTGGGACAGCTGCCGGCCCGCGCTCGAACGCCTCGGCGCCGTCGTCGTCGCCGGCTGCCGCGACCACCAGGCGGCGCGGACGCTCGGGTTCGTGCCGACGCACGGGGTCTCGAGCGCGCTCGAGATGGCGCACGGCCGTGCCGGCGGCGAGGCTCGGATCGGCTATCTGCTCGGCCCGCCCTACTTCCCGCTCGAGGTGGGCGCCGCGGGCTAGAGGACCTTGTGTTTCAGAAACACAAGCGGTCGTTCGCCGCTCGGTAACAGCTTGCTCACGCGGGGCACGAGGAGCTTGTGTTTCAGAAACACAAGCCCTACTGGAAGAGCAGGAGCAGCGCGTCCGTCGGCGCGTAGTCGTCCGTCAGCACCGGCACGTCGTCGGTCTGGATCAGGCCGTCGCGGCGGTCGAGGATCGGCCGGCGGAGGTCGGGGACGCGCGGGTTCTCGCCGCGGAGCTCCGTCCAGCGGTCGGCGAGCTGCGCGCGGCCCGGCGTCGCCTTCTCCGTCGCGATCAGGATCAGGTTGCGGAACTGCTCGTCCCCCTTGTCGCCGGGGAGGATCGCCGGGTGCACGAGCACGGACGGGAACGCGGTCCGGTAGGTCTTGTAGATCGAGCGGAAGAGCTTCGAGCCGGGCCCCGCGATCGCGCCGATCGCATTCGTGACGACGACGCCGCCCGGCGCCAGCCGCGAGCGCACGAGCGCGAGGAACTCCTGCGTGACGAGATGGGCGGGGATCGCGTCGGCGAAGAAGGCGTCGATCACGATCACGTCCCAGCGCTTCTGGTCATCGGCGAGGAACCGCCGCCCGTCGCCGACGTCGACCTGCAGCCGGGGGTCGCGCGGCAGCCCGAAGTACTTGTACGCCACGTCGACGACGACCGGATCGAGCTCGACCGCCTGCAGCCGCAGCTGCGGGAAGTCGCGCCACATCCGCTTCTCCGAGGAGCCCGCACCGAGGCCGACGAAGAGCACGTCCCGCGCCGACGGGTTGTAGGCGATCCCGAGGTGGAAGAGGTCGGTGTAGCGGTAGCGCGTCCGGAACGGGTCGTCCAGGTGCATCGCGCTCTGGAGCGAGTTGTCGAAGCGGAGGTAGCGGCTGTCCGCGTCGTCGACGACGGCGAGCCGGTGGTAGCGCGTGTCCTCGGCGAAGACGACCTTCAGATCCTTCGCCTCGACGACCGCCCGCGGGTCGCGCGCGTCCAGGTAGCCGTAGCCGCGGGTGCGGAAGAGCGGCGACCAGTTCTGCGCCGAGGTGGCGGTGAGCGGCTCGATCCGCTGCGAGCCGAGCGAGATCGCGTAGAGGCCCGCGGCGACGGAGAGCGCGCAGGCGGCGGCGACGACCGCATACGACCTCCCCGCGAGGCCGACGAGCGCCGCGGTCGCGAAGAGCGCGGCCGCGCCGAGGACGAACAGCTGCTCGACGCCGAACTCGGGGATCAGCCAGAACGCCGTCGCGAACGTCCCGACGATGCTGCCGGCGGTCGAGATCGCGAACGTCCGCCCCGCCGTCCGCCCGACCCGCTGCAACGCATGCGTCTGCAGCCGCACTGCGATCGGGCCGACCGCGGAGAGGAGCACGGCCATCGGCAGGAAGAGGATCGCCGTGCAGAGGACGGGGTCGAGGCGGGCGCCGGGATCCCAGCGGAGCACCGCTTCGATCACGACCCGGTCGAGCAGCGGGATCGCGAGCACGGTCGCCGCGGCGGCTCCGATCACCGCGGCGAGCGTCAGCGGCGACGGGAAGCGGTCGGCGAGGGCGCCGCCGAGCCAGTAGCCGGCCGCGAGCCCACCGAGGATGACGCCGATGATCGCCGCCCAGACGAAGAGCGAGTTGCCGAAGTAGGGCGCGAGCACCCTGCTCGCCGCCATCTCGACGCCGAGCAGGACGCCACCGCAGAGGAAGACCGTCGCGAGGACGGGAGCCGTCGCGGCGGCGCGGTCGTCGCCGGAGCGGGACGAGGCGAGGCCCCTCGGCCTCGGGCGGCGCCGGACGCGCCGGCTCGCTCAACCTTCGCCCAGGTAGGTCTTGCGCACCTTCTCGTCGTCGCGGAGATCCTTGGCCGGGCCCTCGAGCGCGATCACGCCGGTCTCCATCACGTAGCCGCGGCTGGCGGCGTCGAGCGCCATCAGCGCGTTCTGCTCGACGAGCAGGATCGGCGTCCCCTGCGCATTGATCTCCGCCACGATCTCGAAGATCTTCTCGACGAAGATCGGCGCCAGCCCCATCGACGGCTCGTCGAGGAGCAGCAGCTTCGGGCGCGCCATCAGCGCGCGGCCCATCGCCACCATCTGCTGCTCGCCGCCGGACATCGTTCCCGCCTTCTGCTGCTTCCGCTCGGCGAGGCGGGGGAAGAGGCCGAAGACGCGGTCGATGTCCTCCTGGAAGTTCTGCCTGTCGGTGCGCTGGAAGGCGCCCATCTCGAGGTTCTCGAGCACGGTCATCCGCGGGAAGAGCCGTCGGCCCTCGGGCGACTGCGAGATGCCCATCTTCACGATCTCGTGCGGCGGCGCGTTCGTGATGTCCTTGCCCTGGAAGCGGATCCGCCCTTCGCGCGGGTGGTTGACCCCGTTGATCGAGCGGAGCGTCGTCGACTTGCCCGCCCCGTTCGCGCCGATCAGCGTCACCACCTCGCCGTCGTGCACCTTCAGCGAGACCCCCTTGAGCGCGTGGATCGAGCCGTAGTAGGTGTGGACGTCCTCGAGCTCGAGGACGACGCCGGCGCCGTTTCCCTGCTCAGCCATGCGAGGTCGCCCCCTTGCCGAGGTAGGCCTCGACCACACGCTCGTCCTTCTGGACCTCCTGCGGCGTCCCCTCGGCGATCTTCTGGCCGTAGTCGAGGACGGTGACGCGGTCGGAGATGCCCATCACGACCTTCATGTCGTGCTCGATCATCAGCACGGTCAGGCCGCGCTCCTCGCGGAGCTTCTTCACGAAGGCCGTGAAGTCCGCCGTCTCCTGCGGGTTCATCCCGGCCGTCGGCTCGTCGAGGAGCAGCAGCTTCGGCTCGGTCGCGAGCGCGCGCGCGACCTCGAGCCGGCGCTGGTCGCCGTAGGGCAGGTTCCGCGCCATCTCGTTGTGGCGGCCGGGAAGCCCCGAGTACGTGAGCAGCTCCCGGCCACGTTTCGTGGCGTCCCGCTCCTCGCGCCGCACGCGCGGCGTGCGCAGGATCGAGCCGAAGATGCCGCCGCGCATGCGGCAGTGCATCCCGACGAGCACGTTCTCGAGCGCCGTCATGTGCTGGAAGAGCCGGATGTTCTGGAAGGTGCGGCCGATGCCGAGCGCGGTGATCGCGTGCGGCGGCTTGTCGCTGACGTCGACCCCGTCGAACACGATCCGTCCGTCCGTCGGCTTGTAGACCCCGGTGAGCATGTTGAAGAAGGTCGTCTTGCCGGCGCCGTTCGGGCCGATCAGGGAGACGATCGAGCCCTGCGGGATCGTGAAGTCGATGTCGTCGGTCGCGACGAGGCCGCCGAACTCCTTGCGAACCTGCTCGGCGATGAGGAGGTCGGCCATGACGTCAGTCGTTCTCCAGGTCGCGGTCGGTCAGCGCGCCCTCGTGCGTGACGTCGTAGAGCGGCGTGTCGTGGACGCCGAGCTGGAGCTCGCGCTTGTGCCGCCGCTCGGGGATCAGGCCCTCGGGCCGGAAGAGCATCATCAGCACGATGATCACGCCGTAGAAGCCGAACTGGTACTTCGTCGGGTCGAAGTCCTCGAGTCCCGGGATCCCGACTGCTGCAGCTCCGACCCGAGCGTCGCCAGCCCTTCGACGTTCAGGTAACCGAGGATCATGCCGCCGAGGATCACGCCCCAGATCGAGCCCATCCCGCCGAGGATGACCATGCAGAGCAGGAAGACGGAGATGTTGAAGTAGAAGTCCGCCGGGAAGGCGCCGCTCTTGAAGCTCGCGTAGAAGGCGCCCGCGACGCCGCCGAAGAAGGCGCCGATCGCGTACGACCAGGTCTTCGTCCGCATCAGCGGCACGCCCATCGCGGCCGCCGCGGTCTCGTCCTCGCGGATCGCGATCCAGGCGCGGCCGAGCCGCGAGTCGCGGAGCCGCACCGAGCAGAAGACGGTGAAGAGCAGCAGCGCGAGCGCGGTCCAGTAGAACCACTGCGCGCGGTCGAACGACTGCTGGTAGCTGAGCGGCAGGCCGAGCGACTCGCCGATGCTGCCGAAGCCGGGCGAGTCGATCGGGCTGATCCCGAAGGTGCCGTGGGTGAGGTCGAAGCCGAAGACGTTGTCGCCGTTGCGGACGACCTGGGGGATGATCTCGCCGAAGCCGAGCGTCACGATCGCCAGGTAGTCGCCGCGCAGGCGCAGGGTCGGCAGGCCGATCAGGATGCCCGCCGCCGCGGTCAGCGCCCCCGCGATGATCAGCACGAGCCACATCGAGAGGTGGATGCCCGGCACGTCCTTCGAGATCCCGACCGAGCCGAAGTGGAACGTCCACTGGTCGAACTGCTGCGAGGCGAACCACGCCGCCGTGTAGGCGCCGACGGCGTAGAAGGCGACGTAGCCGAGGTCGAGCAGGCCCGCGTAGCCGACGACGATGTTCAGGCCGACGGCCATCATCGTGAAGGCGATCATGATCACCATGCTCCCGACGCTGGGGATGAAGTCCCCGATCAGCGGCAGGTCGCCGAGCGACTCGAAGTACTGCGGGTAGAAGAAGCCGAGGACGATCAGCCCCGCGGCCACGAACGCGCCGGGACCATAGCTCCGCAGCCGGTCCTGGACGGCGGTCACGCCCCCTCCGGCGTCCGCTCGCCGAGGATGCCCTCGGGCCGGAAGACGAGGATCAGGATCAGGATCCCGAACACGATCGTGCGGGTCCAGTCGGAGCCGGGAGTGAACCAGGTGAGGCCCTCGTTGAAGGCCTGGATGAAGCCGATCACGAGCGCGCCGAGGACGGCGCCGGCGAGGTTGCCGATCCCGCCGAGCACGGCGGCGGTGAACGCGATCAGCCCGAGCTCGAAGCCCGTGTCGTAGCGCATGTTGAACTGGAGCAGGTAGACGATCCCGGCGGCGCCTGCGAGAGCGCCGGCGAGCGCGAACGCGACGGAGATCGTCCGGTTCACGTTGATCCCCATCATCGCGGAAGCCTCCGTGTCCTGCGAGACCGCGCGCATCGCCTTCCCCTGCCTCGTCGAGCGGACGAACCAGGTGAGCAGGATCAGGACGGGGATCGTGATCAGGAGCGCGGAGAGCTTGTTCCACGAGTAGGTGACGTCGCCGATCCCGATCGCCTCCGTGCGCGGGATGAACGACGGCACCGAGTGGAAGTTGACGCCGTAGAACGCCAGCGAGACGTTCTGGATGATGAAGGACATGCCGACCGCGGTGATCAGCGCCGCGAGGCGCGGCGCGCGGCGCAGCCGGCGGTAGGCGACGAACTCGATCCCCGCGTTCACGATCGAGAACAGGACCATGATCACGACGAGCGTCAGGAGCATCCCGCCGATCACGGCGGCGACCGAGGTGTCCTTGTCGAGCCCGAGCACGTTGACGATCACCGACCACGCGACGAGCCCCGAGAGCGCGAAGACGTCGCCGTGCGCGAAGTTGATCAGCTGCAGGATCCCGTAGATCAGCGTGTAGCCGAGCGCGACGAGCCCGTAGATCGTGCCGTTCGTCAGCCCGATCAGGCCGACGTTGATGAACTCGGCCGGATCCTGGAAGAAGTTGACGACGAGCCAGATGCCGACGAGCGCGAGCAGCCCGATGCCGATGAGCGAGACGACGCTCGCCTTCCGCAGCTTGTCGAGTGTGCGTCGTCACTGCCGTGCCGCCATGAGGGTAAGAACCTAAAGGAAAGTCGGGGGAGGGCAAAGCCCTCCCCCGACTTGGTCGTGCTGAGCGCTCGCGCTAGCCGCGCGCCGCCTCGACGACCTCGGGCTTCGGCGAGATCGTCGTCACCGTCTCGAGCTTGTCGGTGGCCTTGTAGATCGTGAAGCCGACGACCGCGCCCTCAGCTCCGCCCGGATCGCCGTTCTCGTTGATCTCGAACGTGCCGAGGTAGCCGTCGTCGATCTTCTGCTCGAACAGCTTCGCGATCACGTCGGCGCGCGAGCCGTCCGACTCTGCGATCGCGTTGAGCATGACCTCGGCGGCCTGTGCGCCGTAGATCGCGTACGGGTCGATCGCCTTGCCGCCGAGCCGCGGCTTGAACGCCTCGATGAACTCGGCGCCCTTGCCCTTGAACTGGTCGATCGGCACGCCGGCGACGCTCAGGAACATGCCCGGAGCAGCCTCGGGTGCCTCGTCGATCGTCTGCTGCGTCGTGAACCCGTCCGGCACGAACAGCTTGACCTCGCCGTCGTTCGGGCCGAGCACGGCGACCTTGTCCTTGATCACCTGGGCGCCGTTCTCGTCGATCAGGCCGCCGAGGAAGACGGCGTCCGCCCCGGTCCCCTTGATCTTGTTGAAGAGCGCCTCGTAGCTCGACGCCTTCGGATCCCACGCCTCGAAGCCGGCGACCTTGATGCCGACGTTCTCAGCCGCGTTCCGGAAGTTCGTCGCGACGCCGAGGCCGTAGGCCTCCTTGTCGTTGAGGATGTAGACGTTCTTGACACCCTGCGCCTTGGCGAACTCGGCCACGGCCGCGCCCTGGTACGCGTCGTTCGCGACGACGCGGGCGTAGTTGCGGCTGCCGGACGGGTAGTACTTGTCCGGCTCGGTGCGTCACAGCCCGGGCCGCCCTCGGTCAGGCAGACGTACGTGTTCGCCGGCGACATCATCGCGACGCCGCCGCCCGGGGCCTGGTTCAGCACCGGGATCTCGATCGCGGCGCAGCCCGAGTTGAAGGTGCCGATCACGCCGACGACCTTCTCGTTCGCGGCGTAGGCCTGCGCGTTCGTCGAGCACTTGCCCGAGTCCCACTTGCCGGCCTGCGCCGTCGCGTCGTCACACGACTGGTAGGCGACGTTGTGATCGCCCGCCTTGAAGTTCGACTGCTCGAGGAGGTAGCGAATCGCCTCCACGATCTGGATCGTCTGCGTGCGCGACGACCCCTGCAGCGGGAAGTCGGACGCCAGGCAGGACGTCGGCCTCGCCCTCGCCCTCGTACTCGACCGCCGTGCACGAGCTCGACGGCAGCGCCTCCACGCCGGCGCTGCTGCCGCCGGAGGCCTCGGTCGTCGAACCGTCACCGCTTCCCTCGTCGTCGTCGCCGCCGCACCCCGCCGCGAGCAGTGCGAGCACGGCGACAAACAGGGCCAGAACGCTCCACCAACCACGCTTTCTGGAAATCACCAGCTTCTCCTCCTCCGTCACGAATGGCCTAGCCCGACGACGTTCTGCACGCGACTGCGCAGCCCTCGTTGCGGGCGGATGGCGAAGTATCAGGGCTAGCCCCGCCGAATTTCAACTTTGTGCCGTCGCACTACACTGGCTTAACAGGCCTCAGCCGGCCGAAGTGGCGGAACTGGCAGACGCGCCGGACTCAAAATCCGGT
>CAWHKD010000009.1:0-24667 GCA_963829845.1 uncultured Gaiellaceae bacterium | reverse complement strand
GGATCGCGATCGTGTCAGCAACGGACGGCTCGCCGACGAAGACGGGCTGGAAGCGGCGCTCGAGCGCGGCGTCCTTCTCGATGTGCTTCCGGTACTCGTCGAGCGTGGTCGCGCCGACCGTGCGCAGCTCGCCGCGCGCGAGCATCGGCTTCAGCATCTGCGCCGCGTCGACCGCGCCCTCGGCGGCGCCCGCGCCGACGATCGTGTGCAGCTCGTCGATGAAGAGGACGATCTGGCCCTCGGCGTTCTTGATCTCGGCGAGGACGGCCTTGAGGCGCTCCTCGAACTCGCCACGGTACTTCGCCCCGGCGAGGAGCGCGCCGACGTCCAGCGCCCACACGCGCTTGCCCTTCAACCCTTCCGGGACATCGCCGGCGACGATCCGCTGTGCGAGCCCCTCGGCGATCGCGGTCTTCCCGACCCCGGGCTCGCCGATCAGGACCGGGTTGTTCTTCGTCCGGCGGGAGAGCACCTGGATCACGCGCCGAATCTCCTCGTCGCGCCCGACGACGGGGTCGAGCTTGCCCTGCTCGGCCGCCTCGGTCAGGTCACGCCCGAACTTGGAGAGCGCCTGGTAGGTGCCCTCGGGATCCTGGCTCGAGACGCGCTGTCCGCCGCGGACCTCTTTGATCCGCGCCAGCAGCTGTTCACGCGGCACGGCGTCGAGCGCGAGGAGGAGGTGCTCGGTCGAGACGTAGTCGTCCTCGAGCTTGCGGGCCTCCTCGAAGGCCCGATCGAGCACGCGCGAGAAGGCGGCTCCCGCAGCGGGCTGCTGTGAGGCCCCTGCGATCGCCGGCTTCGCGCTCAGCTTCGTCTCCGTCTCGGCGCGGAGCGCGGCCGAATCGGGGACGAGCTGCTGCACGAGCTCCTGGTCGAGGAGCGCGAGCAGCAGGTGCTCGGGATAGAGCTCGGGGTTGCCGTTTCGGCGGGCGAGCTCCTGCGCCGCGGCGACCGCCTCCTGGCTCTTGATCGTCAGCTTGTTGAAGTCCATTGGTTCCTCGTTGCCGGATGTTGCGTCGTCGACTGGTAGAGCACGATCTCGCGCTTGTACGAGCGGTGGACGGTCCGGATCTCCTCGCGCAGCTCGCGCTCGAGCCGCTCGGCCCGCGCGCGCTGCCGGCGCAGCTCGTCCTCGAGCCGCAGCACGTGCTCGACGCCTGCGAGGTTGAGCCCGAGCTCGGTCGTCAGGCGCTGGACCACGCGCAGCCGCTCGAGATCGGCCTCGGAGTAGCGCCGCGTGCCGCCGGGCGTCCGCTGCGGCCGGACGAGGCCCTTGCTCTCGTACATGCGCAGCGTCTGCTGGTGCATGCCGACAAGCTCGGCGGCGACGGAGATCGAGTAGCGCGGGTGCGCGTCCATCAGCGGCTCACCTTCCGCAGCTGCTCGAGCAGCTCGCGCTCCTGCTTCGACACCTTCTCGGGCACCGTCAGCTTGACGCGGGCGAGCAGATCGCCCTTGCCGCGGCCACCCGACTTGGGTGCGCCACGGCCCTTGACCTTGAGCAGCTTGCCGGGCTGCGAGCCCGCCGGGACCTTGAGCGAGATCGGACCGTCAGGCGTCGCGAGGTCGACCGAGGCGCCGAGCGCCGCGTCGGCATATGCGACCGGCACGTCGACGATCAGGTCGTCGCCGCGCCGCGTGTAGAGCGGCGACGGCTGGACGTGGACGACGACGAAGAGGTCTCCGGCCGGACCGCCGTTCCGTCCCGCCTCGCCCTTGCCGGCGACGCGGATGCGCGCGCGGTCCTTGATCCCGGGCCGGATCTTGACGTTGAAGTTCTTGGTCGTCCGCTCGCGGCCGGAGCCGCGGCAGGTCTTGCAGGGGTGCTCGACGATCGTGCCGTTGCCGCGGCAGCGCGGGCACGGGTGCGAAAGCGAGAACAGCCCCTGCGAATCCGAGACGACGCCTCGGCCGCCGCACTGAGGACAGACGGTCGGTGCCGTCCCCGGCTCGGCGCCGGTGCCGGCGCAGGTCCGGCAGGCCGTTTCCAGCTCGACCGGCACGCGCACTTCGACACCGCGGAGGGCGTCCTCGAACGAGAGCGTCGTGTGCGCCTCGACATCGGAGCCACGCTCGGGCACGGCGCCTCGCTGGCGGGCGCCGCCGCCAAAGATGCCGCCGAAGAGATTGGAGAGATCGGAGAGGTCGAAGTCGGCAAACTGCGGCCCTGCCCCGCCGCCGAAGCCCGAGCCGCCCATCCGCCCGTTCGCCGAACCGAACGTGTCGTAGGCCTGGCGCTTCGCCGGGTCGGAGAGCACGTCGTAGGCGCCCTGGATCTCTTTGAAGCGCGTCTCGTCGCCGCCGCTCGCATCGGGATGATGCTCGCGCGCGAGCTTGCGGTAGGCCTTCTTGATCTCGTCGGCCGAGGCGTTCTTGGGAACGCCGAGCGTGTCGTACGGGTTCGCCATCTACTCCGCCACGATCACCCTCGCCGGCCGGAGCACCTTGTCCCCGAGCCGGTAGCCCTTCTGCAGCACCTGTAGCACCGATCCCTCCTCCGCCCCCTCGCCGGGCTGCGCGAGCAGCGCCTCGTGAACGTGCGGGTCGAAGACGCCGTCCGTCTCGATCTCGGAGAGCCCGTGGCGCTCGACGAGCCCGAGCAGCGAGCGGTGGACGAGCCGAACGCCCTCTTCCAGCTTCACCTCCTCGTGCTCCGCGGCCGCCTCGAGCGCGCGCTCGAGATCGTCGAGCACCGGTAGGAGCTCGTTCAGGAGCCGTTCGTTCGCGCGGCTGGTCCACTCGACCTGCTCGCGCGCGACGCGCTTGCGGTAGTTGTCGAAGTCCGCGGCGAGGCGGAGGTAGGACTCGTCCGGAGCCGGCGCAGACTCGTCCGGAGCCGGCGCGGACTCCTCCGCGGCCGGCTCCTCGACGAGCTCCTCCTGCTCCTCTTCCTCGAGGCGAGGCTCGAGAGGCTGATCGGTCACGACGTCTTCGCCTCTTCCTCGTCGATCACCTCGTAGTCGGCGTCCTCGACGACCTCGTCCTCGACGGGTGCGTCGCCGTTACCCGGTGCCTGCGACTGCGCCTGGGCGCTCGCCTGCGCGTAAAGCAACTCAGCCAGCTTCCGCGACGCCTCGTTGAGGGCGTCCGTCCTCTGCCGGATCTCGTTCACGTCCGTCGACTCGAGCGCGCCGCGCAGCTCCATGATCCGGCCCTCGATCGTCGAGGCCTCGGACTCGTCGAGCTTGTCGCGATGCTCCTTGAGCGTGTTTTCGGTCTGGTACGCGAGCTGCTCGGCCGTGTTGCGCGCATCGGCGAGCTCGCGCAGCTTGTGCGCCTCGTCCGCATGCGCCTCGGCCTCCGAGACCATCCGCTGCACCTCGTCCTCGGAGAGGCCGGAGCCGCCCTCGATTCGGATCTGCTGCTCGTTGCCGGTGCCGAGATCCTTCGCGTTCACGTGGATGATCCCGTTCGCGTCGATGTCGAACCCGACCTCGATCTGCGGCATGCCCCGCGGCGCCGGCGGGATGCCGACGAGCTGGAACTTGCCGAGGGTCTTGTTGTAGGTCGCCATCTCGGACTCGCCCTGGAGCACGTGGATCTCGACCGACGGCTGGTTGTCCTCGGCGGTCGAGAACGTCTCCGCCTTCCGGGTCGGGATCGTCGTGTTCCGGTCGATCAGCTTCGTGAAGACGCCGCCCTTGGTCTCGATCCCGAGGCTCAGCGGGGTGACGTCGAGCAGGAGCACGTCCTTGACCTCGCCCTTGAGGACACCGCCCTGGATGGCCGCGCCGACGGCGACGACCTCGTCCGGGTTGACGCCCTTGTGCGGCTCCTTGCCGAGCAGCTCCTTGACCTGCTCCTGCACCGCCGGCATGCGGGTCATCCCGCCGACCAGGACGACGTGGTCGATTCCGGCCGGGTCGAGGCCGGCGTCGGCCAGCGCCTGCTTCGTCGGCCCGACGGTGCGGGCGACGAGGTCGGCAGTGATCTCGCCGAGCTTGGCGCGGGTCAGCTGCAGGTCGAGGTGCTTCGGGCCCTCCTGCGTTGCGGTGACGAAGGGCAGGTTGATCTGCGTGGTCATCGTCGACGAGAGCTCGATCTTCGCCTTCTCGGCGGCCTCGTACAGCCGCTGCAGCGCCATCTTGTCGGTCGCGAGATCGATCCCCTGGTCGCGCTTGAACTCCGCGACCATCCAGTCGACGATCGCCTTGTCGAAGTTGTCGCCGCCGAGGTGGTTGTCGCCGTTCGTCGACTTGACCTCGAAGACGCCCTCGCCGAGCTCGAGCACGGACACGTCGAAGGTGCCGCCGCCGAGGTCGAAGACGAGGATCGTCTGGTCGCCGCCCTCCTTGTCGAGCCCGTACGCGAGCGCGGCCGCGGTCGGCTCGTTGACGATCCGGAGCACGTTCAGGCCGGCGATCTTGCCGGCGTCCTTCGTCGCCTCGCGCTGGGCGTTGTTGAAGTAGGCCGGGACGGTGACCACCGCGTCGGTGACCGGCTGGCCGAGATAGGCCTCGGCGTCGGCCTTCAGCTTCTGCAGGATCATCGCGCTGATCTCCGGCGGCGCGAACTCCTTGTCGTCCGTCTTGACGCGCGCGTCGCCGTTGTCGCCCTTCGTGACCTCGTACGGGATCATCGTCATCTCTTCCGAGACCTCGTCCCACTTGCGGCCCATGAAGCGCTTGATCGAGAAGATCGTGTTCTGCGGGTTCGTCACCTGCTGGCGCCGCGCAGGGGCGCCGACGAGCCGCTGACCGTCCTTCGTGAACGCGACCACGGACGGCGTCGTGCGTCCGCCCTCGGCGTTCGGGATCACGGTCGGCTCGCCGCCCTCGAGCACCGCCATGCAGCTGTTCGTGGTGCCGAGGTCGATTCCGATTGTCTTTGCCATCTGCGTCTCCTTCTTGCTGAGTGTGCTTACGTCAAGAAATCTGAGCGCCAGCGTATCAGATCAGAGAATCAGCGGAAGACCGCGATCAAAGCGCCGCCGAGGACGACAAGGGCGGCGCCTGCGAAGAGGCGCGGGCCGACGAGCTCGTGCCGCCGCAGCAGGAGGGCCGAGAGCGCGACGCCCCAGAGCGACTCCGTCGCGACGAGCGGCGAGACGACCGAGACGCGGCCGCGGTAGTAGGCCTCGAAGAGGCAGACATAGGAGAGCCCGAAGAGCACGCCAGGCAGGACGAAGGCGCGGAAGCCGCCGGCCGGAAGTCGACGCCGCGAGAGCAGCAGCCACGCCGCCACGGTGACGCCACCGGCGAAGAGCGTCGCCGCGGCGGCCAGTGCCGGCTCGACGTCGGTATCGAGTGAGAGGTGCCGGACGAGGTTGTCGCGCACCGCGAAGACGATCGTCGCCGCGAGCGCGTAGCCGAGCCCGATCCACTTCACGTGCTCGGGCCGGCCGGGCTCGCGGACGAGCAGGATCCCGCCCGTCACGATCAGGATCGCGCCCACGATCACGCCCGCCTTCGCCGGCTCGTCGAGGAGGACCAGCGCGATCGCGACCGAGAAGAGCGGCGCGGTGCCGACGGTGACCGAGGTGCGCGACGGTCCGGCGTCGCGGACGGCGAGGGTGAAGAGGAGCTGCGAGCAGCCCGGCCCGAGCACGCCCGCGAGCAGGAACGGCCAGATCCCGGTGAGGTCGATTTCGTGGGCGACGACAAACGGCAGCGTCACGAGCAGCGCCGCCGCGATCGTGTGCAGGGCGCCCGCCTCCGCATCCGGCTGTCGCGCGAGCGCGAACCGGAGCGCCACCGTCATCGAGCCGAAGAGCGCGGCCGATGCGAGCGCGAGCACGACCGCGTCCACGTTTCAACGCTACAGCGATTACGATCCGCCGCCGTGGATGATCCGCGCGTACGCGAGTTGGCCGAGCTGATGGTCAATCGGTGCCTCGACGTGCAGCCGGGCTGGCAGGTCTCCGTCCGCGCGACGCCGCTCGCGCGCCCGCTCGTCCGCGAGGTCGCGGGCGCGATCGCCCGCCGCGGCGCGTACTACCTGCCCCGGATCAACTGGGGACCCGAGCGCTTTCGCGCCGACCTCGACTGGGCGCTCGAGGCGCCGCTCGAGCTGCTCGGCGAGCTGTCGGCGATCGAGAGCTACCAGGTCGCGAACGAGGACGCCCGGCTGACGATCCGCGCGCCGGAGGATGTCTACGCCGGCTCACAGCTCGACCCGGAGCGGCGGAAGCTGCTCCAGCGTGCCGGCGAGCCCGCGAGCCGCCGCGCCCGTGCGCTCGACGTCCGCTGGGCGCTCGTCGAGTACCCGACCGAGGCCGCCGCGGCGGAGGCGGGCATGACGCTCCCCGAGTACCAAGACTTCGTCTACGACGCCTGCTTGCTCGACTGGGACGCCGAGGAGGAGCGGATGGGCGAGATCAAGGAGCGCTTCGACCGCGCCGACTCGGTGCACATCGTCGGGGCGGAGACCGACTTGACGCTCGGGATCGACGGGCGCGAGGGCGTCGTCTCGGCCGGGTTCCGCAACATGCCGGACGGCGAGGTCTTCTACAGCCCCGTCGAGGACTCGGCCGAGGGCGTGATCACATACGCGGAGTTCCCGGCCGTGTACCTGGGCCACGACGTCGTCGGTGTGCGGCTCGTCTTCCGCGAGGGCCGTGTGGTCGAGGCCTCCGCGGACGAGGGTGAGGAGTTCCTGAAGCAGATCCTCGCCACCGACGAGGGCGCCAGCCGGCTGGGCGAGCTCGGCCTCGGCTGCAATCCGCGGATCACGAGGTTCACGCGCAACGTCCTCTTCGACGAGAAGATCGACGGAACCGTTCACCTCGCCGTCGGCGCGAGCTACACGTACACGGGCGGCAAGAACGAGAGCGCCGTCCACTGGGACATGGTCAAGGACCTGCGACCCGGCGGCGAGATCTCCGTCGACGGCGAGCCCGTCCAGCGCGACGGCGCCTGGTTGATCTGACCGTTCCTAGACCTACACTCCGCTGAGGTTCTCCGAGCGAAAAGGGGTCTCATGCAAGCTGCACTTCGTGTTGCCATGTGGGCGTGGCTCGTCGCCGGCGTCGTCTGGCTGGTCAAGGTGGCGCTGATCGCCGAGAACGGCGGCAGCGACACGAGCGGAGGGCTGGTCGGGATCGCATTCTTCATCGGCGTCGTCGCGCTCGTCGTCGCCGGTGCCGCGAGCGGCTTCGTACTCCTGCGTAAGCGGGGGCGCTGGCTCGGCTACGTCGGTCTCCCGTTGGGTGTGGTCGTGACGCTCGTCGGCTTCGTCGTCCTCGAGGGTGTGCTGAAGGAGATCGTTCCCGTGGACGGCTGGTTCGAAGGCGAGGTCGGCATCGTCGGGACTGCGATCGTGGCCCTCGGGCTCGGCGTGACCCTGTGGCGACGCAGGCCGGCCGTGCTCCCGACGTCAGCGGAGCAGCCGACGTAGCGTCCGTCCCGCCTCCGGCTCGGCGACGAGAATCCCGGACATGATCAGGGCGCAGCCGGCCCAGCCGAGTGCGCCGAGGCGGTCGCCGGCGAGCCAGAAGCCGAAGATGCCCGCGAAGACGGGTTCCATCGCGAACGCGAGCGCGGTCTTGGTGGCGCTCGTCCGGCGTTGCGCCCAGGTCTGGACGAGGAAGGCCAATGCGCTCGCGAAGACGCCGGTGACGATCAGCGCGCTCCACACCGTCCACCCGCGCGGCAGCTCGACCTGGCCGAGCGCGACGGTGACCACGGCGAAGCCCGCGAACGCGGCCAGCATCTCCGCCTGCGTGAACGCGACCGGGTCGTAGCGCGGCGCGTAGCGCTCCATCAGCACGATCTGGAGTGAGTAGGCGGCCGAGCCGGCGAGCACCAGCAAGTCACCGGCCGAATCGCCGGCGCCGACCCCCGAAAGCAGCGCCAGCCCGGCGACGGAGAGCACGACGCCGAGCCACACCGCCCGGCCGACCCGCGTTCGGAAGAGGAGCAGTCCGAGCAGCGGCGTGAAGACGACGTAGAGGCCGGTGATGAAGCCCGCGCTCGAGACGGTCGTCCGCTCGAGCCCCGCCGTCTGGAGCGCGTACCCCAGCGCGAGCAGCAGGCCGAGCGAGGCGCCCGCGACCCAGCCGGGCCTGCCGAGGGAGCCCATCCGGCCCTTGGCGGGGACGGCGAGCACCGCGGAGGCAATCAGGAAGCGCACGGCCAGGAACGCGAACAGCGGATAGAGCTCGACGGCGTCCTTGACCTGAACGAAGGTGAAGCCCCAGACCGCCGTGACGGCGATCAGGGCGAGCAGCGCGGGCATCGGGCGAGGCTACAAGAGGCCTGATGCGGAACCTGAGCGGGTCTGTGGAACGGCCCCACAGCGCGCCAAGCTCCGCATCAAGCCTCTAGGGTCCGCGGCCGTGCTGATCCCGCCGCTCCTGCGCGAGAGCCCGACCTTCAGGCGCTTCTGGGCCGGCCAGACCGTGTCGCTCGTCGGCGACCAGGTCAGCCTGATCGCGCTGCCGCTCGTCGCCGTCCTCGTGCTCGACGCGAACGCGGCACAGATGGGCTATCTCGTCGCCGCCGAGCTGCTGCCGAACCTCCTGTTCTCACTGCACGCGGGTGCCTGGGCCGACCGCCGTGCGCGCAAGCGGCAGACGATGATCGTGACCGACGTCGGCCGGGCGCTGCTGATCGGGTCGATCCCCGTCGCGTACGCGTTCGACGCGCTCACGTTCCCGCACATGCTCGTCGTCGCGTTCCTGATGGGGACGCTGACCGTCCTCTTCCACGTCTCCTACAGCGCCTTCTACCCCGCGCTCGTCCCACGCGAGCGGCTCGTCGAAGGCGGCTCGATCATGCACGGCAGCCGCGCACTCTCCTACATCGTCGGCCCGAGCGTCGGCGGTCTGCTCGTGCAGGCCATCTCGGCGCCCGTGACACTCGTCGTCGACGCGTGCTCGTACGTCATCTCTGCCCTGATCCTCCGATCCGTCGACGCCGACGAGCCGGCGACCGAGACGCCCGGGGAGGGCCATGTCGTCGCTGGTGTTCGCTGGGTCTTCGGCAGTCCGATCATCCGGGCCGCGCTCGGCGCAACCGCGACAATCAACTTCTTCAACTTTGTCTTCGCCGCGCTCTTCATCCTCTATGCGACGAACGAGCTCGGCGTCTCGCCGGCGACGCTCGGGCTCGTGCTCGGCGCCGCAGCGGTCGGCGGCGTCCTCGGCGCCCTCGTCACCGGCCGCTTTACCCGCTGGATCGGCGTCGGCCCCGCGTTCGCGCTCGGCTGCGTCCTCTTCCCGGCTCCGCTGCTGCTCGTTCCGCTCGCCCAGGGACCCGAGTGGGTGATCCTCGCCTGCCTCTTCCTCGCCGAGTTCGGCTGCGGCTTCGGCGTGATGATGCTCGACATCAGTGCCGGCGCGATCGCGGCCGCCGTCGTCCCCGACCGGCTCCGATCGCGCGTCTCGGGCGGCTACATGGTCGTCAACTACGGCGTGCGCCCACTCGGGGCACTCGTGGGAGGAGCGCTCGGCAGCTGGATCGGACTCCGCGAGACGCTCTGGATCGCGACCACCGGCGCGTTGCTCGGCGTGCTCTGGCTGATCCCGTCGCCCATCCTCGGGCTCCGGGAGCTGCCGGAGAACGCCGAAGGCGCCCCATCAGGGGCGCCTTCGGTCGATCCGAGTCGGGTCTAGACGCGCTTGTCGACGGCGTCCTTCGCGTCGTCGGCGGCGTCCTTCGTCTTCTCCCACGCGTCGTCGACGCTGTCCTTCGCCTTGCCCCAGGCGCCCTGCGCCTCGCCCTCGCGCTCGAGCTCCTCGTCGCCGGTGACCTTTCCCTTCGCTTCCTTGACGTTGCCTTCGATCCGATCCTTGTCCACGAGAACCCCTTTCCTCGGTTGCAACCAGGGTTCTCCCCGGCCGAGCCGGTTCCGAACCATCCCGGGAGCGGCTAGCGTGAAGGCGTGCGCGACGTTCTCCCGACACTCGTTCGCTGGCAGGCCGACGGCCGCCGCGTTGCGATCGCGACGGTCGTCGAACGACGCGGCTCGGCGCCCCGCGACCCGGGTGCATCGCTGGCGCTGAACGACCTCGGCGAGATCGCGGGCTCGGTCACCGGTGGCTGCGTCGAGCCGTCAGTGGTCCGCGAGGCGCAGGAGGTGCTCGACGGCGGCGCCGCACGTCTCTGCGAGTACGGGATCGCCGACGACACCGCCTTCGAGGTCGGTCTCGCCTGCGGCGGCACCGTCGGGATCCTGATCGCGCCGCTCGACACGACGCTCGTGCCGGGGCTCGCCCGCGCCGTGGCGAACGACCGGCCGGCCGCGCTGACGATCGTCGCGAGCGGCGACGCGATCGGCGCCCAGGAGCTGCACGATCGGCCGGCCGGACCGATCGCCGGCCTCGTCGAGGCGGGCGAGAGCGCGCTTGCCCAGCTCGATGGCCGGACCGTCTTCGTGCACGCGCTCCGGCCGCGCCCGGCGATGTACGTCTTCGGCGCGATCGACCACGCTGCCGCAGTCGCGCGCGTAGGAAAACTGCTCGGCTACCGGGTGACGGTCTGCGACGCCCGCGCCGCCTTCGTCACACCCGAGCGATTCCCGGAGGCGGACGAGCTCATGGTCGAGTGGCCCGACCGCTTTCTCCGTGAGGCGCCCGTGGATGCCGGCACCGTCATTTGCGTGCTCACGCACGACGAGAAGTTCGACGTTCCCGCCCTGATCGCGGCGCTCGAGACGCCCGCCGTGTACATCGGCGCGATGGGCAGCAAGGTGACGACTGCCGACCGCGAAGAGCGGCTGCGGGCCGAAGGCGTCGACGATGCGGGCCTCTGCCGCATCCACGCTCCGATCGGCCTTGCGATCGGCGCCCGCTCGCCCGAGGAGGTCGCGGTCGCGATCGGCGCCGAGATCGTCGAGGCGACGGCGCTCGCACGCCGGCGCGCGACCACCGCCACGGGCGCGGTCTCGCTCCTCTCGGCCTAGAACGACCGAGGGCGCCGTCGCCGGCGCCCTCGCGAAGCCCGCACCGTCACGCGCTACTTGACGGTGAGGACGCCCTTCATGCCCGCCGCGGCGTGGCCGGGAACGGTGCAGATGTACGAATACTTGCCCTTCTTCAGGGTCGTCCTCAGCGTCGCGGTCTTGCCGGTCGACAGCATGCGCGTCTTCCTGCCGGAGATCTTGAAGTCGTGGCTGAGCGCGCCTTTGTTCGTGACCTTGAACGTGGTCAAGCCCTTGCCGATCGTCTTCTTCGAGAGCGTGATCTTGAACTCGCTCGGCTTGGCGAGCGTGACGTTGACCGTGGTCACATCTGTCGAGCTCGACCCGCCGAATGCGGACATCGCGGCGACGAGCGAGACGATCGCGATCAGGACGACGAGCGTAGACCCCTTCCGAAACGTGCTCAAGAAACCCTCCTACGGTGCGGAACTCCCGGTGAGCCCTAGTGCCCGGCAGCTTAGACGATGATCCACGATTTTGGACGATTTTCCTCGCTTCCAGGCGGCGATCGGACTATCGTGATCGAATCGAGCCGGCACAGCTGCACACGGAAATCGGGGCCCCCTCCGTGTACGAGGACTCTCTGGGGACGACGCTTCGAACGATCCGAACCGCGCGCGGACTCTCGCTCGCCCAGGTGGCGAAGGCGACTGGCATCTCGCGTTCGCTGCTCTCGCTGATCGAGACGGGACGTAGCGACATCACGATCGGCCGCCTGACTCGACTCGCCCAGTTGTACGAGCTCCGCCTGGCCGAGCTCGTGCCCGAGCCGCGCCACCCCG
Source organism: uncultured Gaiellaceae bacterium (assembly GCA_963829845.1). GTDB lineage: Bacteria > Actinomycetota > Thermoleophilia > Gaiellales > Gaiellaceae > Gaiellasilicea. The sequence goes on along the minus strand of CAWHKD010000009.1, from coordinate 13,025 downwards.
ATCCGATCGTCGTGCGCGCCGACGACAGGCAGCTGCTGCGCTACACCGCGGAGGCGATCGACGTCGAGGTGCTCGTGCCGGACGGCCCTCACACGATGCAGGCGGTCCTGGCGACGTTCGCGCCGCTCGCGCGGATGCGCGACTACATCCCGCAGCCGAACGAGCAGTTCACGCACGTGATCGAGGGGAGGATCCGGACCGAGTTCGCCGACGGTCGCGAGCTCGAGCTGGATGCGGGCGACAGCGCGACGTATGTCTCGGGTGACGGAGGGCACCGCCACCAGAACCTCGCCGACGCGGTCGCCCGGATGCTGATCGTGATCCGCCGGCCGCGGCTCCGCTAGCCGGCCTCGCCGGTCCAGGGCGGCCGTGCGAGCGCCCGCTCGACTCCGCGCGGTCGCGAACAGGCTCGCCGTGTGAGACGATCACGCGCTCGAACGGCAGCTCGAGCAGCGCCCTGAGCGCCGGCAGCGCCCGCACCTCGAGCGCCGGAGTCGCCCACACGCGCAGCTTCCCGCCGGGTGCCGTCAGCGCGTCGGCAAAGACAAGTGCCTTCTGCTCGGGGAGCCACAGCGGCGTCTCGTTGCGGCCTCGACCGTCGGAGGGGCGCAACGAGGCCACAGGGGAGCTCGCTCCCGCGCTCGGCGCTACGCTCTCCCCATGAGGCTGGACCGGCTCGGGCGCCCGCTGCGCGACCTCCGCATCTCCGTCACGGACCGATGCAACTTCCGCTGCGTCTACTGCATGCCGAAGTCGGTCTTCGGCGCGGAGTACCGATTCCTCGACCGCAAGGAGCTCCTCACGTTCGAGGAGATCGAGCGCGTGGCCCGCTCTGCGGTCGCGCTGGGCGTGGAGAAACTGCGTCTAACCGGGGGCGAGCCGCTCGTGCGCAGGGATGTCGACCGGCTGATCGCCATGCTCGCGCCCCTCGGCGCCGAGCTGACGCTGACGACGAACGCGTCGCTGCTCGCATCGAAGGCGCAGGCGCTCGCCGCCGCCGGGCTGAACCGGGTCACCGTCAGCCTCGACTCGCTCGACGACGAGACGTTCCGCAGCATGAACGACGTCGACTTCTCAGTGTCCAAGGTGCTGGTCGGGATCGAGGCGGCCGCCGCCGCCGGGTTGCCGGTGAAGGTGAACGCCGTCGTCAAGCGCGGCCTCAACGACGACGGCATCGTCGCGATGGCCCGCTACTTCCGCGAGCAGGGCCACACGCTCCGCTTCATCGAGTACATGGACGTCGGCGCGACGAACGGCTGGCGGCTCGACGACGTCGTCCCGGCGGCGGAGATCATCGAACGGATCTCGGCGGAGCTGCCGCTCGAGCCGGCCGAGGCCAGCTACCGCGGCGAGGTCGCGCAGCGCTGGCGCTACGCCGACGGGAGCGGCGAGATCGGCGTGATCGCATCGGTGACGCAGCCGTTCTGCGGCGATTGCACGCGCGCGCGGATCTCGGCCGAGGGACGGCTCTACACCTGCCTCTTCGGCCTCCGCGGCCACGACCTCCGTGCGAAGATCCGCGGCGGCGCCTCCGACGAGGAGCTGCAGGAGGCGCTCAGCGTGATCTGGGGCAAGCGCACCGACCGCTACTCGGAGCGGCGGTCGGAAGCCACGATCGGCCTGCCCAAGGTCGAGATGAGCTACATCGGCGGCTGAGCAGGCTCGCACCGCCCGGGGGAGGAGTACCGACCGGTACCGGGGTACAATCCGACGTTCGATGGCCGTCAGCACCGCAACCGTCGCCCGCCGGCTGCCCCGCGGGTGGGTGCACCTCGCGCTCCAGTTCGCCTTCTGGATCGCGTTCTACTTCGCCTACCAGCTCGCCCGCGGCGTCGCCGATCGCGAGGGCGAGGCGACCGCGTTCGCGAACGGCGCCTGGGTGATCGACTTCCAGCGCAGCCTTCACTCGATGGTCGAGCTGACGCTGCAGCGGGCGGTTGAAAGCTCGTCGATCCTGATCCAGGCGACCTCGCTCACGTACTGGCTCTCCCAGTTCGCGGTCGTCGGGATCGCGCTCGTCTGGGTCTACTTCAAGGCGCACGAGCGCTTTTACGGGTTCCGCAACATGCTGATCGTCGGCAACCTGATCGGGCTACTCGGCTACGTCCTACTGCCGACGGCGCCGCCGCGGATGTTCCCCGAAGTCGGGTTCACGGACACGCTCGCAGCGCACTCGACCGTCAACCATTCGTCGACCTTCGTCGCCTTCGCGTCCAACCCGTACGCCGCGATGCCGAGCCTGCACGCGCTGGACGCGACGATCGTCAGCGTCGTGATGGCGACGGTCGTGCGCCGGCGCTGGGCGAAGGTGCTCTGGCTCGCCTGGGCGCCGTGGGTCTGGTTCGCGGTGATGGCGACGGGCAATCACTTCTGGCTCGACATCGCCGCAGGCGTCCTCGTGGCCGGCATCGCCGCGGCGATCGTGTACCGCCCGTGGCGGCGGCTCCAAGCCCGCCAGGCATGAGCCTGAAGGAGGCGTATACGGGCGGCGCGAGGGCGATCGCGTCGCGTTCGATGACCGGCCTCGCGCGGACACGCGTGACGCCGAACATGCTCACCGCGGCGGGTGTGACGCTTTGCGCAGTCGGCGCCGTGCTCGTCTATTTCGAGTACCGGACCGAGTGGATGTTCTTCTTCGGCGGGCTCGCCTTCGTCGTCGGATCGATCCTCGACATCCTCGACGGCGCCCTCGCCCGCGTGGGCGGGAAGCAGACCCCGTTCGGGGGCTTCCTCGACTCGACGCTCGACCGCGTCGGCGAAGGGCTGATGCTCGGCGCGATCGCGCTCGTCTTCATGCGCGACGGGAAGGAGCTCGCGCTCGCGCTGGCGATCGCCGCGATCGCCGGCTCCTTCCTTGTCCCGTACGTGCGCGCGAAGGCCGAGGGACTCGGGATCAAGGCCGACGTCGGGATCGGGTCCCGGGCGGAGCGCGTGGTCGTCATTGCGGTCGGGCTTGCGCTCGCTCCGTGGGGGGTGCTCCCGTGGGCGATCGGACTGCTCGCGCTCACCGCCTGGATCACGGTGCTGCAGCGGATCCTGTACGTCCGCCGCGGACTCAGCGCCAGCTAGCGATCTGCGCTAAAGTGCTAGCAGTTTGGCTGCTAGCACTTTCTCATCGGAGCGGACGAGTGTGCTCGTCCGCATGCCCGGCTCGATCAAGCGCGCGCTCGTCCGTGAGGTCGCCCGCCGCGAGTCGAACCTGAACGACGTCGCCGTCGCGCTCCTCTCCGAGCGCTTCGGGATCCCCTTCTCTCCCAGCGGCCGCCGCCGCAAGGCGATCCCGGGCGCGGCCGGCGCCGTCGTGCTGCGCATGCCGCCCGAGCTCCGCCGGGAGCTCAAGGCAGCGGCGCGCAGGCGCCGGCTCAACGTCAACGACCTCGTCCTCTTGACGCTCTCGGAGGCGCTCGAGGTCCCCTTTGCTTCCAATCGAAAGGACACCATGGCTTCGACCAACGGATCGAGCAACGGCTCGGTCAACGGCAAGCGCGGCACGGACAAGGTGCGCGTCGCCATTGTCGGCGTGGGCAACTGCGCCAACTCGCTGATCCAGGGCGTGCAGTACTACAAGGACGCGCCGGATGACCAGTTCGTTCCCGGCCTGATGCACGTGAACCTCGGCGGCTACCACATCTCCGACATCGAGTTCACGGCCGCGTTCGACGTCACCGCCGACAAGGTCGGCAAGGATCTCGCCGACGCGATGTGGGCACACCCGAACGACACGATCAAGTTCGCGGACGTCCCGAAGACAGGGATCACGGTCGGCCGCGGGATGACGCACGACGGCATCGGCAAGTACCTCTCCGAGGTCGTGACCAAGGCCCCGGGGGAGACCGACGACATCGTCGGCATCCTCCGGGAGACGAAGACTGACGTCGTCGTCAGCTACCTGCCTGTCGGCTCCGAGGCGGCGGCGAAGTGGTACGCCGAGCAGTGCCTCGACGCTGGCGTCGCGCTCGTCAACTGCATGCCCGTCTTCATCGCCCGCGAGGCCTATTGGCAGAAGCGATTCGAGGAGAAGGGCCTGCCGATCATCGGCGACGACATCAAGTCGCAGGTCGGCGCCACGATCACACACCGCGTTCTTACGAGCCTCTTTCGCGAGCGCGGCGTCAAGCTCGACAAGACGATGCAGCTGAACGTCGGCGGCAACTCCGACTTCCTGAACATGCTCGAACGCGACCGCCTCGAGTCGAAGAAGATCTCGAAGACGAACGCGGTCACGTCGATGCTCGACTACGACCTGGGCGCCGGCAACGTGCACGTCGGCCCCTCCGACTACGTGCCGTGGCTGACCGACCGCAAGTGGGCGTACATCCGAATGGAGGGCTCCTCCTTCGGCGATGTGCCGCTGAACATCGAGCTGAAGCTCGAGGTCTGGGACTCGCCGAACTCGGCCGGGATCGTGATCGACGCCGTCCGGATGGCGAAGCTGGCGCTGAACAATGGCGTCGCCGGTGCGCTCGAAGGCCCGTCGAGCTACCTGATGAAGTCGCCGCCGGTGCAGATCGTCGACGACGAGGCGTGCGAGGCGACGGAGAAGTTCATCGCCCAGAACGCGCGCACCGCCAAGACAAGCGCTCCGAAGACCCCCACGACCGCCTGAGACATCACCGAGGCCTCACGAAGACGAGCCTTGACGACTCTAGGCGCGGGGTCCGGGCCTCGTGCAAGACTCAGACGGCGCAGGCGGAACCTCTCTCGCAGGCGTCTTCGGTCGAAAGTCACGGGCCGCCCTGCCTCGGATCAGGGCGGCCTTTCTGCTGAGCGGTCAACTGACCGCCGAGGGCGTCCCTATGGTTACTCGTGACGGAAGCCCCGAACGGCCGAAGGTTCACTGCGCAGTCATGACCAAGTGCGCAGTCATCTCGTAGAACTGAGGCCATCACTGGCATCGGGAGTTGTGGGAACACGCCCGCTGGAACATGTCGCAAGCCGCGGAGTCAGGCGGTTTGCGGCTGCCGGCATTCAGGCTGTGCACCGGGCTAGAGCTCGGCGGCGTCCTGCACCAGTCGCTCGGCCAGCTCCGAGGCCAGCACGACCGCCTCGTCCGGCGCCACCGCCTCTCCCGCTGCGAGTGCAGCGGCCAGATCCTCGGGCTCGAGTTGCCCCCGCAGTTCCTCCAGAGTCTCTTCGTGCAGGGCATGCTCGAGCGGCGGTGCCGCCGCGCCCGTGTTCGCGCGTAGCGCGTCGGCAGCGCCGGCGAGGAGGCCTGCGCTCCGGGCGTCGCCGCGACGGAGGACTGCGGCCGCGACCACGTCGAGGCAGTAGGAGACGCCGTCCTCGTGCCCGAGCTCGGCGTACGTCGCCAAGCTGTCGGAGGCGACCCCGAGCGCCGCCGCATCGTCGCCGAGTCTCAGCAGCCCCATCGCCACGTTCACCGCGGCACCCGCCCGTTCGTCGCGGATGCCGAGCTCTTCAAAGCGGCGAGCAGCTTCGCGGCATTGCTCGATGCCGCGGACGGCGTCGCCCTGCAGGAGCGAGAGGTAGCCGAGATTGTTCATCGTGCTCGCGAGCGCCCGCCACGCTTGGGCGCGGGTCGCGTGCTCGGCCGCCTGCTCCAAGAGCGCGCTCGCCTCCGGGTACTCGCCGCGCATGGCCGCGGCGTTCGCGAGCGCGCCCAGGGCACTCGCCACCTCGGCGTCGTCGTCGAGCGCGCGGGCGACGCGGAGGCGCTCGACCGCGAGCGAACGCCCCGTCTCGAGGTCGCCATCCGCGACGGCGAGCGCGCAGCCGCCGTACAGCGCGCGGCCGAGCGCCGGGGTCGGCTCCGACGGACTGAGCCGCAACGCCTTGCCGATCCACTCGCGGCCTTCGCGCACGTGGCCGCGGATGAGCCAGAAGCGCCAGAGCGCACCCGAGGTGCGGAGCAGCAGGTCGGCCGCGCCCGCGTCGTTGGCCCAGGCGAGCGCGGTGCCGAAGTTCGCGTAGTCGTCGGCCAGGCGCCGCAGCCAGAGCCCCTGCTCCGGCCCGCTGAGCTCCTGGTGCGCCGTCTCGGCGACCCCGACGAAGTGCTCGGCGAAACGCCGGTACGCGGCCGCGTCGCCACCGTCGGCGCCCAGGCGCTCTAGCGCGTATTCACGGATCGTGTCGAGCATCGCGAAGCGCGCGCCGCCGTCGCCTGCGCTGCGCGTGACGATCAGGCTCTTGTCGCGGAGCGACGAGAGCAGGCGGAGCGCGGCTTCATCGTCACCGCATACCGCAGACGCGGCGGCGAGGGTGAAACCACCCGCGAAGACGGCGAGCTGCTTCAGTGCTGCCTGCTCGTCGGGCTCGAGCAACGCGTAGCTCCAGTCGATCGTCGCAGCGAGCGTCTGCTGTCGTGCCGGCAAGTCCTGCGGCCCACCGGTCAAGAACGCGAGCCGCTGTTCGAGGCGGGAGAGGATCTCGGACAGCGGCAGCAGGCGAACGCGGGCAGCCGCGAGTTCGATCGCGAGCGGCAGGCCCTCGAGCCGCCGGCAGATCGCGCGAATGTCCTCGAGCTCGGCGTGCGTGGGCTCCGGCGCTGCCCGCGCCGCCCGGGCGCGGGCAAGGAAGAGCGGGACCGCGTCGTGCTCGGGGAGTGACGGCACGGCGTATTCGGTCTCGTCCGCGAGGTGCAGTCGCTCGCGGCTCGTCGTCAGCACCGTCAGCCTCGGGCAAGCCTCGATCAGGTCGGCGACGAGTGGCGCCGCGGCGATGACGCGCTCGAAGTTGTCCAGCAGGAGCAGGAGCTCGCGATCGCGGAGACCTCGTGCGAGCGCGTCGGCCGGCGACTCGCCGGGCTCCTCGCTGAGGCCGAGCGTCCGGGCGACGACGGCCGGCACGGCCAGCGGGTCGTCGACCGCGGCGAGCCCGACGAAGAACGCGCCGTCGCCGTACGACGGTGCGACCGTCCGCGCAATCTCGACCGCCAGGCGCGTCTTGCCGATCCCGCCCGGCCCGGTCAGCGTCAGCACCGGAGTCGAGCGGAGAGCCTCGACGATTTGCCCGCTCTCTTCGCGACGGCCGACGATGGGGCTGCGCGGAATGGGGAGGTTCCCGAGCCGCTGCGCCTGGAGTGGCGGGAAGTCGAAGCCGAGGCCGGGCGCGACGAGTTGGAACAGCCGCTCCGGCTGGGGGATGCCCTTCAGGCGGTGGTCGCCGAGGTCGCGCACCTCGACGCCCTCGCCGGCAAGGTCCCTCGTCGCCTGGGAGAGCACCACCTGGCCGCCGTGTGCGGCGGCGCAGATGCGAGCGCCACGCGTGAGGTCGACGCCAACGTAGTACCCACCCGCAGTCAGCTCGGGCTCGCCGGTATGGACGCCGATCCGAACGAGCACCGGCTCCCCCTCCGGCCACTCGTGCTCGGCGAGCGAGCGCTGTGCAGCCGCCGCCGCGTTCAACGCCTCCCGAGCACGGTCGAACGCGACGAGGAACGCGTCACCCTGTGTGTCGACCTCGCTGCCGCCGTTCGCGGCGAATGCCTCCCGCAGGAGGCGGCGGTGCGCCGCGAGGGCTTCGTCGTAACGGGCGCCGAGGAGCCGGGCGAGCCGGGTCGACCCCTCGACGTCCGAGAAGAGGAGCGTGACGGTCCCGTGCGGCAGCTCCGGCACGTCGCGCCGACTCCGTGGGTCAGGTCACCGAGCCGTCGCCGCCGTTCAGAGCGTCCATCTCCTCCGCAGAGATCACATCGAGCACCTGCTGAGCCTGCAGGTCGAGGACGATGCCGTGCTTGACGCGGGGATCCTCCCAGTAGAAGTTGACGCGAGCCCACCTGCCGTTCGGCTCGAACTTGACGTCGGCGACCTCGCCGCCGCGGTCTTCGACGATCTTTCTGATGCACTGCTCGGCCTTCGCGGCCGACGTGTCGACGCCCATGCAATTCCGCAGCTTCGGGCTTGTCCCTGTCGAGACACGAGCCCAGGACCAGGGCATGCCGAACCCCCTTGTTCGTGCGTGTCGTTACATCTTCTGTGACGCTGGCCTCGATTTCAACCGACCGTCCGCCCGGTTGAGCGGCGTGAGCTGCTGGTGCAGTGGTACGGCGTCCACCGGCGCGTAGCCTTGCCGCCGACTCCTCCACGGCGGCCGTAAGGCTTACGGCGTGTGAGCCCGGATTCGTTCGGCCACGTCCTCGTAGCCAGGATCATCGGCGTAGACCGTCTGGAGATCTTTCATCGACTGCGACGTCGTGGCCATCTCGAGTAGGGGCCTGCCGCGTTCGTAGCGGGCGTCGTTGAGTCGTTCGCGGTCACGCTTCTTGCTAGGCAGAGCGCCGATCCCCCACATGTTGCGCGGTGGTCATGGAGCTATGCGGGTTTGCGCTGCTTTGGGGGGTCGGTTCGATTCATCGCCCGGAACGCGCTCAAGAAGGCGAAGGCGCCCGCATAGCACCAAGGTAGGCTCGGGCGCGATGTCGACCGTCGTGCTCGAGCCCGCCTCCCGCTTCACCCACGCCCAGCTGGCGGAGATCTTCAATGCCGGCTACGAGGGCTACTTCACGCCCTTCACACTCGATGAGGCGGCATTCCGCTTCATGGTGACCACCTTCGACGACGACCTCGACGCGTCGCGCGTCATCCTCGTCGACGGGGAGCCGGCCGGAATCTGCAAGCTGGCGATCCGTGGAGACCGAGGCTGGATCGGGGGCCTCGGCGTCTCAGCCGCGCATCGGGGCAAGGGCCTCGGCGAGGCGCTGATGCGCGAGGTGATCGACGTCGCGGGGACGCGCGGGCTGCGAGAGCTCTGGCTCGAGGTGCTGACCCCCAATCTGCCGGCGATCGCGCTCTACGAGAAGCTCGACTTCGCGACTGTGCGCGACGTCGAGGTCTGGACGCTCGAGCAGCGTGGCTTCCGGCAGCACGACGTCCGCTCCGTCTCGCGCGAGCAGGCGCAGGTGCGGATCGCGCGCGAGCGGCGGCAGCGAGAGCCGTGGCAGCGGGCGGACGAGTCGGTCGCGCACTACGAGGACGTCGAGGCGCTCGAAAGCGGCCGCGGGGCGATCCTCTTCACGCGCAGTGGCGAGCGCGTCTCCCTCCTCCAGGGCGTCGCCGCCGACGAAGAGGGCGCGAGCGAGCTGATCGAGGCGCTCCCCGCCGAGACGAGCACGCTGCACTGGCTGAACGGGCCGGAAGGCGACCCCTTCAACGCCGCGATCGGCTCTCTCGGCGGCACGAATGCCTGGACGCAGCACGAGATGCGGCTCGCGCTCGCGGGGCCGCTCAGCCCGTGATCTGAATCTCGGCCGGCAGCTCGCTCGGGTGAGCCTCGCGCTCCGGCTCGAGCTCGAACCGCGTGCGCCGGTCGAAGTAGACGTAGGCAGTCGTTAGCGCGACGAACGGCATCGCGAGCGCATAGACGATGCCGGCGATCACGTTGAGCAGGGCCGGCGGCGCATCGGTGAGGAGAATCAGGAGCGCGCCGAGGAAGGGGCCTGCCAGGAGGGCGAGCGCCGTGCCGACCCCGACGAGCGAGGCGACCTTCAGCCAGTGCCCGCGGACGAGCGCACTGCTGCGACGGAGCGTGTCCCTCGCGGATCGACCCTCGAGCTCGACCACCGGCGCGAGCAACGACCACCGGACGGCGAGCCAGATCGCGACCGGGATCAGGATCGCGGTCAAGGTCAGCACGACCCAGGCGCCGGCGGCGATGCCGAGGGCGCGCAGCAGCGGCCGGAACTGCGCCAGCGCGCGTCGATAGGCGTCGACAGGCCCGACCTCCTCGCCTGCGTCGATCCGGATCAGCGCGCAGGCGGTGGCCGCCTGGACGAGAACGAGCCCGAGCAGCGTCAGGGTGAGGCCGATCGCGACCAGGAGCAGCACGAGGGCGCCAGCCTCTTCACCCGTGGTGTCGACACCGACCAGCCCGAAGCCACCGAGCACGAGCGCCTGCACGATCGAGATGACGATGCCGAGTGGGATCAGCAGGATCCCGATCCCGAGAAACAGCCGCGGGCGCTCGATGTACATCCGGCCGGCGGACGAGAGCACCTGCCCCCACGTCCGCCGCCGCGCCAGACGCAGCGGGGCGACGGGACGCCAGGTCGCCCGGGCGATTCCGAACCACGCGAGCCCGACGACCGCGGCGAGGACGAGCAGCGTCAGACCGGGGTCGCGCAGGAACTTGACGAGGCCGCGCGAGCCCGTCTCGACCGCCTGGCAGAAGAAGTCGGTCGCGCCCGTTCCGAAGACGCCGCTCACGGGCACGGCATAGGCTCGGGGTCGCCAGTCCTCCGACCAGGTGATCGGCTCGGTCCACTGCTCTTTCAGGTTGGGGCCGGTCGGCCCGTTGAAGAACGCATCCTGGAGCTCACCCCAGCGGCCCTCGTAGGTGATCCACGGCAGGGCGGCGCTCGCTGCGGCCGCCTCGCTCGGGATCGTGATCACCTTCGGCTCCAGCTCGAGGTGCGGCCCACGGGTGTCGTCACAGCCGACACCCTGCTCGCCCGAGCTGCCGACGTAGAGGGCGGGGTCGAAGAAGTTCGCATGCGAGCCTGCGGCCGGGTAGACGACCGGCCGGCGCCCGTCGACGAGCTCGAGCTTCTCGCCGCCCCAGTCCGCGGCCTCGGCGCCCTCGTGCTGGCTGTAGCCGACGGAGACGGGATCCTCGCCGAGCGCCTCCTCGGCGTCGTCGGCGTCGAAGAGGAGCTGGATCATCTCCCAGTCGCCCTCGTGCAGGTTGTTCCAGTCGTTGTAGGTGTAGAAGAGCCAGTACTGGAGCGCCAGCTTCCCGGGGTGCGCCGGGTCGGACGCGACGTGGGAGTAGATGGCCGGTTCGTGGCCCTCGCGCAGGCGCCGATCCCAGCGCTCGTAGCTGCAGCCCGGGTCGAGCGCGTTCCCGGGGAAGTCGAGGTGGTACTCGAAGAGGCCCGCCAAATCGGCCGCCTTCGGCGCGACCTTGACGAGGTCGACCGGGTTCCACGGCCCGCGCAGCGCGACCGTCCGCTCGTCGAAGAGCAGGTCGACGTCGGTCGGCCGGTACGGCTCGCCGTGCCCGCACTCCTCGAGCTGCTCGACGAGGCGGACGACCGGCGCGTGACGTTGCGCGAGCGCGGTCTCATCGGCAAGGTCGGCGGCAGCGACGGGACAGCAGGCGAGTGCGAGGACCGCCAGCGGGAGCAGGAGTCGTCCGGTCACGCCGCCGGGCTCGAGAGGAAGATGTCCAGACCCAGGCGCCTCGAGACGAACCGCGCCGCGAGCTGGCCCCTGACGCTGTTCCCGGCCGGGTCGAGACGCGGCGAGAACGTACCCAACCCGCCCTTTCCCGGGGCAACGGTGATGATCCCGCCGCCGATCCCGCTCTTGCCGGGCAGCCCGACGTCGTACAGCCAGTCCCCCGAGGTCTCGTAGAGCCCGGCGGTCGCCATCACTGCGAGCGTGTACCGGCACGTGATCGCGGCGACCACCCGCTCGCCGGTGACCGGATTGACCCCGCCGTCGGCGAGGGTGGCGCCCATGACCGCAAGATCCCTGGCGGTGACGTACAAGCACGACTGCCGCGTGTAGACGTCGGTGGCCTCGGACGGATCGCCGTGAATCCGTCCGTAGCTCTGCAGCAGGCGGGCGATGCTCTGGTTGCGGGCATTCGTCTCGGACGCGGACCGGTACGTCTCCTCGTCGAGCGAGAGCTCGCGGCCGGCGAAGCGCGAGATCCCGTCGCGGACGAACTCCCACCTCGCCTCGGCGTCCGCACCGGGCACGAGGCTTGTCGCCGCGATCGCGCCCGGGTTCACCATCGGGTTCGTCCGCCCGTCGGCGCTCCGCTCGATCGCCGCCAGCGAGTTGAAGGCCAGGCCGGTGCTGTTGACGCCGAGCAGGCGGCGGGCCTCCTCCGGCCCGCGGCTCTCACAGACGAGCGCGAACACGAACGGCTTCGCGACGCTCATGATCGCGAACTCGACCTCGGCGTCCCCGACCGAGAAGACGGCGCCGCTCGTCGAGACCACGCAGATGCCGAACAGGTCGGCAGGCACGCGGGCGAGCGCCGGGTAGACGTCGGAGACGGCGCCGTCGGACGTCGACCGGTAGCGCTCGTGCGCCTCGGTCACGAGCGCGCGGGCGAGCTCGTCGGGTGGAAGGTCGCCCGTGGAGACGTAGGGCGACTCGTCCGGGTCGTGCTCGTGCCCCGTGACCATGGAGCCGGCTCCCGCTACGGCCGCGCGCGCGTGTAGGAGGCGACGTACGTTCCGTCGGCGCTGACGAGTGCCAGCGAGCCGCCGTCGACCCGGTAGCCGACAGCGGTCGGGAGCGCGGCGAGGTAGGCAGCCTCCTGATCCATGACGCCCTGCGGCGTGTCGCAGGCCATCTCGGTCGCTGCCGGCGGCTCGATCTCGATGCTGCCCTTCCCCAGTGAGAACGCCGTCTGGTACGTGTTGCAGCCGGACGAGCCCGTCAGCGTGCCGTCGTCGGCGAACTTCGCGGTGATGGTCGTCCCCGGCAGCGGGCTCGTGACCGCGTCGCCGCTCAGGAACGCCGTCACCTCCCAGTCTCCCACTGGCGATGCCTCCTCGTACCGGAGCAGCTCGTTGTTGTCGTCGTCGGCCAAAACGAACTCGGAGCCGTCGAGGTGCCACGTCGCCACCCGCCCGAGAGCGGCGAGGTAGGCGCGCTCGATCGCGTCGGCCGGTGGTGGACAGGCCATCCGCGTGGACGCGATCTCGCCGATCTCCATCGCGTCGCCGTCGACCGTGTACGACGCGGTGAAGCGGTTGCAGCCGGTCGAACCGCCAACGGTGTCGTCCGTGAAGGTCGCGCTCGGCACCGCGTCGCTGCCCGCGAGGTCGACGCCGGAGCTGACGACCCAGGGTACGCCGACGAACGATCCCGGACCGTCGTCGCCGCCGCATCCGGCGGCCAGCCCGAGCGCGAGCAGGAGCGCAACCGAGGCGGCGGCGGTCTGCATGTCAGGCAAACCTATCGCTCTTTACGGCGACCAGATCACCGGGACGAGCAGCACGGCGACGACGCCGAACAGCGCCAGCAGCGGCAGGCCGAGCTTCCAGTAGTCGCCGAAGCGGTACCCGCCGGGGCCGAGCACCATCAGGTTGGCCGGGCCCGGCCAGAACG
>CAWHKD010000008.1:0-59997 GCA_963829845.1 uncultured Gaiellaceae bacterium | reverse complement strand
GCACGGTCTTGCCCGTGACGCGGATACTCACCGTCGGGCCGGCGAGCGTCTTCGCCGAGCTCAGCTTCACCACCTGCGCAGCGGTGACCTTCCCGGCGACGACGTGGTAGAGGAGGACGCGCTTCAACTGGGCCGGGTTCTTCGCCAGCGCGGTCAGCGTCGCCTTCGGCACCTTGGCAAAGGCGGCGTTCGTTGGTGCGAAGACGGTGTACGCACCCGGCTTCGACAGCGTGCCGGCGAGGCCGGCCTTCTTGACGAGCGACAGCAGCGTCGAGAACTGCGGCGACGACGCGGCGATGCCCGCGATCGACGGAGCCGCTTCCTGGCGGACAGGCGCCGCGGTGGCGGCCGGCACCGCGAGGGCGAGTGCCGCTAGGGCGGTGATGGTGAAACGTGTCATGTCGGTCCACTCCTTTCGAGAGGGGTTCAGGCAGTGAGGGCGGTCTGCGAGGACCAGCGGCGGCGGATGGCCGCCTGCTGGGCGATCTGGTAGACGGCGGCGAGGCCGACGAGGCCGTAGACGATGCGGCTGAGGGCGTTCGTCTCGCCGAACTCGAGGCCGACGAGCGGCGGCGACGAGGTCGAACTCCGCCAGCGCCACGAGGCCCCAGTTGAGCCCGCCGACGATCACGAGCGCGGCGGCGAGGATGTCGAGCTTCTTCATGTGCGATCCCTCCCTGTTCAATAGTTGTTCAATGTTTGTCCAAGGAATCTAGCGCACCAGCACCACGGTTGTCAAATCTTTGTCCAAAGTCTGTACGATGTCGGCATGGAGGGAGCAGCACAGCTGCGGATCGGCGAGCTCGCCCGGCGCACCGGCGTCGCGACGGAGCTCCTGCGGGCGTGGGAGCGGCGCTACGGCCTGTTCACGCCGGAGCGCACTCGCCGGCGGCTACCGGCTCTACTCGGAGGACGACGTCCAGCGCGTGCGACGGATGCGGGAGCTGCTCGGAGCGGGGCTCTCGGCGGCCGAGGCGGCCAGGCAGGCGCGCTCCGAGCCACCCGCCCTGGCGGAGGTTGCGCCGGCGGCGGCTGCCGCTGCCGAGCTCCGCCGCGCACTCGAGCAGCTCGACGACGCCGCCGCGCACGCCGCGTTCGACCGCCTGCTGGCCGACTACTCCACGAGAGCCGTGCTCGGCCGACGTCGTCCTGCCGCTCCTGCACGAGCTCGGCGAGCGGCTGGGAGCGCGGCGAAATCACCGTCGCGCAGGAGCACTTCGCCTCGAACCTGCTCCGCGGTCGCCTGCTCGGCCTTGCGCGCGGGTGGGACCGCGGCTCGGGCCCGCGCGCGGTGCTCGCGTGCCCGCCGGGCGAGCGGCACGACCTCGGGCTCGTCGATCTTCGGGCTCGCACTCCGCGAGCACGGCTGGCGGATCACGTTCCTCGGAGCCGACACGCCGCCTGACACGATCGTCGAGACGGTGGCGCGGCTCGAGCCGGAGGCGCTCGTCTCTCGCCGTCGCGGACCCGGCACGGCTCGAGGGCGTGGCGGACGCCGCCGCGCCTCCGCGACGCCGCGTACCGCCGTCTGGGTCGGCGGCGCGGGGGCGCGGGCAGCTCGACGGGTGCGCTCGTCTCTCGAGGGGTCGGCCGCTCGAGGCGGCGGAGCAGGTGTCGCCGGCTAGAGCTCGAGCTCGAGCAGGTCGTCGACGGTCTCGCGGCGGCGGATCAGCCGCGCGTCGCCGCCGCCGACGAGCACTGCCGCGGGCCGCGGGACGCCGTTGTAGTTCGACGCCATCCCGAGCGTGTACGCGCCGGTGGCGGGAACGGCGATCAGGTCGCCGCGCCGCGGCTCCGGGCAGCTCGGCGCGCTCGATCAGCACGTCGCCCGACTCGCAGTGCTTGCCCGCGATCGTGAACACGTCGTCCGGCTCCTCGTCGGCCCGGTTCGCGAGCAGGGCCGTGTAGCTGCGCCTGGTAGAGCTGCGGCCGCGGGTTGTCGGACATGCCCCCGTCGATCGCGACGTAGCGGCGGTCGCCCGCGCGCTTCACCGCGCCGACGCGGTAGAGCGTGAATGCCGTCGGCCCGACGAGCGCACGGCCCGGGCTCGACGATGAGGCGCGGTGCGTCCAGCCCGCGCTTCGTCCAGTCGCGGGCGACCGCGGCGGCGACCGTACGGACGAGCTCCTCCACCGGCGGCTCCAGCTCCGCCTGGACGTGCCGGATCCCGAAGCCGCCGCCGATGTCGATCGTCCGCGGCAGCCAGTCGAGCTCGCTCCGGCAGCGGTCGGCGAACTGGGCGAGCAGCGCCACCGCGAGCAGATGCGCGCGCACGTCGGCGAGCTGCGAGCCGACGTGGACGTGCAACCCCTCGACGTCGAGCCCGGCGTCCCGCGCGGCGCGGACCGCCTCGACTGCGTCGTCTTCGTCGAGCCCGAACTTGGAGCCGCGGTGGCCGGTGCGGATCGACTCGTGCGTCTCCGCCTCGACCCCGGGCGTGACGCGGACGAGGACGCGACGCACGCCGGCGGCGGCCGCGCGCGCCGGCTCGTCGGGCGCGTCGAGGACGACGAGCGCGCCGGCCTCGGCCGCCGCGCGCAGTTCCTCGTCCGACTTGTTGTTCCCGTGCACGAGCAGGCGCTCGCCCGCGATGCCCGCCCGCTGCGCGAAGGTGAGCTCGCCGAGTGTGGAGACGTCCGCTCCGAGCCCCTCCTCGGCGAGCAGGCGCATCAGCGCGACGTTCGGGAAGGCCTTCGTCCCGTAGACGACGAGCGCCTCCGGAACGGCGCGCTGGAACATCCGCGCGCGCTCGCGCAGCGCGTCCTCGGCGTAGACGACGAGCGGCGTCCCGAACCGCTCTGCCAGCTCGGTCACGGGCGATCCCGTCGAGCTCCAGCACGCCCGCCGCGACCCTGGTTCCGCCCGGGAACAGTGCTAGCATGGGCGCAAGTGAAGCAGCTTCTTTCCTAGAGCAGGAAGCCAGCGCGGCGACGAGCCGCGAGAGCTTCCCACGAGCCTCTCGAACGAGAGGCTTTTTTGTACCCGGAGACCGCGATGAGCGAGACGTACGACCCGAAGACGATCGAGGAGAAGTGGCAGCGCGTCTGGGACGACGCGCGCGCATGGCACGTCGACAACCCGGCCGACCCGGACGCGGCCGACCGGGCCAAGAGCTACGTCGCTCGAGATGCTCCCGTATCCCGTCCGGCTCGCTGCACCTGGGGCACCTGCTCGTCTACACGATCGGCGACGTCGTCATGCGCTTCCGGCGCCGCAACGGCCTGAACGTCCTCCATCCGATGGGCTGGGATGCCTTCGGCCTGCCGGCCGAGAACAACGCGATCAAGGAGGGCGGGCACCCGCGCGAGACCACCGAGCGCAACATCGTCAACATCCGCCGGACGATGCGCCGGATGGGGTGGTGGCTCGACTGGGAGCGGGAGATCTCGACCCACGATCCGCGCTACTACCGCTGGCAGCAGTGGCAGTTCCTCCGTTTCCTCGAGCAGGGGCTGGCCTACCGCAAGGGCGCGCCGGTGAAGTGGTGCCCGAACGACCAGACCGTGATCGCGAACGAGCAGGTGCTCGCCGACGGCACGTGCGAGCGCTGCGGCGCGCTCGTCGAGTCCCGCCTGATGGAGCAATGGTTCTTCCGGATCACCGACTACGCCGACGCGCTGCTCGACGACCTCGCAACGGTCGACTGGCCCGACTCGATCAAGGCGCGCCAGCGGAACTGGATCGGGCGCTCCGAGGGCGCCGAGCTCGACTTCCGGATCGAGGAGTGGGGCGAGGACGTCACCGTCTTCACCACACGGCCGGACACGCTCTTCGGAGCGACGTTCTTCGTGCTCGCACCTGAGCACGAGCTGGTTCCGCGGATCGAGTCGGAGGAGGTGCAGGCGTACGTGCGCCACGCCTCGGCGAAGAAGACGGAGGAGCGCGCGGCTGCGGTCGAGAAGACGGGTGTCTTCACGGGCCTGCACGCGGTCAACCCGGTCAACGGCGAGCGGATCCCGATCTACGTCGCCGACTACGTCCTCACCGACTACGGCACCGGCGCGATCATGGCCGTCCCCGCCCACGACCAGCGCGACTACGACTTCGCTCAGACGTTCGGCCTGCCGGTGCGCCAGGTGATCCGGCCGGCGGAGGGGGAGGCCGTGCTGCCGTACGTCTCCCACTCGGAGGACGACGTGCTCGTCAACTCCGGCGAGTTCGACGGGCTGCCGGCGCCGGATGGCGGCAGGCGGATCGTCGAGCAGCTTGCGGAGGAGGAACGCGGCCGCTTTGCCGTCAACTACCGGCTGCGCGATTGGGGCTTCTCGCGCCAGCGCTACTGGGGCTGCCCGATCCCGGTCGTCTACTGCGACACCGACGGGATCGTGCCGGTGCCGGACGACGAGCTGCCGGTCGTGCTCCCGGACGTCGAGGACTACAAGCCGAAAGGCCAGCCGCCGCTCGCACAGGCAGAGGACTGGGTGCGGACGACGTGCCCGCGCTGCGGCGGCGAGGCACGCCGCGAGACGGAGACGATGGACACGTTCGTCGACTCGGCCTGGTACTTCCTCCGCTACTGCGACCCGGACAACGACAGCGGCTCCGTTCGACCGCGCGCCCGTCGATTACTGGAACCCGGTCGACCTCTACATCGGCGGCGTCGACCACGCGACGATGCACATGATCTACGCACGCTTCTGGATGAAGGTGCTGAACGACCTGGGCTACATCGGCTTCCGGGAGCCGTTCGCGAGCTTCTTCTCGAACGGCTGGGTGACGACCGGCGGGAAGAAGATCTCGAAGCGCTCGGGTGCGGCGGCTGGGCCGGACGCGGTGATCGAACGCTACGGCGCGGACGCCGGCCGGCTCTGCATCCTCTTCCTCGGGCCTGCCGACCAGGACATGGAGTGGACGGAGGAGGCGGCGGAGGGCATGTCGCGCTTCGTCCGTCGGCTGTGGCGGGTCGTCAACGAGGTCGTCGAGCGTGCGCCCGGCGGGCGAGCCGGAAGGACGGCGCGCTCGCACGGAAGGCGCACGAGACGATCGCCAAGGTGACGGACGACGTCGGCCGGCGCTTCGCGTTCAACACCGGGATCTCGGCCGTGATGGAGCTCGTCAACGAGCTCTCGCGGGACACCGGCGGCCGTGACGCGCGCTTCGCCGCCGAGACGGCGGTCTCGCTGATCCAGCCGTACGCGCCGCACGTCGCCGAGGAGTTGTGGGAGCGACTCGGCGGGGAGCGGCTCTGGGAGGAGCCGTGGCCCGCGGCGGACGAGGCGATGCTCGAGCGCGAGACCGTCGAGATCGTGCTGCAGGTGAACGGGAAGCTGCGCGACCGCCTGCAGGTGCCGGTGTCGACCTCCGAGGAGGAGTTGGTCGTGCTGGCGCGGGCATCTGAGCGGGTGCAGGCGCACCTCAACGGCGGCGAGCCGCGGAGGACGATCGTCGTCCCCGGCAAGCTCGTCAACTTCGTCGTCTAGCGCGAATCCGGCACACAAATGTTGCGGAGGCGTTCACCCTCCGTGACCGTTGTCCCGGCACGCTCCAGGCATGCCCTCCCTGCCCGTGTCGCGCCGGCGTGCGCTCGTCCTCGCGGCAGCCGCGCTCGCGCTGCTGGCCGTGGCCGGACGCACGTTGGCCGGCGCGGGCGCCGCCGCCGAGGAGCCGCCCCAGGCTCTCGTCGCCGAGCCGGCGGCGGCGGCCCGAAGCTCGTCGTCCATGTCGCGGGCGCCGTTCGGCGGCCCGGCCTCTACCGGCTGGCCGAGGGCAAACGCGTCGCCGATGCGGTCGCCCGTGCGGGCGGCGCGACCGCGCCGGCCGACACCGCTGCCATCAACCTCGCCGCCCCGCTCGCGGACGGGCTGCAGGTGCTCGTACCGAGGCGAGTCCCGGGAGGTGGCGGCGACACCACGGGCCGTCGTGTCAGCCTCAGCTCGGCGACCGCAGCCGAACTCGACTCGCTCCCCGGCATCGGGCCGGTCACGGCTCAAAAGATCCTCAACTACCGCACCGAGCACGGCGGCTTTCGCTCGGTCGAGGATCTCGACGCGATCCCCGGGATCGGCCCCGCCCGCGTCGAGCAGCTGCGAGACGTGGTGTCCCCCTGATCGAGCGCGCCTGGCCGACGCTCCTCGTGCTCACGACAGGCCTCGGCCTCGCGTTCGCGAACGCGGTGCGCGCGCCGTCGCTCGTCGTCGCGGCGCTCGTCGCCGCGGCGGTGCTCGCTGCGGGCAGCCCCCGCGCTCGGCTACCGGCGTGTGCGTTCGCGCTCTTGCTCGCCGGCTGGTGGTGGGGGAGCCTGCGGCTCGAAGCGTTCGAGAGCAGTGTCCTCACGCCGGCGATCGGGCAGTCCGCGCGCCGTCACGGCGGTCGTGACCGCGCCGGTACGCCGATCGACGTTTGCGTTGCGGCTTCCAGCGGAGGTTCGTCGCTTCGGCGAGCGCTCGCTTCGGGAACGGGTGCTGCTCGAGTTGCCGCTCGGCCGATCGCCGCCTCAAGGGGCCATCCTCGAGCTACGAGCGACCGTTGCCGCGCCACGAGGCTCCGAGGAGGGCTTCGACGAGCGCGGCTGGCTCGCACGCCGCGGCGTCCACGTCGTCCTCCACGGGCGCGACTGGCGGATCGTCGGCCGCCGCGGCGGCATCGGCGGTGTCTCGGATCGGCTTCGGACGCATGTAGCGGCGGCGATCGCGCCTGGACTCGAAGGTGAGCGACACGCCGTGCTGGCCGGGATCGTACTCGGCGAGGACGAGGGGCTGACGGAGGAGCTTCGCGACGACTTCAAGGCGTCGGGGCTCTACCACCTGCTCGCCGTGTCGGGCCAGAACATCACGTTCCTGGCGCTGGGCGTCCTCGGGCTGGCGTGGCTCTTGGGAATCCCGCGGCTGGCGGCCGAGGCGGTGGCGATCGCCGCGATCGCGGCATACGTGCTGGCGGTCGGCTGGCAGCCCTCGGTCGTGCGTGCAGGCGTCGCGGGTGGACTCGCCTCGCTCGCATGGCTGCTCTCGCGGCCGCGCGACCGCTGGCACTTCCTCGCCCTCGGCGCCGTCGTGCTGCTCGCGTGGACGCCGGCGAGCCTGCTCGAGCCTGGATTCCAGCTCTCATTCGCAGCCGTCGGCTCGATCTTCCTGCTCGTGCCGCGGCTCCGGTCGGCGCTCGAGGGCTATCCACTCACGAACTGGCTTCGAGAGGCTCTCGCCGTCTCAACCGCGTGCGGCGCTGCGACGGCACCGATCCTGTGGCTCCAGTTCGGCAGCGTCCCTGTCTACTCGCTGCCGGCGAACGCCCTCGTCACGCTCGCGATCGGACCGCTGCTCGGGATCGCGCTCGTCGGCTCCCTGATCGAGCCGGTTCTGCCCAGTGTCGCGCTCGCACTCGGCTGGCTGAACGGATGGCTCGCGGCCTACATCGCCGCATGTGCGCAACTGATCGGCGGGCTGCCGTTTGCGCAGGTCGGATCGGCGACGGCCGTGGTCCTTCTGCTCGGAACGCCGGTGGCGCTGCTCGCCCTCCAGCGTTTGCCGGTATGGCGACGGCGGTTGGCAGTTGCGAGCATCGCGGCGGCGCTACCGGGGCTGCTCGCCTGGCAGCTGCTTCCGGAGGGGCACCTACCGCCGCCGACTGGCCTGCGGATCACGTTCCTCGATGTCGGCCAGGGCGACGCGATCCTGCTCCAGGTGCCGGAGGGTGCGGTGCTCGTCGACCAGGGGCCGCCGGAGGCGGATGTCGCTCGCCAGCTGCGCGGGCTCGGCGTGCGGCGGCTCGCCGCCGTCGTCCTCACGCACCCGCAGCGCGACCACATCGGCGGCGCGGAGGCGGTCATCCGGCGCTTGCTCGTCGATCGCGTCCTCGATCCGAGGCTCGCAGTTTCAGGCCCGTTCGAGCGCGACGCCCTATCGGAAGCGTCGGACCGCGCAGTGCCGATCGTCGAGACCCGCGCCGGCGACGCGTTCCGGCTCGGCCGCCTTCGGATCCGCGTCCTCTGGCCTGACCGGGCGGGAAGGGCGAGCGAGGATCCGAATCTGCTCCCGGTCGTCCTGCTCGCCACCTATGGCGAGGTCGACACACTGCTGACGGCCGATGCCGAAACCGAGGTGACGGCGCGGTTGCTTTCGCGGCGGGTCGAGATCCTGAAGGTCGCTCACCACGGGTCTGCGGATCCCGGGCTTGCGGGCGAGTTGCGCGAGCTGCGTCCCGTTGTCGCGGTCATCTCGTGCGGGCGTGACAACGACTACGGCCACCCGACGCCGTCGACGCTGGCTGCGCTCCGCGAGAGCCCGGGCCTGCGGCTGTACCGCACCGACGAGGACGGCCGCGTCGTGCTCGAGTCGGACGGTCGCCGGATCTCGGTACGGTCGGACCGTTGAGTAGGGTGGAGCCATGGCCGAGTCGCCTGCGCTCAAGCCGGTCTACCTGCTCACCGGCAGCGACCGCCCGAAGATCGGGACCGCGCTCGCGCGACTTCGCCGCCACTTCGAGCCGGAGGCGATCGAGCTCGTCAGCGCCCAGGAGCGGTCGGGCGCCGACGCCGCCGCCCTCTGCAACGCCGGCAGCCTCTTCGGCGACGCGAGGCTCGTCCTCGTCGAAGGAGTGGACGGGCGTCGCAACAACGAAGGCAGGCTCGCGAACGCCTGGAAGGCAGCAGATGTGAAGGAAATCGAGGAGTACCTCGCCTCGCCGGCGCCCGGTACCGTCCTCGCGCTGGTCGCCGAGGAGCTGAAGAAGGACGCGCCGTTGACGAAGGCGTGTGCGAAGGCTGGCGACGTGCTCGCATTCGAGGTCGTCAAGCGGAAAGCCGACGCGTGGGTCGCGGAGCGCTTCAAGCAGGCCGGCGTCCGGGCGGAGCCCGAGGCGGTCGCCGCGCTCGTCCAGCTGGTCGGCGAGGACTTTAACCAGCTCGCGAACGAGGTCGACAAGCTCGCACTCTGGGCGGGCGACGAGCCGATAGGCGAGCACGAGGTGGAACAGCTGGTCGCTGCCGTCGCGGAGACGCCGACGTTCGCGCTCACGGATGCCTGGGCGCGGCGCGACTCCAGCCAAGCACTCGACGCCAGTGAGACGATCTTCGAGCGAGAGGGGCGGCCACGCCGTGACACCGCGCCGCGAATGGCCGGAGCGCTCGCCAATCACCTCGCGTTCATGCGCCGCTGCCAGCGGCTCGCAGCCGAGGGTGTCCGGGCACGCGACGCCGCCTCGACCCTCAAGCGGCACCCGTTCTACGTCGAGAAGGTGTTCGGCCACGCCGCCAACTTCACCGAGGACGAGCTGCGCACGGCCGTCGTCCGGCTGGCCGGCCTCGACCACGCGTTGAAGGGCGGCAGCAAGCTCGCGCCCGACCTCGAGCTCCAGCGAGCTCTGATCGACCTCAGCGCCGAGAGCTAAGCGGCGGTGTCGCCGGCGACGAGCCGGGCGGCACGCGACTTCTTGCGGCCGGCGGTGTTCTTGTGCAGAGCGCCATGCGACGCGGCCTTGTCGATCATCCGCGTCAGCTCGACGTGCTCGGCGGCGACCTTGTCCTTGTCGCCGTCGGATACAGCCGCCTCGAGGCGCTTCGTCAGCGTCTTCACGGTCGAGCGGTAGCGGAGGTTCTCCTCCCGCTGGCGCTCGGTGATCCGGACGCGCTTCTTCTGTTGCTGGATGTTGGCCATGTCGAAGAAAGGCCCGCACTCGGCGGGCGCGCGGAATCGTAGCAGACCGGATTCCTATACTCGGTGCCGTGGAAACGCGAGCCAAGGCACGCAGGCTCGCGTGGTCGACGGCGCTGTTCTCCGCCGCGACGGGCCTCTCACGCGTCCTCGGGCTCGTTCGCGAAATCGTCGCCGCCAACTACTTCGGCGCGCGCGGGCCGATCAACGCCTTCACGGTCGCGTTCCAGATCCCGAACCTGATCCGCGCCCTCGTCGCCGACGCGGCCCTCTCCTCCGCCTTTGTTCCCGTCTTCAGCGAGCTGCTCGAGAAAGGAGAGAAGGCCCGCGCCTGGCGGGTCGCATCGACGATCTTCTGGCTCTTTCTTCTGATCGGTGGCGGCGTTACTGCGCTCTTCATCCTCATCGCGCCGCTGCTGATGCCGGCGCTCACGGGCGCATACGACGACCTGACGGTGACGCTCTCGCAGATCCTCTTCCCGATCGTCGTCCTGCTCGGCATGTTCGGGGTGGTCACCGGGATCCTGAACAGCTACGACGAGTTCTCGATCCCGGCGTTGACACCCGTCGCCTGGAACCTCGCGATCATCGCCGGACTCATCTTCGGCGTCCCTCAGGCGGAGACCGAGACCGGGAAGCTCTACGTCTACGCCGGCTCGATCCTCCTCGGCACCGTGATCCAGCTGCTGCTGCCGCTGCCGTGGCTGCGCGGCCTCGACGGGCACCTCCGTCTCGCGCTGGACATTCGCGACCCGGCCGTGAAGCAGGTCTTCACGCTGATGATCCCAGTGACGCTCGGGCTCGGGCTGATCAACGTCAACGCCGTCATCGGCACGATCGTGGCGTCGAAGTGGATCGACCCGTTCATCTCCCCGAACGCGATCGACAAGGCCTTCCGGATCTACATGCTCCCGCAGGGAATGTTCTCGGTCGCCGTCGCGACGGTGCTCTTTCCAACCCTCGCCCGGCTCGCGACCCGCGGTGACCTTGCAGGCGTGCGCAACACGATCACGCTGGGGCTGCGCCAGATCAACTTCCTGCTCCTGCCCGCCGCGGCGTTCTCGATCGTCCTGGCCGAGCCGATCGTCCGACTGCTCTACCAGCGCGGTGCGTTCGAGCCCGGCCAGACCCACGTCGTCGCCGGCGCGCTCGCAGCGTTCTCGGTCGGCCTCACCTTCAACGGGATGATGCTGATGCTGAACCGGGGCTTCTTCAGCCTCCAACAGCCGTGGGTGCCGACGGCGATCGCGATGGTCAATCTCGCGCTCAACGTCGCGCTGTACGCCGTCTTTTATCGGGTCGGGACGTGGGGGATCCCGTTCGCGATCTCGCTCGCGAACATCGCGGGCGTCGGGATGCTCCTCTTTGCCCTGCGCCGCCGGATCGGCAGGCTCGACCTGGCCGAGACGTTCCGCTCGTTCTGCCTCGTCACGATCGCGTCGGTTCTGCTCGGTGGCGTGAGCTACATCGTTTGGCGCGGGCTGGACGAGCTTCTCGGCCGCTCGTTTCTGGCGCAGCTGACCTCGATCGGCCTGGCTCTCGTCGCCGGTGGCGCCGTCTATCTCGCGGCCTGCCGGGTGCTCCGGGTGCGAGAGCTGGCGACGCTACTCTCCCTGCGAGGCCGTACCCGCCGAGGCTGATCGCGCATGGACCAGAACAACATCCGCAACTTCTCGATCATCGCCCACATCGATCATGGGAAGTCGACGCTGGCCGACCGCGTCCTGCAGGCGACCGACACCGTCGCCGACCGCGATATGAAGGAGCAGCTGCTCGACTCGATGGAGCTCGAGCGGGAGCGCGGGATCACGATCAAGGCGCAGGCCGTGCGCGTGCTGTGGAAGGGCTACCAGCTGAACCTGATCGACACGCCCGGTCACGTCGACTTCACGTACGAGGTCTCGCGGTCGCTGCAGGCGTGTGAGGGAGCGCTGCTCGTCGTCGACGCGGCACAGGGGATCGAGGCGCAGACGCTGGCGAACGCCTACCTCGCGATCGAGAACAACCTCGAGATCGTCCCGGTCGTGAACAAGATCGACCTGCCGCAGGCCGACCCCGATGGCGCCTCGGCCGAGGTCGCGGACCTGATCGGCGACGATCCTGACCACGTCCTGCGGATCTCGGCAAAGACGGGAGAGGGGGTCGAGGATGTGCTCGACGCCATCGTCGAGAGGATCCCGGCACCCGACGGCGACCCTGACTCACCTGCGCGCGCGCTCATCTTCGACTCGTCGTACGACCAGTACCGCGGCGTGGTCGCGTTCGTGCGCGTGGTCGACGGTCGTTTCGAGACCCGTGATGCGCTGCGGGCGATGGCGCAGGGAACGCGCTTCGAGGCAGAAGAGCTGGGCTTCCTCTCGCCGGAGCGACGGCCGGTGACGACGCTCACAGCGGGTGAGGTCGGCTACGTAATCACTGGGCTGAAAGACGTCTCGAAGCTCCGTGTCGGCGACACGCTCACGACCGAGAAAGCGCCCGCCGCGGAGCCGCTCCCGGGCTACAAGGAAGTGAAGCCGATGGTCTTCGCCGGCCTCTTTCCTACCGACTCGGACGAGTACCCGGAGCTACGCGACGCGCTGGAGCGGCTGAAGTTGAACGACGCCGCGCTTTTCTACGAGCCGGAGACCTCGCAGGCGCTCGGATTCGGCTTCCGCTGCGGCTTCCTCGGCCTCCTCCACATGGAGATCGTTCGCGAGCGGCTCGAACGTGAGTTCGATCTTGACCTGATCGTGACCGCGCCGAACGTGGCCTATCGCGTACAGGAGCGCAACGGCGACTGGGTCGAAGTGCACAACCCGGCGGACATGCCGGCCGAGATCGAGGCGGCCGAGGAGCCCTACATCAGGGCGTCGGTGATCGTGCCGAAGGAGTACGTCGGCGCCGTGATGGAGCTGAACAACGAGCGTCGCGGCAAGTTCGACCACATGGAGTATCTCTCCGAAGAGCGGGTGCACCTGACGTACGAACTGCCGCTCGGCGAGATCGTGCTCGACTTCTACGACCAGCTCAAGTCGCGCACCCGCGGTTATGCGAGCTTCGACTACGACCTCGCCGGCTTCCGGCCGGGTAACGTCGTTCGCGTCGACGTCCTCGTGGGCGGCGAGCAGGTCGACGCCCTCTCGCTGATCGTCCACCGCGACTTCGCCTACGAGCGTGGTCGTCTGCTCGTCGAGCGGCTGCGCAAGGAGATCCCGCGGCAGATGTTCGATGTCGCCATTCAGGCCGCGATCGGCGCGCGCATCATCGCGCGCGAGACGGTCAAGGCGCGCCGCAAGGACGTCCTCGCCAAGTGCTACGGCGGCGACATCACGCGCAAGCGGAAGCTGCTCGAGAAGCAGAAGAAAGGCAAGAAGCGGATGAAGCAGGTCGGCGGCGTCGAGGTGCCGCAGGAGGCGTTCCTGGCCGTACTCAATCTGGACGAGCGGAGCAAGTGATCGTGGCGAACCGGCATGCATTCGACACGCCCGCGTCGCCCATGTGTGACGAATTTCCGCATACCGTTCCAGAAGGGGGCACTGCGACCCCCAACCCGGGGGCTGGACCCGGCGCCGCCCACCTCTACGTCCACCTCCCGTTTTGTGCACACCGCTGCGGCTACTGCGACTTCGTCACCGTCACCGGCCACGACGGCGAGCACCGCGGCTACGTCGACGCACTGCTCTCGGAACTCGAGCTGGAGCGCCGTCTGCTCGCGGATGAGGTCGAGACCGTCTTCCTCGGCGGCGGCACGCCCACCTTCACGGAGCCCACGGCGCTCGCCCGGCTGCTCGCCGCACTTCCCGCCGCCGCGGAAACGACCGTCGAGGCCAATCCGGAGACGGTAACGCCTGCTCTGGCAGCACTGCTCCGCGAGCAGGGCGTCGACCGCATCTCGCTCGGAGCGCAGAGCTTCCAGCCGCACCTGCTCGCGACGCTCGAGCGGCAGGCAGGCCCCGATGACGTGTTCGGTGCCGTTCGCACCCTCCGCGCTGCCGGCTTCGACAACATCTCGCTCGACCTGATCTATGGCATCCCGGGCCAGAGCGTCGCCGACCTCGAGCGCGATCTCGCCGAGGCGGTCGAGGTCGAGCCGGAGCACCTCTCCTGCTATGAGCTCGAGGCGAAGCCGGGGACGCGCTTCACGCACGCCCACGGCCACGAGCTCGAGCGGCAGGCAGCGGCGATGGAGGACTACTTCGAGCGCGTCGTCGAGATCCTCACCGGCGCCGGCTACCGCTGGTACGAGACGGCGAACTTCTGTCGCACAGACGACGGCCGCGATCTTCGCGCCCACCACAACCTCGGTTACTGGCTCGGCCGCGACTATCTCGGGCTCGGCGTCGGCGCCGTCTCGACCATCGGCGGTAGTCGCTGGCGGAACGCGCCGAGCCTGCCGGGCTACCTCGCCGCACTCGGTCGTGGCGAGCGGCCCCAGCGGGAGCTCGAGCAACTCGAGCCGGAGACAGCGGCGCGTGAGCGCGTCATGCTCGGGCTTCGTCTCGACCAGCCGCTGGAGCTCGCCGGACTCACCGCGGCGGTCGATCGCGACGCCCTTGCTCGGCTGCAGCGGCATGGCCTCGTCGAGGCCGGCGAGACCACGCTCGAGCTCACCCGCCGGGGTCGTTTCCTGGGCGGCGGCGTCACCGCCGAACTGCTGGTCGAGAGCTAGAATTCTCCTGCAAATGGCCGAGATCAGCGAGCGCAAGCGAGATCTCCTCCGGCGCCTGGTCGAGGAGTACGTCGCCACCGGCGAGCCCGTCGGCTCGAAGACACTCGTCGAGCGGGCACATCTGCCCGTCTCGTCGAGCACGGTGCGCAACGAGCTGGCGGAGCTCGAGCAGCTCGGCCTGCTCACCCACCCGCACACCTCCGCCGGCCGGATCCCGACCGACGCCGGCTACCGCTTCTACGCCGAAGGAGTGCTCGAGCGCCAGGAGCCGCGGCCGCCCCGCTTCCCGCTCGATCTGACGTCGATGCGCAGCGAGGTCGAGGACGCGCTGCAGTCGACCACCGAGATGCTGAGCCAGGTGACGCGACTGCTGGCCCTCGTCTCGGCGCCGGGCCTCGAGACGGCGTCGGTGCGCCATGTCGAGGTGTTGTTGCTGCAGCCGTCCGTCGTCATGGTCGTGACGATCACCTCGGCCGGCGGCGTCGCGAAGAAGCTGATCACCTTCGATCGCCCAGTCGACCCGGGCCTGGCGGCGTGGTCGAATGAGTATTTGAACGAACGGCTCGTCGGCGTCGGCATCGGCACGCACACCCTGCGCAAGCGGATCGAGGATCCGGGCCTGACCGGGAGAGAGCGAGAGTTCGTCGACGCGCTGCGGCCAGCGCTTGCCGACTTAGCGGCGCCGACGTCCCAGTCGCTCTACGTTGGCGGCGCCGCTTCGCTCCTCGACGACGTCCGCGCGGACGAGCTCGAGGCGTGCCGGCGCCTCCTCTCCGTACTCGAGAGGCGCGCCGCCGTGCTCGAGCTGATGACGGAGTCGTTCGACGTCCGGCGCGCCTACGTCCGCGTCGGGCTCGATCACCCCGGCCTGCACAACGTCGCCCTCGTGGGCTCGACCTACGGACTGCCGACGCGCACGCTCGGCTCGATCGGCGTGCTCGGCCCAATCCGGATGGACTACGACAAGGCCGTTCGCACCGTTAGAGCCGCGGCCCACGAGCTCTCGCGGCTCGTCGAGGCCGCGTACGAGGAGGACTAGAGCTCCCAACGCAATGGAGCTCTGTGCCGCCGGGACGCACTCGGCGGCGACGAGGCGCCATCACGTTGGGAGCTCTACCTCGCCGCTAGGCTTGGTCGATGGCCACGGCGGAACGCGACTACTACGAGCTCCTCGGTGTCGATCGCTCGGCGAGCGACGCCGAGATCAAGAAGGCGTTCCGCAAGCTCGCACGCGAGCTGCATCCGGACGTGAACGGCGACGCCGAGGCGCAGGAGCGCTTCCGTGCCGTCGCCGAGGCGTACGAGGTGCTCTCCGACGCAGAGCGGCGAAAGCTGTACGACCAGTACGGACATGCCGGGCTGCGGCGCGGCGGCTATGCCCCGAGCGACTTCGCGTTCTCGAACCTGAGTGACATCTTCTCCGCCTTCTTCGGCGACGACCTCTTCGCGCGCAACCGTGGCGGGCGGGCTCGTGGCGGCGACGTCGGGATCGCCGTCGCGATCGAGCTCGCCGACGCGTTCACCGGCGTCGAGCGCACGGTCGAGGTCGAGATCGCGGCCACCTGCGACGTCTGCGACGGGAACGGCGCCGAGCCGGGCACCGAACGCGTCACCTGTCAGACCTGCGGCGGTCGGGGCCAGCTGCAGCAGGTCTCGCGCAGTGTCTTCGGGGAGTTTGTCCGCACCCAGTCCTGCCCCACATGCCTTGGCGTCGGAACCGTCATCGAGACGCCGTGCACAGCGTGTGCGGGAAACGGCCGCACGATCGAGACGAAGGAGCTCGAGGTCGAGATCCCGGCCGGGATCCACGACGGCCAGCGGATCCGCATCCGCGGCGCAGGCCACGCGGGCACCGGAGGCGGCCTCCCGGGCGACGCCTACGTCGAGGTGCACGTTGCCCGCGACCCGCGCTTCGAGCGCGACGGCGACGACATTCTCTCGGAGGTCGACCTGACCATCGTCGAGGCCGCGCGCGGTGTGCGGCTCTCGATCCCCACGCTCGAGGGCGAACTCGAGCTCGACTTCGAAGGCGGCACGCAGCCGGGTGAGGTGCGCGTCCTGCGCGGCAAAGGAATGCCGTCGCTGCAGCGTTCGGGCCGCGGCGACCACCGCATCCTGGTCAGTGTCTCCGTGCCGCGGCGGCTGACCGACGAGCAGCGCGAGCTGCTCGCCCGTTTCGACGAGCTCTCCGGCGAGGACACGTACAAGCGCGATGAGGGCTTCTTCGAGAAGCTCAGGAACGCGATCCGCTGACGTTGCTCCGGCGTGTGTCCGTGACCGTCCCCGACGCGCGGGCGGAGGAGGCGCGGGCGGTCATGCTCGAGCTGTTCCCAGAGGGCTTCGAGGAGCTCGGGGGCAACGGCGGGGCACTGGAGCTTGCGGCGTACACGAACGCCGCCGGCGAGGAGCGGATCTGGCAGGCGTTCGGCGGGGCCGCTACATCCGAGGTCGAGGAGGACTGGCAGGACCGTTGGCGCCAGTTCCACAAGCCCGTCCGCATCGGCTCACTCTGGATCGGCCCGCCCTGGGAGGCTCCTGACGAGGACGCGACCGCGGTCGTGATCGACCCGGGCCGCGCCTTCGGGACGGGCGGCCATCCGACGACGCAGCTCTGCCTGCAGCTGCTCGAGAGCGAGGAGCGGGGGAGTGTGCTCGACGTCGGCTGCGGCTCCGGCGTCCTCTCGATCGCCGCCGCGAAGCTCGGCTTCGCGCCCGTGCGGGCCTTCGACTTCGATCCCCAGGCGGTCGAGGCGACCGAGCGGAACGCGGCCGACAACGGAGTCGCCGTCGAGGTGGGGCAAGCGGACCTGCGCGAGGACGAGCTGCCCGAGGCCGAGCTCGCGCTTGCGAACATCGCCGCCGATGCGGTCGTGGCGCTCGGGCCGAAGCTCCGCGCCGCTCGGGCGATCACGTCCGGCTACCTCGTCTCGGACGAGCCGGAGCTCGCAGGCTACCGCCGCGAGCGCCGCGTCCAGTCGGGCGGCTGGGCGGCGGATCTGCACCTGCGTCAGTAGCCTCTCGCTCATGGCGAGCTTCTCCGTCCACTTCCTCGGCTGCAAGGTCTCGCAGACCGATGCCCAGGCGCTCCGCGAGCGGCTCGTCCGCGACGGCCACAGCGAGGTCGAGGGCGGAGGCGACGTCGCCGTCGTCAACACCTGCTGCGTCACGAACGAGGGGCTCGCAAAGTCTCGGCAGGCGGCGGCTCGCGCCGCCCGCTCCCACGGCCGCGTCTATGTCACCGGTTGCGGCGCCCGGCTTTCCGAAACGGCCTTCGCCGGGCTGCCCGCGAACGTCACGGTCGTTCCCGGCCAGATCGAGCAGGCGGTGGAGACGGTCGCCGGCGACGTCGGCGCGATCGCCTGCGTGCAGGCCGACGCGCGGCTCGATCGTGTGCGCGCGTTCGTGAAGATCCAGGACGGCTGCTCGTTTTCCTGCGCCTTCTGCGTGATCCCGCTCGTCCGCGGCGAAACTCGCAGCCGCAGTGCCGACGCGGTGCTCGGCGAACTCCGCCGCCGAGTCGCGCAGGGCCACCGCGAGATCGTCCTGACGGGCGTCAACCTCGGCTGCTTCCGCGACCGCGCCGCCGGGGTGACGCTGGCGGGCCTGATCCGCGCCGCCGGTGCGATCGATGGTGTCGAGCGCTTGCGGCTCTCGTCGATCGAGATCAACCACGTCGACGACGAGCTCGTTGCGGCGCTGCACGAGACGCCGGTCGTCGGACCGCACCTGCACGTGCCGCTCCAGTCGGGCGACGACGCCGTGCTGCGGGCGATGGCACGGCGCTACACGGTCGAGACGTACCTCCGCAAGCTCGAGCCGCTCGCCGAGTTCAACCTCACCGCCGATGTGATCGTCGGCTTCCCGGCCGAGGACGACGCCGCCTTCGAGCGCACGCTCGAGACCGTCCGCGCGGCCGGGCTGACGAAGGTGCACGTCTTCCCGTACTCGCCGCGCCCCGGCACCCGCACCGCCGCCGACGACCCGGTGCCGCCCGCGGTGAAGAAGGAGCGGAGCGCTCGCCTCCGCGCGCTCTCCGACGAGGCCTGCCGTGCCCGGTGGACGGAGAAGGTCGGCCGCGAGGACGTCGTCCTCGTCGACCGGCCCGGCCGGGGCTATGGAGCCGATTACTCGCCGTGGCTCGTCGACGCACCCGTGGGCGAGCTCGTGCGTGTGCGGGGTGCCGCTGTCGCAGAGGAGGGAATCCTCGCTGCCTGACGACTGCCTCTTCTGCTCGCTCGCCCGCGAGGGTGAGCACGTGGCGAAGACCGGCGGCTTCGTCGCCATCCGCGACATCAACCCGCAAGCGGAGACGCACCTGCTCGTCCTGCCGGAGCGGCACGTCGACACCTTCCGCGACGTCGACGCGTTCCCGGCCGAGGAGGCGAAGCGGATGCTCGAGTTCGTCGCCGAGGTCGCCCGCGACGCCGGCCTGACCGACTACCGCGTCATGGTCAACGTCGGCCCCGGCGGCGGTCAGACGATCTTCCACCTGCACTGGCACGTCCTGGGTGGAAAGATCACGGGTGTTCCCAACTGACAGAGTGATGCCGCAGTGAGCCTGATCGCAGAAATCAAGACGCAGCTCGAAGACGCGATGCGCGAGGGCGACGCCGCACGCCGCGACACGCTGCGCCTGATCCTCTCCAGCCTTCAGGGCGCGGAGAAGGAGCTACAGCGTCCACTTTCCGACGACGAGGAGCTGCAGGTGCTGCAGCGCGAGCGCAAGAAGCGGGTCGAGGCCGCCGAGGCCTTCCGCAACGCGGGCCGCGAGGAACAGGCCGACAAGGAAGAGGACGAGCTCGACGTGCTCGAGGAGTTCATGCCCGAGCCGATGTCCGAGGACGAGCTCGAGGAGATCGTCGACGACGTGATCGCCGAGGTCGGCGCCACGAGCATGCGCGACATCGGCCGGGTGATGGCGGACGTGATGCCGCAGGTCGCCGGCCGCGCGGACGGCTCGGCCGTGAGCCAGATCGTCCGCGAGAAGCTCGCCTAGCCGCTAGTCAGTCGGTGCGTCGGCGAGCAGGTCGAAGTCGCCCGCCAGCACACGATCGATCCGACCGGTGCGCAGGCCGGAGGCGTCTCGAACGAGCGGCGACGGCTCGTGACGGTAGCGGCGCACGATCGCCGGCTCGCCGCGATTCCCGTCCGAGCTCGCTCCCGCCGGGTCGACCTCGACGACCGCGGTGACGCGGTCGAAGCCGCGGTCGTCGTCGTGCGGGAGCTCGAGCACATGCAGCCCCGCTTCGCTCTTCAGCAGCGTGTAGGCGCCGAGTCCCGAGATCTCGAGGACGGCATCGCCGTTCGCGCCGTTGCGGCGGATCCGCATCCCTCTGCCGTCGGCCCAGCCCACGTACATCGCCTCGAGCTCCTGGACGAACCGCTCGCATGCGCCGGCATCGTCCGCGTGCCCGGCGCGAACGGTGAGCGTCACGTCGCTCGCCTCGCGCGCGTCGAGGCCTGCGAGCGCTGCCGCGAGCACGTGGAGCCGGATGGCCAGGAGCTGCACGAGCTCCCGCGAGTGCCCTTCCCGCTGCGAGCCCAGGCGGGCGCCGAGCCGCTCAGCCGTCGCTGTCGCCGCGCCGAGCCGGTCGAGGTACTCGATCAGACCGAGCACGCGATGCCGGTCGTCCGACTCCCAGAAGGCAGGGTCACGCGCCTCCTCGAGCGCGTCCACCTTTGCCGAGTCCCAGGCGCGCGCCCGCTCCGTCACCCCCGTGAGCTCCCCGCGAAGGAAGGCCGCCTCGGCCTCGGAGCCTTCAGGATCGAGCGCGACCTGCGCGAGCGTGAGCTCGCCGTCCGACACGGGAGCGGCTGTGACCTGGACCTCCGCATCCGGATCGACGAACGCCACGTCGAGCCCGGTGCCCTCCCGCGCCGTGATGAAGAGGAACTGGTCGCCCTCGGGGAACTGGCGCTCGACGATCGCGGTCGCGATCCGGGTCAGCACGTGCTGCTCCACCGCCCGCTTGAGCGGCCGAGCGCCGAGCTCGGCGCTGAACCCCTCCTCGATCAGGAAGTCTACGGCCGCCTCGTCCCACTCGACCGCCCACGGCCGCATCCGGAAGCCGCGCCTCCCGAGTACGTCCGTCAGCTCCTTCTCGAGCAGCCCGCGCATGATCTCGCGCCCGAGCGGGCGGAAGACGACGACGCGGTCCAGGCGGTTGAGGAACTCCGGCCTGAACGAGCGGGCGACCGACTTGACAACGTCCGAGGCGTCGAATCTGCCGGCACGGCCGGCGAAGCCGACGCCCGGACCCCGCGGAATCGCCGAGCCGAGGTTCGAGGTGAGGATGATCACGCAGTGGCGCAGGTCGACCGTCCCGCCGTTTCGGTCTGTCAAGCGGCCGTCGTCGAAGACCTGGAGGAAGACATCCCAGATCTGCGCGTGCGCTTTCTCGAACTCGTCGAGCAGGAGGACGGAGAACGGCTGCTTGCGCACCTGCGCGATCAGCGGCGCCGCCTCCTCCTGCCTCGTCGCGTCGCCCAGGAGCCGCTCGAGGCTCTCCGGGGTCTGGTACTCGCTCATGTCGAGGCGAAGGAGCCGGTCCTCTGAGCCGAAGACGAAGGCGCTGAACGCCTTCGCGATCTCGGTCTTGCCTGTACCCGTCGGGCCGACGAAGAGGAAGACCCCGAGCGGTCGGGTCGGGTCGGTCAGCCCCGCCTTCACGAGCGCGATCCGGTCGACGAGGCACTCGACCGCCTC
Organism: uncultured Gaiellaceae bacterium; assembly: GCA_963829845.1. Taxonomy (GTDB): domain Bacteria; phylum Actinomycetota; class Thermoleophilia; order Gaiellales; family Gaiellaceae; genus Gaiellasilicea. The sequence goes on along the minus strand of CAWHKD010000008.1, from coordinate 39,058 downwards.
GGGCTGGCCGAGCACGCGCGAGGCGAAATACTCGCGCACCAGGTCGAGGCGGAGCGGCGCCCGCGGGTCGAGCACATGGAGCGGCAGCCCGGTGGCGTCGCTCAGGGTCGCGATCACCGTCTCCGGGTCGACCGCCTCGGCAACGCCTCGCTCGATGCGGTCCCGGACGAGCTCGAGGACGCGCAGCACGTTGCCCGGCGCCGCCGCCGTCGGCAGGTAGTGCGTTGCGAGATCGAGCGCTTCGGCAAGGGTGTCGTCGTCGACCGCGAGCCCGTGGCCGCCCGCCCAGTCGCGCGCCACTTCCATCGTGTCTTGCGGGGCCATCGGCGCCAGCCTGACAACCTCGAACAGCCGCGCCAGCCGCGGCCGTTGCTGGAGCAGGAGCTCGTACGCGCGCGGGTCGATCTCGCCAACGACAATCGCGTCTCCGGCCTCCACGTGCGGCAGCAGCCCGTCCAGCAGGCCCCGCGGGCTCTGCGTGTGCTGGCCGGACCAGAGCGATTCCTCGAAGTTGGGGAAGATCCAGGCGATCCGCCGCCTCCCGAGGCGGGAGACGATGTCGAGCACGCGTGCCTCGAGCATGCCGATGTACATCTGGCCGGCGTTCACGTCCGCGGCGCCGGCCTGGAACGCGAACCACTCGTCGCCGAGGCGCCGGAGCGCCTCGACGATCAGCGTGGTCTTGCCGACCCCGGGCTCGCCGACGAGCAGCACCGAGCGCGGTCGTGAAGCCGCGAGGGCGGCCGTGACAGCGTCGACCGCGGCTGCGCGCGAGCCGACGAGCGTCGCCGGCGGGCGGTCCTCGGTGTCCACGACGCGCCCGAGCGCGCGGAAGAAGTCGACGTCGATCGTCTCCGTCTGCCACTGCTCGAGCGCCGGCGTGAGTGCGGCGCGCGTCTCCGTGTCCGTGCCGTCGACCAGTTCCAACACGAGGGGCTGCAGGCGCGGCGAGAGCGCGTCCAGATCGTCAGCCGTCAGAATCTCGCCGTTCCTCACCCGGGCCTCGAGCAAGGTCGAGATCGATCGCGCGAGCGGGCTGCCGCTCCAGTCCTCCTCCGCCGACGCGAGCACGGCCGGGAGGATCTTCTCGTCGACGTCGGCGAGTGCGCGCAGGAGGAGCTGGCGCTCACCCCATTCGCCGCGTTCGAACCGGATCGCCGTGCCCTCGAGCCAGCCCGGCGGAGGCTCGCGCCCGTCGGCGATCGCGACCATCGCCGCCGCGCGGAGGAACTTCGAGCCCCGAAGCGCCGCCTCGGCGAACGCGTCGTCGTCGATCTGCTCCGCGTCGCCGAGCAGTTCGACGAGCCGCGTGAAGTCGTCGTCGTACTCGAGGTCGTCGAGGTCCACCCAGGGGTGTCTGGACGCGAGCGTCTGCCCGAGCTCGGTCGCCTCGGCGAGGGGAGTCTGCCGCCGTCTGCGCACTGTGTGTGCATTGTCCCCCGTCCGGGTCAGGCGGTGCGCGCCGCTCTTTTGCTTTGATGCTTGCAAATGACACGCGTGCTCCTTGCCCTGCAGGTCGTCGCGCTCGCGGTAGGCCTGACCGCCTGCGGCGGCGACACGCTCGCGCTCGACCCGGTCGCGAGCGCGGCCGCGAAGACGGTCGAGAGCGGCAGCTCGCGCGTCGAGTTCACCGTCGCGATGAAGGTCGGCGGCGAGTCGGTCGGCATGAGCGGCACGGGCGCGTTCGACTATCAGGAGGCGCGCGGCGAGGCGACCTACCGGATGCAGCTGCCGATGTTCGGCGAGGTCGGGATGGACATGCGCACCGTCGGAACGAAGGTGTTCGTCCGCCTCCCCGAGGCGATCTCGGGCGGCCTCACCGGCGGCAAGGAGTGGGTCGGCGTCGACGTTGGCAAGTCGCTCGAGCAGGCCGGGCTGGGCGGCCTCGACTTCACCCGGCAGCAGGATCCGGCCCGGACCTTGCAGTACCTCCGCGCCGCAAGCACCGGTGTCACCGAGGCCGGTTCCGCCACCGTGCGCGGTGTCGAGACGACGCGCTACACCGGCCGGCTCGATTTCCGCAAGGCGCTTGAAGACGGGATCGACGGGCTGGAGCTTCCGGCGGCCGAGCGTCAGCGCGCCAAGGAGGGGATGCAGCGGATGCTCGACCAGCTCGGCGCGAAGGGTGTGCCCTTCGAGGTCTTCGTCGACGACGACGGCCTGCTCCGCCGGATGACGATGGACATGAACATGACGACTGAGGGCGAGTCCATGACGATGGCGATGAAGATGGACTACTTCGACTTCGGCACCGACGTGAACGTGCAGGCCCCGCCGCCGAGCGACGTCTTCGACGCAACCGGCCTCCTGCGACCGTAGCCTGGCCGAGCGCCTGGAGCCGACGACCGGCTCACCTACACTGAGCCGGGTGCAGGAGACCCTTTCCGTCCCGAACGACGTCGCCGCGGAGCTCGCGGGAGTGGGCGACGGCGTGCTCGACGCCCTGCGTGCGCGCCTGTCCTGCACGCTGCGTCTGCGCGGCAACCAGCTGACGATCGAAGGGGAGGACGACAGCGTCGCCGCGGCACGCGCGGTCGTCGACGAGCTCGTCGAGCTGGTCGAGGGCGGGCATGAGATCGGCCCGGACACCGTCGGCGCAGTCGTCGCGGCGCTCGACCAGGCCGAGGACATCCGCGAGGTCTTCGAGGACGTCGTCTGGCGCCACCGGGGCAAGAAGATCGCACCGAAGACGGTGACGCAGAAGCGCTACGTCGACTCGATCCGCGAGTGCACGGTGACGTTCGGGATCGGCCCGGCCGGCACGGGCAAGACCTACCTCGCGATCGCACTTGCTGTCGCGGCGCTGACCGAGAAGCAGGTCGGCCGCATCATTTTGACGCGGCCCGCGATCGAGGCGGGCGAGCGGCTCGGCTTCCTTCCCGGCGACATGCTCGCGAAGGTCGACCCTTACATGCGACCGCTCTTCGACGCCCTCTACGACATGATGGATCCCGACCGGCTTGCGGCGTACATGGAGCGGGGCACGGTCGAGGTGGCGCCCCTCGCCTTCATGCGCGGCCGCACACTGAACGACTCCTTCATCATCCTCGACGAGGCGCAGAACACCTCGCCCGAGCAGATGCAGATGTTCCTGACGCGGCTCGGCTTCGGCTCGAAGGTCGTCGTCACCGGCGACGTCACCCAGATCGACCTGCCGCGCGACCAGGCGTCGGGCCTGATCCAGGTGCGCGACATCCTCAGCTCGATCGACGGGATCGGCTTCGTCGAGTTCTCGCACCAGGACGTCGTCCGGCACAAGCTCGTGCAGCGAATCGTCGAGGCATACAAGCTCCACGCCGAAGAGACGGGCACCGCCCGCAAGCGGTAGTGCCTCGCACAGCCGCGTCATCCCCGTTCCTGCCGGCTGCAAAGCGGCGCCCTGCGTCGTCCTCAGTCGCGTCCATACCTTCAGGTATGGACGCTCCCTGCGTCCTAGCCTGGCTTGCTTTTCGCTCGGCAGGAACGGGGCAACGCGACTGTGCGAGGCACACGTGGTCGCCGTCGAGGTCGAGAACCGGAGCGGGGCAGAGGTCGACGAAGTCGCCGCCGTCGAGCTGGCTCGGCGCGTGCTCGCCGCGGAGGGGATCGACGAGGGCGAGCTCGGGCTCACGTTCGTACCGCCCGAGGAGAGCCGGGCGCTGAAGCAGGAACATCTCGGGATCGACGAGGCGACGGACGTGCTCTCGTTCCCGCTCGACGGCCGCGACGAGCTGCCGGCCGGGCTGCCGCGCGCGCTCGGCGACCTCGTCATCTGCCCGCAGGTCGTCGGCGAGGAGTGGCAGCGGCCGCTCGTACACGGGCTCCTGCATCTGCTCGGCTACCAGCACGGCGACGAGATGAAGGAGCGAGAGCAGGTGCTCGCGTGACTCGGCTCGACGGCCGCGTGGCGCTCGTCACCGGCGCCGGCCGGGGGCTCGGTGCGGCGCACGCCCGCGCCCTCGCCGCCCACGGCGCGCGGGTCGTCGTGCACGACGCCGGCGTCGAGCCCGACGGCAGCGGCGGTGACCCTACCCTCGCCGACGCCGTCGTCGCGGAAATCGAGGCCGCGGGCGGCACCGCGGTCGCGAGTTACGAGAACCTCGAGACCGCGGCGGGCTGTAACCGGGCGGTCGAGGGCGCCGTCGAGCGGCTCGGCCGTCTCGACGCCGTCGTGCAGAACGCGGGCCTCCTCGTCTGGGAGGAGCTCGAGCAGGCCGACGCGAGCTGGGAGCGGCTGCGGCGCGTGAACGTCGACGCTCCTTTCCACCTGACGCGCGCTGCATTCCCGGTGATGAAGCGGAACGGCTACGGCCGCTTCGTCTTCACCACCTCAGGGCGCGCGATGTCGGTCGCCGACACGCGACCCGGCCTCGCCGCCTACTCGGTCGGCAAGATGGCGCACTTCGCGCTCATGCTCGTCGCGGCGGCCGAGGGCGAGCCACACGGGATCGTCGCCAACGCGATCTCGCCTGCGGCGGCGACCCGGATGCTCCGCCGCGAGGTCGAGCCGGGCGAGCTCGACCCGGAGCAGGTCTCGCCCGCGGTCGTCTTCCTTGCGTCCGAGGGGTGCGCGTTCTCCGGGCAGGTCCTCGAGTGCTCAGGCGGCAGATTCTCGGTCGCGCGCTGGACCTCGAGCGACGCGGTCGACCTCGGCCGCGAGCCGGTGGCGCCGAACGTGATCGAGGAGCGCTGGGCCGAGATCGCGGGGACGGCATGAAGTCCCGGCGACCGCCCTCGATCATCGAGTCCTTCAACTTCGCCTTCGAGGGGATCATCCACGTCCTTCGCACACAGCGGAACATGCGGATCCACTTCGCGGTCGCCGTGCTCGTGTTGGTCGCGGCCCTGATCTCCGGCGTCGACAAGCTGGAGCTGATCGCCCTCCTGATCGCGATCGCCTTCGTGCTGATCGCGGAGATGCTGAACACCGCCGTCGAGGCCGCGATCGACGTCGCGACGACGTCGTTCGACCCGATGGCGAAGCTGGCGAAGGACATCGCCGCGGGCGCAGTCCTGATCGCGACCGCCGTCGCCGTCGCGGTCGGCTACCTCGTCTTCTCCGGCCAGGTGGCCGACCGCAGCTCGAAGCTGCTCGACCGGCTCTCGACCGTCCCGGCCGAGCTGACGCTGATCGCGCTCGCGCTGACGACGATCGTCGTGATCGCGACCAAGGCGTTCACCGGCAGCGGCACGCCGCTCCGCGGCGGCCTCCCGTCAGGGCACGCGGCGATCGCGTTCGCGGGCTGGATGGCGGTGACGCTGATCCTGTCCGACGTCGACCACCGCTTCCTGATCTCGTCGGTGACGTTCATCATGGCCTTGCTCGTGGCGCAGACCCGCGTCGAATCCGGTGTCCACTCCTCCGCCGAGGTCCTCTACGGCGGTCTGATCGGCGCGCTCGTCGCGCTCGTGGTCTTCCAGGTCGCCCAGTGACCGAACTGGTGGAGAAGGCCGAAGCGGTCGCCGCCCGCGCCTACGCGCCGTACTCGAACTACCACGTCGGCGCGGTCGTGCGCACGGACGACGGGCGTGAGTTCGAAGGCGTCAACGTCGAGAACGCCGCCTACCCGCTCGGTGTCTGCGCCGAGAAGAGCGCGCTCGTGGCGGCGGTCGCGGCGGGTTACGGCCCCGGCCGGATCGCTGCGATCGGGATCAACGCCTCCCCCTGCGGCGGCTGCCGCCAGTGGCTGGCGGAGTTCCGGATCCCGGAGGTGAGCTTCCGTCGCGAGGACGGCACCGTCGCCACCTACGAGGCGATGGGGCTCCTGCCGGAGACGTGGGACTTCCCGGACCCGTGAAGTCCGGTTTCGTTGCGGTCGCCGGTCGGCCGAACGTCGGCAAGTCGACGCTCGTCAACGCCCTCGTCGGCGAGAAGATCGCGATCACCTCAGCGGTACCGAATACGACGCGACGGCGCGTCTTCGGCGTCGCGAACCACGAGGACTGGCAGCTCGTGCTCGTCGACCTGCCCGGCTTCCAGAAGCCGATGGACAAGCTGACGCAGCGAATGCAGAAGACCGTCGACACGTCCTTCGAGGACATCGACGCGATCCTCTTCGTCCTCTCCGCGCGCGACCGCGTCGGCGGGGGCGATCGCTTCATCGCCAGGCGCGTCTACGGGCTCGACAAGCCGGTGATCGTCGCCGTCAACAAGGTCGACAACCTGAAGCCGAGCCACATCATCACGCAGATGAAGGCGGCCGCACAGCTCGGCGACTTCCACGCGCTGCATCCCGTCAGCGCGAAGACGAAGGACGGGATCGACGAGCTGCGCGCCGACCTCGTTCATCTGCTCCCGGAAGGGCAGCCCTACTTCGCGCGCGAGACGGCGACAGACCAGACGAACGAGGAGCGGATCTCGGAGCTGATCAGGGAGAAGGCGCTGCAGCTGACGCGGGACGAGGTGCCGCACTCGATCTCAGTCGAGATCGACGAGCTGGACGAGAAGCTCCTGCGCGCGTTCGTGCTCGTCGAGACCGAGTCGCAGAAGCAAATCCTCGTCGGCAAGAAGGGCTCGATGGTCCGCGAGATCGGCACGCGCGCCCGGCCGGAGATCGAGGTGCTGCTCGGCCACAGGATCTTCCTCGAGCTCGTGGTCAAGGTGCGCCCGAAGTGGCGCCGGGACGACTCGGCGCTCGAGCGGCTCGGACTCTGATGCGGGTCACCGATCCGCTCGGCGTAGTGTGGGAGGTGACCGGGCGCCGCGCCGGGATCGGCCGGGCCTGGGTCGTCGAAGCGAGGAGCGAGCGGGGTGAGCTGGCCTGGCGCGTCCGCGGCGCACGGCGTGCGCAGCGGGCAGAGGACGAGATCGCGGCGGCCTTCGGGCGCGGCGAGCGCTCGTTCTCGCCGGCCGGCGCGGAGCGGGTGCTGCCTGTGTCGCCGCTGTCGAGCTACGAGCAGCGCAACGTGCGCGTGCTCCCGTAGCCGTCACTCGAGCTCGAAGCCCTCGTGCGCGAGCTCGAGCGTCTCGATCGCGACCTCGTTCGCAACCGCGTTCAGCGGGCCGGTCTCGAGCTTGACGGGCCACGCACGGCTCAGATTCCAGCGCATCACCTCTCGGCGCTGCTCGTCGAGCAGCTTGATCGAGACGTCGGCGCGCTGGATGTTCCCGTCGCGGGCGGACTTCCACCAGTTGTAGAGCTCGAGGTGGCCGGTGATGCCCCGCTTCAGCGTCACGTTCGGGTAGGTGACGAGCCCGGGCAGCTTGCGCATCGTGTTGGCGTCTCTCCCCTCGCGGTACTCGATCACCTCGATCTCGCCGGACGGCAGCTCGACCTCGCTGAAGCCGAGGAGCTCGTCGGTGACCCCGACGATGCTGACCTCGAAGTTGTGGTTCGGGTAGGGGTTTTCACGCAGAATGGCCACGACGCTGAGGCACCTCCCTGTCGATGTAGCCGAGATCGCGGTAGATCTCGAGGTCATGGACGATCGACGCGCGCCGCCGTGCGCCCTCGGACGTGCGCCAGCTGACCGCGGCGGTCAGCTTTGTCGGCTCGTCGCGCGCGAAATAGTCCGCACTCCGGTCGAGGAAGACCTCGATCGCCTTGCGCGGCGCGAGGTACTCGAGCTTGCGGAACAGCGACAGCCGGTCGATCCGCGTCGCACCGCCGATGCCCGAGAACCGCTCCCCGAACTTGACCCGCACACCGTGCGCCGGCACGTCGCCGGTGTTCTCGAGGACGAGGAACAGGAGCCCTCGGTCGAAGACGACGTCGAGGATCACGTCCGGTTCGCGGCCGTCCGCTCGCATCGAGGCGAGTCTACGGCCGTACGGTCAGAACCGGCCGGCGAGGGTCATACTGATGGCGAGCGACCCGTGACCACGAGCCCGGCTGAAACGAAGGCGGCACTGCTCGAGAGCGCGGTTGCGCGCGTCCGCGAACGGCTCGAACCCGACGAGGCGGACGACGTCGAGCGCTTCGTGCGCGCGTACTACGCGAACGCGGCGCCGGACGACCTCGCCGGCCGCAACGATCTCGATGTGTACGGCGCGGCGATGGCGCACTGGCGGCTCGCGCGCCTCCGCCGCCCGGGCGAGCTGAAGGTGCACGTGTACAACCCGAACGTCGAGGAGCACGGCTGGGAATCGCCGTACACGGTCATCGAAACCGTGATCGCCGACATGCCGTTCCTCGTCGACTCGGTGACGATGGAGGTGACACGGCACGGCAGCGCGATGCATCTCGTCACGCGGCCGATCATGCGCCTCCGCCGGGACGGCGATGGACGACTGCTCGAGGTCGGCGGCGAGGACGGGAAGCCGGAGTCGCTGATCCATGTCGAGATCGACCGCATCGCCGACCTGGACGCGCTCGAACGGCTTCGCGGCGACCTCGAGCGCGTGCTCGGCGACGTGGCCGCGGCGGTCGAGGACTGGCAGGCGATGCGCGCTGAGGTGCATGAGGCGATCGCCGAGCTCGAGCAGTCGCCGCCCCCGGTCCCGGAGGAGGAGCTCGACGAGGCGCGTGCGCTGCTGCAGTGGATGCACGACGACCACTTCACCTTCCTGGGCTACCGCGAGTACGAGATCCGGACCGAGGGCGGCGAGGACGTGCTGGCCTCGGTGGACGGGACCGGCCTCGGCATCCTCCGCGTCACGGGCGAGCAGCCCCACTCGCTCAGCTTCTCGAAGCTGACGCCGGAGGTGCGCAGGCTCGCGCGCGCGAAGACCCTGCTCAACCTGACCAAGGCCAATTCGCGGGCGACCGTCCACCGACCGGCCTATCTCGACTATGTCGGTGTGAAGCGGTTCGACGAGTCCGGCGAGGTGAAATCGGAACGCCGCTTCCTCGGTCTCTTCACCCACACCGTGTACAGCGCGAGCCCGTGGGAGATCCCCCTGCTACGCCGGAAGGTGCAGAGCGTGCTCGATCGCTCCGGGCTGCTGCCCGGCAGCCATGACCACAAGGCGCTGATCGAGATCCTCGAGACGTACCCGCGGGACGAGCTGTTCCAGATCACAGACCAGGAGCTGCTCGAGATCGCACTCGGCATCCTCCATCTCGGTGAGCGCCGCCGCGTCCGGCTCTTCGTCCGTCGCGATGTGTTCGGCCGCTTCCTCTCCTGCCTGGTCTTCATCCCGCGCGAGCGGTTCAACACCGAGAACCGGCGCAAGATCCAGGAGATCCTCCAGGAGGCGTTCGGCGGCGAGAGCGCCGACTACACGACCCGCATCTCCGAATCGGTGCTGGCCCGCCTGCACTACGTCGTCTACACCGAGCCCGGCTCGGTGCCCGACTACGACGTCGGCGAGATCGAGGCGCGCCTCGCCGCGGCCACGCGCGCATGGTCGGACGATCTCCGCGACGCGCTCGTCGACCATGCCGGTGAAGAGGGCGCGCTCGCGCTGCACGAGCGCTACGGCGACTCGTTCCCCGGCGCCTACCGCGACGACTTCACACCGCGTCAAGCGGTGCACGACCTCGACCGGATCGAAGGGCTGACATCGCCGGACGACCTCGGCCTCAGCCTCTACGCCCCTCTCGACTCGACCGTTGACCAGCTTGCCTTCAAGGTCGTCCGCGCCGGGCGGCCGATCCTGCTCTCGGACGTGCTGCCGCTGCTCGAGAACATGGGCGTGCGGGTCAGCGACGAGCGGCCATACGAGCTGCGGCCGGTCGGAGGGGACTCCGTGTGGATCTACGACTTCGGGCTCCAGCATGACCTCGGCGCGGAGTTGCACGTCGAGGACTTGCGTCAGACCTTCCAGCACGCGTTCGAGCAGGTCTGGCGAGGCGACGCAGAGAACGACGGCTTCAACCGACTCGTCCTCGCGGCCCGTCTCACCGCACGGGAGATCACGATCCTGCGCGCGATCGCGAAGTACCTGCGCCAGGCGGGAAGCACCTTCAGCCAGACGTACATGGAGGACGCGCTCGCCGAGCACGCCGACGTCGCTCGAGGCCTCGTCGAGCTGTTCGTGCTCCGACTCGACCCGGCCCGTCCAGCCGACGCGGACGAGCAGGCGCGAACGCTCGAGGTCCGGCTGGCCGAAATCGTCGACGGCGTCGCGAGCCTGGACGAGGACAGGATCCTGCGCGGCTTCCTCAAGACGGTTCGGGCCGTGCTGCGGACGAACTACTTCCAGGCGGACGAGGCCGGGCGGGCGAAGCCCTATCTCTCGCTCAAGCTCGATCCGAAGCGGATTCCGGACCTGCCCGAGCCGCGGCCGATGTTCGAGGTCTACGTCTACTCGACCCGGGTCGAGGCGGTGCACCTGCGCGGCGGCAAGGTCGCCCGCGGCGGCATCCGCTGGTCGGACCGGAAGGAGGACTTCCGCACCGAGGTGCTCGGCCTGATGAAGGCACAGTCCGTCAAGAACGCGGTGATCGTGCCGGTGGGAGCGAAGGGAGGCTTCGTCGTCAAGCGGCCGCCGGCCGGCGACGACCGTACCGCCCTGCTTGCAGAGGTCGTCGAGTGCTACCGCACCTTCATGCGCGGCCTCCTCGACATCACCGACACGATCGCCGGCGGCGAGCTCGTGCCGCCCCGCGACGTCGTCCGGCACGACGGGGACGACCCGTACCTCGTCGTCGCCGCCGACAAGGGGACGGCGACGTTCTCGGACATCGCGAACGCGATCTCGGAGGAGTACGGGTTCTGGCTCGGCGACGCGTTCGCGTCGGGGGGGTCGGCCGGCTACGACCACAAGGCGATGGGGATCACGGCCCGCGGTGCCTGGGAGTCGGTGCGACGGCACTTCCGCGCTCTCGGAATGGATGTCGAGACCACTGACTTCACCGCGGTTGGGATCGGCGACATGTCCGGCGACGTGTTCGGGAACGGGATGCTGCTCTCCCGCCACATCAAGCTGGTCGGCGCCTTCGACCACCGGCACGTCTTCCTCGACCCGGACCCCGACCCGGAACAGAGCTACCGCGAGCGCGAGCGCCTCTTCCGGCTGCCGGGCTCGTCCTGGGCCGACTACGGCGCGGCGCTGATCTCGCCGGGCGGCGGCGTCTTTCCCCGCACCGCCAAGTCGATCCCGCTTGCACCCGAGGTGCGGGCGGCACTCGGTACGGGGGCCGAGCTGCTGACGCCGGCTGAGCTGATCCGGACGCTCCTGCAAGCGCCCGTCGACCTGCTCTGGAACGGCGGCATCGGCACCTACGTGAAGGCGCGCGACGAGCGGCACGCCGAGGTGGGCGACCGCGCGAACGACGCTGTCCGCGTCGATGCAGAGGAACTCCGGGCGCGTGTGGTCGGCGAGGGCGGCAACCTCGGCTTCACTCAGCGCGCGCGGGTCGCGTACGCGCTCGGCGGCGGCCGCATCTTCATGGACGCGATCGACAACTCGGCGGGCGTCGACTGCTCCGACCATGAGGTCAACATCAAGATCCTGCTCGACGCGATCGTCGCCGCCGGCGACCTGACGGGGAAGCAGCGGAACGAGCTCCTGGCCGAGATGACCGACGAACTCTCGGCGCTCGTTCTGCGTGACAATTACGACCAGGCGCAGGTGCTGACGAGTTCCGCGACGCAGGCCGCATCCATGGCGGATGTGCACGAGCGCTACGTGCGGAGCCTCGAGCAGGCCGGCGTGCTCAACCGCGAGCTCGAGTTCCTGCCGAGCATCGAGGCATTCGAGGATCGTGCCGCAGCCGGCGGCGGGCTGACCGCCCCCGAGTTCGCGATCCTGCTCTCGCACACGAAGGTCGCGCTCTCGCAGGCGCTGCTGGCGTCCGACCTGCCTGACGACCCTCATCTCGCCGGGGAGCTGGCGCTCTACTTCCCGACCCCCCTGCGCGAACGCTTCCCCGAGCAGCTGGAACAGCACCCGCTGCGCCGCGAGATCATCGCGACGAGGATCGCGAATGACCTCGTCAACCGGGCCGGCACGACGTTCCTGTACCGGCTCGGTGACGAGACCGGCGCCGCACCGGATGAGATCGCCCGCGCCTACACGGCGGCGCGCGAAGTGACTGGGCTGCGTGAGCTCTGGGCGGCCGTCGAGGCGCTCGACGGCAAAGTGCCGGCCGCCACCCAGACGGCGATGCTGCTGCGCTCCCGCATTCTGCTCGAGCGGACGACGCGCTGGCTCCTCCGCCACCGTCGCCGGCCGCTCGACATCGCCGAGACTGTCGCGCGCTACGCACCAGGCGCAGCTGCGGTCGCACAGGCGCTGCCGACGCTGCTGGGAGCGTCCGCGATCGAGGAGGCGAAGGCGCGCGCGAACGTGCTCACCGACGACGGCGTCCCGGACGACCTCGCCGGCCAGGTCTCACGGCTGCTCTCGCTCGTGCCGGCCCCGGACCTCGTCGAGATCGCCGGCTCGTGGGGGCTCGACGTCACCTCGGTGGCCGAGACGTACTTCGGGCTGGGAGAGCGGCTCCAGCTGCAGTGGCTGCGCGACCGGATCGTCGGCCTGCCGCGCGACACACGCTGGAAGGCGATGGCCCGGGCTGCCTTGCGGGACGACGTCTATGCGGAACAAGCGAGCCTGACGGCGCACGTCGTCCGTTCGGGCGCGAACGGCCAGCCGGCGCGGGAGCTCGTCGAGAGCTGGCTGCGGGAGAACGCCGCAGCCGTCGAGCGCTCGCGACAGGTGCTCGCTGACATCCGCTCAGGCGGTGCGCTCGACCTCGCGCGGCTCTCGGTGGCCGTGCGCGAGCTCCGGAACCTGATTCAGTCTTCCGGGGCCGGCCAGGTGGAAGAGCAGCCCGCGACAGCGCCGCCTTCCGCGTAGCCGACCTGCGCTAGACGTCGCCCGCGACGAGCGGGGAAGAGGACGCCGCGCTCGAATGTCGCGGAACACGTCGGCATCGCAGCCCTCAGCTCGCAATCGGCGAGTTTACGCCGGGCTGACTTCTGTTGCCGTTCGTGACACGATGACGGCGAAGGAGCGTGCCAATGCATGCGTTGCGCGACGAGGTCCGCTCGCTCGATTCCCGCGGCGACCGACCGGCCGCCGGGGTACGAGGACTCTGGATGCGACCAGGCACGCTCGACGATGCGGGAGTTGACGCGACGGAGGCGCGTCCGCTTGGGCCGCAGCATCCAGTCCGTAGGACGAGATCTGCTTCTTCGTTTATCGACGCGTCGTCGATCTGAGACGCCGCGCACGGACCGAGTCCGATGCGCTCGAAGCGTGTCGTCGAAGTGGTTCCGTCCGGAGAGGAATTGACCATGAGGATTCGATTGCTCGTTCTTACCGCCTGCCTGGCGGTTGGAGTGTCTCTCACAGGCGCGTCGGCGTCGGCACCGGGATCGGAGCCCAACGCAGTGATCGCCTGGAACGCGAACGCCGGCGAGGCCGTGCTCGCGGCATGCTTCCTTGGTGGCTTCGCGCCGCAGGAAGCACGCATGTACGCGATGATGCACGTGGCCGCTCATGACGCGCTGAATGCCATCGACCGCCGGTCGCGCCCCTACGCGGCGAGCCTCAACGCGCCGCCAGGGACGTCGCCGGACGCAGCGGTTGCGGCTGCCGCGCGTGACGTCCTGGTCACGGTACTCGGCTCGTTCTCGTTCTTCCTCCCTGCGGACTGCATCAACGGCGGGATCGCCAGCGTCGAGTCGGACTACGCGGCCGCGCTCGCGGCGATTCCGAGTGGACCGGCGAGGTCACAGGGTGTGGCCCTGGGACAAGCGGCTGCGGCAGCGATCCTTGCCTTGCGTTCCGGGGACGGCTTCAACACACCGCCGATCGATCCGACGTACCAGGAGGGCACGGCGCCCGGCGAGTACCGCTACACACCGGGCACCCCCTTCGCGTTCGCCCCGCACTGGGGCGAGGTCACTCCATTCGTGCTGCACGACGGCTCGCAATTCCGTCCCGGGCCACCGTACTCGCTGACCAGCCACAAGTACGCCGCGGATGTCAACGAGGTTAAGGGCCTCGGCGGCGACGGCGTCACCACGCCCAGCGCGCGCACGGACGAGCAGACGGAGATCGCCCTGTTCTGGGTCGAGAGTTCGCCGCTCGCGTGGAACCGCCTCACCCGGTCGGTCGCGACCGCAGAGGGAATCGACGTCTGGGAGAGCGCACGACTGTTCGGCCTGCTGAACCTGGCCATGGCGGACGGCTACATCGGCACCTTCGAGACCAAGTACCACTACCGCTTCTGGCGGCCGGTGACCGCCATCCGGCTCGCCGCCATCGACGACAACCCGGCGACGATTGCCGACCCGACATGGACTCCGCTGGTCCAGACGCCGCCCATCCCGGACTACGACTCCGGACACGCTGTCGAGGGCGGAACCGCAGCGGAGGTCCTGAAGCAGTTCTTCAAGACCGATGAGATGAGCATCTCCGCCTGCAGCTTCACACTGCCCGCAGGACAGACGTGCAGCGACGCCTCGCCGACCCTGCGTCACTTCACCAGCTTCTCCCAGGCGGCCGACGAGAACGCGGTCTCCCGCATCTACGTCGGGTTCCACTTCCGCGACGCGGTGGAGACGGGGACGCGCCACGGCGAGAAGATCGGCCGCCGGGCCGTCAACCACTTCCTCCGACCCGTGCACGGCTGAGTCGACGAACGTGGGCGGGCCGGTCCTTTCGGGCAGGCCCGCCCGATCGCGGCGGCGCCTAGACGTCTCCCTTGAAGGTGTCGCAGGCGGTCGGGTCGCCCGACTCGAAGCCGTTCTTGAACCAGGTCGCCCGCTGCTCGCCGCTGCCATGCGTGAACGTGTCCGGGTTGATCTCGCCGCCGGACTGCTTCTGGATCCGGTCGTCTCCGACCGCGGCGGCCGCGTTCAGGGCTTCCTCGAGGTCGCCGGTCTCGAGGAGATCCTCCTGGCGGACGGCCGAGTGCGCCCAGATCCCGGCGAGACAGTCGGCCTGCAGCTCCAGCCGGACCGAGAGGTCGTTGGCGTCGTCCGGGTTCTCCTGCTGTGCGAGATTGACGTCCTCCATCACCCCGAGCAGGTTCTGGACGTGGTGGCCGATCTCGTGCGCGACGATGTACGCCTGCGCAAAGTCACCCTGCGCCCCGAGCCGCTGCTGGAGCTGCGCCATGAAGGGGATGTCGAGATAGACCTTGCGGTCGTTCGGGCAGTAGAACGGGCCGACCGTCGAGGGCGCGTTGCCGCAGGCGGTGCTCACCTGGGCGTCGTAGAGAACGATGATCGGCGGGTCGTACGTCTTGCCGCTCGCGGCGAAGATCTTCTTCCAGGTCGCGTCGACGTCGCCGGCCACGAAGTCGACGAACTTGGCCGGGTCGTCTGCAGGCGCCTTCTGGAGCTCGGCCTCGGTCGGCTCGGGGGATTGCGGCAGCGCGCCCGTGCCCGGATCGACTCCCAGCCCGCCGCCGCCACCCGGCAGCCCGCCGACGAGCAGGTAGATGACGAGGAGGATGATCAGGCCGATTCCGCCGCCGCCGGCCTTCCCCATCGGCAGGGGGAAGCCGCCGCCGAGCCCGCCTGCGCCCCGCCGGTCCTCGATCCGCCCCCCGCCGCCTCGTCCGCGCCACTTCATCGCCCTCTGATTCCCCGTCGGCCTGGATCCAACCCCCGACTACACTTGAGGCATGGCGCAGGCTCCTGCACTGCCGCGCGGATTCGAGCTCCCGCTCGAGCCGAGGCTCCCGCGCATCGGCTCCGTCGACGCCGTCGCGCTCGAGGAACGGGCGGCGACCCTCGCCAAGCGCTCGATCAAAAAGGACTCGAAGCTGCAGGCGTACGACCTGGCGGTGCGGATGATGGACCTGACGACGCTCGAGGGCGCCGACACGCCCGGGAAGGTCGCCGCGCTCTGCTCGAAGGCGATGCGGCCCGACCCGGTCGACCCCTCCGTGCCGCCGGTCGCTGCCGTCTGTGTGTACCCGAACCTCGTCCCGACGGCGAAGGCGCGGCTCGACGGCTCCGGCGTCAAGGTGGCGTCGGTCGCGACCGCCTTCCCGTCCGGCCAGTCCCCGCTCGCGGTCAAGCTCGCCGACGTGCGCGAGGCTGTCGAGCTCGGCGCCGACGAGGTCGACATGGTGATCGATCGCGGCGCCTTCCTCTCCGGCCGCTACGCCAAGGTCTACGACGAGATCGTCAAGGTCAAGGAGGCCTGCGGGTCCGTGCATCTGAAGGTGATCCTCGAGACCGGCGAGCTCGGCACCTACGACAACGTCCGTCGCGCCTCGCTGCTCGCGATGGCCGCCGGCGGCGACTTCATCAAGACCTCGACCGGCAAGGTCAATCCGGCCGCGACGCTGCCGGTGACGCTCTGCATGCTCGAGGCGATCCGCGACGTCCACGAGGAGACCGGCCGCGTCGTCGGGATGAAGCCCGCGGGCGGGATCCGGACGGCGAAGCAGGCCGTCCAGTACCTCGTCGTCCTGCACGAGACCCTCGGCCTCCAGTGGATGACTCCAGACCTCTTCCGCTTCGGCGCCTCGTCGCTGCTGAACGACGTGCTGATGCAGATCCGCAAGCAGAAGACCGGCCGCTACCAGTCCCCGGACTACTTCACGATCGACTGATGAGCGAGGTCGCCAAGCGCCACGCGCCGGTTCCGGCCCTGACCGAATGGGACTATGCGCCCGCCCCGGAGGCGCGCGAGATCGTCCAGCTCGAAAAGCGGTACGGGCTCTTCATCGGCGGCAAGTTCGTGAAGCCCCGTTCGGCCGAGTGGTTCCCGTCGGTTTCGCCCTCGAGCGAGGAGAAGCTCGCCGAGGTCGCCCAGGCGAGCCAGCAGGACGTCAACCTCGCCGTCAAGGCCGCGCGCGCCGCGTTCACGGACGGCTGGTCGAAGCTGCCGGCGGCCGAGCGCGCGAAGTACCTCTTCCGGATCGCCCGCATCCTCCAGGAGCGGTCGCGCGAGCTGGCCGTGCTCGAGAGCCTCGACGGGGGCAAGCCGATCCGCGAGAGCCGCGACGTCGACCTGCCGCTCGCCGCCGCGCACTTCTTCTACTACGCGGGCTGGGCCGACAAGCTCGAGTACGCCTTCCCGGCGCGGAAGCCGAAGCCGATCGGCGTTGCGGGCCAGATCATCCCCTGGAACTTCCCGCTGCTGATGCTGGCGTGGAAGATCGCGCCCGCGCTCGCGGCCGGCAACACGGTCGTGCTGAAGCCGGCCGAGACGACGCCGCTGACCGCGCTCTTCTTCGCCGACGTCTGCCGCCAGGCGGAGCTGCCGGCCGGCGTCGTCAACATCGTCACCGGCGACGGCCGCGCCGGCGCCGCGCTCGTCAAGCACGACGACGTCGACAAGATCGCCTTCACCGGCTCGACCGAGGTCGGCAAGGCGATCCAGCGCGAGCTCGCCGGCACGGGCACGAAGCTGACGCTCGAGCTCGGCGGCAAGGCGGCGAACATCATCTTCGACGACGCCGCACTCGACCAAGCGGTCGAGGGGATCGTCAACGGGATCTACTTCAACCAGGGCCACGTCTGCTGCGCCGGCTCGCGCCTGCTCGTCCAGGAGTCGATCTACGAAGCGACCGTCTCGAAGCTGAAGCGGCGGCTCGAGACGCTGCGGCTCGGCGACCCGCTCGACAAGAACACCGACATCGGCGCGATCAACTCGAAGATGCAGCTGGACAAGATCACCGAGCTCGTCGAGTCGGGCAAGTCCGAGGGCGCCGAGATCTACCAGCCGCCGTGCCGGCTGCCCGAGAAGGGCTATTGGTTTGCGCCGACCGTCTTCACGAACGTGGCCCAGAGCTACCGGATCGCACAGGAGGAGATCTTCGGGCCCGTCCTCTCGGTGCTCACGTTCCGCACGCCCGAGGAGGCGGTCGAGAAGGCGAACAACACCGCCTACGGGCTCTCGGCGGGCGTCTGGACGGAGAAGGGCTCGCGGATCCTCTGGATGGCGGAGAAGCTGAAGGCCGGCGTCGTCTGGGCGAACACCTTCAACCGCTTCGACCCGGCGTCGCCGTTCGGCGGCTACAAGGAGTCGGGCTTCGGCCGCGAGGGCGGCAGGCACGGGCTCGAGCCCTACCTCACCTTCGAGGACGCGCGGTGAGGCGCTTCCGGCTGCCGCTGCTCCTGCTCGGCGGCGCGCTCGCGCTCCTCCTCGGCGACCGCCGCTTCGGGAGCGTGCGGTGAGCCGACTCCCGGTCAAGAAGACCTACAAGCTCTACATCGGCGGGGCGTTCCCGCGCTCCGAGTCGGGACGCACGTACGAGGCGGAGGGCCAGAACGTCGCGCGCGCTTCCCGCAAGGATGCGCGCGACGCCGTGGTCGCGGCCCGGAAGGCAGTCTCCGGCTGGGCCGGCGCGACCGCGTACAACCGCGGCCAGGTGCTCTACCGGCTCGCCGAGATGATGGAGACGCGCGCTGCAGACCTCGCCGTTGTCTGCTCCGGGAAGAGGGAGGTCGAGGCCGCGATCGACCGCGTCGTCTGGTACGCCGGGTGGGCCGACAAGCTCGCCCAGGTGATCGGCTCGTCCAACCCGGTCTCCGGCCCGTACTTCAACTTCTCAGTCCCGGAGCCGACCGGCGTCGTCGCCGTGCTGGCGCCGGAGGAGCCTGCGCTGGCAGGGCTGGTGTCGCGGATCGCGCCGGTGATCGTCGGCGGCAACGCGGCCGTCGTCGTTGCCTCCGAGTCGCACCCGCTCGCCGCCCTCGAGCTGGCCGAGGCGATCGCGACCTCCGATGTCCCGGGCGGCGTCGTCAACATCCTTACCGGGCTCCAGGACGAGCTGGCGCCGATTCTCGCCGGCCACATGGACGTGAACGCGATCGACCTGACCGGTGCGAACGGGACGTCGGCCGAGCTCGAGCGGCTCGCGGCCGACAACGTCAAGCGGGTCGTCCACGGCACGCCGGACGAGCAGAGCCCGTGGACGATCTCGAAGTTCCTCGAGCTCAAGACCGTCTGGCACCCAGTTGGCCAATAGGCAGGTGACCGGGCAAAACCCGGACACCGCCAAGACCCCTAAAGACGGGCAGTAGCCCGTGGAGGACGTCGACCTCGGCGTCTGCAAGGGCCGCTGGTACGCGGGAGATCCCGGACCGTCGTCATCGTGATCCTCCCGGTGCGCCCGTACCTGCCGTTCGCGCCGCTGCTCTGGTTCGCGCGCGAAGTCGGCTCGCGCCGAGGCTGGAGCGTGCTCGAGGTTTGGGACGAGTATCGCGACCGGAGCGAGGACCCCTCGCGCTGGGTCTTCGATCGGGCCGAAGCGGCGCTCAGGCACGCCGGCGACGCCGGTAGAGCCCTCGTGACGAAGTCGATCTCGAGTCGGGCGGTGACGATGGCGGCCGAGATGGGGTTGCCCGGAATCTGGCTGACGCCGCTCCTGCACGACGCGGAGATCGCGACCGGGTTCGAGCAGCTGTCGGCTCCGGCACTCCTCGTGGGTGGAACGGCGGACGAGTCGTGGGACGGCGAGCTCGCGCGGCGCGCGGGTCACGAGGTGCTCGAACTCGAGGGAGCGAACCACGCGCTTCAGATCGAGGCTGACCCACTCGCCTCGATCGACGCGCTGCGCCGCGTCGTCGAGCGAATGGACGCCTTCGTCGCAGCACTCGGTCAGTAGCAGGGTTTGGTATTCATCGAGGCGTGGAGCCTCTCGAAGGCCAGCCGACTGTGTTCGAGTGGGCCGGCGGCGCGGCCGCCTTCACCCGGATGGCCCGGCGCTTCTACGAGAAGTACGTGCCCGCCGACGAACTGCTCGCCCCGCTCTTCGCGGACATGGCGCCCGATCACCCGGAGCGGGTGGCGGCTTGGCTCGGGGAGACGTTCGGAGGCCCGACGACGTACAGCGAGCGGTACGGCGGGTACGACTGGATGGTCTCCCAGCACCTGGGTAAAGGGCTGACCGAGGCGCAGCGCTCCCGCTGGGTGCGGCTGATGTGTCGGTGCGCCGACGAGGCAGGCCTTCCGGCCGACCCCGAGTTTCGGGCGGCCTTCGTCTCGTACCTCGAGTGGGGCTCGCGGATCGCGCTCGAGAACTCGACCCCGGGCGCCAGGCCGCCGCGGCACATGCCGGTTCCACGCTGGTCGTGGGTCGCCGGTGCGACTCCAGGCTCCCGCGTCTCCGCGCTCGAGCCGAAGAGGGAGGAATCTCGCATGACCACGCCGACAGCCGATGAGGCGCCGAGCTACGAGGCGCACGTCAAGCCACTCTTCCGCGAGCAGGACCGCGCATCGATGACCTTCGCCTTCGATCTGTGGTCGCACGACGATGTCAGCCAGCACGCCGACGCGATCCTCGATCGGCTGCAGGAGGGCACCATGCCCTGCGACGGCGGCTGGCCGCGGGAGCGCGTCGAAGTCTTCGAGCGCTGGATCGCGGCCGGCAAGCCCGTTTGACGTGAGCGGGCGGCCGTCGCTACCCTCGATCGTGTCACGCGACCGTGGAAGGAGGAGCGTCCCGATGACTGTGAATCTCGCCCCCTTCCCCGGCGTCGCCTGACCCGACCTCCGAGCAGCACCTAGCTCTCCGTCGCATGGGTGGCGCCTCGACGCCAACCTCTGCCAGGGAGATCGATTGCTCGAGCTCGAACGCGGAGCCGCCCACAGGGCGGCCGCGAAGCACACGGAACGACCGATGCGGCTACACGCTATGGACGCGTGGGTTCGGTCAGCGTCGGTCCTGACCGACGGGGATGAGCTGAGGGCCGTGCTCCACGCGGCCGCGTCGGCGGGCGGTGCGACGGTCGTCGGCGAGGAGTTCTACGCCTTTCCGAACGGAGCCGTCACGGGCGTGCTCCTGCTCGCCCAATCCCACCTGAGCATCCATACCTGGCCGGAGCTGGCTCTCGCCAACGTCGACTTGCTCACGTGCGGTGATATCGACGGCGACATCGTGCTGAACACGATCCGCGAGCGACTCGACGTCGAGCGGGCGAGCGTTCGCTGCATCCACCGGTCGCTTGGCTGAGGACCGCTCCATCGTCGGCGAGGTGGCGGCCGCCGTCGGACTCGCCGAGGGCGAGCGGGGCGTGCGTGCCGTTCTGTCCGCGCTCGCCCGGCTCGAGCCCGTCTCGACCCGCCGGATCAGCCGCGCGGCCGAGCTTCCGGTGCCGATCGTGGCCGCGGTCTGCGGCGAGCTGCGCAAGCGCGCGCTCGTGGCGGAGGAGCGGCCGACGCGGCTGACGCCGGCCGGGCGCGAGCTCTTCGCCGGTGGCGGCCTGGGCATCGGTCGCGCGGCTGCATGCCAGGGGTGCGGCGGGCGGGGGATCGTCGTCCCGCCCGCGCTCGCGCCGGTCGTGCGCGAGCTCTCGCGCGCCGTGCGCGGCGGGCCGCCCGCCCGGATCGAGCTCGACCAGTGCCACTGCACGGTCGAGACGAAGCTCCGTCGCCTCCTGGCGGTGCACGAGGCCGGTGCCCTCGTCGGCCGCCGCGTGCTCCTGCTCGGCGACGACGACCTGACCGCGCTCGCACTCCGGCTGCTGGTGCGCGACCACGGCTCGCGATCGACGATCGCGAGCCTCGCGGTCGTCGACGTCGATCCCAGGCTCGTCGCCTTTCTCGAGCGCGAGCTTGCCGGAGCGCCGTTCCCGGCGGCGTCCGTCGAGCACGACCTCCGCCGGCCGCTGCCGCCGGAGCTGAGCGGCGTGTTCGACACGGTCGTCACCGACCCGCCGTACACGACCGCGGGCGCTTCCCTCTTCCTCTCTCGCGCCGCGGAGGCACTCGACGAGCGGGGCGGCGACGTGTTCCTCTCCTTCGGGTCGCGGCGCCCAGGCGCCGCGGAGCAGCTGCAGCGCGCGATCGTCGAGATCGGCTTCGTGATCCACAACATCTCACGGGACTTCAACGACTACGTCGGCGCCGGCGTCCTCGGCGGCACGAGCCACCTCTATCACCTGGCCGCGACCGGCCGGCTCACGAGCCCCAGGATGGGCTCGTTCGCCGGGCCGCTCTACACCGCGGACTAGACCTCGCCGGCGTACGAGTCGCTCAGGTACGCGTCCTGGGCTTCTGCGTCGCGCTCCGAGCGGAGGAAGCGGCTCCACGCCTGCTGCTCGTGACAGACCGCGCCTAACTCCCAGACGCAGAAGGTGGGTCGGTGTGAGCCCTCGAGCGGCCAGGGATGGAAGCCCGAAGCGTCGCCGTCCTTCGCCCAGACGGTCTCCCAGAGCTCGTTGTCGTTGCGCCAGGTCGAGACGAGGAGGAAGTAGAAGCTTTGCCCGCAGCGGTGCAGGATCACGAAGCCGAGGTCGTCATCGAGCGGGATCGCGCCGGAGTCGGCCGCCCCGCGGAGGCTGCCGCGCGCGAGCGCCCGGATCGGCCCCGGCACAGGCTCGTCGGCCGGCGCGATGTCGTACCACTTGAGCACGCTGCCGCCGAGCTCGATCCCCGGCGCCGGCGCGATCGCCTTCGTCAGATGCTGGTAGCCGGCCTGAACTGCGTTCATCCATCGCCTCCGATCCGTGTGAAGTCGTTGACCCAGTTCGTCTCCCAGGTCTCGCCGCCGTCCTCCGAGAACGCCTGCTCCCAGCGCGGGCTCGGCGTCGTCACGCGCGACCAGGTGAAGCGGACGCGGATCGGCTTGCCCTTGAAGATGTCGTCGCCCTCGAAGACGCCGACGTCGCCCGTGAACGATCCGACCACAGGCGGGTCGAGCAGCCCCGGCCGGCGGCTGTCGGCCCAGTAGATCGACCACTCGCGCGTGATCGGGTCGAAGAAGCGGAACGACATCCCGACAAAGCCGCCGTCGTGGTCGGTGCGGTAGGTGTCCTCGTTGCCGAGACCGCCGAGGATCGGCCACGCCTTGCTCTCGGCCTCGAACTCCTCCCATTCGTCCGAGCCCGCGAGCCGTTTGCGCAGCCGCCGGTTGTGGACGGTCCACTCTCCCATCCAGAAGTCGAAATCGCCGACGTCGCTCATCGCATCGCTCCTCTCTACGGGTGCCTCTAGGAGCCTAGACAGGAAATAGGGCGGTTTCCGCCCTCTATCCGTGCTTGACTGCGTGCATGGCCTCGCCGACCTCGCGCCTGCTCGAGCTGCTGGAGCTGCTCCAGACACGGCCCCTGACGACGGGCAGGGAGATCGCCGACCGGCTCGGCGTCGACGCGCGCACGGCGCGGCGGTACGTCGGCGTGCTGCAGGAGCTGGGGATTCCGGTCGAGGGGCAGCGGGGCGTCGGCGGCGGCTACCGGATCCGCCCCGGCTACCGGCTGCCGCCGCTGATGCTCGCCGACGAGGAGGCGGTCGTCGTCGTGCTCGGGCTGCTCGCGAACCGCGGCTCCGGTGACGACAGCTCCGCAGCGGCGGTCGATGGCGCGCTCGCGAAGATCAACCGGGTGCTCCCGTCGACGCTCCGACGCCAGGTGGAAGCGCTCGAGGAGACGCTCGGCTTCACGCGGGCGAGGGGGACGACACCGCCCGACGCCGGCGCGGTTCTGCTGCTCGCGGACGCGATCCGCCGCCGGCGACGGCTGCACATTGCCTATCGCACGTTTGCCGGTGACGAGTCGGAGCGCGAGCTCAGCCCGCACGGCCTCGTCGTTCACCGCGGCCGTTGGTATCTGGCCGCGCACGACCACATGCGGGACGACCTGCGGACGTTCCGCGTCGACCGGATGTCGCGCACGGCGCTCATCGATGCCGCCGCGCTCCAGCCGCCCGCCGACTTCGATCCCGTCGAGCACGTGACGCGCTCGCTCGCGAGCGTGCCCTGGAAGTGGGAGGTCGAGGTGCTGCTCGACCTGCCCGTGGACGAGGCGGCGCGTCGGATCCCTGCGACGTTGGCCGAGATCGTCGACGACGCCGACGGCACTCTGCTGCGGATGCGGGTCGATTCGCTCGACTGGATGGCGACCGTCCTTGCCGAGCTCGACTGCGGCTTCACGGTCCGTCGGCCGGACGAGCTGCGGGCGAGCATCCGCGCCCTGGCGAAGCACCTGGCGGCGCAGGTGGGCCAGGAGGGTTTGGCGAAATAGCCGCTGAGCCGCCGGAGCCGCGCTGCTCGCCCCGATGCGGCGTCCTCAGTCGCGCCGATAGCCTCGGCTATCGGCGCTCCCTGCGTCCTTGCCTCGGAACGAGCAGCGCACCCCGTCGACGAGCGCCATTCCGTCAAACCCTCCTAGCCACGGACGGCGTAGATCGCCTGCCGCAGCTCGCCGCCGCGCGGCGGCGAGGCGAGCGCGAGCACGACCAGCGGGCGCCCGCGCACCCAGCTGACGCCGATGTAGTCCGCCAGCATCCGCCCGAGCGTCGTCCGCGGCATCCACTCGAGCGGCATCCGCCGTGCGTTCAGCCGCTGCGGCGCGCTCCAACGGGTCCCGTCCGCGGAGGTGATCAGCTCGGCGTCGATGCCGTTGCGCTGGAT
This sequence comes from uncultured Gaiellaceae bacterium, assembly GCA_963829845.1. Classification (GTDB taxonomy): domain Bacteria; phylum Actinomycetota; class Thermoleophilia; order Gaiellales; family Gaiellaceae; genus Gaiellasilicea. The sequence goes on along the minus strand of CAWHKD010000008.1, from coordinate 14,927 downwards.
CACGTAGTAGACGATCGCGAGCCGGCCCGTGCCAGGCTCGACGCCGATCGTCGGCATCACGGCGTTGCGCCCGGAGGTAGCACGCACCGGCTCCGTCCACTGCTTCCCGTCGGCCGAGCGCGAGACGACGACGTCGTTCGCCGTGCAACCCGTGCGGAATCGGCAGTCCTGCCACGTGACCAGGACCGATCCGTCCCGCTGCAGGTCGGCCGCGATCAGCGGCGGCGCGCGCAGCGGGCGCGCGTCCCGCGCCGTCAGCTCCGAGATCACGACCGGCGGCTCGAGGGAGGCACCCCCGTCTGCCGAGGTCACCGAAACCATCCCCGTCCGGCCCGACCAGAACGTGAGCACGAGCCTCCCGTCGGGCTGGACGACTGGGATCACGCCGGTGACGGGCAGCTGCTGCGTCACCGCGGGCGACCAGGTGCGGCCGCCGTCGTCGGAGCGCTGGACCGCGAGCTCGTCGGCGCGCCCGATCAGCGTGTAGGCGAGGTAGCAGCGCCCTCGAAACGGACTCGCGGGGCCGTTGTCGCAGGCCAGCCAGTTCTTGTCGTAGACGAGCTCGTCGGACTGCGCGATCGTCGCGTCGATCGGCCCGCTCCAGGTGAGCCCGTTGGTCGAGCGGTGGATCGTCAGCCGCGTCACTCCCGGTGCGAGCGCGAGCGTGTTGGCGAGCCAGACCCGGTGGACGGCGTCGTAGGCGAGCACGGGGTCGCTGGCGCGGGCCGACGGTCCGGCTGGCCTCGAGACCGTGGTCAGCCCGGGGAGGATCCCCTCGCGCCAGGTGCGGCCGCCGTCCCGCGAGGTCGAGAAGCCGATGCTCGCGGCGCCGCCGCTGCGATTGCGGCCGACCTGGAAGAGCGCGACGGTCGTCGCGCCGACCGTGAGCGAGTCGGGCTCGACCTCCGACTCGTGCTGGCTGTCCGAATTCGTGAACAGGTCGCGGTGGATGCGCCTGCCGACGATCTCGCAGCCGGGGCGGACGAGGTCGCGGAGATCGGCGGTGACGATGTCCCGGCCGGCCCCGCACGAGATGTCGTCGCGTCCCGCGTCGTACTCGACGGCGATTCTGTCGTTTCCCCCGCGCGCGTCCACTCGGTCTGAGCCGTCCTGCCCCAGCAGCACGTCGGCGCGCGGCGTCCCGACGAGGGCGGGCCGCACGGCGGCGGTCGCGACGGCAGGCAGCGCCACGAGGAGAAGGACGATCGCCACGCGACCCCGCACGATCCGCACGGTAGCCGCTCGGGTACATTCAGGCGAGTGACCGGCCCCAGACGACTGAGTCAGGCCATTTCCGAGGGCGACGGGATCTCGTTGATCGTCGCCGTGCGGGACGCCGAAGCGGCCCAGCGCGCAGAGGAAGGCGGCGCGGAGGCCCTGCTCGCCGAGGACGCGCTCGACGCGATCCGCGCCTCGACGGCGCTGCCGATCGTCACGTCGGCCGGCTCGGCGGGCGACGCGCGGATCGTCTGCCCGGGCGACGAGGACGTCGAGCTGGGCGAGGGCGTCGAGCTCGTCGTTCAGGTCGAGAAGGAGGAGGAGTTGGACGAGGCGCTCGAGCGCTTCGATCCGGAGCTCTTCGTGCTCGCGGCGCCGGACGGCGACGGCGATCGGCTCGAGCACGTGCTCGACCTGCTCTCCGACCTGCCTGCGGGCAAGCTCGCGATCGCCGATCTGCGCGACGCGACGCAGCCGGAGATCGACGAGCTCGAGCGAGCCGGCGTCGACGCGGTGCTCGTGTCCGAGTTGCCGTGACGGAAGTCGAGCCGCCGGGCCGCGAAGCGGCCCCTTCAGGGTTTTTCGCGCGTCGCCGGATCGGCTCCCGCGGACCTGGCGGCCCGCGCAATAGCCACCGCAGCTCGACCGCGATCGCGGTCGCCGTCTTCCTCGCCGGTGCTGCGCTGCTCGGGCTCGAGATCGCAGCCAGCCGCGTGCTCGCGCCCTACTTCGGCAACTCGCTCTACGTCTGGGGCGCGTTGATCGGGGTCGTGCTCGCGGGCCTCTCGACCGGTTACTGGATCGGCGGCGCGATCGCCGACCGCTATCCGACCCCGCGGCTCCTCGTCGCGATGCTCGCCGCCGCCTCGCTGCTCGTGCTCGCGATCCCCTTCGTCGACGACTGGGTGCTCGAGCGGCTCGTCGAGTGGGATCCAGGGCCACGGCTGAATCCGCTGCTCGCGACGATCTTCCTCTTCGGCGCCCAGAGCGTGATCCTCGGCACCGTCTCGCCGATCGCCGTGCGGCTGAAGGCGCATTCGCTCGACGAGCTCGGACTGGACCGCCGGGCGGCTCTTCGCGATCTCCACGGCCGGCTCGATCGCAGGCACGTTCGCGACGGCCTTCTGGCTGATCCCGGAGCTCGGCACCGACCAGGTGCTCGCCTCCGCGGCCGTGGCGCTGATGTTCGCCGCCGCTGCGATCGCGCTCGTCGAGCGGCTTCTGCTGGCGGGCGCGGTCGCGCTTGCGCTCGCGGTCGTCTGCCTCGGCGCGGTCGTCTCGCTCGCACCGGAGCAGGGCGGCACGGTCTCCGCCTCGCAGCTCCGCAACTGGTCGCCGGTCTACCGCCAGCAGCGCGACGAGCAACGGGTCGGCACGCCGGAGGAAGCCCAGTCCGGCTACACGGTCCTGCACACGAAGGACTCGCAGTACCACCGGATCGCGGTCGTCGAGGACGACGACAGCCGCTACCTCCGCTTCGACAGCTCCTTTCAGAGCGGTATGTACAAGGATGACCCCTTCCGGACGCGCTTCGAGTATTCCGACTACCTGCAGCTGCCGCTCGCCTACCGGCCGAGCACGCGCAAGATCCTCTACATCGGCCTCGGCGGCGGGTCGGCGCCGAAGCGGACGTGGCGCGACTTCCCCGCGGCGAGGATCGACGTCGTCGAGCTCGACCCGGAAGTCGTGGACGTCGCGTACGAGTACTTCGACGTCCCGCGCGACCCGCGACTGCGCATCGACGTCGAGGACGGGCGCCGCTTCCTCGCCGACAACGAGGGCCCCTGGGACGCGATCGTGATCGACGCGTTCTACTCCGACTCGATCCCATTCCATCTCGCCACTCGCGAGTTCCTCGAGCTGGCGCGCTCACGGCTGACTCCGGGCGGAACCGTCTCGACCAACATCATCGGCGCCGTCCGCGGGACGGACTCCCGCCTCTTCCGCTCGATGCTGCGGACCTACCGCGCCGTCTTCCCGACGGTCGCGATCCATCCCGTGCGGGGCGAAGGTGAGACCGGCCTCGAGGGGATCCGTAACATCATCGTCGTCGCGGGTGACGCCGCAGTGCCCTCCAAAGAGTTCCTGCTCGAGCGGTGGGCCGAGCTCCGGAAGCAGTCGCCCGGCGCGCCCGACCTGACGGCGGCGATCCGGGGCCGGGTCGACCTGGCGGTGTCGACCGAGGACGTGCCGGTGCTGACCGACGACTATGCGCCGACCGACGCGCTCTTGCTGCTCTTCGGCTAGCCAGCCAGCGCCTGCGCGACCGCGTACCACTCGGGCGTGACTGTCTTCAGCTTCCTGGTCGCCTCCTCGAGCGAGACGTCGACGATCTCGTCCCCGTGCAGCGCGGCCATTCGGCCGAACGTCCCGGACTCGACAAGGTCGGCTGCCGTGAGCCCGTAGCGCGTCGCCAGCACGCGGTCGCGCGGCGTCGGCGTCCCGCCGCGCTGCACGTGCCCGAGCACGGTGACACGCGTCTCGAAGCCGGTTCGCTCCTCGATCTCCCGCGCGAGCTCGCCGCCGACGCCGCCGAGCACGACGTGGCCGAACTGGTCGGTCGCACGCGCCTCCCCAGCGACGAGCTGCTGCTCACCCGAGGCGTAGGTGAGCTCGTAGCCCTCGCTGACGACCACGATCGAGAAGTCCTTGCCGCCCGCGTGCCGCTTTTCGAGCAGCGAGCAAGCGTCCTCGACGGTCACCGGCTGCTCGGGAATCAGGATCACGTCCGCCCCACCGGCGATCCCGGAGTGCAACGCAATCCAGCCGGTGTGGCGGCCCATCACCTCGACGACCATGACGCGGTTGTGCGACTCCGCGGTCGTATGCAGCCGGTCGATCGCCTCGGTCGCGATGAAGACGGCGGTGTCGAAGCCGAACGTGTAGTCGGTGCCGCTGAGGTCGTTGTCGATCGTCTTTGGCACACCGACGACGGGGAAGCCGTGCTCGGCGTGGACGCGCGCCGCGACGCCGAGCGTGTCCTCGCCCCCGATTGCGACGACCGCGGTCAGCCCCTCTCGCTCGAAGGTCGAGAGCATCTTCTCGACACCGCCCTCGATCTTGTATGGGTTCGTTCGCGAGGTGCCGAGGATCGTGCCGCCGCGGGGGAGGATGCCCGAGACATCGCGGCGCTCGAGGGGCTCGACGATCCCGTCGACGAGCCCGCGCCAGCCCTCCCGCACTGCAGCGACCTCCCAGCCGAAATCCAGCATCCGCCGCGTCACCGCGCGGATGACCGCGTTCAACCCCGGGCAGTCACCGCCGCCCGTGAGGATCCCGACTCGGTTCGCCACGCCGTCAGTCTAGGAGTCGGTCGACCGCTCCCGCTCGATCAGCTCCTGCCGGCTAGGGGGTGAAGCGCCAGGGGCGGCGGATGACGACCGCTTTCCCGCCGACAGGAACGAACCTGGCGGCAATCACGTACCAGCCGCGCTTCAGGCCGCGCGGCAGGCCGAGGCGCAGCGACGAACGACCCTGGCGGAGGCTGTAGGCGCGCGTCACGACAGTGCTCTTGCCTCGCAACAGCCTCATCGTCGCGTTCGCACGGCAGGCGGTCGAGACTCGCAGCCGAAGGCTGCGCGCCTGCGCCTGGCGGAGGAGTGCGACGTTCAACAGCTTGGCGGTGCAGGCGCCGGCGCGAGGTGGCGGCACGGTCGGAGGCGGGCTCGTCGTCGTCGTGGTCGTCGTGGTCGGATTCGGGGGGCCGCGGCTGCGCCGGGGGCGTTGTGGGCGCCGGCGCCCAGACGGCTCTGATCGACGTGATTCCGAAGGCGGGGTAGCGGCACGTCGGATTGGTCGTGCAGTAGGGGGCGCCGCCTCGCCACTCGAGGAACCGTTCGCCCTCCGCGGTCAGCGTCGGCCGCTCGCCTTGCTCGAACTTCGCCTTGCAGTTGGGGCTGCAGTCGATCTTCTCGTTCAGCCTCGAGCGGCTCGAGACGACCTTCCCTCCGCCCTCGACGACGACCCTCAGCTCGGCCTGCTGGCGAGGCGGGATGATGTCGGGCTCGTCCGGGTCGTCCTTGAACTTCGCCCCTACGACATCGTCCCCGGAGAGCACGAGCGTGCAGGTCGGCGCGGTCCCCGCCTCCTGGCAGGCGCCGCTCCACTTCTCGAACTCGGCGACCGGTGTTGCGTTGAACGTGACCTCCGCGAAGGCGGGGACGCTCGTCGCGCAGTTGCCGTTCCCCGAGCACGAGAGGTCCGCCTCCGGGCTCGTCACCGTGCCGGAGATCTCGTCCTCGTCCGGATCGTCGGGGGAGCCCTCGACGACGAGGGCGAGCCTCGTCGGCGTGAACGTCGCCACGACCGTCCGGCTCGCGTCCATCTTGACTGTGCAGGGCCCGGTCCCGGCGCACTCGTAGACGCTCCAGCGAACGAGGTTGCCCGAGCCGAGGCGCTGGAGCGTGACGTCCGTTCCCTCCGGCACCGAATAGATGCACGAGTTGCCCTTGTCGCGGGTCCAGTTCACGTCGCACGGGTCGGGAAGGTCTGGCTCCGTCTGGGCGACCCCCGTCCCCGTGACGCTGACGCCGCCGTCGGTGCCGGTGACGATCACCTGCAGCGTGACGTTCGCCGCCGTCGTCTCGGTGCCGAGACCACGGGCCTGCCGCGCCGACGAGGACGGCGCCACGCAGAGGACGAGGGAAACGAGCGTAAGCGCGGCGGCGACCCTACGGATCGTCGAGCGCCGGTCTGCTGCTGGGGGTGGCGGCGTCATTTCCCCCTCTGTGCTCTGTCAAGGGTTAACCCCCAACGACGATCGCACTGATCCCGGCGTGTGTCAATCGCAACTTGCGAATGCCTTGGACTCACGCGCGCGCACCGGCTGTGTCACCCGCCTCGCGGCGAGGCAGACGAGCGAGCCCAGGGGCCGGCACTCGGCGCACTCGAACACGGTCACCCGGCCGCCCGCTCCGGCCACGGCAACGCGACGCCCGCTCGGTGCGAACGCGGCGCCCTCGAGAGAGGACCCCCGCGTGCGCAGCGTCGTCACGAGCTGTCCGCGCGGGACCGACCAGACGTTCGCCGTGCCGCGGTGGGCGAGGACCGCGACGAGGTACCGGCCGGCCGCGTCGAACGAGACGTCCGTAACGGCGTCGCCGTTGCGCGCGATCCGCGCCAGCTGCTTGCCGCGGCGCCGATCCCAGAGCCAGACGGCGCCGCTCGAGCTGCCGGCGGCGACGAGCGTCCCGCTGGGGTCGAACGCGACGCTCGTCAGCGCGTACTGCTGCCCTTCGCCCGTCGACGCCGACACGACCTGCGCCCCGTCGGCGACGCGCCAGATACGGAGCGTGCTGTCCCCCACGGCCGCGAGGAGCGAGCCGCCGGGGGCGAATGCGACGCCGTCCACTCTCGAGAACCCGCCCAGCCGGTGGATCAGCTTCTGCGTGCGCCAGCGCCAGACCCGGACCTCGTCGTCGAGCCCGGCGGCGGCGACGAGCCTTCCGTCGGAGGAGAAGGCCGCGTCGAGGAGCGCCGGCCCGCCCTCCGTCCCGAGGATCGCGACGAGGGCCCCCGAGCCCGCCTCCCACACCCTGCTCGTCCCATCGTCGCTCGCGGTGAGCACGTGCCGCCCGTCCGCACCGAAGCGGGCACTCTCCACCCAGTCGTCTCTTCCGGCACCGTGTGAGAGCACGTGCATGACGCGGCGACTCTCCAGATCCCACACGCGCGCCGTATGGTCCTCGCTCGCAGTCACGAGCCGCTTACCGCTTGGAGCAAAGCCGACGTCGCGCAGGTTCTTAGTGGTGGGCGCGGCGAGCACGGCCTGAACGGGGTCGGCGGCGACCGCCCAGGTCCGGATCGTCTTGTCCGTGGAGCCCGTGACGACCGCCCTGCCGTCGGGCGTGAAGACGGCGCCGAGCACGAGCCCGTCGTGTCCGCGGAGCGCGGCGATCGAGGTTCCGGTGCGGGCATCCCAGATCGCTCCCGTCTCGTCCTCGCTCGCCGTGACCAGCGACGCGCTGTCCGGGCTGAAGGCGAGGCTCGCGATCGTCCCCTCGTGGCCGCGGAACTCGACCGCGTCTCCGCTGCGGAGGTCCCAGACGCGCGCGACGCCTGCGACGTCTCCCCCGGCGACGTGCCGGCCGTCGGCGGAGAACGCGATCGACTGGACCGGCTCCTCCTGCGTGCGCTGAAAGACGACCGATCCCGTGCGTACGTCCCAGACGACCGCCTGCGAGCCGCGCGCTGCGGCGAGTCGCGAGCCGTCGCCGCTGAACGCGACCCCGGTCACTGGGAACGGCTCTCCAGGGACGCGGAGCTCGCCCCGCGGCGCGCCCGTGTTCGCGGCCCAGAGACGGACGACACCGTCGAAGTCGCCGGTCGCGACGACGTCGCCGGCGGGATCGAACATAGCGGCCAAAGGCTTGTGAGCTGTGTCGAGCGTCGCGAGCGGCTCGAGTCCCTCCGGCGAGATCCGCCAGACGGTCACCCCTCGCTCGCCTGCTCCCAGCGCCCGGCTGCCGTCCCCGCTGACGTCGACGCTCCGTGCGGGCAAGGCCGGGCCTCCCGACGTCGTCAGACGCCGGCCGGTCTGGGGGTCCCACACACCGACTCGGCCGCTGTCGAGCGCCGCGGCGACGAGTCGGCCCTGCCCGTCCAGCGCCACTCCGCGAACCGGCTCGCGCGCGTCGATCACCGAGCGCAGGCGAGAGCCGCGCAGCGCCCGACGGAGCTGGTCACGGGCCTCGTCGGTCGCGGCCGTCGTCGCCGCTCGCGCGGCGAGGACGACGCTCTGCTCGGGATCCCGGTCGAGTGCGGCCTCGGACTGCGCCGCCAGCTGACGCGAGAGCGCGAGGCGCGCCTGACGCTCGGCGACCGCCTGCTGCTCCACCGCCTCGTTCCGCTGCACCAGGGCGAGCAGCGCGAGGCTGGCCGCCACGACGACCGCGACGAGCGCGGCCGTGACCGTGATTCGCTGCCGGCGAGTGGCCGAGCTCCGGCTCGCCAGCACGTACTCGAGCTGCAGCGGCGTGGGCTGCGGCTCGTGGTCGGGCGACCGTGCAGCCGCCCACTGCTCCGCGTCGTCCAGGTCGCGGCCGCGGAGGAGGAAGCTGGAGTCGCGGTCGAGCTTCTCCCACTCGAGCGACCGGCCGAGGAGCCGTGTGTGCGCCCGCACCCAGTCGAGATCCGTGTCGAGCGCGACGACGAGGGCGTCGACGGCGGCGGCAAAGTCGTCGTCCGGCCGGAAGAACGTCCAGTTCCGGGCCGCGAGCGCGGGGGGCACGGTCGTTCCGGGCGCGGCTTCACGCCGCAGCACCGGCACGAGCCGCTTGTTCTTCTCGACCGCGTGCGCCAGCTCTCGCGCGCAGACATCCGAGGCGAGCGAGTCCGGCGTGATCACGAAGAGGAAGTTGTCCGAGGACTCGATGCCCCGGTACACCTCCAACAGCCACTCGGCGGTGATCGGGATGTCCTCCCAATCCGCCCAGATGTCTTTGTCGTCCGCGGCGAGCGCGGCGTGCAGCTCGCGCACGAATTCGATGTCGCGTCGGGAGTACGAGATGAAGACGTCTGGCATCGTTCGCGGTCCAGCGTAATCCGCTCCGGCGCGGCGGCCCAGTTGCGCGGCGGACGCGCGTGCCCGACACTTGACGCGTCTGCTCCGACCGGGAGGGCACGTGGCGACAACGAGGATCGAACAGGAGGGCGCGGCCGGCGCACTGAGCGGCGACCCGACGTTCGATCGGCTCGAGGATCAGATCGGCTGGTACGACCGGCGGAGCCGGACGAACCAGCGCCTCTTCAAGCTCGTCAAGGGCGTGCAGCTGATCGCGGCTGCGGCTATTCCGGTCATCGCGACCCTCGACGCCCACCCGGCGATTCCGGCGGCCCTCGGCGCGCTGATCGTGGTGCTCGAGGGCGTCCAGCAGCTGAACCAGTACCAGCAGAACTGGAGCGCGTACCGCTCGACCTGCGAGGCGCTGAAGCACGAGAAGTACCTCTTCCTCGCGCACGCAGGCCCGTACGCAGGGAGCGAGGACGGGCGGCCGCTGCTCGCGGACCGTATCGAGGGGCTGATCTCGCAGGAGCACGCGAAGTGGGTCTCCGCCCGCGAGGACGGCGCAAAGGCAGGTCGACGGCGCACAGGACCCGCAGGGCTAGCGCTCGACGGGTCCGGTGAGGTGCCGAAGGTGGGAATCGAACCCACACTCCCCGAAGGGAACCGGATTTTGAGTCCGGCGCGTCTGCCAGTTCCGCCACTTCGGCCGGCTGAGGCCTGTTAAGCCAGTGTAGTGCGACGGCACAAAGTTGAAATCCGGCAGTGCTAGCACTGATACTTCGCCATCCGCCCGCAACGAGGGCTGCGCAGTCGCGTGCAGAACGTCGTCGGGCTAGGCCATTCGTGACGGAGGAGGAGACAGCTGGTGATTTCCAGAAAGCGTGGTTGGTGGAGCGTTCTGGCCCTGTTTGTCGCCGTGCTCGCACTGCTTGCGGCGGGGTGCGGCGGGGACGACGACGAGGGAAGCGGTGACGGTTCGACGACCGAGGCCTCCGGCGGCAGCAGTGCCGGCGTGGAGGCGCTGCCGTCGAGCTCGTGCACGGCGGTCGAGTACGAGGGCGACGGCGAGGCCGACGTCCTCCTGGCGTCCGACTTCCCGCTGCAGGGGTCGTCGCGCACGCAGACGATCCAGATCGTGGAGGCGATTCGCTACCTCCTCGAGCAGTCGAACTTCAAGGCGGGCGATCACAACGTCGCTTACCAGTCGTGTGACGACTCGACGGCGCAAGCCGGCAAGTGGGACTCGGGCAAGTGCTCGACGAACGCGCAGGCCTACGCTGCGAACGAGAAGGTCGTCGCCGTCATCGGCACGTTCAACTCGGGCTGCGCCGCAATCGAGATCCCGGTGCTGAACCAGGCTCCGGGCGGCGGCGTCGCGATGATGTCGCCGGCCAACACCTACGTCTGCCTGACCGAGGGCGGACCGGGCTGTGACGGCACCGAGCCGGACAAGTACTACCCGTCCGGCAGCCGCAACTACGCCCGCGTCGTCGCGAACGACGCGTACCAGGGCGCGGCCGTGGCCGAGTTCGCCAAGGCCCAGGGTGTCAAGAACGTCTACATCCTCAACGACAAGGAGGCCTACGGCCTCGGCGTGGCGACGAACTTCCGGAACGCGGCTGAGAACGTCGGCATCAAGGTCGCCGGCTTCGCAGCATGGGATCCGAAGGCGTCGAGCTACGAGGCGCTCTTCAACAAGATCAAGGGGACCGGGGCGGACGCCGTCTTCCTCGGCGGCCTGATCGACGAGAACGGCGCCCAGGTGATCAAGGACAAGGTCGCCGTGCTCGGCCCGAACGACGGCGCGGTCAAGCTGTTCGTGCCGGACGGGTTCACGACGCAGCAGACGATCGACGAGGCACCCGAGGCCGCTCCGGGCATGTTCCTGAGCGTCGCCGGCGTGCCGATCGACCAGTTCAAGGGCAAGGGCGCCGAGTTCGTCGAGGCGTTCAAGCCGCGGCTGGGCGGCAAGCCGGTCGACCCGTATGCCATCTACGGCGCCCAGGCTGCCGAGCTCGTGCTCAACGCGATCGCAGAGTCGGACGGCTCGCGCGCCGACGTGATCGCGAAGATGTTCGAGCAGACGATCGACGACGGCTATCTCGGCTCGTTCGAGATCAACGAGAACGGCGATCCGGGCGGAGCGGAAGGCGCAGTCGTCGGCTTCACGATCTACAAGGCCACCGACAAGCTCGAGACCGTGACCACGATCTCGCCGAAGCCGGAGGTCGTCGAGGCGGCCCGCGGCTAGGACGTCACTCGCAAGCAGAGCCGGGGAGGGCTTGGCCCGCCCCGGCTTTTGCTTTAGGTTCTCCCCTCAATGGCGGCCGCGGCACTGACGACCACGCTCGACCGGTTGCGGAAGGCGAAGATCGTCGATCTCATCGGCCTGGCGCTCCTCGCGCTCGTCGGGATCTGGCTCGTCGTCAATTTCATCCAGGGCCCAGCCGAGTTCATCAACGTCGGCCTGATCGGGCTGACGAACGGGACCATCTACGGGCTCGTCGCGCTCGGCTACACGCTGATCTACGGGATCCTGCAGCTGATCAACTTCGCGCACGGCGACGTCTTCGCGCTCTCGGGGCTCGTCGCGTGGTCGGTGATCGTCAACGTGCTCGGCCTCGACAAGGACACGTCGGTCGCGGCGGTGATCGGCGGCATGCTCCTGACGCTCGTCGTGATCATGGTCCTGTTCTCGATCGTCAACGCCGGGATCGAGTTCGTCGCCTACCGCCGCCTGCGCCGCGCGCCGCGCCTCGCGGCGCTGATCACCGCGGTCGGCATGTCCTTCATCGTCCAGAACGTCTCGCTCGCGTTCTACGGCGTCAACTTCCACACGGTGCCGTCGTTCATCCCGCGTACGGAGGCGATCGGGATCGGCGACATCACGTACTCGTGGAACAAGCTCTCCGCACTCCTGATCACGATCCCCGTCCTGATCCTGCTCAGCTGGTTCGTCCGCTCGACGAAGCAGGGGAAGGCGATGCGCGCGGTCTCGCAGGACACGGAGGCTTCCGCGATGATGGGGATCAACGTGAACCGGACGATCTCCGTCGCGTTCGCGCTCGCCGGCGCTCTCGCAGGCGCCGCCGGGATCGTCTACCTGCTCCAGTTCAACATGCGCTACGACACGGGCTTCGAGCTCGGGCTGATCGCGTTCACCGCCGCCGTGCTCGGGGGGATCGGCAACCTCGCCGGGGCCGTTCTCGGCGCCCTCGTGATCGGCTTCATCCAGGCCTTCAACGAGGGCCTCACCTGGTTCACGCCCGGCTCCGACTGGACCCGCACGATCGTGTTCGGGATCCTGATCCTGATCCTCGTCTTCCGGCCCGAGGGCATCCTCGGCGAGCAGACCCCCGAGGGGGCGTGACCGCCGTCCAGAACCGGCTGCGGAGCCATGGTCCCGGGGCGTTCGTGGCCGTGGGGCTGATCGTCCTCGGCTTCTTCTACCCGCAGTACTTCGAGTCGCTCGGCGACCTGCCGCTGATCGGGGACTTCATCCCCAGCGTGGGGAGCATGGTGATCATGATCGCCTTCACGATGATGGCCGTCGGCCTGAACATCGTCGTCGGCTACGCGGGCCTGCTCGACCTCGGCTACGTCGCCTTCTACGCCGTCGGCGCCTACACGGCGGCGTGGTTCGCCTCGCAGCAGTTCGACCAGTGGACGTTCCACTTCGGCTCGGTCGGGATCTCGAAGGACGTGCCGGGCATCCACCTCTCGATGTGGCTCGTGCTAATCATCGCCGGGGCGCTGACCGCGGCGGCGGGCATCCTGATCGGCCTGCCGACCCTGCGCCTGCGCGGCGACTACCTGGCGATCGTGACGCTGGGGTTCGGCGAGATCATCCCGCAGGTCGTGCGCAACGGCGACAACGTCTTCGGCTTCGACCTCACCCACGGCACGTTCGGGATCAGCCCGATCGACTCGCCTGGCTTCGGCAGCATCGGCGATTCGCTGGGCCTGCCGCTCAGCTACCAGCAGTCGTTCGACCGCGCCCAGTGGTTCTACTGGACCGCGCTCGCGCTGCTGCTGTTCACCGTCTTCTGCTCGGTGCGGCTCCGCGACTCGCGGCTCGGCCGCGCCTGGATCGCGATCCGCGAGGACGAGACCGCGGCGGCCGCGATGGGCGTGCCGCTGATGCGGACGAAGACCTGGTCGTACGCGATCGGCGCCTTCTTCGGCGGTGTCGCGGGTGCCTTCTACGCGAGCTTCAAGAGCGGGGCGTTCCCGTCGGACTTCTACTTCAACATCTCCGTCTTCCTGCTCTGCATGGTCATCCTCGGCGGGATGGGCTCGATCTGGGGCGTGATCCTCGGCGGCATGATCCTCGGTTATCTCAACGTCGAGGGGCTGGCGACGCTCGGGTCAGAGCTGCAGCAGTCGGGACTCCCGGGGCTCGAGGACTTCGACCCGACGAAGTACCAGTTCGGCTTCTACGGCGTGATCATCGTGCTGATGATGCTCTTCCGGCCCGAGGGCCTGATCCCCGAGCGGCGGCACAAGCGCGAGCTCGAGCTCGGCGTCCACGACACGCCGCTCTACGACGTCACGCACGAGGGCGCCCTGACCGACCGCGACATGGAGAACGACTGACGTCATGGCCGACCTCCTCATCGCGGAGAAGGTGCGCAAGGAATTCGGGGGCCTCGTCGCGACCGACGACGTCGATTTCGTCATCCCGCAGGGCTCGATCGTCTCCCTGATCGGCCCGAACGGCGCCGGCAAGACGACGTTCTTCAACATGCTCACCGGGGTCTACAAGCCGACGGACGGACGGATCGTGTTCGACGGGGTCGACGTCAGCGACAAGCCGCCGCACGCGATCACCGCGCTCGGCATCGGCCGCACCTTTCAGAACATCCGGCTCTTCCAGCACATGACGGCGCTCGAGAACGTGCTCGTCGGGATGCACTGCCGCATGCGCGGCGGCATCTTCGGCTCGATCCTGCGCACGCCGCGCGTGCGGCGCGAGGAGCGGGACGCCACGAAACGTGGCCGGGAGCTGCTCGCGCTACTCGGGGCTCCCCGGCCGCCACAACGAGATGGCGCGGAACCTGCCCTACGGCGACCAGCGCCGGCTCGAGGTCGCGCGCGCCCTCGCGACCGACCCGAAGCTGCTGCTCCTCGACGAGCCGACGGCCGGGATGAACCCGCAGGAGACGGCCGACTTCACCGCCTTCGTGAAGAAGCTCCGCGAGGAGCGCGGCCTGACCGTGCTGATGATCGAGCACGACATGAAGGTCGTGATGGGAATCTCCGACCGCGTCACCGTCCTCGACTACGGCCAGAAGATCGCCGAGGGGACGCCGCAGGAGGTCCAGAAGGACGAGCGTGTGGTCGAGGCCTATCTCGGCAAGGGGGCGACCTCGCATGGCTGAGCAGGGAAACGGCGCCGGGGTCGTCCTCGAGCTCGAGGACGTCCACACCTACTACGGCTCGATCCACGCACTCAAGGGGATCTCGCTGAAGGTGCACGACGGCGAGGTGGTGACGCTGATCGGCGCGAACGGGGCGGGCAAGTCGACGACGCTCCGCTCGATCAACGGGGTCAACCACCCGCGCGAAGGGCGGATCCGCTTCCAGGGCAAGGACATCACGAACGCGCCTCCGCATGAGATCGTGAAGATGGGCATTTCGCAGTCGCCCGAGGGCCGACGGCTGTTCCCACGCATGAGCGTGCTCGAGAATCTCTAGATGGGCGCCTTCCAGCGCACCGACAAGCAGAACTTCCAGGAGGACATCGACCGCGTGTTCGGCCTCTTCCCCCGCCTCGCCGAGCGGAAGCAGCAGAAGGCGGGAACGATGTCCGGCGGCGAGCAGCAGATGGTGGCGATGGGCCGTGCGCTGATGGCGCGTCCGAAGCTGCTGCTCCTCGACGAGCCGTCGATGGGGCTGGCGCCGATCTTCGTCGAGAAGATCTTCGAGATCGTGGCGGAGATCAATTCGCAGGGGACGCCGATCCTGCTCGTCGAGCAGAACGCACTATGGCGCTCGACGCGGCCAGCCGTGGCTACGTCCTGGAGACGGGCGTGATCGCGCTCGAAGGCCCGGCCAAGGATCTCCGCGACGACGAGAAGGTGCGCAAGACCTACCTGGGAGAAGGTTGAGCGAGCCGGCGCGTCCCGCGCCGCCCGAGGCCGAGGAGCCTCGCCTCGTCCCGCTCCAGCGACACCGCACGGCCGCGACGGCTCCCGTCCTCGCG
>CAWHKD010000007.1:0-12648 GCA_963829845.1 uncultured Gaiellaceae bacterium | reverse complement strand
TCCGGGGCCTGCTCGAGACGGCCGGGATCCAGTCGGAGCACCGCGCCACGCAGCTGGGCGAGAACTTCGGCGGCTCGTACGAGATCCTTGTGCGGGCCGAGGACCTTGAAGCCGCGCAAGCGCTGCTGCCACAGGACGGCTGAATCAGTCGTCGAGGCGCTGGACGATCTGCACCGGATTCCCATCGGGATCGGCGACCCACGCGATCAGCAGCCCCTCCAGCCAACGGTGCGGCGCGGCGAGCGCGAGCACGCCGGCGTCGACCAGTGCCTCGTACGCGGTCCGCGCGTCGTCGGTCCACAGGATCACCGCCGCGCGTTGGCCCTCGGCCATCGGGTCGAGGCCGTGGTCGTCTCGCGTCGATGCAACCGATGCGATCCCGATCGCGTAGCCGTCGAGCTCGAGATCGACATGGATCGGGTCACCGTCGACGGGAACGCGGAAGGTCTCGCGAAAGCCCAGGCTCGTGTAGAACGCCATGGCACGCGGCAGGTCGGAGCTGAAGAGGATCACCTGCGGACGACGGAACACGGCGGCCCGAGACTACTGTTCGAGCGATGACACCGGCCCACGTGATGCACCTTGGCCTCGTCCCCTACGAGGACGCCTGGGAGCTGCAGCGCTCGATCGCAGCAGCCGTCTCCGAGGGGGAGAAGCCGGACACGATCCTGCTGCTGGAGCATCCCCCGACGGTCACGACCGGCCGCCGCACCGAGGAGTCGGAGCTGCACATCCCGACCGGCGCGGAGGTCGATGTCGTCGCAACAGACCGCGGCGGAAAGTCGACGTTCCACGGTCCCGGGCAGCTCGTCTGCTATCCGATCCTCGACCTGAAGCGGCACGGCCAGGACGTCAAGCGCTACTGCCGCGACCTCGAGGAGGCGCTGATCCTGACGCTCGCGAAGCTCGGAGTCGAGGCGCAGCGGATCGACGGGCTCACGGGTGTCTGGCTCACGCCACCGCCGCGGAAGATCGCCTCGATCGGAATCCACATCGCGAAGTGGGTGACGACGCACGGCTACGCGCTCAACGTCGATCTCGATCCGGCGCCGTTCACGCAGTGGATCACCGCCTGCGGGCTCGAGGACGCGGCCTTCACGACCGTGGCGCGGGAGCTCGGCCACCCCGTCGCGGTCGACGACGTGCGCGAGCCGGCGCTCGACGCGCTCGCGGAGGTCTTCGGACTCGTGCCGGAGGAGCGGTCGGCGCTGGCGAGGCGTTGAACGTCGAGCTCCGCGATGTCCCGCGAAAGGGCTGGGATCCGCTCCCGTACGAGGGCTGCGTCGGCGTTGTCGGCCGCGTCCTCGTGCGCGAGCCGGAGCTCTTCGTCGCGGAGCTGCGGTTCGCCGAGCACGCGACGGTCCACGAGCATCCCGGCGAGCGCGACACAATCGTCGTCTGCATCGCCGGTGAGGGCTTCACGTCCGTGGGTGACGAGGTGACGCCGTTGCACGAGGAGCAGCAGATCCGCTGGCCGAAGGGCGTCCGGCACCGTCTCTGGACCGAGGACACGACGATGGCCACCCTGATGGTCGAAGGCGCGTCCGTACACTTCGGCTCGTGAAGGGCTCGCTGCCAGTCGCCGAGCGCCCGCGCCGCCCGGAGTGGATGAAGGTCCGCGCGCCGAGCGCCGACGGGCACTTCTACGACGTCAAGAAGCTGCTCCACGGTCTCTCGCTGAACACGGTCTGCGAGGAGGCGCGCTGCCCGAACATCTCCGAGTGCTGGGGCCGGGGCACCGCGACCTTCCAGATCCTCGGCGAGACCTGCACGCGCGCCTGCCGCTACTGCTACGTCCACTCCGGCAAGCCGCAGGACGCGCCCGATCCGCTCGAGCCGCTCCGCGTCGGCCAGGCCGCCGCCCAGATGGCGCTGAAGCATGTCGTCGTCACCTCGGTCGACCGCGACGACGTGCCCGACCGCGGCGCCCGCCACTTCGCGGCCACGATCCGCGCGATCAAGATGAAGCTGCCCGAGGCCAGCGTCGAGGTGCTGACGCCCGACTTCCTCGGCGTCGAGGAGGAGGCACTGCATACGGTCCTCGCCGCCCGACCGGAGGTCTTCAACCACAACATCGAGACCGTCCGCCGGCTGCACCGGAACATGCGCGGCGCGAAGGCGAGCTACGACAAGGCGCTCTGGCTGCTCGGCCGCGCGAAGGAGCTCGCCGACTATCCCGTCCTGACGAAGTCGGGGATCATCGTCGGGCTCGGCGAGACGAACGACGAGGTGGTCGAGACGATGCGGGATCTGCGCGCGCACGGCGTCGACGTCGTCACGATCGGCCAGTACCTGCAGCCGAGCCCCAAGCACGCGACGATCGACCGCTGGGTGCACCCGGACGAGTTCCGCTGGCTGCGAGAGCAGGGCGAGGCGCTCGGCTTCGGCTCGGTCTTCGCGGGCCCGCTCGTCCGCTCCAGCTACCGCGCGGACGAGCAGCGCCACGCCGCCGCGACCGGCCAAGGGGCGGTCGCCTACTAGCTCAGCCCGGGCGTGGCGCCGTCGCCTGCGAGGAGGCCGCCGATCGACGGCCTCCTCGCCTACTAGCTCGCCGGGCTAGCTGCCGACGAACCCGTAGATGTTCTGGTCGAGCCCGCCCGCGTCCGGGCAGGTGTCGGCGCTCCACACACCGTTCGCGAAGGTGCGGCACTGGAGCACGTCGAACCCATCGGTGCCGTTCCCGTCCGTGTAGCGCGGATCGGTGCCGGCGATCACGTCTTGCCCGCTCGGCCAGGCCATCAGGACGTTCGAGGCCGAGGCGGAGACGTAGTTGTAGTCGCCGAAGAACGGGCTGTCCCGATTGCCGAACTGCTCATAGTTGAGCGGGTAGCTCGTTCCGGAGACACGCTGCCGGGTCCACGTTGCGCCGCCGTCCGTCGAGCGCGAGTACCACGTCTCGACGCCCTGCTTCGTGTGCGTCGACCCGACCGCACCGCCGACCCACTGGTTCGAGAAGGGGATCGTGCGGAAGTCGCCCACCGTGCCCGGCGGTCCCGTCGCGATGTCGCTGCGCGTGTCGTGGTAGACGACGTGCAGCCGGCCGGCATAGGCGTCGACGTCGCTGTAGAACTGGTGGCCCTTCGGCTGCGGGTCCACCCGCGACGTCGTCCAACTGCTGCCGCCGTTCGTCGTCCTGACGAGATACGTCGAAGCTTGGCTGCCGATCCCGTCGCTGACGGTCGAGTACGTCGATCCGGTCGGGGTCTCCGTCCCCGGCACGGTCGCATCGACCAACGCGTACGCGGCATCCGGATCCGCACCCGGAGTCGGGTCGGCCGAGATGTGCACGCTCGAGTCGGCCCGTCCGAAGACGTAGCCGGAGAGGCACTCGAACGGCCCGTCGCCGCAATCGCGAGCGTTCACCCTCGGGTCGGGGCCTTCGCACCGCCCGAGCGTCGCGTCGCCGACGAGGCACGCCTCGTAGCCGGCCTGGCCGGCTGCTCCCGGATCGCCCGTGGTGTCGCCCATGTCCCAAGCCACGAACTCGTGCGCGACGGCCGGCTTCGTGAAGGAGCGGCCACCGTCGGTCGAGGAGACGTACGCGATCGCGTTCCGCTGCCGTTGGCCGCTGTCGGCCCTGAACTCGAACTGCCGCCACGCCACCCAGACGCGGCCGGTGCTGCCGACGCCGATGTCGCACGACTGGCTGCCGTGCACGGACTCGGAGAGCTTCTGCCGGTTGGAGAATGTCTGCCCGCCGTCCGTCGAGCGGGAGAAGAAGATGCCGTTGTTCGGCCCACTGGCCGTGAACAACGCCCAGCAGACGTAGACGTTGCCGGACGTGGCCGCGTTCGTGCTCCGGTCGACCTCGATCATCACCTTGTCATTGAAGTGACCGAGGAAGATCGGGCTCGGTGTCCCTCGCGCCACCAGCGCCGTGCCCTGGTAGTCCGGCGCCCCGCCCGCGACCCAGCTGTAGCGCGCGACCCAGATCGAGCCGTTCGCCGGCTTGCCGCGGTTGAATGCGATCCCGCCGTAGTAGACGTTGCCGAACCGGTCCCACGCCTGCACCGGATCGCCGGCACCCAGCGCCAGCCCGAAGAGCGGTGAGGCCTGCCCCTCAGCGGTCGTGTCGAGCGAGTATCCCGGCAGGAGGCTGTTCGTCCAATTCGCGCCTCCGTCGGAGCTGTAGTAGAAGCCGGGCCACGCGTCGCCGTTCGTCGGTACCGTGCAGTAGTCGTTCGCGCCGGCCGTCATCTTGCTCGGCTGCATCGGGCTGACCGCGGCTGCCGGCTCGTTCTGCTGACGGTTGTTGGTCGAGCACGCGGCTGTCGTCGCGTCCTGCCCGCCGTCGTGGCGGACGTACGGCCTGTCCGTGATCTTCACGTCGCCGAGCGCCGGCGCCGCGAGTGCAAGCGCGCCGAGCGCCGCACCGAACAGGCAAAGGAATCGAGTACGGAGCACGCACTCCCCCTTCCCTCGTGCCGCCCCCCAAAGGCGGCGTCGGCTGGGACGATACAACGGTGGCACGGCACGGGTCGCGGTGCCATGTTGACTCCTGTCGACCCCCTTCCGGGGGGTCCCGGCCTGCTCTCCGTATGGCTTCATTCGAGGAGGGAGGTAACGATGCGCGTAGCAGCTGCCGCTGTGATGATGATGCTGGTTCTCGCCATCCCTGCACAGGGGGCGTCGACGCCACGCCGTGCGTCGCTGAAGCTCAGCTCGGTCGCCCCGCTCACGATCGGGGGCAAGCAGTTCGGCGCACGCGAGCCCGTGATCGTTACCTACGTCGCCGCCGATCAGACGACGCGCCGCGTCGGCGTGCGCGCCAAGCGGGACGGCAGCTTCGAGGCCTCATTCGACCTGCAGCTCGACCGCTGCGCAGCGTTCACGGTCCGGGCCGCCGGCGCGCGGGGGAGCCGGGCGGTGCTCCAGGTCGATCCGGCGTGCAAGCAAAAGGGCAAGGGCCCGCCGAAGCGGGCCCCTGCGATCGTCGTCTCCTGAACTCCTAGCCGGCGTCGGGCCGGTTCGGATTCGTGATCCAGCTCAGGACCTCGGGCCGGTCGAGCCGATAGGAGAAGTCCTGGCCCTTGCACTGCCCGTTCTGGCCGAACGAGGTCACGGCAGCGATCACGTTCGTGCCGTAGAAGAAGACCGGGCCGCCCGAATCGCCGTTGCAGGTGCCGCCCTTGCCCTGGGAGGCGTTCGCGGTCGTCTTCAGGTTGAACTCCGTGATCGGCGCCTCGTTGTTGATCGCGTACGAGTTGGCCATCAGCCGCTCGCGGAACGAGACCGGCCGCGGATCCTGGTCGGAGAGGCCATAGCCGCTGACCGTGAAGCGAGCCTGCTTCTTGTCCCCGGCCGCCGCGATGTAGCGGTCGATCGCGCCCGCTGCCGGCAAGATGCCGAAGCCGTTCGCCGGGGTGACGGCCTGGTCGAGCACGACAACGCCGGCGTCCTTCGTCTCCGGGAAGCCGGCGAGGAAGCCGTAGTTGTCCGCACGCTGGAACGTGATCCCACCCTCGTAGGGATAGCCGGTCGTCGGATCGCCGCCCCGGCCGCCGAACGCGTTCGGGTCGTAGTTCGGCGCGACCGACTGCTGGAGGTAGATGCGGCCGCTGTTGACTCCGGTGGTGCAGTGTCCCGCCGTCACGACCACGGTCGGCGAGATCAGGGTGCCGGAACAACGGTGGCTGAACGGGTCGGCGCCGGCCGGTGTGTCCGATGTGTAGAAGACGAGCAGACCGACGTTGTCGTGGACGAAGTCGTCGGTGTAGTTGCCGGTGATCGCCCCCGCCGAGCCGGCGAGTGCGGCGAGCGCCACGCCGAGGGCGGCGAGGAGCAGCAGGTACCTCTTCATCACGTCTCTCCTCCATCGTCAGGCGGTAAGGACACTTGCAAGATTCTGTGGTATCGCCACAGTAACCGACGTCCGGAATCGGCGCCGAGCCGTCGGGCAGCAGGAGAGGAAGGAGAGGCCCCGGCGGCTGCCGGGGCCTCTCCATGAATCACGAAGCCTCGTGCCTACCTGGGAACGAGGTCGGCCTGAGGAGCGCCGTTCGGATCGTCGTGCGTCACGATCATCCACCCGAGAGCGCCCGGCGACGAGCCGAGCACGCCCGCCGGCACCGAAACAGTTGCGGTTCCGCCGGGCGGTACGAGCACAGAGCCCCCGGGGCCGCCCCCGCCGACGAGCGACGCGTAGTTCAGCGTCGAGGGCGGAGCAACGTCCTCGAACAGCTCGTTGTCCGGCGTGTTCTCGTCACCGTCGTCCTCGGGAATGACCGACGACGACGACACCTGGAACGTCAGATCCCGCACCGGATGGTGCCCTCCTCCCGCCGCGAGCCCCAGATCGCTGGCCAGCGCCGGCAGGAGCATGGTCGAGCCGTTCATCGGCGCCTCTGCGACCCAGGCGTTGATCAACGTTCCTTCCTCGTCGAACACGATCGAGGCGAACCGCCCGTCGAACGCACCGGCGAGGACAGCACCAAGGTCGACGCCGACCACGAATCGGTCCGGCTCGTCGTCGCCATTGGTGTCGATCGCGATGTCGAACTCGCTCACCGAGGGGTTCGAGTAGAAGCCCCACACGTTGATCGCGAAGACGAGCGAGCGATCGTTCTGCGTCCCGCAGGTGCCAACCGGGTCGGATCCGCACAGCGCCTCGCGCGGCAGAACCTGGAGGCCGACCGCCCTGATGTCCGTCGAGTTCTCCGGGTGCGGGACGTCGTCCGGGTCGGAGGACGCCCACACGAACGGATCGGCCGTGCCGCTGTGGATGCCGGTGTTGCGCACTTCTACGGTCGGCCTGTGCCCCGGCGTCGTGCCTGTGGCTTCCACGTTCGAGAGACCCCGCGGCACGACGAGGTACGGCACCCGCAACGGGAGCAAGCCCGAGCCGGCCGTCGTCGGCGTCGCGATCACGACGCCCCGGACGGTGTGGACGAGGGCTCCGAAGTTGGACGCCACCGCGGGGGGCAACGCGGCGACCTCGGCGGCGGAGAGCGTCACTGTCACCGTCACCGTCTTCGAGCCGTGTGCAGAAACCGCGACCGGATCCTCGGAGAACGTCACGTCGGCGCCGAGCTGGTTGCCGACCGTCTGCACCGACAGATCGAACGTCGCCGGCGCCGAGCCCGTGTTGTTGATCGTGAGCGGGTGCGACTCGGTGTACGCCCCCTGGAGCGGCTCGTACCCGTAGCTCAGCGTGTTCCGCCCACCAGGAGTCGAGGTGTACGCAACCGTCGAAACGGAGCGATCCGCCTGGACGACTCCCGTACCGGCGAGCCGCGTGTTGTACCCGCTCGCGATCTTCGACGGACCGGCTTCGGCCGTATTCATGATCGCGCCCTTGATCGCCTCCGGCGACCAGTCCGAGTGCGCCTGCACCATCAGCGCGGCGATTCCCGAGACGACCGGGGCCGCCATCGACGTCCCGGAGTTGTATCCGCCCCGGTTGCCCGAGTCCTCGTTCGTCGAGAACACGGACACGCCTGGTGCCGTCACGTCCGGTTTTTGGATGCTGTCGACGTTACGCGGGCCACCCGAAGTGAACGACGCCATGATCTGGTAGCCCGGGTTGTCGACGGTGGACGGCGTCAGCGTCACCGTCTGCCCGTCGGCCGCGACGAGCAAGTCCGGATCCTCCTCCGGGTCCGGGCCGAGGAGGCCCCGGACGCCCAGGAACGGAATCGTGACGAGGAACTCCTCGCCCGTATCCGGGTTGCCTTCGATCGGGCCCTCGAACGGCGGGAACGCGGTGGTCGTGTTGATCATGACGACCGCCGCCGCACCGGCCTGCTCCCCAAAGACAGCACGCGCCACACGTGCGCACGAGCCGCGGAGCGTCACGACGAGCTTGTCCTCGACATCGACATACTCCTCCGGATCGCAGCCGAGCGAGACGGTGCCGTCCGGATTCCGGAGCACCTTCACCTGCATCGGACCGGTCGGAAGCGGGGCCTCGTTGGCGTTGATCGCGGGGATGCTGCCCCCGCCCGGAAGGTTGATCAGCGCACCCGGCATCTCGGCCCGGGACGCGTCGATCGCAGCGACGGAAATCACCCGATCGGCCACCCCCGGCGAGCCCGTGATATACGCGGCAGGCCCGGAATTGCCAGCCGACGCGACGACGGCGATTCCGGCCTGGACGGCGTGGTTGGCCGCGACCGAATCGAGGTCGTCGTTCCGACCGAACGGCGAGCCGAGCGACATGTTGATCACGTCGACGCCGTCGGCGACCGCTCGGTTGATCGCGGCAACGATCACATCCGACGTGGCCGAGCCGCCGCACCCGAAGACACGGTACGACCGGATCATCGCCTCGGGCGCGATTCCCGGCCCGATCGTGAACTGCGTCGCCCCGTAGATACCCGGGTTGTAGGGCCCGGCGTAGGTCGTGCCTCCCGCGACGCCGTAGCCCGCGGCCGTACCGGCCACGTGCGAGCCGTGCCCGTCACAGTCGAGCGGGTCCGGATCAGGTTGCGGAATTTGGTCGCCCGGATCCTCGGCCTCGGCGTCGTAGTCGTCGCCAACGAAGTCGAATCCGCCGACCACCTTCTCGTTGAACTCGTCGCCCTCGAGCGTCGTGTCGCGCGCGTCGGCGTCGTCGTAGGCGGCCTCGGTTCCGGGACCACCGAAGTTGGCATGGGTGTAGTCGATTCCCGTGTCGATCACGCCGATCGTCACGCCGTGTCCTGTGAAGCCGGTGTCGCCGTCCCACACCTGCGGCGCGTTCACGTACTGCGCCGCCTGGACGTTGTCCGGCCGCACGATCCGCGCGGGCCTGACGTTCTCGACACCCGAAAGCGCGGCGACCTGCCCGATCTTCGTCGCGTCGATGGTCACCGCCATGCCGTTGACTGCGTCCTGATAGGCGTAGATCACCTTTCCACCGAGTGCC
Source organism: uncultured Gaiellaceae bacterium (assembly GCA_963829845.1). Lineage (GTDB taxonomy): Bacteria > Actinomycetota > Thermoleophilia > Gaiellales > Gaiellaceae > Gaiellasilicea. The sequence goes on along the minus strand of CAWHKD010000007.1, from coordinate 3,803 downwards.
GCGATACGTCCTGCGACGGCCTGCTGTTGTTGCTGAAGATCCGTCCGGATCGAGCTGCGCTGGCTGTCGCTCAGCGTCCCGCCGGCCCTGATCGCGTTCGCCTCTCGTTGTGCGACCGACGCTCCCTCGAGCGCGACCAGCATTCGTACCGGGCCAGTCGCGGCGGCCGCGGCTGGCCGAAAGTCGGTGTAGTTCGAGGCGCCCAGCAAACGTTCGAATCGCTTCCCCCCAGAGTCGCCGTACGCGCTGATGCCCTCAGCGCTTCGCGGCGGCTGCGCGGTGGCCCCGACGACCAGAACGGTCGCGAGCACCCCCGCCAGCAGGAGAATGACCCCCCGCGCTCGTCTCATAACCCCTGTCCTCTCAGGTAGCGCCGTTCCGCCCATCGGAACGGCTCGGCGGCGCGGAGTGTATGAAGGATCGCCGGCGCGCGCAGCGCGCAAGAATCAACAGATTTCAGTCGTGCGGTCTCGCCATCTTGCGGTAGTCGAGTGCCTCATCGAGGGTGGCGCCGTCGACGCCCTCCTCCTGCGCGACGTCGCGCAGTGAGCGGCCCGAGGCCGCAGCTTTCTTGACGATCTCCGACGCCTTGTCGTAGCCGATGTACGGGTTCAGGGCGGTCGCGGCGGAGAGCGTCAGCTCGGCGTAGTGCTCGTTTTGCTCCCGGTTCGCCTCGATCCCGTCGACGCACTTCTCGGCGAGCAGGCGCGAGGCCGACGCGAGCAGCTTGATCGAACCGAGCAGGTTGCGCGCCATCATCGGGATGAAGACGTTCAGCTCGAAGTGGCCCTGGAGACCGCCGACCGTGATCGCCTGGTCGTTTCCGATCACCTGAGCGGCGACCTGCGTCACTACCTCGGGGATGACGGGGTTGACCTTGCCCGGCATGATCGAGCTCCCCTTCTGCAGCTCAGGCAGGAAGAGCTCGGAGAGGCCGGCGCGGGGGCCGGATCCCATCAGGCGAAGGTCGTTCGCGATCTTCGTCAGGCTGACGGCGACGACCTTGAGTGCACCGGATGCCTCGACGAGGCCGTCGCGGGCCGCCTGGGATTCGAACGGGTCCGCCGGGGGCGAGATGTGGAGACCCGTGTCGTCCGCCAGCAACTCGCGCACCTTCGCGGCGAAATCCGGGTGCGTGTTGAGCCCGGTGCCAACGGCAGTGCCACCGAGAGGGATCTGGCCGAGCCGCTTGCGGCTGTCGCGCACGCGCTCGATTCCCTCGCGCACCTGCGCCGCGTAGCCGCCGAACTCCTGGCCGAGGGTGACGGGGACGGCGTCCATCAGATGGGTGCGCCCGGACTTGACGACGTCGTCGAACGCCTTCGCCTTCGCCTCGAGCGAGGCGGCGAGCGTCTCGAGTGCCGGCAGCAGGTCGTGTTCGACCTCGCCGAGCGCGGCGAGGTGGACGGCAGAGGGGAAGACGTCGTTCGAGCTCTGGCCCATGTTGACGTCGTCATTGGCGTGCACGTCCTCGCCGGCGAGCGAGGCGATCACCTCGTTCGCATTCATGTTCGAGCTCGTTCCGGAGCCGGTCTGGAAGACGTCGATCGGGAACTGGCCGTCGTGCTCGCCCTGGGCGATCGCGTCGCCGGCGGCGGCAATCCGCTCGGCTTTGTCGGCGTCGAGCAGCCCGAGCTCGGCGTTTGCGCGCGCAGCCGCGGCTTTGATCCGTCCGAGCCAGCGCGCCACCGGCACCGGGATCGGCTCGCCGGAGACGGGGAAGTTGGCGACCGCCTTGCGTGTCTCGCCGCCCCACAGCTCCCGCTCCGTCTCGGTGCTCACGGGTCCGAAGTCTAGCCGTCCCCGAGCGCCGCTCTGAGCGCCTCGGCGGGTGCGCCGCCCTCGCTGTAGCGGGACGTGCCGGCGTCGCGCAGCTCCGCCGCTCCCTGCAGCATGGCGCCGTAGGCGAACCGAGCCAGAGCGCCTCCGGTCGAGACGCGGCGAACGCCCGCGCCGCCCAGCTCGGCGACGGTCGGGCCGTTCGGCAACGCGAGTACGTTCACCGGCACGCCGACCTCCTCGACGAGCCGCGAGATCGAGCCCAGGTCGGTGAGGCCCGGCGCGTAGACCACGTCGGCGCCCGCTTCGCGGTACGCAACCAGCCTGGCGATCGTGTCTTCGAGATTGTCGATGCCGTGGAGATGGTTCTCGGCGCGAGCGGTGACAACGAGCGGCCCGGACGCCGCGACCTCCACGCGCGCCGCCGCGACCTCGAGCGCCTCGATCTCTCCCGTCGCCGGGTCGAAGTCCTCGATCGAGCAGCCCGCCGCGCCGGCTTCGGCAAGCAGGCGAACGGTCTCCGCGACACCGCCAGACCCGTCGGGGAAGCAGCGTTCGCTGTCGACGTTGAGCGGCAGCGACGTCGCCTCGGCGAGGCGCTCGACGTGCGCGACGAGCTCGTCGCGCGTGACCTGCATGTCGAGCTTGCCGAGCGACCAGGCGAGGCCGGCGCTCGTCGTCGCAAGCGCCTCGAACCCCATCGACGCGAGCAACTTGGCCGAGCCGACGTCCCACGGGTTCGGCATCACGAACACCTGCACGCGTTCGTGCAGCGCCCGGAAGCGCGCGCGTGGGTCAGCGGCCATCGAGCTCAATGTACGCGTCGAGGTTCAAGCGAGGTTCTAGCCGGCGGGTGATGCGGCGGCGAACAACTCGTGCTCCCGTTCCAGACCCTTGAGGCGGTGTCGCCCGCGCGACTCGAATGCCAGTCCTGCAGCGCCCTCGGCCAGGTCGCGGGTGGTGCCGGACACGAGGACTTCGCCCGAGCCTGCCTCGGCCAGGACGCGAGCGGCAGCGTGGACCGCCAACCCATGAACACGTTCATCGGAGAGGGCCACCTCGCCGCTGTGAATGCCGACCCGGATCGAGACCCGGATAGCCGCCAGCGCGTCAACGAGCTCCAGTCCGCACCGGATCGCACGCTCGGCGCCGTCGAACACGATCAGAAACGAATCCCCCGCGGTCTCGATCTCCCGGCCCCCGAAGCGGACCAGCACGGTGCGGACGATGTCTTCGTGCATCGCCGCGGTGCGCTTCCAGGCTGCGTCCCCCTTCCGTCGCGCCTGGACCGTCGAGTCGACGATGTCGGTAAAGAGGATGGTGGTCATCACCCGTGCGCCCTCTCCCGGCGGCGTGTCGAATCCGGCGCCCCCGGCCCAGTCGACCATCACCAGCTCCTCGTCGCCCTCCACCCAGGTGACGTGCCCCGGTGGCAGGTCGAACACCTCGTTCGGCCCGACAACCATCTCCTCGCCCTCGTCGGTCCGGATGCCCATCCGACCCCTGAGGACCACACCCCGGTGATACAGCTCACACGAGGCGGTGCCGGCCAATGGCTGGGCGTGTTCCTCCCAGCTCCAGCCCGGCTGCAAGACATGGCGGGTGACCACCGTTCCGGCCAGGTGCACCTGGTGGCTTGCGCCCAGCGGATAGGTCACCACCGCCTCGGGCTCACCGAGATCGCGGACCTCGACCGGGCTCACGGCGATCCTCCCCGCCGGGGCTCCAGGCTCCCACGCTTCACATCAAAACGGTAGCGCTTCGCGCGCTCGAGAGTCGATGCTGATCTGACCCTGGTCACGGGGCCGCGGGCAGATCGGCTGCTTGCCGTGCTGCTCCACGCGGACGCGCCGAACGGCGCCTCCCTTCGCTGAACGGCTCACTTGTCGCTGGGAGGCCGCGGGCGGAGCAAGTCCCGCGGCCACTTCCGTAGGGTCCTGGTGGGACTCCGAATGGCGAGGGCCGGACTTGAACCGGCGACACCACGGTTTTCAGCCGTGTGCTCTACCAACTGAGCTACCTCG
>CAWHKD010000006.1:0-145625 GCA_963829845.1 uncultured Gaiellaceae bacterium | reverse complement strand
GAGGACCTCCATCCCGTTCGGCGCGTAGCCCGTCGCGACGGCGCCGAGCAGCACGAGCACTGGGGCTCCACCGCGCGCGAGCGGGTAGACGAGCGAGAGCTCCGCGCGCTGATAGGCGGCGGTCAGCGTCAGGAAGTAGACGAGCTCGAGCGCCCCCGACGCGACGAGCCACGGAATCGCCTCCCGCTCGATCCCCCACGTTGCGATCGCGAACGGCAGGGCGACGACGAGGCTGGAGCAGAGCGCGACCGCCGTCGCGGCGAGCACGTCGCGCGAGCCCGCGAGGAGGAGATTCCAGACCGCGTGCAGGATCGCCGCGCCGAGCGCGAGCGCGAGCGCGGCGCTACTCAACGTCGACGAGACGCAGGATCGTGGCGACGACGTCGTCCAGCGGCGCGGTCGTCCGCACCTCGTGGTCGGCCGCGCGGCGCAGCAGCGGCTCCGCCGTCTCGACATCCTCGAGGAAGCGGCCGAACTCGAGGGGTGACTTGCCGTAGGCGTTGGTCGTTCTCGTCTCCAACCGCTCGATCATCGTCTCGAGCGGGGCGCTCAGGAGGACGATGTGGTCGAACTGCGGGTGGAACTTGCCCTGGTTCTCGTCGCAGCCGGCGACGAAGAGGACGTTCGTGTCCTCGGTCGCGAGCAGCTCCTGGATGGCGTCCTCGGCGACCTTGCAGAACTCGGCCACCACCGGCTGATAGGCATCGGCCTTGCCGGGGTGGATCCTCGAAACCGACCTCACGATGAACGGCGCGCTCATGGCGACCTCCCAGTCCGTTGCGGATCGACGTCGAGGACGATCGTTACAGGACCGTCGTTGACGAGCGACACCTGCATCCGGGCGCCGAAGACGCCGGTCGAAACGGGTACGCCGAGTTCGCGCAGAGCAGCGCAGAACCGCTCGTACAACGGCTCGGCGACCTCGGGACGCGCCGCCTGCGAGAAGTCCAGCCGAGTTCCCTTCTGACGCCTGCTATCGGCGATCAGCGTGAACTGGCTGACGACGAGGACGGCGCCACCGGTGTCGAGCAGGGAGCGGTCGAAGCGGCCCTCGAGGTTCTCGAAGATGCGTAGGCGGGCGACCTTGCCGGCCAAGCGGTCGGCCTCGGCGTCGCCATCGTCCTCGGCGACACCGAGCAGCGCGAGCACGCCCGCCCCGATCTCCCCGGCGACGCGGCTCTCGACCCGCACCGACGCGCGGCTGACGCGCTGAATCACGACCCTCATGTCGATCCGCACTATGGCCGATAGACGGGTCGTGGAAGCTGCGGCGATTCCGACCTCTGCGTCTGCGGATCCGTACGGCCGGCCCGAGGGCCGGCAGCAGCTTGGCGCGCTGCTCATGCGCGACGGCGTGATCACTGCCGAGCAGCTCGCCGCGGCGCTCGCCCAGAAGGAGGCCGAAGGCGGCCGGCTCGGCGAGATCCTGCTCCGCTACAACGTCACTACGGGGGCGGCGATCGCTCGCGCCCTCGCCGAGCAATATGGCTTCGAGTTCTTCGAGCTCAGCCGCTTCGACCTCGTGCCCTCAGCGACGAGCCTCCTCCCGGAGAACGTCGCCCGCCGCCTCTCCGCGTTGCCGATCGCCTTCGACGAGGACGGGACGGTGATCGTCGCGGTCACCGATCCGACCGACGTCATGGCATCCGACGACCTGCGCCTCGCCCTCGGCCTGCAGATCCGCTTCGTCGTGGTCTCGGTCTCCGACCTCGCCCGCACGCTCGACCGGTGCTTCCGCGCGAACGTCGCCGTCGAGATGGAGTCGGACGTGGTCGCGGAGGAAGTGGAAGAGCTTGTCGAGGACATCACCGAGGGCGACGTCACCGACGCCCCGGCGATCAAGCTCACGAATCAGATCATCGCCAACGCGATCGCGGAGGGCGCCTCGGACATCCACTTCGAGCCGCAGCCGCACGCGATGGTCGTGCGCGCGCGGATCGACGGCGTCATGCGAATGGTCGCCGAGGTGCCGACGGGACTGATGCCGGCGGTCACGAGCCGCCTGAAGATCATGGGCGAGCTCGACATCGCCGACCGCCGCAACGCGCAGGACGGCCGCGTCTCGATCCGCTATGACGGCCATCCGATCGACCTCCGCATCGCCGTCCTCCCGACGACGTTCGGCGAGAAGGTCGTACTCAGGATCCTCCACCGCGCCTCGGGACGGCTCTCCATCTCCGATCTCGGCATGCACCCCGATGCCGAGGCAGTGCTGATGCGGGCGCTGAAGCAGCCATACGGCGCCGTCCTCACCGTCGGCCCGACCGGCTCGGGCAAGACGACCACGCTCTACGCGGCACTCGAGTTCCTGAACGACCACGAGCGGTCGCTCGCGACGATCGAGGATCCGGTCGAGAACCAGATCCCCGGCATCACCCAGGTCGAGGTGAACGTCCGCGCCGGGCTGACTTTCGCGAGCGGCCTCCGGACGATGCTCCGCTCCGACCCCGACGTCGTCCTGATCGGCGAGGTCCGCGACGAGGAGACCGCGCGGATCGCGATCCAGGCGGCGATGACGGGCCACCTCGTGCTGACGACACTGCACACGCACAACGCGGCCAGCTCGATCGCGAGGCTCCGCGATATGGGCGTCGACCAGTCGCTGATCGCAACCTCGATCAACTGCATCGTCGCCCAGCGGCTCGCGCGCAAGCTCTGTGTCCACTGCCGTGAGCCGTACGTCCCGACTCAGGCGGAGAAAATCGCCGACGGGCTCGACGGCGTGCTCCAGGAGGGCGAGGTCCTCTATCGCCCGCGCGGCTGCGCCGAGTGCGCGGACATGGGCTACAGCGGGCGCGTCGCGCTCTACGAGGTGATGCCGATCAGCGGCAAGATCCGGCACCTGATCGAGGCCTCCACCGAGGAGATCTTCGCCGCCGCGGTCGGAGCCGGGATGACCACCCTCCGCGACGACGGGATCCGCCTCTGCCGCGCCGGCGTCTCCTCGCTCGAGGAGATCCACCGGGTCACCGGCGACCGCCTGATGTAGCCGTCCGGCTAGTCGGTCTCGTTCTCGGGCGAGTCGTCGAGCTGCATGATCCGCTCGGCGTAGTGCTCGCTCGACGGCGAGAGTGAGCTCGCCAGCTTGTAGTGGCCGTTCGCCTCGGCGTCGCGGCCCTGCTTCTCGAGTGCGCGCCCGAGCGCGTAATGCGCATAGTCGTCCGTCGGCGAGAGCTCCAGCACCTCCCGGAACTCGGCCTCCGCCTCCTTCCAGCGCTGGATCCGGAAGTAGGCGATCCCGAGTGCCTCGCGGATCGACGCCTTCGCAGGCTCGAGCTTCTTCGCCTTCTCGAGCGCGACCGTCGCCTGGGCGGCCATGCCGTCCTGGAGAAGCGCCTTGCCCTGCTGGAAGTGGTCGTACGCGTCGGTCACAGGCTTCTAAGGTAGGGGAAGTTGTGCTCCACGAGGTCGAACGGCGTTGTCAGGCCGCGCGTCGGCCCGACTTCGATCCCCGCTATCTGCTCTCCCGCGTCGATCGTCTGCTGAAACGCGGTCGAGAGCTCGAACGGCGGCGCGCCCGGCAGGGCTTCGATACTGCTCGCGACGGCTGGTCCGACCGCCCAGAGCGGCATCGCGAGCACGCCGTCTCCGAGCACCCGCCTGACGAGCCCGTCGGCCAGCTCGACCGTTCCCGGCCTTGGTTGGACGGCGACGGCTCCCGCCGCGCCCGACGCCGAGTAGGCACCGGCGAAGCGGCCGATGTCACCGGGTGTGAAGACGACGTCCGCACCGAGGACGAGATAAGGCGCATTCTCGTCCGCGGCGACGACGGCGTGCGCCGAGCCGTCAGGCGAGCTCTGCCGTGCATACGCGATCGCGAGCCCAAAGCCACTGCCGTCGCCCACGAACCGCTCCACCTGCTCGGCGAGATAGCCCGTCACGATGGTTGCGCGCGGCACGCCGGCGGCGGCGAGCTCGCGGAGCAGGTGCGCGAGCACGGGCGTTCCGTCGATCGGCAGCACCGGCTTCGCATAGCGCTCGGTCAGCGGCCGGAGCCTCGTTCCGAGGCCGGCCGCGATCACGACGGCCGGGATCACGTCCGCAGCGAGCGCAGCGCGAGCAGGCCGCGCAGTCGGGCAGCCCGGCCGAGCCGGTGCCGGAGCGCGCGCATGAGCTTGCGAAGCTCCCGGCGTGCACTCGACGCGGCGGCGGCGCTGCCCTCCGGCGGCCCGAACCGGGCTGCCGCGAGCGCACGGGCGAAGGGCCGACCGTCGCCGCCGAGCTCGGACTGGACGAGCTCGTGCAGCTCCTCCGGGGTCGCGCTCACGCTGACGGCGATCCCCTGATCGGCGAGGAAGTCGACGAGCTCACGCCGAGCCGCGCCGGCGAGGCGCCTCGGATCGCGTGTGAGGTAGCGGCTGCGCCGCCGGACGACCTTCGCGAGCCCAAGCGCGACGACGGCTGCGACAGCGAGCAGGACGAGCAACCACAGCGTGCTCCGACCGCCCTTGTCGGCGGCGCGGCGCGCGGCCTCCGCCTGCTCCGCGAGCCGCTCCTTCTGCTCGAGCAGGCGCAGCTGATCGATGCCGCCGCCGTCGACCCGGGTCGCGCCGCCGATGAATCCGTCCGCGGCATCGCCGGCGTTGAACCCGGTCGAGGAAGCGCTGTACCGGGCGGCGAGCGAGCCGCGGCCCGGGGTCGGGTCGAAGGGCAGCCAGCCGTAGCCGGGGAACCAGACCTCGACCCACGCATGCGCGTTGTGGTCGGTCACCGTCCAGCCGCCGTCCTCATAGGTGCCGCTGGTGAACCCGGCGGCGACCCGCGTGGGGATCCCGAGCATCCGCAGCATCAGCGCCATCGCGCCGGCGAAGTGCTGGCAGTAGCCGCGCTTGCCGTCGGCGACGAACTGCGCGAGCGGCGGCAGCCCGTCGGTCGTCGGCGGCGTCTCGTCGTAGGCGAAGCCGCCGGTCGAGCGGAGCCAGGTCTCGATCGCGACGACGGCGCCGTACGGCGTCCGGGCGTCCGCTCGCAGTCGCTGCGCCTGCTCCCACATCGCCTCGTACGGCCAGAGCGCGATGTAGCGCTCGTCTGCGAAGAGGCTGTCGACGAGCCGGTCGCGGCCGGGGACGCCGAACTCGTCGACCCGGGTGCGGCCGATGTCGAGAAACCGGTCGAGCGCGGGCGGATAGTCAGCGTCGAGCACTGCCAACTCCGCCGGGCCTGGCCGTGGCGCGTAGCTGTAGACGGTATAGCCCTGGCCCCGTCGGAGGCCGTTGTAGACGCGGACGAGGCCGTCAGAGAGCCGGAAGACGCCGCCGAGGCTGGGCGCATCGAGCGCGACCGGCTGCGCTGCCGCAACGATGTGGGTGTCGCGGAGCGCGACGATCTCCACGTCCTGGCGGATCCAGGTTCGCCGGTTGAGGGAGCGCGTCGGCAGGAGCGGGTCGTTGGGGAGCCTGCCGACCGCAGGCCCGGTCGACAGCGGCGTCGGATTCTCGAGCCACCGATCCGAGTCGAATTGGTCGAGCGTCGTCGCTCGCCAGTAGAGGCCGCGCTTCGGCCCCTTGATCCGGAGGACGGTCGTCTTCTTCTTCGCGAACTCGATCCCGCTGTAGGTGCCTTCCCAGACGTAGGCGACCGAGACCGGCTCACCCGTACCGCCCGGGCTCCAGCGCTCCCACGCGAGCACGCCTTCCTTGGCCACAGCAGCGGAGCTGGACACGCCCGCCGCGAGAACGACGAGCGCCGCGCCCGCAACGAGCGCCGGGACGGCGCGGGTCGTGCGGATTCCCGCCAGCACCCAGAGCGCAGCGGCCAGGATGATCGCGCCGTAGGCGAGGCTCCCCGATGTGTAGAGCGTGGCCGGCCAGCCGGCGCCCGCGATCAGCACCAGCAGAGCGGGCAGCGGACGTCGCGCCGCGATGAACTGCGCGAGCAGGACGCAGAAGCCGAAGATTGCGAGGAGGACGACGCCGTGCATCCGCTGGTGCTCGACGGCGCTGAACGGCACCGACACGTCGTAGAAGCCGCCGACGCCGTTCCAGAAGCGGTCGAGCACTGGTTCGAAGAACCCGGGACGGTCGTCGATCGCCGGCGTGTCGAGTGCGACCCAGGCGGCGACGAGCGCAGCCGGCGCCACGAGCGCGAGCCGGAGCCAAAGCATCGGCGCCAGTGCCGGCGCAACTGCGAGCAGGACGACCCAGACCCAGTCCGCGCCGTCCGCGCGGGTTTCCTCCAGCCGAAGCCAGCTGAGCGCAACCAGCGCGGCCGGGAAGAAGTAGACGGCGAGTGTTCTAACCATGCGCGCTCCGAACCGCCGGAGCGGCCCCGAGCACGCCCGCGAGCGAGTCGCCGCGACGAATGACGGCGACGGCGACGCCCGCCGCCTGAAGCCGCAGCAGCTCCGGCTCGACCTTGGTCGGCCGCGACGCGAAGCTCGCACTATCGAGCCAGACGATGCTGACACCCTGGCCCGCGAGCGCGCGCTGCACGAGCTTGGTCGCGAGCGCGCCGGAGAGCCGGGCCGTGATCACAACCGTCTCCACCGCGCGCGACGCCGGTCCGCCCTCGCGCGAAAGCAGCTCGACCACCGGCCGTGCGCCGTCCGGCTCAGCCTCCGCGAGGACCGCCAGTGCCGCCAGCCAGTCGCCGTCGAGGGAGGTGACTCTTACCGTCGGCCGCGTCGCGGAGTTGACGGTGAGAACCGCCCGCCGGGCATGCGACGCGTGCGCGCGCAGGATCGAGCCCGCGGCGCGGACCTGGACGTCGAAGCTGTCCTCGACGACGGCGCTCGCGTCCGCGTCGAGGATGACCGCTATCTCGTCCCGCGGCGCGTCCTCGAGCTCCTTCACCATCAGCTGGCCGCGGCGCGCAGTCGTCTTCCAGTGCACCTTCCTCAGCGACTCCCCCTGCTCGTACTCGCGCACCGAATGGAGGTCGAAGCCCGACGGGCGGCGCAGCAGCAGCCGCCGGCCGTCCTGCGCGTGGGCGCCGCTCTCGGAGAAGAGTCGGTCGAGCTGGACGAGTCGCGGGTAGACGAGGAGTGAGCCACGCGCGTCGAGCTCGACGTCCATGCGCGCGAGCCCGAACGGATCGTCGACGGTTGCGCGCGCCTCCTCGACGACGTAGCGGCCGCGCGGCACCCGTTCGAGCACGTAGGTCCCGCGGTAGCCACTGCCGGAACGGGACATCGTCGTCACCTGCTCCCCGAAGCGGGCGATCCTTTCCGTGATCGCGATGCTTGCCGCCGGTATCCGCGACTCGGGCCGAACGTCGAGGCTGACCCAGACGTCTCCCCCCTCGAGCAGCGCGCCTTTGCCAGCTCGCCGCCGCAGCTCCATCGGCCCGGCCGCGAGCCACACCCACGCCAGAGCGCCGAGCGGTGCGAGCACGAGACCGGTCGCGACCGGGTAGAGCGCCTTGGCGCCGAAGAGCCAGGCGACGACGTACGTCGCCGCACCCAGCAGCAGCGTCAGCCAACCGCGCCGGGTCACTAGCGGCCCCTGGCCGGCCGCGCCTCCCGGCCGGCGGAGCCGGCCTCCGGCGCGGCCTCCCGAGGTGCCGCTAGGGCGGAGTCGGAGGACATCAGACCGGAACGGGGGTCTGCTCGACGGCCTCGCCGACGATCTCCTCGGCCGTGAGCCCGGCGGAGCGCGCCTCCGGTGCGAGGATGAGCCGGTGCGCGAGCACGGGCCGCGCGATCGCCTTGACGTCGTCCGGGAGCACGTAGTCGCGACCCTCGGCGAGCGCGCGCGCCTTCGCCACCCGGAGCAGCGCGATCCCCGAGCGCGGGCTCGCGCCGAGTGCGAGCCGGGAGCTGCCACGCGTGTGCCGGAGCAGCGCGACCACATAGCGGTTGAGGCTCTCTTCGACGAAGAGCGAGCGTGCCTCGTCGGTCGCGGCTGTGACCTCCGCGAGGGTCGCGACCGGCGTGAGCGTGTCGAGCGGCGGCTCGGTCGTCTGCTCGTTCAGCATCCGGGCCTCGTCCGCGAGTGGCGGATAACCGAGCGAGAGCCGCATCGAGAAGCGGTCGAGCTGCGCCTCAGGCAGCGGGTAGGTGCCCTCGTACTCGATCGGGTTCTGCGTCGCGATCACCATGAACGGCCGGTCGAGCGCATACGACTCGCCGTCGATCGTCACCTGGCTTTCCTGCATCGCCTCGAGCAGCGCCGCCTGCGTCTTCGGCGAGGCGCGGTTGATCTCGTCGACGAGCAGCACGTTCGCGAACACGGGGCCGGGCCGGAACTCGAACTCGTTCGTGCGCTGGTTGAAGACGTTGACCCCGGTGACGTCGGACGGGAGCAGGTCGGGCGTGAATTGGATCCGCGAGAAGTCGAGATCGAGCGAGCGCGCCAGCGATTTGGCGAGCATCGTCTTGCCGACACCGGGGAAGTCCTCCACGATCACGTGCCCCTCGGCGACGAGCGCAAGGACGATCAGCCGCAACGTGTCCTCCGGCGCATGGACGACGCGGGCCAGGTTTTCGACGAGCCGCTCGACGGTCTCGGCCGACGACGCGACTGCTGCCGCGTCCCGCCTAGCCTCCACGCCGCTCCTCGAGCAGGCGCTCGACCTCGTCGACGATCCCGGCTGCGATCTCTGCCTTCGAGGCCCGCGCGAGCCCCCGCTCGCCGGCGCGCGTCAGGAGCGTCACCTCGTTCTCGGTCGAATCGAAGCCGATGCCGGGAGCGGACACGTCGTTGTAGACGACGAGATCGATGTTCTTGTCTGTGAGCATCCGTCGCTTCCGCTCCAGCCCGGCCTCCCCCAGCTCGGCGCCGAAACCGACGAGCACCTGGCCGTTGCGCTCCTGCTCCCCGAGCAGTGCCAGCACGTCGGTGGTCGGCTCGAGCTCCAGCATCCACGTCTCGCCGCTCTTCGCCCGTTTCCCCTCGATCTGCGCGGCCGGGCGGTAGTCGGCGACCGCGGCGGCCATCACGACCACGTCGGCGTCGCCGGAGCGGCTCCGCGCCTCGCGCTCGAGGTCGGCGGCCGTCGGCGCCTCGACCACCTCCACCCCGTCGGGCGGGGCCACGGCCAGGTTCGACGCGAGCAGCGTCACCGCGGCGCCGCGCCGTTGCGCCTCGGCGGCGAGGGCGACACCCATCCGGCCGGAGGAGCGGTTGCCGAGAAAGCGGACGGCGTCGAGCGGCTCGCGCGTGCCGCCGGCGCTGACGAGCACGCGGGTGCCGGCGAGCGGACTTTGGCTGATTGTCACACGTTCTCCGAGCAGCACCTCGATCCGGCGCGCGATCTCCTCCGGCTCGGTCATGCGACCCACACCGACCTCGCCCTCGGCGAGCTCGCCCGCCTCGGGCCCGATCAGCTCGACGCCGCGCGCACGCAGCGTGGCCGCGTTCGCCTGCGTCGCGGGGTGCTCCCACATCCGCGTGTTCATCGCCGGCGCGACGAGGATCGGACCGCGGTGCGAGAGCGCCGCCTCTGTGAGGACGTCGTCGGCGAGCCCGTGCGCGAGCCTGGCCATCGTGTTCGCCGTCAGCGGTGCGATCGCGAGCAGGTCAGCGCGCTCGAGGTGTGGGTAGGGATCGTCGCTCTGCGGCTTCCGCGCGAGCGCGAAGAAGGTCTCGGCGCGCACGAACCGCTCGGCGCCCCGCGTCGGCAGGGGCAGGACGTCGTGGCCCGCCTTGACGAGCAGCCGCAGGAGCTCGCAGGCCTTGTAGGCCGCGATGCCGCCGGTGATCCCGAGCAGGATGCGCGCCATCGCCTCATTGTGCCGATTTTCCTGCGCAGAGCCGCAAACGGGTCGAGAAGACACACCGGGCGCTCTGCCCGGCGGCGCCGACCGGTCAGGCCGGGCTCAGCGTTTGCCGTAGTCGTACTTGATCTTGCCCTGGGCGATCTCCTCCAGGGACATGGTCAAGTAGTTCTTCGAGCGCGACTCGACGAGCGGCGGCGGGGCCTCTTCGAAGCCCATGCCCTCCCCGAGCTGGTGGTGATAGTTATTGATCTGCCGCGCGCGCTTGGCGGCGACGATGACCAGCGCGTAGCGCGAGTCGACCCCACCGGCGTCCGTGTTCAGCAGTTCATCGATGCGAGGATGGATCATGAGCCGGCCATGGTACCCGCAGCGGCGAGCTCCTGGAGGACGAGGGCCGAGAGTGCGTCCGTGGCGCGCTCGACGTCGTCGTTGCGGACCATGTAGCGGAAGCGGTAGGCCTGCTCGAGCTGATGCCGGGCGAGCGCGATCCGATCGCCGATCTCGCCCGAGCTCTCCGTGGCGCGTGCGCGGAGCCGCCGCTCGAGCTCGGGGACGTCGGCAGCGATGAAGAGGGTGATGCTCCGGTCGACCTGCTCCTGCACCGCCAGCGCGCCGTCGATCTCGAGCTCGAGCACGCAAACCCTCCCCTCTGCGGCGATCCGGTTCATCTCCGAGGCGAGCGTTCCGTAGCGGCCGCCGACGAACTCGACGTGCTCGAGGAACTCGTCCGCCTCGATCCGGGCGACGAACTCCTGCTCGCTCAAGAACCAGTACTCGCGGCCGTTGGTTTCGTTCGGGCGCTGCGGACGGGTCGTCGCGGAGACGGCAACCTCGAGCTCCGGGTGCCGTTCCGCGAGCCGCTTGATCAGCGTCCCCTTGCCGGCCCCGCTCGGGCCGGTGATCACGAAGACTGGCAGAGGCCTAGTGCCTCGCGTGGTCACGTTGGCATGGAGGACGTGGCCGAGCGAGGCACTACCGGTTGAAGAGGCCAATGAGCTCCGCGCGCTGCCGCTCGGAGAGACCGCCCACCGTCTTCGACTGGCTGATCCGGCACTGGTTCAGGAGCCGCGCGGCCTTCACGCGCCCGAACTTGGGCACGGCCATCAGCATGTCGAACACCTTGGCGGTCGAGACGTACTCGGGCGGATCGAGCAGGATCCCCTCGATCTGGACCCGCCCGTCCTTGAGGTCTTTCTTCAGCTGAGCGCGACGAACTCGGATGTCGTTGGCCCGCTTGAGCGCCTCCATCCTCTGATCCAGCGACCTCAGCGGGGCCTGTGCTTGCGTCTTCGACGACACCATGAGCGCGGGATACTAGCAGCCTTGCAGAGTCGGTCAAGCAGTCACTTTCGGCCTGTTTCCAGGCACTTTTTGCATTCCGTTGCCTGTTTTGGAAACGCTCATTTGCAGGGACGAATGGGCCACGCCCCGCGCGTCCAGGGGATGTCCGAGGTCCCGTCCGGCGACCTCGGCGGCGAGCTCGGCCCGGATCCGGGCCGGCGCGCCGGGGTCGGAGAAGAGGATCGTGCCGAGCGCGACGGCGCTCGCGCCGGCCGCGATCAGCTCGAGCGCGTCGAGTCCGGACCTGACTCCGCCCATGCCGACGATCGGGATTTCGACGGCCGCCGAGCAGGCGTAGACAGCGGCGAGCGCGACCGGCTTCAGCACCGGACCCGAGTAGCCGCCGGTGCCGCGAGCAAGCGTCGGCCGCAGCGTGCGCGAGTCGAGCGCGAGCCCACGCAGGGTGTTGACGAGCGAAAGCCCGTCCGCCCCGACAGCTTCGACCGCTCGGGCTCCCTCGGCGATGTCCCACGCCGCGGGCGAGAGCTTCGCGTAGAGCGGCAGCGCGGTAGCCGCGCGGCAGGCCGCGACGATCGCGGCGGCGCTTTCCGGCGCCTCGTCCACGTTCGGGCACGAAAGGTTGAGCTCGATCGCGGCGACGTCCTCGAGTGCGGCGCAGGTCTCGGCGTACTCGGCTGCGGAGAAGCCGCCGACCGAGATCCAGAGAGGGCGGCCGAGCTCGCGAAGGAGCGGCAGCGTCTCGGTGAGGAAGCGCTCGCGACCGGGATTTGCGAGCCCAATCGCGTTCAGCATGCCCGCGTCCGTCTCGGCGATGCGGACGGCCGGATTACCGGCGCGCGGCTCCGGTGTGATCGTCTTCGTCACGAAGGCGTCCAGCGAGCGCGCCACTTCGGGGGCGGTGAGCGCGTCGAGGCAGCCGGAGGCGTTCAGCAGCATCAGGCGGCACCGGCCAGGACAGGCCCTTCGACACAAAGGCGCTTCAGCTCGCCGTCGAGCTCGACCGCGCAGCCGTGGCAGGCGCCGTAGCCGCACGCCATCGGCGCCTCCCAGGCGAGCTGGGCGTCCGGCACGAGCTCGCGCAGCGTGGCGAGCATCGGCTCCGGCCCGCAGGCGAGCACGTCGTGATGCTTTTCGGGGAGCAGGGCCGTGACGTAGGTGGGCTCGACGCAGACCTCCGCGCCCGGCAGCAGCGCAGCCGCCTCCGCGTGTCCCTCGCTACGGAAGCCGAGGATCGCGGGCGCCCCACCGAGCCGCTGCGAGAGGTACGGGAGCGGCGCGATCCCGATCCCGCCACCGACGAGGAGCGGCCGGTCGACGTCGAGATCGAAGCCGTTGCCGAGCGGGCCGAGCACGTGCAGGCGGTCGCCCCGCTCCAGCGAGCAGAGCGCGCGCGTGCCTGGACCGATCGGGTCGATCAGGAACGAGAGCTCACCGGCTCCCGCGAGGCAAACGCTCATCGGCCGTGGCAGCAGTCGGCCGGGTGCCTCGAGCATGAAGAACTGACCCGGGCGGCCGGCGTCGAGGCCGCCACGCTCGACGCGGAGCAGCGTGTACAGGCCGACCGGCTCGGCTGCGACGACCCTGCACCGCTCACGCCTCATGCCGCCCGCGTCTCCTGCTCGATCCGCTCCTGCAGGGAGTGCGCGATCTCCTCGCGTGCGTTCGCGATTGCGTCGACCGCCAGCCGAGCGCCGGACAGCGTCGTGATGCAGGGAACGCGCGCGGACAGCGCGGCCTGCCTGATTGCGGCGCCGTCGCGCCGAGCGCCCGAGCCCTGCGGTGTGTTGACGACGAGATCGCAGCGGCCCGCCCGAATCGCATCGACGACGGCGTCGCCCTTGGGGAGCGTCGCCACCGCGAGCCCGATCGCTTCGAGAACCGAAGCTGTCCCGGCCGTCGCGAGCAGGTCGAAGCCGAGCTCGGCGAGAGCCTGCGCGACCGGCGCGATCGCGACCTTGTCGAGCTCGCGGACCGAGAGGAACGCCGTGCCGCCCGTCGGCAGTGGTCGTCCCGCCGCCCGCTCGGCCTTTGCGAACGCCGTCGGGAGGTCGGTGGCGCTCGCCATCACCTCTCCCGTGGAGCGCATCTCCGGACCCAGCACCGGGTCGGAGCCGGGGAAGCGACCAAAGGGCAGCACCGCCGCTTTCACGCTGACAAGCTCGGGGCGCCGCTCGTCCGGCAGCTCGAGCTCATGCAGGCGCTCGCCGGCCGCGAGCCGCACGGCGGCATCGACGAGATTGACGCCGGTCGCCTTGCTCGCAAATGGCACGGTCCGCGACGCGCGCGGGTTGACCTCGATCACGCTGATCTCACCGCCGACGAGGGCGAGCTGAACGTTGAGCAGACCTACGACGCCGAGCGCGGGGCCGAGCCGGCGGACGACGCGGCAGACCTCGGTGTAGTCGTCCTCGCCGAGCGAGGGCGCGGGCAAGACACAGGATGAGTCACCCGAGTGGATCCCCGCTTCCTCGACGTGCTCCATCACGGCGCCGATGTGGACGGAGACGCCGTCGCAGAGCGCGTCGACGTCGATCTCCAGCGCACCCTCGAGGAAGCGGTCGACGAGAACCGAGCCGGTGACGCCGGCCATCGCCGCGCGCACCTGCTCCTCGTCGTAGCAGACCCGCATCGCTCTGCCACCAAGCACGTAGGAGGGCCGGACGAGCACCGGATAGCCGATCCGACCCGCGATCTCGACCGCCGCGTCCGCCGCGTCCGCGATTCCCCAGTCCGGGCAGCGCACGCCAAGCTCGGCGAGCAGCCGGCCGAAGCGCTCGCGGTCCTCGGCCAGGTCGATCGCCTCGTACGGCGTCCCGAGCACCCTGAAGCCGGCCGCCTCGATCGCGCGCGCGAGCTTCAGCGGTGTCTGGCCACCGAACTGGATCACCACCCCATCCGGCCGCTCGCGCTCGCAGACCGCGAGCACGTGCTCGGCGTCGAGCGGCTCGAAGTAGAGCCGGTCGGAGGTGTCGTAGTCGGTCGAGACCGTCTCGGGGTTGCAGTTGACCATGATCGCCTCGTAGCCCAGCGCCCGGAAGCTCTGCGCCGCGTGGACGCAGCAGTAGTCGAACTCGATCCCCTGGCCGATCCTGTTCGGGCCGGAGCCGAGGATGACGACGCGCGGCTTGCCGGTCGGTGGCACGGGCTCGTCGGCCTCGTTGCGTGTCGAGTAGTAGTAGTTCGAGTCGGCAGCCACCTCCCCCGCGCACGAGTCGACGCGGCGGTAGACGCGCTCGCCCTGGGGCGGGCCGTCGACGCGCAGCTGCTCGAGCTCGCGCTGGAACCAGGGATGCAGATCGTCCGGGAGATCGTGGAGCGTCGCCCAGGGCGTCACGGCTCCGGCGTCCAGCTCGCGGCTCGACCACGCCTTCCAGAACGCCTCCTGGAAGGTGCGGCCGATCCCCATCGCCTCGCCGACCGACTTCATCTGCGTGCCGAGCGTCGTGTCGGCACCGGAGAATTTCTCGAAGGCGAAGCGCGGGAACTTGACGACGACGTAGTCGAGCGTCGGCTCGAAGCTCGCCGGCGTCGTCTTGGTCAGGTCGTTGGGGATCTCGTCGAGCGTGTAGCCGACGGCAAGCTTGGCGGCGACCTTCGCGATCGGGTAGCCAGTCGCTTTGGACGCGAGTGCGGACGAGCGCGAGACGCGCGGGTTCATCTCGATCACCCGGATGTCCCCGCTGTCGCGGTCGCGCGCGAACTGGATGTTCGAGCCGCCCGTCTCGACGCCGACGGCGCGGATGACCGCGATCGCGGCGTCGCGCAGCTCCTGATAGGCCTCGTCGGAGAGCGTCATCTGCGGCGCGACGGTGACCGAGTCGCCGGTGTGGACACCCATCGGATCGAGGTTCTCGATCGAGCAGACGATGACGACGTTGTCGCGGCGGTCGCGGATCACCTCGAGCTCGAACTCGTCCCAGCCCTTGACCGACTCCTCGACGAGCACTTGGCCGATCGGGCTCTCGCGCAGGCCGCGCTCGACCTGGGCGCGCAGCTCGGCCGACGTCGACACGAAGCCGCCGCCGTGGCCGCCGAGCGTGAACGCGGGCCGGACGACCGCCGGCAGCGCAACGCCGGCGACGTCGTCGACGCTGGTGACGATGCGCGAGCTCGGCACGGCGAGCCCGCAGCTCTGGACGGCCTCGCGGAAGAGCTCGCGGTCCTCGGCTCGGCGGATCACGTCCACCGGCGCACCGAGCAGCTCGACGCCGAGGTCCTTGAGGATGCCCGCATCGGCGAGCTCGATCGCGAGATTCAGCGCCGTCTGGCCGCCCAGCGTCGGCAGGAGCGCGTCGGGCCGCTCGCGGCCCAGCACATCGGCGACGCCTTCGAGGTCAAGGGGCTCCAGGTAGGTGGCGTCGGCAAACCCGGGGTCGGTCATGATCGTCGCCGGGTTCGAGTTGACGACGATCGTGCGGAAGCCGTCCTCGCGCAGCACCTTCAGCGCCTGGCAGCCGGCGTAGTCGAACTCGCACGCCTGCCCGATCACGATCGGCCCGGAACCGATCAGGCAGATCGACCTCAGGTCCTGCCTACGCGGCATCCCGCACCTCCTCGATCCAGCGCTCGAGCATCGGCCACGCGTCGTGCGGCCCGGGGCCTGCCTCCGGGTGGAACTGCACCGAACAAGCCCGCAGTTCGGGGAAGTCGAAGCCTTCGACCGTGCCGTCGTAAAGCGAGACGTGCGTCGCTTCCGCGTCGTCGGAGGGCGACACCGCAAAGCCGTGGTTCTGGCTCGTCACGAGCACGCGGCCGCTCCTCCGCTCGAGCACCGGGTGGTTGGCGCCGCGGTGGCCGAACGGGAGCTTGTACGTCTCGTGGCCGGTCGCGAGCCCGAGCAGCTGGTGGCCGAGGCAGATTCCGAGTACCGGGACGCGCCCGAGCAGCTGGCGCACGACCTGCACCTCGTACGTGAGCGGCTCCGGGTCGCCGGGGCCGTTCGAGAGCAAGACGGCGTGGTAGTCGAGCAGCTCCTCGGCGTCGACGGTGTGCGGGAAGACCGTCACGTGCGCTCCGGCACCGGCGAGGCGGCGAAGGATCGAGCGCTTGCAGCCGTAGTCGAGCACGGCGACCCGGAGCGAGCCGGCGTCGCAGTAGAGATATGGCTCGGGCGTCGAGACCTGCGAGACGAGAGCGGCGCCCTCCATCGAGGGCCTGGCCCGAACGGCGTCGAGCGCGACCGCCTCGTCGAGCCCGCCCGCCGCCGCCACGGCGCGCATGGCGCCACCCTCGCGCAGACGAAGGACGAGCGAGCGCGTGTCGATCCCAGTCAGCGCGACGATGCCGTTCTCCTCGAGCCATGCCGTCCACTCCGGCCCGCGCGCCTCGCGCATCACGACCGCCTTCGCGTGGGTGCCTCGTGATTCCGCATGGCCATCGTCGACGCCGTAGTTGCCGACCATCGGCGCGGTGAAGCAGACGAGCTGTCCTGCGAAGCTCGGATCGGTGACGGTCTCCTGGTAGCCGGTCATCGCAGTCGTGAAGACGGCTTCGCCGAAGGCGACCCCGGCGGCGCCGACCGAGGTTCCCCGGAAGACGGTTCCGTCCTCGAGCGCGAGAAAGGCGCTCACGCCAACCGCTCCGCCGCCTGGCTCTTCGAGATCCAGTGGCCGGTCTCGCGCCAGACCTGCGCACGTGCTGCCGCCAGCTCTGCGTCGCCGACCGGATCGTCCCAGCTGTCGAACGCGGCTACCTCGGCGAGCGCGGCCTCGATCGCCTCCGGCGGCTCGGGCTCGAACAGCGCGCTCCACGGCGGCCCGAAGAGCGGCGTTCGCATGCTGCTCGGCAATCGCCCGGTCGAGCACGAACCAGAACGACGGCTCGGCGTCGGGATCGACCCCGACGCGCTCGCCCGTGTTGAAGTTCAGCTCCCAGCGGTCGCTGCCGCGCGGATAGACGACCAGCTCGAGCTTCCGAGCCGGGACGGGAAGCTCCTCAACCGCCGCCGCGAGTGCGCGGCGCTCAGAAAAGGGACAACGAGCGGGTCGTGACCGCGACCACGTCGACGTCGCTGCGGCCGTGCTCGTATCCACCGATTGCGGCCGAGCCGACGGAGTACACGGCCTCGATCGGTGCCTTTCGCCGGAGCACCTCGACGAGCCGGTCGAGATAGTGCGCAAGGACAGCCCGGGCCAGAGTCGCGGTCATCACAATGTGTGCACCACCCGGCCGTCGGCGACCGTCGTGAGGACGGTGCCGCGGAGCTTGCGGCCGAGCAGCCACGAGTTCGCGGAGCGGGAACGGAAGCCGCTCTCGGTCACCGTCCACTCCCGGTCGAGGTCGAGCAGGACGAGGTTCGCGCGGGCGCCGACCTCGAGCCTGGGCTCGGGAAGGCCGTGCGCGCGCGCCGGGCCGCCGGACATGCGCTCCAGGAGCGTCTCCAGCTGGACGAGCCCGGTCTGGACGAGATGCGTGTAGAGCGCCGCGAACGACGTCTCGAGACCGGTGACGCCGAAGGGTGCCGCCTCGAACGGGGTCTCCTTCTCCTCGCGCGAGTGTGGCGCGTGGTCGGTGGCGACGCAGGCGATCGTGCCGTCGCGAAGCGCGTCGATCAATGCCTGCCGGTCGTCGTCAGCGCGCAGCGGCGGATTCATCTTCACGTTCGGGTCGAGCGAGCGGACGGCGTCGTCGGTGAGGACGAGATGGTGCGGCGTCACTTCCGCGGTCGCCTCGACGCCGCGCTCGTGCGCATGGCGAAGCGCTGCGACCGACTCCTTCGCCGAGAGATGCATCAGGTGTAGCGGCCGCTCCTCGTACTCCGCCAGCGAGAGGTCGCGTTCGACCATGGCGCTCTCGGCCAGCGACGGGTACGGCGCGAAGCCGAGCTCGGCGGCGACGGCACCCTCGTGCACCTGGCCGTCGCGCGAGAGCGTCGGCTCCTCGCAGTGGAGCGCGAGCGTGCGGCCCATGACGGCGCCGTACTGGAGCGCCCGGCGCATCAGACCGGCGGAGGTGACGGGACGACCGTCATCGGTGAAGGCCGCGGCGCCCGCGTCGGCGAGCTCTCCCATCTCGGTCAGCTCCTCCCCGCCGAGCCGCTTCGAGATCGCGGCCATGAAGCCGGTCGGGACGAGCGCCTCGCGCTTCGCCGTCTCGACCAGCGAGCCGAGTACGGCCGCCGAGTCGACGACCGGATCGGTGTTCGGCATCGCCAGGATCGCGCAGTAGCCTCCGGCTGCGGCGGCGGCCGTGCCCGAGGCGATCGTCTCCTCGTCCTCGCGGCCGGGGGAGCGCAGGTGGACGTGCGGGTCGACGAAGGCGGGCGCGAGCACGCGCGAAGTTGCCGCGGCAGGCTCGATCGATGAGATGACGCCCTCGGTGACGGTGACGGCGACGCACTCGCCGCCGGCGAGGCGGCCCTCGAGCACGAGGCTGTCGGAACGCCCGTCGCGGCCGAAGAGCACGTTCATGCGACGGCCGCCTGCTCGCGCACAGGGTTGTCGGCCGCCAGCAGGTCGTGGAGCACCGCCATCCGCACCGCAAGCCCGGAGCGCACCTGCTCGAGGATCAGCGAGTCGGGCGAGTCCGCGACGCGGCCGTCGATCTCGACCCCGCGGTTGATCGGGCCGGGGTGCATCACCTTCTGCCCCGCCCGGACGCGCGCCGGGGTCACACCCCACCGCGCGGAGTACTCGCGCAGGCTCGGTACGAACGCAGACTCCATCCGCTCCCGCTGCATCCGAAGGACGTAGACGACGTCAGCGTCGGCGATCGCGCCGATCTCGATCGTCGTCTCGCAGCCCATTGCCTCGATCCCGCGCGGGATCAGGGTCGGCGGGCCGACGAGCGTCGTCCTCGCGCCGACGAGCGCGAGTCCCTGGATCAACGAGCGAGCGACGCGGCTGTGGAGGACGTCGCCGACGATTGCCACGTGGCGGCCCTCCAGCTCTCCAAGCGCCTGCCGCATCGTGAAGAGGTCGAGCAGTGCCTGCGTCGGATGCTGGTGCGTTGCCGTCGCCTGCGTTCACGACCGCAGCGTCCGAGTAGCGCGCGACGAGCTGAGGTGCGCCGATCTGTGGATGCCGGACGACGATCGCATGTGGGTCGTACTGCGCGAGCGTCAGCACCGTGTCCTTGAGCGACTCGCCCTTGTCGACGGACGAGCCGACAGCTTTCAGCGACATCACGTCCGCCGAGAGCCGCTTCGCCGCCAACTCGAAGCTGGACGAGGTGCGCGTCGAGGACTCGAAGAAGAGGCTGAGCACGAGTTTCCCCTGCAGCGTCGGCAGCTTGTCGTCCACGCCCTGGAGCGCACCCGCCGTCTCGAGGATCCGCTCGACGTCGTCGCGGGCGAGGTCGCCGATCGAGAACAGGTGCCTCATGACGTCTCCTCGGGCGCGCCGACAAGAAGGATCCGGTCGCTGCCGTCGGTCTCGGCGAGCTCGACCTGAATCCGTTCGCTACGCGCGGTCGGCAGGTTCTTGCCGACGTAGTCGGGGCGGATCGGCAGCTCGCGATGGCCTCGGTCGACGAGCACGGCGAGCTGCACGCGGGCAGGCCGCCCCCGCTCGAACAGCGTCTCGATCGCCGCGCGGATCGTCCGGCCGGTGTAGAGGACGTCGTCGACGAGGATCACCGTCATCCCGCGCAGCTCGAAGTCGAGCGCGGTGGCGTGCACGACGGGCTGCTCGCGTCCGGCGATCGCGTCATCGCGGTGGAAGGTGATGTCGACCGCGCCGAGCTCGACCTCCTCCCCGCTCCGCTCCTCGATCAGCCCGGCCAGCCGCTCGGCGATCGGGACGCCGCGGGTGTGGATGCCGACGAGTGCGAGCCGGCTGAGATCGTCGTTGCGCTCGATGATCTCATGCGCGATCCGCGAGAGAGTGCGCTCGAGGCCCTCCGCATCTAGAAGGACCTTGCCCAGCAGTGTCCTGACCGCATGGCGGTCGGGAAGGTGCGTGCTCATCCCCTGTTCACTCCCATCCTTTCCGGCCTCTCTGGACCGGGTTAAAGGGTCGAGCGCGATCCTAGCGCGCCCGACGGACGAGGCGCTACACCTCCGGCGTGAGTCTCCTCGTCGGCAGGCGCCAGCTCGATGACGTCCTGCGCGGACTCGACTGCGTCCTCGGGGACGAGGATCTTCAACGAGTCCGAGTCGTCGTCCGGCGTGACCTCCGACGCGATGCCCGCGTCCTCGAGCAGCGCCTGGATCTCCTCCGCCTCGGTGGCGTCCTCCGCAAGGGCGACCTGCACCATCTCGCTCATCGTGCGAGTCTCGCACGATGAGCTTTAGGGGGTGAGCCTGGAAGTTCCCCCACATGACCCAAGAAGGGGGCTCGCGCGGGAAACATGGTTTCCCCCGCGGGAGCGAGCCGAAGGCGAGCGACGCTCATGGGCCGGAGGGTACTTCAGCCCGCGGCAGCCGTGCGCCGCGCTTGACGAGCTCCGGGCTGCCCCGCTCTGGATACGGCACCTCGATCAGATCGAAGTCACGCGGCACGACCGTGTCCGCGAAGACCGTCCGCGCCTCCCGCTCGATGTCGCCACCGCTGTAGCGACTCGAGCTGTGGGTCAGCGCGAGCAGGCGCACGTTCGCGTCTTTCGCGACGCGCGCTGCCTCGAGCGCGGTCGAGTGCTCCGTCTCGACGGCGCGCTCGGCTTCCTCCTCGCAGAACGTCGCCTCGTGAACGAGCAGGTCGGCGCCGAACGCGGCCTCAACGACGAGGTCTGACGGAGCCGTGTCGCCCGTGAGCACGATCTTCCGGCCCGGACGCGACTCGCCGAGCACCTGCTCCGGCGTCACGGTCCGCCCGTCTGCGAGCGTCACGGCGTCGCCGTTTTGGAGGACGCCGCGCTCCCGTCCGAACGGAACTCCGAGCGCGTCGGCCACCTCGACGTCGAAGCGGCCTGGGCGCACCTCCTCGACGAGGGCGTAGCCGATTGCGTCGCGCCCGTGGCGCGTCGGGAAGGTGCGCAGCGCGTAGCCGTCGCGCGGCAGCACGGCGTCGGCCGCGAGTTCGACGACGGCGACCTCGAAGGTGAGCCGCCCGAAGATCCGGCGCAGCGACTGGTAGAGCTCGTCGAGGCCGCGCGGCCCGTAGAGCGTCAGCGGCAGCTCGCGTCCGCGGAGGGCGAACGTCTTCAGCATCCCCGGCAGGCCGAGGAAGTGGTCGGCGTGGAAGTGGGTCAGGAAGATCTCCTGCAGGTCGACGAGGCCGAGATCGGAGCGGAGCAGCTGGCGCTGCGTGCCCTCGCCGCAGTCGATCAGCAGCCGCTCACCGCCGCGGCGCACGAGCGTCGCCGACGGGCCGCGACGTGCGGTCGGCATCGAGCCGGCGGTGCCAAGGAAGACGACGTCCATGTCCACGCCGCCAGTCTAGGAGGGCGTGGCGGAATGGCGCTCGTCGCTGGGGGACGAACAGCGCGGCACGGCGGCTCAGCCGTCATTTCGCCACGCGCTCCTGGGGCGCCGGTGCTACGGGAGGACGAGCACCTGGCCCGGAACGATCGTCGCCCCGCGCAGCCCGTTCCGCTCCTTGATCTCCCAGACGCCCTGGCGCGGGTCGTCGTACCCGCGCGCCGCGATCGACCAGAGCGTGTCGTACGGCTGCACGACGTACCGCCGTGCCGGGTCGGAAGCGTCGGAGGAACGGGCGAAGGCGGCCCAGAGGAAGATGCCGATCGCCGCGAGCATGAGAATTCGTCCGAACATGTGTTCGCCATGATGCACGAACACCTGTTCGCTGTCAAGCCGAGTCGCGGCGGGCTGCGCGGCGCGCGAGCAGGATCGCCACGAGCGCGACGAGCGCCAGCGCGAGTGCGATGACCGAGAGCGCGATCGAGATGCCGTCGTGATCGACGAACGCGGCGACGAGCAGGAGCGGCACGACGACGAGCGCGACCTTGCGGTGGTCGGTGAGCATGCCTCGACTCTATGGCATCGTCACGACGCTATTCGAGGGACGCGAGCACCGCGTCGAGGAGGCGGTCGGCGCCGAAGCGCACCGGGTCGTCAGCGACCAGTCCCGTCTCCGCCTCGGCGCGGGCGATGGCAGCTCGCGCGGCGTCGTCGGAGAACTCGCGCGTGTTCAGCGCGATCCCCGCGACCCGCGCCCGGCGGGCCGGGAGCGAGATCCACTCGTGCAGCTCGACGAGCTCCGGCAGCGACAGGAGCGGGTGACCGGGATATCCCTCGACCTCGGTCGCGCCCGGCCTGGTGGCAGAGGACGAAGGCGTGCGGCGCGGAGCCGTGGATCAGGCCGAGGGTCACGCCCGAGTAAGCCGGGTGCGTGACCGCGCCCTGTCCTTCGACGAAGAGCAGCTCTCCCCCGCGCTCGTGCCCCTCGACGACGAGCCGCTCCGCGGCGCCGGCGATGAAGTCCGAGACGACGGCGTCGACGGCGATCCCCCAGCCCGCGATCGCGATCCCCGTCTGGCCCGTGGGCACGAAACGGGACGCGATCCCGCGGGCGGCGGCGGCCCGGTCGAGCTCGAGCGAGACGGTCATCTTCCCGATCGCGCAGTCGGACCCGACCGTGAGCACGTTCTTCGTCGGCTGCCCGAGGTTGGCGCCGGTGGGGACGTTCAGGTCGGCAGGCGGCCGGCGCAGGTCGCGGAGCTCGACGCCGTGTCGAGCGGCGAGCGCGCTCAGCTCCCCGTCGTCCGCCAGGAACTCGTGCAGGCCGTTCTCCACGTTCAGGCCGTTCGAGACGGCGGTCTTCAGCAGCTCGCGCCACGCCGGCGGGAAGCGCCCGCCCTGGGTGGCGACGCCGACGAGCGCCGTCACCGGCTTGTACCCGAGTGCGTCCTCGACCGAGCCGACGATCGGAACACCGGCCTGCGCCTCCCCCACCCGCGTCGAGTCGACGATCGCGACGACGGGCCGCTGGCCGTACGCGAGCACACCCCGCGCCGTCTTCCCGTAATGCGGGTCGCCCGAGTGGCCCTCGGCGAGGATCAGGAGCCGCTCAGGCCGGTCCGACACCGAGCCCCGGTCGATCCGATGGCACCTGGACGCCGTCGGAGAACGCGACGCCCGGCCACGGGTCGTCGGCGATCAGCAGGTTGCCGTCCAGGTCGACGTGGTCGCAGAGCGGCGCGACGACACAACCGGCCGCGATCCCGAGCCCCGACTCGATCATGCACCCGAGCATGACTCCGAGCCCGAGCGCGCGCGCAGCGTGCGCCATCCGGATCGCCTCCCTGATCCCACCCGACTTCGCCAGCTTGATGTTGATCCCGTGCGCGACCTCCGCGCAGGTGACGACGCTGTCGAGCCGGTGGCAGTCCTCGTCGACGTAGATCGGGACTGGCGAGCGCTCCTTGAGCGTCCGTCCGCCCTCGTCGCCGGCCCGGAGCGGCTGCTCGCAGTACGCGACGCCGAGCTCCTTCAGCTGCGGCAGCGCCTCGAGCGCCTCGTCGAGCGACCACCACTCGTTGACGTCGACCTGCAGCGGCAGCTCGGTGACCGAGCGGACGGCGCGAACGCGCTCGACATCGAGCCCGTCGGCCCCGCCGAGCTTGAGCTTGAGACGCGAGAACCGCGGCGCCGCCTTCTCCGCGCGGCGGGCCATGTCGTCGGGATCGCCGAGCCAGACCGTCCACGACGTCGGCGGGCCCGTGCGCGGCAGTCCGAGCAGCCTCCAGACGGGCACCCCGAGCAGCTTTGCCTGCAGGTCGTGCAGGGCGCCGTCGAGCGCGGCCCTGGCCGCGTTCTCGCCCGACGGCAGCCGGCCCTCGATCTGCTCGAGCGCGAAGGGGTCGTCGCCGAGCTCCGCTGCCGCCGCCTCGAGGTACCCGAGCGCGGACTCGCCCGACTCGCCGTAGCGCTCGATCGGCGCCCCCTCGCCGAAGCCGCTGAGGCCGTCGTGGTGGAGCTCGACCTCGACGACGTCCTCCTCGTCGCTCGACTCGCGCGCGATCACAAACGTCTCCGCGAGTCGCAGGGTGACGATCCGTGCGGTCAGCTCCACCGGCGGAACCCTAGCCGCACCAAGGTTGCAGAATTGTTTTGCACCACCTAACCTCCAGATCGCCGTACGACACAACGGGGGGTAGGAGATGAGGAAACTGATCGTGCTGGCCGTCGGCGCGCTCTCCGCGCTGGCGGTCACGGCGGCTCCGGTCGGCGCCGCCGCAGCCGCGAATCCGGCGGCCCTGTGCACGGACTGGGAGGCGGCAGGAACAGGGACGTTCGACGCTCTCACGGCGCTGACGGCGTCCGGGAGCACCGCCCGCAGCGCGGGCAACGTCGTCCGCGAGCCGTCGCTGAACGTCAACTACGAGGCGATGCCCGACTCGGCGAAAGGCAAGGGCGGAGCGAAGTTCAAGGCCACGGTGCCGGTCTGGTTCCACGTCGTCAGCGACGGCGCCATCGGCAGCGTCACGCAGGCGCAGATCGACGAGCAGATGACCGTGCTCAACTTGGCCTTCGCCGGCTTCTACGGCGGCGCGAAGTCCGGCTTCCGTTTCGAGCTCGCCGGCGTCACTCGCACCGACAACGCCGACTGGTTCTACGGCGGCATCACCGGCTCGGGCGAGCGGCCGATGAAGCGGGCGCTCCACCGAGGCGGCTTCGAGACGCTGAACGTCTACTCGACGACGGCCGACGCGTACCTCGGCTGGGCGTACCTGCCGGGTCTGCCCGACACGAATCTCTATCTGGACGGGATCGTCTTCGACTGGGAGTCGATGGTCCGGACGTCGGACACGTATGCGGGCAGGTACGACCTCGGGATGACGCTCGTCCACGAGGCCGGACACTGGGTCAACCTCGAGCACACGTTCTTCGGCGGCTGCAACGCGAAGGGCGACTTCGTCGACGACACGCCGCCGATGAAAGTGCCGACGAGCGGCTGCCCGGAGGGCAAGGACACCTGCTCCGAGCCGGGGCTCGACCCGATCCACAACTACATGGACTACTCGTACGACTCCTGTTACAACCAGTTCACCGCGGGGCAGGTCGCCCGCGCGCAGGACGCCTGGCTCTACTACCGCGCTCCGTAGGAGAATGGCGGGCGGGGGCTCCGGCTCCCGCCCGCTACACTCTCGACTCCCCGCGCCCGTAGCTCAGGGGATAGAGCGTTCGCCTCCGGAGCGAAAGGTCGCACGTTCGAATCGTGCCGGGCGCATGACCTTCCGTCGGCTTTGTATGTTCTGCACCGATGGATCTGTACGACTGGCTGCTGTTCCTGCATGTGATCGGCGCCTTCGTCGCCGTCGGCGCCCTGACGGCGCTCTGGGGGCTGATCCTCGGCACGCGCGGAGCGTCGCCGCTCTTCGACCAGGGCACGGCGATGACCTACGGCCGCACGGCCGGCATCCTCGTCGGCGTCGGGATGATGGGAGCGATCATCTTCGGCGTCTGGCTCGCGATCTACCTCGACGCCTATCAGCTCTGGGACGTGTGGATCCTCGCGTCGCTCGTGCTCTGGGCGATCGGCGGCTGGGCGGGCGGCCAGGCCGGCAGGGCGTTCGAGAGCGACCCGATCGCAGGCCGGGCGGCCGGGATCCGGTTCCACACGATCAACAGCGTCGCCGTGCTGCTCATCCTCATACTCATGATCTGGAAGCCGGGTGCCTGAGGTGCTCGCCGCAATCCGTCCCGACTCCGTCAACCTGCCGCTCTTCATCCACGTGCTCGGCGCGATGCTGCTCGTCGGCACGCTGCTGGCCGTGACCCTTGTGACCGTGCTCGGCTGGCGCTCTCCGGACAGTGCACCCGGCCTCTCGCGCTTCGCCCTGAAGACGCTGCTGCTCGGCGTGCTGCCGGCGTACATCCTGATGCGCGTGGGCGCCCAGTGGACCGAGGCGGAGCAGGACTACCCGGAGGACTTCGAGCCCGGCTGGCTCGGGATCGGCTACATCACCGCCGACATCGGCGCGCTCCTGATCCTGATCTCGCTGATCCTGGGAGCGATCGGGCTGCGCAAGCTGCGGGACGGCTCCACTGGCGGCGTCCGCTTCGCGCGGATCGTCGGCGTGATCAGCATCTTGCTCCTCGCCGCCTACATCGTCGCCGTCTGGGCGATGACGGCCAAGCCCACCTAGGAGGGTTTGGCGGAATGTCGACTCAGCCGCTATTTCGCTGAGCCCTCCTA
The DNA here is from genome assembly GCA_963829845.1 of uncultured Gaiellaceae bacterium. Lineage (GTDB taxonomy): Bacteria > Actinomycetota > Thermoleophilia > Gaiellales > Gaiellaceae > Gaiellasilicea. The sequence continues at coordinate 119,627 of CAWHKD010000006.1, read as the reverse complement.
CGTCGAGGCGGTGATCGTGATCCCGCCGCGCGCCTTCTGCGTCAGCGTGACGACGACCTTTTCGGACCGGAGCTCGAGCGCGGCAGCGACGTCGTCACGGATCTTCACGGCCAGCGCCTCGCAGAAGACGCCCTCGTTCCGGTACGTCGCGAGGTAGAGCTTGAGCGACTTCGACTCGAGGCAGAGCGTCTCGGGCCGGTACTCGATCGAGGCCGTGTAGAAGTCGGGCTGTCCCGTGATCGGGCAGACCGCGACGAGCTCGTCGCTCGTCATCGAGACGGTCGCGATCCCTGGGCTCGCGAACGTCTCCAGGCCGGCGTAATGCTCGGAACCGGCGTGCCCGAGCGCGACGAATTCCGTCTCGCGCGTCGTCTCCGTCATCCCTCGTAGTCTAGGCCCGATGCGCGTCTATCTCGCCGGACCTCCGTTCGCGGAGGAGTACCGCCGCCGCGCTGCGGGCCTGGTGCGAGCCGCGGGCTGGGAGCCCGTCGACCCGATGCGGCGCGACTTCCGCAGCCGCACAGAGGGCCACGAGCGCGAGATCGTCGAGGGCGACCTCGCCGACATCGACTCCTGCGACGCCGTCCTGGCGGCGTTCACCACGCCGGACGAGGGGACTGCGATGGAAGCGTGGTACGCACACCACACCGGGACGAGGGTGATCGCCTACACGGGCGGCACACCGGTGCACCCCTGGACGCGGTTCGTCGCGGCCGCAGTCTGCGCCGACCTCGAGGACGCAGTCGCCGCGGTCAGGCCGGAGTGAGCGCGGCGAGCGCCCCGAGGAGCCGCTCGACGTCGGCGGCCTCGTTGTAGGGCGCGATCGAGACCCGCAGCAGGCTCCTCCCCTCCCACTCGCGCACGAGGACCTCGATCGCGTGCTCATCGAAGAGCCGCCGCTGCAGTTCGTAGGGTGCGTCGGTCTCAACCTCGGTCGCCCACATCTGCGGCGCCGGCGTTCGGCCGCACGGCGGCAGGCGGTCGTGGAAGGCAGCGGCGAGCCGGCGGCAACGCTCGAGGTCGAACCCCAGGTGAGCTTCGATCGCGGCGGGGATCGTCAGAACCGCCGCCGGGTCGCGCGTTCCCTGCCAGCCGTGACGGTCGGCGAAGGTGCGGTCGGCGCCGTAGCCCCACGAGATCACGAGCGGCTCGATCCAGCGCTGGTGCTCCGGCCTCACCCACAGGAAGCCTGCACCCTTCGGTGCGCAGAGCCACTTGTGGCAGTTGCCGGCGTAGACGTCCGCGCCGAGCGCATCGAGATCGAGCGGCAGCTGCCCGGGCGCGTGCGCGCCGTCGACGATCGCGAGCGCACCGACTGCACGTGCTGCCGCACAGATCTCCGCCACCGGCAGCACCAGCGCGGTCGGCGACGTGATGTGGCTGACGGAGACGGCCTTCGTCTGCGGCCGGATCGCCTCCGCGAGCTCGTCCGGCTCTGCGTAGACGAGGTTCGCGCCCATGAACTCCCACGTCCGGGTCACGGCACCGTACTCGTGGCGGGTCGTCAGCACCTCGTCGCCGGGCTCGAGCCTCAAGGAGCGGATGACGGCGTTCAAACCGGCGGTGGCGTTCGGGACGAAGACGAGGTCGTCGGGGCGCGCGCCGAGGAAGACGGCCAGCGCGGCGCGCGACCCGGCCGTCAGCTCCTCGAAACGGCGGGCGAGGAACTCGACCGGATTGCGCTCGAGCTCCCGCTGCAGGTCCTGATAGCGGGCGAAGACGGGCGCCGGACAGGCTCCGAAGCTGCCGTGGTTGAGGAACGTGACCCCCGGGTCGAGCAGGAAATCCAAGGCGCTACTGTCTCACGATGCGCAGCTTCCTCTCCAGCCTGAACCCCCGCCTGCCGCGCGAGGTGCAGCTGCTTCAGCTGGGGGGGCTGCTGAATGCCTTCGGCAACGGGCTCGTCGTTCCGTTCCTGCTCATCTACCTGCACAACGAGCGCGAGATCGGCCTCGGCGTCGCCGGACTCATCCTCGCGACGAACGCGGCCGTCAGCCTCATCTCAGGGCCTGTCGGAGGCGTGCTCGTCGACCGGGTCGGGGGCAAGGCGATGCTGACGACCGCGCTCGGCTTCCTCGCGGTCGGTTTCGTCGGCTACGCGTTCGTGCAGAGCCCGTGGCAAGGCTTTCTCGCGAGCGCGGTGACCGGGATCGGAAACGGGTTCTTCTGGCCGGCGCAGTCGACCCTGCTCGCCGGCCTGACGACGCGGGCGCAACGCTCCGCGACGTTCGCGATGCAACGCGTGGTGATGAACCTCGGCATCGGCCTCGGCGGCATCGCCGGCGGCTTCATCGCATCGGAGAGCTTCCAGGCGCTTTTCGTGCTCGACGCGCTCACCTTCGTCGCCTACGCCGCGGTGCTGACCGTCTTCGTCCACGACCCCGCCCACCGGGGAGGAGCCCGTCCGGAGCGCACCGGCAGCTATCGCACGGTCTTCCGGCACAAGGTCTTCATGGCCTTGATGGTCGCCAACGCGCTCTACATCGGAGCCGGGATGGCACAACTCGAGATCCTCCCCGCCTACGCCAAGAACGAGGCCGGTGTCTCCGTGCGCGGGATCGGGTGGCTCTTCTTCATCAACACGATCGTGATCGTGCTGCTGCAGCTGCCGACGACCCGGCTCGCCGAGGGCCGACGGCGCATCCCCCTCCTTGCACTGCTCGGAGCCGTTTCGGCGGCGGCGTGGCTCCTCGTCCCCGTCAGCGGCCTCTGGCTGACGGGCACAGCGGCGTTCGCGCTCCTCGCGGTCGCCGTGGCGGTGTTCGCGCTCGGTGAGTGCGTGCACGGCGCCGTCCAACCCGCGCTCGTCGTCGACCTCGCCGACCAGTCGCTGCTCGGGCGCTACATGGCGATGTCGGCGCTCTCGTGGCAGGTCGGCTTCATGGTCGGCCCTGCCGTCGGCGGAGCGCTCCTCGCAGCCTCCCCGAACGGGCTCTGGCTCGTGATGGCATCCGTGCTCTTCTTCGGCGGGCTCGCGACGCTGGCGCTCGAGCGCGGCCTGCCCACGGGCCTGAGACGCGTGCCGCGGGGCGCACGAACGCAGGAGCCGGTCCCGCTCCCGCTCCCGGCCACCGAGCCGGAGCCCGCTCAGGCTGCGGGGTAGACTTCCGCTATGCCGACCCTCGAGGACCCGCTCAGTACCCATGCCCAGCCTGCCCCGCATCCGGCGGACGCGGCAGGGCTCCGGCGCGGTCCCGGCCGGCGCGGGCACTGAGCGCCGCGCGCTCGAGCTCACCGCTCCCGGCCTGACCTGGGTTCACCTCGAGCGGCCCGACGCGGCCGCGGCGCACGAGCTTGCCGAGCGCTTCGGTTGGCACGAGCTCGACGTGGAGGACGTGCTTTCGAAGCGGCAGCGCCCGAAGGTCGACGAGTACCCGGAGTACCTCTTCGGCGTCCTCCACTTCCCTGTCTACGACAAGACGATCCAGCGGCTCAACGCGGCGGAACTCGACGTCTTCCTCGGCCCCGACTACCTCGTGACGATGCCGAACGTCGAACTGCTCCCCGTCGCGCGCCTCTTCCATCGGCTCGAGGAGGACGATCGCCTTCGCGATGAGCTGCTCGCGAAAGGATCCGGCCGGCTGCTCTACGAGGTGCTCGACGACCTCTTCGACTATTGCTTCCCGATCCTCGACAAGATCGGGCACAAGCTCGACTCGGTCGAGGACGACATGTTCGAGCGACGGGCCGAGGACGTCGTTCGCGACCTCTCGAACGTGAAGCAGGAGATCATTAGCTACCGCAAGATCATCAAGCCGGAGCGGTCGACCCTGCGCGTGCTCGAGCGCCGCGTCGAACGCTTCCTGCCCGAGGAGCTCGACCTCTACTTCGACGACATCGTCGACGCAGCCGAGCGGATCTGGGACCTGCTCGACAACTACAAGGAAGTCGTCGAGGGCCTCGAGTCGACGAACGAGTCCGTGATCTCACACCGCCAGAACGACGTCCTCAGGATCCTGACCGTCTTCAGCGCGACGCTGCTGCCGCTGACCCTGTTCGCGAGTGTGTTCGGCATGAACGTCGCCTTCCCCGGCAACGGAACGGGGCACGCATTCTGGGTGATCGTCGCGGTGATGGTCGCCGCGAGCGCCGGGCTGCTCGGCTTCTTCCGCTGGAAACACTGGCTCTAGTCAACGATGCGGTTTGCGGCCCCGGCTTAGCGGCCGAGACCACACCGAGACCACACCGCTACAGCATCACGACGATCATTTCGGGCTGCACCTCGTCCGGCGGCATCACGTGCGTGTAGACGTCGAGGCTCATCGACGCCTTCGAGTGCCCCATCCGTTCCGCGAGCTCCCGCGCAGGCATCCCGGAGGCGTGCCAGAGCGAACCGCGGCGGTGGCGGAGGTCGTGCGGGCTGTAGAGCGGGACGCCCGCGGCGCGTGATGCGCGGCCGATTGCGTCTCTCATCGTCCCCTCGTTCAGGCCGGGGAACAGTTCGCTTGGGGGTCGTGCTGGCCGCAGCAGTCGCTCGATGTCTTCGGGACGGAATCGGAGCGGGCCGTGCTCGCCGACCTTGAGCGCCCGGAGGTCGCCGTTCCGGACGCGCCGGTAGATCGAGGCCGGCGCCAGCCGCAAGAGGTCGCCGGCCTCGATCGCCGTCAGCAGCCCTGGAAGGCTTCCTTCTGTGCGCGCCATCTCGCATAAGTCTACATTCCCGATCGGAAAGGTCGACAATGCTTGGCGCTGGCGGGCTACTTGTTGTCGGCGCGGAACGTGAGGGCGCACTGTGCACGCCGGTTGCACGTCTTCCCGCCGGAAGCTCGCGTTGAGGTCATTCGCCACTTGATCTTCGCCCCTTGATGTAAGAGGGTGCGCCGGAAAGGCAGGCAGGACGGTTAGGAGGAGCTATGAGGCGGCTGGGCGATAGGCGGTTGCGCTGGGCAGCGTTGGGTGCCCTTGTCGCTGGACTCGCTGTGGGCGCCACCGGGTACGCAGCCAGCGCCGGAGCGGAGGCGGCGACCACTGGATCGCAGGCCGCCACGGGAGTGTTGAACATCAACGCTACCCTCGCTCTCCACTCATTCCATGGCGGCCTCGGGTGTGACATTGGGCCAACGGGGAACGACTGCGCGGGGCGCACGATCTCCGGAGGGTTCCCCGGACTGGGGCAGGTGAGCGGCAAGTACGATCTCCCGATCGCCATCGGGACGCCCTGGTGTGCCAGCCCGCTTCAGAACAAGATGCTGGCATACACGGCGCGACTGTCGGTAGCCGGTAAGGGGGAAATCCACGTCGCCGTCGCCGACGGCGCAGAGTGCATTGAGTGGCCGGCAATACGAACCCAGGCTCAGACTTTCACGGTCACGGGTGGAGCCGGCACGTACCTCGGAGCGACGGGCAGCGGCACCCTCACGCGCACGCTCCCGCTCGGGGTGGAGTCGTACGGAACGGAGACCTGGACGGGAACGCTGAACGTCTCCGGGTACGAGTTCAACACGACGCAGCCCACAATCTCCGGAGCGACGAGCAAGACCGTGCGAGCGAAGAAGGGCGCGAAGAGTGCCCGAGTGACCTTCAGGGTCACCGCCCAGGACGACACTGACGGCGTCGTCCCGACCCGGTGCGAGCCGCGGTCCGGAAGTCGGTTCCAACTCGGTAGGACGCGGGTGACGTGCGAGGCAACGGACTCGAGCGGCAATACCGTGACCGCGGCGTTCAGGATCACCGTCAGGGCAACGCGCTAGTCCCAATCGAGCCCTTCTCCGCGTCTCCACTGATGCTCGTTGAGCAACACGGCACGCAGCTCGGTCAGCTCGGGCGGCGGATCCTCGAGCGAGGCGAGCAAGACGGCGCGTTCGCCGATCGTGAGCGCGATCAACTTGACGCCGTCGATCACGGCGCGGTCGAGGCGGTCGGCCAGGTCGTTAGCGCCGACAACCCGGACGAGTTTGGCGAGCCCCTCGACGGCGTCGTCAGGGACGGGTAGGCCGGCGAGCATCACGGCCCGCGCCTAACGGTGTACCCCCGCCGCCCGTTCCCCGCTGGGCGGCGAGAGGTTTTCCCTTAGAGCAGCTCGCTACAGCGGGCACCCCTCGGGTAGTGGGCGACGAAGCTAACGACATCTCGCCCGAACCCGGTCATACCTAGCCCGAACTCGACATGGAACAGGCCGGGCGGACCTAGCGGTTCAATCAAAACCGCCGCGCAGCTTGCGTTCTCCGACGGTTCCGCGGACGCAGTTGGGGCCACGAGCCACGCCACGGTCAGGACGAACGGGAACGCGACGAGGAACTTGAGACGCCGCAGCCTCATGTAAACCTCCTATCTCGCCGACGGTCGTGAATGTCGACCGTTCGTCGCGACGCTATTCCTCCTGCGGAGGAGTTGTCAACACGCGTCTCTCCGCCGGTGCGCCAGCGGGTTACAGGTACGGCGAGGCTACGCGCCGCTGTCGGCCATGGCGACGTTCCCGAGACCACACCGGGACCACACGGGGACAGCATTTCAGAGCGCCTACAGCGGCAACCGGCAATTTCGGAACCGCATGGTTAAGCGGAAACGGCTTGGATACAGGGGGCGCTTCGTTCTTCCGCTGGAAGCACTGGCTCTAGGCTCGACCCGTCAACGAAGCAGCCCCGCGAACCCCCGGGTTCGTGCGCTGCGGCCGCAGCGTCAGGCGCTTGGCGGGTTCGACCATGCAGAGCATGTCGATCACGCGCGTGATGCCCCCGAGGTCGTCGAGGTCGATCAGGTTGACCACGCGCCAGATCGACCCGTCCGCGAGCGCGAGCACATCGCCTCGCTCGACCGGTGCCGGCGCATGAGCTATCCCGAGATCGCCGCCGTCGGTGCCCTGCAGTCTGAGCTTGATGCCCACGTTCACGCCGCCAGCATGCCCTCGACGCCCGGTGGAGAAAGTGACCCGATCGTGTCCTATCTGGGCAAGACGGCGAGCCCTACTTTTGTCTGAGTCACGCCCGATCAAGCGCCCCGCAGACGCTCGACCAACCAGACAAAGGCTCCCATTGAACCGACGTCTCATCATTGTCGTGGCCGCGCTCACCGCAGCGTCCGCGTCCTTCGTCCCGACCGCCGCGTCCGGCATTGCGCAGGTGATCGAGTGAGCCTGCCGTCCGACTGGCTCGCCTTCTTTCTCGTGGCGGGGATGACGGCGGTCGTCGTCTTCGTGATGGGAGGCTTCGTGCTCTGGCTCGCGGCGAGGGCTCGTACGCGCCGCCACGCAGGTAGCGCCAGCCCCAACTCCTAGTCGAGAATCCGCGTCTCTGCCTGCTCGTGCGCCGCACGCCAGAACTGCAGCATCAGATCGAGTTCGAGCCGGCGCTTGGCGGTGTTCATCGAGCCGAGCAGCGAGACCTCGATCTCGTGCGGGCCGACCTGGTCTGCAATGACATGCGCGCGCTCCAGCAGGAACGCGAGTAGGCTCGGGACGAGGGTTGGGTCGCTGACGTGAATCTTCATGTGCCGCAGGAGAGGACGCCGCATGTCCTCTCCTCGACACTACGCAGCGACTCCGGTTGACGGCACCCCCCGAACGGGGTTGATCTGCGCAGGTTCACTCGTTTCGGTGAACCGCGAGGCGGATCCCCGCGTGCCGCAGAACTACGCCCAGCCGCTTGGGTCTCCGATGGGGAGAGGAGTCGAGTCCGGGCACCGCCCGCCCCGCGGTGCGGTGATGCTATTCCGTCCGGGCGGGCGCGACAACCGCCCGGTCGGACGGTCCTAGTAGAGGTAGACGTCGACGAGGAACGCGCCGAGGCCGCAGAGCAGCGAGCAGACGACAACGCGACGGCCTGAGTCGTCGCGGAGCGGGCCGAGGCCGAGGACGACGGCGGCGACCGCGACCGTGAACACCCCCGAGCCGGCGTCCTGCCAGCTCGCGGGCATGATCGAGATGGGAGCGTCGACGAAGAACTCGCGGGCTTCGACGCGATGCAGGATCGCGTTCCACAAGAGCGGACCGAGTGCGCCGGCCACCGCGGCGGCGGCGAGCAGATCGATTCGGCGGTCGCGGCGGACGGCGAACACGAGCAATGCCGCCGCGATCGCGGACAGGAACGCGCCGTAGACGATCGTCTCCCAGGAGATCACGGGGCGACCCACGTCATTACCTGCTCGGTCCCCGCAGCGCTCCCTCCGGAAACGCCGGCGACGGTCGTGCCCAGCCGGTTAGGCGCCGACGGCGTGCGGAACGTGGACGCGCGGCTCGCGTAGCACCCGCCGCGCGTAGAGGCGCTCATCGGCGGCGCGGTAGAGGGTCAGCGCGTTCTCACCCTCACGCGGGAACGCCGACCAGCCGAAAGTGACCAGAGCGCCGGTTTCGCAGAGGGTTCGCTCGAGCCTCGCCGCGAGCTGTCCGGCCTGTTCGAGGCTCTCGCACGCCGTCAGCACGGCGAGCTCCTCCGCGCCGACTCGCGCCAGGTCGGTGTCCGGGCCGAGCACGCCGGCGAGCGTGTCGGCGAGGAGCCGCATTGCCTGATCTTGATCCTGGGCCAGGTCGAGCGAGTCGAAGTCGCCGACGAGTAGCGCGAACGGCGAGCGCGATGCCAGCCGCCGGTCGATCGCCCGTTCGAAGGCACGCGTGTTCGGCAGGCCGGTGACGAGGTCGCGCTGCGCCAGGATCTGCAGCTCCGCGTTCGCCTCGCGGTAGTGCGCCGCGAACCAGCCCAGGAGCGCACCGATCGCGAGGAAGTTGACGAACCGGATCGGCGTCGAGATCGTGAGGATCTCGCTCGAGGGCATGGCGTGGTTGATCAGGACCCCGGTCATGTACAGCAGCGTCGCCAGGAGCCCCGCGGCGGCGCCCCAGGCAGGCCCGAGGGCGAGCGCCACGAGCGCGATCGCGAGGTAGTAGAAGTGGCCGAGGCCGAGCCCGGGATGCTCGAGGAGCAGGAACGCCACGAAGACGACGACGTAGATCGTCGCGGCCGTCGCCAAGAAGAGACGGGTCATGTGCGCCGCAGGCACGGGCTCAGTCTCGGCGCGCGAGGCCGTCCGCGCCTCACCCCAAAGAGGGAGCCGCGCCGCCCGCGGGCTAGACGTCGAACTCGCGGGCGGCGCAGTCGGCGCAGTAGACGAGCAACTCGTCCTCGTCGCGGTAGGCGCGCCAGCCGGCGGCCTCATCCGACTCGTCGGCGCACTCGAGGCAGACGAGTGAGGCCACGTGTTGGTCTTGCTCTGGGCGGCGTTGCATCGGGGCGTCCAGTGTCTCGCAGAAGCGGACGGTCCGCCCTCCCCGGTCCGGCGCGTCATGCGTCCCCGCTCCGGGTAGGCTCGCGCGGTGGCGGACGGATACCAGCTCGGCAAGCTGCTCGACGGCGGCGAGCTCGTCCTCGATCCGGACGACCTGACGACGCATGCCGTGATCGTGGGAATGACGGGCTCCGGCAAGACCGGTCTCGGGATCGTGCTGCTCGAGGAGGCGCTCGCGAAAGGAGTGCCCGCCCTGATCCTCGACCCCAAGGGGGACATGGGGAACCTCGCGCTCACGTTCCCCGACCTCTCGGCCGCGAGCTTCCGCCCCTGGATCGACGAGTCGGCTGCGCGCGACGCCGGCCAGACGCCGGACGAGTACGCGCAGAAGACGGCTGAGCTCTGGAAAGGCGGACTGGAGCGCTCGGGAATCGGCCCGGAGCGGATCCAGGCGCTCCGCGACGCAGCCGACGTGACGCTCTACACGCCCGGGTCCGAGGCGGGCGTGCCGCTGAACGTGATCGGCTCGCTGCAGGCGCCGACGCTGTCGTGGGAGACCGACGAGGAGGCGATCCGGGACGAGATCGAGGGCACCGTCTCGAGCCTGCTCGGCCTGATCGGGATCGAGGCCGACCCGCTCGGCAGCCGCGAGCACGTCCTCGTCTCGAACCTGCTCGAGCACAACTGGCGCGCCGGCACCGACCTCGACCTCGGCACGCTGATCGGTCAGATCCAGAAGCCCCCGCTGCGCAAGCTCGGCGTCTTCGAGATCGACGCCTTCCTGCCGCCGGACGAGCGAGACGAGCTCGCGGTTCGCCTGAACGCGCTTGTCGCCTCGCCGTCGTTCGCCGCCTGGGGCCGCGGGCCGGCGCTCGACCCCGCCGCGCTGCTCCACACCGAAGACGGCAAACCGCGCGCCGCCGTCATCTACCTCGCCCACCTCTCCGACCAGGAGCGGCAACTCGTGGTCACGCTCGTGCTCTCGCGCCTGATCACGTGGATGCGCGGCCAGTCCGGCACGAGCGAGTTGCGCGGCCTCGTCTACCTCGACGAGGTGATGGGGTTCGCGCCGCCGACGGCGATGCCGCCGTCGAAGAAGCCGATCCTGACGCTGCTCAAGCAGGCTCGCGCATTCGGGATCGGGATGGTGGTCGCGACGCAGAACCCGGTTGACCTCGACTACAAGGCGATGGCGAACGCCGGCACCTGGTTCATCGGCCGGCTGCAGACGGAGCGGGACAAGGAGCGCGTGCTCGAGGGCCTGCGCTCGGCCGCCGGTGGCGTCGACGTCGCGAAGCTCGACACCGCGATCGGCGGCCTCGAGCAGCGTCAGTTCCTGCTCCAGAGTGCGCATCGCGACGAGCCGGAGCTCTTCTCCACCCGCTGGGCGATGTCGTTCTTGCGCGGGCCGCTGACGAAGGAGCAGATCGCGACGCTGACGCCCGAATCGCCGCCCGCGGCGGAAGAACGTGTGACAGTCACCCAAGATCCCCTCGCAGACGACGAGAGCAGCGTCGCGCCGCCGGTCGCCGACGGCATTCCGGTCCGCTGGCTCGACCCGGCTGCGCCCTGGGCGGCCGATATCGGCGCCGATCCTGCCGGCAAGCGCCTGCAGGCGTTCCTCGCAGCCCGTGTCAGCCTCCGCTTCGACGACACCAAAGCCGATCTCGACACGACGCAGGAGTGGGAAGCGGTCTACGGCCCGCTCGACACCGGGCTCGATCTCGACCGCGAGACGACCGTCGACTACGACAATCGGGACCTACGCGCCGAGGCTCCCGACGGCGCCGTGTACGTGCTGCCGCAGGTCCCACTCGACAAGACGGCCTTCTTCGGCGACGCCGGCCGCGAGATCCGGCGGCGCCTGACCGACACGCAGGCGCTCGAGCTGCTCCGCAACGCCGAGCTCGATCTCTACTCCCGGCCGGGCGAGACACCGGAGCAGTTCGCCGCCCGCGCCGACGAGGCGGCGCAGGCCGCCGCGGATGCCGAGACGGCGAAGATCCGCGACCGTTTGGAGGCGAAGCGCGACCGGCTCGAACGCGCGCTCGACACGGCCCGCCAGCGGGTCGAGCAGGCGTCCGTCGAGCAGAGCTCGCGGCAGAGCACCGAGCTCCTGTCCGGCCTCGGCAGCGTCGTCGGAGTGCTCCTCGGTGGGAAAGCGGACACCCGCACGATTGCGCGCGCCGGCCGGGCGCTCGGCGGCGCAGCGAGCCGCCGGGGCATGAGCACGCGCGCGGCCGAACGGAAAGAGAGCGCCGAGGAGAAGGCCGAGCTCGCCGAGGACGATCTCGCGGAGCTCGAGCAGGAGATCCTGGACGAGGTGGCCGAAATCGACGAGAAATGGGCGGCGAAGGCTGACGCCGTCGAGACGGTCACGATCCGGCTCGAAGCCGGCGACGTGCGCGTCGTCGAGACGACGCTCATCTGGGTTCCGACCGCCTGAGAAGCGTCGCGGGCGCTAGGCGGGCTGCAGGGTTCCCGACGCGGCGACTGAGGCCTTCACGTCCGCGGCCACAAGCGCCCGCCAGGTCAACGGACCGACGATCCCGTCGGGCTCGAGGTCGGCGAACTCCTGGAACGCCTTCACCGCCGCCTCCGTGATTTCGCCGAAGTCGCCGTCGATCTGTGCCGCCTCGGGAAAGAGATCGCAGCCGCGGAGCATCCGTTGCAGCCGCTTCACGTGCCAGCCCTCCGAGCCGAGGCGCAGCACTGGCGGGCTCGGCTTCAGCGGGGCAGTGTCCTTCGACGGCGCCTTCTTGCCGAGCTTGGCGCGCACGAGTGCCAGGTAGCGCTCGACCGGGAAGCCCGGCCCCGGATCCCAGTGCGAGCCACGCTTGAATGCGTCGCTGACGGCCTTGTGGGTCGTGATCCCGCGCTTGCCGGCCTGAAGGTCGGCGGCATAGAGCCACGTGACCGGGATCGCGTACTTCTTGCACAGGTCGGCGACCAGCCCCGCGGAGCGCTCGAGCATGGCCGTCGAGTACGCGTCGCTCCAGTCGCGGCCCGTCTGCTTGGCGCGGCCGGCGTGCTCGATCCCGATCCCGTCGTGGTTCGCGCCCGGCGCGTGCCAGCCGACGTCTTGGTCGCGGACGCACTGGACGATCGAGTTCGCGTCGACGCAGTAGTGCGCCGATACCTTCGCGGCCGGGTTGCGGAACCAGAGGGCGCAGTGCTCGGCCGTCTCGCCCTTCTCGTCCATCTCCATCGTGTGGATCACGATCAGGTCGATCCTGCGCCCGCTGGTCTTGGTCACGTGCGGGCTCTCGACAAATGGGTACGCCACGGTGCCTCCCTCTCCGCGCCGCAGCAAGTTGTGCCCCTCGGTTGCATGATTTCGCCGACCGAAGCACAATGCAAGCTCGATCCCGGCGGTGCGGCCCGCCTCGAAGCAGAGGAGGCCGCATGAACGCCATCAACACCCACGCCGATCTCGTCTTCGAAGGCGGCGGTGTCAAGGGGATCGGGCTCGCGGGCGCACTGGCGACGCTCGAGGAGCGCGAGTACAGGCCGCAGAACATCGCCGGGACGTCGGCCGGAGCGATCACCGCCGCACTGCTGGCGGCGGGGTACTCGGCCGACGAGCTGCGCGAGATCATCGTCTCGCTCGACTATCGCCAGTTCCAGGATCGCGCCTGGGAGGACAAGGTGCCGCTCGTCGAGCGCTCGCTCAGCATGCTGCTCGACCTCGGGCTCTACGAGGGCGACCGCTTCCTCGAGTGGATCGGCGAGCGGCTCTCGGCGAAGGGCGTCCACACGTTCGCCGACCTCGTTCAGGAGGAGTTCGCCGGCGATCCGCGCTACCGCTCGCGCTTGCAGGTGATCGCCTCGGACGTGACGACGCACGAGCTGCTCGTGCTCCCGCGTGACGCGACGAAGCTCGGGATCGAGCCGGACACCCTCGACGTCGCGCTCGCCGTGCGGATGAGCATGAGCATCCCGGTCTTCTTCGAGCCGGTCCGCTTCGAGAACCCGCGGACCGGCCAGGTACACGTCATCGTCGACGGCGGCATGCTCTCGAACTTCCCTGTCTGGCTCTTCGACTGCGACAACGGAGAGGTGCCCGAATGGCCGACGTTCGGACTGCTCCTCGTCGAGCCGAAGCCCGAGATCCCGATCGGTGCTCGGCTGCCGAAGGCGAAGATGACCAGCCATGGCCCGGGTGCCGTGATCGACTACGTCAAGGCACTCGCGCAGACGATGATGGAGGCGCACGACCGGCTCTACGTCGAACAGGCGAACTACGCACGTACGATCCCGATCCCCACGCTCGGCGTCGGCACGACCGAGTTCGACCTGAGCAAGGAGCGCGCCCTCGCCCTGTACGACTCCGGGCGCTGGGCAGCGGAGAAGTTCCTGGACAAGTGGGACTTCGACGCGTACATCGCCGAATTCCGCACCGGCAAGGAGCACTCGCGCCGCGAGGCGCTCGTGGCGTCGATGAGCTAACCGCTCGGCGGCGCGATCGGGATATTCGCGGTCGACTCCGGACCGGCCGGGGCGGGAACTCCCGGAACACGTCCACATGGACGTCGTTCCGCGCTGGGCGGCGATACGAGCTTCATGCCCGTCCTAGGCGACGCGGAGGTGATGCACGAGCTCCTGCTCGGGATGCGAGACCGCCTGCGCGCTGCCTAGGCCCAGCTGACGCGGGTTCGCTCGACATCCGGGAGCTGGTCGAGCGACCACCGCCCGTCGGCCAAGCGCTTGACGGCCAAGACCCCGGCTAGAATGTCCCAACCACGCGGGCGTAGCTCAGTTGGTAGAGCATCAGCTTCCCAAGCTGAGGGTCGTGGGTTCGAGCCCCATCGCCCGCTTCGAGCGCGGCCGGACGTGGAGGGTCAGGTCTTGCAAGTTCACAAATCGGACGTCCGCGACGCCGATGGGCAGTAGGTTTGTGCGAATGCAAACCTGACCCCGGACCAGCCCCTGGCCGGCTCAGCTGTACGGCTCAGTCCGATCGGTTCTTGAACGTCATGGCGTAGGCGACGACCTGGTCGATGGTCATCTCGCGTCCGCGACCCCACAGATGCGCGAGGCGATCAGGCGCAAGCTCGCGTCGTAGAGTCGCCACAGTCCGCTCATGGAGCGCCTGCCCCCACAGGCTCGAACGCAGACTCGGTCGCTTCGTGAAGTGCCTCGGCACCGCCGAGCAAGATTGCGGCTGGCTCGCACTCCCGCTGGGACGCGGCGACCCACGCGAGAACCTCGAGCTCGTTCGCGACTCCGTTCACATCGAGGAACTCGTGCGCGAGAAGCAGGGCCTCCCGGATCAGCGGGAGCGCCTCGTCGAACCGACCTCGTTGCGCCGCGAGGTGGCCGAGGTTGCTGACACCGACGAGGATTCCTCTCGTGTCGTGCGCCTGCCGGGACAGGGACAGAGCCTCCTCGATCGCCGACCGTGCTTGCGGATAATCCCCCCGCGCGACGGCGAGGAACCCGAGCATCCCCGAGCGACTCACGCGCCTCCCGCTCGTCGCCGCGCGCGCGGAACACGGCAAGCGCCTCGCGTTGCAACGATTCAGACCGCTCGAACTGCCTCGCATCGCCCGCCACGATCCCGAGGACACGGAGTGCCCCGCCGACCGCCTCCAAATCTCCGATGCTTTTCGCCAGGGATAACGCGTCCTCCCCGAGCAAGCGAGCCGTCTCGAGATCCCGCTGGCGTTGCGCGAGCGATGCTGCGCCGAGGAGTGCCCTCGCCCGCGCCGCTGGCGCCCGCGCCGGGGTCGTTCTGCAAGGCACCCTCGAGCAAGAGCCTCCCTTCGCCCAACGGGCCGAGCCCGGCACAGAGCGCACCGTACGCCGTTGCTAGGAGCAGGCTCGTCTCGCCCTCCCGCGCGTCGATCGCCCAGCGGGTTGCGGCCCGGAGGTTGTCGCGCTCGGCCGCGAGACGACTTATCCACGTCGGTCGGTCGAGCTGCCCGGCGTCTGAGAATCGGACGCGCATGAACTGCGCGTGACGCCGCGACAGCTCGTGGGTCTCGTGCGACTGCTCGAGCCGCTCCGCCGCGTACTCGCGGATCGTCTCGAGCATCCAGTAGCGCTCGCTCGGTGAAGCGGAGCGAGGCTCTTGTCGACGAGCGACTGGAGGGTGTCGAGTTCTGCGTCCAGACCGCCTCAGCCGCCTCGAGCGTGCAGCCGCCAGCAAAGACCGATAGCCGGGCGAAGAGCCGCTGCTCCTCGGCTGCGAGGAGGTCGTAGCTCCACTCGATCGTCGCCCGAGCGTCCGCTGGCGCTCGGGAGGTCCGGCGCCGCCGGTCAGGAGCGGCAGCCGCTGTTCGAGCCGCGCGAGGATCTGCGTCGGGCGAGAGCGCCTTCACCCGCGCGGCGGCGAGCTCGAGTGCGAGCGGGAGGTCGTCGAGGCGGCGGCAGATCTCGGCGACCGCTTCGTCGACCTGCGAAGTCGGGCTTGACCGCGCGTGCTCGGGCGAGGAAGAAGTCGACACCTTCCTCATGCGCGAACGGCGGCACCGGGTACTCCTGCTCTCCGGCGAGATGGAGTGGCTCGCGGCTCGTCACGAGCAGCTCGAGGTGGGGGCACGCGGCGAGCAGCGCCGCGAGCTCGGCGGCGGCCTCGACGACCTGCTCGAAGTTGTCGAACAGAAGCAGCATCCGCTTGTCGGCGATGTGCGCGGCGAGGCCGTTCTTGCGCGCCGAGGACCTGCGCTCGCAGTCTCGAGCACGAGCTCGGGGTCGCGAAGCGGGGCGAGCGGCACCCACCAGACGCCATCCGGATAGCCGTCTGCGGCGAGCCCGGCGCGGCCTGGGCGGCGAGCCGGGTCTTGCCCGGTGCCGCCCGGCCCGGTGAGCGTGAGCAGACGGGCGTCCTCGCGGCGAGGAGCTCGAGCGACCTCGGCGAGCTCGCGCTCCCGGCCGAGGAACGGTGTCGAGGGGATCGGCAGGTTGGTCCGGTAGAGGCTGCTTCAGCGGCGGGAAGTCGTCTTCTCCGAGCTGGTAGACGCGCTCGGGGCCGAGAGATCCTTGAGCCGGTGCTCGCCGAGGTCGCTGAGGGCTCGATCCTCGACGAGCTGGGCCGTGGAGGCGGAGACGAGCACCTGCCCGCCGTGGCCGGCCGCGGCGATCCGCGCGGCCCGATGGACGTCGTCGCCGACGTAGCCCTCGTCGGTGCAGGAGCGGCGTCCCTGTGTGCAGGCCGACCCGCACCCGGATCGGGCCCGTCGGCCAGCGTCTGCCTGTGCATCGCGGCGGCGGCGGCGAGCGCACCCGGTGCGGTCGGGAACGCGAAGAAGAAGGCGTCGCCCTGCGTGTCCACCTCGACACCGCCGTGCGCGCGCACGCCTCGCGAATCACGGCGCCGGTGCTCGGCGAGGGCCTCCGCGTAGCGCTTCGGCGCCGAGCTCGTGCAGCCGCTGGATCGAGCCCTCGACGTCGGTGAAGAGGAAGGTGACCGTTCCCGCCGGGAGGGTTTGACGCTTGCTTGCCGCGGCGTCGAGCGTCACGTCTTGTTGCAGGATCCGTCGCTCGAGCGCCTGTGTCGCCGCGCCGGGGTCGAGGCCGAGCTCCTCGACGAGCCTCTGGCGCAGCTCCGCGTACACCTGGAGGGCCTCGCTCTGGCGGCCGGAGCGGTAAAGGGCGAGCATCAGGAACTCGTGCAGGCGCTCTCGGAGTGGCTGTGCGCCCGCAGAGCTCCTCCAGCTCCCCGACCAGCCTTGCGTGTCCGCCGAGCTCCAGCTCGAGCTCGATGCGCTCCTCGAGTGCCGCCAGCCGCTCCTCCGCTAGCCGCTCGATGTGCGAAGCGGCAAAAGCCTCGTATGCGAACTGCGCGAGTGGGGGTCCACGCCACAGTGCAAGCGCCTCCGCCAGTTGGGCGACAGCGGCCTCGAGGCGGCCATCCTCACGCCGCTCGCGCGCTCTCGCAACCAGCTGGCGGAAGCGCTCGACGTCGACGTCGCCTACAACGAGGTAGCCGGGGGCACGAGTCACGAGCGCCTCCGAGCCGAGCAGCTTGCGTAAACGCGAGACGAACACCTGCACCGTATGAAGCGCTCCCTCGGGCGGCTGCTCACCCCAGAGGTCATCGATGAGGGTGTCCACAGACACGACCGCAGGTGCGTCGACAAGCAAGCGCGCAAGCAGAGCGCGCTGCTTCGCGCCCCCGAGCGGCACAGGCTCGCCGTTTCGCCGCGCCTCGAGAGGGCCAAGCAGGCAAAACTCCACGCCCTCACGCTCGACCGCCACCGCTACAACTGACACTAACGGCGGAAACGACGAGCGGCAGGAGCGAGATGCAGGCACGAAGAAGGGGCCGTCACCGGCCCCTTCAATTGCAGTGCCAGTTCGCGGCGGCCGTGCGCGCGCCGCCTACTTCGCCTACCACTGCCTGTAACCGGCGGACGCGATCGGCGCGAGCGCAGCAGCGGCGATCGACAGCGCGGTGATGATCCCGATCAGACGCGGCATGAGACGTCTCCTTCGCTTGTTCGGTCGCCCGATGCGACCTGACTGGGGCAAGGATCGGCGAGGCCGCTCACCAGGCACTCAGCAGCCGCTCACCACATCTGGTGAGCGGCTGGTGCGCGAATGGTGAGCGACGCCGCCCAGTCTGCGCTCAGTTGGTTCGCACAAGGCGAGCCACAACACGAAGATCAAAGATGCGCACCGTTCATACGCCAACCAAGACCGTCCGGCTCATCGCGATCCTGGCGCTCGCCGTCGCAATCGGTGCGGGGCTCAGCGCTACGCGCCCCCACGGCTGACGCCGCCATCACCTCCCAGGGGTGCTATGCCTACAAGCCGAACTTCTCAACGTTGGGCGAGTACTACAAGTGCTTCCTTGAAGGGGACTACTGGAACGGCAGCACGTACGCCTACGCGAGGTTCGTGATCCTCAAGAACTGCACGCCGTTGGGCGGTTGCGCTTACCCAGTCTCGGGCAGCTACGTCAAGAAGTGGTACTCGACAGACGGCGGTCGCACTTGGAACGTCTGGTACTGCGAAATGCACAACGGGTACTTCTGGTACACCGTCGCCTGCACCTGGTAGACGCGAACAAGGCGCGCGACCCGCGGAGGGGCCTCAACAGGCCCCTCCGCCGTAGGAAACCTCTGCTCGTCGTTGTCTGCCCTCGCCCACGCGGGCTCCTGCGCGCCCCGTACCGGCCCGGAGAGGGGGGATGGGTAACGACGAAGTACCGCACGACCGTCCGCTTCGCCGAGGAGCGCGACGTCGTCGGGAGGCGCGAATCCGTTCGCGTCTAGTCGGGCAGGAGGCGTCGCACGCCGACGACGGAACGCGGCCGCACCGCGAGTGGTATAGGCGGACTACCCCATCCGCGTATTCGTCCGAGCCAGTCGGATTGAAGCCGGAGACAACGCGCTGGTCTGCAACTCTGACCGGAACCTCTGGAGGCACGATGAGTGTCCAGCAAGACGCGCACGTTGAGGGTTCGCTGGTAACCAGCAGAAGCCCAGAAAGCGAACCCGTCGGCGCCGCGTGCGCCAGTTGCGCGCCAGTGACCGCCCGGCCGGAGCGGGTTGGAGCGGTTTCCGAGCGGCGTCGTTCTTCGCTTGGCTGCTCGGCTCGGCTTAACCATGCGGGTCTGGACGGGTTTCCCAAGCTGAGGGTCGTGGGTTCGAGCCCCATCGCCCGCTCATACAAAGCCCCCGGAAACGAGGGCTTTTCTCTTTCGGAATCGAACTCGGCTGGCCGCCGTAGTACGTTGTGCGCCAGAACGCGCGCCAGCTGGCACGCGACCCGGCGAAGGAAAGGTCTTCTCCATCGCTTCGAGCACGGGGATTCGGACGCGGCACAGCCGCAGCTGCAAGATCCGTATGAGCGGCAGCTGCAGCTGCGAGCCAACCTACGAGGCGTTCGTCTACTCGAAGCGGGATAAGAAGAAGATCCGCCGCTCGTTCACTGGCGTATAGCCTCGCCGCGATAATGCTCGCCGGCGTCCCAATGCTCGCCGACGCCGTCGCCGAGATCGCCGGTCTCGTCCGTGCCTGGACCAGCTCGGATCTGGTCTTTTGCGGAGTAGTCGCGGCGAAAGGGTGCTCGTACGATAGTGCCCCTCGTTGATCCTTGGGGCGCCCGACTCTTTCGCTCTCTGGACGACGGAATCCGACGACGCCTTGTGGAATCGCGAGCGGCGAGCGAGCAAGGCGGGAGAGGAGGGAAGCCTGCGGCGACCGTCGATCGAGCCACACCAGGCTCGGGAAAAACACGATCCGTAAGGGAGATTCAGAATGCTCAAGAAGAAGATGGCCGTTCTGCTGGGGACGATCTTTCTCGGCGTGACTGTGGGAGCACCAGCGGCGCTTGCCGCCCCGAACCCCCATAAGTGCAACGCGGGCGGCGGCAACGGATCCGAGACCGACCCCGCGACCGACTGCGACCCCGGTAACTCCGGCGGCAACAACGGCGGCGACTAAGTCACGAAGTTGAACCGGTGCGACCCGTCGCAAACGGGTCGCACCACTTCGGACGCTGCTTCATGAGCCCGCCGAGCTCAAAAGTTCTTGACCCGCGTAGGCTCACCGGATGATCTCGCGGGCGTCTCAGTGCAGGCTGAGGCGGTCGCGGAGCCCGCCGAAGGGCTCACCGAACCGCGGCCGTCCTCATGAACGAGCACCAGTGGAATGCGGAAGAGTGGGTCTAGCGAGTCGGGCACTTGCCGGCGGAGCCGCGACCAGCCAGAGCGAGTTGAAGGGCCGCAGGGCTCTGAAGCCGGCGCCGACGAACAGCATCGGCGGTGATCATACGCCGCCTCACGGCCGCGAGGCCATCAAGATGCTGGGCTGGGCCAGCGTTCGTGAATGTTCCCGGAAACGATTCTCAGTTCAGCCAGGTGATCCCGTACTTCTTCGACGCGCTCTCGTACGCCTCCGGTCCCGCTCCTCCAGCCGTCTCGGCTGCACTGAGCTCGCGAAAGAAGCCCTCGAAGCCGGCTGGCGAGACCATCGTCAGGAGGCGACCCGCTCGTGGCACCAGCCGTCGGTGCGCGTGCGCTACCTGCCGCGGTGCGAACACGACCGCGCCGGGGCCAGCCGGAAATTCCTCCTCTCCAACCGTGAACACATGCTCTCCCTCGATCACGTAGAAGAGCTCGTCCTCGTTTGCGTGGACATGGAGCGGCGTGTCGAGCGGATCGACCTCCTCGATGATCGCGAAGGCGCCGTTCGTGCTCTCCGTGCTCGCCTTGACAAGCAAAACCGCTCCCGCGAACGACAAGCGCTCGCCGGCGCTCGCGTCGAGGCTGTATCCCAGTCGGCCCTGATCGGCGATGCGGTAACTCTAGCCCCTGGGCGTCAAACGCGTCCGCCTCGCCGGAGCTTCGTTTGGGCGAAACGTCCCTCTCGCCTGACGCTAAGAAATCGACGTCCACGACGCCGAGCAACGCGCTAGCGTTCAAGCATCCCCAGCGCCTCGCGAGCCCCCGCCTGCTGCGCCTCACCCGCGTCAACACACGTTCCCGGCAGACACTCGACATCCTGTCTAAACTCGCTTTTTAGAGAGGGCGACGACTCGGGGTCATCGTCGGATTCCACTCGCAAAGTTGCGGCGGTGTTCAAGGAGAAGACGTTGAAGCCCGGGAGATCGTCTGCAATGGTGGGTGGAACGACGCACGGTCGGAAAAGACGATCAATGCGGCGCGCCGCCCTGAGGGGGATCCACTGTGGCAGTGAAAGACCAACTCGACCCGCGAACCGCGAAGTCCCGCTGGCGGCAGCTCCCGGATGAGTTGAAGGGCGCGGTCATGCTCGCCGTGCTGGTGCTGGTCGGCCTCACCGGGCTCATCGCCGCCCTCACGTTCCCCGCCGAGGAGAGTGCTGCCGAGGGGCCGCTCGTGGAGACCTTCACCGTGCAGGAGGTCGTGACAGTCCGTGAAGGTGGCCGCACGCGCACGGTCGTCAAGCAGAGCCCGCAGCTGCGACGCGTGGTGCTTCGCCCTGCGCTCGCCTCGACGGAGCTCGTGGTACGCACTGTCACGAACCCCGGTAACGAACGTGTGGTGACGGAGCGGCAGCTCGTGCCCGTCGTTCGGCGTGAGGTCGTCACCGTGGACGGAAAGACCAGAACTGTCGTCCAGATCCAGCAGCGCCAGCAGACACGGGTCGTGACCAACGAGCGCGTCGTCACGAACGAGCGCGTCGTCACCGACGAGCGGGTCGTCACGAACGAGCGCGTCGTGACCGTCCAGCGGACGGAGACGCAGACCGTCCCGGTCACACAGACGGGACGCACGACAACGGTACGCACGACAAACACGGTGACCCTCCCACAGACGGTCACGCTCCCGCCGGTGACGGTGACCACAGAAGTCCCGGTCACGGTGACCGTGACGGTGACGAATCCGAAGCGACCCTGACCGCGGACCGAGCACGCCCAATGGGGTGCGCAGACCACTCTCTCGCAGGGGGCGGTCGCGCTCCAGGTGGACAACGCTGCAGCCGGGGAGTAGGAGCGCCGCCGGAGTTCGGCGGCAACTCGCGGCGCCCACTCCCCTGTCTTCCCCCAGCCCACGGCCGCGGAAGCCGGCGCTGGAAACCAGCCGGTGACGGGGCGGCTTCCGCCGCCCCGTCGCTGGTGATTCAGTCGTCGGATTCGTCCGCGCCGGCTCTCATCGCCTCCAGAAGACGTAGTCGGTGCTGTACGGGACCGCGATCGTGTCGCCGGGCGCACATGCTCCGTCCGGAGCCACGCCACCGGAAGGGTTCAGGCGCTGAACCCAGGTCGTCGTGGCCAGACGATCCCCGTCGGGGCCGGCGGTCGTGACGACCGCCTGGAGCAGGAGCGAGGCGATGTTGCCCGCGCCACCCGGCACCGTGACCTTGCGCGCAGCCTCGACGATGCTGCCGTCCTTGAACTCCCACACTGGCCGTCCTGTGGCGAAGTTCAGATAGTGACTACCGACCGCCTTCTCCGGCTTGGCCGTGTCGTAGAGCACTGCGACTGGATCCGAGAACAGCCAGGTGCCGTTCGCCTGGCAGGCGTACTTCTGCGTGCCGGTCGCGTGCACCATGAGGAAGGGAGTGCTCTCCGGTGCGTACGTCCGGGGATCGAGCGGATCGCCCGGCTGCGTCTGCGGTACGGGCATCTGTCCGGCGTGCGCCGATGCGGTCAATGCCAGGGCGGCCACACAGCCGATGATGAGGCGGGTCAGACGAGTGGTGTGCATCGATGTCCTCCGTTTGCATTGGATGTCGTGGAGGACGCTACGACGAGGCCCTCACGGCGTCATCGGTGCCGGCTACCTGTCTTCTTCCCGCACCTACCTAGGTAGTGCTCAGCCGGTCGTTGCCTAGGATGCGCGTGTGGCGGGCGACCGAACGTTTGACGACGTGCTCGCCGCGAACGAGGCCTACGCGCACGGCTTCCGGCTCCAGGGCCTCGAGGCGAGCGCGGCGAAGGGGCTGGCCGTCCTCACCTGCATGGACTCGAGGATCGAGCCGCTCGCCATGCTCGGACTCGATCCCGGCGACGCGAAGATCCTCCGCAACGCCGGTGCACGCGTCACGGACGACGTACTGCGCACGCTCGTCCTCGCGTCGTACCTGCTCGACGTCGACCGGGCGATGATCGTCGCCCACACCAAGTGCCGGATGGCGACCGGCGAGGAGGACGACGTCCACGACGCCATCGCCGGTGCCGGCGGCCCCGACACACGGAGCCTCGCCTTCCTCGTCTCGAACGACCAGGAGGAGACGATCCGCGACGACGTGCAGCGGGTGCGGTCGTGGCCGTACCTGACGAACCTCCGCGTCGGCGGCTTCCTCTACGACGTCGACACGGGGCGGCTCACGCGCCTCTGCTGAGCCGGCAGGCGGGGGCCCCGCGCTACGGGCCCCCGCCGATCCGACTCAGTCCTGCAGCGAGCTGCCGGACTCGAGCAGCGTCTTCAGGTCGCTGAGGATCCACGTCCAGCCGCCGCCGCCCTGCGCGAGCGGAGCGATGCTCGCGACCTGCGCCGCGTGCTTCGGTGCACCCTCGAGCTCGTGGGTGACCGTCAGGTGGGTCACGCCGCCGTCCTCCTCGGAGATCTCCCAGGTGACGCGGGTGAAGCCCTCCGCGACGAGGTCGGGATCCCACGCCGCCCGCCAGGTCTGGACGAGCCTGCGCGGCGGATCCAACTCGATCACCTCGCCCTCGACGAGCAGCTCCGGCATCCCCATCGCCTGCGCCTCGGGACCGGCGACAGCGCGGTAGGTGCCTCCCGGGCGGAGGTCGTACTCTCCCCGCCCCGGATAGCCGTACCGCTCGTTCCAGTCGGGCTTCGTGATCGCGTCCCAGATCGCCTCCGGGGTCGCCTTGATGTAGACGCGGTAGACCTGGGTCACCCCGGTCTCGGTCATCGTGCTCATGCAGTGTCCTCCAGTTCCGCCTTGAGGTTCGCGAGCGCCGACACCTGGCGCTCCGTGTACTTGTCGATCCACCGGTCGTGGATCAGCCGGATCGGCACCGGGTTCAGGAAGTGCAGCTTCTCCCGGCCCGAGCGGTGCACGACGACGAGGCCTGCGTCTTCGAGGACGCGGAGGTGCTTCATGACGCCGAAGCGGGTCATCTCCAGTTCCGACTCGAGCTCGGTCAGCGTGCGGCCGTCACGCTCGAAGAGCCGGTCGAGCAGGAAGCGCCGCGTCGGGTCTGCGAGCGCCTTGAACACACGGTCGTCGTCGGTCATTCCGTGATGATACGTGACCATATGGTCACATGTCAAATGAGCCCCGCTGCATAGGATTGGCGGCGTGACGGTGACACCCGCGTCAGCGCGCTGGGAGGCACTCGCCGCGGCGCGCACCCGGGGTGAGGTCGGCGAGGGAATCGCCTCCGTCCTCGCCCTCCTCGGTATGCCCGACGTAATCTCGTTCGCCGGCGGCTTCCCCGACCCGGAGACGTTCCCCCGTGAGCGAATCTCGTCGCTGCTCCAGGAGTTCGTCGATGCGGGCGAGCTGAGCGCCTTCCAGTACGCGCCGACGCGTGGACTGGCCGGGCCGCTCGATGCGTTCGCGGACCGGCTCGAGTCACTCCAGGGCCGCCGGCCGGCCGAGGGCGAGCTCTCGATCACCAGCGGCGCGATCGAGGCGCTGGAGCTGATCGGGAAGTCGTTCCTCGATCCTGGCGACGACGTCGTCGTCGAGGGGCCGACCTACCTGGGGGCGATTCAGGCGTTCCGGAGCTTCGAAGCGACCCTCGTCGCCGTGCCCCTCGACGAGCACGGCCTCGAAGTCGACGAGCTCGAGCGCCGGCTGACAGACGGGCTCCGCCCGAAGCTCGTCTACACGATCCCCGACCACCAGAACCCCGCGGGCGTGAGCCTCGCGGCCGACCGGCGGGCTCCGCTCGTCGACCTGGCGCGCCGTTACGGTTTCCTGATCGTCGAGGACGTCGCCTACCGCGAGCTGGGCTTCACCGACGAGATGCTGCCGAGCCTCTGGAGCCTCGCTCCGGACGTCGTCGTCCAGGCGGGCACGACGTCGAAGACGTTCTGTCCCGGCGTGCGGCTCGGGTGGGCCGTCGGCCCGGCCGAGATCTCTGCGCGGCTCGTCGCGGCGAAGCAGCTCACCGACCAGTGCGCAGGCGCGCTTGGCCAGCGGCTGTTCGAGGAATCGGCTCGCCGGGGCTGGATCGACGAGCAGCTGACACGGTCGCGGGCGCTCTACCGGCGCAAGGGTGAGCGTCTGCTCGCGGCGCTCGAGCGCTCGATGCCCGCGGGGGCGCACTGGACCCGGCCGCAGGGCGGCTTCTTCTCCTGGCTGACGCTCCCGGACGGCCCCGACTCCGTCGACCTCACGCGGCGCGCGGTCGAGCAGGCCGTCGGGATCGTCCCCGGCACGCTCTTCTTTCCCGACGGCCGCGGCACCGACACCGTGCGGCTCTCGTTCAGCCTCGTCGACGAAGCGCAGATCGACGACGGGATCGAACGGCTGGGGTCGCTCCTGTGAGCGACGCAGGCGCGACTCGCTACCGCTGGGACGACCTCGCCAAGGAGCCCCTGAAGCCGGACCTCTCGCGGCGGCTGATCTCCACCGAGCGGATGATGCTGGCGCAGGTGTTCCTCGAGAAGGGATGCATCGTTCCGCAGCACTCACACGAGAACGAGCAGCTCACCTACATCCTCGAAGGGAAGCTGCGCTTCTGGCTCGGCGAGGACGAGTCGGAGGTCGTCGACGTCGGCGCGGGCGAAGTGCTTCACCTCCCCTCCTGGCTCCCGCACAAGGCCGAGGCACTGGAGACGACTCTCGACGTCGACATCTTCTGCCCGCCGCGCCAGGACTGGCTCGACGGCTCTGACGCGTACCTGCGCACGAAGTGAAGCTCGGCCTCGAAGGGCGGCGCGGACTCGTCACCGGAGGGTCGAAGGGCCTCGGCGCGGCAATCGCCCGGGAACTCGTCGGCGAGGGCGCCCGCGTCGCAATCTGCGCGCGGAACGAAGCGGAGGTCCTCGCCGCAGGCGAGGAGCTGGGCGCAGCCCACGCACAGGCGGCCGACGTCACCGATCCCGAGCAGGTGCGCGACTTCGTTGCGCGGTCGGCGGAGGCCCTCGGTGGGATCGACTTCCTCGTCAACAACGCCGGCGGCGCACACCCGGGCAACTTCGGGACACTGACCGACGAGAACTGGGCCGCCGATTACGACGTCAAGGTCTTCTCGCTGATCCGCTGCTGCCGCGAGGTGCTGCCGCACATGCGCTCGGCCGGCGGCGGCCGCATAGTCAACATCGGCGCCGTCTACTCGCGCTATCCCGACCCGACCTTCTTCGCAACCTCGGTCAACCGGGCCGCCGGCAACTCGTTCACGAAGACGCTCGCGCTCGAGGTGGCGAAGGACAACATCCTCGTCAACGGCGTCAACATCGGCTTCGTGATCACGCCACAGTGGGAGAACATCCACCTGCGGCGCGCGCCCGACGTGCCGCGAGAGGAGTTCTTCGACACGTTTGCGCGGCAGGAGGTCCCGCTCGGGCGCTTCGGGCTCCCGGACGAGGTGTCTGGCCTGGTCGCGTTCCTGCTCGGCGAGCGCGCGAGCTATATCACCGGCGCGTCGATCGACGTCGCCGGCGGCATGGGCAGGTACGTCTAAGCGGTACGGCGGGCCGCACCTCGAGACCCCTGCAGGCCGCGCTGTCGGCTCGCCGATTCGGTGCGAGCCTCGGTGCATGACATCCAGCAGCCAGGCCCTCCCCGCCCCCGCCCGCCACGACTCGATCGTGGCGCGCGCCCGTCGCTTCGCTCGGACCGAGCGCGGCATCGCCACGATCGCGCTGGGCGCGGTCGCCCTCCACATTGCCGACGACAACTTGCTCCAGCCCGAGCCCGGCACCTCCCCCACCGACCATCTCGCCAGCGGCCTGATCCCGATCGCCGTCATCACTGCTGCAGCAGCCGCGTACCTCCGCGCGCGCGCCGGGATCAGGGCCGCACTCGCTCTCACCTTCGGCGTGCTCGGGATCGCGTTCGGAATCCCGAGCGCGTACTGGCTCTCGCAAGGCGGGGCGTCAGGCGACCACTACACGACCGGGCCGCTGACGATTGCCGCCGGCGTCGTGCTCATCGCGACCGGCCTTGTCGTCCTCTGGCGCTCCCGGCGCTCCTACGGCTCCCGCCGGCGCACCGTGCTGCGACGCGGGCTGACCATCGTCGCATCCGTGCCGCTCGCATTCGCCGTCTTCGCACTCGTCGTCTTCCCCGTCGGCTTCGCGTACACCTACACGCACACTGGGCGCGGCGTCGTCGAGCCCGACCTCCGCGTCCCGTACGAGCAGGTCACCGTCACAACGAGCGACTCGCTCGAGCTCACCGGCTCGTACGTACGCTCGAAGAACCGCGCCGCGGTGATCCTCTTCCCCGGCGCGACCCGCTCCGCCGAAGCCCGGATGCTGATCCGCCACGGCTACGGCGTCCTGCTCCTGAACCCGCGCGGCCAGGGCACGAGCGAGGGCGACACCGTCCGCTGGGCGGGCGACCGCGACCTGATCGCGGGCGCCGAGTACCTGAAGACGCGCCCTGACGTGGACGACGACCGGATCGGCGGCTACGGCTTCTCCGTCGGCGGCGAGATCCTGATCGAGGCCGCAGCACAGTCGTCCGACTTCAAGGCGATCGTCTCCGAGGGCGCCGGCTACCCGGCAGGCGAGGTCGACCTGACCGGCGCGAACCGCGTGTTCGCGCCGACGTGGGCCGCGCTCAGCGCAACGGTTGCCGTCTTCTCGAACCAGTCGCCGCCGCCGCCGATCGTCGACCGGATCGGCGAGATCGCTCCCCGATCCGTGTTCCTGATCTGGGCCGACCCAGGCATGGGCGGCGAGGACGTCAGGCAGCCGAAGTACTACGCCGCCGCCGGCCAGCCGAAGGAGATCTGGAAGGTGCCCGGAGCCGACCACACCGGCGGCCTGAAGGCGCAGCCGGCGGAGTACGAGCGCCGGGTCGTCGATTTCTACGACCGCGCGCTGCTCGAAAGGTGATCGAGCTCAGCTCGAGCGAGCCAGGAACGTTTCCTAGCGCAGAATGGGAAGAAGTGCGAGGCGCCGCGCGTCACATGAAGCATGAGAGTCCTGCTGAAACTCGTCGGCGCGCTCGTTCTCGCCGCCGTCCTGCACGCGCCGATTGCGCCGGCGTCAGACGGGGCCGCGAGGCCGACGGCGGTCGCACGCGTCTACTCGCTGGGCGTCGGTGAGGTCCGCTGCCCGTCGCGGGCCAGTTGGGATGCAAGCTTCGCGGCGTCGTTCAGCTCGGCGTACACCAATCTCCGCGACGACTACACGGTCCTCGGGCCGGCCGTGTGCGAGGGAGCGCTCAACGTGGGCAGCACGAGCGTTCCCGCCTGGAAACAGGCGCTAGGGACCCTGGTACTCACGCACGAGGCGTTCCACCTGCGCCACTGGCGTCATCGCCGGGACGAAGGGAAAGTGGAGTGCCAGGCGCTCGTGTTCTTCAGGGACGCGGCGCAGCGGCTGGGCGCGACTGCGGCGCAGGCCGACGACCTCTATCCCTTTGCGCTGGCCCTCCACCAGTACAAGGTCAAGCTCTTTCCCGCGTACCGCGACCCGAATTGCGTGATCCCGCCGTGGGCTCCCCCGCTCGAGGGCGCATAAACGCTCAGCTCGACGTGGCAAGCTCCTCCATCTCCGCCGAGTAGCGGCCCGCGACGGCTGCGCTGTTGCAGCGGGCGCGGAGCGCGAGGAACGACTGCCCCGCCTCGACGTTGTCCGCCGACCCACTCCAGGCCTTCAGGGCCGGCGCCTGCAGCGCGCGGCCGTACGAGAAGGAGAGCACCCACGGCTGCGGCCCGAGCGAGTTGATTGCGTTCAGGTTCTCGCTCGCCTGCTCGTCGGACTGGCCGCCGGAGAGGAAAACGATCCCAGGCACGGCTGCCGGGACGGTCTCGCGGAAGCAGCGGATCGTCCACGCGGCGACCTCCGAGGCGCTCGCCTGAGTCGGCGAGCCCTTGCCGGAGATGACCATGTTCGGCTTCAGCAGCATCCCCTCCAGGTCGACGCGCTGGTGGTAGAGCTCGTCGAACGTCTTGTGCAGCGTCCGCTTCGTCGCCCGGTAGCAGGTCTCGATCTCATTGTCGGCGTCCATCAGCACCTCGGGCTCGACGATCGGGACGAGGCCTTGCTCCTGGCAGAGCGCCGCGTAGCGCGCGAGCGCCTGCGCGTTCACCTCGATGCAGTACGCCGTCGGGATTCCTTCGCCGATCGTGATCACAGCACGCCACTTGGCGAAGCGGGCGCCCAAGCCCCTGTACTCCTCGAGCCGCGCGCGAAGGCCGTCGAGGCCTTCGGTCACCTTCTCGCCGGGCGCGCCGGCCAGATCCTTGGCGCCGGTGTCGACCTTGATCCCGGGGATGATCCCGCGGTCGGCGAGCAGCTGCGCGAACGGCGTCCCGTCGCTCGACTGCTGCCGGATCGTCTCGTCGTAGAGGATGACGCCGCTGACGAAGTCCTCCAGGCCGGGCGTCGTGAAGAGCATGTCGCGGTAGGCGCGCCGGTTCTCCTCGGTCGACTCGAGGTCGATCGAGTCGAAGCGCTTCTCGATCGTCCCGGAGCTCTCGTCGGCGGCCAGGATCCCCTTGTTGTCGGTGACGAGCGACCTGGCGGTCTCGTGCAGCTCATTAGTGGCCATCGCGTTTTCCTTTCATCAGTTGACGGATCTTCTCGGAAGGGTGGTAGGCGGCGATCCGGCGGACGGTGCCGGATCGCGAGCGCATCACGATCGACTCGGTCTCGACGCCGGGACCGGTGACGCGGACGCCGCGCAGGAAGACGCCGCTCGTGACCCCGGTCGCGGCGACAAAGACGTCGTCGCCGGAGACGAGATCGTTCGTCGTCAGCACGCGCTCGAGGTCGACCCCGGCGTCGATCAGCGACTGCCGCTCCTCGTCGTTGCGCGGCCAAAGCTTGCCCTGGATCGCACCGCGCAGACATTTGATCGCGGCGGCGGAGATGACCCCCTCCGGCGTGCCTCCGATACCCATCAGCATGTCGACACCCGCGAACGCCTGCGCCGCCGCGATCGACGGAGCGACATCACCGTCGCGGATCAGGTTCACGCGCGCGCCGGTCTCCCGAAGCTCGCGGATCAGGTTTTCGTGCCGGTCGCGCTCGAGGACGACGACGGTGACCTCACTGACATCGAGACCCTTTGCCTTCGCGACCGCACGGACGTTGTCCCCGGGCGGTGCGTTGATGTCGATTGCGTCCGCGGCCTCAGGCCCGACCGCGATCTTGTCCATGTAGAAAGCCCCGCCGGGGTCGAACATCGTCCCGCGCTCGGCGACGGCGATCACCGCGATCGCGTTCGGCTGGCCGAGGGCCGTCAGGCGCGTCCCCTCGAGCGGATCGACGGCAACGTCGACGGCGGGGCCGTCGCCGTCGCCGACCTGCTCGCCGTTGTAGAGCATCGGCGCCTCGTCCTTCTCCCCCTCGCCGATCACCACGGTGCCGTTCATCCGCACCGTGTCGAGCACGAGCCGCATCGCGTCGACGGCGGCGCCGTCGGCCTTCTCCTTCTCGCCGCGTCCGACCCAGCCGGACGCGGCGAGCGCGGCGGCTTCGGTGACGCGGACGAGCTCGAGGGCGAGGTTGCGGTCGGGTGCTTCGGCGTTCACGCGCGCGAATCCTATGCTCGTGGGACCCTGCCCGATGCACAAGGAGGACCGAATGGACTTCAAGCTCGAGCTCGTGCTGATCCCCGTCACGGACGTCGACCGCGCGAAGCTGTTCTACGAGGAGAAGTGCGGCTTCACGCTGGACGTCGACCATCAGCCGAACGACGAGTTCCGCGTCGTCCAGCTGACGCCACCCGGATCCGCGTGCTCGGTGACCTTCGGGATCGGGATCACCGACGCGGCGCCCGGCTCCTATCGCGGCACCCACCTCGTCGTCACCGACATCGAGGCCGCGCGCGCCGAGCTTGTCGGCCGCGGCGTCGACGTCGCCGAGATCCGGCACATGGGGTCGGGCGGCTGGCAGCCGGGTGTCGACCCAGAGCATCGCGACTACTGGTCCTACGCAGACTTCAGCGACCCCGACGGCAACACCTGGGTGCTCCAGGAATCGAACCGCTTTCCGGCCTGAGACCGCTACATCCGGTCGGGCGCCTCAACCCCGATCAGGTCGAGCGAGCGGGCGATCACGGACTTCGTCGCCGTGATCAGGCCGAGCCGGAACGCCTGTGCGTCCGAGCCCAGCACCTTGTGCTCGTGGTAGAAGCGGTGGAAGTCGTCCGCGACGCGGATCGCGTAGGTCGGGATCGCGTGCGGGCCGCGCCGCTCGGTCGCCTCGGCGACGACGGCCGGGAACTCGGCGAGCCGCTTGACGAGGTCGCGCTCCTCGGCGGCGAGATCGGCGGGAGGCTCGTGTGACGGGTCCGCGCCCTCGGCGTTGCGGAGGATCCCGGCGATCCGAGCGTGGGCGTATTGGACGTAGAAGACGGGGTTCTTCGCCGTCTTCTCGGCGGCGAGATCGACGTCGATCTCGATCGTCTGGTCGGGCCCGCGCGAGACGAGATACCAGCGCGCCGCGTCGACTCCGACCTCGTCGAGGAACTCGTCGAGCATCACGACGTCGCCGCGACGCTTGGACATCTTCGCCGCCTCGCCACCCCTGCTCAGGTGGACGAGCTGGTAGAGCAGTACCTCGACGCGCTCGGGGTCGTAGCCGAGCATCCGTGCCACCGCGGCGTACCAGTTGCGCGTGCCGTGATGGTCGGCGCCGAGGACGTAGATCGCGCGGTCATGGCCGCGGTCGAGCTTGTCTGCCAGATAGACGACGTCGGCTGCGCGATAGGTCGGCGTGCCGGTCTCGGAGCGGATCAGGACGCGGTCGTCGTCGTCGCCGTACGCAGACGAGCGCGCCCACACGGCGCCGTCCTTCTCATAGGTGTCGAGGCGCGGGAGGAACTCGGGCAGCCGCTGCTCCAGCTCGCTCTGCAACGCCCAGCTGTCGTAGTGGATCCGGAAGCGCTCGAGCGTGTGCTCGATCTGCGTCAGCATCAGCGGGACCGGGTCGCCGCGCAGCGCCGCCAGCTCGGCGATGTACGCACCGTGGTAGCCGTCCTCGGGCGGCTCCTCCCCTTGCCGGCGTGCCTCGACAGAGGCGCGGAAGCGTTCCATCTGCGCGCCGGCGTCGTTGTAGTAGTACTCCCGCTCGACCTCATGGCCCGCGAACTCGAGCAGGCGGGCGACCGAGTCGCCGTAGGCGCCGTTGCGCGCCGCCGAGACGACGATCGGGCCGGTCGGGTTCGCCGACACCATCTCCACCTGCACACGTTCCTTGACCTCCCCCGCGCCGCTGCCGTACGCAGCGCCGGCGGCGAGCAGCTCGGCGAGCGCGTCCCCGTACCAGTCGCGCGCCAGCCAGAGGTTGACGAACCCGGGGCCTGCGATCTCGGCGCGCTCGACCTGAGGCAGCGCCGTCGCCTGCTCGGCGAGCTCCTCCGCGATCGCCCGCGGCGCCAACCGCCGTGCGCCCGCGAGGCGCATCGCCACGTTCGTCGCGTAGTCGCCGTGGGCGGCGTCGCTCGGCCGCTCGAGCACGACGTCGGTGCCCGCAGCTTCACCGAGTGCCGCCTCCAGCGTTTCGATCGCCCTCACGCCGTTACTGTACGGGCGTGGACGAGGACGACCCCGGCCAGGAGCGGCAGCTCAACATCCAGATCGACGAGAAACACCTCGCCGGAACCTACGCGAACTTCGCCAACATCTCGTTCTCCGAGTACGAGTTCACGGTCACGTTCGCGCGGATCGATCACGAGGTCTCGGAAGGCGATGTTCCCGGGATCGTCGTCTCGCGCGTGAACATGTCGACGAAGTTCGCCAAGGAGCTGCTCGATGCGCTCCAGGACTCCTGGTCGAAGTACGCCACCGTGCGCGGGATCCAGGATCTCCCCGAAGCGCCGCCCCGCAACTCGTAGCATCCGGTGCGCATCGCCGTTTTCTCCGACGTCCATGCGAACCTGCGTGCACTCGAGGCCGTGCTGGCCGAGATCGACGCCAGCCGCTTCGACGGGATCTGGTGCCTGGGTGACATTGTCGGCTACGGGCCGAAGCCGAACGACTGCGCAGCGCTCCTGCAGGGCCGCGCGACGATCTGCCTGGCCGGCAACCACGATCTCGTCGTGGTGGGGAAGATCCCGATCGACGCGTTCGCCGGCGAGGCTGCCGCCGCGGCCCGCTGGACACAGACCGTCCTCGACGAGAGCGCGCGTGTGTTCCTTTGCTCGCTCGAGCCGAAGGCGGCCGCGCCGGACGCCGAGCTCTTCCACGGCAGCCCGCGCGACCCGGTCTGGGACTACGTGCTCTCGGACGAGAGCGCGGCGAACGCACTCCTGCTGACCGAGGCGCCGCTCGTCCTCGTCGGCCACAGTCACGTCGCGCTCGAGATCTCGAACGGCGGCGAGCTGCGCGGCGAGCCGGCGCGAGCCGGGACGCGGCTCGAGCTCGGCCGGCTGCGCCGGCTGCTGAATCCCGGCTCGGTCGGCCAGCCGCGAGACGGCGACCCGCGCGCGGCGTGGCTCGAGATTGACTTTGGCACCGGCTGGGCAACCTTCCGCCGTACGGACTATCCGGTCGAGCGGACGCAGGCGGAGATGCGGGAGGTGGGTCTGCCCGAAGCTCTCGCATTGCGCCTCGCGTACGGGATCTAGCTCGGCCCCGACAAGAGGAGCAGCATGGCGGAACTGACGAATCTGGAGACGAAGCTCGGCGAGGTGATCGGCCTGGCGATGGCCGCACAGGCCGCGACCGAGCGGGTGGAGAAGCTGACGAAGGACGCGAAACTGCGCAAGCAGCTGCAGACGATGCGACGGGAGGCGGCGAAGGCCGAAAAGGACGGCACCGCCGTCGCAGCGAGCATGAACGGCAAGAAGAGCAAGATCCTCGCCGAGGCCCGAACCGTGAAGACGAAGGGCGCGACGATGATGAAGGCGTACCTCGAGCGCAACTCCGACGGCCTGGACGGCTTCGAGTTTCTCACGATGGCGGAGGCGGGCGAGGTCGGCCACTGGGGCGTCCTCCAGGAGCTGAACAAGCAGGCCAGGCACCCGGGCGTGGGCGAGCTCGTGAAGGTGCAGCTGCCGATCCAGAAGCGGCACCTCAAGGACGTGATGGCGGCGAGCCTGCAGCTTGCGGCGAAGGAGGACGCAAACGCCGCCGCGTAGCGCGGCCGGCCCCTGCGCGGTCGGTCGAGCCGCTCCTAGACGAGGGCGGGCTCGGCCGGCTGCGCGCCGGTCGTGCCGAAGGTGATGCCCTCGCGGGCGAGCGCGATCTGGACTTCCTCGCGCGCCTTGTAGATCCGCCACTTGACGGTGGCGAGCGTTACCTCGAGCGAGTCGGCGATCTCGGTGTACGAGAGACCGACGACGTCGCGGAGCAGGAGCGCCATCTTCAGGTCGACGCTCAGGTTCTCGACCGCGCGCCAGACGGCGTCGATCGCCTCGACCCGCTCGAACGGCGCGTCGACGACCTCGAGCGGCGGGATGTCCTCGAGGTTGACGACCGCGCGCGGCCGGCGCTCGAGGGCGCGCAGCTCGTCGAGGACGCGGTTCTTCGTCACCTGGAAGAGCCAGGTCGTGAACCGGCAGCGGAGCGAGAAGTTCGGCAGTCCCTGATAAACCCGGATGAAGACTTCCTGCGTCAGGTCCTCGGCAAGGGAACGGTCGCCCACGAGCCGAAGCACGTAGTTGAAGACCGGAAGCTCATACGCACGGACGATGAGCGAGAAAGCTCGCTCATCTCCTCGCTGGGCCTTCCGCAGGACGCCGAGATCAGGCTGGGGCAGCGACAAGTGGGCGGGAGTATAGCGCCAAGATTGTAAAATTGAAGTTCGGGTTTATTCCGTTCCGCACAGCGCCGTGCCAGTCATCTCGGACGGTCTGTCCAAACCCAAGAGCCGCAGGGCCGTAGGCGCTAGATCGGAGAGTTCGCCGCCCGACTTTAGCGTCACCTCACTCAAGGTGAGGATCAGTGGAACGAGATTCGTTGTGTGGGCGGTGTGCGGGCTGACACCGTCCGGCTCGAGCAGCTGCTCCGCGTTGCCGTGGTCGGCGGTGACGAGGCAGACGCCGCCGGCGGCATTCGTTGCCTCGACGACGACACCAAGGCTTTCGTCCGCGACCTCGACCGCGGTCGTCGCGGCGGGGATCGAGCCCGTGTGGCCGACCATGTCCGGGTTGGCGAAGTTGATCACCGCGAACCGGTAGCCCCTCCCGATCTCGTCCGCGAACCGGGCCGCCACCTCGCGCGCGGACATTTCCGGCTTGTGGTCGTAGCTCGGCACGTCGCGAGGGCTCGGGACGAGAATCCGCATCTCCCCCGGCCACGCCTGCTCGACGCCGCCGTTGAAGAAGTACGTGACGTGGGCGTACTTCTCTGTCTCGGCGACGTGGAGTTGTCGCGCGCCCGCCGCCGCCAGCGTCTCCGCAAGCGTGTGCTCGACGACCTGCTCGCCGAAAGCGGCCGGGATATCGAGCTCGTCCGAGTAGCGCGTCATCGTCGTCAGGTCGAAGCCGGCCTCGGCGAGCTTCTGCGCCAGTTGGCGGCCGCGGTCGGGACGGAAGTTGAAGAAGATCGCCGAGTCCTTCTCCGTGAGCCGTGGTGCCCCCCCAACGATGATCGGCTCCAGGAACTCGTCCGTGATCCCGGCCTCGTAACTCAGCCGGACGGCCGCAAGCACGTCCTGCCTCGAGTCGCCGACTCCGCGCGTGATCGCGTCGAGCGCTCGCCGCGTCCGCTCCCAGCGTTGGTCGCGGTCCATCGCGTAGTAGCGGCCGACGACCGTCGCGATCCGCTCAGGCGGCAGCTCGGCGAGATCCGAGACCGCCGCATGCGGCGAGACGTCTCGGCCGTCGGTGAAGGCGTGGATCCACGTTCGATCCTCGATGCCGCGCCTGCGCGCGAGCTCGAGCAGTGCCTGCAGGTGGTCGAGGTGGGAGTGGACGCCGCCCTTCGACACGAGCCCGAGGAGATGGACGCCGCCGCCGCGCTCCTGCGCGCGGCCGAACGCGGCCAGCAGTGCCGGATTCTCGAAAAACGACCCATCGCGGACGGCGGCGTTCACGCGCTGGAGATCCTGGAAGAGGATACGGCCCGAGCCGATCGTCAGATGGCCGACCTCGGAGTTGCCCATTTGCCCCGGCGGCAGGCCCACCGCCTCACCCGAAGCTCCGAGCGTCGTGTGCGGATACTCCCGCCAGAGCCGGTCGAAGACCGGCGTGTGCGCCAGCTCGACGGCGTTGCCGGGGCCGGGCGGAGCGCAGCCCCAGCCGTCGAGGACGACGAGCGTTACGAGGTCGACGCGGCGCGACAAATCGCTAAGAAGGAGTCGGGCTCGAGCGAGGCGCCGCCGACGAGCGCACCGTCGATCGCGGATTTCGAGAGGAGCTCCGCTGCGTTCTCGGGCTTGACCGAGCCGCCGTAGAGCACGGGACGGTCGAGCAGGCTCTTGATGAATTGGTGCGCTTCCTCGGCCTGCTCGGGCGTGGCGGTCCGGCCGGTGCCGATCGCCCACACGGGCTCGTAGGCGATCACGAGCTGCTCGTGCTCGCCGGCGGCGAACGCGATCGCCTCGACCTGGATCTTGAGCACGAGCTCGGTGTCGCCGGACGCGCGCTGCTCCAAAGTCTCGCCGACGCAGGCGATCACGCCGAGCCCGGCTTGGAGGGCCGTGCGGGCGCGGCGGGCGACGGTCTCGTCGCTCTCGCCGAACAGCTGGCGACGCTCCGAATGGCCGACCAGAGCGCCCTCGACGCCCAACTCGCGCAGCATCTCGGGTGAGACCTCGCCGGTGTAAGCGCCCTGCGCCTCCCAGTGCACGTTCTGCGCGTAGACGGTCCGGCCGCTCTCGACCGCTACCGCGAGCGAGACGAACGGCGGACAAAGGACGACGTCGACACCGTCAGGTGGGTCGAACGAGTCGAAGAAGGCTCGCGCCTCGCCCGGTCCCTTGAACATCTTCCAGTTGCCGGCGATCAGCATGCGCTCATTCTTCCGGGATCGCCGCCACGCCGGGAAGCTCCTTGCCCTCGAGCAACTCGAGCGAGGCGCCGCCGCCGGTCGAGACCCAGGAGACCTCGTCGTCGAGCCCGAGCTCGTTGAGCGCACGGACGGAGTCGCCGCCGCCGACGACGGTATAGCCGTCGACCGCCGCAACGGCCTCGGCGACCGTCTTCGTCCCGCCGGCGAACGGCTCCCACTCGAACACGCCCATCGGCCCGTTCCAGAAGACCGTCTTCGCGGCGCGGATCCGGCGCGCGAAGTCCTCCCGCGAGTCAGGCCCGATGTCGAGCCCGAGCCAGCCGTCCGGAAGCGCGTCGAACCGCGCCACGCGGGTCTCAGCGTCCTCGGCGAACTCGCTCGCCGCAACGACGTCGGCCGGAAGCACGACCTCGAACGAGAGGGGGTTGGCCTCACGCAGCTCCTCCGCCATCTTCCCGCCGACCAGCACCTCGTCGGCCCGCCCGCCAAGCTTCTCGAGGACGCCCAGCTTGTCCGCGACCTTGGCGCCGCCAGTGACGAGCACGAACGGGCGCTCGACCTCGCCCAGCAGCCGCCCGAGATGCTCCAGCTCGGCGAGCAGGAGCAGCCCAGCGTACGCGGGCAGGATCTGGGCGACGCCGACG
The DNA here is from genome assembly GCA_963829845.1 of uncultured Gaiellaceae bacterium. Taxonomy (GTDB): domain Bacteria; phylum Actinomycetota; class Thermoleophilia; order Gaiellales; family Gaiellaceae; genus Gaiellasilicea. Next base: position 82,392 of record CAWHKD010000006.1, on the reverse strand, counting down.
GTGGACGAGTGCGCCCGGTGCGCCGAGCCGAACGCGTCGTCGACGAAGAGGTCACAGCCCTCGGCGAGCTGACGTGCGAACTCGGGATCGTTCTTCGTCTCACCCGGATGGAAGCGCGTGTTCTCGAGCACCTCGATCCGCTCGTCCGGCAGGAGCTCGCGCAGCCGCGCACGCACCGGTTCGATCCGGAACGCCGAGTCCTCCCCTTTCGGTCGGCCGAGGTGCGAGCAGACGCGGACGTGGGCCGCCCCTCGCTCGAGCAGCAGCTCGAGCGTCGGCAACGCCGCACGGATGCGCGTATCGTCGGCGACCCGGCCGTCCTCGAGCGGGACGTTCAGGTCTGCTCGCACGAGGACGGTCTTGCCGTCGAGGTCCGCGTCGCGAACCGAGCGCGGCAGCCTCATTCCTGGCGTGGTAGCGGCTGGAAGAGCTCGATCAGGTTCCCGGAGGGGTCGCGCAGATACGCGACGCGCCCGCCCCACTCGGGCTGGTCGACAGGCTCGCGCACCACGTGGGCCTCGAGCCGCGCCACGTCGGCGTCGACGTCGTCCACCTCGAGAACGAGCAGGGTCGAGTCGCCGGGCGGGCGCAGCTCTACGACCTCGCCCTGCCCGCCGCGCTCGAAGATCGCGACCCCGCCGGAGCCAGTGTCGAAGGAGGCATAGCCGCTCGACTCGTCGCCGAATGCGTTCGACAGCCCGAGCGTGTCCCGGTAGAAGCGGAACGCCGTCTGAAAATCGTCGACCAGCAGCCGCGCCTGCGAGAAGCGCATCAGAGCAGCTTGCCCATCAGGTCGACGAGCCGGCACGAATAGCCCCACTCGTTGTCGTACCAGCCGAAGACCTTGGCGTTGCGGCCGGTTGCCATCGTCAGCGGGCTGTCGAAGATGCACGAGTAGGCGGAGTGGATGATGTCAGTGGAGACGATCGGATCGACCGAGTACTGCAGGATCCCGTCGAGCGAGCCGCGCGCGGCCTTCTGGAAGGCGCCGTTGACCTCCTCGGCGGTGACGTCGCGGCCGAGCGTGACGACGAAGTCGGTGAGCGAGCCGGTCGGCACCGGTGCGCGCACAGCGACATCCGTCGACCTTCCCCTTGAGCTCGGGCAGCACGAGCCCGATCGCCCGGGCGGCCCCGGTCGACGTCGGGATCAGGTTGATCGCCGCTGCCCGCGCGCGACGCAGGTCCTCGTGCGGGAGGTCGAGGATGTTCTGGTCGTTCGTGTACGCATGGATGGTGGTCATGAAGCCGTGCTCGATCCCGAAGGCGTCGTTCAGCACCTTCGCCATCGGCGCGATGCAGTTGGTCGTGCAGGACGCGTTCGAGACGATGTGATGCGAGTCCTTGTCGTAGGCGTCGTCGTTGACGCCGAGGACGATCGTGATGTCGGGGTCCGTCGCAGGCGCCGAGATCACGACCTTCTTCGCGCCGGCGTCGAGGTGCTTCTGCGCTCCCTCGCGCTTCGTGAAGAAGCCGGTCGACTCCAGCACGACGTCGACGCCGAGCTCACCCCAACCGATCGCGCCCGGGTCGCGCTCCGAGAGCAGCCTGATCTCCTCGCCGCCGGCGCGGATGACGCCGTCTTTCACCTCGACCTCGCCGTCGAGTGGGCCAAGCGTCGAGTCGTACTTGAGCAGGTGCGCCATCGTCTTCTCGTCGCCCAGGTCGTTCGCCGCGACGATCTCGATGTCAGCCTTGCGCTCGAGCTGCGCGCGGAAGAAGTTCCGCCCGATCCGGCCGAAGCCGTTGATCCCTACGCGAATCGCCATGTTCGGTCTTCTCTCCCGTGTCGTTTGTGCGCGGCGGAGTCTAAGTCGCGAGCGGGTACTTGCTGCGCAGATAGCGCAAATACGGCTCGGAGTCGAGACCGCCGCCCGTGATCCGCTCGATCAGCTCGCGCGGCATGAACTTGCGCCCGTGGCGCCAGAGATTCTCCTGCAACCAGCCGGCGAGCGCGCCGAACTCGCCCTGCTCGAACTGAGCGTGCAAGTCCGGGATCTCGGCCGTCACCTTCTCCCAGAGCTGTCCGGAGATGACGTTCCCGAGCGCGTAGGTCGAGAAGTATCCGATCGCGCCGACGGCCCAGTGCATGTCCTGGAGCACGCCGAGGGCGTCGTTCGGCGGCTCGACGCCGAGATAGTCCTTCATCCGCTGGTTCCAGATGTCGGGCAGCTCCTCCAACTCGATCGAGTCGGCCAGCAGCTCCTGCTCGAGCTCGAAGCGAAGGATGATGTGCAGGTTGTAGGTCGCCTCGTCCGCCTCGACGCGGATCAGCGACGGCGCGACCCAGTTGACGGAGCGGTACCAGTCGTCGAGCGACGTGTCCGAGAGCGCGGCCGGAGAACGTCGCCTGCAGCTGCGGGAAGAAGTGGCGCCAGAAGGGGAGGCTGCGGCCAACCATGTTCTCCCACATCCGGCTCTGCGACTCGTGGAAGCCGAGCGAGGCCCCATGCGCTAGCGGCGTGCGTTCGAAATCGCGCGAGACGCCGTTCTCATAGAGGCCGTGGCCGGTCTCGTGCATCGTCCCGAAGAGGCCATCGAGGTTCTCATCGAAGTACCGCGTCGTCAGCCTGATGTCGCCGATCGCGATCGAAGACGCGAACGGGTGCACGGCCGTGTCGAGCCGCCACTCCGACGGGTCGTAGCCGAAGCGCTCGATCACCTTCAACTCGAACTCCTTCTGGCCCTCGAGCGGGAACGTCCCGCGGACAGGCGGTTCACCCTCCTGGCGGGCGGCGGCGACGAGCGGTACCTGCGCCTCCTTCAGCCGCTCGAAGACCGCGCGGACCTCGGCTGTCTTCATGCCCGGCTCGAAGTCGTCCAGCAGGACGTCGTACGGCTCGTCGTACTCGTCGAAGCACTCGACATAGCGGCGCCGCAGCTCCATGTTCGTGCGCAGTGCGGGCAGGAACTGCGAGAAGTCCGACTCCTGCCGCGCCTTCACCCACACCGGCATCGCCAGGGACGCAGCACGGGTCATCTCGGCGCGCAGCGCCGACGGAACCCGCCGTGCCTTCTCCCAGTCCCGGCGGACGTGCCGGATCAGGCTGGCATCGTCCGAGTCGTAGTCGAGCGAGTCCTCGTGCGGAGCGAGCTCGTCGAGGATCCGGCCGATCTCGTCGGACGTCAGCGCGTCGTGCGCAAGACGCTCGAGCGTCGCCAACTGCTCCGCACGGACGCCCGCGCCGCCGGGCGGCATCTTCACCTGCTGGTCCCAGCCGAGCAGCGACGACGCGCGGTCGAGATCGTCAATCTCGCCGATGCGCTCCTTCAGGCTTGCGAGGGCCGTCTCCATCGACCTCGCAACCTACAGTTCCACGTCCGCCGGCGTCGCACCGTTGTCTCTGATGAGAACGAATGTGAAGTGACGCACCATTGGCAATGTCGTAGTCTTGACTTGGGCGGGTTCGCGCTCGTCCGTCGCCGAATTCAGACCCCGTTCGGCGCCGGCACCGGAGCACGGCACGCGGAGGGGAAGGTCGTCCTCGGAGCTTCCCCTCCGGCCCGCCTGTCTTGATTTCGGGCGCAATCAGAACCGGAATCCCCGAGTGGGGATCCCGGTTCGCGCCAAGACCCCTGAAGGGTCGCTCCGCTCCCAACATCAGCTTTGGGACGCGGCGAGTTCCTGGAGCTTGCGCAAGCGGCGGTGGACCGAGGCCTTTGTGGTCGGAGGGTCGCACTTGGCCGCCAGCTCGCGCAGCGGGAGCTGCGGGTGGCGCAGACGCAGGCGGGCGATCTCGTGCAGGCGGTCCGGAAGGCGCTCGAGCGCGCCTTCCCGCTGGAGTGCGCGGATGGCCTCGAGCTGCTCCTGCGCCGCGCGGCTGGTGCGAACGAGATTGGCGTGGTCGGCGTTCGCGAGTCGGTTGGCCTCAGCGCGGGCCGCGGCGACGATCGACCGCTCCTCGAAGGCGAGCACCGTGTCGGTCGCGCCGGCTCGGGTGAGCACCGACTCGATTGCGTCGAGCCCTTTCGCGTATGCCACGGCGTGACGGCCGCGGTCGAGCACGCCAAGGTGCACCTGGTCGGCGGCCGCGACCGCGCGTAGGAACTCGGCACCCTCGAGGGAGGTCGTGCGCAGCTCGAGATGGGGCGAGCGCGGGCCGGAGAGGGAGCCGCCGCCGAGCAGCGCGCCGCGCAGGTACGCACCGCGGCAGCAGGAGCGGCCGACGACCCGTTTCGGCGGACGCTCCAGCGGCGCGTGCCGAGCGTCGAGCACACCCGCCTCGACCAGCGCTGCGAGCGCCAGCTCGTTCCCGCTCACGTGCAGCTGATAGCGCGTCGCGCGGTCGAACGAGCGGCGGCTGTACGTGCGGATCTGCGAGTGGATGCCGAGCGGCCGCAGGAGCGAGAAGGCGCGCCGGGCGACGCCGGAGGTGGCGACGTCGAGATGGAGTGCGATCCGGCCGCGGCCGCGAAGATGCACGCTTCCGGCCGAATGGAAAAGCGCCGAGACCTCCGCGAGCCGGCAGCAGCCGCGTTCGGGCGCGATCGCGGCGAGCTCGGAGCGGAGGTCGTCAGAGAGACCCATAGCCCTCGAGGGCGAGCAGTCGTCGCTTGTACTCGACTCCGAGCGAGCCGTAGCCGCCGATGCCGTTGCTGGAGACGACGCGATGGCACGGGACGAAGAGCGAGAAACGGTTCTCGGCGCAGAACGCGCCCGCCGCGCGCGCGGCGCGGGCGCGGCCGGCGAGGGCGGAGAGCTCGCCGTAGCTCACGACCTCGCCCCAGGGGACGGCCCGGAGCGCCGCTGCAACCGACGCCTGGAACGGCGTCGTCCAGTCCTCGTCGAGCGGGACGTCCGCGAACGAGATCCGCTCCCCAGCGAAGTAGCCCTGCAGCCGCTGGAGCAGTTCCGGCACGAAGCTGTCGGTCTGTCGTGACTCCCGCCTCGATAGCGTTTCGGTAGGGACACCGGGGGTGCCCCTGGGGGTCGTTTGGGGCACGGCGCCCTCGAAGCTGACCCCGGGCGTGGGCGGATCGTGGGCGACGACGACCTCGCCGTCGCCGATCCAGAGCTCCCCCACCCCCCAGCCGACGATCTCGTAGGGATGGCGCGTCACGCGCATCGGCACCGACTCTACAATCGGTCGCAGTGAGCGCCCCCGGCATCTTCCGGCCGCCCGCACCCGCCAACGAGCCGGTGCGCACGTACGCGCCGGGCACGCCCGAGCGCGAGGAGCTGCGCGTGCGGCTGACGCAGATGGAGCGCGAGCGGATCTCGATCCCGATCGTGATCGGCGGCGAGGAGATCGAGACGAAGGAGACGACCCAGGCGGTGATGCCACATCGCAAGGAGCACGTCCTCGCCGACGTCGCGAAGGGCGGCCCCGAGCACGTGCAGCAGGCGATCGACGCCGCGCGCGAGGCGCACGCCGACTGGTCGCGGCTACCGTGGGAGGAGCGCGCGTCGGTCTTCCTCCGCGCCGCAGAGCTGCTCGCCGGGCCGTGGCGCTCGACCCTCGTCGCCGCGACGATGCTGAACCAGTCGAAGACCGCACACCAGGCGGAGATCGACGCGGCCGCCGAGCTGATCGACTTCTGGCGCTTCAACGTCGAGTTCATGCTCCGGATCTACTCCGAGCAGCCGGTCTCCTCGATCGGCGTCTGGAACCGGATGGAGTACCGCCCCCTCGAAGGGTTCGTCTTTGCGGTCAGCCCCTTCAACTTCACCGCGATCGGGGGAAACCTGAGCGGTTCCGCGGCGCTGATGGGCAACACCGTCGTCTGGAAGCCGGCGTCGACGGCCGCGCTGTCGGCCCACTACACGCTGCAGATCCTGCGTGAGGCGGGGCTGCCGGACGGCGTCATCAACATCGTCTACGGCTCGGGCGCCACGATCGGCGACGCTGCGCTCGCGAGCCCGGAGCTTGCCGGGATCCACTTCACCGGCTCGACGCCCGTCTTCCAGTCGATGTGGAAGACGGTCGGCGACAACATCGCGGGCTATCGCAACTACCCCCGAATCGTCGGCGAGACCGGCGGCAAGGACTTCATCGTCGCCCACCCGAGCGCGGACGCCGCCGAGGTCGCGACCGCGATCGTGCGCGGCTCCTTCGAGTACCAGGGCCAGAAGTGCTCGGCCGCCTCGCGCGTCTACGCGCCGAAGAGCATGTGGCCGGAGCTGCGCGAGCGGCTCGAGGCCCAGGTCGCCGAGCTGCGGATGGGCGACGTCTCCGACTTCTCCAACTTCATGGGCGCCGTCATCGACAAGGGCTCCTTCGCGACCCAGAAGGAGGCAATCGACGAAGCGCGCGCGTCGGCCAAGGCGGAGATCGTCGCCGGCGGCGACTACGACGACAGCGAGGGCTACTTCGTCGCGCCGACCGTGATCCAGACCGATGACCCGTCCTACCGGACGATGAGCGAGGAGCTGTTCGGCCCGGTCGTGACGACGTATGTGTACGACGACAAGCGCTGGAGCGACACGCTCGACCTCGTCGACCAGGGCGCGCCGTACGGCCTCACCGGAGCCGTCTTCGCCGACGATCGCTTCGCCGTCGAGGAGGCGCACGCGAAGCTCCGCTACGCGGCCGGCAACTTCTATGTCAACGACAAGCCCACCGGCGCAGTCGTCGGGCAGCAGCCCTTCGGCGGCTCCCGCGCATCGGGCACGAACGACAAGGCTGGCTCGATGTGGAACCTGATCCGCTGGGTCTCGCCGCGGACGATCAAGGAGACGTTCGTCCCCCCGACCGACTACCGCTACCCGTTCATGGGCTCCGACGGAGCCGACCGGCCCTAGCCGCGGCACTCCCGGGTCCTGACGCGACACGAGCCTGCGCCGGAGGCCGGCTCCGCCGGCCGGGAGGGGCAGGCGATCAGGGGCCGGGAGTAGCCTGAGCGCATGGGCGAGGTGCTCCATGCGATCGGCGTCTTCTTCGAGCAGCTCGCGGCGGTCAAGTTCACGGCGCTCGCGCTCGCGATCCTCGCCCACCTGCTGAAGACGATGTGCACGAGCCGCGCTTGGCGGAACGCGATTGCGGCGTCGTACCCGGAGGAGCCGGTCCGCTGGGTCTCGATCTATGCCTCGTATCTCGCAGGCGTCGGCGTCAACGCGATCATCCCCGCGCGCGGCGGCGACGCCGTGCGCCTCTTCCTCGCGCACCGCGCTGTGCCCGGCAGTACGTACGTGACGCTCGGCGCGACGCTGCTCGTCCTCTCGTTCTTCGACATGGCGATGGCGCTGCTGATCTTCGTCTACGCGCTGACGCTCGGCGTCCTCCCCGCGGTCGGCTCGCTCGGCAAGCTGCCGGGCTTCGACTTCGGCTTCTTCGCCGCCAATCCCGAGTTCTCGTTCGTGCTGTTCGTCGCCCTCGTGATCTTCGGCGTGATCGGCTTTCTCTGGCTCCGCCTCCATATCGCCGAGTTCAAGGAGCATGTGCGCCAGGGGTTCGCGGTGCTGAGCGACAAGAACCGCTACCTCCGCGAGGTGGCGCTCTGGCAGGCGGGGGACTGGCTGCTCCGTTTCGTCGCGATCTGGTTCTTCCTCGACGCGTTCGGGATCCACCAGTCGGTCCGTAACGTCCTGCTGGTCCAGGTGACTCAGAGCCTGGCGACGCTCGTGCCGATCTCGCCCGGCGGAATCGGCACCGAGCAGGCGTTCATCGTCTACGTCTTCAACGGCACGGGCATCGGGCGCGCGACCCTGCTCGCCTTCAGCGTCGGGATGAAGCTGACATTGATCGTGACCAACGTGATCATCGGCTTCACCGCGCTCTTCCTCACCCTCGGCCACGTGGACTGGCGCTCGCTCACCGGCAAGAGCCCCGCCGCAGACACGTGACTCCGCCCGCCTTCCGGTTCCGGACGATGACCCAGGCGGAGGCCGAGGAGATCGCCCTGTGGCACTACCCCGAGCCCTTCTCCTTCTACGACGCGTCAGCTGACGCGAGCGACCTTGCCGAGCTGCTCGATCCGGCCTTGCGGGGAGACGAGTACGTCTCCGTCGAGGACGAGACCGGCGAGCTCGCCGGCTTCTTCCAGTTCAAGCAGGACAAGCAGGACGCGATCGAGATCGGGCTCGGCCTCAGACCTGATCTGACCGGCCGGGGTCTCGGCAGCGACTTTCTCGAGGCCGGGTTGCGCCATGCCCGCGCCCGTTTCGGGTCGACGAGGATCGTCCTCGCGGTAGCGACGTTCAATCGGCGGGCGATCACGGTCTACGAGCGGGCCGGCTTCGCCGCCGTACGCGTCTACACGCACTCGACGAACGGTGGCGACTGGGAATTTCTCGAGATGGAGCTGCGAGCGCCGTAACGGCCCGCGCTCAGCCCGGGCTGCCGGTCCGGTGCAGCTGCGCGTAGATCGAGCGCGCCGTCTTCGCCGGGACGCCGGGAACGCCCTCGAGCTCTTCCTGGCTCGCTGCGATCACGCCCTCGGTCGAGCCGAAGTGCTGCAGCAGCGCACGCCGGCGGGCCGGGCCGACGCCCTCGAGTGTGTCGAAGAGCGACTCGCGCGCCCGCGCCGAGCGCCGTTGACGGTGGAACCCGAGCGCGAAGCGATGCGCCTCGTCCCGAACACGTTGGAGCAATTGCAAACCAGCGCTGTGCGGGTCGAGCAGCATGGGATCGGCCTGCTGCGGGACGAAGACCTCCTCGACCCGCTTCGCCAGCGAGATCACCGCCACCCGGGGCAGCTCGTATGCCTGCATGGCTGCCAGCGCAGCCGACAACTGACCCTTGCCGCCGTCGATGACGACGAGGTTCGGCGCCGTCGCGAAGCCCTCGTCGTACTCGGCCTCGGTGCCTGTCCGCAGACGGGCGAAGCGGCGCGAGACGACCTCCGCCATCGCGGCGAAGTCGTCCTGGCCGTCGAGCCCGCGCACGCCGAACTTACGGTAGTGCGCTTTCTTCGCGATCCCGTCCTGGAAGACCACCATCGAGCCGACGATCTCCTGCCCCTGGATGTTCGAGATGTCGAAGCACTCGATTCGGAGCGGGAGGCTCTCGAGGTTGAGAGCCTCGCGCAGCTCCTCGAGCGCATGGACGCGGCGGAGTTGCTTCTGCTCCGAGACGAGCTGCTCCGAGTCGAGTGCGAGCCGCGCGTTCTGGGCCGCGAGCTCGGCTAGCCGGCGTTTCTCGCCGCGCGCGGGCACGCGTACGTCCACACGCGAGCCGCGCAGCTCCGTGAGGAACTCCTGCAGCGCCTCGAGCCCGGTCGCCTCGGGCGGCACCACGATCTGGGGCGGGATCGAGGGCGCGTTTCCGTAGTACTCGAGCGCAAACGCCTCCAGCAGCGTGGTCACGTCCTGCCCTTGCACGTTCTCGAGGTGAAAGCCATGGCGGTCGATCATCTTGCCGCCGCGGAGCGGAAACACCTGCACAGCGGCGCGGTCGCCCTCGGCTGCGACTCCCACCACATCGATCGAGCCGGTCTCGCGCCGGTCCGCGCCCTGCCTCTCGGCCAGGTTCTCGATTGCGAAGAGCCGGTTGCGGTAGCGCGCGGCGTCCTCGAAGCGTTCGTCGGCAGCGGCGGCGCGCATTTGCCGCTGCAGCTCGCGCACGATCGTCTTCGTGTCGCCGGCGAGAAAGTTGACGACGCCGTCGATGATCTCTCGATAGTCGTCCTTCGAGATGTAGCCGACGCAGGGTGCATGGCAACGCTCGATGTGGAAGTCGAGGCAGGGGATCCCGGAGTGGCGGCCCGGCTTCGGGCCCTCGCACGGCCGGAACTGGAAGACGCGGTTGAGCACGTCGAGCGTCTCCCGCACCTTCTTCGCGTTTGCGTACGGGCCGAAGTAGAGGACGCCGCGGCGGTGTCGCTCACGGGTGAACATGACGCGCGGGTACTCGTCCTCGACCGTGACTGCGATGTACGGGAACGACTTGTCGTCGCGCAGCCGCACATTGAACGGCGGCCGGTGCCGCTTGACCAGGTTCTGCTCGAGGTGGAGAGCCTCGACCTCGCTGCCGGTGACGATCACCTCGAGGTCGGCGATCCGCGGCACGAGTTGCGGGATCGAGGCGCGGCTGTCGCCGCGACCCTCCTGGAAGTAGGAGCGCACGCGCGGGCGCAGCGATTTCGCCTTGCCGATGTAGAGCACATCGCCGCGCTCGTCCCGGAAGAGGTACACGCCGGACTTTGCCGGCAGACCCTTCAACTTGTCCCTGACGTCTGCCATCGCGGCTACCTTAGCCTCGGCGTGAAGGGTCTCCTGGCAGCTCTGGCGGCGATGCTCGCCCTTGCCCCCGCGGCTCACGCGGGCGGCTCGTCGGTCGTTTTCGGCGCCGCCGAGGATCGTGTTCGGAGCCCGTTCCTCGTCCGGTCGGAGACCGAGATGGGACTGCTGAAGCTGGCCGGCTTCCAGGCCGTGCGTGTGACGAGCTTCTGGGAGCCTGGGCTCACCGAGCCGACGCCACACGAGGCAATGGTGCTCGCGAACGTCGACGCAGCGGCCGCGCTGCACGGGACCCGCGTCTACCTCTCGGTCTACAACGCCGGCTCCCGCACGACTCCGCTCACGCTCGCCGATCGCACCGCGTTCGCCGCCTACGCGGCTGCGATCGTAAAGGCGAATCCCGGCTTCCGGGACGTGATCGTGGGCAACGAGCCGAACCTGAACCGCTTCTGGATGCCGCAGTTCGCGCTCAACGGCACGGGCGCCTCCGCGCCCGCGTACCTGCGCCTGCTCGCGAACACCTACGACGCACTGAAGGCGGCGGCACCGGACGTTCGCGTGTGGGGCGGCGCGCTCGCGCCACGTGGAGTCGACAAGCCGAATACGGGGCGCGACACGATCTCCCCCACCCGGTTCCTCCGCGAGCTCGGGGCCGCCTACCGGAAGGGGGGCCGCGCGCTGCCGGTGATGGACGGCTTCTCGTTCCACCCGTATCCGCTCAACTCGAGCGTCGCCGTCGACTCGCTGCCGTCCGATCCCGATCATCTCGGGCTGATCGACCAAGACGTGCTCGTCCGGCTGCTCGGCAAGGCGTTCGACGGCACGGCGCAGATCGGCAGGGGAATGCCGATCCTCTACGACGAGTTCGGGATCGAATCGATGATCCCGGCCGACAAGCGCGCACTCTACGGTGGCGTCGAGCCCGCGACGACCCGGCCCGTGCCCGAGGCGGCACAGGCGGCGGCGTACCGGCGCGCGATCCACCTCGCCTATTGCCAGTCGAACGTCGCTGGCATGCTCCTCTTCCACACCCACGACGAGCCGGGCAGACCCGGCTGGCAGTCCGGCCTCGTCTACGCGGACGGCTCGCCGAAGACGTCGCTCGAGCCGGTCAGGGCGGCGATCGAGCTCGCCGGGACGGCGTCATTGGGCGCGTGCCCGGTCGAGGCGAAGGTGTCGGCCGCGTTCACCACGGCGGAACGTACGATCTCGCTCCGATGCGAGCGCGCATGCACCTACAGGGCCAGGCTGTTGCTCCTGCCGCGTCGGAATGCGATCGCCGTCGTGACCGGCAAGGCCCGTGCGGGGAGCCGCGTCCGGCTGACCCTCGAGGCCGCCGAGAACACTCCCGGCTGGCACCAGCTCTCGATCTCGTTCCTCGATGCGGCGCTGCCCGGACGGCCCGTCGAGCGAGTCAGCATGCCCTTCGTGGTGCGTGCCTCCTCGCCGCAGCGCTCGTTGCCGGCTGCGGAGGCGGTGGCTCGGATGGCCCCGCGTTTCTGGTTGGAGCCGTAGACGACGTCGTCCGGCACGAGGGTCCGGCCCTCGACCAGCTGCAGGAAGCCGGCTTCCGCGCGGTCGGCGTCACGAGCTACTGGCAGCCGGGGCTGTCGGCACCGTCCGAAGAGGAGATCGCCGTCCTCCGCGGGGTGGTCGAGCGCGCCGGCGACACGCGGATCTTCCTTGCCGTCTACCACCCCGGCTCGGCGACGACGCCGCTCACCCCCGACGCACGTGAGGACTTCGCCGCCTATGTGACCGCGGTCATGCGCGACACGCCGGAGATCCGCGACGTGATCGTCGGCAACGAGCCGAACCTGAACCGCTTCTGGATGCCGCAGTTCGATTCCGAAGGCGGCGACGTCGCTGCGCCCGCTTACCTGGCGCTCCTGATCGAGGTCTACGACGCCGTCAAGCAGGCCGACCCGAAGATGCGGGTCTGGGGAGGCGCACTCGCCCCGCGCGGGGTCGACCGCCCCGGCACGGGGCGCGACACGCACTCGCCGACCACGTTCATCCGCGACCTCGGCGCCGCCTTCCGTGCGAGCGGGCGCGCGCGGCCGCCGATGGACGGCTTCGCCTACCACCCCTACCCGGCGACCTCGAGCATCCCACCCGATCGCTCCACGGACCCGGCGTCGAAGTCGATCCTGCTGGCCGACTACGAGGAGAAGCTGCGGCCGCTCCTCGACGCGGCGTTCGGCCCCGGGCTTCCGGTGCTCTACAGCGAGCTGGGCGTGGAGACGCGGATCCCGCCCGCGAAGGCGCAGGTCTACGAGGGCGAGGAGGTCGGCGACCCCGTCGACGAGCCGACCCAGGCCGACTACTATCGCCGCGCGATCGAGCTCGCCGCATGCCAACAGAACGTCGCTGGCATGCTCCTCTTCCACTCCCACGACGAGCCCGCGCTGGCAGGATTCCAGTCCGGCGTCTACTACGTCGACGGGACGAAGAAGTCCAGCTTCGAGCCGGTGCGCGACGCCGCGGAACGTACGATATGCCCGTGAGTAGCGAGATCCAGACCGGCCAGTACGTCGCCTACACCTTCTTCAAGACCGACCCTGCCTGGCGGCGCCTGCCGCTCGAGGAGCGGACGGCGATGAAGGACGTCTTCGCCGACGTGGTCGAGAGCTGGAGCCAGCGCTACGAGCACCTGCGCGCCTATTCGACCGCCGGTGTCCGCCCCGACGTCGACTTCTTCCTCTGGAAGATCACCGAACGCTACGCCGACCTCGGTGAGCTCGGCGCGGAACTGAACGGGACGCCGCTCGCCGGCTGGCTGGAGACGCCGTACAACTATCTCGCGACAACGAAGGCCTCGCCGTACACACAGGCGCGGCGGCCGCGGAAGATCATCCCGAAGGGCTCGCCGTACCTGGTCGTCTATCCCTTCGTGAAGGTGCGGCCGTGGTACGCGCTCTCGCACGAGGACCGGCAGCGCGCGATGGATGAGCACATCCGCGTCGGCCGCGAGTTCGAGACGATCCACAATCACACCACGTACTCCTTCGGCATCGACGACCAGGAGTTCATGACCGCGTTCGAGTGCGACGAGCCGTCCGACTTCATGCATCTGATGCTGACGCTCCGCGAGAGCGAGGCGTCGGCCTACACCGAGCGCGACACGCCGATCTTCGTCGGCGAACTGATGACGATCCGCGCTGCGCTCGACGCTCTCGACGGCGTCTCAGCCCAAGTCCGGGCGTAATGCGACGAGCAGCGCTTCTGCTCCTCGCCGCGCTCGCGCTGGCGGGTTGCGGCGGCGACGAGGCGGCGCAGCCGGAAGCGGCCCGTTCCGCCGGCGCGGTGAAACAGCTCGAGAATGTGCTCGACCTGCGCGCCGACTTCGAGGCGGACGCCGGCAAGCCCCGCCTACTCCTCCTCCTCTCTCCGACCTGAGGCACCTGCCTCGCCGGCGCCCGTTGGGTGCGGGAGAACATCCTCGACGTCGAGAGGTCCCGGGATCTTCGCGTGTATGCGGTCTGGCTCAATCAACGCGTCACCGACGAACGTGGCGCGATCGACGAGTCGATTCTCGCCGACCCGCGGGTGACGCAGTACTGGGATCCCGAAGGCATCACCGGCACGCACTTCGCCGACACCGATCTCGGCGGGCTCGGCTACTCGGGTTTCGTCTACGACGTCTACTACGTCTTCGGCCCCGACGCGGCCTGGGCCGACGAGCCCGCCCCGCTCGCCGACTCCGGCGGGCCGGTGCTCTACGAGGGCGACAAGCTGCTCGCCGCGCTGCGCGACCAGCTCTAGTTCACCGCTGCCACGCCGCGTGGGATCTATGGCGCCGCTTGGGTCGCGGACAGCCGCAAAGTCGCCGTCGTCGAGCCCTAGCCGTACGTGTGCTCGTTGCGCCAGACGCGGAAAGCGGCATAGGCGCAGGCGCCGAGCACGAGGAAGAATGCGAGCGCGTCGGGACCGGACGCGCCGAGCCCGATCAGCGCGCCGATATCGACGACAGCGAGCACGATCGCGGCGTAGAAGACGTTCCGGCTCCGGTCCTGCCACGACTCGATGTCTCCCCGCTTCTCGCGCCAGAGCAGAAAGAGGAAGAAGGCGATCGCGAGGAAGAAGGCGATCTGCAAGAGGCCGCCGACGGTCGAGAGCACGGATTGGAGCGAGAGCACGACGACGACGGCCGCGATCAGCGCGATGATCAGGAACCCGCGCAGGGTGGCGTTCATGTCCGTCAAGAAGCGCTTCATGATCCCGTCATCATCGCTCGAACGGCGAGGGCTGCGGCGAGCAAGGAGGTGCCGGCGAACCAGAGCAGACGCCGTGGCCCCTCGGCAGGCGCGTACATCCAGGGCGCCAGGATCGCCGCGAGCGAGAGCGAGCCGTAGGCGTAGTGGAGTTCGTCGGCGGCACGGCGGTGGTCGGAGAGAAGCAGCAGCCCAAGGCCGACCTGGGCGACGAGCAACGTCTGGGCGAGTGCGAGCAGGTTCGCGACGAGGCGACCGGGAACCCGGCGGCGCCAGTAGACGAGGCCGCCGGTGAGCGCCGCGAGCGCGGGAACCCCGACGACGAAGATGGCGAGCGTGGCGTGAGCCGAGAGCATCGCGGGCCACACTAGCGAGCCAGACCACAAGCCCTCGACGGGCGTGCACGCGACGCGGAGGCCTTCTAGCCCAACTCGAGAAAGTGTTAAAGACCGCGACTTCGGGAACCGATAGACCGAGCGATGCGAACCTTCCTCGCCAAGCTCTTGCTCGATCGCGCGCTTCCGCAGATGTGTCCGTACGAGGACTACTTCTCGGCTGGGCCTTCCGCGGTGGAGTCGCGGCGGCAGCACGCGACACCGTTGCTCGTCCCCGGCGTCGCGCCGAGGCGATCAGCAGCACAGAGCTAGCACTGTTCTCGATCCGTTTGCGGGCCGGATTCGCCATGGTCCAACGGCACATGTGCTGCGATCGAGCAGCTAGGCTCGGCTGACGCGCATCACCTTTCAACCGCCAACGGAGAGACGAGTGGCAGTCGAACAAGGCAAGCCGGCCCCGGATTTCGAGCTCACGAGCGACGCAGGCGAGACCGTCAAGTTGTCCGAGCTGCGCGGCAAGCCGGTCGTTCTTTACTTCTACCCCAGGGACGACACGCCGGGCTGCACGGCCCAGGCCTGCGGGATCCGCGACGCGTGGGGTGAGTTCGAGCGCGCCGGCGCCGTCGTGCTGGGCGTCAGCCCCGACGACGAGGGCTCTCATGTCAAGTTCAAGGAGAAGTACGACCTGCCGTTCGCGCTGCTCGCCGACACCGAACACGCAACGGCCGAGGACTATGGCGTCTGGAAGGAGAAGACATACGCCGGCAAGTCGTACATGGGCGTCGAGCGCTCCACGTTCGTGATCGACGCCGACGGGAACGTCGCCAGGGAGTTGCGCAACGTGAAGCCCGACACGCACGCGGACGACGTGTTGGCGCTGCTGGCGTCCTGAGCGCGCTGCCGCCGCAGCTGGCGGAACGGATCGAACGGCTCGTGGCGAGCACGGGTGCGTCGGTCGCGAAGGAGGTCGAGCTGCTCTCAGCGGCATATCGCGGCGCGGGCCGAGCGCGGGCCGCCCGGACGCCGGGGCAGGTCGCGGCCTATCTCGCCTACCGTGCGCCGGCGACGTTCGCCGCCGCCGTCGCCGTCTTCAGACAGGTCACCGCACGACGGCCAGAGTGGCTGCCGCAATCGCTGCTGGACGTCGGCGCCGGTCCGGGCGTCGCCACCTGGGCGGCGCTGGAGGTCTGGCCGTCCCTGACGGAGCTGACGCTGGTCGAGGTCGAGCCGGAGATGCAGGCCGCCGGCCGTGAGCTGCTCCCGGGCGCGCGGTGGGTCGAAGGCGACATCTCGCGGGCGCGCGGGCGGGTCGACCTCGTCGTTGCCTCGTACGTCCTGGGCGAGCTGCCGGAACCGGCCGTGGCCGCGGCCCACCTCTGGCGGCAGAGCGCGGACACGCTCGCCGTGATCGAGCCGGGGACGCCGACGGGCTACCGCGGCGTCCTCTCCGCCCGCGACGCTGTGATCGGCGCGGGCGGGCGCACCCTTGCGCCCTGCCCGCACGATCTGGCGTGCCCGCTGCGGGCAGACGACTGGTGCCACTTCGCCGTCCGGCTCCCCCGCTCGAAGCTGCACCGCCACGCCAAGGGCGTGGAGCTCGGCTACGAGGACGAGAAATTCTCGTACGCCGTGCTCACGCGCGAGAACGTCCCTCCGCCGGCGGCGCGCATCATCCGTCAGCCGCAGGTTCGGTCGGGACACGTCAACCTCGTCACCTGCGAGCTCGACGGAGTCCACGACCGCACGATCAGCCGCAGGCACGGAGGCCTCTACAAGGAGGCGAAGGGCGCCAGCTGGGGCGACGCTATCGAGCCGCCACCCGGGCGACGGCCCTGATTCCGTCTGGCGCACGAAAGCCGACGAGCAGCTGGTCGACGACGAGCTCGATCTCGTCGCCGAGGTCGATCGGCTCCCGGTAGTCGAGCTCCGCGACGAGCGGCTTTCGCGGATCGACGCCGGTGGACGGGAGGACCTGCTCCACGGCTTGCCAGTAGACGGCGTTGTTGACGTGGCCGTGCAGGTCAACATCGGTCGCACGAAGCGGCCACCCCGACGCACGCCCGTGCGCCGGCGGATCGGGAAGCTCGAGCTTCGTCGACGCTCGCCGGCCGCCGGCCACCTCGGCGTAGACACCGAAGCCCTCGATCCGGGCCGGTCGCTGGTCCGGGTCGAGGTGGATCCAGACGCTGTCCACCTCAGCGCTGCCGTCGCCGTCGCCCCGGAGCGACCACCGCCGACCGGCCGCGATCGCGGCGAGGCCGCTGCACCAGGTGACGAGTTCGACCTCGCGGTCGCCAAGGAACGGCTCGACCACGTCGATCCTGATCCGCCGCAGGAACCACAGGTGCTCCGGCATCCCCCAGCCCGTCTCTTCGGCGTCCTCGATCGCGACGTCCTGGAGGAAGCGCGCGACGGCGTCGAGCCGGACTCGCCCCTGTGGATCGACATCTGCGAGCCGGATCCGGCGTCTTGCGGAGAACGTCCGCCCGCCGGCCGGCCGCGGTATCCCGGGATCGAGCACCGGCCGAGCCTACCCGGCCAGCCGAGGGCGGCTTCGCCTTCCCGGAGGCGGCGGCCAGTAGTCGAAGTGCGGATGAGAGGACTTGAACCTCCACGCCCCGAAGGGCACACGGACCTGAACCGTGCGCGTCTACCAATTCCGCCACATCCGCGCGGAGCGTCAGTGTAGCCCGCGCCGATTATGGGCCGAGGCGGCTCTTCGTCACCAGGATCGTGAACGTCAGCGACGCGCCCGCGTAGCGGCCGGTGACGCGCCAGCAGCCCGTCGTGGGGAACGTCAGGCCCGTGGCCTGGAACCCGCGTCCGTACCCGGCCGGAACGTGCGCGCGGAGCGGCTGTGCCACGGCGTCGAGTCGCCTGCCGCTGATCCGGATCTTGCCGCTTCCGGCCCGCCACCAGCCGAACTTCGCGTCGATCGAGCCGTCGCCGTTGATCGTCGCGCGCTCTCCACCGCCCGGGAGGCGTCCCGCGACGAGCCGGCCGCTCGCGGGCTCGAGCGCGACTCGGATGACGGCGTTGCCGTAGTTGAACCCGGGCCGGGCGGGATCGGGCGGCCGCTGCCCTCGAACATCGGTCACAGCGCACGGCGCAGTCGACGCGTTGGCGGGAGCGGGCGTCGCCGCGACGACCGCGACGATCGATCCACACAGAGCGGCGCGCGACAGCTTCATGCCACTGGTACCCCGGCACGCCGCCTGGCGTTCCCCCATGCCGTAACACCGTCTTAAGACGTCTCCCCTACCATGATGGCCGTGCGGCGGGGTCTGACCATCTGCTTGCTCGCCCTCGTCGCACTCGCGACCGGCTCCGCGCGCGCCGAGCGGCCCGCTGCCCGTGGGGAGCTCGTCGAGGTCGTCGTCTCGCTCTCGCAGAAGCCGCTCGCGACGACGACGTGGCGCGCCGGCCGAGAGGCGCAGACGCGGGCGCTGGCAAACGCTCAGGCAAACGTCGCGCGAAAAATCGAGGCCGCGGTCCCCGATGCGCGGATCCGCTGGCGCTACCGGCTGGTCGCGAACGGGATGGCCATCGTCGTCCCGAGAGCGCAGCTCGGCCGGCTGACGACGCTGCCGGGGGTCGAGACCGTCTATCCGAGCGCGAGCTACCGGCCGCAGCTCGATCGTAGCCCGCAGCAGATCGGGGCTCCCTCCCTCTGGGGCCCCGGCCTCACCACCGCCGGCCAGGGGATGAAGATCGCGATCATCGACGAGGGAATTGACCAGACGCACCCGTTGTTCTCGCCCGCCGGGTACACGATGCCCGCCGGCTACCCCAAGGGGCAGACCGCCTACACGACCGCGAAGGTGATCGTCGCGCGCGCCTTCCCGCCCGCCAGCCCGAGCTGGAAGCACGCCTCGAAGCCGTTCGACCCCGAAATGTCCTCACACGGCACCCACGTCGCCGGCATCGCGGCGGGCAACGCGAACACGCTGGCCGCCGGCACCCGGATCTCCGGCGTGGCGCCGCGCGCGTACCTCGGCAACTACAAGGCGCTGACGATCCCGACAGACGCAGACGTGGGCCTCGATGGCAACTCCCCGGAGCTCGTCGCCGCGATCGAGGCGGCCGTCGCCGACGGGATGGACGTGATCAACATGTCCCTGGGCGAACCGGAGATCGAGCCCTCCCGCGACATCGTCGTCAAGGCGCTCGAGGCCGCTGCCCGGGCTGGTGTCGTGGCGGTCGTCTCGGCCGGCAACGACTTCGAGGAGTTCGGCCGCGGCTCCGTCGGCTCGCCGGCCGCGACGCCGAGCGCGATCACCGTCGGTGCCGTGACGACGTCGCGCGGCGGCCCCGACGACGTGATCGCGGGGTTCTCCTCCAGCGGGCCGACGCCGCTGTCGCTGCAGCTGAAGCCGGACGTCTCAGCCCCAGGCTCGGGCATCTTCTCCGCGGCGCCGCGCGCCTCCTACGCCACGCTCTCCGGGACGAGCATGGCCGCGCCGCACGTGTCGGGCGCCGTCGCGCTGCTGCTGCAGCGGCACCCAACCTGGACGCCCGCGCAGGTCAAATCGGCATTGACACTCACCGGCGATCCCGCCTACACCACCGACCTCAAGGCGGATGAGGTGCCGACGCTCCGCGCCGGCGGGGGCGTCGTCAACCTGCCCCGCGCCGACGCGACGCCGGTCTTCGCGAGCCCAGTCTCGTTCGGGTTCGGGCTGATCCGCTCGAACGCGTCGCTGACGCGCTCCGTCCAGCTGACCGACTCGGGTCTCGGCGGCAGCGGTGCCTGGACGGTGACCGTCGAAGCGCAGAGCCGGCCCGCAGGGTCCGTCGTGGTCGCACCGGCGACCGTGGCCGTGCCCGGCAAGCTCGACGTGACGGTGCAGACGACACAGGTGGCCGACGCCGAGGCGACAGGCTATGTCGTGCTCACGCGGGGCACCGAGCGGCTGCGGATCCCCTATTGGTTCGGCACCGGCACCCCGGCGCTCGCAGCCGCCAAGCCGGTCGCCCTGCGAAAGGTCGGCAGCCACAAGGCCACCACGAAAGGCGGAACGTCGCGCGTCGCCCGCTACCGGTATCCGGAAAGCCCGGTCGGCTTCGGCTTCAGTCCAACTCTTCCCGGGCCCGAGCGCGTCTTCCGGGTCACGCTCCCCCGGCCGACTGTGAACTTCGGCGTCGTCGTCACGAACCGGGCGCAGGGCGTCCGGGTCGAGCCCCGGATCGTGCGCGCAGGCGACGAGCGTCGCCTGACCGGCTACGCCGCCCTGCCGTTCAATCTGAATCCGTACCTGCGTACGTTCGGCGAGCTCGTGCTCGCAGCCGGCACGATCCTGCCTGCAGCCGGCCAGTACGACGTCGTCTTCGACAGCCCGTCGGCTGCCCGCGCTGGCGCTTTCACGTTCCGCTACTGGCTCAACGACGTCACACCGCCGGCCCTGGCGCTGCGGACCAAGACTGTGAAGCGCGGAAGTGAGGTCGTCGTTGCCGCCTCCGATCGCGGATCCGGCATCGATCCGGCCTCGGTCGTCGTCCAGATCGACGGCGACGAGCACGGCGGGCGGCTCACCGCAGGCGGGATCCGCGTCGCCACCGACGGCCTCGGGGCGGGACGTCATGCGCTGCGGCTCCAGGTCTCGGACTACCAGGAGTCGCGGAACATGGAGAACGTCAGCAGGATCCTGCCGAACACGCGCATCCTGCGGACGACGTTCGTCGTCCGCTAGCTACGGCGGTCCTTCTCCTCGATCGTCGGCAGCTCGGCGAGATCGCGCTGGACGCTCTCGGCGAACTCCTCCTCCTCGGAGCGGATCACCTTGAACGTTGCCTTCCGCCGCTTCCGTTCGCGCTGCCGGCGCGCATCCGCGCCCACGATCCTGCCGACGCGCGACCATTCGGCGCCGATCACGACGGCCACCGCGAGAACCAGCAGCACGATCCAGGGCCAGCTCACTCTCGAAGTGTACCCCGGGGAATCGAGAGCTACAGTGGCCGCATGGCTCGGGCCGCACGTTTTCTGATCGCTACGACGGTCGCCGCGCTCGCGTCGCCCGCTCTGGCGCATGCGGACGAGCGCACGCTGACGTTCACGACGCCCGCGATCTCCGTCGAAGGCTACGGGGTTGCGCAGCAGCCGATGCCCGCCGAGTCGCCGAAGGTCGACGGTTACGTCGTCGGCATGGAGGCTGAGGTCGTCGACGCGCAGGGGCGGGTGCAGGGGCGCGACAAGGTGATGCTGCACCACATCGTCTTCGCAAAGATCGGCGTTCCCGACTACACCTGCGGCGGCGCCGCGGAGCGCTTCTTCGCCGAGGGCGAGGAGCGGCTCGCACTCTCGCTGCCGCGCGGGTACGGCTACGCCAACAAGGCGACCGACCGCTGGGGGCTGCTCTACATGCTGATGAACCACAAGCCGCAGCGGCTGAACGGCTTCATCCGCTACACGGTGCGCTACGTGACCGGCGAGACGTTGACGCCGGTGAAGCCGGTCTGGCTCGACATACGGAACTGCACGGGCCCGGATCCCGTCTTCGACGTCCCCGGCGGCGGCCGGAGGTTCTCGACCTTCACGACATCGGCCGGCTTCACGATGCCGCAGAGCGGCCGACTCGTCTCGGGCGGCGGCCACCTCCACGGCGGCGGCATCCGGCTCGAGCTGCGGAACGCCACGTGTGGGACGAATCCGTTCGAGTCGCGTCCGACCTGGGGCGGCCCGAAGCCGAGACCGCTGCTGCACGAACCGGGGCCGACGAAGATGTCGTCCTTCCGCTCGGTAACGGGCATTCCGGTCGCGAAGGGCGACCGGCTCCGCATCGACGCGGTCTACGACAACTCGGCACCGCACACACGGGCGATGGGGATCATGCTTCTCTACCTCGCGCCGGGAGCGGTCAGCCGCTGCGGCGCGACTCCGGCACTCGATGTCGACCTCGGCCGGCCGTCCGCCCCGCCCACCTTCTCGATGCCGCTGCCACGGAAGCCGAAAGGCGCGGTCTCGCGGGCGACGTCCACAGTCGTGGGCGACTTCCGGTACGGAGCCGAGCGCGTCGCGCTCAGGCGCGGCACGACGTTCACCTGGCGCTTCATGGGCTCGGTCCAGCACGACGTCACCGTCGTCGGCGGCCCAGTTGGCTTCTCGGCGCCGTGGACGCAGAGCGGCGTCTTCAGGCACCGCTTCACCAAGGCGGGCACCTACCGGCTCTTCTGCTCCCTGCACCCGTCGAAGATGGTGCAGCAGATCACCGTCGGGTAGATAGGGGCAAGAGCCACGTTCTCGCCGTCCCCGGCGCGTCGGTGACGGTACGACCGGAGAGGACAGTACGGAGGTACGGACTCGGAGAGTCGCGTGCCGTCAGCGGCGCGAGGCCGGCGGAGCCGGGCTCAGCCCGGCGGGAGCCGGCCGGCCAGGGGCGGCCAGCGGCACGAGCTGGAAGCGGTCGACGTCGACGAGTCCGCGGTCAGTGATCTTCAGGCTCGGGATCACCGAGAGGGCGAGGAAGGCGAGCGACTGGAACGGCGAAGCGACCTTCGATCCGAGCGCATGCACCGCAGCGACCGTGGCCTCGCTGGCGGCGATCACGTCCGCCAGCGGCCGGTCCGAGAGCAGGCCTGCGACCGGCAGCGGCAGCTCGGCCACGACGGCGTCGCCGTCGACGACGACGAGCCCGCCGCCGATCTCGACGAGCCGCTCGACCGCACGCGCCATCTCGGCGTCGCTCATGCCGACGACGACGAGGTTGTGGGCGTCGTGCGAGAACGTCGAGGCGAAGGCGCCGCGGGCGAGGCCGAAGCCGTGCACGAATCCGAGCCCGACCCGGCCGGTGCCGAGGTGCCGCTCGATCACGGCGATTTTCGCGAGGTCGCGTTCCGAGTCGGCCACGGCGGCCGTCAGCTCCTCGACGAGCGACTCACTGACGATCTGGCCAGGCACGAGGCCGATCACCCGCGCGGGACCTCCGTCCCACTCGATCGTGAAGTCGTCGGCCGTGACAGGCCTGACGCGGACGCTCTGCGTCACCCATTCCGGCACGGGCGTCGGGGCGATCTCGTCGACCCCGCGGCCGCGCTTGAGCACGATCTCCGGGACGAAGCGCTCGAGGTCGGGCAGAAGCAGCAGATCCGCCTGGTAGCCGGGCGCGACCGCGCCGAGCGTGCCAAGCCCGTGCCAAAGCGCTGGGTGGTGAGACGCCATCACGAGCGCATCCTCGGGCGCGATCCCGTACGACACCGCGTCACGGACGATCGCGTTGATGTGGCCGTCCTCGGCGATGTGCTCCGGCTCGCGGTCGTCGGTGCAGAACGCCATCCGCGACGGGCCGAACTCGATCACCAGCGGCGCCAGCGCCTGCAGGTTTCTTGCCGCGGATGCCTCGCGGATGAGCAGCCACATCCCGGCCCGGAGCCGCTCGCGCCCCTCCTCGGCCGTGTACGCCTCGTGGTCGGAGCGGACTCCGGCGGCCGCATAGGCCTGCAGGTTTCGCCCGAGCACGCCGGGCGCGTGCCCGTCGACATGGTGGCCGCGCGCGACCGCGAGCTTCGCGAGCTCGCTGTCCGCGCCGGCGATGACGCCGGGGAAGTTCATCATCTCCGCGAGCCCGATCACGCGTCGCCGGCGCAGCAGACTCTCCAGGTCGCCGGGCGTAAAGGGTCGGCGCGGCGACTCGAACTGCGATGCGGGCACGCACGACGACGCGGTGAAGAAGACCTCGAGCGGGAGATCGGCGCAGATGTCGACCAGCCAGTGCACGCCGTCAGTGCCGAGCACGTTCGCGATCTCGTGGGGGTCGGCGACGACGGCGGTCGTCCCGAGCGGCAACACGAGACGCGCGAACTCGGACGGGAGCAGCTTCGATGTCTCGAGATGCATGTGGGCGTCGATGAACCCTGGTACGACATACGCGCCGTCCGCATCGAGGGTCTCGGCGCCCTCGTAAGAGCCGAGCCCGGCGACGACGCCGTCGCAGATCGCCACGTCGACGTCGAGCCACTCGCGGGTGAAGACGCTGAGGACGCGGCCGCCGCGGACGACGAGGTCGGCAGGCTCGCCGCCCCGCGCCACCGCTAGCCTGCGTGCCAAATCACCCGTCTGCGTCATCAGCCATCCATCTCCCTGCCGATATGCGAAGTATGAGCATGAACGCACAGTTGATCGTCGGCTACGCCGTGCTCTGGGTCGTGCTGATGAAGGCGCTGTTCATGCGCGCCAAGGTCATCCCGGCCGAGTGCCCGCGCTGCGGCCGACTCTTCGAGCGGCGCGAACTCGGCGGCGCAATCTGCTCCTGCGGCCGTTAGAACACCTTCATCGGCAAGCGTGAGAGCGGTTCGCCTCCCGTCTCGGTGACGAGCCACGTGTCCTGCATGTAGAGGCACGCCTTCCCGTCGGCCGCGATCGCGTGCGGGTGCATCGAAAGCACCATCCCCGAGCGCAGCACGGTCTCCATGCCCTCGCCGACGCGCGGGTGCTCGATCATCGTCATCCCGATCGAGTGGCCGGTGACGTGGCCGAGGTGGTAGCCGCGCTCGGTGAAGCCCTTCGAGACCGCGCGGTGGACATCGTGCGCGGTGGCGCCGTCGCGCATCGCCTCACAGGCTGCGGCGTGGTACTCGCCGTACGCCTCGACCATCGGCTCGATCTCCTCCGGGACGGTTCCGATCGCGCGCGAGACCTCGACCCAATGCATCCCTGGGCCGGCGATCTCGAGCGACGGGAGGACGAAGTCGCCGAGAGTGGTCTCTTTCCTCGCGATCCCGAACTCGGGTCCGACGAGGACCATGTTCATCGTCAGCCGACCGCAACCGCGCTCGACGAAGAGCTCCTCGGCGGGCGCCATCACTTCGGCGGCGGTCTTGCCCGGCTCGTACGCGGCCAGGAACGCCTCGAAGCCGTCCTCGTTGATCCGGACGCTCTCGCGTACCGACTCGAGCTCGGCCTCGCTCTTGACCGCCCGGGCCAGGTCGAACTCGGCGTCGAACGGGACGAGATCGAGACCCTCGAGGGCGCGGAAGTCACGCACGGTCATGATGTAGTCGAGTCCGTACACGCCGACGTGCTTCCAGCCGCGGTCGCGCGCGGTCGCAGCGATCTGCTCGCCGGGACGGTCGTGGAAGATCTGCTCGAGCTGGGCCGTCCCGTGCTCGCCGACATAGCGTGCCTCCGTCGGGAAGACGATCTGAGCCTCGCCGTCGGCGGGGACGACGACGTAGGCGTAGCGGTGCACGATCTGAAAGCCGGAGAGGTAGGTGACCGAGCCCTCGAAGCCGGAGTACTCGCTGCCCGCGACGACCAGCGCATCCAGCTCGTGCTCGTCCATCGCCGCGCGGATGTTCCGGTACCTGCGCTCTAGCTCTGCGTCCACGAGGCTTCAACTCCTTTGATCAGGGCCGCGACGGCCTCGTTGAGCGGGGTGGGGACGCCGTGCTCGCGCCCGAAGCGGACGATGCCGCCGTTGAGCCAGTCGACCTCGGTGGGCCGGCGGGCCTCGACGTCCTGGAGCATCGATGCCTTGTGGCCGTACGCGACCTCGGGCTTGGCGGCGTGGTCGATCAGCGCCTCCGGGTCGGCATCGAGCACGATCCCCTGTGCGGCGGCGACCGCCTTTCCCTCGTCCACGAGCCCGCTGACGAGCCGGCGCAGGTCCGGACGCTCGCAGACGCGCCCATGCGTGAGGCCGGTGAGCGCCCCGATCGGGTTCGTCGAAGCGTTGAAGATCACTTTGCGCCACTGCGCGCCGCGGGCGTCATCGACCGCGATCGTCGGCATGCCGCCGCGCGTGCAGGCGTCGGCGAGCCGCTCGATCTCCTCGCGGGTCGCCGGGCGGGGCTCGAACGGGCCGAAGGTTGTGTCGCCCTTGACGTCCCACTGCACGACGCCGGGCTCGAGGATCTTCCCAGCCGGGAAGGTGGTTCCCCGGATCACACGCGCCACGTGCGGCGCGATCCCTTCCTCGTTGCCGACCCCGTTCTGGACCGAGGCGACGGCGCCGTCTGCGAACGCATGTGCCGTCGCGGCGATCGCAGCTTCGGTGTGCATCGCCTTCGTCGCCACGATCCCGAACTCGCAGGCGGGCAGCTCGGCGGCAGCGGCGGTGGCGCGGATGCCGGTCGCGTGCACCTCCCCCGCTCCGGTCAGCCGCAGTCCGCGCTCGTTGATCGCGTCCACGTGCGCCTGCGCGAGGTCGTAGGCCCACACCTCGACGTCCTCGAGCGAGGCGAGGTTGGCTGCGAAGAGCGAGCCGACTGCGCCGCAGCCGACGATGCAGACCCTCATGCGGTCCGCCTCCGCGGTAGCCGCAGCTCGCGGCCGCCGGTGATCCCTGACGGGCGGAGGATCAGCATCAGCGCCATCAGTCCACCCAGGATGACCAGCCGCGAGCCCTCCGGCAGGTCGAGCCGGAAGCCAACGCCGATCCCGTCCTCCGCGTTCCCGAGCACGGAGTCGAGGCCGCTGATCGCGAGCGCCCCGATCACGGCGCCCCAGAGGCTCGTGACGCCGCCGACGACGAGCATCGCGAGCGTGAGGAAGGTCAGCTCGAGGTAGACCTGCTCGGTCGTGATCGAGCCGAGCATGTGCACGAGCAGGCCGCCCGCGAACCCGCACAGCGCGCCCGACAGCGTGAACGCCCAGAGCCGCTGCCGGTGCACGCTGATCCCGACGGCCTGCGCCGCGGCGGGATCCTCGCGGGTCGCGCGCGCCTTGCGGCCGAACGGGCTCACCTGGTAGAGCCAGGCGACGCCGATCACGATCAGCGCGCCGAGGGTCGCCTGCCCCGGGCCGGTCGTCTCCGGCACGAGCGAGAGCGTCGTCGCACCGGGGCCGATCTTGGTCCACTCGCGCAGGAGGTTGTGGGTGATCTCCAGCACCGCGAACGTGGCGATCCCGGCGGCGAGTCCCGACAGGCGCATGAGCGGCAGCCCGACGAGGAAGGCGAACACGCCCCCGACCCCGGCCGCGAGGAGGAGCGAAGCGAGGTTCCCGATCGTGTGGTCGCGCAGTAGCGGGAACAGGTCGGGCAGCACCCCTGTCTTCGACTCGAGCGGCACCGTCAGCACGCCGGCGGCGAACGCGCCGACGGCGACGAAGCTGATCTGGCCGAACGAGAGCACGCCGGAGCTGCCGACGAAGACGTAGATCGCGACGACGACCGACACGGCGACGAGCGCGTTCAGGAAGTGGATCTCGTTCGAGCGCGAGACGAAGGTCGCGCCGATGCCGACGAGGACAACCAGCAGCGCCGGGCCGAGCAGCGTCGCCCACGTGTCGAGGCGCCTCATAGGCCGTCAGGCCTTTGAGGCTGCCAGGGAGGGGGTGTGGGGGAACCGGGAGGTTCCACCACACAAGATGAGAAGAAGGGGGCTCGCGGGGGAAACATGGTTTCCCCCGCGAGAGCGAGCCGAAGGCGAGCGAGGCGGCTCATACGCGCTCCACCAGCGCGGACTGGCCGCGCGCGAAGAGGCCGGCCGGGCGCAGGAGCAGGACGAGGATCACGAGCGCGAACACGACCGAGGGCAGGAAAACGGTCTTGTCGGTCGGCAGCGCGCCGTTGATCACCCCGGTGGCGAAGCCGATCGTGAAGCCGCCGAGTGTCGCCGTCCAGAGCCGGTCGATCCCGCCGACGACGACGCCGACGAGCACCACGATCGTCTCCTTGAGCGCGAAGTCGGGCGAGACGAGCGGATTCTGGACGGTCAGGATCACCGCCACCGTCGCGGCCAGGATCCCGGAGAGCAGGACCGCGGCGCCGATGACGCGGTCGGCCTTGACGCCGAGCAGCCGGGCCGTCCGGAAGTCGGTCGAGGCTGCCCGCATCTGCAGGCCGATCGTCGTCCGCCCGAGCAGGAGCGCGAGCAGCGCGAGTGCCACGATCGCGACCACGACGGCGAGGATCGTCACCTTGCGGACGTCGACGCCGCCGATCGTCACGACCTGGTTCAGCGAGGCGACGGAGACGGCCGGCTCGCCGATGGTGCCGTCCCGGATGTCGAGGATCAGCGCGACCGCCTGGAGCAGGAACGCGACCGCGAAGGTCGTGACGAGCATCACCGCCGGCGACTGCGTCCGCAGCGGCCGGAAGACGACGCCGTCCATGAGGAACGAGAGCACGATCACGACGGCGAAGCAGGCGAGCACACTGCCGGCGACGGGCCAGCCCGAGGTGAACGCGAGCGTGTAGGCGCCGGCCATGATCAGCTGCCCATAGGCGAAGTTGACGAGCCGGAGCATCCCGAAGACGAGGCCGATCCCGACCGCCATCAGCGCGTAGACGGCGCCGAGCCCGACCGCGTCGACCAGCGTCTGGGCATCCACGACGGCGAGGAGGTTCATGCCAGATACGCCTCGATCATCTTCTCGGTGTCGCCCGCGTCGGCGGGCGTGAGCGTCATCCGCAGCTCTCCGTTGGCGAGCACGTAGGTGCGGTCGGCGAGCGCGACCGTGCGCTGCGCCCGCTGCTCGACGAGGAGGATCGTGACGCCGCGCTCCCGGATCGCGGTCAGCGCCGCGAAGACCGTGTCGACCATCGTCGGCGCGAGGCCGAGCGAGGGCTCGTCGAGCAGGAGCACGTCCGGCTCCGCAACGAGCGCACGCCCGATCGCCAGCTGCTGCTGCTGGCCGCCCGAGAGCGCGCCGGCCTGGCGCGCACGGAAGTCGGCGAGCATCGGAAAGAGGTCATACGCGCCGGCGAGCGGATCGGATCCGTTGGTCCGTCTGGCTGACAGCCCGAGCCGCAGGTTCTCCTCGACGGTCAGCTCGCCGAAGATGCGGCGCCCCTCCGGCACGAGCGCGATCCCGGCGCGGGCGATCGCCTCCGGCGTACGACCGCGCAGTGAGGTCCCGGCGAGGCGGATCTCGCCGGCCGTGGCGGCGACGACGCCCATGATCGCGTGCAGCGTGGTCGACTTGCCGGCGCCGTTCGGCCCGATCAGGCCGACCAGCTCGGCGCGGTCGACCTCGAGGCTGAGCCCTCGCACTGCGGGCACGGAGCCGTAGCGGACGTCGAGTGCTTCCAGCTCGAGCATCGCGCTCACTCGGCCACCGCACTTTCGCCCAGGTAGGCCGAGGTGACGTCGAGGTTGGCCCTGATCTCCGCGGGCGTCCCCTCGGCGAGCGTCCGGCCCTGGTCGAGCACGTGGATCCGGTCGCAAACTCCCATCACGAGCGCCATGTTGTGGTCGATCAGGAGGACCCCGGCGTCGAAGTCCTGCCGGATCGCGTTCACGATCTCGGCGAGCTCACCCACCTCAGCCTCCGGAACGCCTGCTCCAGGCTCGTCCAGGAGCACGAAGGCGGGCGAGGCTGCGACTGCGCGGGCGACGCCGAGCAGGCGCTCGTGTCCGTGCGGCAGCTGGCCCGCGGTCGCGTCCTCGTCCAGGCCGAGCCGAGCGATCAGCTCCGCCGCGCGCGCACGCGCCTCGGTCGGCCGGGCCCCGGCGCCGAGCGCCGCCACCTCGATGTTCTCCCGCACGGTCAGACCGCGGAACGAGCGGCTGTGCTGGAACGTCCGCCCGATCCCGGCACGGGCGCGCCGGTGCGGGCTCCAGCCGGTGACGTCGCGCTCGCCGAGCTCGACCGTGCCCGACGTCGGGGTGTCGAAGCCGCTGAGCACGTTCACGAGCGTCGACTTGCCGGCGCCGTTCGGCCCGATCAGGCCGACGACCTCGTGCCGGTGCAATTCGAGCGTGACGCCGTCGAGCGCCCGCACGCCCGTGAAGGACCGCGAGACGGAGGAGGCCCGGAGCGTTCCGCCGGGCCTCCTCGTCGCTGCTGTCGCTCCTTCCGCCAAGGGTCTAGATCTTCGGGACGACCTTGGCGGTCACGGCGCCGACGTACCGCGCCTTGTTGTTGTCGATCTTGATCACGCGGTACTGGCGTCCGAAGACGGTGTGGAACTGCGACGAGAAGCTGACGAGCCCAGAGAGGGTCGGCACCTTCCTGAACTTCTCCATCGTCGCCGCGAGCGTCGCGCCGTCCGTCGAGCCGCCGGAGCGCTTGATCGCGGTCACGAGCCCGTCGATCGTGCCGGCGCCGGCGAGGAAGCCGCCGGTTCCCGCCTTGATCTGCTTCGCCAGCGTCCGGACGGCCTTGTTCGGGTCGTCACCGAACACCGACGCGTAGGTGACGGCGTAGTAGTTGGTCACCTTGGGGTTCGGCGTGTTCCAGTAGGTGCCGTCGCCGGCCCACGAGTTCAGGATCGCCGTCTGGTTCCCGAGCGACCGCAGGCCCGAGACCAGTGCGGGCAGCTCGCCGAACGCCGTCGCCGTCACGATCACGTCGGCCTTGCGGGCGTTCAGGCGGCTGACCGCCGCCGTGACGTTGTTCGCGCCGGTCGCGTAGCTCTCCCTCGCGGCGATCTTGCCGCCCAGCTGCGTGAACCGCTTTTGGAACGCCTGGACGACGTTCTTGAAGTAGACGAGATAGGTGTTCGTGGCGAGGTTGGCCGTCCGCCAACCCTTGCGCCAGGCGTACTCCGCCATCGCGGAGCCCTCGTCCTGGGCGACGTTGCCGAAGCTGAAGGCGAGGCGGCCGGCCCTGCCGAACCGCTTCGGCCCCATCTGGTCGGTGCCGATGCATGTGGACAGGGTCAGCTTGCCGCGCCCGATCGACTCCTGCACGACCGGCGTCGCGAGGTCGACGTCGCAGGTGGTGAAGATGACGTGTGCGCCCTTGCCGAGCAGGCTCGCCGCGCACGACTTCGCCTTGGCGGCGTTGTTGTTGTTGGTGTCGCAGGTGTCGATCCTGAGCGGACGCCCGCTGACGCCGCCCTTCGCGTTGACCTGGTCGACCCGGATCCTGGCGGCCGCCAGCGCCGGGTTGTCGAACGGTGCCATGTTCCCCTTGCTGTCGTATGCCCAGCCGATCACGATCGGCGCCTGGGCGTTCGTCTGCGACCCACCCACGCCGGTCCCGACCGCGGCGACCGCGAGCGCGAGTACTGCCAGCAGCGCCCCGAAGGCGCCCCATCGCTTCCCTGCCGTCATTCCTGCCTCCCTTTGGATTCCCGGTAGCTGTCTTCCTTCGCCTTGATCAGGCGGTAGAGCGTCAGGTGCAACGGCACGGGCACGCCGAGCCGTTCCGCCTCGCGGACGAGCGAGCCGGTGATCAGCTCGATCTCGGTCGGGCGGTGGGCCTCCACATCCTCGAGCATGGACGGGTAGTGCGCGCTCCCCCGCCGCGTCGCGTGCACGTTCATCTCCCACGGGTCCTCGTGCAACCCGATCCCCGCCGCCGCAGCGACGGCCTTGCCTTCGTCCGTCAGTGCATGGACGAGATGGCCGAGGTCGGATGGGCGCTCCTCGGCCGCGAAATGCGGGTCGTGCGGCAGCCCGGTCAGCGCGGCGACGGCATTCACGGTCGCGTTGAAGATCAGCTTCGACCACTGC
This sequence comes from uncultured Gaiellaceae bacterium, assembly GCA_963829845.1. GTDB lineage: Bacteria > Actinomycetota > Thermoleophilia > Gaiellales > Gaiellaceae > Gaiellasilicea. The sequence goes on along the minus strand of CAWHKD010000006.1, from coordinate 51,389 downwards.
GCCGGCTTCAGATCCGGGAAGGCACGAGCCTTCAGGCCCGATCGCTGGATCAACTCGGCCAGCTCCTCGACCCGCTCGTAGGGGATGCCGTTGTACGGGCCGAGCCAGGTCTCAGTGTCGAGGATGTACTCGACGTGCGTGTCGTCGTGCCGCGTGCCGCTCATGAAGGTGACGCCGGAGACGAGCGGCCAATCGCCGTGCCGGCGGACGATCTGCTCGGCGCCGAGGCCGTTCTGGACGGTGACGACCATCGCGTCGGGGAAGCGGCCGGCAAGCGCACCGGCCGCCGCGTCGACGGCCGTTCCCTTCGTCGCCACGATCGCGACGTCCACCTCCGGCAGCTTCGACGCGTCGTCGGTCGCGTGGACGCGGCCGGTGAACTCGGACCGCCCACTCACCTCGAGGCCCTGCTCCTCCAGCGCGCGGGCGTGCTCCGGACGCCGCGTCAGCACCCAGACGTCGGCGACGCGGCTCAGGTGAGCCGCGTAGAGGCTGCCGATGACGCCGCCGCCGACGACACAGACCCGCACGATGCTCACGTTGCGGAGCCCACCGCCTCCCGCTCGGACGCCTTGAAGTGCGGCATCACCGTCGAGGCGAACAGCTCCTGCGCCTTGATCGCCTGCCAATGGTCCGCGCCGCCGGCATTGACGGTGATCGAGATCTCGGTCAGCCCCGCGCAGAGCTCCCGCACGGCCTCGATCCGCTCGATCACGTCGGCAGGCGTGCCAACCCAGACGATGTCGCCGTCGATCATCGCGTCGTACGGCGTCTGCGCCAGCTTCTCGAGGATGCCGGCCGTGTAGAAGCCGTAGCCGGCTGCGTTGAGCTCGTCCGCGGGCGGCGGGTCGTATTCCGTCAGCGGCGAGGCGTTGCCCTGGAGGAAGCCGACCATCCACTTCTCCGCCTCTCGCTTCGCCACGTCCCGGTCCTCGTCGATGTAACAGGCATGGATCCAGACGATGTCAGGCTCGGTGCCGTGCTCGGCGCACGTGGCGCGGTAGAGGTCGAGCTGCTCCGCGAGCGCCGCGTACGGGAGCAGCGGCGGCACGACGACGGCCCAGCCGCGCTCAGCTGCGAGCTCGTACGTGCGGTCGGAGGTGCCGCCGAGGAAGACGCGGAACCTCCGGTCCGGCCGCGGCACGATTCCGGAGTCGGCGACCTTGAAGTGCTTGCCGTCGTACGAGAAGCGCTCGTTCTCGAGCGCGGTGAAGAGCAACTCGACCGATTCTTCGTAACGCTCGCGCGACTCCGGCGTCAGGGCGATTCCGGCCTTCGGCGGCATCCAGCCGTGGCCGCGGCCGACGCCGAACTCGTAGCGGCCGTCGAGCAGGATGTCCGCGACAGCAATCTCGGAGGCCAGCACGACGGGGTTGTGGTACGGCATCGAGTGCAGCAGCGTCCGGAAGGTGATCCGCTTGGTGTTCTGCGCCGCCGCTGCGAAGAGCGCGAGCGGACTGGCCGAGATCGAGAACTTGGGGAAGAAGAAGTGCTCGATCACGGCGTACGCGTCGTAGCCGAGCCGGTCGGCGTTCTGGATCTGCTCCAGCACCTCGCCATAGAGTTGCGCGGCGGGCTTCCCGGGCCAGCTCTGGATCTCCGAGTAGAGGCTGAACTTCACCCTCGCACCCCTTTCCGTGACATGACTGGGCTCCCGAGGCGAGTATCCCGCGGCCGTGTCATGTCAGTCAATGGCCCACCAAGGTCAGTCAGCCGCCGCCAGCTTGCGGAACTCAGCGTCGGTGACGAGCCGTTTCTTGCGCGCGCCCAGCTCCTTCACGGCCGCGAGCAGCTCGGCGTGGCGCTCCGCCGGGACGTCGAGCCCGAGCTCCTCGGCCTTGAGCCTGATCGAGTCGAGCCCGCTCTTCTTCCCGAGCACGATCCGGCGCTCGGCGCCGACGAGGCCGGAGGCGTACGGCTCGATCGCCGGCGGGTCGTGGAACTGGCTCGCGACCGCACCGCTCTCGCGCGTGAACAGATTCTCGCCCGTGATCGGCGTCCACGGCGCGAGCTCGTAACCGGAGCGCTCGCGGACGAGCGCGGCGAGCTCGCGGGCCTTGCCGAGGTCGAGGCGCGTCGGGATCCCATAGAGCGCCTCGAGCGCGAGTGCGACCTCGACGAGGTTCGCGTTCCCGGCCCGCTCGCCCATCCCGTTCACGGTTCCCTGCACCCATGAGGCGCCGGCCTGGACGGCGGCGACCGCCGCCGCCGTCGCGAGCCCGAAGTCGTCGTGGCCGTGCCAGTGGACGGGCACGTCGAGCCAGTCGACCGCCTGGCCGACGAGGTACGCCGCACCCTCGGGCGTGGCGATCCCGATCGTGTCGACGACGGCCACCTCCTGCGCGCCGGCCTCGACCGCGGCCTCGTAGGCCTGCCGGAAGAAGTCGAGCGAGGCACGCGAGCCGTCGACGCCGAAGAACGCGATCGTGATCCCCTCGCCGGCGGCGAACGAGACGGCCTTCCGAATCCGGCTGAGCATGTCGTCGTGCGAGACGCCGAGCGCCGCCAGTTTCGCGTCCGAGATCGGGCTCTCGATCACGGCCGCGCGGACGCCCAGCCCGACGAGCTGCTCGACGTCAGCCTGCACAGCGCGCGCGAAGCCCCAGATCTCGGCGCGGAGCCCCGCCTCGGCGATCCGCCGGATGGCCTCCTCGTCGTCCGCTGAGACGCGGGCGAAGCCCGCTTCGATCCGGTCGACGCCGGCCTCGTCGAGCGCGCGGGCGATCGCCAGCTTGTCCTCGGGCGCGAGGACGACCCCGACGGTCTGCTCGCCGTCGCGCAGCGTCGTGTCGTACAGACCGACAGTGTCGTGCGACTGCGGCTCGAGCGCGAGGCGGTTGAGATCGCCGGTCCAGATCTGATCGCGGTCGAGGCTCACGACGCTCGGACGATCCCGTCGGGGAAGCGGCAGAGGCGCTCGGCGCCGCTCTCGGTGATCAGGAAGTTGTCCTCGACGCGGAGGCCGCCGCCCTCCGGCCAGTACACGCCGGGCTCGATCGCCAGCACCATGCCGGCCTCGATCGTGCCACCGCCGGCCTGGTGGGCGTAAGGCGGCTCGTGTGCACGGGCGCCGACGCCGTGGCAGACGGGGTGGCTCGGCTGGCCTGGATAGCCCAGCTCGGCCAGGCCGCCCCGGATCGTCCGGTCGAGCTCGGCCAGGCTGGCCCCGGGGCGGGCGAAGTCGACCGCGGCCGCGTAGACATCGAGCAGCCCGCGCTCGAGCTCCGCGTAGCGTGGGTCGAGCTCGCCGGGAACGATGTTCTTTGTGTGGTCGCACCAGTAGCCGTCTGCGACGACCCAGATCTCGAAGAGGGTCGGCTCGTGCTCGCGGATCGGCCGGCTGCCGGTTGCCGTGAACGTCCGGATCCCCGGCCCCGACCAGACGAGCGAGAACCCGAGCGCGAGCTCGACGCGGTCGTGGAAGCCGGTGCCGTGCCCGTGCACCCAGCCCTGCCAGAGCGCCGCCGCCTCGCTCTCGGTCATCCTCGGATGCAGCTGCGCCGCCGTGTGCTCGAGCGCACGCGCCGCGATCTCATTGGCGAGCCGCATCCGCTCGACCTCCTGCTCGGTCTTGATCGCGCGGGCGGCGGCGAGCAGCGGAGTAGCGTCGGCGGCTTCGGGAAACGCGTCGAACCACGCCTTTGGGTACGTCGTCGGCTCGCCGACCATCCGATCGGCCGCCTGCGTGCCGAGGCTGAGCTCGATCCCGACGCGGTCGAACTCGGATGAGAGCTGGCGGGCGAGGTCGAGCGCCCGCAGGCCCGGCGGGCGGGGGTCGGTCTCGTCGTAGCCGTGAAAGAGCCGCACCTCGCTCGTCCAGGCAGTGCGCTCTGCATCCGCTTCGGAGGCCTCGAGACAGATCAGGACCGGGTCGCCCTCCTGCGGGAACACGACTGCGTCGTAGCCCTTCATCCCCCAGAAGTTCGTCAGGTAGAGGACGTTGTCCGGCGCACGTGCGACGAGCGCGTCGAGCTCCTGCTCGGCCATCAGCGCACGAACGCGGTCGAGCTTCGCGTCGTCGCGCGGCCACGTCATACGCGACCCTGAAGACTTTGTGTTTCAGAAACACAAGGCGTGGTTCGTTGCGCCAGAACCAGCATGGTTACGCGGGACGAAGAGAGCTTGTGTTTCAGAAACACAAGCCTCACTCGGCCTTCGCACCGATGTGGACGAGATGGCCGTTCGGGTCGACAAACGAGCACATGCGCTCGCCCCAGGGCTGGTCGGTCGGCGCGAGGATCTCCTTCGCGCCTGCTGCCCTCAGCGCCGCCGCAGCGGCATCGACGTCGTCGGCGTAGATCCAGAGCGCGAAGTCGCGCTCCTCCGCGTCCGCTCGACGGCCGATTCCGATCCCGTACGGCTCCAGCGCCAGGAAGACGAACTCGACCCCGTGCTCGTCCTCGTTGCGATACGCCTCTTCGAAACCGAGCGTCGAGCAGTAGAACGCGCTCGCGAGCTCGACGTCCTCCACGAGCAGGATCGGGAACGCCTCCCGGAACTCCGTCATGCCGCGAGCTCCCAGACAACGCGGCCGTCCCGGGTGACCACGCGGCCGATGCCCCCCGCCGGGTAGTGGCCGCAGACCGTGAGCACGTCCCGATCGACGAGCTCGGGCAGCAGAGCGTGACGCGTCGCCGCACAGTCGCTCGGGTCCGCATCCGAGACGTAGAGGGCATCGGGCTCGTGTAGCAGCAGCGGGTGGACGGCGGCGTCCGCGATCAGCCGCGCCTCGGCACCGTCGGATGCGATCCGCAGCCCCATGTGGCCGGGGAAGTGGCCGGCCAGCTCGAAGGCGGAGACGCCCGCTGTGAGCTCCGTCGCGCCGCCGACCTCCTCGAAGTCCACCACGGCGATCGTGCGCTCGGCGTGCTGCCGGCCACTGTCGCGCGCGAACGCGACGCCGTCGCGGTGCGCGATGTAGCGCGCGTTCGGGAAGACGAGCCTGCCGTCGCGATCGGTGTTCCAGCCGACATGATCGATGTGGAGATGGGTGAGGAAAACGATGTCGACCTCGCCCGGCGTGACGCCCGCCGACGCGAGCGCGGGCAGCAGCCCCTCCTCCCGCTCCGGAGTCCAGCCCCAGAGCCCCGCCGGCCCGACGCCCGTGTCGACGACAACGGTCGTGTCGCCGGAGCGAATCAGGTACGAGGTACACGGGACCCGCCACTGCGAACCGCCGAACAGCTCTGGATAGAGCGCCTTGTAGGGATCCCAGTCCGCGAAGCCGGGGAAGAGCTCCTCCCGTTCCCCGAGCAGGCCGACCGCGTCGACGAGCGGGACGAGCTCGACCGAGCCGACTACCAACGCACCCGCGCAGGCGCGGGCTCGCCGTGCGCCTCCTCCCAGCCGATCACGGGGTTGCGCAGGACGCCGATCCGCTCGATCTCCGCCTCGATCACGTCGCCGGGCTTGAGGTAGAGCGACGCCGCGTCGGCCGAGAAGCCGGCGACGCCGCTGACGGTCCCGGTCGAGAGCACGTCGCCGGCGGAGTAACCGAGCGCCGAGTAGTGCGAGAGGATTTCCGCGATCGTCGTCGACATGTTCCCCGAGTGCGACACCTGCCGCGACTCGCCGTTGACACGCAGCTCCATCGCCAGGTCGTGAGGATCGGGAACCTCGTCCGGGGTGACGATCCACGGCCCGAGCGGACAGAACGTGTCGATCGCCTTGCAGAAGCTGAAGACGCCCGAGCGCATCTCACGGCGCTGGATGTCGCGCGCTGTGATGTCGTTGAAGATCACGTAGCCGCCGACGTAGTCCATCGCCTCCTCGGGCGGGAACCACTTGCCGCCCTTCTTCAGCACGACCGCGAGCTCGAGCTCGTAGTCGAGCTCCTCGGTCAGGTGCTCGGGGTAGACGACCGGCTCGTCCGGACCCAACGATCGCGTCGACGTTCTGGAAGAAGACGATCCAAGGCGCGATCTCGTGCGACCAGTTGACGACCTTCGAGTCCTCCTCGTGCTCGCGGAAGTTGCCGGCGGTGTGGAAGAACTTCTTCGGGACGATCGGCGCCCGCAGCCGCGCTTCCGGCAAGCGCCACCCGCTCGCCGGTCTCGTCGGCGCCGCCCCGCTCGAACCACTCACGCATCGTCGGCACGTCGAGCCCGCACGATCTCCTCGCCGTCGATGCGCCCGACTTTGCCCTCGTCGTAGGTGACGAGCTTCATCGGCTCGCCAACCTGCTTCCGCACCCGACCTGGTCGTACGGCGTCCGGCCCGATCCAGCGAGGCCGAACTCTTCGTCCAGGCTGGGCTCCGCCGAGCTCCACGCGGAAGTGGTGCACGAACAGATCCGTTCCTGGTACTGGCGCCTCGCGCTGCGTGATGCGCGCGAGTCGTCGACGCGGTAGTTCACGTCGAAGTAGCCCGGAAGCCGATCACCGACCGGGCGCGCAGCCCGCGAAGCCGCGACGCGGCCCCTTGAACGCGTGATGCGTCGTCTTCGCGACGGAGCGTCGTGTACTCGCCGCACGCCGCGACGATCTCGACGAAGCGGTGGAATGAGCGCCCGGCCGTGTTCGGTTCCGCACCTCGAGACCACCGCCGTTACGATCGTCCAGACCGTCGCTCATGCGACCTCGCAGACCGTCATCGCCACCCGAGCGTAGACCTCCGCCGTCTTCACGAGCCCGTCGATCTCCAGATTCTCACCGAGGTCGACGTCCATCAGCCCCGTCGAGGTCCCATAGTTCACCGTCGGGATCCCGTAGCGGGTCAGCGCCGACGCGTCGCTGAACCAGCGCGTGACGTCGCGGCCCGGAGCCGCACCGAAGACCTCCTCGTGCGCCGCGTCGATCGCGCCGACGAGCGGATGCCCTTCGTCGATCTCGGCGCCCGGCGCGGTCACGTAGACCTCACCCTCGATCCCGTAGACGGGAAACCGCTCGCCGAGCGAGCGCACCCAATCGAGCACCTCGCGCCGCGCGACGCCCATCTCCTTCGTCGGCGGAACCCGCACGTCGAGGAAGAGATCGGTGTGGTGCGGCGTCCGTGAAACGCGCCAGCCGAACCCGCCCTGGATCGCGCCCACGTTGACAATCGCCTTCGCACCGCGGTACGCGTTCGTCGGGGTCGTCCTCCCAGGTTGGGATCCACTCCGAGCACGGCCGCGAGCACCTCGTGCGCGCGCAAGATCGAGTTCTCGCTCGCGCTTGCCCTCGCTGAAGGCCGTGTGGATGAAGTTGCCGTGGACTCGGATCCGCAACCAGAGGGCGCCGAAGTGGCCGAGTACGACCTTGCCCTCGGTCGGCTCGCCGAGCAGGCACATGTCCGCGACGCCACCGTGTGTGACGAGGTGGCGCGTCCCGGCCGCGTAGCCGCGGTACTCGGCGCCCTGCGCGTCGCCCTGCTGCGTCTTCTCGATCTCGCCTGCGACCGCCGCGATCATGACGTCACCCTTCAGCGCGGTATCGCCGAGCGCCCGCACCGCCGCAAGGTAGGCGACGAGGGCGCCCTTCATGTTCGAGATCCCGAGCCCGTAGATCCGCCCCTCGCGCTCGAACCCCTCCGGCTGGAAGCCGGGGATCCCGGCCAGCCAGGGCTCGCGTCCGGAGTACGACGTGTCCATGTGCCCGTTGAACATCAGCGTCGGGCCGCCGCCGGTGCCGGCGCGGGTCGCAAGCACGTTGGCGCGCCCGTCCTCGACCTGCTGCCACTGCACGGCGAGCCCGAGCTCCTCGCACTGCCCGGCGTACCACGCCGCCATTCGCCTCCTCCGAGCCGGTGAAGCTCGGGATCGACACGGCCGCCAGCGCGTCGGCGAGCAGGCGCTCGCGGTCGATCACGGCTTCCGCTCCCGACGCCGAGCTTGACCGCGACCGAGACTTCGTAGCCGTCGCCTGAGGCATGGTCCTGGAGCAACTCGTCGAAGCGGGCTCTGATCGAACGCTGCACGTCTTCGCTCTGAGCGCGCACGACGGCGCGCATGCGAACGGCGCCTTCGATCAGCCCGTCCCAGAGCTCGTCGGCGCTCGCGACGTGCAGGGGGAACTCGACCGTGTCCACCGCCGCATCAGCCAAACCCGCGCCGGAGATGAGCCGGGTGAGCTCCGCCTCGTCCGCGAACCGGAAGAACGGCGGTCCTGCGGGGACGTCAGCCGGTGCCGAGACGCCGACCTCCTCGATCGCGTCGACGAGCACGCCGAGCCAGCGGCCTCGACTCGGCACGTCCCACACCGTGAATGCTGCTACGCCGCCCGGCTCGAGCACGCGCGCCGCCTCTGCCCCGGCCTGCTCGGGCTCGCCCAGGTGGAGGAGGACAAACGCTGCGGTGACAGCGTCGAAGGACTCGTCCTCGAAGGGAATCGCCGTGACGTCGCCGCGGACGAACTCAGCGCCGGGCGACATGCTCGCGCGCGAACTCGAGCATTCCGTCGGAGCGGTCGAGCGCCACGGCCTCCGCGCCGCGCTCAACCGCACGCCCTGCGACGTACCCGGGCCCGGTCGCCAGGTCGAGGAGACGCGTTCCCGGTCCGGCCTCGACGGCGTCCAGCAGCGGTTCGGCGAACCTCTTCGTGACACGCCCCAGCAGCGTGTCGTAGGCGCTCGCGTCTTTCTCCGCCCAGCCGGCGGCCTCGAACGCATCGAATGCCGAGGGGTCGAAGCTCACCGGTCGGGCCCTCCCATGCCGGGCAGCCCGTCCGATGGCGGCGGCGCCGCCGTCGTCTCCAGCCCGGAGGTCCGCCAGGCGACGAACCCTCCGACGAGGTCGCCGACCCGTCGGCGGCGGAGTTCCGACAGCGACGCGGCCGCGAGACTCGACGAGTAGCCCTCGTGACAGACGAGGATCAGCTCGGCCTCGTCGTCCGCGACGAACGGGTTCGAGTAGCCAGAGCCTGGGTCGACCCGCCACTCCAGCACCGACCGCGGCACATGCACCGCGCCGGGGATGACGCCGTCTCGTGCGCGCTCGTCGTGCGAGCGCAGATCCACGATCACGCTTCCATTCCTCGCCCGCTCCTCGGCCACTTTCGGCTCGTACCGTGCGATCCGCCCGCGGGCATTGGCGAGGATCCGGTCAGTCGCGGAAATGCGGCAGCACCTTTTCGCCGAAGAGCCGGATCTGGTCGTGCCGCTTGTCGCCCCACAACTCCAGCATGACGTGTGTGCAGCCGGCGTCGCGGTACTCCTCGATCGCGGCGATGCAATCGGCCGGCGTGCCGGCGATCGGCTTGCACTTGTCGAGGATCGCGTCCGTCACCTCTGCCTTCGCGGCGAGCCGGCCGCCCCGCTCCATCGCCTCGGCGACAGGGCGGATCTCGTCCTGCGTCAGCTCGGCCAGGTCGAGCAGCGTGTCGGCGGCGCCCTGGATGTTCTGCACCTTGTTCGCGAGGTACATGCCGGCGATCTCGCGCGCGCCGTCGCGGCCCTTGTCGCGGTCCTCGTCGATCGAGGCGACGACCGTGCAGCCGATGTCGATGTCGGAGCCGGTGTTCCCGACCGTGTAGCGGACGAACGCGGGCGTCGTGATCGACGGCGTCAGGCACCCCTCGGCGATCTCGCCGGCGAGCGCCTGCATCTTCGGCGCGGTCGCGGCCACGTAGACGGGCGGCACCTCGCGCGGCGTGTGCGCCTCCCCGGAGAGCGCGGGCACGTCGGCCGACCACGTGTCGCCCTCGTAGGAGAAGGCCTCGCCGCCGAGCACGCCGCGGACGATCTCGACGGCGTCGCGCATCGGCCCGAGCGTCTTCTTCGTCTGCATGCGCGCGTTGTTGAGGAAGATCTTCGACGTCCCGAAGCCGAGGATGAACCGCCCCGGCCCCGCGGCCTCCTGCACGACCCGCGCATCCATCGCCACCTGCACCGGATGGCGCGTGAACGGCGAAATGATCCCCCAGCCGATCGTCAGCCGCTCCGTCTCCCGCGCCATCAGCGCCGAGACGACGGTCGAGCCGCGCGCCTCCATCTGGTGCTTGCGCCACCACGGATACGCCTCGGCGAGCCAGACCGTGTCCATCCCGGCCTCGTCCATCACGCGCGCCGACTCGAGCATCTCGTCGAGCGGCTCCATCGTCAGCTGCATCACGCCGATCCGGAACGGGACCGCCATCAGTCGCCGAACCCCACCGACGCTTCGGCTCGGCACTCGCATCGTCGGCAAGCGCGTACGAGGGAGCGATCGTGGTGGCGTCGGACGACCGACGCCCCGACGTCCCGCTCGGCGAGCCACGCCGAGCGCCTCTTCGCGTCGACAGCGGCCCGAAGGCGATGTTGGCTGCGCAGCGACCCGGCCGTGCCACGGCCGGATGGAGCTTGCGGATCTCCTCGTTCGTCGTCACGAGAACGAGCACGCGCAGACCTCTGCCGATCAGCGCCGTCGACGACGTTGAGGAAGCGGCGAGAGACCCTGGCCGATCACGGTCTTTCGCGTCCGGAGTGAGCAGCTCGCCGGTGTCCTCGAGCACGAGCAGGCGCCAGCCCTTCTCCTGCCGCCGTCCTCCGGCGCGAGTCCTCGCTCCTCGTCGAACAGCTCGACGGTCGACGTGCCGCCACCGTATGCCGACCAGCCCGTGCGATCGCAGCGCCATCCCTCGCCTCCGAGCCCGGCTGCATGAGCACGTTCATCAGATAGTCCGCGTGCTGCGCCGAAGAACGAGTCCGGGATCGACGATGTAGTAGAGGCTGCACCAGTGCGCGCCACTCCCAGCGCGAGCGCCCGCAGCGCGAAGGTCTTCCCCGTGCCGGCCTCGCCGTGCCAGAGCACGAGCTGACCGCCGTGAGCAGGCCGGAAGCCCTGCATCAGCTGATCCAGTCGCCGCACGCGTCGAGGCGGTGTAGTTCGGCGCGATCTCGCTCCACTCCGGCACCGCGATCGAGCGCCAGGACGGCATCGGCCCGTGCGGCGAGTACGTCCAGAACGTGACCGTCACCTCGTGCGCCGAGCTCGGATCAGGCGGCGGAAACGCCTCGCGCAGCCGCCGCCAGCCTGCTCCGATCGCCGTCCGACCGACGCGCCGCGACGGACGCGTAGACGCCGCCGCCGCCCAGCCCGACAGACGCAGAGAACGCCTTCCGTCCTCGAACACGGCCTGCGCCCCGCTGCGCCCCGAGGCTCAGCAACAGCGGCTCGCCGATCCCCGACAGCTCGGTCGCGCTCGTCGTCCACTGCTCGCTCCGCGAGCGCGCGGATATCCGCTTGCCAGCAAGCGGTGCACGAAGAGCGCTTGCGGCGCCTTCTCCGCGCCTCGACGTCGTGTGCGAGCTGGACGTTGGCGGCTCAGCTCTCGTCGTCCGTCGAGTGCGTCGGCCCGTCCGGGTCCGCGTCGTACGCCTCCGGCGAGGCCGGGTGGATCCCCTGCTCGGCGCCGCCGTGCCCGCCGCAGCGGCCTCGCCGACCTGCTTCTCGAGCGCGCCGAGCACGTTGCCGACCTGCTGGTTGATGATCGGCTGCAGAACGCGCTGGCCCATCGCGCCGACGGGGCCGGCGATCTTCACGTCCGCCTCCCAGCGCATCGTCGTGCCGGTGCCGCTCTCGCGCGAGATTGAACTGCGTCGCCATGTTCATGATCGCGCCGACGCCGTTGCCCTTCGCGTTCAGCTGCGCGAACTCGGGCTCGCGCTCCTCGACCTTCTCGAAGTCGATCGTCATCCGGAGGCCGCCGAGGCCGAGCGGGATCTTCACCTTCGCCTGCCAGTGGCGGTCGTCCTTGATCTCGAAGCCCTCGACGCCGGGCATCAGCTTCGCCATCTGCGCCGGGTCGTTCAGCACCTGCCAGACGACCTCGCGCGGCGCGGAGAGCTCCTTCGTCCCCTCGACCTTCATGCGGGCACGACCGAGACGTTGGCGCGCGTCGACTCCGGGTCCTGCAGCATCGACCAGACGCGGTGGTAGGGGTTGCAGCTGTCGTAGACGATCGGCGCGCCGGCCGGCTTGAGCGCGTCCTGGATCGCCGAGCAGATGCAGTGGATCCCACCGCCGCCTCCCTCGCCCATCCCCTTCGCGCCGAGCGGCGAGAACGGGGACGGCGACTCGATCGCGCCCGGTCTTCAGCGACGGGACGTCGAGCGCGTGCGGCACGTGGTAGTCGTAGAAGTTCGAGGTCAGCAGCTGCCCGTCCTCGTCGTAGACGAAGTCCTCGTAGAGCGCGGCGCCGATCGCGTGCACGGTCGCACCGTGCACCTGGCCCTCGACGATCTGCGGGTGGATCCGCGTGCCGCAGTCGTCGACGGCGGCGTAGTCGACGATCTCGACGACGCCGGTCTCCCGGTCGACCTCGACCACGCAGGCGTGGATCTGCGTCGCGTAGGTCAGCGTCAGCTTCCCCGTCTTCTTCTCCGTGTCGACCATGCCGAAGTACGGCCGGTAGACGAAACGGTGGTTCAGGGTCGGGTTGAAGTCGGGCGGCAGGAAGGCGTTGTTCGCGTTCACGATCGCGCCGAGCGCCATGAACGGCAGCGCCGCCTCGGGCGGGCCGTCCTTGATCCGCGCGAACCCGTCGGCGAGCTCGATCGCCTCCTCCGGTCGCCTGGAGGACCGCCGCCGCGAGCGCGATCATCTCGGCGCGCAGTGCGTCGGCCGCGCCCTTGACGGCGCCGAGCCCGGTGACGGCGAACTGGCTCGCGTACGTGCCCGAGAAGCCGGCGTGCGAGTTGAAGAAGGTGTCGTGGCCGGGCCGGACGTGCACCTGGTCGGGCGAGCAGCCGAGGATGTCGGCGACCACCTGCGAGCGCCGTCGTCTCGTGACCCTGCCCCTGCGGCACGGTTCCGAGCGTCACGACGAGCTCGCCGAAGATGTCGAGCTTCACCGTCGCCGCCTCGTTGTTGCCCGAGAACTGGAGCTCCGGGTTGAGGAGCGTCGACTGGCCGAAGTTGTTCGTCCCGGAGTCGAGCGTCGAGCCGATCCCGATCCCGAGCAGCTTCCCGCGCGTCGCCGCCTCGGCGCGCCGCTCCTCGATCGTGTCGTAGCCGATCAGCTCGAGCGCGATGTCGAGGCAGCGGGCGTAGTCGCCGGAGTCGTAGACGCAGCCGTTCGGCGTCTCGTACGGCATCTGCTCCGCTCTTGACGTAGTTGCGCTTCCGCATCTCGACCGGGTCGATCCCGAGCTCGGTGCCGACGATGTCGCAGATCCGCTCGGTCAGCCAGAGGTGCTGCATCCGCGAGTAGCCGCGGTTCGGCGACACCGGCGACTTGTTCGTGCAGACCTGGGTGAAGTCGACGCGGATGTTGCGCCAGCGCGTAGCAGCCCGGGGTCACCTGCGCCCAGATGATGCAGCCGAGCGGCTCGTAGCGCGGGAAGGCGCCGCAGTCGTCGAGCGCCTTGACGTTGAAGCCGAGCATCGTCCCGTCGTCCTTGACCGCGACCTCGATGTCGTGGAACCAGCGCTCGTTGCCGTGCGCGTTGGCCGTGTGCTGGTCGGTGCGCCACTCGGTCCAGTTGACCGGCCGGTTCAGCTTCCGCGAGAGCAGGCAGAGCGTCGACGTAGTACGGGATGGAGGCAGATCTTGTTGCCGAAGCCGCCGCCGATGTCCTTCGTGACGAAGCGGAGCTTGTCGAGCCCGGTGCGGAGCGCCGGCGCCATCCAGATCGCGCCGATGCCCGGCATCTGGTGGTTGCAGTGGATCGTCCACTGCCCGGTCGGCTTCTCGTACTCGACGACCGCGCCCGGAGCACTCGAGCGGGGTCGAGCTGAAGCGGTGGAAGTGGAGCTCCTTGATCGTGACGATCCGGTCGGCCTCCGCCTTCGCCCCCTCCCAGTCGCCCCAGTCGAAGACGCCGCTCCAGACGGTGTTCGTGCCGGCGTCGTCGTGCATGACCGTCTCGTCCTTGACCGCCTCGCGCGCGTCGACGAGCACGTCGAGCGGCTCGTACTCGACCTCGACCAGCTCGGCGGCGTCGCGCGCGAGCTCGCGGGTCGCCGCGCAGACGGCGGCGACCGGCTCGCCCATGAACCGCACCTTCCCGACCGCGAGCGCGTAGTCCTTGATCTCGTTCCCCGGCGGCGTCGACATCTCGAAGAACGGGTCGGTCTGGATCGCGACCTCGTCGCCCGTGAGCGTCCCGTAGACGCCGTCGAGCGCGAGCGCGCCGGCGACGTCGATCGAGACGATCTTCGCGTGCGCGTGCGGCGAGCGGACGAAGTGGACGTAGCCCATCCCGTGGCGGCGCACGTCGTCGAAGAAGATCCCCTGCCCCTGGACGAGCCGCTTGTCCTCCTTGCGCGGGATCGACTGGCCGATGTGGCCCTTCTGCAGCTCGACCGGGGCTGTCGTGGTCTCGGTCGTGCTCACGCCTTCCCTCCCGCCGACACGATCGCCTCGACGATGTTGACGTAGCCGGTGCAGCGGCAGATGTTGCCCTGGATCGCCGTCCGCACCTCCTCCTCGGTCGGACGCGGGTTCTGCTCGAGCAGCGCCGAGGCGCTCATCAGCATCCCGGGCGTGCAGTAGCCGCACTGGAGCGCGTGATGCGCCGAGAAGGACTGCTGCAGCGGGCTCAGCTCCCCGTCGGCCGGCGCCAGCCCCTCGACCGTCCTCACCTTCGCGCCGTCCGCCTGCACGGCGAGCAGCATGCAGCTCTTGATCGCCTGGCCGTCGAGCTGAACGGTGCAGGCGCCGCAGTTGCCGGTGTCGCAGCCGATGTGCGTCCCGGTCAGCTCGAGCTCGTCGCGGATGAAGTGGACGAGCAGCCGCCGCGCGTCGACGTCGCGCTCGTAGACGTCGCCGTTGATCTCGACGGAGATCGTCCTGCTCGTGGCCGGCTCCGAACGCTCACTTGCCGCGCTCCCGTGCCTGCTCGACCGCGCGGACCGCGCAGACGCCGGCCAGGTGACGCCGGTAGTCGGCGGAGGCGTGCACGTCGGACGGCGGATCGAGCGCGGCGTCCTCGACCGCCTGGCGGACGCTGCTCTCGTCGCTGCTCGTGGGGGTCAGCAGGACGGGAACAGCGTCGACGCAGCCGAGCGCGATCCGCACCGAGTCGCCAGACAGGCTGGCGGCCGCGTTTGCCAGGCAGGTTCCGTCACGGCCGATCGTGATCGAGGAGAAGCCGTCGGCCGCGTTCGCGGCCGCGGGTACCGAGACCGAGAGGAGCAGCTCGCCCTCGCCGACGACGGTCATGTAGACGCCGAGGAAGAACTCGTCCGCCGAGACGGTCCGCTCGCCGGCCCCGCCGCGGATCGTCATCGAGGCGCCGAGCGCGACGAGCAGCGGCGGCAGGTGGTTCGTCGGGTCGTTCGAGCAGACGTTGCCGCCGATCGTGCCCCGGTTGCGGACCTGCACGTCGGCGATCTGCGCGGCCACCTCGGCCAGGATCGGCCGCGAGACGTCGACCTCCGACGAGGCCATCAGCTGCGTGTAGGTCGCCATCGCCCCCAGCTGGAGCGTGTCGCCGCTGACCGTGATCGCGCGCAGCTCGTCGAGCCGGTTCAGGTCGACGAGCACGTCGGGCGAGGCGGCGCGGGCCTTCATCACGTTGACGAGCGTCTGGCCGCCGGCCAGCGCGCGGGCGCCTTCGTGCGCGCTCAAGAGCTGGATCGCCTCTTCGACGGAGGACGGCCGCGCATATTCGACCTCGCGAAGAAGCACGGGGGGATCACACCGATTTCTCCGTGACATGTCAAGCGAGTAGAGTCGGCGCGTGGCCGGATTCGACGCCGTCTTCGTCGGCAGCGGCATCAACTCGCTCGCGGGTGCCGCATTGCTCGCGAAAGACGGCTGGCGGGTCTGCGTGCTGGAGCGGAACGACTGGCTCGGCGGCGCGATCAAGACGGTCGACGGCCTCACCGCCCCCGGCTTCCGGCACGAGGTCTTCGCCTCCTGGCACCCGCTCTGGGTCGGCTCCCCGGCCTACGCCGAGCTGAAGCCGGACCTCGACCGGCTCGGAGTCGAGTACCTGAACACCGACCTTCCCACCGCGGCCGCGTTCCCGGACGGCTCGAGCGCCCACCTCTCCACCGACGGCGCCGCCAACGCCGCCGAGCTCGGCGAGGCCTGGCAGCGCCAGTTCGACGAGTTCATGGCCGCCGCCGAGATCGCGTTCGGCGTCCTCGGCACCGAGCTCTGGTCGGGCCAGGGCTTCTCGCTCGGCCGCAAGGCATACCGGCAGTTCGGCCGGCGCGGCCTCGTCGAGTTCGCCGGGCACTCGCTCCTCTCCGCGCGCGACTGGCTCCACGACACCTTCCCGGACGAGCGCGCGCACGGCCTGCTCGCGCCGTGGGTGCTGCACACCGGCCTCGGTCCCGACCAGGCGATGTCGGGGTTCATGACCCAGGTGATCGCCTGCGCGCTCCAGCTCGGCGGGATGCCCGTGCCGAAGGGCGGCGGCGTCAGCCTCGTCGACGCGCTGGCGACGATCGTCCGCGACGCCGGCGGCGAGCTGCGCACCGACGCGGAGGTCGATCGGATCGTCGTCTCGGAGGGCGCGGCCACGGCCGTACGGCTCGCGGACGGCGAGACGATCTCGGCCTCGCGCGCGGTGCTCGCCTGCGTCACGCCGACCCAGCTCTACGGCCGCCTGCTGGGCGACGGGGACGTGCCCGCCGCGATCCGCGAGCGGGCGCTGCGCTTCCGCTACGGCCGCGGCGAGATGCAGATCCACATCGCGATGAACGAGCTGCCGCGCTGGCAGGGGGACGAGCGGCTCGCACGCACGCCTCTCCTCCATCTCACCCCCGGCCTCGACGGGGTCTCGCGCGCCGTCAACGAGGCCGACCGGGGCCTGCTCCCGGCCGAGGCGACGATCGCGCTCGGACAGCCGATGACCGTCGATCCGTCCCGGGCGCCGGAGGGCTCCTGGGTGCTCTGGGTGCAGCTGCAGGAGCTGCCGCCGAGGCCGAAGGGCGACGCCGCCGGTGAGCTCGACGTCGGCGACGGCACCTGGAGCGAGGAGCTGCGCGAGGCGTACGCGGACCGGATCGTCGAGCGGATCGGCCGCCACATCACGAACCTGAGCGCGCGACCGTCGCGCGCGTCGTCGATGTCGCCGGCGGACATGGAGGCCGCGAACCCGAACTGGGTCGGCGGCGACATCTACGCCGGCTCGTGCGCCCTCGACCAGAACCTCCTCTTCCGCCCCACGCCCGCCACGCCGGGCCACGAGACGCCGTCGAGCGGCTCTGGCACATCGGCGCCAGCACCCATCCCGGCCCCGGGCTGGGCGCCGGCTCCGGCTATCTCGTCGCCAAGCGGCTGACGAAGCGGTCGCTGCCGCGGCGCCTGCTCGACCGACTCGACCGCACCGTCGCATGACGCTCTCGCTGAGCGAGATCTCGACGGTCGGAGCGTCCTTCGACGAGGACGTTCGCGCGTACGCAGCGGCCGGCTTCGACGGGATCGGGATCTGGGAGATGAAGCTCGGCGACGACGACGCCGACCTCGAGGCGCTGCGGTCGGGCGGCCTCCGGGCGACGAACTGCGTCCCGAACGTGCCGTCGATCCTCCCGAACACGGTCATCGACGGCCCCGACGACGTCGAGGAGCGCGTCGAGTCGATGTGCGCGTCGCTGCATCGCTTCGCGCGCTTCGAGCCGGACTGCGTCCTCTGCCTCACCGGGGCGGCGGGCGAGCGCGACGAGGTCGGAGGCCCGCGAGCTCGTCGTCGACGGCCTTCGCCGCCTCGCCGCGACCGCAGACGGCGCGGGTGTCCGGGTCGGGCTCGAGCCGATCCACGCCTCGCAGCGCGACGGGCTGACCCTGATCACGACGATCCCCGAGACGCTGCAGCTGCTCGAGGAGGCCGGCCTGCCGGACGTGGGGATCATGGTCGACCTCTGGCACGTCTGGGACACGCCGGAGATCGACCGCCACCTGACCGAGAATGTCGACCGGATCACGGGCGTCCACGTCGCGGACTGGTACGGAGACGGCCGTGACGAGCGCGCGCTCCCGGGTGAGGGAGTCGCCCGGATCGGGGAGCTGATGCGGGTGCTGCGCGACGCGGGTTGGGAGGGCCCTGGGACGTCGAGATCTTCGGCGTCCCGGACGACCCGGCGTCATTCTGGGCGCTCTCCGTCGACGACGCTGCCCGCCGCGCGCACGCGGCGATCGCAGCGCTCGACGGCCTAGGAGGTTTGGCCAAACCCTCCTAAAGCGGCCGGCCGGTCAGCGCCAGCACGTTCGCGACGAACGCCTTCGTCTCGTCGTACACCCCGTGCTCGCGCACGGCCTTCTCCCCCTGGTACCAGGCTGCGAGCGCGAGCCGCTGGTCGCCGTTGAAGCGCTTGAGCAGATGGTTGAGCAGTGTCATCCCGACCTCGACTCCGCCCTCCCCGGTCCTCGGCACCGTGCGCCCGAGGAGGACCGTCTCGACGAACGCCCAGGTGGCAGGCATGATCTGCATCGGCCCCCACGCGCCTGTCGACGAGGTCACGTTCGTCTGGAAGCCGGACTCCTGCCACGCGAGCGCGCGGGCGAGGTTGACCGAGATTCCGAAGTGCCCCGCCCATTTGTCGATGTGAGAGCGAACGGTCGAGCGGCTGAGCTCAACGGCCGGACCGGCTGCGACCGACCCGGGCAGACGGAGCTTCGCTCCCTCGACGACGAGGTTCACGGACTCGAGGTCGTTGGCGGCCGCGAGTGCACGCACGGTCGTCTTGTGCTTCGCCGCGATCTCGGTGAGCGTGTCGCCCGGCCGCACGATGTAGCTGATGGTCGACCTCGTCGCCTCCGCCAGGACCGGTGTACGCCGTCCGCGCCCGAACGCCGTCAACGTCGCCGGGCCGGCGATCCCGTCGACGGCAAGCCGACGGCCGCGCTGGAAACGGACGAGCCCGGCTTTCGTCGAGGCGCCGAAATGGCCGTCGACGTCGAGCAACCGCAGGTGTCCAGCGCGGGCGAGGAGAAACTGGAGCGACGAGACGTCCCAGCCGTAGCTGCCCTGGACGAGCACGCGCCGGGCGACGAGCGGGCGGCCGAGCGCGCCGAGCCGGGCGCGCGTTCGAGGCCCCAACTCACCCGTCACGGGCAGCCCGGCCGCGCGCTGGAACGCCCGCAGGCCCTTGGCGGTCATCGGCCCGGCGAGCCCGTCGATCTTGCCGAAGTACATCCCCTTCGAGCGCAGCGACACCTGCAACGCAGCGATCTCGGGGTCCGGACCGCCGGCGGCCAGCGCCGTCGGAGTCGCGACTGCGGCGGCTGCGACGGCCGCGATGGTGGCGAGGCGGAGGCGCATGGGCGGACCTCCTTTGCCACCGACCTGCAGCCTCCTTCGTTTCTTTACAAATCCCGAAGAACGGCCGACCGACATGGCACGATGTCGTCGTGAGGGTCGAGCGCCCACGTCGGCTCGCATTGCTGCTGGGCGCCGTCCTGTTGCTGATCGCCGCCGGCTCCGCGCTCGCGTGGAGCGTGACCGCAAATCGCGGCGATGCCGACGACCTGCTTCCGAACCTCGTGCAGGCAGTCCCGGGCGAGCTGAGCGGCAGGACCAGCGCCACGGTCGCGCCGAAGTTCTTCCTCGGCTTCGATTCGGCCGCCGCGAACCTGGGCGTCGGGCCGCTGATCGTGCTCGGCCGCCGTGCCGGCGTCGAGCAGCCGGAGATGGCGCTCCGGCAGCAGATCCGGCGCAGCGACGGCTCGGTGCGGACCGTTCCCCTCCGCGCGACGCTTCAGTACGTGCGCTCCCTCGACCACTCGCACTGGCACGTTCTCGGGTTCATGCGGTACGAGCTGCGCACCCCGGACGGCGTCCGGGTCGTGCGCGACCGAAAGACCGGCTTCTGCCTCGGCGACCGCTACCGGGCCGAGCCCGCGCTTCCGGGGCGGTCGCCCGACCCTCGGTACTCCGACCGCTGCGGGAAGGGCGCCCCGAGGTTGCGGTCGATCAGGGAGGGAATCTCGATCGGCTGGGGCGACAACTACCAAGCGCACCTCGAGGGGCAGGAGCTCGAGATCACCTCGCTCGCGCCGGGGCGCTACGTGCTCGTCCATCGCGTCAACGCGGCCCGCGACCTACGTGAGAGCGACTACGCCGACAACGTCGCCTCGATGGCGATCGAGCTCGACTGGCCTCGCGGGCGGAAGCAGCCGCCCCGCGTCGACGTCGTCGCCCGCTGCCCGGGGACCGCCACATGCCCATAGCCGTGCGGACGTGTTTGCAACGGTCCGATCGCGTGCAGAAGTGCTCTCATGTTCCGACTTCGCACCATCGTCCTTCTGTGGTTGGGCCGCCGGCTCTGGTCGCTCGCTCGGCCGACGCTCGAGCGGCGGCTCAGGAGCTACGCCGGGAGAAGTCGCTAGCCGTGGCTGTGAGCAGAAACGTCCTCGTCGTGAGCACGATCGAAGACACCGACGCCGAGGCCCTGCGCTCCCATATAGGCGGGGCTGACACGATCAAGGTCGTCGTTCCTGTCGTCCGTCAGGGCATTCTCGACTGGATCGCGAACGATCAGAAAGCCCTCGATGAGGCCGAGGCGATCGCGCAACGCACCGCCGACAAGCTGCCCGGCGAGACCACGGAGGCGGTCGCCGGCGAGCCAAACGTGGAGCTCGCGATCCGTGACGCTCTTGCCACTTTCCCCGCGGAGGAGATCGTGGTCGCGGTGCGACCCGACCAACAGGAAGACCTGATCGAGGCAGCGGCGACCGAGACGGCGCCTCGGCGCTCCTTCGAGGGCGTGCCCGTCCGGTACGTGGTCGTCCCGGACTGACCGGCACGAAGCCGGAGCCGAACCACAAGCCTTCGGGTATCAGCTCCGGCCAGGCGCTTCCCGAGACGCACGGCTGACACGAGTGTCAGTATCTCCGCGATGAACCTGACGCGCCGGCCGGGTACCCCCGTCCGACGCAGACGGACGGGCTCTGGTCAAAGGAGGAGAGTGAGTTGAACTCGCCATCGCTGGGTCTGCGCCTCGGAGCGGAAGTGCTCGGCACGTTCCTGTTCTTCTTTCTCGGCTTCAACGCGGTCGCTGTCTCGGTCGACATCGGCGGCGGCGCGATCGACAGCCTCGGGATCGCGTTCGCGTTCGGCCTCGGCCTCGCGCTGGCGATCGGAGCCCTCGGACACCTCTCCGGCGGCCACTTCAACCCCGCCGTCTCGCTCGGCCTGGCTGTCGCCCGGAAGTTCCCCCCGAAGGAGGTCCTTCCCTACTGGATCGCGCAGCTCATCGGAGGCTTCGTCGCCGTGATCGTGGTCGCCCTGGTGTACTCCGGGCCAGCGGTCGACGCGCTCGACACGGCTCCCGGGGTCGGCATCTCGGACGGGGGCGCGCTCCTGCTCGAGCTGATCGCGACCGCTCTCTTCGTCATCGTGATCTGCACCGTCGCGACGGATGACCGTGCGCCCTGGAAGGGCGTCATGGCACCGCTGCTGATCGGGCTCTTCATCTTCACGGCGGCGGTCGCGGTCGGCCCCGCCTCGGGTGGCTCGTTCAACCCAGCGAGATCGTTCGACCCGGCTCTCTACAACGGCAACTTCGACGATCTCTGGATCTACCTCGTCGGGCCGCTGGCCGGGGGTGTGATCGGGGGAGCAGCCTGGATGGTGTTCGGGCCGGCCCCAGAATTCGAACCGGCCACGATCCGCGCAGCCGGCGGGCTCCCGCAAACCAGCGACGTCGCAGCAGACACCTCAGAGACAGGGACCAGCTGACGGCCGATCACGGAGCGCCCACGAGAGCAGAAATCTGTCGCGGCCTCGGTAGCAGCTCGGACCGCGTTTGGTCATCTGAGCTCCCCGGGTTGGACTCGAACCAACAACCCTTCGGTTAACAGCCGAATGCTCTGCCAATTGAGCTACCGGGGAACGACCGCGGAATTGTAGCGACGGGCCGAACGATCCTCTACGGATCGACGACGACCTTCGTCGGCGGCGGCTTCGGCTTCGACTTGATCAGGGCTGTGGTCGCCTTGAGCGTGATCGTCCCGGGCGAGGCCTTGATCGTCTTCGTGTTCGTCTTCACGAGCACGGTCACCTTCGCGCGCATCGTCTTGCTCTTGCGCAGGATCGAGAGCGTACGGGCTGAGAGCTTGATCGACGCGAAGGCCTTGGTGCCCTTCTTGACCGAGAAGGTCTTCTTGCCGAGCTTCAGCAGCGGCTTGGTGGCGCGCTGGAGCTCGACGGTGCCGGCGCAGACGATCGGCGACACCTTCTGGCAGTTGACCTGCATCCGGGCGAGCCCGTTGACGCCGATCATGACGGTGCGCGGGCCGAGGATCATCCGCGGCACGAGTTGCGTCTTCGGGACAGCGGGAGATGTCGGAGTCGTGGGCGGAGTCGTTGGCGAGGTCGTGGGCGGCGTCGACCCCTGCACGGTCGCCGGCTGGTCGCTGGCCTCGATCACCGCCACGCCGCGGCTCTTCGTGATCGTGGCGTTGACGGGATCACCAAGACTGACAGAGAAGTTCTCGATGAATTCCGGGGCGCCGTCGTCGAGCACAGTGACCGAGATGGTCTTCGTCCTCTCACCCGGGGCGAACGTGAGGGAGCCGACGCGCGCGGAGTAATCGGAGCCGGCCTGTGCCGTGCCGTCCGCGGTGTTGAAGCTTACGGTCACCGTCCGGAGCGTGGTTCCGGCGAGCGTGACGACGAAGTCGGCGCCCACGCCCTCGCGCGTGGTCGTGTCGCTGATCGACAGGGACGGCGGAGCGTTCTTGTCGACGATCGTTCCGTCGCCGACGTCATCGACGAGGTTGGCAAGCGGTACGCCTGTCGGGCCGGAAAGGTTCACCTTGAAGGTCTCGTTCTCCTCGTTGGTGGCGTCGCCCGCGACTGCGATTTCGATCGTCTTCGTCGTCTCGCCCGGGGCGAACGTCAGCGGGCCGCTCCCGCTCGTGTAGTCGCCCGGCGCGGTCGCAGTGCCGTCGGCGGTCGCCCAGTTGACTTTCACTTCGCGCCCACTTGCCGGCGCCAGGGTAACCGTGAACGTCATCGTTCCAGGTTCGTCCGCGGTCGCATCGCTGATCGACAGCTTGGAGTTGTTGTCGTCGTTCGTGATCGTGCCCGTCGCCGTCCTGACGATGGCTCCCGTCGTCGGGTTGACCAGCTCGAGCTTGAACGACTCGTTGAGCTCGTCGAGCGTGTCGCCCTTGATCTTGATCACAGGCCTCAACGTCGTCGACGCCGTTCCGGTGCAGGCGTTGAAGACGAGCGGGGCACCGCCGACCTCGGTGAAATCGGAGGCGGTGGCGGTGTCCGCGACCGTCCGGTAGTTGAAAGTGACCGCCGGGCGTGGACACGGGAGGGTCACATCGAAGGCGAGATCCGTCAGGCCCGTGTTGCCCTCGGGAGCCGAGGGGTTGTTCACTGTCGGCGTCGGCGACGAGTCGTCGTCGGTGATCGTGATCTCGCCGACGCTGTCAGCACCGGGCGCCGCGTTAATCGGATCGGTGATCCCGACCGAGAACTTCTCGTCGGACTCGAAGAGCGTGTCGCCCTTGACCTTGATGACGATGGGGCGACTCGTTTGCCGGGTGCGAACACGAGGTTGCCCGACTGCGCCTCATAATCGGAACCCTCGCTCGCGGATCCCGGTGTCGTCACGAACGGCACGGTGATCTGCTTGCCGCTCGCCGCCGAGAGCGTCACGGTGATCGTCGCATCGACTGTCCCGGTGTTCCCCTCGGCGACTGTGGCGTTGCTGATCGACGCAATCGATGGCTCCGGATCGTCATCCGTGATCGTTCCGGTCCCGAGCCGTCTGCGATGGAAGCGTTCGACGATTGTCCCGAGAGAGTGACCGTGAAGTTCTCGGCGTCCTCGTCTAGTGCGGCACCTCATCGATCGTCTGCACGGTCACGGCTTTCGAGACCTCGCCGGGAGCAAACGTGAGCTGCGTCGACCCCTTGGCGGTGAAGTCTCCAGGCGCCGCGGCCGAGCCGTTTACAGTCTGGTAGTTCACGGTCACCGGACTCGCTCCGCTGGGGCCAGGAAACGGTAAAGGTCGCCTGATCCCCTTCGTCGATCGCCGCTGCGTTGCTGACCGACAGCGCTGGCGTATCGTCGTCGATGATGTTCGTCGTGACCGAGCAGTCTCGATCGTCGCACGCTGACGTCGGAGAGTGTGACCGTGAACGGCTCGTCGAGCTCATCGGCGCCATCCGGTGTCGCCTGGACGGCGAAGCTAACGCCGGTCGCGCCTTCGGGCACGGTCAACGTCGCCGGCGTGAACGAGATGTCCGACGCGCTCGTGGAACCGGCGGGCACGCGTCGACCTTCACTGTGGCGGTGTCGTCCGCCCCGTCGGTCAATCTGATCGTGTACGTCGCTGTGCCACCTTCAGCGATCGTGGCGGGTCCGACGATCGAGAGCTTTTGCGCGTCGTCGGCCCCGGCTGGCCCCGGAACCGCGATCAGGCAGCCGAGCACGACGCCGGCCGCGCCGAGTCGGCGCACCTTTCCCCTCGTCATTTCTGAGTGCCCCCACACACGTGGCTGTGGTGTACCACGATTACGGTTCGAAACAAAGGTGCTCGCGAAAACCTAGCCGGGTGGCGAGGACCCCTCATGCCGCCCCGGTCTCGATGCCGATACTGGGGACGCGAGCGGGAACTCTTGTTTCCCCCACTCGCACCCAAAGGAACGAAAGGCCCCGGCAACGCCGGGGCCTTTCGTGTGTCAGAGTTCGCTTGCCCAAACGACGAAACTGCGGTAAGAACGTGGTGAGCCAAGTCGGTCACCTAGAGGAGACTCCGTTGGCGGCAAGGAGGAATCGATTGATGGGGGTCAAGCGATTCGGCGTTGCTTTCTTGGCGACCGCCTCGATCGCGCTCGTGTCCGCTCTGCCGACTCGCGCCCAGGAGGCGCCGCCGCCTGCGCCGAGCGAACCGGCGGAGACCACGAGCAGCACGACGACGACGAGCACGACGACAACGAGCACCCCGGCCGCAACACCGGCTTCCGACCCCGCTCCATCGTCTTCCTCGTCGGAACCGGCGAAGGCGGAAGCGCCGGCGCCGGAGGCAACGCCCTCCACCGACGCCGCAGAGGCCGGCACCCCCTCCTCCGAGAGCACTGCCGCGGCCGACGAGAAGAGTCCCGAGGCAACCACCACGGCGGCCGAACCCGCCGACGCCAAGCCCGCGGAGACCGAGGTGACGCCCGCTCCGAAAGACGCCGTCAAGCTGGAGCCGGCGACGCCGGCAGTAGCCGCCGCACCGCTCACCACCGCGGCGTCTGCGCTCCAACCAGCCTCGACGTCGGCGCAGACGCAGTCTTCCGCTCCGTCTGAGGTCACCATCGTGCTCGTCACGGAAAACCCGGCCGCCGCCGACCCGGCGGCTACCACGACTGCCCCCAGCGCCGAAACCGCCGAGACCGCCGCCGCGACTGTCGTCAGCCTCCGGCCCCGCCCGGCACCCTCGGCGATCTCGTTGCTGCCGATGGCCGAGTGGACGGTCGCCTCCGTGCGGCCGGCCCCGCGCCGAACGCTCCCGGCCAAGACCCCTGTCCGCCCGACCTGCGCGCGGCCCACCGCCCGTGTGCCGCTCTCGGCGCTTTGCGTGCAGGTCCGAGCGATCTCCGCCCTCCGTGTCCGGCTCACCTACTTGCCCGGCTCGGAGGTGCGGGCGGCCATCGTCCGAGGCCCGTCCAGGGTCAGCATCCGGCGCGTCGAGGGCCGGCCGCCGCCGAAATCGACGGCCGCCAAGAAACACCCGGTCGCCGAGGCAAGACCCACGGTCCCGTTCGGCAGCTCGGGCCAGGGAGCGGCCGACCACAGCTTCACCAGCTCCGCCGGAGCAACCTGGTCCTCACGCGTCCTCGTGCTGGCTGCACCGCCCGTGCGCGTGCCGCGGCCGTCCCGCTTCGCGCGCGTGCGTATTCCGACCACGATTCCGCACGGCGTGATCGCAGCTCCTCCCCCCGCTCGACCCGGGTAACCCACCCACACGACTCCATTCCCCACCCGCGGAAGATCCGAGGGTGGGCGTGAGTCGTGTGGGCAGAGGCCGATTGTCCTTTGGGCGAACGTATGGAGGAACGATGAAGCACGATTTCGAAAGACCACGGAGAAAGGCGGTAGCGCTCGATCCGCACCCGCTGTGTCACACAGCGCTGTCGACGCTGCTTGCTCGTTTCAACATCGAGCTCGTCGGTGCGGCGACGTCGGCGCGCACAGCACAGACGCTCCTGCAGGAGCACACGCCCGATCTGCTCGTGATGGAGATCGACCTGCCGGAGGGCCGTGACGCTGCGCTCAGGCTGATCTCGAGCGGGCGGAGCGAGCTACCGGAGCTGACCGTGATCGTCCTGTCGGGCACGGACGACTGCGCGTTGATCGACGCGTCCTTCGACCGCGGCGCGTCCGCGTACGTGCTCAAGACCTCGGATCCGGAAGCGATCGCGACCGCGATCCGGCAGGCCTTCGAGCCGTCCGTCTACCTGGCGCGGCCGCAGGACCGCCCGGTGCCGGCGCAGCAGAACGACGTCTTGCACAAGCTGACCCGCCGCGAGCTCGAGATCCTGCAACTGGTCTCGGGCGGACGCTCGAACCGCGAGGTGGCGGAGATCCTCTGGGTCGCCGACCAGACGGTGAAGTTCCACCTGGCGAACGTCTACCGCAAGCTCGGCGTCGGCAACCGCTTCGAGGCGGCTCGCTGGGCTCGGGAGAGCGGCATCCTCGACGTGGTCGTCGAGTCCGACGCCACGCTGGGATGTCGGAGGGAAATCGGGCAACGGCAACGTCACACGGGCGCTCGTCCCGCTTCGCAGCCCGCGGCCGCGCCCGAGAAAGCCTAAGGGGAGACTCGAGGAAACATCGCGATGACTCCCAACGAGTACTGCCGTGTCCGGGCACCGCGGCACTGCACCTCCGCGGTGTACCGGCCGGCAGCGACGGGCACCGAAAGACTGATCAGGTTCTTGACCGCCGGTGAGGCGACCTCGACCCCGCTCGCCGAGCTGAGCGCCAACGCGCATTGGGCGGCGAGCGGCGTCAGCAGTTGCATCTCGAACCGACCGCGTCCGACCCGGAATGTCGACCGGAATCCCCGCTTGAACGTGCCTGTCTCGAAGAGGGTCTGCCGTGTGAACCGCTGGCCGGGCGCAGGCGGCCGCGCCTGCGTCGGTGTCGGAGTCGTCGTCACGGCGGCGTCGGGGGCGCGCCGCGACGGTCGCAGGCGCGCCGGTCGGCATGCCGAGCCACTTGAAGGCCGCCACCGGGTCGACCCGACCGTAGGCCACCCCCTTCACGGGCCGCGCCGTCGCGACGAGCGCGGTCACGACCTGGGTCGCGGTGAGCGACGGGTTGCGGGACAGGATCAACCCCGCGACCGCGGAGACGACTGCCGGCGTAAACGACGTGCCGCAGATCGTCCCGGGAGGAATCGTCGCGTCCTCGACCATCTGGCATCCCGGAGCAGTGAGGCTCACCCAGGAGCCGCGGCTCGACCAAAAGTAGAGGTCGTCGAGGTCGTCGCTCGCTCCCACCGCGACGACCCCTGGATACGCCCCCGGATACTGCGGCGCCTCGGTGCCGGAGTTGCCGGCCGACGCGACGACGATCACGCCCCGCTCGATCGCGTACCCGACGGCCGCCGCCTCGTCTCCGTCGGGGCTGCCGGAATGGCTGAGGCTGACGTTGATGATGCGGGCGCCGCGATCGACGGCGTACCGGATCCCGACCGCGATCCGGCCCGGGCTCGCGGAGCCGTTCTCGCTGACGCGCACAGGCATCACGCGGCATCCCCAGCAGTGGCCGGCCATCCCGATCCCATTGTTGCCACGCGCCGCGATCACGCTCGCGACACGGGTGCCGTGGCTGTGGGTGTCTTCGGGCTCGAAGTCGCTGCCCACGAAATCGTAGCCGGGAACGAATGCGCCCTCGAGATCGGGAAAGCCGTTGGCGCCCGTGTCCACCGTCGCGATGACGATGTTCGGGTCCCCGGTTGTCGACTCCCACACCTCTGGGAGGCCGATTTGGCGTACGCCGAGCTGTTCAGCCCAGACGGGGTCGTTCGGCTGGATCGCTCCGCCCGCGCCCCCACTCAGAGCGAGCGCCACCAGCACGAGCAGCAGTACCCGTTTCATCGGCCGAGTGTATGACAGCGGCAGCCGCGCGGAAGGCGTTTCACAAAAACCTGTTCTCGCCAAGTTCCAAACACGGTTTGCGGGTGGGTTTTTCACCGCTCTCAGGGCGGCATTTCCTGGCCCGAAACCTACCCGTGCCACCCTTGCCTCCAGGGGGGTGAAGGTTTAGAACCAAGTGTTGCAATAGGGCATTTTCGGCCGGCAACGGCTCACCGGAAAGGAGGGTGCACGGGGAGAGGTCGCACTGAAGGTCAGAGCTGTGTCTGGTTTCTTCGCAACACATCCTTTGGGTATCTAACGAGTGGGGGAAACACCAATATGCGTACAAAATTGAGGCTGTTGCTGGTACTCGCATCGCTCGGGGCGCTCGCCGCCCTGGCGATGTCGAGCCCGGCGGCAGCAGGGGACAACGGGCCGGCACTCGCCGATCCGCAGACGACGAACGTTCCGTACGTCGCCTGGGTCGGCGAGAAGGTGCGTCTCGTCAAGTGTGTGGACACGGACACGCATGCGCTTGGCGGCTTCGGTGACTTCAACACTGTCGACTGGTCCGGGTTCGCCACGATCCAGCCGAGCTACTTCCCGTCCAACTCACAGAGTCGGCCAGGCTTCGCCGGCGCCGGCGAGCAGGCGGGTCGTACCTGTTACGACATCATCGTCGCCTCGGAGAAGCCGGGTCTGGCGAAGATCAAGCTGGAGACGCGGTCGTCAGGGCAGAACTTCACCCATGACTTCCTCGTCATCTGGATGACGATGAACGCACCCGCTCTCGATGAGCTGGGCAACGACGAGATCCCCGGCCTCGTTGTCGGCGATCCGGCCGGCGACGGCAACTTCGCGCCGATGGACTGCAGCCCCGCCCCTGGCTGGCAGGGATGCTTCCTGGACGGCTACTTCCAGGTCGACGTCACCGGTAGCTTCCCGCTCGGGAACAACTACGCGGGTGACGTGCCCGGCGACGTGGCGACGCTGCCGCGGGACTGGGCGGCGCTGGCAGCTCTGTACGGCACCAGCGCAGCCGACGCGGAGGACACGAGCGGCTGGGACATCCACGACGATCAGACCAACCGCGAAGGCCACGTTGCCGGATCCGGTTGCGGTCTGCCCGCAGGTCCTCGCGAGGCAGTGGACAACTGCTACGGCGGCGGCGAGCTGGGAATGTTCTCGCGGACCCTCGGGTTCACGAATCCCACTCGGGGTCCGTTCGATCCGCTCCGCCCGAACGAGTCGTATCTGCCTGACGGCGTGATCGACGCGGGCGATGCACCGATGCCCGCACTGCGCATCGACGTGGGCATCTCGGGCAACTTCGGCGCGCTCGACGACGCCGACAAGCACGTGATCTACAGCCGCAACGGCCTCGGTGCCGGCGCGCCTGCCAACAACGCACACAACCTGTATGCCCCGTTCTACGCGGCGTACATCCCGGCGACGCGGGCACCCCAGACGTCGTCCGGCGTCACTGGTGAGCTCGCGAACAACTTCCCGGGCTTCCAGAACGAGGTCGGCCTGTACCACTTCTGGGATCTGCTCAACGCCGTCAACCACCCGGCGACGAACAACACGTGTCGGGACGTCGGTGGGGACGGTCAGATCAACGGATCCGGCCTGATCCCGCACCCGCGTGGCGTTGCGTCTGCGACCGTCTACACGGACGAGCATGGCGAGGCCATCGTCAAGCTCCTCCCGGACGTCGGCGTGCGCTTGGCGTCGGATGCGAACAACCTCTGCGACCTCGGCGAGATCGGCACCGCGCCGCGGCTGCTGGCAACGGCGACGATCTCGGCCCAGGCCGAGCTGCCGTTCGAGCAGGCGCAGCGGCCGATCAATGCAACTCCGCTGACGAAGCAGCTGTTCCATCTCGCCGGCAAGAGCCTCGACTGCGTGGCGAAGACCCCGATCGTGGCGTTCTGCGTCGAGACGATCCGCGACATCCGCGGGAATCCCGTCGAGGGCGCCGAGGTGTCGTTCACGCGTGAGCCTCGTGGCCTGATGACCGCCGCGAGCCTCTTGCTCGGTGGATTCGATACCCGCAATCAGGTGATCGTTTCCCAGAGCGACGACGAGGTCCGTATCCGGACGAACGCACTCGGGCAGGCCGGAGTCGAAGTCAAGAGCACCCTCCCGGGTCTCGTCGACCTCGACGCCGAGAATGTCGGCACCCGCAACGGCGGCTTCGGCGTCCAGCGGGTTCGCTGCATTCGGTTCCACGGTGACGGCGTGACGCTCCCGACGGACAGCGCAACCTGCGTTGCCCCGCCGGTCACCCCGATCCCGCCGAACCCGGTGATCCCGCCGGGCGGCAGCACGGGCTCCTCGGGCTCCTCGGGCTCGACCGCAACGGTGGTCAGCCTCGCCGGCAGCCCGGTGCCCGCAGCAGCAGCGCCGGCGGCGAAGCCGGCCGCAAAGGCGGCAGCACTCAAGCTGACGTCTGCACGGCTCGTCTTCCAGGGCGGCAAGCGGTACCTGGTCGTGCGCGTCAACGGCGCGGCCAAGTCGGCAAAGGTCCGGATCACGCTCGTGATGCGGACTGGGAAGGCGGCGAAGCCCGTCGTGCGCACGATTCGCACGAACGCGGCTGTCCGTGTCGCCAACCTGCAGGTCAGCAAGCACGTCCGGACGGTGAGGGTGGCGCTCGCGAGGTAGCTAGCGCTGATCGAACCTCCGACTGACGAAGAGGGGCCCGCTACGGCGGGCCCCTCCTCTATCGTGAGGAAGTCGATTCTCGAGGACTTGGGGGCTGCAAGGGATGAGTGATCGGGCACGCCACATCTCCATCGCGCTGGGGGTTCTCCTAGCTCTGGGGCTCGTTGTCGGCGGCGTTTCCGCAAATCGCATCGCGGACGATGACGACGCCGCAACGCAGGAGACCGGGACCGCGCTGGTCGAGGACGCAGATCCTCCGCTGTCCACGGCGCCGACGCCCGAAGCCCTGCAGACGCTCGTCTTCGAGCGCGCCTTCAGCGAATGCGCGTCCTACGACGTCCCTCGTCTCGCGGGGAAGTACAACGTTGCGGTGCAGACCGAGGAGAACGTCGCCAAAGCGGTCGCAGAGGCGTGGGCGCGACAGTTCAGCGCCGGCCAGGACGCGCTGGCCGACGGCCGCGACGGCTGCCTGCAGGGCTTCAGCCGCGGGTAGACCGACTACTCTGACTGAGTCAGCTGAGCCGCGCCGGACGCGGGTGCCGGGAGGGGCGTGCTACTCGTCGCGTGCTCGGGCTTGAGCGACGCGAGCGCCGCTTCCACGTCAATCCGCCCCGCTGAGACGAAGTCGCCGACTCTGACGGCGTTCTCCGAGAAGGTCTGTCCAACCGCATCGGAGGTCAGCAACGGAGCATAGGAACGCATCAGCCCGGCGAGACCGGCGACGAGTGCGGTGGCCGACGAAGTGCCACAGAAGTCCGCGTAGCTCCCGCCGGCGCCGGTCGCGACGCTGCAGCCGGGCGCGGCAAGCCGAACCCAGCCACCGTAGCTCGACCATTCATATCTCTCGTCGGCCGAGTTCGTCCCTGTGACGCCGACGACGCCAGGGTAAGCCGCGGGGTAGGTGACGTCCGCGGTGCCGACGTTCCCGGCTGCCGCGACGACAAGCGCACCACGTGCCTGTGCGTAGGCGATCGCCGCGGCGACATTGTCGTCGGAGCCGGTGAGCACGAAGCTCATGTTGATCACACGCGCTCCGTGGTCCGCTGCCCAGACGATTCCCTCAGCGATGTCCGCCGTGCTGCCGGCGCCGTTCGCGCCGATCACCTTGACCGGCATGAGTGAGCACTGTGAGCAGGCTCCGACGCCGCCGATCCCGTTGTGCGAACGGGCGGCGATCACACCTGCGACCAGCGTCCCGTGCCCGTGATCGTCGTTGGCGTCGGCGTCCTCGTTGACGGTATCCCAGCCCTCGACGAACGCGCCCTGCAGATCGGGATGGCTCCGATCGATCCCGGTATCGAGCACCGCGATGACGACGTCGGCCGCGCCCTTGGTCACGCGCCAGGCGCCGGGAGCACGAACCTTCGTCAACGACCACGAGTCGCGCCAGAGCGGATCGTTCGGCGCGCTGTCAGCGGCGACTGGGCGAGGCTTGGCCTTGGGCTTGCTGGGCTTGGACGCCCTCGGGCCGACGAGCGTGCGCACCGAGCCCGCGACGTGCGCCGTGGCGGGGCCCCCGGACGCCGAGCCGAGGTCGCCCAGCGGCACGAGCAGAAATGTGGCTGCGACGACGACCGCGGGTCGAAGGAGCGAGAACACCGTCTCGCTATCGGCACGACCGGCCGATCCATTTAGCCCCGGCTGCTACGTCGGCGTCAGGAGATCTTGGTGCGGAACGGCGCCTCTGCCCGCAGGCGGCCCTGCTCCACGATCACCGTGGCGCTGACCAGCGAGCCCCGAGCTTCGACAGGAAGCCGCCACGCGCAGACGGCCGACCCGGCACGGAGGCTCCGTGTCAGCACGTTCAATGGGCGGCCCCGGAACCTCGCGCTGCAGAACACGTGGCCGGTCTTCAGCCGCGCTCCCCGCTTCATGACGACCACCCGGCTCCGGAGGACGTGACCAGCTGACGGCCGCCGTGGGGTGAGCGTCAACCGGCGGAAGCTCAGCGGGTTCGCGGCCGAGGCCGTCTTCGGCGCCGGCTGCGCCACGGGCGGCCCGGGCTGCGCAGGCGGCTTCGGGTTCGAGGGCGGAGGGGCCGGCGGCGCAGGAGCCGGCGGGGAAGGGACTGGAACGGGCGCCGGAGGGGGCGGCGTCGGCGCGGGCGGCGACGGCGGAGGAGCTCCACTTCCGCTGGACGAGAACGTGTGTGCCCAGTAGAGCTGGCCCGATGCGCTCGCCGCAGCGCCGGCGCCCATCGAGACGTAGCTCGCATTCTCGATGTTGGCGCGGTGGCCGGGCGAGCCGAGCCAACCGTTGACGACGGATGCAGGCGTCGGGAAGCCAGCTGCGATGTTCTCGCCCCAGCTGCCGGCGACACCGCACGCAGCCATCCGCTCGCCGATGCTGCGCGCGACGGGCGGCGCCGGATCGTCGTGCGCCATGTACCCGAACTTCGCCATGTGCCGCGCTTTCCAGACCGCGGATGCTTGCAGTGCCGAACCGACCGCGAGTGGCCGCAGCCCGAGGGTGGCGCGGTGCGCGTTGACGAGATCGACCGTCTGCGACGCGAAATCAGCCCGTGTCGTGCCCCAGTCTCCGCCGGGCGTGCAGTCACCCGCAGCGGCCGCCGCATCGGCGCTCCGTGTGCCGGAGCCGAGGGTGCCTAGGGCAACGGCGCAGACGAGCGCGAGAACGGCGAGTGTACGGCTGAGGACATCCATCAGGCGGCTGAACAGATGCTTCGGGGGCTGTGGTGCTACCTGGAAGGGGTCGACAGTAACAGCCTAAACCTTGACCCCGGACGGTAAGGGAGCGTCAGTGAATCTCGTGTGCGGCCTCCGCCAACTTCGCCAAAGCCGCCTGTAATTCCTTCACCCGCTCGAGCTCGGCACCCGCGAGCTCGCGGCGCAGCCGGCGCGCGCGCAGGTTGAGCAACAGCTCCTTGCCGGTGCGCTCGTCGATCGCCTCCCGCGCTGCGCGTGCGTCGAGCTCGGCACGAAGCGTCGTCAGCTGCTCGTCCTCCTCCCCGCCCTCGATCAGGAACGCACGGAACCGGCGGTGCAGCTCCGAGTCGAAGTGGTCGGCGGGGAGCTCGGCGAGGAGCGTCACGAGCGCCGGCTCCGCAACGCACGCGGCGAGGACGCGCCGTTCGAGCTGTTCGCCCTTCTCGAGCATCGCCGGCGACAACTCCTGAGGCACGGAGGCGGCTTGAGCGGCGTGCTTCGGCCTCAGCCCCTCAAGGGTCGCACGGGGTAGATCGAGCCTGTCGGCGAGAAGACGAAGCGCCTCGTTCCGCTCAGGCGAGTCCTCCACGCCGTCGAGAACCTCTCGAGCCAGCACGAAAGCGTCCTGCCGGTCTGGAGTGCGATCGAGCACAAGCCGAACGTGGAAGACAACGTAGGACTCGGCGGTCGCCAGGCGATCTTCAAACCCTTCGGGCGCGTCTGCTGGATCCTGTCCTTTCGGTAGCGCGACGACGCGCACATCGAAGCCTCGCGCATGGCGAGCCGCATGCCGCGGAGGGTGGCTTCCTCCCCCGCCGCGTCCGAATCGAAACAGGCATACAAGCGACGGGTCAATCGCCCGAGCTCCTCCCAACTGGCGCTCGGTCAGGGCGGTCCCCATCGAGGCCACGACCGGCTCGAACCCGGCCTGACGCAACGCGATCACGTCCGTATTGCCCTCGACTACGACCGCCCGCTCCTGCTTCGCGATCGCGGTGCGGGCCAGATTGAGGCCGTAGAGGATCGCCGACTTGTGAAAGAGCTCTCCCTCGGGGGAGTTGACGTACTTCCCGCGGAGTGGATCGTCGTCGTGCAGCTTGCGCGCCTGGAAGCCGACGATCCGCCCACGGGCGTCGGCGAGCGGGAACATCAGCCGCTGCGGGAAATAGTCGTTGCCCCGCGCGTTCGTGAGCCCGGCTCCGCGCAGCTCGTCGGGAGTGAAGCCCTTCTGGCGCGCCTTCTGTGCCAGCCCGGTCCCTGGAGAGAGACCGAGGCGGAACTCACGGCAGACGGCCTCGCCCAGGCCGCGGCTCTCGAGGTACGCACGGACCGGGACGCCGGCCGCGGCCTCCCAGAGGTGGCGCTCGTAGAACGACGCAGCCTGTTCGAGCACGGCGTGGAGGCGGTCACGGCGCTTGCGCGACTCCTCCTGCTGCGGCGACGTCTCCTCGTACTCGAGCGTGACGCGGAACCGCTCCGCCAGCCACTCCACGGCTCCAGCGAAGTCGAGGTTCTCCGTCTCGCGGACGAACGTGATCACGTCGCCACCCTTGCCGCAGCCGAAGCAGTGGTAAAGCTTGTCGGCCGGGTTGACCGAGAAGCTCGGCGTCCGCTCCTCGTGGAACGGACAGCGGCCCGAGTAGCGCGCGCCGGCCTTCCGCAGTGCCGTGCGGCCGGAGACGACCTCGACCATGTCGGCCGCCGAGACGACCTCTCTGACCGACGACTCCTTGATGCGGGCCACTAGAGCGACTCAGCGTACGACAGCGCGAAGCGATCGGTCATGCCGGAGACGAACGCCCTGATCTCGTCCTCGGAATCGCCGCGGTCGACGAGGTGGGTGAAGATGCGACCGATCGTCGCGTGGGCACGCACGTGCTCCGCGCGCGCGTGCTCGCCGAGGTAGACGCGCTCGAACATGAAAGAGCGCAGCGCCAGCATCGCGGCGCCGATGTCGTCGCTCTGGACGATGTCGCCGGCGGCCGCGGAGCTCTCGATCAGGTCATGGACGAGGGTGTCGATGCGGGTCGAGCCGGTGGCCCCGAGGAGTTCGATCTCTGCCCGAGGCAGGTCGGCCGGCGTCAGCAGACCCCACCGGATCGCGTCGTCGATGTCGTGGTTGATGTAGGCGACGCGGTCGACGAGCCGCACGATCTTCCCCTCGAGCGTCGCCGGCTCCTGCTCGCCCGTGTGCGTGAGGATGCCGTCGCACACCTCTGCTGTCAGATTGAGCTGTTCGGCGATCCGCAACGACTGCTCGTTGTGCCGAAAGCCGGAGCCGAAGTGCTCTCCCAGGCAGGTGTCGAGGCGCTCCTCGCCCGCATGCCCGAAGGGAGGATGCCCGGTGTCGTGGCCAAGGCCGATCGCCTCGGTCAAGTCCTCGTTCAGTCGCAGAGCGCGCGCGACGACGCGGGCGATCCCGGTCGTCTCGAGCGTGTGCGTAATCCGCGTTCGGTAGTGGTCGCCGGCCGGGTCGATGAAGACCTGCGTCTTCCCTTTCAGACGGCGGAAGGGCTTCGAGTGCACGATCCGGTCTCGGTCGCGCTGAAACGGGGTGCGGATCCCGCACTCCTCCTCCTCCCGCAACCTGCCACGCGTCTCGTAGGAGCGAACGGCGAGCGGCGAGAGCAGCTCGTCCTCGGCCGCGCGAACGCGAGCCTCGAAGGCATCGGCGACTCGTCCGGCGAGGTCGGGCACGCCCCAAGCGTAGTCGCCGCTCAGGATTGCGCCGGAGGCGGCAACAGCTCCGACTCGTGCTCCCGAAAGAGCTCGTGCACGTCCTTCCAGTCCCCCTCGTGCAGCCGGGCGATCAACTGCTGGATCCTCGGCGTCATCACGAGGAGGTAGCGCGCGGGCTCCGGCGACGGGTTGCCGTAGGCATGCGGCGTCCCCTTCTCCACGAAGACGGTCGTCCCCGCGGGTGCGTCGATTGTGTCGTCGCCGACGCGGAAGCGAAGACTGCCCTCGAGCACGTGCCACGCCTCGTCGTCGGCGTGGTGGACGTGGAACGGGGCGATCCACTCGGTCCCGCCGGCATCGTCCCACTCGACGATGACGAAGTCGCGCCGCATCCTCAGAGGATGATCGGGACGGTGCCGCCGTCCGCGGACCAAGCCGCGCCGGTGACATAGGACGCCCTCTCGGAGGCGAGAAACGCGATCACCGCGGCGATCTCCTCCGGCTCGGCCAGCCGGCCGAGCGGCCGCCCCGCGCCGACCTTGGCAAGCACGTCGCCGCGCTCGCCGCCCTGCTGATCCGCGAGGCCGCCCTCCGCGAGCCAGGCAGCCGTCGCCGTCGGCCCGGGCGTGACCGCGTTGCAACGGATCCCGTCGGCGGCGTAGAGGTCGGCGACGAGGCGCGACAGCGAGAGCACGGCCGCCTTCGTCACCGAGTAGTGAGGCATTCCCGCGGACGGGCGCTTGCCTGCGGTCGAGGAGAGGTTGACGATCGTTCCCTTACTGGCCCGCAGATGCGGCAGCGCCGCGCGGATCGCGCGCACGTACCCCATCACGTTCACGTTCCACATCGCGTCCCAGTCCGCGTCGGTGACCTCCTCGAAGCGCACGTGCACGGCGAAGCCGACGTTGTTGACGAGGACGTCGAGACCGCCCAGCGCGTCGACCGTGGCGTCGACGGCCCGCGACGGCGCCTCGGCCTCGGAGAGATCCGCGCGGATGTGCAGCTCCTCCCCGATCCCGGGTGCATCGCCCCGGCCGCAGGTCGCGACGCGCGCGCCTTCGGCCACGAGGAGCTTTGCCGTCTCGAGGCCGATCCCGCCGGTCGAGCCGGTGACGAGACACGCCTTCCCCTCCAGCCGCAGATCCATCGGCCGCTAGCGTAGCGAGGTGACCACGCTGCTCCTCGCACGGCATGGCGAGACCGACTGGAACCGCGACCTGCGGATCCAGGGCTCGTCGGACATCGAGCTGAACGAGCTCGGTCGACGGCAGGCGCAGTTCCTCGCGCAGGAACTCACGGACGTCGACCTCGATGCGATCTATTCGAGCGACCTCAGCCGCGCGCAAGCGACGGCGGCCGCCGTGGCGGCAACGCACGGGCTCGAGGTGACCCTCGATCCCAGGTTGCGCGAGCGCTCGTTCGGAAGTTGGGAGGGCTTGACTCGCGAGGACATCTCAGCCTTCCCTGCAGGCTCGCGCCACGACGGCGAGAGCGACGACGACGTGCGTGCGCGCGTGCTCGGAGCGGTCGAGGAGATCGCGGCCAATCATCCCGGCGAGCAGGTGCTGATCGTCTCGCACGGCGGAGCGCTGAACACGCTCTGGCACCACGCCCTGGGCGTCAAGGTCGAGCGCTGGGCCAACTGTGCGGTCTACAAGCTCGCCGTCCGGGACGACGGATTCGTAGAGATAGACTGAGCGACCCGTGGCGCCGACACGAACACGTACAAGGTTCGTGTGTCCATGCGGGTTTGCGGCCCCGGCAGGTCTTCGAGACCACACCGCTACAGCGTTCAGCGTCGGATAACCGCCCGCAAACGGTCCGAATCGATCTCGTCCGGCGGCATCACATGCGAGTACATGTCGAGCGACATCGACGGCCGCGCGTGTCCTGCTCGTTCCGCGAGCTCTCGCGCCGGCACCCTGACTGATGCCAGATCGTGATCCGGCGATGCCGAGATCGTGCGGGTGGTAGTGCGGCACCCTCGCGGTCTGGGACGCCCGCGTCATCGTCTGGTACGCAGTCGCCCCCGTGACGCCCTGGAAGACGCGGTCGACCCGCGAAGCCCGTGGGCGCGGTCCGCCACGACCCGGTTGTCGCGGGCGACCTTGCCCTCCGCGCTCAGCCTGGCAGCCATAGCGGCACACCCTGGCGGGCCGCTCGGACGGGTCAGCGCACCGTCGACTCGCCGGTCAGCCGGCAGTCCGATCCGAGTCGTACCACCTGGTCTTGACAAGGTGCATCCGAGTTGAGTTGAATGTCTGTCTTAGTCGAATGACTAAGTAGTCTTCTTGCACCAGTGAAGAGGGGCGAATGCTGAAGACGAAGCTGCTTGTTGCTGGATTGCTCGCGGTTGGACTTCTGGCGGTGGGTCTCGGGTATGCCGCGATCCGCGGCGGTGACAAGGACGAAGCGGCGAACGGGAACGGGCGGTCGGGAGCCCGGGGCGTCGATCGGTTCCTCATGCGCAACGGCGAGCAGCCGGGTTTCCGTCCCGACGGCGATGCCTTGACCGTGGTGGGAGTGAACGCGATCGCGAATCACTGGCGACTGGCGCCCGACGCCGCGCAGCAGCTGCGGGACCGAGGGTTCATCTCGTTCACGACGCGCCGAACCGTTGGCGGTGACGCGGCCGGCGTCAACGAGGTGCTGCTGTTCAGAACCGCCGAGGGGGCTCGGGATCAGATGGCGTACGACTTGCGCGCGAGCACTATCCACGCGACCCTGCCCGAGACGAAGATCCGCCGCTTTACGGTGCGCGACGTCGCGGGTGCGCGCGGCTGGACCGGGAGCGACCTGCACGGCAATCCCATCGGCACCGTGCATTGGGTACAGGGTCGGTGCATGCTCTTGCTCGTCAGCGAGGGCGATCTCCCCTTCGTCGAGGTGCTCTCGACCGGTGCGCGGGCGATCTACGAGCGTACCGGGGGCGACTGCCCGTGACCGCGGCGTCCGCGCTGCGCGCCGCGGATCGTAGGAGTTTCCGCCGCGCAAAGCCCTTGAAAGATTCGCGTCACTCGGAGTGTCGCCGCCATCCACGCTGCTCCTAGTGCGCCGCCCTACAAGCTCTCGAAGATGACCGCTTCCCTCTACTACTCCGGTACAGGCTGCGGAACTCCGTCATCGCGGGGCTGGGGCCTATCTGGCAGATAACTCATTGAGAGCGCAAGCCTGGGCCACAGCGTTCGGGAATGACGCCTGAGCATGGCGCGACCCCGATAGAGCCCCGACTGTCGATTTACGATGATCA
The DNA here is from genome assembly GCA_963829845.1 of uncultured Gaiellaceae bacterium. Taxonomy (GTDB): domain Bacteria; phylum Actinomycetota; class Thermoleophilia; order Gaiellales; family Gaiellaceae; genus Gaiellasilicea. The sequence continues at coordinate 12,249 of CAWHKD010000006.1, read as the reverse complement.
TCGACGGTTAAAAGGAGGCCAGGTGAGAGATCGTGTTGCTCCGGTCGAGGTCCGCAATTACCGACGGTCGGATCTTGCTGCGTGTCGGTCGCTGTGGGTCGAGCTGACGGAGTGGCATCGGCAGATCTATGGCAGACCCGAGATCGGTGGGCCTGACCCAGGCCGCAAGTTCGACGAGCACGTTGAGCGGGTCGGTGCTCAGCGCATCTGGTTGGCGACAATCGGCGGCGAGGTCGTCGGCATGGTGGGGGTGATTCAGACCGAGGACGAGATCGAGCTCGAACCGATCGTGGTCGGCGAGCAGTGGCGTGGCCGAGGGATCGGGCGCCAGCTGGCCGAGCGGGTTGTGGCCGAGGCGCGGGCGGCCGGTATGGGGCAGTTGCTCGCCCGTCCGGTGGCCCGGAACGCAGCGGCGATTCGCTTCTTCCACGACCTCGGGTTCGATGCGCTCGGCCAGATCGAACTCGTGCTCGACTTCCGACCCGCGCCCGATCAGGTCTGGCGACTGGGAGCGACAATCGCTGACCGCGATCTACGGGTCTAGCGGGGTCAAGCCAGCCCACAGACGCTAGGCGCCCCAGCACAAGCCCCGCCTAGGCATCGCGAGGACGACTCCGAGTAGTCGACGCTTCCGTCGTGTGGGCCAGTGTTCACGAATGACGCCTGAGCACCAATTGGGCCCAGGTCGGAGGCCGAGCCGGAGGTACGCATCCTTACTTCAGGCTTTGCGTGCAGGCGCATCAGCGAATCCCCTGATGCAGATAGCCGTCGCTGAGCGTGACACTGTGACGGAAGGAGGAACTTGTGGCCCTTCCGGTCAGCCCATCTTCGCGGCACCGATTCTCGCTCCCGGAGGAGCCGGGAAGGCGCGTGGCAACGCAGTCGCTGCTGATGGTGGCCGCAACGGTGGCCGCGGGTGTCGTCGCCGGGATCATCGGAACGTTCCTACAGTTCGTCGTGTTCGACCTCGGCGAACAAGAACTGCTCACCGAGGCCGGTGTGTGGGGCTACGTGGCAGCTGTCCTCTTGCTCGCGCTGATGGTGCTGCCCGCTGTCACGGGGATCGCGCTCGGCGTTCGTGCGCGTCGCCTTGGTGAGCATCGCCTCGGAACCACAGGGATGATCGTGAACGCAGTGGTTGCCACGTATCTCGTCTTCACGGTCGCCGCCACCCTCCTGTTCGCCTGACGCTCCTCGATCCGCTTCTCCCAGCGCCTTCGCTCGGCTGGGCCAGCGTTCGGCAATGTCCCTTGACGGCGTGTAGGCGGACCTCACGCTCACGGCTGAGTCGCGGTCGGCGTTGGCCATGGGCTTCGTGGGTACCCGCCTCGCTGAGGTGACGCTGCCCGCGCGTGAGCGACCCTGCTGCGATTTGACATTGCCTCGCACGTGTGGCGAGATAGGCAATCCAACGGTGGCGTGTCGACGCGGAGGGTGCGATGGACTTCATTGCGGATTTTGGGTTCAACGTAAAGCAGGGCAAGGGTCGGGAGTTTCAGCAGTGGATGTCGGAGAACGAGAGCAAGTTCGCTGCCGCTTGTCCGGATGGAGTTGAGTACATCGGGACCTACGGCGTCATCTACTCATCGGAGAAACATGCGGGTGGCTACCGCCAGTTCTTTCGCTTTGACAGCTACGGCGCGCAGGACACACTCGCTGCGGCGATGAAAGAAGACGAAGCGTTCGCCGCCTTGATGGACCAGTGGGGCGAGTTCATCGACGTCGAGCGAGGGGCTGACTGGAGCAACGGCCTCTACAAAGCGGTGACGGATCTCAGTATGTGGTCGCACGCGTAAAGCGTAGGGCTGGCAGTGGCGGCCCTCCCATGGGCGAGCGTCCTGTCGCTCGACCCGCCGCCGGGGCTCTCTCAACCCGGTGAACCGCCTTCGCCGCCCCGGTCGGGAGGAGTAGCGTTGGTGGCTCAAGCCGCAGGGGTCGCGCAAGGAGGCAGCAATGGAAGCCGCCAACCTCACGCCCGTGCTGTTCGTGCACGGAGCCTGGCTCTCGTCCGCGAGCTGGGAGAGCTTCACCACCTACTTCAGCAATCGGGGCTATCCGGTGTCCGCCCCGGAGTGGCCGCGGAAGGACGGTGACGTCGCCAAGCTCCGGGAGGACGCGGACGCGATCGAGGGTCTGGGGATCACCGAGATCGTCGACCACTACGAGCGGGAGATTCGCGCGCTCGACAAGCCGCCGGTGCTGATCGGCCATTCGTTTGGCGGACTGATCGTGGAGTTGCTGCTCGACCGTGGGCTCGGCCGTGCCGGCGTCGCGATGAGCCCGGCGCCGCCCAAGGGGATCCTCGTGCTTCCCTTCTCCTCGCTGAAGGCCGCGTCGCCCGCGCTGGCGCATCCCTCCCGCTGGCACGGTGCCGTTCCGCTAACACTCGAGGAGTTCACCTACGGCTTCGTCAACACCTTCTCGCCCGAAGAGGCCAAGGCTGCGTACGAGAAGTACGCGGTGCCCGAGACCGGGCAGATCTTCTACGAAGCCGGCTTCGCGAACTTCCACCTCCACCCACCGACGGAGGTGCACTTCAAGAACGACGATCGTGCACCGCTGCTGATCGTCGGCGCCACCAAGGACCACACCGTCCCAGCGTCAGTGGCACGCAAACAGTACGAGAAGTACGGCAAGTCAGCCGCCCAGACTGACTACATCGAGTTCGAACGCCCGCACCTGGTGATGGCCGCCGACGGCTGGGAAGAGGTCGCGGCCGCGATCGAGACCTGGATCGAGCGCGTGCTCGCCCCCGAGCCGGCACACCAGCTCACGACGTAGAGAGCACGACTGCGGCCTGCAAGATCACGCAACGCCAGCGGATGGACGCCTCGCGCGTTCGCGATGGCACGCACTGGCGCGGCGATGCACTCAGACGAAGGGTTCGATATGGGCATGCCGACACCGAGCTTCGCGGGTGATGGAAGGCGGCGTGACCGCGCTGTCAAAGAGCGGCAGAGAGAACGGTGATGAAGGTGAAGTCATGGCGTGCAGCATGTCCGCGATGATCGAGCCGCTTACCCTTGCCGTCCCCGACGCCGAGCTCGAGGACCTCCGAGCGCGGCTGCGCGCGACACGCTGGCCCGAGCCGGCGACCAGCCCGCACCAGGGCGTCACGCTCGAGCGGCTACAGGAACGCTGCGCGCGCTGGGCGGAGGACTACGACTGGCGCGCCGCGGAGCGGCGCCTCAATGCGGTGCCACAGTTCACTACCACGATCGACGGCCTGACTATCCACTTCCTGCACGCCCGCTCGCCGCGCCCCGACGCCTTCCCGCTCGTCCTTACCCACGGCTGGCCCGGCAGCGTCCTGGAATACATGGACGTGCTCCCACTTCTCACCGAGACGGGCTTCCACTGCGTCGTCCCCTCCCTGCCCGGCTACGGCTGGAGCGGCAAGCCGACCAAGCCGGGCTGGGGCATCGCACGGACCGCTCGGGCGTGGGCCGTGCTCATGGCGCGGCTCGGCTACGCCCGCTTCGGTGCCCAAGGCACGGACTGGGGCACAAGCGTGAGCGCGAGCCTCGGGCAGCAGGATCGCGAGCACGTGGGTGGCGTGCACCTCATGCCGCCCCTCGCCCCCACCGCCGGCCGGCAGGCAGACCACGACGCCGGCTACTCCACCCAGCACCGCACCCGCCCGCAAACGGTCGGCTACGCACTGACTGACTCGCCCGCCGGACTCGCCGCCTGGATCGGCGAGAAGCTGGACTCCTGGACGGACCCGCGTACGCCGATCCCCGAGGATCGGATTCTGGACATGCTGATGCTCTACTGGCTCCCGCGCACGGCCGCATCCTCGGCGCGGCTCTATTGGGAAAGCCTCGATGACGTCACCCGCTGGCTCGAGGGGCCGCTCCAGCGGGACGACCGCGTCGACGCGCCGGCCGGCTGCACGATCTTCCCACACGAGCTGCAGCGACCGACCCGCGACGAGGCCGCCACGCGCTTCACCGACATCCGTTACTGGAGCGAGCCCGCGCATGGCGGGCACTTCCCGGCGCTCGAGCAGCCGGAGACGTTCGCGGCCGAGGTTGCAGCCTTCTTCGCACTCGTCCGCTAAAGACGCAACGAAGGAGGGTCACACAGGCTCTTGTACCACTCGACCTGCGAAAGCTGCGAACAACTCACGGCAACAGCGTCCAATTTCGACCGGCCACTGCGCGTGGTGACCCACGACCCGCACTCGTCACCGAGTGCGAGCGCGCCCCTGCGAGCGCGCCCCCCTCTCTACGCGGCTGAGGACTCACGAAGTTCGGCAAGGCGGCGACGCGGTGGCTCGGCCGGCTTGCGCTCGAGTCCGACCTCTCCTTGGACGACGCGCAGTTCGCCGCCGCCGCGCTTCAGGCGTTGCCGCACCGTCCTGACTCTGCATTGCGCGTACTGGCCGACTATTCAAGCGCCAGAACGCGCCGCTGAAGACCTACTAGACGTGCATGCACGTCAGAGCGACGACCACGGCGGCGCTCTTGCCGCCCTGATGCCTCACGCTCCACCCGATGCGACGCCGTCGCGCTGTTGCACCGCGCGTGTTCTGCGCCGGCGTAGAACAGTGTCCCATCCTGGTGACCGAGGTCCCACTCTGAGCCTGGGTGGATCGTCGCGTACTGGCGGGCACCTGCCCTATTCCGCACCGGGTGGCTCACGAATCAAGCCCTTCACGTTGCCGCCACTGGTGCTCGTTCATGAGCACGGCGCGTAGCTCGCGGAGTCCTTCGGGCGGGTCTTCGAGCGAACCGAGGATGATCGCGCGTGTCGTCGATCGTCAGCGCCAGCAGTGCTACGCCGTCGACCACGGCACGGTCGAGCCGGTTGGCCAGGTCGTCGGCGCCGGCAGTACGAACTTCTGCGAGCTCTTGAGCGGCGTCATCACCGACCGGTAGACGGCGAAAATCATCCGGCGAGCCTATGTCAGTAGTTAACACGGATGTAGGGCGCATCCGAACGGGAGATCCTCCGCTGGGTGCGCCGCTCTCCCCCAAGTGCGTGGCAGCACCCCCGGAGAAACATGGAGAGACCCCTGGGCCGCACGGGGGTCTCGCCGTGTTGCGGCGAATCCGTCGACGGCGTCGTCGGGGAGGGGTCTAGATCGGGGGCAGCATCACGTGCCAACCCATCGCGGCGGGCGAGCAGCCAGGATGGAAGTAGCCGTCGTCGCGGACGAGGTACTGGGTGCCGATGGACGTATCGGTATCCATCGCGTGCGTGCGGAGGTACTCGACGGCGAAGGTCACGTCAGGGCCGTTCGGGTCGACGACTCCGCCGCAGAGTCGGCAGAGGGTTTTCGGCGCGTTGTCCACGCCGAGACGGTGCCTGTGCGGTCGGACAGCGTGGCCGTGGCGCGGGCCGTCTACTCCGTGTCGTCCGCGAACCGGTAGCGCGTTGTCGGCGTGGGCGACATTCCCGAGAGCACACCGGGACCACACGGGGGCAGCATTTGGCGGCAACTACGGCAAGGACGACCGCTTGCCTATGCAGGGTTGGCTACGCTGCGGCCCGTGGACGACTACACGAACAAGTACAAGGGCGAGCAGATCGAGGTCGCCCTCTTCGGCGGCGAGTACCAAGAGGGTGTCCTCACCGCCTACTGCTCGATCGAGGACGTCCCCCACATCGAGCTCAACGGCCACATCCTCGTGCCGCTCCAGAACGTCGCCTCGCTCCATTGCTCGAGCCGCTGCGACGCCCCGGAGCCGGACTGGCCACCACGCGGTCTCGGCGAGGACGATCGCGACGGCCTCGGCGACGACGACGCCTAGGAGGGCCTGGTGGGACGGCGCTCGTCGCTGGGGTGCGATGCTCGTTCCGAGACAAGGACGCAGGGAGTCCCGATAGCCACGCCTATCGGGACGACAGAGGACGCCGGCTCGGGGCGAGCAGCGCGGCCCAGCGACTCAGCCGGCGTCCGGCCAGGCACTCCTTCATGCGGCTTGCAGCCGCACTGAACATCCTCAAGTGGTGGCTGGTCGCTGCGATGCTGGCCGCACTCTTCGGGGCGTTCGGCTGGGCGCTCGGGGGACCCCAGACGGCGTCGGTGTTCGTCTTCTGCACCCTGCTCGCAGCGCTCGCGGTCTACGCGTACGCCGATCGAGCGTTGCTCGGGATGCTCGGCGCGCGGGAATACGCACTCGCCGAGGATCCGCTCCTGCGCTCGACCGTCGACGCCCTGGCGGCCAAATTCGGGGTGGTCCCGCCAAAGCTCTATCTGATCCCGGACGGCTATCCGCGAGCTCTCTCCGCGGGCCGCGGCCCCGCCGGCGCCGCGATCGCTTTCTCCACCGGCCTACTCGGCGCGTTGACGCCGGCCGAGCTCGAGGCCGTGATCGCGCATGAGCTCGCCCACGTGCGCCGTCGCGACGTCCTGACGCAGACGTCCGCGGTGATGCTCGCGGTCGTCCTGGTCGACGTCTCCCGGATCGGCGGCTGGTTCGAGCGTGCGCTGCTCGCCGTGCTCGGCCCGATCGCGGCGGCATTCGTCCACCTACTGCTCTCGCCGCGGCGCGAGCTGGCGGCCGACCGGATGGCGTCGACGCTGCTCGGCTCCGGCGACGGCCTGGCCGACGCGCTTCTGAAGCTCGACCGCGCCAGCGACCTCGTCTCGTTCCAGGCGAGCCCGGCGACGGAACCGCTGTACACCGTCAACCCATTCGAGGAGACGGGGCTCGCCGCGCTCTTCGTCACGCACCCCCCGCTTGCGCGCCGGCTCGCGTCCCTACACGAGCTCTCCGGGTAGCAGCGAGAACAGTACGGCGTCCCGCCGGCGACCATCCCGGTGCCGGGTGTGGGAGCGCATGACACCTTCCCTGCGAAAGCCGACCTTCTCGGCGACCCGCTGCGATGCGACGTTCTCGGGGTCGGTGATCAGTTCGACGCGACCGAAGTCCTGCTCCAGCGCCCAGCCCGCGAGAAGGCGCAGGGCGCTGCTCGCGATTCCGCGGCCGCGCGCGGGAGCCGCGACCCAGTAGCCGATGTGCCCGATCTTCATCAACGTATTCACGCCCATGCCGATCGCGCCGAGCAGCTCATCGGTGTCGGCGGCGACGATCACGAACGAGTAGTTCCCCCGCTCCATTCCCTCGTGCGACCAGGTGATGAACTCACGGGCGCTCTCGTGCGTGTACGGCTGCGGGATGATCGGGATCCAACGCGGGATCTCGGGGTCCTGGCAGGCCTCGCAAATCGCCTCCGCATCCCGTTCGTCGGGCGGGCGCAGCACCAGCGATCCATCCGTGAGCTCCATCGAGGGAGTCTAGAACGAGAGAAGGGCCGCTCTCGCGGCCCTTCTGAAGTAATTCGGCGGCGTCCTACTCTCCCGGGGGCTTGCGCCCCGAGTACCATCGGCGCTGTCGGGCTTAACTTCTCTGTTCGGAATGGGAAGAGGTGTACCCCCGACGCTATGACCGCCGAAATTGTCGAAGGCCGCCTGTTGAGCGGCACCTTCAAAACTCCATAGCGAAACACGCAGTGTTCTAAATCAAGACCTCGGGCAATTAGTACCGGTCAGCTGAACGCATTGCTGCGCTTGCACCGCCGGCCTATCGACGTGGTGGTCTTCCACGGCCCTTACTCCCTCGAGGGGATGGGAAGTCTCATCTCGAGGTGGGCTTCCCGCTTAGATGCTTTCAGCGGTTATCCCATCCAGACGTGGCTAATCAGCAGTGCCCTTGGCAGGACAACTGATACACCAGAGGTCTGTTCGTCTCGGTCCTCTCGTACTAGAGACGACTCCTCTCAAACTTCCAGCGCCCATGGTGGATAGGGACCGAACTGTCTCACGACGTTCTGAACCCAGCTCGCGTACCGCTTTAATGGGCGAACAGCCCAACCCTTGGGACCTGCTTCAGCCCCAGGATGCGACGAGCCGACATCGAGGTGCCAAACTCTCCCGTCGATGTGGACTCTTGGGGAGAATAAGCCTGTTATCCCCGGCGTACCTTTTATCCGTTGAGCGACGGCAATTCCACTCTTAACCGCCGGATCACTAAGGCCGACTTTCGTCCCTGCTCGACTTGTCAGTCTCGCAGTCAAGCTCCCTTATGCCTTTGCGCTCTACGCACGATTTCCAACCGTGCTGAGGGAACCATTGCGCGCCTCCGTTACATTTTAGGAGGCGACCGCCCCAGTCAAACTGCCCACCTCACGCTGTTCCCGACCCGGATCACGGCATCGGGTTAGAAGCCCAGAATTCGAAGGGTGGTATCCCAAGATTGCCTCCACGGAGACTAGCGTCCCCGCTTCAAAGGCTCCCACCTATCCTGGACGACGAACACCAGACTTCAACGTAAAGCTGCAGTAAAGGTGCACGGGGTCTTTCCGTCCAACCACGGGTACTCGGCATCTTCACCGAGACTACAATTTCACCGGATCTCTCGTTGAGACAGCGCCCAAGTCGTTACGCCATTCGTGCAGGTCGGAACTTACCCGACAAGGAATTTCGCTACCTTAGGACGGTTATAGTTACCGCCGCCGTTTACCGGGGCTTGGATTCAAAGCTTCGCCCGAAGGCTAACCTCTCCTCGTGACCTTCCGGCACCGGGCAGGCGTCAGCCCCTATACGTCGTCTTACGACTTCGCAGAGACCTGTGTTTTTGGTAAACAGTCGCTTGGGCCGTTTCACTGCGGCCCCCTCAGGCTCGACGGAGTAAATCCGCGTCACCCTACCGGGGCGTCCCTTCTCCCGAAGTTACGGGACCATTTTGCCGAGTTCCTTAACGAGAGTTCTTCCGATCACCTTGGTATTCTCTACCTGCCTACCTGTGTCGGTTTTGGTACGGGCACGTCCCACCTCCCTAGACGCTTTTCTAGGAGGCATGGCTTCAGGAACTTCGCCCATCGCTGGGCTCGGCATCCCGTCTCAGGCTTGATGGGTGACGGATTTCCCTATCACCCGCCCTACGCGGTTACCCCAGGACGACCATCGCCTGGGATTCCCTAGCCTACCCCGTCCCGCCATTGGTGATAGCGGTGGGGACGTGGTACAGGAATATCAACCTGTTGTCCATCGCCTACGCCTTGCGGCCTCGGCTTAGGTCCCGACTAACCCTGAGCAGATTAGCTTTACTCAGGAACCCTTAGGCATTCGGTGGAGGAGTTTCTCACTCCTCTTTCGTTACTCATGCCAGCATTCTCACTTCCCATGCCTCCACGGCTGGCTTACGCCGCCGCTTCGCCGGCATGGGAACGCTCCCCTACCACTCCATGGTTTGACCCATGAAGTCCGTGGCTTCGGCTCCATGCTTGAGCCCCGTTACATTGTCCGCGCCCGATCACTTGACCAGTGAGCTGTTACGCACTCTTTGAATGGTGGCTGCTTCTAAGCCAACATCCTGGTTGTCTGTGCAATCGGACATCGTTTCCCACTTAGCATGGAATTAGGGGCCTTAGCCGACGGTCCGGGCTGTTTCCCTTTCGACCACGAAGCTTATCCCCCGCAGTCTGACTGCCACGCTCTGGAATACCGGCATTCGGAGTTTGCCTGATTTCGGTAAGCTGGTAGGCCCCCTAGACCAAACAGTGCTCTACAACCGGTATTGAACGCGTGACGCTATACCTAAATATATTTCGGGGAGAACCAGATATCTCTGAGTTTGATTAGCCTTTCACTCCGACCCACAGGTCATCCGCCCCGTTTTCAACCGAGGTCGGTTCGGTCCTTCACGGGGTCTTACCCCCGCTTCAACCTGCCCATGGGTAGATCACTCAGTTTCGGGTCTACCTCACACGACTAAAGCGCCCTATTCAGACTCGCTTTCGCTACGGCTCCGTTTCCTTAACCTTGCCGTGTAAGAGTAACTCGCTGGCTCGTTATGCAAAAAGCACGCCGTCACAGGACAAGCCTGCTCCGACCGCTTGTAAGCACACGGTTTCAGGTACTATTTCACTCCCCTTCCGGGGTGCTTTTCACCTTTCCCTCACGGTACTAGTTCACTATCGGTCGCCAAGGAGTACTTAGCCTTGCGGGGTGGTCCCCGCGGGTTCCGACCGGGTTTCCCGTGCCCGGCCGTACTCAGGTACCTGTCAAGCGAGGCTGTGCGCTTTCGTCTACGGGACCATTACCCTCTGCGGTGTGAATTTCCATTCACTTCGACTAACGCACAACTTTGTAACTCGCCGACCCGCCGGCAGACGGATCGAGACAGGCCCTACAACCCCCCGACGACAACGACTGCCGTCTATCACATCGTCGAGGTTTGGGCTGTTCCCTTTTCGCTCGCCACTACTCAGGGAATCGAGGTTTCTTTCCTTTCCTCTGGGTACTAAGATGTTTCAGTTCCCCAGCTTGCCATTACCCGCCCTATGTATTCAGGCGGGAACACGCGCGCATTACCACGCGTAGGTTTCCCCATTCGGAAATCCCGGGATCAGTGATTGGTCAGCATCTCCCCCGGGCTTATCGCAGCCGCCCACGTCCTTCATCGGCTCTTGGCGCCAAGGCATCCACCGTGTGCTCTTGTTCTCTTGATCAGTAAGAACACGTTGTGTTGTCGCTATGGAGTTTTCAAGGTGCACGCAGGCCGGCGGCCCGCCTTGCAGAGAACGACCGTCGCCAGGAGGCACGGTCTCTCAAAACTCAACAGCGTACGGACTGCATACGTCGAGGTCGACGTTGTTTCTAGGCGAATTCGGTCACCGGACGAAGCGAGAGACTCATCGACGGGCCGAACGCCTACCGGAGTAAGAGCTCCGGTATCCCTAGAAAGGAGGTGATCCAGCCGCAGCTTCCGCTACGGCTACCTTGTTACGACTTCACCCCAATCATTAACCCTACCTTCGACGGCTGCCTCCCTAAAAGGGTTAGCCCACCGGCTTCGGGTATTGCCAACTTTCGTGGTGTGACGGGCGGTGTGTACAAGGCCCGGGAACGTATTCACCGCGACGTTGCTGATTCGCGATTACTAGCAACTCCGCCTTCATGGAGGCGAGTTTCAGCCTCCAATCCGAACCGGGACCGGCTTTTTGGGATTCGCTCCGCCTCGCGGCATCGCAGCCCTTTGTACCGGCCAATGTAGCACGTGTGTAGCCCAAGACATAAGGGGCATGATGACTTGACGTCATCCCCACCTTCCTCCGATTTGTCACCGGCAGTCTCCTATGAGTCCCCGACATAACTCGCTGGCAACATAGGACAGGGGTTGCGCTCGTTGCGGGACTTAACCCAACATCTCACGACACGAGCTGACGACAGCCATGCACCACCTGTGATCGAGTCCCGAAGGAGGGCCGTATTTCTACGGCTTTCCCGACCATGTCAAGCCTTGGTAAGGTTCTTCGCGTTGCGTCGAATTAAACCACATGCTCCGCTGCTTGTGCGGGCCCCCGTCAATTCCTTTGAGTTTTAGCCTTGCGGCCGTACTCCCCAGGCGGGGTGCTTAATGCGTTAGCTTCGGCACGGGGGGAGTCGACACCCCCCACACCTAGCACCCATCGTTTACGGCGTGGACTACCAGGGTATCTAATCCTGTTCGCTCCCCACGCTTTCGCGTCTCAGCGTCAGTACCGTACTAGAGAACCGCCTTAGCCACGGGTGTTCTTCCTGATATCTGCGCATTTCACCGCTACACCAGGAATTCCATTCTCCTCTTCCGGACTCTAGCCAGACGGTTTCCATCGACGTCTAGAGGTTAAGCCTCTAGTTTTCACAACGGACCTGTCTGGCCGCCTACACGCTCTTTACGCCCAATAAATCCGGACAACGCTTGCCCCCTACGTATTACCGCGGCTGCTGGCACGTAGTTAGCCGGGGCTTCTTCTGCAGGTACCGTCACCCTCTGGGCTATTAACCCGAGTGGCTTCGTCCCTGCTGAAAGAGGTTTACAACCCGAAGGCCTTCTTCCCCCACGCGGCGTCGCTGCGTCAGGCTTTCGCCCATTGCGCAAGATTCCCCACTGCTGCCTCCCGTAGGAGTCTGGGCCGTGTCTCAGTCCCAGTGTGGCTGATCGTCCTCTCAGACCAGCTACGGATCGTCGCCTTGGTAGGCCATTACCCCACCAACAAGCTAATCCGCCGCGGGCTCATCCTCGATCGGAGGCCGAAGCTACCTTTTCTCACGAGCTCGTAAGCTCGAGAGGCTATCCGGTATTAATCCGGGTTTCCCCGGGCTATCCCAGAATCGAGGGCAGATTACCCACGTGTTACTCACCCGTTCGCCGCTGTCCCCAGTCCCGAAGGAATGGTTCTCGCTCGACTTGCATGTGTTAAGCGCGCCGCCAGCGTTCGTCCTGAGCCAGGATCAAACTCTCCGTGAAGAAT
>CAWHKD010000005.1:0-11147 GCA_963829845.1 uncultured Gaiellaceae bacterium | reverse complement strand
TCGGCGCCTGCGGGGTCTGCAGGACCGACCTCCACATCCGCGACGGCGAGCTGCTCGATGCAAAGCTGCCTCTCGTCCTCGGTCACCAGATCGTGGGCACCGTCCTCGAGGGCGGCGAGTTAGCGGTCGGGTCGCGGGTCGGCGTCCCGTGGCTGGGCTGGTCCTGCGGAACCTGCCGTTACTGCCGTTCCGGGCGTGAGAATCTGTGCGACCGAGCGCGCCTCACGGGCTATACCCTCGACGGAGGCTACGCCGAGGAGGCGGTTGCCGATGAGCGTTACTGCCTGCCGCTTCCCGACAACCCGTCCGACGAGCAGATCGCGCCCCTTCTCTGCGCGGGGCTGATCGGCTACCGCGCCCTGCGCACAGCCGGCGACGGCGAGATCCTCGGCCTCTACGGCTTCGGCGCCGCCGCCCACATCGTCGCGCAGTTGGCGGTCCACGAAGGACGCCGGGTGCTCGCCTTCACGCGTTCCGGCGACGAGGCCGCTCAGTCACTGGCGCTGCAGGTAGGCGCCGAGTGGGCCGGTGCCGTCGGGGAGCGGCCGGTGGAGCTGGATGCCGCGATCATCTTCGCGCCCGCTGGAGAGCTCATCCCGGCGGCGCTGGCGGCGGTCGGCAAGGGCGGTACCGTCGTGTGCGCGGGCATCCACATGAGCCCGATCCCGTCGTTCCCGTACGAACTGCTCTGGGGCGAGCGAGTGCTTCGATCGGTGGCGAACCTGACGCGCGACGACGGCAGGGAGCTGTTTCGGGCCGTGGCCGAGCACCCTGTGCGGACGGCCGTCGAGACGTTCCCGCTCACGGCGGCGGAGGAGGCACTCGACCGCCTGCGCAGCGGCGCCGTCCGGGGCGCCGCCGTCCTGACCGTCTAGCGGTGCTGGTGGCGGTGGACCAATACCCGCACCGGCGTCAGGCAGGCGGTGGGTCTTGGGGTGCCCACTTCGGACGAGATTCGGAGCGGCTGCGTCGCTTCGACACGACGAGCTCAGGAAAGAGCCGCAATTTCCGGCAATACCCGACCGCTGCTCTTGACGCTCGAGCCGGTCACGCCTAGGTTGCCCCTCGCAGCGAGCACGGGACGCGAGTAGGTCGAGTCCACACCAGTAGGCCGTAGGAAGAAGCCGCAAGGCGGAACGCCGAAGGTCCGTTGGGGTGGAGGACGAAAGCGCACCCGGCTCGCTGAATTACGGTCCGGACTTGTCGCCGAGCTCCGCTAGGAGGCTGCCCGCACGGGGCCTCGCGCTTCTTCCCAGCAGCGAGTCCGCGGCCACTCCTATCGGAGTGCGAACGGGGGCGGCGTGATCGTGCGGACACACCGCGTGTCGAGCGTGGCCGCGCTGCCGCGGTCGACGAAGAGCGTGACGAGGCGCGGCAGGCAGCCGTACTGACCGACGGAGTGCCCATGCTCGGGCAAGACGACCACACGCGCCTTCGGCATCGCGGCGCCGATCCCGGCGATGTTGCCGGCGGGATCCTGCGGATCGGCGCCGCCGACGAGCGCCAGCACCGGCACGTTCGAGCGCACGCGCGCGAAGTTCGACGGGGGCTCGGCGTGATCCGGCACGTAGGCACACACCGAGCGGTAGCGCTCGAGCTGTGTGGCGACGTAGCCGTCGAGGTAAGTGCCCCAGGGCCCGTTCGCGTCGAGCCCGACCCAGCGCTCGTTGCACCAGATCGACCAGTACATCAGCGGGTTCTCGGCGCCGCTGCTCGGAATCTGCAGGGCCAACGGAGCATAGTCTCCACGCGCGGCTCGGCTGACGACGAGCGGGATCGAGGCCGCGGACGCCGCGTTCAGCGTCATGTACTGGATCAGCCCGGCGAGTTCGTTCCCGCCGACCGTGAGCGCGGGTGCGACCTGAACCGGCTTCGCGTTCCACGCCTCGATCAGCGAGCGGAGCTGCGCCGGCCAGCTCGGGAACGCTCGCGCGCATGCAGGCTCGCGGGCGCAGCGCCTCGCCGTGAGATCGAGCGCGCGCTGCCCGTTGACGGCGAACCGGTCCCAGAAGGAGACGTCAAGGAGCGTCGCCCCGTCCAGGGTCGCCGTCCGAACCGAGCGCCGGTGCCGAGCCAGGTAGACCTGCGCGAGCGTGGCACCGTACGAGACGCCGTAGAGATCCAGCGACCGGTAGCCGAGCGCCCGGCGGACGGCCTCCAGGTCGTCTGCGGCGGCAGCTGTCCCGTACTGCGTCGAGTCGCCGTTCAGCGACGCGAGGCAGGCCCTGATCACCACGCCCACGTCCGGGTTCTCCGGCGGGGGCGGGCAAGTCAGGGGATGCGAGCCCCCGGTACCGCGCTGGTCGACGAGCAGGATGTCGTGCCGCTCGTGCACGCCGCTCCAGATCGAACTCACGGCGGCCGTCTGCTCGCTCGCGGCGCCGCCGGGACCGCCGGCGAGATACGCGAAGGCATCCGGCCGCGCCGGCTTCCGCCGTGCCGGCACGACGACGACCCGCAGGCCGATCCGTGGCCCAATCCCGGTGTCGCGGTTCTCGGGGACGACGAATGTGCCGCACTTCGCGGAAACGCCCTGCACGACACAGGCACGCAGCGGCAGCTTGGCCTGCGACGTCGTCGCGGCGGCAAGCAGGATCGCGAGCGCGCTCGCCAGCATCGCTAGCCGCCGGCCACCACGTATCTGCCCGCGCCGCTGTCGGCGAGCACCGCCTGCGCCGCCGCCAGCCTGGCCACGGGCACCCGGTAGGGCGAGCAGGAGACGTAGTCGAGCCCGAGCCCGTCGCAGAACACGACCGACGCGGGATCGCCGCCGTGCTCGCCGCAGATGCCGATCGTGAGCGCCGCATTGGCTGCGCGGCCACGCTCGACCGCGACCCGCATCAGCTCACCGACACCCTCCTGGTCGAGGGTGGCGAACGGGTCGTGCGCGAGCACGCCGTCCTCGAGGTAGCGGGAGAGGAACTTGCCCTCCGCGTCGTCGCGCGAGAAGCCGAGCGCCGTCTGGGTCAGGTCGTTCGTCCCGAAGGAGAAGAAGTCGGCGTAATCCGCGATCTCGTCGGCGCGCATGCAGGCGCGCGGCAGCTCGATCATCGTCCCGACGAGATACGGAAGGTCGCAGCCCTCCTCCGCCGCGACGCGGACGGTGAGCTCGCGCAGGCGGCGGAGCTCCTCGGCGAAGGCAACGAGCGGGTGCATGATCTCGACGTGCGGCGACGCGCCGGTGCGGTCGCGCACGGCGAGGGCGGCGCGGACGATCGCGCGCACCTGCATCTCGTAGATCTCCGGCCACTGCAGTCCGAGGCGGCAGCCGCGCGTCCCGAGCATCGGATTCGCTTCGTGCAGCGCCTGGATCCGGTCCCGCAGCCGCTGGTCGGTCGCCTCCTCGAGCGGGGGCAGGAACTCGTGCAGCGGCGGGTCGAGCAGCCGGATCGTCACCGGCAGCCCCGCCATCGCCTCGAAGATGCCCTCGAAGTCGCTTTGCTGGAAAGGCAGGAGCCGGTCGAGCGCGGCGCGGCGCGCAGGCCTCGTCGTCCGCGAGGATCATCTCCTGCACGACCGGGAGGCGCTCCTCGCCGAAGAACATGTGCTCGGTGCGGCAGAGCCCGATCCCCTCGGCGCCGAGCTCGCGTGCCTTCATCGCGTCGGCGGGGGTGTCGGCGTTCGCGTGCACCTCCAGCCGCCGGACACCGTCCGCCCAGCCGAGGATCGTCTCGAGGTCGTCGTTGAGCCGAGCGGGCACGAGCTCGACCGAGCCGAGGATCACGCCGCCGGTGCTGCCGTCGAGCGTGATCGCGTCGCCCTCGGCGACGGCGTGCCCGGCGATCGAGGCGATCCGACGGTCGAGGTCGATGGTCAGATCGGAGCAGCCGGCTACACAGGGCTTTCCCATGCCGCGCGCGACGAGCGCGGCGTGTGAGGCGATGCCGCCGTGTGCGGTGAGGATGCCCTTCGCGGCGATCAGGCCGTGGATGTCGTCCGGGCTCGTCTCCCAGCGGACGAGGATGACGTCCTCACCTTCGTGCGCGCGCGCCTCTGCCGTGTCGGCGTCGAAGACGGCCCGGCCGGACGCCGCCCCGGGCGAGGCGGCGAGGCCCCTGGCGACGACGTCGTACGTTACGCCGGGGTCGATCATCGGGTGCAGGAGGTGGTCGATCTGCGCCGGGTCGATGCGCGCGATCGCGTCGTCGCGGTCCAGCAGCCCCTCTCCGACCATCGCGACTGCGGCACGGACCGCTGCGGCGGCCGTGCGCTTCGCGGATCGGGTCTGGAGCAGGTACAGCCGGCCCTGCTCGACAGTGAACTCGATGTCCTGCAGGTCGCGGTAGTGCCGCTCGAGCCGATCGACGGTCTGCTCGAGCTCCGCGAACGCGGCCGGGAACAGGCCGCGCATGTCATCGAGCGTTCGGGGCAGCCGGATGCCCGCGACGACGTCCTCCCCCTGAGCGTTCACCAGGAACTCGCCGCAGATGCCGCGCTCGCCCGTGGAGGGGTCGCGGCTGAAGCAGACGCCGGTGGCGCAGTCGTCGCCCTTGTTCCCGAAGACCATCTGCATCACGTTCACGGCCGTCCCGAGCTCGTCCGGGATCTCGTAGGTCTGCCGGTACACGCGTGCACGCGGCGAGTTCCAGGAGTCGAAGACCGCGCGGATCGCGCCGAGCAGCTGGTCGTGGGCGTCGAGCGGGAACCCATGCCCCGCCTCGTGCTCGTAGATCGAGTGGTAGCTCTCGATCAGCTCCAGCAGGTCGGTCGCGGCCAACTCGACGTCCGAGCTGAAGCCGCGGCGCTGCTTGAGCGCGTCCAGCGCCTGCTCGAACGCGTGCGAGTCGATCCCTTCGACGACCTCGCCATACATTTGGATCAGTCGCCGGTACGAGTCGTAGGCGAAGCGGCCGTTCCTCGTGGCGGCGGCCACACCGAGCGCTGTCTCGTCGTTGAGCCCGAGGTCGAGGATCGTGTCCATCATCCCGGGCATCGAGATCGCAGCACCGGACCGAACGGAGACGAGCAGCGGGTTGAACGGATCGCCGAAGGTCGAGCCGGTCGCGTGCTCGAGACGGCGGATGTGCTCCTCGACCTCGATCTCGAGCCCCGGTGGGAGATCCCCACCGGCCGCCATGTAGGCGCGGCAGGCGTCGGTTGTGATCGTGAAGCCGGCGGGAACCGGCACGTTGAGGTGCGCCATCTCGGCGAGCCCGACGCCCTTTCCGCCGAGCAGTTCGCGGCCCCCGTGGATGGCCTCGTCGAACGAGTAGACGAATCTCGTGCCCATCTGCTGCTGCGGTGCGGCCTGCATGGCGAAGCTCCTCTCGGTGTCAGCTCTGCAGTGCGCCACGGACGATCAGCGTCGAACAGCGGGCGCGGTGGGCCACGCGCTCGGAGACCGAGCCGAGCGACTTCAAGCCGTGGAGCCCTCTGCTGCCGAGTACGAGCACGTCGGCGCCTGCTGAGGCAGCCGTGAGCGCGTGCACGGGCTCATCCGGGACGATGTGGAACTCGTCGCCGACGATCTGCGAGATCGCCGCGGGGTCGATCAGCTTCTTGCCCTCGGCGACGACGAGCGTGACGTCGGCGTCGAAACGCCCTGCCAGATAGCGGGCGACGCTGTACGCCGCGGCCGACTCGGGTGAACCGTCGACTCCGACAACGACCCGCCGCGGTGTCAGGTGCGCGGTCTCGCGCGCCAGGAGCACCGAGCAGGGCGCATCGTGCAGCAAGAGAGTCGCCGTCGATCCGAGCAAGATCCCCTCGGCGCGCCGCTGGCCGTGCGAGCCGAGTGCGATCAGTGTCGATCGCTCGTGCGCGGCGGCGTCGATCAGGGCGTGGCCGGCAAAGCCGTGAACGACCATGGACTCCGCGGACGGGATGAACGCCTGCGCGCTTCGCACGGTCTCTTCAGCGACGCTGCGGGCCTCGCGGTCGTCGGCCTCCCGCGACGGCATCACCGTCGTGGTCGTGACCAGCGGCGGCGCGAGGTTCCATGCCGCGAGGCAGGTGATCGTTCCGCCCGGCGCCTTCAACAGCGCCGCCTGCCTGAGTGCGTCGCGCGACTCCGGCGTCCGTCCACGCCGACGAGCACGCGGCTGAAGATCTTGTTCGCCTCGACCACATGGGCGTCTGCGTCGATCGTGGCGCTCATGACATGCCTCCTCTCGTGCGGTGGAGACATCAGCGTGTGCCGCGACGGCCGGACCCGCATCAGGCCGCGCCCCGATCCGGATGCGGGAAAGTACGGCACGCCGAGGGCCACGTGGGTAGTTCGCCGAAGGGCGTTCAGCGCTTTCGCCGATGTGAGCCGGCGTCGCTACGGGGATCGTGAAGCGGACCCACGACTCACAGAGGGGACGACCATGAAGGCGAAGAGTGATGTGCAGGCGAAGCCGGGCGACGTCGTCGTCGTCCACGGCCATTCGACCGGAGATCCAGGGCGCACCGGCGTCATCGTCGAGGTGCTCGACGCGGCGACCGGTCGCGAGCACTATCGGGTCCGCTGGGACGAGGAGCACGAGACCCTCTACTGGCCCGGCTCCGATGCGACCGTTCGGCCGGCACGGCGCACGCGCCGTACTCCACGTGGCTGAGCGAACGCCGGAACCGGCGGTCGCCTTCGCACCGGCCGCGCTTGATGCGCTGCCGCCGGTGGATGTCGCGCGCAAGGCGGCGACCGTCGGCGTGGCGAAGGTAGCGATGCCGCGGCTCAACGTCTTCGTGCTCGCCGTGCTCGCGGGCGCGTTCATCGCGCTCGGCGCCGACTTCGCGACGACCGTCATGGCCGGCAGCTCGCAGCTGCCGTTCGGCGTCGCGCGACTCCTCGGCGGGCTCGCGTTCTCGCTCGGGCTGATCCTCGTCGTCGTCGCCGGAGCCGAGCTCTTCACGGGTAACAACCTGGTCGTGATGGCGTGGGCGAGCCGGCGGGTCACGACCCGGCGGCTGCTCGGGAACTGGGCTCTCGTCTACGCCGGCAACTTCGTCGGCGCCATCGGGACCGTCCTGCTCGTGTATCTCGGCCGCCAGTACGAGTTCGGCGGGGGCGCGGTCGGCGAGAGCGCGCTCCGGATCGCCGACGCGAAGACGAGTCTCGGCTTCGTCCAGGCCGTGGCGCTCGGAGCGCTCTGCAACGCGCTCGTCTGCCTAGCCGTCTGGCTCAGCTACAGCGCACGGACGGTGACGGACAAGATCCTCGCCGTCGTGCCGCCGATCGCGGCCTTCGTCGCCGCCGGCTTCGAGCACAGCGTCGCGAACATGTACTTCGTGCCATTCGGGTTGCTCGGTGAAGGACGAGCTCGAAGTGCCCGGGCTCGCGCTCGAGAACCTGACCTGGCGCGGGTTCCTGGTCGACAACCTGCTGCCCGTCACGATCGGAAATGTGATCGGCGGCGCCGTCATGGTTGGCACGGTCTACTGGCTCGTCTACCTGCGCGAGCGCTAGGCCGAGCCCCAACCCGTCAGCCGTCGCGGGCTCTCCGGTTGAGAGGGCGTCCGCCGCGGGAATCTCGTCAGCTGCGGTATCCCGCACCGCCGGCAGCTTCGCGCGGCCGATCGTGCCGGCGCCGGGAGCGGTCTCGACCTCGAGCTCTCCGTCCACAAAGGCAACGCGTTCGCGCAAGCCGGCCAGGCCGAAGCCCGACGTGTCGCCGGTGATCTCGAAGCCAGCGCCGTCGTCGTGCACGACGACCACGACTTGCGCGGCCTGCTCGCGAATGTTCACGTTCGTCTGCGTCAACGTCTTCACCGTCTTTGATGCCACCCTCGTTTCGCACCGCTCACGCTCGCCTTCGCCGAATGGCAGAAGGCTCGGTAGATCCCCGCAACGCGATCCGCGGCCGACCTGATCCAGGGCGCGCCGCGGCTGGGGAGTAGCGGCATGGCAAGAGTTGCGACGGCAGAAGGGAGGTCGTGATGCAGCTCATCCGCTGGGCTTCGTTTCCCGAGCTCGACGCGATGGAGCGACGGATGCGCCGCTTCCTCGAGGACGTGGGGGCCGCGCCGATGGCTCCGCCGGCCGCCGACGTCTACGAGACGGACGGCGACTACGTCTACGAGCTCGAGGTTCCGGGCTTCGAGGAGAAGCAGCTGACCGTCAAGGTCAGCGACCACACGCTCACCGTCCGTGGAGAGCGTGCGGAGACGACGGAGGAGAAGGGCAAGACCTTCCACCTCCGCGAGCGGCTCTCGAAGCAGTTCGAGCGCAGGTTCGAACTGCCTCCGGAGGCTCTCACCGACCAGGTGTTCGCCGACTTCACAGCGGGCGTCCTGACGGTGCACGCGCCGAAAGAGGAGGCGACGGAGTCGCATGAGGTGGCGATCGCCACCAAGTAAGCAGGGAAGGGCGGGGCCGAGCGGCGCTCGGCCCCGCCGTCATTCGCGCCACGCTGTTTACGAGTCGGTCTCCGTGCGAGGCCTCGTTCGGGCCGTCGCTACTCTCCCCAGTGACTCGCTGACACCGGCGTGGGGCGGACCCAGCTGTAGGCCTCGGGCGCGATCATCGGCGTGCCGTCGAGCAGCGGTTCCCAGGCTGCGAGCACCGCCTGCTCGTCCGCGCCGCCGAGTGACGCGAGCAGGCTGTTCACGTTGCCGCCCTCGAAGACGAAGACGACGGTGTCTGGAGCGAGGAAGACGGTGTGCCGTTCGACCGCATGCTCACGCGGGTCAAAGGGCGGACCGAGTTCGATCAGCCTTGCCGCCTGTTCCGCCGCTCCCGGTCTCAACTTTGCGATCACGGCCATGTGCTGCATGACGCCTCCTTCGACGGGTCTGGCAGGAGCATCGCGCCGTTGCTCGGCGGTCGCATCGGGGCGCAGGCCGATCCGGGGTGTGGGGAACTACCAAGGTCGGCGTACGGCTAGTGGAAGGGATGCTGCTCGTGGAAGCCGGCGAACGCTCGTGCCACGTCGAGAGTGGAGAGGACGCCGATCGGCCTGCCCGACCGCGACAGGATCGCGATCACGTCCCGAACGTGGTCTTCCCCTCCGCGGCGCTCGTCGACGGCGACAGGCTCACCATCTACTACGGAGGCGCCGACACTGTCGTCTGCCTCGCGCACGGCCACCTCTCCGACGTGCTCGAGTACATCGGGCTCGAGAGTCCCGCTTCGCCGGGCGCGGCAGCCCGGACGCCGAGCTTCCTGCGGCATGCGTAGTTCGCCACCGCGGACTCCGAGTCGCCCCTGATCGCCCTCGATGGGTCGTCGGGGATGACGCGAACGACGAGAGGAGACAATCATGGATGTCGTCACAGCCGGCGGCCGCAGCCGGCACACGCGCGCTCATCCGACTGCGGTTGCAGC
The DNA here is from genome assembly GCA_963829845.1 of uncultured Gaiellaceae bacterium. GTDB lineage: Bacteria > Actinomycetota > Thermoleophilia > Gaiellales > Gaiellaceae > Gaiellasilicea. The sequence continues at coordinate 1,903 of CAWHKD010000005.1, read as the reverse complement.
GCGCGAGGGTCAGTGGGTCTGGCTCGCCGCCGGGCTCGCACTGGCATTCGCGATCCCCTTCGTGCTGACAGACCTGACGTCGGTCGACCGCGACCTCTACTACGCCGTGTACGTCGCCGCGGTGTTCGGGTTCGTCGGCGCCTGGCTGCGCTTCGGGGTCGCGGCCCCGCGCGACCTGTTGACGCACCACTGGCGCAGCGGAGTCGTCGCTCGGGCTCGCGTTCGTCGCGGTGATGGCCTGGATCGTCCAGCGCGAGCCGGCGACCGGGCATCCGGACGGGCTGGAGTTCGCGGCCGCGATCGCCTGGCGGGGCGTGGTCTACGGATTTGCCGACGGCGTGATTCTCTCCGCCTTCCCCATCATCGCCGTCTTCTCCGCATTCGCGGGCAAGCGCGTGCTCGAGCGGCGGCGGGGCAAGCTCGCAGTCGGCGCCCTCGCGCTCGCCGTCTCGCTCCTCTTCACGGCCGTCTACCACCTCGGCTACTCCGACTTCCGCGGCGAGAAGCTGCGCAAGCCGCTGGCGGGTGACGCGATCTGGAGCGTCCCGACCCTCGTGACGCTGAGTCCGTTGGCTTCGCCGATCACGCACGCAGGGCTGCATGTCAACGCGGTCGTCCACAGCTACGACACGGACACGTTCCTGCCACCGCACCGGGCGTCGGCGGGCGCCCCCCGGCCCGAGCTGCAGGCGATCCTGGACTCCCTGGTCGTGGGTCAAGGCCGCATCGCGCCCGGCGCGACTGCATACGTTCTCGACGCAAGGGGCGCGTGGGTCGGCGCGGCCGGTCTGGCCGACGTCCAGAGCGGCAAGCCGATGCCGGTGGACGCGCGCATGCGGCTCGAGAGCGTGTCGAAGATCTGGACCGGCGCCCTGGTCCACCAGCTGGCGGAGGAGGGGAAGCTGCGGCTGTCGGACAGCGTCGAACGCTGGCTACCCGGTCTGTTGCCTTACGGCAACCGGATCACCATCGCTCAGCTCCTGACCCACACGAGTGGGCTGATCGACAACAACGACGTCGCGAAGAACCCCGATGCCTACATCGCAGCCGTGACCGACCCGGCCGTGAAGCAGCAGCTTCTCGATGTCAAGCGGCGGCTCGAGCAGTCCCCGATTGTCGAGTTCTCGCCGCTCCTCTGGATCAAGCTTGCGTCCTTCCAGCCTCTGCTCGCGGAGCCTGGAACGACGTATCACTACTCGAACATCGGCTTCGAGATCCTCGGCCTGATCGCCGCCCGCGCCGGCGGCAGAGGCATCGAGTCGCTCTATCGGGAGCGGATCTTCGAGCCGCTGGCGCTCCGCAACACCGCGTACGACCCCCAAGGTCCGATCACGGGCGAGCATGCCCGCGGTTACGCCGTCGCCCCCGGCGGCCCGCTTGCGGACATGACCGCGGCGCACGCGGGCATCGGCGCAGAAGGCGCCGTCGTCTCCAACGCCGAGGAGACCGCCCGGTTTCTCGTCGCGCTCATGCAGGGCAGGCTCCTCGGCCTGGAGCAGCTGGAGCTCATGAAGACGAGCGGCTTCTGGAGCGGCGGTGACCTTACCGGGTGCGGCGGCGTCGCCTACGGCCACTCGGGAAGGCGGTGCCGCCTTCAAGACGAACGTCTGGGCGTCCGGAGACGGCCGACGAGTCGCCGTCCTGCTGCTGAACGGCCGCGGCGATGCCGCAGCGGACGCGCGTGCCGGTGCTGCGATGACGCAGCTCTACTGCGCCGCCGTCCCAGAGGCCACACGGTGACGCGCGATGCGGCGGTCGCGCCGGCGGGCCGTCCAATCCTCTCGCGCCAGCGGGGCTTGCGCTGGTGTCGCTCGGCCTGGCGCTGCTGTGGCGTTCGCGGAAGCGAGGTTGGCTTCTCCGTCGGCGGCGAGGTGATGATCGAGACGGACTTCTTCGACGCGGC
>CAWHKD010000004.1:0-48014 GCA_963829845.1 uncultured Gaiellaceae bacterium | reverse complement strand
CTGCGAGCGCAGGCTGTTCTTGAGCCGCTAGGCGGGTGCGGCCACGAGCCGCCGCGCCTGCCAGCGCCGCGCCGCGAACGCCGTCCAGGCGATCGCGGCGGCCAGCACGAACACGATCGCGTCGCCTGCCGGCGGCCTCGTCACGAGCTCCATCATCGCTCCGACCGCGCCGGCGCACGGGATCGTCATCACCCAGGCGACGACGATGTTGCCGGCGACGCCCCAGCGCACCGCCGAGAGCCGCCTCGAGGCGCCGGCGCCCATGACGCTGCCCGTGATCGTCTGCGTCGTCGAAACGGGGAAGCCGAAGTGCGCCGTCGTCCAGAGGATCGACGCACACGCGGTCTGTGCGGCGAAGCCCTGCGGGGGGTCGAGCTTCGCGATCCTGGTGCCGAGCGTCTTGATGATCCGCCAGCCGCCCGCGTAGGTTCCCGCGCCCATCGCGATCGCGGCGCTGACGATCACCCAGGTCGGCGGGTCCGAGCCCGGCGCGAGGTGCCCGCTGGTGATCAGCGCGAGCGCGATGATCCCCATCGTCTTCTGCGCGTCGTTCGTGCCGTGCGTGAACGCGACGAAACCGCCCGAGACCAGCTGGAGCCGCCGGAAGACGCGGTTGACCAGTCCCGGCGAGCGCCGCCGGATCAGCCACGTGATCCCGATCATCAGCGCGGCGGCGATGACGATCCCCGCGAACGGCGCGATCAGAGAGGGGATCAGCACCTTGTTCTTCAGCCCCTCCCAGTTGACAACGCCCCAGCCGGCTGCGGCGATGCTCGAGCCGAGCACGCCGCCGATCAGCGCGTGGCTGGAACTCGACGGCAGGCCGAGGTACCACGTGACCAGGTTCCAGGTGATCGCCCCGACGAGCCCCGCGAGGACGACGTCCAGCGTGATCGCGTCCGCATCGACGATCCCCGAGGCGATCGTCGCCGCCACCGCGAGCGAGACGAACACGCCGAGCACGTTCAGCACTGCGGCGCTCAGCACGGCTGCGCGCGGCGAGAGCGCGCGCGTGGAGACGCTCGTCGCGATCGAGTTCGCCGTGTCGTGGAAGCCGTTCGTGAAGTCGAAGAAGAGCGCGACGACGACGACCGCGACGAGCGCCAGGTCCTCCACCTACGCGTTCTTGACGGCGATGTTCGCGACCACGTTCGCCGCCGTCTCGCAGGCGTCGATCGCGCGCTCGAGCCCCTCGTAGACGTCCTTCCAGCGGATCACGATCAGCGGGTCGATCCGGTCGTCGCGGAAGAGCGCTGCGATCGCGTCGTGGACGACACGGTCGCCCTCGTCCTCGAGCCGCTTCAGCTCGATCAGCGGCTCCTGGATTCCGCGCAGGCCCTTCAGCCGAGTCAGCGCGATCGAGAGTTGCTCGACCGCGCCGACGAGGATGCTGCACTGCTCGATCGCGTGCTTCGTCGTCGACTCGATCCCGTACAGCCCGAGCAGATCGCTGACCTCCTCGATGAAGTCGACGACGTCGTCGAGCTTGGTCGCAGCTCGTAGATGTCCTCACGGTCGAAGGGGGTCACGTACTGCGTGTTCAGCAGCTGGATCAGGTCGCGCGTGATCTGGTCGCCCTCGGTCTCGATCGTCTTCACGTCCGCCTGCGTGACGGAGGAGTTCGGGTACTCGCGGAAGCGGATCTCCGCGTGCCGCGCGGCTTCGAGCGCGTTCTCGCCGGCGCGGGCGAAGAGGTCGTAGAACTCGGTCGGGCGAGGGACGAGGCTCGGCGCACCGGGGGCTGTTTAGCAGAATCTCCAGGGGTGGTGGGCGTTCACCGCAAGTGCCACGGCCGCCAGGGGCGGTCGCCGATATGAGGGCAATCGCGGGCACGAGCAGGCTGCGCACGACGAACGTGTCGATGAGGACGCCGAGGGCGACCGCGAAGCCGAGCTGGAACAGCTGCTCGAGCGGGAGAAGTGTGAGGACGAGGAAGGTCCCGGCGAGGATCAGTCCGGCGCTCGTGATCACCGCGCCCGTCTGCTCCAGGCCCGCGACGACGCCCGGCCGGGAGCCGACTCTGCGCGCTTCCTCGCGCACGCGGCCATCAGGAAGATGTTGTAGTCGACGCCGAGAGCGACCGTGAAGAGGAAGACAGCATGGGCAGGCCGGGATCGCTTCCCGGCGCGTCGAACACGAACTGAAACGCGAGCAAGGCCAGGCCGAGCATCGCCGCGAACGAGAGCACGACAGTCGCGACCAGGTACGGCGGCGCCGCGAGGGCGCGCAGTAACGCGATTAGGATCGCGAGGATCGCCAGCAGCGTCAGCGGCACGATCAGGGCGGCGTCGCGCCGCGCCCCGCCGCGCATGTCGGCCTCCTCCGCGGTCGGGCCGCCGACGAGTGCGGCGGAATCGGCGCTCCGCGCGGCTTCGCGGAGGCGCGGGACGGCGTCGACGGACTCGTCCACGTACGGATCCCCGCGCAGTGAGACGGTGAGCCGCGTGAGCCCGCCGTCGTCGCTCGCGCCGCCGGGCCGGACTGCTGCCACGAGCGGGATCTCGCCGAGCGCCGCCGTCGCGGCTCCGACCCGCGGCGTCGCGACGAGGACGTCGGTGGTCGCGCCCTCGCCGGCCGGAAAGGAGGCCGCGAGTGCGGCCTGGCCGTCGATCGCCTCGACCTCGCCCCGGAGACCGCCCCCCAGCGACAGGCCCGGCAGATCGACGACCACGTTGCCGAGGGCCGCCACCGCCAGTGCGCCGGTGGTCGCCGCGGCAACGACCCGGGGCCGGCGTGCGACCATCGCGCCGACGCGGCGCCACAGCTGGCTCCCGCCGTCGCCCGCCGTCCCCGGCCGAGGCACGGCCGGCCAGAACGAGCGGCGGCCGAGAATCGCGAGCAGGGCGGGGAGCAGCGTCAGGCCCGCGAGCACGGTGACCGCGACGCCGAGTGCGAGCACCGGCCCGAGGGCCTGCGTCGATTCAAGGTCGGCGACGAGCAGCACCAGCATCGCGGCGACTACCGTTCCGCCGCTGGAGAGGATCGCCGGCGAGGTGTGGCGCAGCGCCTCCGCGAGCGCCTCGTGGCTGTCCTCGGTGCGGCGCAGTTCCTCACGCGTCCTCGCGACGAGGAGCAGGCAGTAGTCGGTGCCGGCTCCGAACATGAGGATGATCAGGATCCCCGTCACCTGGCCGTTCACCGTGATCGCACCGGCCTCGATCAGCGCGTAGACGAACGCGGCCGCGACGACGTAGGCGAACGAGACGACGACCAGCGGCACGAGCGCGATCACCGGCGACCGGTAAAGGAGCAGCAGCAGGACGAGGATCAGCGCGCTCGTCGCCAGGAGCAGCGTCACGTCGATCTGCGAGAAGACGGACACCGCGTCGACGGTGATCCCGGCGGGGCCGGCGACCCAGCTCTCGAGACCGTTCCCCGAGCCGGTCAGCTCGCGCAGCCGTTCGACCACGGGCTCGATCGAGTCGATGTCGTCGGCCGCGATCGGCACCGCCGCGAATGCCGCCCGCCCGTCGGGTGCGAGCTCGAGCGCGCCAGGCGGCAGCGTGTCGGGCAGTTCTGCAGCCTGGATCGCGTCGAGCTCTGCTGCGATCCGGCTCCGGTCCGCGGGGGTCAGCCCGTCCTCGCGCCTCCAGACGAGGAGGGCCGGGGTTACCCGCCCGGCCGCGAAGCGCTCGTCCACGACGTCGAGCACCTCACGTGACTCCGCGCTCGCGGGGAGGAACGACGCAGGATCGTTGACCGTCGACGTCTGCAGCCGCGGCTGCAACGGGCCGAGGGCGGCGGCCGCGACGAGCCAGACCGCGAGCACGACCCATTTCGCGTGTCGGCCGGCCGGCAGGCTGGACAGCCGCGACTTCGTCAAGCGAGCGCGTCGAGCAGGAGGGCCTGGAAGTGCGCGATCAACCGCTCCGAGTCGCCCATCAGCCTGCCGTGCTCGACCCCGCCGCCGCGCACGCCTCTCCGGACGCGCTCTACGAGCACCCGGTCCTCGGCGCCGACGGTGGTCGAACTCGAGCATCTCGTCGAGCCATTCCTGCTCGAAGTCGGGGCCGACGAAGTAATCGAGGAAACGCGCGGTCGTCTCGGGCCTCGTCGGCACGAGAACGTGCGGCTCTCCTCGAGCACGTACGCGTCGACCGCGACGTCGACCACCTTCGAGAAGCCGGGGTGCGCGACCTGGCAGTGGTAGTACTCGAGGAAGTTCTCGCTGAATACCTTCCAGTTGGCCGCGTACTCGTCGCCGCTCGCGCGCTTGAGGAAGCGCAGCGAGCCGAGGTCGACGCCGGACGCGTCGACCAGAGCGGGCAGCTCGCCGAGCGTCTCCGCGCACTGCAGCGACGCCCGCGTCCCCTCGCCCTCGCAGACGAGCGAGCCGCGGTGCCGGCAGACGTTCAGGAACACGCGCAGGCCGCCCCCCATCGTCCCGCACGACGACGATCGGGACCCGCCGAGCTCGCAGGTGAAGAACGCGCCCGGCTCGGCGACCTGGTCGATTCGACCCGCGTACTGCCACGTGCGCCGGAAGATCCGCTCCCGCTCAAGCCGCAGCACGGCCGGATCGGAGTACCAGTCGAAGGGGATCGTGCGGCCATCGGCGATCGTCGCCCATCCGGCCAATCTAGCGCGCTAGATCCTCCGGTAGCGCGCCTCCACGAAGCAGTAGAGCGCGTAGCCCATCAGCCCGACCGCGACCGCGCCGAGCAGCAGCCCGCCGTAGGCCTGCTGCGAGAGCTCGAGCAGTGCTCCGTCGAGCCCGCGCGCCTCCTTCGGATCGAACTCCCACGCCGCCCTCAGCAGGAACAGCCCGATCAGCGCGAAGACGGCCATCCGTGCCAGGTGGCCGACGATGCCGACGCCGGTCGCGGCCGTCTCCTCCGCGTCGTTCATCTCATGGCTCTTCAGCTTCTTTCTGAACTTGCACGTGACGGCCCGGTAGCCGTTGAAGCCCGCGGCGCCGAGGAACGCGAAGCCGGCGGCGTAGACGATGTAGCGGCCCAGCGGGAGGTCGAAGACGCCGGCGGTCGTCTGCTGCTCGTTCGAGCCGCCGCTGCTGCTCCCGTCGATCACCCGCTCGACGACGAGCACGGCGAGCAGGCCGTACCACGCCGCCCGCGCGACCGCACCGGCTCGCTTCGCCAGGCCCTTCGGATCCTCGCCCTCGCCGTCACGGTCGAGGAGACCCTGGGCGAGCCGCCAGACCGCATAGCCGGCGAGCCCGACCGCGAGCAGAATCAAGAGCCCACGACCGAAGGCCTGCTGCGCGATCGTGTCCAGGGCTCCCTGCTTGTCGGGGCTCTTCTCACGGCCGCCGAGCGCGACCTTGACCGCGAGGATGGCAATGACGGCGTAGAGCACGCCCTTGGCGACGAGACCGGCCCGGCCCAGGCGCTCCACCCACGGGCTTTGACCGGCTCGTCTGCCCTTCGCTGCAATCGTGCCGCTGTTCATCAGCCACGTGTTCCCGATCGGCGCATTGACAACCCCCTGAGCCCGTGTTCAGATCGTCACTCGGGGATGAAGAGAAGGAGGTTGTTGGTGAGGAAAGCGCTGCTTGCGCTGGCGCTCGTCGCCTGTTGCGCGCTGATGTTTCAGACAGCTGTGTCCGCCGGCGTTGCGCCGCCGGCAGCGAAGTCGCACGGGGCGAGCCTCGGCGACTGGGCGAAGCGGTTTTTCCTGTTCGACGGCGCAATCCCGGTCGTGGACGGCTCGCATCCGGCGCTCGACGCGGGGGATGTGGACTGCGGCCTCGGCCAGTCCGGGAAGGTGTGGTTCCTGGAGACGGCACCGAGCCTGGAGGGTGACTTCGAACGGCGGTGCACGATTCCGGTCGGGACGGCGCTGTACGTGCCCATCTTCCAATGGGTCTGCTCGCCCGACATCTTTCCGGGAGAGTCGATCGCCGAGTGCCTGGCGCAGGCGGACGGCGCCTTCGATGTCGTCGAGACCAGCCTTACCGTCGACGGCAAGACTCTGGACGACGAGGCGCTCGAGGCCTACCGAGCAGAGACGGGGACGTTCACGCTCCCGCTCGCTCCGGACAACTTCTGGGAAGTGGCGTTCGGCGTTGAGCTCGGGTCGTCGATCACCTTCGCCGCCGACGCGATCGGGGTGCTCGTCTCGCCGTTGTCGGTGGGGACGCACACGATCGTCATCTCGGCTGCGTCGGAGGAATTCGGCTTCGCCGGTGAGCTCACCTACGTGATCACCGTCGCTCCGCCTGGGACATAGCACCAACCGGCGGCCGGGCGTCCGCGCCCGGCCGCCTTCACGGCTACAACTAGAGCGTGCGCCGCGCCATTGTCATCGCTGTCGTCCTTGCGCTGATCGCGCCGGGCAGCGCGCTCGCACGCGAATGCGGGATCCCGGACTCCAATCCGCTCTGGGTCGACTTCGCGGGCCACGACGCGCCGCTGCCGCAGAAGCCGGGGCTGACGCTCGCGTTCACGTCCGGCACGGTCAAGCCCGCCGAGGCGCGGCAGAACGGCGCCGCAACCGTCTTCTTCGACCTCAACTTCAACAACCGCGTCGGCACGCCGACGGTGCCTGCCGATCCGGCGCTGGTCAGGGAGCGCGCCGACCGGCTCTACGACTTCGCCGTCTCGGTGACGGGCTGCCAGACGCCATGGATCGCATTGAACGAGCTCTTCGGCGCTCAGACGCCGACGCCGTGGACGACAACGACGGCGCAGTATCGGGCGAACACGCTCGCGCTCGTCCGGCGCCTGAAAGAGCGCGGGGCGTTCCCCGCGGTCACGATCGCGAACCCGCCCTACACCGGCGGCGAGGCGGCACAGTGGTGGCGTGACCTGGCCGTGTCGGCGCTCCTGATCCGGCAGGTGTTCTTCACCGCGCCGAACGTGCCGCAGCTGCACGCGCTCGGGCCGGTGCGGGCGAGTCGGGCGATGCGCAGCGGCATGCGCGCGCTCGTGCGCAAGTTCACCGAGATCGGGATCCCGGCAAGCCGGGTCGCGCTCGAGCTCCAGTTCCAGTCCGCGCCCGGCACGGGCGGCCGCGAGGGGCTGCAACCGCGAGCGAAGTGGCTCGAGATCGTGAAGCTGCAGGCGCTCGCCGCCAGGCGGGTGACGAACGAGCTGCGGACGCACTCGATCTGGTCCTGGGGCTGGGCCACGTTCAGCCAGGCGGGGATCGACCCGGACAAGGGCGAAGCCGTCTGCGTCTATCTCTGGGTGCGCGACCAGAGCCTCTGCAGCGGGCCTGGCGCCGCCGGTCCCGCGATGAACGCGTCGCTGACGATCGGGCAGCTCGAGCAGCTGGGGGCCGGGGTCGTCTGCGCTCTCCCCGCAGGCGAGATCCGGAAGAGCGCGGTCGATCCGCTGGCGAGGGCGATCGGCGACCGGGACATCGCCGCCAGCGTCGTACTCGAGCGGCTCGTCCTCCAACAGGAGGTCGAGCTTGATGCGCGGGCGGTGCTGGCGGCGGAGCTCGCCTTCGTCGACGATCACTTCAACGGCAGCGAGGCGTCGTACCTGGCTGCGCTGCGGCGGATCCGTCTGACGCGGGTCGCGGCGCGCGGCCTGCTGCTGGACGAGCTCAGGCGCGACGCCGTCCGGGCGCGCTTTTTCTCCCGCCGTCCCACAGGTGCCGAGGTGACGGAGTTCCACGGCACGTACTCGGGACTGCGAGCGCGGCTCGTCGAGACACCGCGTCCCGTTGCCTGGCTCGGCGGCAAGACGCGTGGGATCGCGGTCGAGACCTTCGCGCCGGCGCGCATATTCGACCTGGCCCGTCCGGGCCGCGTCCGCACGTTGCAGGGGCAGATCCGGGTGATGCCGCTCGGCGACACGGTCTTTCTCGGGACGATTCCGCTGCCGGACGCGCGGACGGCGATCGAGTCCTCGCTGAATCGCTTCGCGCGCGTCGCGGCGTATGAGAACTGGCTCGCGAAAGCGGAGGAGCGCGCACTCGCCGAGGCCGTCTGCGCCGATGACCGCCTGCCCACGCCGGCGCCGCTGACCCTGGACGACCTGCTCCCGTTCACAGCGCCAGGGTTCAGATAGGGCGGGGCTGGAAGAATCCCCTGGCGACGTCCGTCGCCTCGACCGGGGGAGGCCCGATGGCACAGAAATCCGATTTCACTGAGCAGGAGTGGGATCAGCTGCGCAAGGGCGCGACGGGGGCGGGTCTGCTCGTCTCGGTCAGCGACCGCAGCTTCTTCGACAGCTTCAAGGAGGCGGGCTCGCTCGCGAAGCACCTCGCGGGCGGCCGCTCCGGGTCGAGCCAGCTGGTGCGTGAGCTCTCGGGTGAGCGCGGGATGGGCTTCGGGGCGAAGAGCTCGCCGGAAGCGATCGAGTCGGAAGCGCTCGAGGCGCTCCGGTCGGCGGTGGCGACGCTCGAAGCGAAGGCGCCGGACGAGGTCGACGCGTACAAGTCGTTCGTGCTCGAGGTGGCCCAGGCGGTAGGGAAGGCTGCGGGCGGGGGCGACGACGCCGAGGCCGCAGCCGTCGAGAAGATCAGGTCGGCGCTCGCCTGAAACAGTCCAGTGTGTGGTCGTCGACGAGCCCGGCAGACTGCATGAACGCGTAGCAGGTCGTCGGGCCGGTGAAGCGGTAGCCGCGCCGCTTCAGCTCCTTGCTCATGGCCTGCGACTCGACCGTCTGGGCGGGCACCTCGGCGACCGTCCGCCAGGCGTTCAGCCTCGGCTCCCCGCCGACGAACGACCAGAGCAGCTCGGCGAGCGGCACGTCGAGCTCACGCGTCGCCCGGGCGTTGTTGATCACCGCCTCGATCTTCCCGCGGTGACGCACGATCGCCGCGTCACCGACCAGCCGCTCGACGTCTCGCTCGCCGAAGCCCGCGATCGCGTCGATGTCCCAGTCGGCGAAGGCGCTCCGGTAGCCCTCGCGCTTGCGCAGGATCGTCGACCAGGAGAGACCCGCCTGCGCGCCCTCCAGGTTCAGCAACTCGAACAGCGTCCGCTCGTCGCGGACGGGGAAGCCCCACTCCTCGTCGTGGTAGGCGATGTAAAGCGGGTCGTCGAGCGGCACCCAGGCGCAGCGGTTCATCAGAGCGAAAAACGGTAGACGCGGGCGTCGTGGGGGCCGAGCCAGTCGCGGAAGGCGCCGGCCGCGACGCTCACCGACCGGAACACCTGGCGGCCGGCGCCGATCGGCGGCGGGGGCGGCTCCTGGGCGTACTCGAACAGGACCTGCCCGCCGGTGAGCGGGCGCCCGTTCTGCTTCTTCGGCAGCCCGGTGAACCCGACCCGGCTCGTCGCACCGCCACGCCGGACCGCGAGCACATACAGGAAGCGCCCATCCCGGCGTGTCAGTACCTCGACATCCTTGGCGGCCGACTTGACCTGGGGCTTCGCGTCCGCCGCCACGAGCGCCGGCGCCACCGCCGTCGACGAGAGCTCCTGGAAGAGCGGCTGCAGCACTTGCACCCAGAACGTCCAGTTCCAGCCCGCCTCGGCGTCGGCGGGGCGGGAGGCCTGCGTCAGGTGGCCGCCGAAGAACATCAATCCGCGTGCGCCGCCGATGATCGCCTGGTAGGCCATGAAGCGGAGGTCGTGCAACGTCGGGAAGCGCGGAACCACGTTCGGCTTGCGCGTGGACGTCACGGTCCCGCTCCACGCGATCTGGAGCGTCATCCAGACGGGCTTGCCGCCGGCGGCCCGAACCATCTTCCGCGTCACGTCGCCGACGACGCTGATGTCCTTGTTGCCGAGATCCGAGTGCTCGCCGGGCGGGTAGGCGAGCGGGAAGATGTCGGCGCCGGTGATGTCGAAGGCGGGACGGTACGGCGACAGCTGCGCGACGGTGCTCCGCGGTGCCTGGATGATCACGAGCGGATGCTGCGGGTCGAGCGCCTTCAGCCGCTGGGCAGCCCGCACGAGCCCGGCCGGGCGGATCCATTGCTCGCCTCGAAACGGATTGCGCGGCTCGTCGACACCCTTGTACGCGCCGAGGCCCGGATGGTCCTTGAACGTCGCCGCCACGCGGGCGAGCATCTGCTCGCGCGTCGAGGCCTGCGTCCCCGCTGCCCGCGCCGGCAAGTCGGGCAGCTCGCCGAGGTAGAGCCAGCAGTGGAGGCCGTTCGCTGCCGCCGCGTCGAGGACAGCGCGCTCGGTAGCGAGCTGCTCCTCGATCCGGCCGGGTCCCCAGTCGCCGCGCCCGGTGCGGATGAAGGTGGCGCCGGCGGCGGCGACCTCCTTGAGCCCGTCGGTGCCGTTCGGCGCTTTCCCGTCGAGCGGCGGCGGGTTCGACAAGCCGAGCGGGAACGCCTTCGCGCCCGCCACGCGAAGCGCTCCCGTGGCTTTGTCGACCGTGACGCGGCTCACAGCGACAGCCTGGCAGATCCGCCGACGCGGCTAGCCGGTTAGACCTTCTCCTTCTCTTCGGCGGCCTCGACGTCCGGGTCGACCTCGTCGGCTTGCTGTCGGAGGCTCTGCGCCTCGTTCTCCCGGGCGCGGGCGCGCTCGGCCTGCTCCTCGGCGGCGAGACGGGCCTGCTGTGCCTCCCGGGCTTTTGTGTCGGCCAGGCTGCGCTGCTCGTCCGCTTCGAGCCGCCGCTCCTCGAGCTGCCGCGCCTGGCGTTGCCGGAGGATGTACGCGCCGACGACGAGGACGACGATGACGGCGATCACGATCACGACGATCGCGGTGGTGCTCATCCGGTGGCTCCCTTCCTCGGGTTCGGGACCAGCCTTCCGGATGGAGAGAGGCGTCAAACCACTTGCGTTCGGCCTGCGCGAGGCGCATAGTCGTGCTCGTGTAAGTCCCTCGCCTCGTGACCTGTCTCCGCCGCGCCCGCCGCGGCTCTCTCACGTACCCGAGGAGGCTCTCAGCATGACCGCTCCGACCTGGCACTACGGCGTCACCGCGCGCTGGTGGGCCGAGTTCAACACGTCCGGCCCCGAGATCGACTACTTCCGGCGCTACGTCGAGGCGGGCCAGCCCGCACTCGACCTCGCCTGCGGAACCGGCAGGCTGCTGCTGCCCTATCTCCGCGACGGTCTCGACGTCGACGGCGCCGACGTCTCCGCGGACATGATCGCGCTCTGCCGCGAGGCCGCGGAGCGGGAGGGGCTCGAGCCCAGCTTGTACGTCCAGCCGAAGCACGAGCTCGACCTGCCGCGGCGATACCGCACCGTCTTCATGTGCGGCGCTCTGGGGGTCGGCAGCACCCGCGCCGAGGACATGGAGGCGTTCCGGCGCGTCTACGACCACCTCGAGCCAGGCGGCACCTTCGTGCTCGACAACGAGGTCCCGTACGCCGACGGCAACGGGTGGCACTACTGGCAGAGCGAAGGGCGTGCGACCTTGCCGAGGCCGCGCCGGGCGCCGGGCGAGCGGCGCACCGGCTCGGACGGGGCCGAGTACGAACTGCGCTCGCGCGTGCTCGAGCTCGACCCGCTCGAGCAGCGAATGGCGATGGAGATGCAGGCCTTCATGTGGCGCGACGGCGAGCTCGTCGCCGAGGACGAGCACCTGCTGACGCTGACGCACTACTTCAAGGACGAGATCGTGCTGATGCTCGAACGCACCGGCTTCGTCGACGTCACCGTGCGAGCGGCGCTGACGGACGCGGAGCCGACCGCCGCCGACGACTTTCTCGTCTACACGGCGCGCAAGCCGGCGGAGCTACCCTCCGCGGGTGGACGCGCATGAGGAGAACGGGGTCGCCGAGCGCCTGAAGGCGGTCGCCGACGTGCTCGAAGAGATCGTCGCCGACCGAGGTCTGCTGAAGGAGTTGCCGCTCGAGGAGCGGACGCGGCTGCTCGCGGCCGCGGGGGACGTGCACAACCCCGACGTCGTTCAGCGACGGCGGTTCAACAAGGTCGTGCGGCGCGAGAAGAAGGCGGCCCGGCTCGGCCGAGACGAGGACGTGCTCGCCAAGACGGAGATCCGCCTCCACCGGGCGAAGCCCGTGTTCACGACGCCGAACGTGTACGTCCCAAAGGAGTTCGAGCAGATCGACGTCGACGAGGCGGAGTTCCGCGAGGTAGTCGAGCCGCAGCACTGCTACGTCTGCAAGGAGCGCTACCAGGACATCCATCCGTTCTACGACCAGCTCTGTCCGTCGTGCGCGGCGTTCAACTTCCGCAAGCGCACGGAGACCGCTGACCTGAGCGGCCGGGTCGCGCTCCTGACCGGCGGCCGCGTGAAGATCGGCTACCAGGCGGGGATCAAGCTGCTCCGCGCGGGCGCGGAGTTGATCGTGACGACTCGCTTTCCGCGCGACGCGGCGTCGCGCTACGCGACCGAGCCGGACTTCGAGGACTGGGGCGACCGGCTCGAGGTCTTCGGACTCGATCTCCGGCACACGCCGAGTGTCGAGTCGTTCTGCACCCACCTGAGCTCGACGCGCGATCGGCTCGACTTCATCGTCAACAACGCCTGCCAGACCGTGCGGCGGCCGGCCGAGTTCTATCGCCACATGCTCGAGGCGGAGACGGCCTCGGAGGAGTCGATGCCGGCGCACGTGCGCGGCCTGCTCGGCGCCTACGAGGGGCTGCGCCGGACCGAGATGCTGCCCGCGGCACCGAACGGCGGAGCGCAGTCGCTCGTGGGCGTCACGCGCTCGGCTGAGCTCTCGCAGGTGCCGCTGCTGCCGGAGGACCTCGAGTCGCAGAGCGACCTCTTCCCGGAGGGCCGGCTCGACGCGGACCTGCAGCAGGTCGACCTGCGCGAGCGCAACTCGTGGCGGCTCGTCCTCGCCGAGGTCTCGTCGGTCGAGCTGCTGGAGACCCAGCTCGTCAACGCGATCGCGCCCTTCGTGCTGAACGCGCGCCTGAAACCGCTCATGCTCGCGACCCCAGAACGAGACAAGCACATCGTCAACGTCTCCGCGGTCGAGGGGCAGTTCTACCGCCGCTTCAAGACGACGCGGCACCCGCACACGAACATGGCCAAGGCGGCGCTGAACATGATGACCAGGACCTCCGCCGCCGACTACCACTCCGACGGGATCCACATGAACAGCGTCGACACCGGCTGGGTCACCGACGAGGATCCGGTTCACGTTGCGGACCGGAAGACGGCCGAGCACGGCTTCCGGCCGCCGCTCGACATCGTCGACGGCGCCGCGCGGATCGTCGATCCGATCATCGACGGCTTCAACACGGGCGAGCACGTCTGGGGCCAGTTCCTGAAGGACTACAAGCCAACGGACTGGTGAGCGCTCACGGCCGCGATCCGGACGTCAATGTCGTCGGCGGCGAGCTCCTGCCGTGTTCGGCGGCGCCGCTGACCGGCTTCTTCCGTGACGGCTGCTGCGCGACCGGGCCGGAGGATCTCGGGAGCCATACGGTCTGTGCGGTGATGACGGAGGAGTTCCTGGTCTTCAGCCGGGCGGCCGGGAACGATCTCTCGACCCCGCGGCCGGAGTGGGGCTTCGAGGGCCTTGAGCCCGGTGACCGCTGGTGCGTCTGCGCGTCGCGCTGGCTCGAGGCCGACGAGGCCGGCGTCGCGCCGCCGGTGGTGCTCGGCGCCACACACGTGCGTGCGCTCGACGTCATTCCCATCGAGGCCTTGCTCACCGCGCAGGTTCAGGATCCGCTGAGCGGATCCTGAACGCGCAAAGATCCCTGACGGGGCCGCTTCACGGCCCGGCTACTCCTTCAGCGAGGCGAACGAGGCGTAGGCCCGCTCGAGCACCTCGGCCAGGTCCTGCGCGCCGACCTGGATCCCGCTCTTGCCCAGCCGCTTCAGCACGGCCGCGGTCGGCAGCGGCCGCGGCGGGCCGAGCTCAGGCGGCGGTCCCGCCTCCCAGACTTCGTCCCCAGCAACGATCGGCTCCGGTTCGGCGGGCGCGGGTTCGGCTCGCTCGACGGGCTCCGTGCAGCCGCGCCAGCGCAGGAGCAGCGACGGCTCGCGGTCGATCCGGTCGGCCAGCGCGTAGGCGACCGCAGCGACGTGGGCGCACGGACCCGGCCGGCCGCAGCTGCACGTGCGCTGGAGCGATCGCGTCGCCGGGACGAGCGGCTCCTCCCAGTCGACCGCCATCACGTGCTCGAGCTGGACGGACTGCGAGCGTCCGGCGACCGCCGCCTCGATCTGCGGGTTGCCGCGCGCGGAGCGCGAAGCCGCTGCCCAGATCCGCGGCGGCACCGGTTCGGCGGCGATCTCGACGGTCTGCTCGGTCCCTTCGTCGTCGACTCGGGCGCTGAGCAGGCCCTCGAACACTGCGACGGTATGCACGCTGCTGCTCCGTGCGAGCGCGCGGCCGTGCTCGGCGCTCGACGAGGCCTCGTCGCCGATCGCCGCAGATGCGAAGAGCCGCGCCCAGGGTCCCTGGCCGATCCGCTCGCGCTCGCTCGTGACTTCGAGCGGACGGCCGTCGTCGAGGACGCTCATGCCGCCTCCCTCACCTTCGGCTCGGTCGCGCGGGGGAAACCCGGTTTCCCCCGCGAACCCCCTGCGCGCTGTCGCCGATGCTGCGCATCGGCGCTCTCCTCGGGGGAACCCGCCGGTTCCCCCAGACCCCCTCCTGGCGGCGTGACTTCGTCACGCCGCTGCCTCCTCGACCGCGTCGACGGAGAGCTCGACGGCGGCCCGAAGCGTGCCGAGGTCGAGGTCGCCGAGCCAGTCCTCGGAACGGCCGGCAATCACCTTCTCCGCCAGTTCTCGCTTCGAGTCGAGCAGCGCGTCGATTCGCTCCTCGAGCGTGCCGCTGCAGATCAGGCTGTGAACGTAGACGTGCTTGCGCTGGCCGAATCGGTAGGCGCGGTCGGTCGCCTGCTGCTCGACTGCGGGGTTCCACCAGCGATCGAAGTGGAAGACGTGGTTGGCAGCCGGCAGGTTGAGCCCGCGGCCTCCGGCCCGGATCGAGATCACGAGCACGGACGGACCATCCTCACGAGCGAAGGCGGTCAACAGCTCGTCGCGCTGCTTCGCGTTCAGACGGCCGTGGAAGAAGCCGACGCTGCGGCCCAGCCGTTCCGCGAGATGGGCGACGAGCCGCTCGAAGCCGGGGTACTGCGTGAAGACGAGTGACTTGTCGCCGGGCGGCACGTCGGCGAGCAGCCGCACGAGACGCTCGAGCTTGCCGGAGCGGCTGTCGAGCGGCCGGCCGGTGGTCAGCAGCATCTCCGGGTGGTTGCAGACCTGCTTCAGCTGGCCGAGCATGGCGAGCACGGCGCCGCGGCGGCCGAAGCGGTCCTCGTGCGCCTCCACGCGCGCCAGCCAACGGTCCACGGTTGCCCGGTAGAGGCTTGCCTGCTCGACGGTCAGGCGGCAGTAGTCCTTCTCGATCGTGATCGGCGGCAGCTCGAGCTCGATCTCAGGCGAATCCTTCGCCCGGCGGAGCACGAACGGATCGACGATCGAGCGCAGCCGCTCGAGTGCGCCCTCGTCGCCGAACTGCTCGATGGGTCGCGCGAAGGCGCGGTCGAACCGCTCACGTGAGCCGAGCAGGCCCGGATTGACGATGTCCATGATCGCCCAGAGCTCGCCGAGCCTGTTTTCGATCGGCGTCCCGGTCATCGCCAGCTTGCGGCGTGCCTGCAGCCGACGAAGCGCGCGCGCGCGCTTCGTCGCGGGGTTCTTCACGTCCTGGGCCTCGTCGAGGAGGAGTCGGTCCCACGTGATCGCGGCGAGTGCATCGACGTCACGGGTGGCGATGTCGTAGGAGGTGACGACGACGTCGTGGCCCTGCGCGGCGAGGGCGAGCTCCCGTGCGGCGAGGCGGTTGGGGCCGTGGTGGAGGTGCACGTGGAGCGAGGGCGCGAACCGGTGGATCTCGGCGCCCCACTGCTTGACGACGCTCATCGGGCAGACGACGAGGGTCGGTCCGAGAGGCTCGTCGCCGGCCTCCTCGCGCTCCGAGGCGAGCATCGCGATCGCCTGCACCGTCTTGCCGAGGCCCATGTCGTCGGCGAGGATCCCGCCCACCTCGAGGTCGCCGAGTAGCCGCAGCCAGCCGTGGCCGCGCTCCTGGAACGGGAAGAGCGGATGGGTCATCGCCGCCGGTGTCGGCAGCGCGCGGAAGCGGCGCTCGCCGGCGTGGAGGAGGGAGGAGAGCGGCTCGTCGAGCGTGACCTCGCCGAGCTCGACTCCCGCCTCGTCAGTCTCGAGACCCGAGACCGCGCGCACGAGCTCGACGATCCCGACGCCGGCACGGCGGCGGTCGAGGAAGCGCAGCGCCTTCTCGACGTCCGAGCGCCGGACCGCATGCCAGCGGTCGCCGATGCGGACGAAGGGCTCCTTCGCCGCGGCGAGGTCGGCGAGCTCCTCGTCCGTCAGCTCGGTGTCGCCGACGGCGAGCCGCCAGTCGAATTGCGCCAGCTCCGTCGGGGACAGGAAGCCGCTGGAGCGCACCCGCGGCGCGCTCGTCGCCGTCAGGTTGACCCGCACGCGCGTCGGCGAGCGAAGCCATGACGCGGGTAGCAGGACGGGTACGTCACGCTCCTCGAGCTTCGGCATCGCCTCGCGCAGGAAGAGCCGGACCTGCTCCGGGCCGAGCTCCGCCTCGGACGGCTCGGCGGTGTCGAACTCGATCCCGATCGCCGCGAGCACTGGGTCGAGCTCCTCCAGGTGGCGGATCAGGTCGCGGCGCGGATCACCAGAGCGCAGGAATGCAAAGACGTCGCCGTCGCGGTCCCAGAGCAGCGACGCGGGGAGGCCGAGGGTCGGATCGTCGCCCGCCTGCAGCCAGAGCTCGAGCGCGAGCCGCGGCTCTTCGTCCGCGTTCGAAGGGGGCGCTCGTCGAGATGGAGGCCGAGGCGCCACTCGGTACGGGCCAGGGTCTCGAGCCCGCCGTCGACCCAGTCCGAGAGCCGCTTTTCGAGGGCAGCGAGGCCCGAGTGGCGGGGCAGCACGGAGTCGGCGGCGGTCAGTCCCTCGAGCAGATGGTCGATCGCGCTCGCGCGGCCCGCCTTCGTGGGCGCCAGACGGACCCGCTCGGCGCGAAGGCAGTCGCGGGCGATCTGGTCGACGAGGACCGGATAGAGATCGTTGACCGCCGCGCCCGCGTCGCCGTCGAATGCGCCTGCCCCGACAGGAGGGAGCGCGGTGGCGATCGCGGCGAGCCCGGCCTGGATGCTCTCGTCCAGGGTTGCGCCCCAGAACGCGTGCCACCAGCCGTCGCCGTGGTCGAGGAACGGATGGACGAGGCCTTCGGTGACCGAACGCCGAGCCAGCTCGACCACTGCGAAGACCGCGCGTGCGCTCGCGCCGAGCTCGAGGCCGTCGGGCGGCGACTCCGCCAGCGCGATCAGCTGCGCCGGCTCGAGCCGGCGAGCGGCGATGCCGCGGCCCGCGAGCGGGAGATCGGCGATCGCGGGCATCCCCGCGCGGAGGTCGCCGGCGGAGAGCTCTCCGTCGCCGCCGCGCGTGAGGACGAGCGCCGTCGCGTCGTCCTGCCAGACGACTTCGAGCGTCGGTCCGACCGCTCCTGGCCGCAGTTCTGTTGTGGGCTGAATCGACACCGACCTATCAGAGTAGGGGCAACCGACGACGACCCGCGTCCCCCGGTCGCGTCCGTCGGGTCAGCCCTGGGCGAGCGTGAGCTTCATCTCGGCCTCGCCGCCGTGCATCTCGCCGGTCGCCGCGAAGCCGCAGCGCTCGTAGAACGCGAGCGCGGAGTGGGGGCCTGGGACGACGCTCAGCATCACCGCGTCGACGCCGTCAGCGCGGGCCTCCTCCAACAGCAGGTCGAGCGCGCGCCGGCCGACGCCCTTCCCCTGGAAGCGGGCGTCGACCATGAATCGCCAGATGTAGAAGACGCGCTCGTCCGGGTCGCGCCAGACCATCGCGAAGCCGGCCGGCTCCTCGCCGAAGTAGATCGCCCGGAACCAGGCCTTCGGCTCGAAGTGCGCCTCGGCGATCGAAACGCTGTTCGGCGCCACCAGCCCTTGCTGGTCGGGGCCGACGTCAAGTGCGGTCACGAGCCGGACCGTCTCCTTCGTGATCTCGCGCAGCGTGGTCTCGGCGGCCATGTGCTGACTCTAAGGTTCGACGCGATGCCGCTGCAGAATCGCGTCACACCCCTCGGCGAGCTGATCGTGGACCCGGCCCGCGGTCTCGTCTACGGAAACCGCGGCTGCCTCCACGACGAGACCGGCCGGATCCGGCGCAGCTTCGCCGTCAAGCGCTGGATCGCCTGCAGGCTCGAGTTCAAGGACTGGAAGCGGACGCGGCTGCTCCAGCCCGGTCGGTTCACGGAGCTGTTCTTCCTCGACGAGGCGACGGCATTCGCCGCCGGCCACCGGCCGTGTGCGCTCTGCCGCCGCGAGGACTACGACCGCCTCGTGGAGCTCGTCGGCGCGCGGGCCGACGAGATCGACGAGCGTCTGCACGCGGAGCGGCTCGACGCGTCGCGCAGACGGCGGTTGCGCCAAGTCCGTCTGTCGCAGCTTCCGGACGGGGCGTTCGTGCTCGAGCGGGACGAGCCGTGGCTCGTGCTCGGCGACGAGCTGCGACGCTGGACACCGTCGGGCTACGGCGAGCGCCGTCCGCGATCCGGCGGGGAAGCCGCGCTGATCACGCCCCCGACGCTCGTGGAAGTCCTCCGCGCGGGCTGGCGCGGCGCTGTGCCCCTGCTGCATCCGTCGGCGTGAGCTGGCTCGACCCGACGGAGCTGCGGATCGGCCTCGGCTGCATGCGCCTCCCGCCGGAGACCGCGGTCGAGACGATCGTCGCGGCAGCCGAGGCAGGCGTGACCGTCTTCGACACGGCGCGCGCCTACGACCGCAGCGAGCAGCTGCTCTCTCGCGCACTTCGCAGCTGCGGTGCGCATGAGCGAGCACGGATCGTGACGAAGGGTGGCATGAGCAGGCCCGGCGGGTCCTGGATCCCGGACGGCCGTGCCAAGGCGATTGCGGCCGACTGCGAGACGAGCCTCGCCGCCCTGGACGGGCTGCCCATCGACCTCTACCTCGTCCACACACCGGATCCGCGAACGCCATGGAAGACCTCCGTGCGCGCTCTTGCCCGGCTCGCTGACGAGCGCCTCGTGCGGCGCGTCGGGATCGCGAACGTCAACCGACGCCAACTCGACGAAGCGCTCGAGCTCGCTCCCGTCACAGCGGTCCAGGTCGCGCTGTCGCCCTTCGACGACCGGGCGCTCCGCGGCGGCGTCGTCGAGCGGTGCGACGAGCTCGGAATCGCGCTGATCGCACACTCGCCGCTCGGCGGACCGAAGCGGGCAGCACGCGTCGATGCGGCAGAGACGCTCGCATGGTTGCTCGGCCTCTCGCGCGTCGTCATTCCGATTCCTGGGGCGCGGCGTCCGGAGACGGCGCGCGCCGCCGCGCGCGTGGCGGCAACGGCCCCGACGCCCGCGCCGTCCCGCCGCCGTCGCGCGGAGCCGAACACGCGGAGTGACGCCGAAGTCGTCCTTGTGATGGGCATCCCCGGCGCCGGGAAGAGCCGCGTCGCGGCAGACTACGCGGCGCGCGGATATCTGCGGCTCAACCGCGACGAGCGTGGAGGATCGCTACGGGATCTCGCCGCGGCCCTCGACGACGAGCTGGCCTCCGGCGCGCGCCAGGTCGTGCTCGACAACACGTATCTCACGCGTGCGGCGCGGAACGAGGTAATCGAGATCGCCGGCCGGCACGGGGCCGCCGTCCGGTGCGTCTGGCTCGAGACGCCCCTCCCGCAAGCGCAAGTCAACCTCGTCGAGCGCCTGCTCGAGCGGTTCGGCTCGCTGCCGGTCCCCGAGCAGCTGCGAGAGTTGGCGCGGCGCGAGCCCGGCGTGCTCGCACCGACGTCCCAGATGCGCGCGTTCCGGGAGCTCGAGCCGCCCTCGCTCGACGAGGGCTTCGGCGGTGTCGAGCAGGTGCCGTTCGTACGCGCCCCGTCCTCCGGCCGGACGGGTGTCGTCGTCGCCGCCCGCGCGCTCTCGGAGCCCGGCTGGGAGGACGCGATCGCACAGTGCGACCCCGACGCGCCCCATCTGGTCTACGACTGGAATCCCGACGCCGACATGGAGGCGCTCGAGGCCGCCGCCGAACGTCTCGCAGCCGAGGTCGCAGGGCTTGTGCAGCACCGCGTTGTGCCCGCACCAGTC
Source organism: uncultured Gaiellaceae bacterium (assembly GCA_963829845.1). Lineage (GTDB taxonomy): Bacteria > Actinomycetota > Thermoleophilia > Gaiellales > Gaiellaceae > Gaiellasilicea. The sequence goes on along the minus strand of CAWHKD010000004.1, from coordinate 28,080 downwards.
CGGGCCGCCCGCCTGCTGGTGCAGGCCGCCTCTGCCCGGGTTGCCGCTCGCGTTCGCACGCGAGCACGGGATCGAGCTCACGCGTTCGGCCCTCCTCGGCTCAGCGCCGCCGCACCGGACGCTCGCGACGACGCTCGGCGCCCGCTACGTCCCGGTCACAGGGTGACGACGATCTTGCCTCGAGCGTGGCCCTCGCCGAGGTACCGGAAGGCGTCGGCGGTCTCGCGCAGCTCGTAGCGCCGGTCGACCACCGGCTTCAGCTTGCCGGCCTCGAGCAGCCCGCGCAGGAACTCCATGTCGGCTCTGTTCGTCTTCGCGATGAAGAAGACCGCCTTCTGGCTGCCGCGTAGCGAGGCGAGGCGCAGCCTGACGATGTGGCCGATCGGCCCGAACATTCGGTTTCGCCGATGCGCGCCGACGATGACGAGCGTCGCGTCCGGCGTCAGCACGCGCCTGCACGCAGACCAGGACTTGCTGCCGGCGATGTCAAGCAGCAAGTCGTAGCGCCGGACGCCCCGCGTGAAGTCCTCCTGCGTGTAGTCGATCACGTGATCGGCTCCGAGCGAGCGCACGAGCTCGACGTTCCTCGTGCTGCACACGCCGGTGACGTCGGCGCCCAGCGCCTTCGCGATCTGGACCGCGAACGTGCCGACGCCTCCCGAAGCCCCGTTGATCAGAACCTTCTGACCGGCCTCGAGCCTGCCCTTGTCGCGCAGTCCCTGCAGGGCGGTGATCGCCGCTACGGGCACCGCCGCCGCCTCCTCGAAGCTGACGTTCGCCGGCTTGGGCACGACTGCGTCACGCACGGTCACGTACTCGGCGAGCGCGCCGTTTCTGGCACCGAAGACCTCATCGCCGGGCCGGATGTGCGTGACGTCCTTCCCGACCGCCTCGACCGTGCCGGCGAAGTCGATCCCCGTTCGGTCGGTCCTCGGCTTCAGGAGGCCCGTGGAGGGGCGGACGATGAGGGACCTGCGACGCCGTACCAGTCGGCTGGGTTGATCGACGCCGCGCGCACACGCACGAGTGCGAGGTCGTCCGCGACGTCCGGCTTCTCGACCTCCTCGAGCGCGAGCACGTCCGGGGAGCCGTATCTGCTGACCACGATCGCTTTCATGGCGTTCTCTCCTTCGACCTCTACATACGTTGTAAGTTTACGCTGTAAGGTAAACATACACCGTAAGCTTGTCAAGGCAGCGATGGCGAGACGAACCCCTCTCAATCGAGAACGCGTGCTCCGCGCCGCCGTCGGGCTGGCGGACGAGTCGGGCATCGAGTCGCTCAGCATGCGCCGGCTGGGGCAGGAGCTCGGCGTCGAGGCGATGTCCCTCTACAACCACGTCGCCAACAAGGACGACCTCCTGAATGGGATCACTGACCTCGTCCTGAGCGAGATCGAGCTCCCGGACGGTGGAGGCGATTGGAAGACCGCGCTGCGCCGGCACGCGATCTCGGCCCACGATGTCCTCGTCTCCCATCCGTGGGCGTGCACGCTCGCGCTGTCCCCGGACCGGTTCTCGGTCGCCTCCGTGCAGCGCGCCGAGTGGATGCTCCAGCAGTTGCGCGAGGGCGGCTTCTCGCCCGAGGTGACCTATCACGCGTACCACGCCCTCGACGCCCACATTCTCGGCTTCACGCTGTGGCAGCTCGGTCACGGCATCGTCGACGCGGAGCATCTCCGGGAGATGGCTGCGGAGTTCTTCCGCAGGTTCGGGCCGGACGAGTATCCATACCTGCGCGAGCACGCCGAGCAGCACTTCGCGGGGTTCGGGAGCGAAGGGAAGGGCGCGTACGAGCTCGTGCTCGATCTGATCCTCGATGGGCTCGAGCAGGAGCAGCGCGCAGCCTGATCCGCCCCGCTCATCCCACGGTCAGGACGACGTTGCCAGTCTTCTGCCCTGTCTCGACGTATCGGTGCGCCTCGACGACGTCCTCGAGCGGATAGCGTCGGTCGACGACCGGCCGGTACTCGCCCGCCTCGATCAGCCGCTTCAGCAGCTCGAGGTCACGCTTCGTGTACCGGGTGATCCCGAGCGCCACCTTCCTGTCGCCGACCCAGCGCGTCACGACGGACAGCAGCGGCACGTGCCACATGAATCCGGGGTCGGTGTCCGTGAAGGTCCCGCCCGCCTTCAACGAATGGCGGCAGCGCCGGAACGAGTGCTTGCCGACTGCATCGAAGACGACATCGTAGGTCTTGCCGTTCTTCGTGAAGTCGTCGCGCGTGTAGTCGATCACCTCGTCGGCGCCGAGGGATCGCACGAGCTCGACGTTTTTTGTGTTGCACACGGCCGTGACGCGGGCGCCGAAGTGCTTGGCGAGCTGCACCGCGGCCGTGCCGACCGACCCTGAGGCGCCGTAGACGAGCAGGCTCTTCCCGTCCAGGGAGCCCGCTTTCCGCAGGCACGCCAGCGCCAGGCTCGCGCCGTCGGAGGCGGCGGCCGCCTCCTCGAAGCTCATGCCGGCCCCCACCCGCACAACCGGGCTGCTCTCCCGGATGCAGATGAACTCCGCGTGCGCGCCGGCGCCCGTGACGCCGAAGACGCGATCCCCGACCTCGAACTCGCTGACAGCGGAGCCGGCCGCTTCCACGACTCCGGCGAACTCGATCCCCGGGATCCGCTGCTTCGGTCTGATGACTCCCGTGAAGAAGCGGCTGACGAAGAACTCCGCGCTGCGAAAGCCGCAGTCCGTCCGGTTCACCGTCGTCGCGTGGACCCTGACGAGAAGCTGATCCTCGCCGGGCACCGGCCGCTCGACGTCCTCGAGCCGGAGCACGTCCGGTGGGCCGTAGCGGTCATAGACGACGGCCCTCACTCTCGCCCCTCTCTCGTCTCACCGGCGTGCGGGTGCCGGATCGGTCCCCCGTGCCTCCACATCCGCCCGGCGCGGAAGAGCTCCGCAGGCTTGCCGCCCGCCGAGCCGGGCTGGGCCCGGCGCCCCGTCGGTATCACCCAGCCGCCGTCCGAGAGGAGGCTGCGCCGGAAGTTGGCGCTGTCGAGCTGCACGCCCCAGACGGCCTCGTACACGGCCCGCAGCTCGGCGAGTGTGAACGTCGCCCCGACGAACGCTGTCGCGATGCCTCGGAGCTCGAGGTCGACGCGAACGCGCTCGACCGCGTCGCGCACGATCCGGTCGTGATCGAACGCGAGCTCGATCTTCCCCTCCAGCGCGTCGGCGACCGGCACGAGGGCGGCGCCCGCCGCATCCGTCCCCGCGACCACACCGTCGACCGCCCGGAGCACGGCGAGGTACCCGACCGTGACGACATTCATCCGCGGGTCCCGCCCGGGATCGCCGTAGGCGCCGAACTGGGTCAGTAGGCCGCTGGCGTCGACGCCGGTCTCCTCGGCCAGCTCGCGCTGTGCCGCTTCGTCCAGAGTCTCCGCCGGGCGCTTGAAGCCGCCCGGAATCGCCCACATCCCCTCGAACGGCGGGACTCCGCGCTGCACGAGCAGGACGTGCAGGCGGCTGTCGGACATCGTCAGGATGACCACGTCGACAGTGACTGCGAACGCGGGGAAGTGTGCGGGGTCGTAGTCCGGTTGAGAGGTTTGTGTCGTCACGACTCTTACCCTATCAGGACGTAATGGTCCTGTCGACCCAAACGCGTCGTCCGCGTGTCTAGAAGTCGATCCGCATCACGACGCGGCGAACGGTCGGCCGGCTGACCTCGGTGAAGCCGGCGTCGGCGAAGACGCTGCGGCTGCCGACGTGGAGCTCTCCCAGGAGCCATCCCTGTGCAGGTTCCTCGATCATCGGATAGCCCTCGAGGGCGCGAGCGCCTCGATCCCGGGCGAAATCGACGGCGGCGCGGGCGAGCGCGCGGCTGATGCCGCGGCGTCGGAAACCCGCGCGTGTGACGAAGCAGGTGACGGCCCAGACGGTGTCGTCGGTCTTGTCCTCCGCCCGGCCTTCCCACGGGACGCGGGTCTTGAGCAGCAGGCGCGGGTACGCGGAGCGCGGCTCGACCGCGCACCAGCCGACGGGCTCTCCGTCGAGGTAGGCGACGAGGCCGCTCGTCGTGCCCGACTTGGGGCGCTCGCAGTCGGTCTGCTTCCGGAACCGGAAGGAGAGCTCCTCGGCGCCGACGGAGGCCCAGGACTCTCCGGGCTGCATCTTGTACCGCTGGCACTGGCACCTGGACGGATCACCGCGCGTGCCGAGCACGGCCTGGAGATCCCTCCAGCTCGCCTCGTTGGCGGGAACGACCGTGACCGTCGCCGTATCGGTCATGCAGGCAACGTACGCGATTAGGATCCGGGCATGGAGTGGCTCTCTGGGGACCTCCGCTGACGCGGTTCGTGGTCGACGCCGCCGCGGTGCTCGAGCTGGCGAGCGACGGGACCGAGGTCTCGGGCGAGCACGAGCTACTCGCCCCGACCCTCCTCCGTTCGCAGACGCTGTCGACCCTGCACGAGGCGGTTCACCGGGGCGAGCTCCCCGCCGATACCGCGCGCGAGCAACTCGCCCGCATCCAGCGGCTGCCGATCAGGCTTCTCGGCGACGCCGTCCTCCGTCGCCGGGCCTGGGATCTGGCAGAACAGCTGGGTTGGGCCTCGACCTACGACGCCGAGTACGTCGCGCTGACGCAGCTGCAGGCGGACGCGCTCGTGACTCTGGATTCGAAGCTGGCGCGCAGGGTCGAAGGCATCGTCACGACCGCGTCGATCGACGCGCTGCGCCAGTGACCAACCCCGTTCCCGAGGCTCAGCTGAAGCAGACCAGTTTCGGGCTCGTCCCAGAGACCGACGGCTGGTTCGTGCTCAACGCGCGCGACGCCACGTGGATCCGAAGCGAGGAGCGCGGGCGGGACACGGACTTCGAGGGGAAGCAGGAGTGGACCGGCCTCGGCTTCCGCATCCAGATTCTCTCGCCCGGTCAGCGCGGCCTGTACCACGGCGAGCGGGGGCAGGAGGACTTCCTCGTCGTCTCCGGTGAGTGTGTGCTCGTGATCGAAGGTGAGGAGCGCCCCCTGAAGGCTTGGGACTTCGTCCACTGCCCGCCGTGGACGAAGCACACCTTCGTCGGCGCCGGTGACAGGCCGTGCGTGCTCGTCATGGCCGGCAGCCGAGCGGGCGGCTTCGAGGTCGTCTACGCCGTGCACGAGGTGGCGGCGAAGCACGGTGCGAGCGTGCTCGAGGAGACGTCGAATCCGGACGAGGCCTACAGCCGGTTCGGGCCGGAGGAGCGGTCGGCGTACCGCGAGGGTTGGCTTCCATGACGACATCGGCTGCGCAAATCTTGTACTTGCGCTCCGAAGCTGCGTAAGCTCGTGCATGACGATGACCGTCGTTCGCTGAGCGTGCGCGACGGTCTCAACTTGCGGCGAAGGGGAGATCACATGCGGAATCTCAGGATTCTCGTCCTGCTCGCTGTCGGAGTCGTGGCCGTACTGGCGCTCAGCGCCGGCGCGTTCGCGGACGACGGGGGCCGGCCGTTCGCGACGACGTTGACCGGGGCTGAGGAAGTGCCTGGACCGGGCGACCCGGACGGCAGCGGCACGGCCTCGCTCCGGCTCAATCCGGGCACAGAGCAGATCTGCTTCGAGCTCTCGGCCTCGAACATCACGCTGCCGGCGGCCGCGGCGCACATTCATGTCGGCCCCGCCGGTGTGGCCGGACCCGTCGTCGTCGGCCTGGCCGCGCCTGGTGCCGACGGAACGAGCAGCGGCTGCGTACAGTCGAACTTCGAACTGATCATGGCGATCATGAAGAACCCGGAGAACTACTACGTCAACGTCCACACGAGTCAGTTCCCGGCAGGAGCCGTCCGCGGTCAGCTCAGCAAGTAGGCGATCCTGATCTCCCGGGCGGGCCGGCACCGACGCCGGCCCGCCCGGCCGTCAGCGAGTGCTACTGCGGCGGGATGTTCTGGTTGAGGCGGAAGAAGTTCGCGGGGTCGTACGTGCGTTTGAGCTCGACCAGCCGGTCGTACTTCGCGGCGCCGTAGGCCTGCCGAACGCGGTCGGGTCCCTCGTCGCCGAGGAAGTTGACGTAGACGCGGTCGCGCGCGTGGGGCTGCATGGCGTCGAAGAAGTCGCGCGCCCAGGCGATGTGCCGGTCTGCGTCGGGGTCGTCTTCGGTCCAGACGGCGTTGATGACGACGTTGTGCGTGGCGTCCCGCTGGCCGAAGGCGGTCGCGTCCTCTGGCCACGCGGCCGAGCGCCCCGCCGAGCTGAAGGATGATGGTGTATGAGCGTGGCGACGTGATCCGCGAGGTGTGGTCGATGAGCGTCTCGATCGCCCCGTCGGTGAGCGTCGGCAGCTCGACGGACTTCCAGTAGCGGTGCCAGCCGTGCGGCACCAACGGGTCGAACATCGACTGCAGCGCCACGTACGGCTTGGGCTCGAGCCGATCGACGATCGGGCTGCCGAACTCTTTCAGCGGACGGACGACCTCGGCTCCGTCCTCAGGCGCCCCGGCGTAGCACGCGCCCACCATGACGATCGGCTTGCCGTGCACGTCCTCGGGCAGGAACGGCAGCGGCGGCGCGAGCTCGAGCTCGATGATCGTCGTGAGCTCGTCCGGCGCGGCGGCTGCGAGCTCGCGATAGAACCGCAGTACTTCCGGCGCGGCTTCGAGCGAGTGGAAGATCGGCCCGGCGAGCACGGTCGGCCCGACCGGATGCAGGCGGTACTCGAACGACGTGACGATGCCGAAGTTACCGCCGCCGCCGCGCACTCCCCAGAACAGATTGGGGTTCTCGTTCTCGCTGGCGGCGACCAGCTCGCCATCCGCCGTGACGAGGTCGACGGAGAGCAGGTTGTCGACCGTCGCCCCGTACTTCCGCATCAACCAGCCGATTCCGCCCCCCAAGGTCAGACCCGAAACGCCCGTGTGGCTCACGATTCCACCCACCGTCGCAAGCCCGAAGAGCTGGGTCTCGCGGTCGAGCTCGCCCCACAACACGCCCGCTTCGGCGCGCGCCGTCCTGGCTTGCGGGTCGACGTGAATGCCTTTCATCGGCGACAGGTCGATCACGAGCCCGCCGTCGCAGAGCGCATGCCCGCCGACCCCGTGGCCACCGGAGCGCACCGAGACGAGCAGATCGCGCTCGCGCGCGTGGCGAACGGCCGCGACCACGTCGGCGACGCCGGCGCAGCGCGCGATGCCGGCCGGCCGGCGGTCGATCGCGCCGTTCCAGATCCTGCGGCCGGCGTCGTAGCCGACGCTCGTCGGCAGCAGCAGCTCGCCGCGCAGCGCGCGCCCCAACTCGTCGAGCCCATCTGCCTCGCGCGGCGATGTCCGGATAGCACTCATGGTCGTCCTCCGTTGCTCGTCGCCCAGTCGGGCGTTGTCGTCTCGGTGGCATGTCCCCACGGTGGACCCGCGCGGCCTGTGCGGCTAGACCGAGATTCGAATCAACCGGTTCGGATTTCGAACCAACCAGTTCGGATTTCGAACCTGCGACGAACTGCGGGCTAGCATGGTAGCGCGATGCGCAGCTACGCGCAGTACTGCCCGATCGCCAAGGCAAGCGAGATCCTCGGCGACCGCTGGACGCTCTTGATCGTGCGCGAGATGCTCGGTGGCGCCAAAGGCTTCAACGAGCTTCAGCGCGGCCTGCCGGGGATCTCGCGCTCGGTCTTGACTGACCGCCTGCGCTCGCTGGAGCGGACCGAGGTCGTCGCGAGGCGAACCGGGCCCAATGGCAGGACGCTCGAGTACCAGCTGACCCTTGCCGGCCGCGACCTCGAGCCAGTTGTGCAGGCGATCGGGGAGTGGGGGGCGACCTGGTCGTTCACCGATCCCCGCCCCGAGGAGCTGGACCCTGACCTCTTGATCGTCTGGATGGCCCGCCACGTGCATCGCGAGCAGCTTCCCCTCGGCCGAACCGTGCTCCAATTCGACTTTCGCGATCCGGCCAAGCGCTACTGGATGGTGCTCGAGCCCTCGGAGGTATCGGTGTGCCTGCAGCATCCCGGGTTCGACATCGACCTCAAGCTCAGCGTCGACACCGCCACCCTCTATCGCGTCTATCTGGGAAGAGCGGGGCTCGGCGACGCGATGCGGACGCAACAGCTGACGATGAGCGGCCCGCGTGCGCTCCAGCGCGGCATTGGTCGCTGGTTTGCCTGGAGCGCGTTCGCCCCCGCCAGCCGCTCGGCCGAGCAGCGCCGCACAGCGGCGTCGCGGCTGGGGACCTTGGACAGCGTGAGGATCGCGGAAACGCGCCGTGGCCACCGAAAGCGCGGACAGCGTTGAACGCGAGTCGTCGTCCCCTGATTCAGTTGCCGACGCCAGGCGGCCCATCGAGCACCGTGGGAACGTACTCGAGCAACTGGAGCCGACCGTCGAACGTGCGGCTCTCGACCAAGTCGAGGGCGATGTCGGGATACCCGTCGAAGATGCGGTCTTTCCCGGTGGCGCCGGTGATGACTGGGAAGACGACCACACGGAAGCGGTCCACCACGCCGGCTTCGAGAAGCGACCGGCATAGGGTGAGGCTTCCGATGGTGCGCAGGGGTCGCGAGTCGCGCCGCTTCATGTTCTGCACAGCCTCGACTGGGTCGCCGTCGACCAACTCGGTATTTGGCCACGACAGTGGTGCCTGCAAGGTGGAGGAGAACGCCACCTTGGGCATCGCGGTCAATGCAGCGAGGCCGGGATCGTCGGGCATCTCGGCGGCGAACCCGGACATCAGTCGGTACGTCGTCGCACCCATAAGGGCGGTGTGCTCAATTCCGCCGTCCTCCTCGAGCCAGGCGAGATACTCAGGCCCCTCCAGACCCCAGAAGCCGGGCCAGCCCTCAGCGGCCCCGTAACCGTCGAGTGAGATGATGAAGTCCACCATCAGGCTTGACATCGGGCTCTCCTTCCTTCTGCAGCTGTACTCACGCCAGCAGAGACCGACCGGGAGCCGGAAACGTATCGTCGCATGCTGCGGCGGATCGAGGTTCAGCGTGTCCCGGTCACAGCACGGAGAGGAAGTGGAGAGTGCGCTGCGTCACGAGTGCCGTCGCATCGGCGTCGTAGGTGGGAAGTGAGGAGTCGATGAAGAGGTGCTCGTCGCCGGGGTAGACGAACAGTTCCGCATGGTCAGGCCCGATCAGGGCGACCAGTTCGCGGGCAGCGTCGATGTCGCCTTCGCGTGCGAAGAACTCGTCGTCCGCCTTGCCGTGGATTTGAACGGGCAGATCGCTGGGCCACGGGCCGAAGGCGTATTCGCCGGTGATCGGGAAGCAGGCTTCATAGAGCAGCGCCCCACGCGCGCCGGCGCGCGTCTGGGCGAACCGCTGTGCAGCGCCGACACCCCACGAAATGCCGGCATACACCAGCCCCGCCGGCAGCGCCTGTGCGGCAGCGTCCGCTTTCGCGTCGAGTGTGTCGCCAGCCTCTCGAACGGCGGCGAAGGCCTCGTCCATCGTGGCGAACGTGCGCCCGTCGAACAGATCTGGGGTGTGGACGGTGTGCCCTGCCTGGCGCAACTCGTCGGCGAACGATCGCACTCCCTCGGTCAACCCCTGGATGTGGTGGAACAGCACTACCTCGGTCATCTCCGGCCTCCTGAAGATCATTGATCCAATAATTTAGAACATTCCGCAATGCTAGTCTGTTAGGGCGTGCCTCGCAACCCTTCTCCTCCGGACTACGACCTCGCCGACCGGATCGCGCTCAGCAGGCCGTCCCAGGTGAAGGCAATCAGCCATCCCCTTCGCACCACGATCCTGGGCCTGCTCCACGAGCGGGCGGCGACGGTGACCGAGTTGGCGGGCGCGGTCGAACGGCCGAAGAGCACCGTCGCCCACCATGTCAAGGTGCTCACCGAGGCCGGACTGGTCCAAGTAGTGAGGACCCGGCGGGTGCGGGCGATCGAGGAGCGGTTCTACGGCCGCACGGCACGGATGTTCTACGTCGGCGTCGAGCGGAGCCCGGACGGCGACGAGCTGCCCCGAGACTTCAACGATTTCGAGGTCGCCGCACGGGAGTCGGCCGCGGCGTACTGGGACGGGAAGCTGTGGGGTTTCATCCGGCACGCCCGCATCTCGGAGGCGCAGGCATCGGAGTTCTGGGAGCGGATGGCGGAGCTGGTGACGGAGTTCGACCAGCTGCCGCGGTCGGGCGACGCCGTGTATGGATTCGCGGTCGGCGTCTATCCCACCGACCATCCGACCCTACCGGGCAGCGACAACTAGCGACGCCGTCTGACGGACTCGGACCGTCGATCCCCTCTCCATCAAGGGGGGCCGATCAGGGCGAGTGCACGTCTACGGCTTGATCTCGACCTTCAAGAGCGGTAGCGGTCCCGCCGAATCGAGGAACTCCTCATGGAGTGCCAGTGCGACTTCGAGCGAATGGCGAGGTCTGCCAGTGAGGTGGTACACGCGGCTTCGATATATGAGCGATCCGCTCAAACCTGGCCTGACCCCATCGTTTGTGCACGCCGCGCGTCTCGGCGAGTGATCGCAGGTCCGCGACCAGGCTCGAGGTTATGTCACCTTGTTGAATGTCGTAAGCCTCGGAAGGGAGCGTGTGATGAACAAGCCGCCGATCGTCTCGTCGCAGGAGTGGGAAGCCGCCCGCGAGAAGCTCTTGGTAAAGGAGAAGGAGCTCACCCGCGCCCGCGACGCGCTCGCCGCCGAGCGCCGGCGGATGCCATGGATGGTGGTCGAGAAGAACTACCGATTCGAGGGCCCGAAGGGCACCGCGAGCCTCGCCGATCTGTTCGAGGGCCGTCGCCAATTGATCGTCTATCGCGCCTTCTACGCGCCGGACGTCACCACCTATGCCGCGGGAGGCGCGTACCCGGAGCGAGCGTGTGTGGGCTGTTCGATGGTCGCCGACCAGGTCGCACACCCTGCGCACCTGAACGCCCGCGACACTACCCTCGCCTTCGTCTCGCGCGCGCCCCAGGCAGAGATCCAGGGCTTGAAGGAACGGATGGGATGGGAAAGCATTCCCTGGTACACCCTCGGCGACGACTTCGACGCTGACTTCGGGGTCGACGAGTGGCATGGCACCAACGCCTTCTTGCGGGACGGCGACCGAATCTTCCGCACCTACTTCGTCAACAGCCGCGGCGACGAGGCCATGGGGAGCACCTGGAGCTACCTCGATATCACGGCGCTGGGCCGCCAGGAGGAGTGGGAGGACTCGCCGGACGGCTATCCACAGACGCCGTCCTACCAGTGGTGGAACTACCACGACGCTTATGGAGAGGCGGCGTGAGTCCGCGCTTGCCTATCGCTGGTTGGGCAGCACCCGCCTCGCGCTCGCGCTCGTCGATCCGCAGGTAGCTCGCGACAGCGTGGCGTCCAGGCACGGCTGGACGCTCGTCACCGGCCATCGCCACTGGTGGGCGTGCCGGGTTGCGTAAGAGACCGCGCTCGCCGCCGGCGCGAAGCTGCTCACCATCGACGAGCGGCCGCTCATCTTCGGCGCGCTCGAGAACTCGCCAGTTGGGCTCGCCCGGCTGCGAGCCGTGCTCCTCAATGAGCACCAGTGGCGGCGGCGCGAGGGACTCGATCCGTACGATTGCGCCATGCCGTTCACGCTCAGGAACCTCAAGGAGGATCTGGAGGACGTCGGGTCCAGGTTCGACGGCGCGCCGGACCTCGAGTTCCGCCTGGCGACCGAGGCGCTCGAACTCGAGAATTCCGGCCTGAGCTACCAGCGGGTCCCGTCCGGCTATCGCTTTCCGTACGGCCACACGCACAAGAAGCAGGAGGAGGTGTACGTGGTCGTGCGCGGGAGCGGGCGGATGAAGGTAGACGACGAGATCGTCGAGCTCAAGGAATGGGACGCGGTGCGCGTCCCGCCCGGTACGTGGCGAGGCTACGAGGCCGGACCGGAGGGCCTCGAGATCCTCGTCATCGGCGCGCCCAGTCTCGGCGAGGCTCGGCGCGAAGACGTCGATGGCCAACGCGACTGGTGGGCTGGCTAGGACGAGCGCCGTCGTGACCGGGGGACGTCCCCGAAGAGGTCGGACCCACCCCGGCGGGGACTGACGTGGCAGAAGTCGAGTTTGTGGCTGATGACGATCGCCTCTGCGCAGTCGCACCGGCTCCGTCGGTCAGCGCGCCGTACCTGCGCGTCAGATCGCTGGTGGGCCTCCGTCGATCAGGCCGAGGAGCGCCTCGGCGATTGCGGCAGGTGTGGGTGGGCAGCCGGGGATGCGGAGGTCGACGGGGAGGAGCGCTTCGACGGGGCCTGCGATGTCGTTGGTGCCGGCGAGCACGTTGCAGCCGAGCGCGCAGTCGCCGAGCGCGACGACCCGCCGTGGTTCCGGCATCGCGGCGTATGCGATCAGCAGTGGCTCGCGCATCCGGCTTGTGACGGCGCCTGCGACGAGGAGTACGTCGGCGTGGCGGGGAGAGGCGACGATGCCGAGGCCGAAGCGCTGCAGGTCGTAGTAGGGGCTGGCTAGCTGGGTGAGCTCGTGCTCGCAGCCGTTGCAGGAGCCGGCGTCGACGTGGCGGATCGCGAGGCTGCGGCCCCGGCCGGCCGGGGGCAGCTCGATCGTCTTGCGGAGGCGGCGGAGGTCGCGGAGCAGTGTCAGCATCAGCGGTCGACGCAGGCGTAGCAGAGCTCGAAGCTCTTGTTGATCAGCGGGAAGTCCGGGAGCAGGTTGTCGGTGGCGGCGTAGGCGACGACCGGCCAGTTTGCGTAGGAGCCGGTGCGAAGACGTAGGCGTTCGATTCTGTCGCCGTCGCGCTCGACGACGCAGCTGGTCGCCCCGCGCGGGCTTTCGACCCGGCCGACGCCGATCGGCTGCTCTCCTCGACTCGCCTCGGCCACGGCAGGGCGGATTGGGCGGTCGAGCAGCTCATCGAGGATCGCAAACGTCTGCCAGAGCTCGAGCGCCCGCTGCTCGAACCGCGCCTGCACGTCGCCGGCCGCCCGCTCTGGAACGACGGCGAGGAAGCCCTCGTAGGAGAGGACAGGGCTCGACGTGCGGACGTCGTGGGCGAGCCCGGCGGCGCGCGCGCCGGGCCCAACCGCGCCCAGCCGCTCCGCGTGGGCGGCCGCGACGACGCCGATGTCGGGGAGGCGATCCTGAAAGGAGCTATTGAAGAGGAGCTCGCGCCAGCCGCGCCTGGCGGCCGCGTTGATCGATGCGAGCTCCTCGCGCGCCGCCGCGACCTGCTCCTGGTCGAGCGTGAGCTCGCTGCCGCCAACCCGGACCGTGTCGAAGAGGAAGCGGTGTCCGGTCAGGACGGCGTTCAGCCTGCGGGCGCGCTCCGTCAAGGCTGCGAAGCGGTTGTTCCCGGCGGCGAGGCTGACGCCGGCGCAGATCGCGGCGATGTCGTTCAGGTGGCTCCAGGTCCGCTCGAGCTCGAGCAGAATCGTGCGGGCTCGACGGAGCTCCTCGGTCGGCACCAGCCCGAGCGCCTGCTCGCAGGCGGACGCGTAGGCGACGCCGTTGGCGACGTTGCAGGCGGCGCAGGCTCGCGAGACGTAGGCCAGCCCTTCGTCGAGAGTCTTCCCTTCGGCGGCGCGCTCGAGCCCGCGGTGCTTGTAGAAGAGCTGTGCGTCGAGGTGGAGGATGCGGTCGCCGACGAGATGGAAGCGAAAGTGCCCCGACTCGATGATCCCGGCGTGGATCGGCCCGACGGCGAGTTGGTAGACGTCGTCACCGCGGACCGGCACCCAGCGCTGGAGCGCCTGGTCGTGGTTGACGAGCGGCCGCAGCGGCTCGTGACCGGCAAAGCGGATCCCCTGCAGGTCGTGAGCCTCGCGCTCGTCCCAGCCGGCCGCTGGAGCGAGGTCGACGATCGAGGGGACAACGCCCTCCTCGGCGGCAACGGTCTCCAGGCGGGTCGTCCCGTCCGGGTCGGCGAGCAGCGTGCGGACGAGGGCCCCGCCCGCGGAGGCGTGCAGTCCGGCGAAGCGCGAGCCGTCGGCGAGTGCCGCGCCGACCCGCTCCCGGTAGGACGCGAATGCGACCGGGGTGGTCACGAGAGGCCTCGGACGAGGGCATCCGCGAGATCCGAGCCGGGAAGCACGACCGCGGCTGCGGTGAGGCCCAGCATGAGGGCGACGGAGACGCAGGTGAGTGCCGTGACGCCGCGCAGACCGGCTACCGGCGCGCCTCCACGCGGTGGGCGGTCGCCGGCGTTGGTCTCGATCAAGGCATGGGCGAGACCGAGGAAGCCGAGCGCGAGCAGGAGCGCAGTCGCGCTCGCTGCCCAGGGGTGGCCGGCCTGGAAGCCGCCGGCGACGATCAGCACCTCGCTGACGAAGAGCGGCGAGGGCGGTAGGCCGGAGAGGGCGGCGAGCGAGATGCCCATCGAGACCCCGAGTGCAGGCGCGCTGCGGCCGATACCGGTGACGGCGTGCTCGCCCGCGCGCGGATCGTGGCTCTGGAGCGGGGTCGCAGCGTAGAAGCCGAGCGCCTTGGCGATGGCGTGAGCGGCGATGTGGATCGCGACGCCGACCAGGGCGAGCGGCGTGCCGAATCCGATCCCGAGCGCGATCACGCCCATATGCTCGAGGCTGGAGTAGGCGAGCAGCCGCTTCCAGGGCAGGGAGCGCCAGAGGAAGGGCACTGCGACGGCGAGCGAGGCGAGGCCAAAGGCGATCATGACGGTCTGCGCTGTGTGCTCGCCGAGGACCGGCGTTAGTGCCTGCTCGCAGCGCCAGGCGACGAGCAGCACGGTGGGCAGAAGGGCAGCGGAAAGGAGAGCGGACACGGGCGGCGGTGCCTCCGAGTGGGCGTCCGGAAGCCAGTTGTGCACCGGCGCCCAGCCGATCTTCGCCGCGAGCCCGGCAAGCAGGAGCAGGTAGGCGATCAGGGCTGTCTCGCTCCCGCCGGAGTAGCTCGAGAGCGCCTGCCAGGAGAGTCCGCTGAGCCCCCCGGTGGGGATGCCGGCCGCGAGGATCACGATTCCGAGCAACGCGACGCCGAGCCCGAGCGACGTCAGGACGAGGTATTTCCAGCCCGCTTCGAGCGCGCGGGGGTGGCCGTTGAAGCCGACGAGCAGCGCGGACGCGGCGGTCGTCGCCTCGACGAGGAGCCACGCTGCGCCCAGGTTTCCGACGAGCGGAACAGCCAGCAGGATCGCCCAGAAGAGAGAGAGGGTGGCGTAGTAGATCCTCTGCCGGCGCTCGGGCGAGACGAGCGAGTCGCTGCTGCCGTCGAGGTAGGCCTGTGAGACCAGGACACTGGCGAGCCCGACGAGGCCAATCACGCCGACGACGAGCCCGCCGGCGACGTCGAGCACGAGCCAGTCACCGACAACCGGCGCGCCGGACTCGCGGAGGGCGAGCACGGCAAGCGCAAGCGCAACCGCCGCCGTCGGCAGAGCCGTCACGCGTGCCAGCCCCGAAACGAGGTTTACGGGTACGAGCAGGATGACCACCGTCGCGAACGACGGAATGACAATTACGGCGAGCGCGAGGAGTTCGCGGCTAGTCACGCAACGCTCTCAGGGCCGCGCTGTCGGCCGTCCCGAACGCCGCGAAGATGCGCTCGTAGAAGACGACTGCGACGACGGCGACGAGTATCAGGTCGAGGGCGACGCCGAGCTCGATTGCGACCGAGGCGCCACCGGGCAGCTGGAGCGCCGCGAGCGCGAGCGCGTTCTCGACGAGGACGATGCCGATGATCTGAAACAGCGTCGCGCGCCGGAGCGCCGCCGTGGCGATCCCGAACGCGACGAGCGCGAGCACTCCACGTTCGGCGTCGCGCGAGACGAGCCCGATCGCCGGCACGAGCCAGGTCAAAGCCAGGGCAAAGGCGACTGCGAACCCGGCGCGCGCGAGCGGCGCCACCCGCGCGCGCACTGGTCGCACCGCTCGGGTGCGCGAGACGAGCAGCAGGAAGAGCCCAGCCAGGACAATCGCGCGAACTGCGAGGGCGCCGGCTGCGAGCACGTCGCCGCTGCTCTCCGCTTCGTCGAGCGCGACACCCACGAGGACGAGCGCTTGCGCAGTCACAAGCGCGACCGCAAGCGAGCGCCGACGGACGACGAGGACGGCGAGCCCGAGTGCGACGAGTGTCCAGATGAGCACGCCGCTCACGACGAGCTCACAAGCCAGGAGGCGATTCCGAGCAGCGCCGCGATCGCGCCGGCGGCCAGGAGCCGGGGCACGAGTAGGACACGCATCTTCGCCACGAGCGTCTCAACGAGCGCGAACGCGGCGCAGAGCACGATCAGCACGAACGGCAAGACGGCGAGCTGGAGCCACACCCCGCGCGGGTGGGGCAAGAAGACTTGGGCGGCGAGCACGAGCACGAGCCAGTGGCGAACGGACGCGGCCCATTGCAGATAGGCGAGATCACGGCCCGCGTACTCGAGCAGGGGCCCCTCGTGAATCATCGTCAGCTCGAGGTGCGTATCGGGGCTGTCGACCGGTTGCCTGCCTGTCTCCGAGACGGCGACGAGCGCGAAGGCGAGCGCGCCAAGCGCCAGAGCCGGGCTCGTCCAGACCTCCGTGCCAGCCGTCGCCCCGACAACGCCACGGAGATCGGTAGTAGCGGCGAGGAGCGCTGCGACGGCAAGCGAGAGCACCAGCGTCGCCTCGACGAAGACCGACAGAGTGAGATCGCGGCTGGCGCCGATCAGCGAGAAACCGCTGCCCACGTCCCAAGCGGCGGAGACAACGGCGAAACGAGCCAGCGCGAGCAGCCCGACGAGCAGGAACGCGTCGTGGCCGACGCCCCAGCTCGGCGCAGTCGCCGCGACCGGCACGACGAGAACAGCTGCGGCGGTGGCGGCGGCGACGACCGAGGGCGCCAGACGGTAGACGACAGTCGCTCCTTCGGGCGAAACGGCGCTCTTTCCCCACAGCCTCAACAGCTCACGAAAGGGCTGTAACGGACTCGGCCCGCGCCGGCCCTGGAATCGGGCCTTCCAGTGCTGCACGAGACCCGGCAGGAGCGGGGCGAGCGCGATGCCCCCGGCGATCTGCACCGCCCCGGCAACGGCCGTCGCACCACTCATCCCAGCCACCCCACACGTGCGGCGGCGAGGAGCACGAGGATGAGGCCGGCGAGGTAGACGACGTATGTGCCGAGGCTGCCGCTCTGCAGACGCCGGGCCTGGGCGGCGGCGGCGAGCGACACACGCTCGAGCGGGGCGTAAAGGTGATCGTCGATCAGATGGGGCACGTGGCCGGAATACGAGACCTCCTGCAGGACGCCGCGCTCGCTCCGCACCGTGATCTCCCGCTGCGGGCGCAACAGCAGCTCGAGCACCAGGCGCAGCGGCTTGGTGAAGCCGGCACTCGTCCAGCGGAGCGCGGGCTCGAGGCGCTGGCCTGACGCCCAGGCCGGAGCCGGCGCAGCGGCGCGGTTCCCGCGCAGGATCGTCAGGCCTCCGGTGAGCCCAACCAGCACGACCACGATCCAGACGGTCGGCAGAGAGCCGGTCCCCGGAAGCTCGAGCCCGGTCTCGGTCGGCACCCCCGGCGACCAGGGCGCGAGGCCGACAAGAGGGCCGAAGAGCACACCGGGGATCACCCCGAGGACGACGCAGGCCCCGGCGAGGAGAACGAGAGCTGCTCGCATTTGCAGCGGCGCGTCCTCGGCCGACGCGGCCGCCTCGCTCCGCGCCGGTCCGAGCAACACGAGGCCGACGACCTTGACAAAGCAGAAGAGCGCGAGGGCGGCGGTCGCAGCGAGAATGGCGAGGGCGACCGCGCCCGCGATTCCGTCCCCGACGTGGCCGTAGACGGTGACGTGCAGCAGCGCCTGCAGTGTCAGCCATTCGGAGGCAAAGCCGTTCAGCGGCGGCAGGCCGGCAATCGCCATCGCCCCAACCAGGAAGGCGCCGGCCGTCCACGGCATCCGGCGCAGCAACCCTCCGATCCGGTCGAGCTCGAGCGAGCCAACTGCCCGTTCGAACGCGCCCGCGCCGAGAAAGAGCAGCGACTTGAAGACGGCGTGGTTGGCGGTGTGCAGGAGCGCAGCGCCCAATGCGAAGGAGGCCCAGGCCTCGGCGCCGCGCGCGCGCAGGATCAGGCAGGCGCCCAGCCCGAGAACGATGATCCCGACGTTCTCGATCGAATGCAGGGCCAAGAGGCGCTTGAGGTCATGCTGAAAGAGGGCGTAGACGACGCCGCCGGCAGCGGAGAGCGCGCCGACGGCGAGCACGAGCACGCCGAACCAGACCGGCAGGACACCAACCCACTCCACGAGCACGCGCACGAGCCCGTACAACGCAACCTTGATCATCACGCCGCTCATCAGCGCAGAGACCGGGGCCGGCGCGATCGGATGAGCCCGCGGGAGCCAGACGTGCAACGGCATCACGCCCGCCTTCGTCCCCATCCCCACGAGAGCGGCAAGGGCGATCGAGATCTGCAGTCCCGAACCTGAACTGATCGCGGCGGCACCGCCGAACGCGTCCGCATTCGCCAGCAGCAGAACTGCGATCCAGGTCCCGACCCCGCCGAGGTGGGTGACCGCGAGGTAGTTGAACACCGTCTGCCGCGACAACCTGTCCGCCCGGCGCGCGACGAGGATCACGGTGGCCGACAGCAGCGTCATCAACTCCCAACCGGTGAGGAACGTCAGCGGATCCCGGGCGCAGACAACGAGCGCGAGCGCGAGGAAGAAACCTGCGGTGAGCGCAGCAGTCACCCGCCCCTGCCGGGTGGGCTCGAGATACCGGAGCGAGAACACGAGCGCCGGAGCCGCGATCAGGCCCAGCGTGCCCAGAAAGAAGCCGCTCAGCCCGTCGACGCCCAACCGCAGGTCGAACGAGCTCGTGAACCCCGCCCCGAGCGTATCGCCGGACGCGAGTACCCAGAAGCCGCCGATCCCCACGCCCGCCGCTCCCGCCGCCTGCGTCCAGAGCCCCGGCTCGAACGTGCGCCGGCCGAGCACCAACACCGCCCCGACCGCAACCGCGCTCAACGCGGCAATCAAAAACACGCCGATCACGAGCTCTCAAGCTCGCTCAAAATCGACTGCTGCTCGGAGAGCTGCCGAGTGATGATCCCGCGCCCGGCTTCGAGCAGATCGAAAACCCGCCCGTCCTGAACGCGGTAGTAGACGCTCGTCCGCTCGCGCCGCGACTCGACGAGGCCGATCCGGCGCAGTGCGGCGAGGTGCTGGGACGTGCCCCCCGAATCGAGCCCCAGCTCCTTCTGGAGCGCGCCGACCGACCGTTCCCCGTCCCGCAACAGCTCGAGGATGCGCACGCGCGCGGGATGGCCGAGCACACGAAAGAGGTTCGCCTTCACCTCGTGGACGGGTCTCGCACTCTGGGACATGCGGACGCTACTTTACCATCTTACAAACTTAGAAGAAACGAGGAGACGAGCCGTGGCCGGGCGCTCAGCGCGGGTAGTCGTCGTAGAAGCCGCGCCCGCTCTTGACGCCGAGTTCTCCTCGGTCGATGTGCTCCTGCAGCAGCTTCCTCGGCTCGTCCGGTAGGCCCGGGCGGACGGATGCGTAGTGCTCCTCGATGTTCAGGACGACGTCGAGGCCGACGCGATCCATCAGCCGGAAGGGCGGGATGCCCGGCTTCGTGAAGATCGTCCACATGCCGTCGACGTCTTCCGGTCTCGCGACGCCCTCCGCGACGACCATCAGGCACTCGCGCTCGATCGCGGCCCAGACGCGGTTGAAGATGAACCCGTCGCTCTCGCGCAGCACGCGAAACGGCGCGAACCCGTACTGCGGAAGCTTTTCCATTAGAGCCTCGATCAGCGATTCGTCCGTCTGCCCGGACGACATCAGCTCGACCGAGTTCATTCGCTCCGGGTGCTTCACCTCGTCGACGAACTGGCTGCTCGGGGGAGCGACAAGGAGTTGCTCGCGAGCATCGCGTCGTCGTCGGCAAGCTTGTCGAGCTGACCGAAGACCTCTCGCTTCAGTTCGAGGCGTTCCGGGATGGCCTCGATCACCATCCAGGCGCCGCGGACGGCCTCGCCGAGGTCGTCGAACGTCTCCACCCTGCCGGTGCGAGAATCGCTCAGGCCGAGCGCCCTCCGCGTCTCGTCGAGGTGCTGCTCGACGTACCAACTCCTCCGAACAGCCTCATTTACAGAGCTTTTTCCATCTGGGTCAGCCTGGCACCGCATGATTAAGCCAATCGTCCAGTCGGCGTTTGGGCCACGAGTGGGCCACGAAATCTTGTCTTCATGGACAACGCCACGCCGGGGGACGAGGGACATCGCCCAGTGCTGCACCGAGGAGAGGCGATTTCAGTTTCGACTCCTCCTGACCATCCGCTTCGAAACGGGTGCCGTGGGTTGCCGCCGGTTGCTGAACGGCCTGTACAGAAGGGGGTTTCGCCCTGACCCTCCGTTGTGGCGTCCTCCGCGCCCGGAAGTTCAGAGGAGCGCGGCGGCCGCGAGCGTCGCGGGGGGTCAGGGGTGGTCGAACCAGCGGGCGCGTCGGCTGGCGCCGAACTGCCGCTTTTCGGCGACGAGCGTCGGGGATGGTTCACGGAAGGTGCCGGTCGGTCTTGGCGCCGAGAGGAAGTCGATGTCGACGCGGCCGACTAGGCCGGAGCCGAACTCGATGTAGCAGGATCCACGGCCGTCGTAGGCGGGCGGTTGCTCGCCGCCTCGCAGGGTCGCAAGCAGGGAGGCGGCGACCACTCGCGCCGCGCCCTCTGCGAAGACCCCGGCCTTTGGGACGCCGACCGTGGCGACGTCACCGACGGCGTAGACACCAGGGAACCGCGTCTGCAATGTTTGCGGGCTGACCGGTATGTAGCCGTCTTCGGTCATGCCGCTGGCGATCACCACCTCGGGGGCGCGGTGCTTGGGGATGCCGAGGAAGAGGTCGAAGGGGAGCTCGCTGCCGTCGTCGAGCACGGCGACCCTCCGGCTGCCGTCGAGCGACGAGACGCGGCGTGCGGCGACGAACGAGATTCCACGTTCTGCGAACGCGGCCAGCAGCGCCTTCGAGGTGTCGGGCGACGGTGGGATCGGCGTTCCGAACGGCGACACGAGCGTGATCTCGCAGGCGTCGCGGGTGCCATGGGCTACGAGGTGGTCGTGCAGCAGCAAGGCGGCTTCGCTCGGCGCCGGTGGGCACTTGTAGGGCGCGTCGCAGATTCCGACGATCGCCCGTCCGCTCGTGAAGTCGGGCAGGAGCCCGGCCAGACGTTCGGCGCCGGCGACCGAGTAGAACTCGTTGCCCGCCTCGGCGAGTCCGGGCGTGGCATCGAGGTCGTAGTCGGCGCCGAGTGCGACGACCAAGATGTCTGCTTCGTGGACACCGGTGTCCGTCGTGACCCGGCGGCCCGCCGGGTCGATCGCAGTTATCGTCTCCTGGAGCACTCGCACGCCCGGCTTGGCGATGTCGCTGTAGGGGAGACGGACGGCGTCGAGTGACGTTCGTCCGAACATGACGTCGAGCTTCGAGTAGCCGAAGACGAACGCGTCGCTCTTGTCGATCAGGACGACGTCGAAGCCGCCGACCGCTGACAATGTGGTCGAGAGCTCCAGGCCGCCAAAGCCTGCTCCGAGGATGACGACGCGCATCAGTGACCGAAGCGGATGGTGGGAAGGAGCCGGTCGAGCCAGCGCGGCAGCGCCCAGGCGGAGTGGCCGAAGACACGTAGCAGCGTGGGGACGAGTACGAGCCGCACGAGCATCGCGTCGAGGAGGACGGCGATGCCGAGGATGATCCCCATCTCCTTCGGTGGGAGTGGGCCGGAGAGGGAGAAGGTGAAGAAGACGGCCACCATCACGGCGGCCGCGGCGAAGATCACGCGACCCGAGTGGGCGAGCCCGCCGACCATTGCCTCGCGCGGGTCGCCGGAGCGGTCGTAGTGCTCCTTCGCCGAGGAGAGCAGGAACACCGTGTAGTCCATCGAGATGGCGAAGATCATCGCGAAGAAGAAGACGGGTCCCCAGGCGTCGAGGAACCCCTGCGACTCGAAGCCGAGCAGTCCGGCCCCGTGGCCGTTCTGGAAGATCAGGCGCGCGACGCCGAAGGCGGCGCCGGTCGCGAGCAGGTTGGTGGCGACGCCGAGCGCGGCGATCAGCGGCGCTTGCAGAGCGATCAGAAGCAGCAGGAACCCAAGCGCGAGCACGACGCCGATCACGAGTGGCGTCTTCGCGGCGAGTGCCTGCTCGAGGTCGTGGTTCTCGGCCGTTGCGCCGCCGACGAGCGCCTGGGCTGGGAGCCCGGAGCGGAGCCGGTCGATCGTGCGACCGACAGCGCTGCTCGACGGGTCCGCGTTCGGGATCGCCTGGATCAGAGCGAGGCCGTCCGCTCCAGGCTGGGCTGGAGCGACGCGGGCGATACCCGGGTCACGCCCGGCGACCGCCGACGCTGTCGCGGCGTCGCGCCTCGGCACGACGATCTGGAGCGCCCCAGGTGCGCCGATGCCGAACGCCTGCTGCACCTGCGTGTAGCCGATGCGCGAGCCGTCGTGGGTGGGGACGACCTTGATCGACGGCATCCCTGTCTTCAGTCCGACGATCGGCAGTGCGAGCAGCACCAGGATCAGGGTGGCAGCGGATCCGTAGCGGTAGGGGTGGCGCCAGAGCCGTTCCCCCCAGCGTGCGAATCGGGCTGAGCGGTGCTCACCGGAGTGCACCCACTTGAGCGCGAGCCCGTCGACCTTGGGGCCGAGCTTCGCCAGTACGGCCGGGAGCAGGGTCAGGGTCGCGGCGAGGACGAAGAGGACGCTGAGCATGATCCCGAGCGCCATCGAGCGGAAGGCGGGGCTGGGGACGAGCATCACGGCCGAGAGTGAGATCAGCACCGTGACACCGGAGAAGAGGACGGCTTTGCCGGCGGTATCCATCGTCACGGCGACGGCGTCCAGGGCCGGGAGCTTGGAGCCGAAGTAGGCGCCGCGGAAGCGGTGCACGACGAAGAGCGCGTAGTCGATCCCCAGGGCGAGCGCGAACATGAGCGCGAAGTTCATCGCCCAGATCGAGATCTCGAACCCGTTCGTGAGCAGGGCGAGCAGGCCGGCGGAGGAGACGAGGCCGAGGATGGTCAGGAGCAGCGGTAGCCCTGCGGCGGCGAGCGAGCCGAAGGCGAGCACGAGAATCGCGAGCGTCACCGGCCAGGAGAAGAGCTCCGACTTCATCATTGCGTCGCGGTTGGCGGCGTTGAAGTCGCTCCACATCCCGGAGGCGCCGGTGAGCGAGACACTCACGTCCGCAGGGCCGGCGGCCTTCAGTTTCGACTTGAGCGCATCGGCGGCGGCGACCATCGCCGTCGGGTCGTCCTTGGCGCCGGCCATCACGACGGCCGTGTGGCCGTCGGCCGAGATGCTCGAGCCGGCGCGCGGCGGCTGCACCGAGGCGATGTGCGTGTTCGCGCGCAGGATCTGCTCGACGCGCCCGACCGTCTGCCGGAAGCCTTGGTCGGAGGCGGTCTGGTCCTGGGCGTGGACAACGACCATCAGCGCCGAGCTCGAGAGACCGGCGAAGTTGTCCTGGATCAGGGCACGGGCATCGACGGACTCGGAGCCGTTAGCCTGCCAGCCGGCCCCGGAGAGCGCGCTCTCGACCCGGGGGGCGAAGAAGCCGAGCGCGACAGCGAGGACGGCCCAGCTGATCGCCACGATGCGGACGTGATCGGCCGTCCAGCGGCCAAGTCTGCCGAGCGGACCGAGCGCTTGCGGGTGCGCGGCTGCGGCTGGCGCCGGTTGCGCGCGCGAGGCGAGCGCGCTCACTGTCCACACTCCTTCTCGATCCCGACCACGCGCTCGAGCACGAGCGAGGCGGGGCAAGCGCGGACGCTGACATAGAGCCACTGGTTGACGCCGACGAAGGCGGTCAGGAGGAGAAACCAGGGACTGACGAGCAGCGCGAGCGAGGCACTGAGGAGCGTCATCGTCCCCGCGAGAGCGAACAGGACGCGTTCGAGCGGCCAGGCGGTGCGCATCACCGGCTCACCCCCTCGACCAGCTCGCTAAGCGTGCGCAGCTGCTCCTGCAGCGAGCCACAGACATCCTCGCAGAGCGCGAAGACGCCCGCGTCGACGACCCGGTAGTAGACCTGGTTGCCCTGCTTGCGCCGGCCGACGATGCCAACCTCGGCCAGCACGCCGAGATGCTTGGAAACGTTCTGCTGCGAGGCGGCGAGCGCCTCGGCGAGCTCGCCGACTGTGGCCTCGCCCTCGCGGAGCTGATCGAGCAGCCGGATCCGCATCGGCTCGCCGATCACGCGGAAGCGGCGAGCGATCAGCTCGACCAGATCGTCGGGAAGCGGATGTGGAAGTGCCATATCTCTACAACTACTTAACTAATCAATCCAGTAGTTGTATAACAGTAACACAGAGATCGCTACGCCGCGCAAGGTCGGCGCATGGCGGCCTGCGGAAAGTCCGAAGCGGCGACGGTGCGTTCCCGGATGCTGTCCGCCTCGCCGCAGCGGCGATCCTGCCACTACCACCCTGAGAGAAGCACGCCGATGAGACGCCGCACGCTGCCGGCCTCGATACTCGTCTTCGCCGCCGGCGCTGTGACCGCCCTCGGCGGCTTCTTCCTCCTCGGCCACGATCCGGCGAGCGCCGGCGGCGGGCCGAGCTCCGGCTACGGGATGATAAGCCAGACGGCGGCCACGAGTCCGAGCGGCGGCACGACGACGGCCACGATTCCGGCGAGCTGGCTGGGGACGCTCGTCCGCTCGCGGACCGTCTTGATCTTCACGTCCGGCTGGGTCATCGGCGTAGACAGCATGTCCGGATCCTCACGCGGGCTCTTCGAATGGCCGGCCGAGGACGATTTGTATGTCGCGGATCGCCCGGGTCTTGAACAGCGCCTCGCAGGAGGCGAGGTAGAAGTCCCAGGTCCGGATGAAGCGGTCGTCGAAGCCGAGCGCGCGCACGGCGGGGAGGCTCGCGAAGAACCGCTCGCGCCAGACCTTGAGCGTGTCCGCGTAGTGCGGTCCGATCTCGTCGAGCCCGACGACCATCAGGCCCGAGGCGCGGCTCATTGCCGTCTGCAGCGCCTGGAGCGAGGGCAGCAGCGAGCCGGGGAAGATGTAGCGCTGGATCCAGTCTTCCTTGCGCCGGTAGCGCTCGAAGCGCTGGTCGGGCATCCCGATCACCTGGATCGCGGCGAGGCCGCCGGGGGCGAGCAGCCGGTCGCAGGCGGCGAAGAAGGTTGGGTATTGCGCGTAGCCGATCGCCTCGAGCATCTCGATCGAGGCGATCTTCGAGAACTGTCCCTCGAGCGTTCGGTAGTCCTGGAGGCGGATCTCGATGCGGTCGGCGAGGCCGGCCGCCGCGACGCGCTCGCGGGCGAGCTCGAGCTGCTGCTGGGAGAGCGTGACGCCGGTGACCCGCGCGCCGTACTCGTCGGCCGCCATCAGCGCGAAGCTGCCCCAGCCGCAGCCGATCTCGAGCACGTGGTCGCCGGGGCTCAAGCGCAGCTTCTCGCAGATCGTCCGCAGCTTTCGCGCCTGTGCCTGCTCGAGCGTGTCGCCCTCCTGCCATAGCGCGCAGGAGTAGGTCATCGACTCGTCGAGGAAGAGCCGGTAGAGGTCGTTGCCGAGGTCGTAGTGGTACTGGATGTTCGCCCGGGCCTTGCGCATGCCCTGCCGGGGGGAGAGGTGGGGGCGGTGGCGGTCGAGCCGCGCGAGGCGCGAGCCGGCGCGCCAGGTCTCGAGGTTGCGAACGACGAGCGCGATCAGTCCGGGCAGGTCGTCGGTGTGCCAGTCGCCGGCGGCGTAGGACTCGCCGAAGCCGAGGCCCGGGGAGCGCGCGAGCCGGCGGAAGACGTCGTTCGAGGTGACGGTGACGACGATAGGGTCGCCCGTGCCGGCCCGGTACACGCGCCCGCCCGGAAGCCGCAGCTCGAGCGCGCCGTGCTCGATCCGGTCGAGCGCGCGGATCGCCGCGCGCTCGGCGAGGCCGGCCCCGATCCGGCGCCCGGCGGGAAGCTCGCGCAGCACCTCGGTCACCGCTTCACCGATCCCTCGCCGGGTACGAACGGCGGCTTGTGGAAGAACGGCACGCGCTTGAGCCAGAGCCGCGCGGCCTGGAGGTGGATCAGGGCCGTGACCTGCAGCGGCATCAGCGGATACCGGATGAGCGCGCGTGCCAACGACCCGCTCGTCAGCGGGCGCCGCTTCCCGGTGAGCGTGGCGAAGAACGGCCGCGCCCTGCCCTCGGTGAGGTCGATCCGCACGTCGAGCTGCTCGGCGGGCTCGGAGAACCACCACTGGTAGCTCTGGTCGAGGCCGAAGAACGGCGAGACGTGCAGCTTCTTGTCGTGACGGTAGGAGAGCCGGCGCTCGCCGCGCTCCTGGTTCGCGGGCGAGAGGAGGTAGGGGAGCCGCTCGCCGAAGGTGTTGCTGACCTCGGCGACGATGCAGGCGAGCTCGCCGTCCTGGTAGCAGTAGAAGAAGCTGACCGGGTTGAACACGTAGCCGAGCACGCGCAGGTTCGTCAGGAGCAGGATCCGGTCGGCCCGGATCCCGTGCTCGGCCAGGTAGGCGCGGATGTCGAGGTGGTCGCGGTCGTGGAGGCTGACCAGTCCGCGCCGGTTCCAGCCGAACAGCCGGACGCGCCGGTCGAGCTCGGGTAGCTCGTCGAGGTCGAGGACGTAGAAGCAGACGCGGTAGCGGAAGACGTTCTCCTTCGGCGTCTTGCGCGCGTGCATCACGGTGCCGGTGTAGAGAGCGGACCTCACCAGCTCGCTCCGAAGGCGGCTGCAGCGGCGAGGCCGGAGCGCAGCCCGTCCTCGTGGAAGCAGTACCCCTGCCAGGCGCCCGCGAAGGCGGTGCGCCGCGGGCCGTTCAGGCGCGGCAGGTCGGGCTGGGCGCGCATCGACTCGTGGGTCACGAGCGGGTGGCGGTAGGAGAAGCGGCGGATGATGCGCGCCGGGTCGATCTCGGCCGTGCGGTTGAGCGTGACGCAGTAGTGCTCGTCCTCGTCGAGGCGCTGGAGCTTGTTCAGGTAGTAGGTCATCGTCGGACGTCCGTCGTCGCAGCCGCAGTCGCGGAGCTGGTAGTTCCAGGAGCCGCGGGTGGCGATGCGGCGGGGCAGGAAGCGCTCGTCGGTGTGGAGGACGGTGTCGTTCTCGGTCGTCCCGAACACGCCGAGCAGGCGGCGCTCGTCCTCGCTCGGATCCTCGAGCAGGCGCATCGCCTGGTCGGCGTGGGTTGCGACGACGACGCCGTCGAAGCGCCGCAGCTTGTCGCCCGCGAGTCGCAGCTCGATGCCGTCCTCGAGGCGGCGGATCGAGCGGACCTCGGTCGAGAGGTTGATGCGCAGCCGCTCGGAGAGGGCGCTCACGTAGGTCTGGCTGCCGCCGGTGACCGTTTTCCAGCGGAGGCGCCGAAAGCCGAGGATCCCGTGGTTGGCGAAGAAGCGGACGGCGTAGACGAGCGGGAAGTCGAGCGTCTGGCTGGGGGCGGTCGACCAGAGCGCGGCGCAGAGCGGGACGAGGAAGTGGTCACGGAACCGCGGCGAGTAGCCCTCCTCGGCGACGTAGCGGGAGAGGCTCCACTCCGCGCAGCGCGGGTCGTCGAGAGCCCGGTGCCCGAGGCGCAGGAAGCGGGCGATCTCGAGCGTCAGCCGCGTCAGCGGCGGCCGGCTGCCCGAGTACTCGAGGTCGTGCCGGTCGCAGGCGACCGAGAAGCTCATCTCCGAGGGCTGCGTGCGGACACCGAGCTCGCGGAAGAGACGGACGAGGTTCGGATAGGTGTCCTCGTTGTGGACGATGAAGCCGGTGTCGAGCCGGAGCGTCCGGCCGGCGGCCATGTGCTCGACCGTGTTCGAGTGGCCGCCGGCGCGGTCGTCACGCTCGAAGAGCTCGACCTCGTGGCCCTTCGAGAGCGCGTAGGCCGCTCCCAGGCCCGAGATTCCCGTGCCGATCACTGCGATCTTCATCTTCATACCTTAGACAATATCTAAACAGACCTTTGCTATGCTTCGCCCACATGGCCCGCTACTTCACGAGGATCGAGTCCGCGCTTCCGCAAGCCGAGGCGTTCGCCTACATGGCCGACTTCGCCAATGCTCCCCTCTGGGACCCAAGCGTCAGCGAGGCGCGTCGGGTCGGCGACGCGCGGATCGGGATCGGCTCCGCGTTCGAGCTCGTCGCGCGCTTCGGCGGGCGTGACGTGCCGCTCCGCTACGAGATCGTCGGGTACGACTCACCACGACGGGTCGTGCTCGAGGCGCGGCGTCCGGGATTCGTCTCGAGGGACACGATCACGGTCGAGCCCGCCGGTGAGGGGTCGGTCGTGAACTACGAC
>CAWHKD010000003.1:0-43030 GCA_963829845.1 uncultured Gaiellaceae bacterium | reverse complement strand
CGCGATCGCCTCGCCGTCCCGACCGATCCGGACCCGCCCGGCGCCGCGGTCGCGCGGGATCACGGCGATCAGCGAGAGCCGCGGCAGGCTCGCCATCAGCCGCGCGTGCGCCTCCGCGCCCTCCCACGGCAGCGCCGCCGCCAGCAGCGCCGGGTGCAGCGGCACCGTCTCGAGCTTGACGCCGTAGCCGCCGTCGAGGAAGCGGAGCTGATCGGAGTAGAGCGCCTGCAGCGTGCCCTCCCACGGCCGGATCTCCTTCTCGAAGATGCCGAAGACCGCCGTCGCCGGATGAAGCCGAGCCAGCGGCCGACGTTCGGGTTCGACAGGCCGGAGCGGAGCAGCAGCGCCGGCGTCTCGATCGCGCCCGCCGCCGCGACGACCGCGCGGCACCGAATCTGGACCGGCCCGGCGTCGACGCCGGCCGCGGCCCGCGCTCGACGAGCACGCGCCTGGCCTTCGCGCCGACGACGATCCGCGCACCCGCGCCGGCGGCGTCCTCGAGCCACGTCCGCAGCGTCGACTGCTTTGCGCCGAGCGGACAGCCGTAACCGCAGAAGCCGCAGACGACGCCCTGCTCGCAGCCGATCACGTCGCGGGGCATCGCGTCGACGTGCCAGCCGAGCGCCTCGAGCCCGCGCGCCATCGCCTCGTCCCGCCGCGACGGACGGTTGTGGTCGGTGTTGACGCCGAGGCGTTCGCAGACGGCGTCGAGGCTCGCCCCGAGATCGGCGGACGGGAAGCCGAGTCCCTCCCACTCGGCGAGCACGTCGTCGGGCGTGCGGAACGAGGTCGTGTAGTTGACGACCGTGCCGCCGCCGAGGCACGCGCCTGCGATCAACGCGACGCCCTGGTCGTCGGTCGCAGCCGCGCCGCCGCCGCGGTAAAGCCGCCGGAGGCCGGCACGCTCGGCACCGTCGAAGTCGCGCTCCGACCAGTAGCCGCCCGCCTCGAGCACGACGACGTCGAGACCGGCCTGGGCGAGCACCGCAGCCGCGACGCCTCCCCCTGCCCCCGAGCCGATGACGCAGACGTCGCACTCGAGCTCGAGCCCGTCCCCGACCTCGATCGGCTCGAGCCGCGGAGCGGGCGCGTCCCCGCGCGCGCCGAGCGGACCCGGATAGCCGATCTCCTCCCACCGGCCGGGAAGCAGGTACGCGAACGCGAGCGCCGCCTTCCGCAGCGCCTGGAAGCCGGTCCGGAGCAGCGGCACCGGGCTGTCGCGCCACAGGCGCAGCACGGCCTCGCGCCGCGCCTGCGACAGCCGCGAGTAGCCCGGGAGCCACGTCCGGAGCAGCAGGAGCAGCCGCTGCCGCTCGCGCGCGGTCAAATCGTGGTCGATCGCGTCGAGGACGGCGGCCGGAACACCCTGCTCGACTGCGCCCGGCGCGAAGGTCTCGCAGATCGCGTCGAGCGAGCGCATGGCGTCCTCCGGCCCGCCGGCCGGAGCCGGGTCAGACCTCGGAGAAGCGTACGTCGACGCGCGTGAAGCCGAGCGAGCGCAGCAGCCCTTCGAGCATCAGCCGCGTGTTCCGCTCCGCGCGTGCGAGCAGGCCCGAGCCGTCGCGGGCGGCGTTCGCCAGCTTCTCCTCCGCGAGCGGGTACAGCTCACGCTCGACGCCGACGTCGTCGCCGAACAGCGACTGGAGCCGATCGATCGCGCCGCGGTCGCGGTCGTAGACGTGGGAGCGCTCGAGATCGAGCTCGGGCTCGCGGAAGGTGGCGGGCGGCAGCTCGAGCGTGACGCCCTTGCCGTCGTCCGAGACGTCGACGGCACCGTCCTCGAGGCCCCGGAAGTCGACACCCGCGTCGACCGAGCCGACCGCGACGAAGAGCACCCGCTCGCCCTTGATCTTGCTGGGGATGAAGCGTGCGTCCTCCTCGACGTCGACGATCACCTCGAAGTGCCCGCTCGCGGCGCGGAAATCGCGCAGATTCTCGATCGACTTCAGCACCGCCGGCCCGGAGCGGTCGACGGTCTCCGTGCCGAAGGGGTTGCCGAACCCGGGGATCAGGTCCTTCACCCAGCCGACGAAGAGGAAGCCGGTCAGCACGACGACGCCGAGCGCGACAAGGCTCGTCGGAAAGCGGCGCTGCGGCTCGACTGCAGCCATATCAGGTGAACGGCGAGCGGGGCTAAACGGTTGCGGGCTGAGAGATGCCCGCGGCCTGCCGCAGAGCGTCGGCCTTGTCCGTCCGCTCCCAGGTGAAGTCGCGGTCGTCGCGGCCGAAGTGGCCGTACGCGGCCGTCTTCTCGTAGATCGGGCGGCGCAGGTCGAGGTCGCGCAGGATCGCCGCCGGGCGCAGGTCGAAGTGCTCGCGGACGAGCT
Organism: uncultured Gaiellaceae bacterium; assembly: GCA_963829845.1. Taxonomy (GTDB): domain Bacteria; phylum Actinomycetota; class Thermoleophilia; order Gaiellales; family Gaiellaceae; genus Gaiellasilicea. The sequence continues at coordinate 40,703 of CAWHKD010000003.1, read as the reverse complement.
GCTCGATCCGGTTCTGCGTCAGGCCGTTCGCCTCGGTGCCGAAGGTGTCGACGAGCACGGAGAGCGGGTGCGCGACGCCGATCGCGTAGGCGACCTGGATCTGGCAGCGCTCGGCCAGGCCGGCGGCGACCACGTTCTTCGCCACGTAGCGGGCGGCGTACGCGGCCGAGCGGTCGACCTTGGTCGGATCCTTGCCGGAGAACGCGCCACCGCCGTGCGGCGCGGCGCCGCCGTAGGTGTCGACGATGATCTTGCGGCCGGTGAGGCCGGTGTCGCCCATCGGACCGCCGATCACGAACTTGCCGGTCGGGTTGACGTAGACGAAGTCCTTCTCCTCGAGCCGCTTCTCGTCGTAGAGCGAGTGCGGCAGGATCGGGTGGAGGACGTGCTCGATCAGGTCGGGCTTGATCAGCGCCTCCGAGTCGAGCCCGTCGCGGTGCTGCGTCGAGACGAGGATCCGCTCGATCTCGACCGGGCGCTGCCGGCCGTGCTCGTCCACCTCGTAGCGGATCGTCACCTGCGCCTTGCCGTCGGGGCGAAGGTACGGGAGCACGTCCGCCTTGCGCACCTCGGAGAGCCGCTTCGTGATCTTGTGCGCGAGCTGGATCGGCAGCGGCATCAGCTCGTCGGTCTCGTTCGAGGCGTAGCCGAACATCATCCCCTGGTCGCCGGCGCCGACGCGGTCGAGCGGATCGTCGTCGCCGTGCTGGGCCTCGAACGAGTCGTCGACGCCCTGCGCGATGTCGGACGACTGCTCGTCGATCGCGACGACGACGCCGCACGTCTCGGCGTCGAAGCCGTACTTGGCGCGCGTGTAGCCGATCTCGCCGATCGTCCTGCGGACGAGCCGCGGGATGTCGACGTACGTCTCGGTGGTGATCTCGCCGGCGACGACGACGAGGCCGGTGGTGATCAGCGTCTCGCACGCGACGCGGCCGGTCGGGATCGTCCTTGAGGACCGCGTCGAGGACCGCGTCCGAGACCTGGTCGGCGATCTTGTCGGGATGGCCCTCGGTGACCGACTCCGAGGTGAAGGAGAACTCGCGCGCAGCCATAGAGCGGGGAGTCTAGCCACCAGTGCGGCCTCGTCGTTAACTCACTCCGTCGTCGGCTGGCGGCGCATCAAGTTGCCGACGAGCTCGTGCAGGGGCTCGCCGCCGAGCACGGCACAGACACCGTCGGTGATCGGAAGCTCGATCCCGAGCCGATGCGAGAGATCGCGGAGCACGGGCGCGGTCGTCAACCCCTCGACCGTCATCCCGATCTGACGGACGGCCTCGATCGGTTCGACCCCCTGCGCGATCAGCTCGCCGGCGCGACGGTTGCGGCCGACCGGCGACCAACACGTGACGACGAGATCGCCCATGCCGGCGAGGCCGGCGAACGTCTCCTCCTTGCCGCCCGCCGCGACCGCGAGCCGCGCCATCTCGGCGAGCCCGCGCGCGACGAGCGCCGCCTTCGCGTTGTCGCCGAGGGACAGTCCGTCGGCGCCGCCCGCCGCCAGGGCGATCACGTTCTTCGCGGCCGCGCACAGCTCGACGCCGATCGATGTCGTCGCTGCTGTAGACGCGGAAGGTGATCGGAGTTGATCGCCGTCTGTAGGTCGAGCGCGAGCTGCTCGTCGTCGCTCGCGATCACGGCCGCGGCCGGAAGGTCGCGCGCGATCTCGTCCGCGATGTTCGGTCCGGTGAGGACGGCCACGGGCCTGCCGACGACGAGCGTCGAGAGCCGCTCCCCGGTCGCCGGGTCGAGCCCCTTCGTCAGCGACAGGACCGGCCCGTCCCCCGGCAGCGCCCTGACGACGTCGCCGAAGACGGCGCTCGGGACGGCGACGACGATGAGCTCGGCATCCGCGAGCGGCGCCTGGTCGATCGTCATCGCAGCGACGCCGCGAAGATCACAGTGCGCCAGGTAGCGCGGGTTGCGGTGCGTCTCCTCGATCGTGTGCGCCTGCTCGGCGTCGCGGCAGGCCAGCGTGACGTCGTGCTCCCGGTTCGCCAGCACGCGCGCGAACGCGCTGCCCCACGAGCCTCCGCCGACGACGACGACCCTCACGCCACGACCTCGCCGCCCCGCGACGAGCCTTGTGTTTCTGAAACACAAAGTCGTGCTCCGGTCACACGACCCCGCATCGCTCCATGGGCCGACCGAGCTTGTGTTTCAGAAACACAAAGTCTCACGAGCGCTGGACGAAGTCGATCGAGACCGGCACGCCGGCGAGGTTAAACCGTTTGCGCAGCTCGTTCTCGACCCAGTAGGCGTAGTCGCGCGTGACGAGGCCAGGATCGTTGACGTAGATCCGGATGCGCGGCGGGCGGGTCGAGACCTGGGTGCCGTAGAGGAGGTTGAGGCGCTTCCCCTTCGAGGACGGAGGCTGGCGCGCCTGGCGCAGCTCCGCGAGCGCGTTGTTGAGCGCGGGCGTCGGGATCCGCCCGGTGTGCTTCTCGAACAGGTCGGCGATATAGGCGAGCAGCCGATCGAGGCCGCGGCCCGTCTTCGAGGAGACGGCGATCAACGGCGGCCGCTGGCGCAGCTTCGCTTCGATCCTCGGCCGGACGTCCTCGATCGTGACGTCGGTCTCGTCCCACTTGGCGAGCACGACGAGCGTCGAGTTGCCGGCCTTGCGTGCGACGTCGGCGACCGCGAGATCCTGGTCGACGATCCCCTCGCTCGCGTCGATCAGGACGAGCGCGACGTCGGCCCGCTCGGCCGCCTCGAGCGCACGCAGCTCCGAGTAGTACTCGATCCCCTGGCGCTGCTTCCGCTTCCGCCGCAAGCCGGCGGTGTCGACCAGCTGATAGGTGCGCCCGTCGCGCTCGAGGATCGTGTCGACCGTATCGCGCGTCGTTCCGGGCACGTCCGAGACGATCACACGCTCCGCGCCGACGAGTGCGTTCAGGAGCGACGACTTGCCCACGTTCGGGCGGCCGAGGATGGCAACCCGGATCGCCTCGTCGCCGACCTGCGTCGGCCCTTCGCCGGGGAGCAAGTCGACGACGCGGTCGAGCAGGTCGCCGGTGCCGTGGCCGTGCAAGGCGGAGAGCGGGAACGGATCGCCGAGGCCGAGCTTGTGGAACTCGACCGCCTCGAGGTCCTTGCGCGGGTCGTCGATCTTGTTCGCGAGCACGATCACCGGCTTCTTCGAGGCGCGCAGGGTGACCGCGAGCTCCTCGTCGCCCGGCGTGATCCCGTGACGCGCGTCGACGACGAAGAGGACGAGGTCGGCCTCCGCGATCGCGGCGCGTGCCTGCTTGGCGATCTCCGGGCTGAACGGGTCGGTCGCGAAGTCGTCGACGCCGCCCGTGTCGATCAGCAGGAAGTGCTTGCCGTTCCAGTCCGCGAGCAGCTCCTTGCGGTCGCGGGTGACGCCGGGCGTCTCGTGCACGACCGCCTGCCGCGACTCCGTCAGCCGGTTGATCAGGGTCGACTTGCCGACGTTCGGGAAGCCGACGATCGCGACCGTGCCGATGATCTCGGGCTGCCCGGCTTCCGGAGCCTCGGGCTCGCTCATGCCGGCGGCGTCGCTTGCCGGGGGCGTCCGAGCGCGTGCATCTCGCCGAGCCACGCATGCAGCGCGTGGATCCTCTTCTCGATCTCGGCGGAGGCCTCGCGGTAGCCCTTGGCGCCCTTCGGCAGCCCGTCGAAGCGCAGTGGCCCACCCCAGGCGACCGAGATCGGGTGGAAGTTGCCGGGCTTCCACTCGTACGAGCCGTAGATCGCCGCGGGGACGACCGGGACACCCTCCTGGAGCGCGACCATCGCCGCGCCCGGGTGCACGTGCCCGGGAACGCCGGTCAGCTGCCGCGTGCCCTCGACGAAGAGACCGAGTGCGTGCCCCTCGCGGACCGCCTCGCGCATCAGCCGCACCGCTTCGCGGTCCGATTCGCCCCGTCGGACGGAGATCGTCCCGAAGCTCCGGATCAGCTGGCCAAGGGCCGGGATCCTGTGTGCCTCGATCTTCGCGACGAAGTACATCGGCCGCGGCGAGAACAGGCCGAAGACGGGCGGGTCGACCCAGTGGAAGTGGTTGAACGCGAGCACGACGCCCCCGGTTCGCGGCACCCGATCGACGCCGTAGTTGCGAAGCGGCGTCAGCAGCCGGACGAGGGTGCCGATCGTGTACCGGCCGACCGTCCAGACGGCGTCGGCGCTCGTCATGCCGGTTGCTGCGCGAGGACGATCTGCTCGATCCGGGCAACGACCTCGTCGACCGCGAGGTCGGTCGTGTCGATCTGGATCGCGTCCTCGGCCGGGCGCATGTTGACCGCGTCCTTCTCGTCGCGGAGCCGGAGGTCGGTGGCGAGCGCGTCGGTGCCGATCCCCGGCCGCTCGGAGGAGCGCCGCGCGGCACGGGTGCTCTCGTCCGCGACGAGGTAGACCTTCACCTGTGCCTGGGGCGCGACAACCGTGCCGATGTCGCGGCCCTCGATCACGACGTTGCCCTCGCTCCCGAGCGCGCGCTGCCGCTCGCGCATCACCTCGCGCACGTCGTGGTGACGCGCGACCACGGGAACGAGCTTGTCGATGTCCGGCTTGCGGATCGAGGACGTGACGTCGCTGCCGTCGATGAAGACGCGGCCCTCCTCGTCGAACCCGACCGGGTTCTCGGCCGCGAGCGCGGCCAGCTCGCCGGCGCGGTCGAGTGCCACACCGCGGCGGCGGGCCAACCAGGTCAGCGCGCGGTACATGGCCCCCGTGTCGAGGTAGCGGAAGCCGAGCCGCTCGGCCAGAAGCCGTGCGACCGTGCTCTTGCCGGCCCCGGCGGGCCCATCGATGGCGACGATCATCAGGAAGTAGTCGCTCTCAGTGAGTCGAGCAAGTCGAAGAAGCCGGGGAAGCTTACCGCTGCCGCCGCCGCGCACTCGACCTCCACCCCTTCGCGCGAGACCAGACCGGTGATCGCACCGAGCATCGCGATCCGGTGGTCGCCGCGGGAGTCGAACGTGCCGCCGCCGCGGATCCGAGACGGGACCCCGCGGACGGTGAACCCGTCGGGCGTGGCGCGGATGTGCCCACCGAGGCTGCGGAGCCCGTCCACGACGGCCTCGATCCGATCGGTCTCCTTCGCCCGCAGCTCGGCGGCGCCGCGGAGCGCGCTGTCCCCGTGCGCGTGCACGGCGAGCAGGGCGAAGAGCGGCAGCTCGTCGACCAGCAGCGGCACCTCGGCGGCGCCGATGGTCGCGCCGACGAGCTCGCTCGGGCGGATGTCGAGATCGCCTGCCGGCTCGCCGCCGATCCGCCGCCGGTTGAAAACGGTGATGTTCGCGCCCATCCGCTCGAGCACGACCAGGAGGCCGGTGCGGCGCGGATTCAGGTTGACACCGTGGATCGTCAGCTCCGAGCCGGCGAGCAACGTTCCCGCGACCATGAACGGCGCCGCCGACGAGAAGTCACCCGGGATCTCGATCTCGCCCAGCTCGAGCCGCTCCGCCGGGGCGACCGAGACGCTGCGCAGCTTCCGGGTGACGCGCACGCCCGCCTGCGCGAGCAGATTCTCGGTGTGGTCGCGCGTCGGCAGCGGCTCCTCGACGGTCGTCTCGCCGCCCCCCGCGTAGAGGCCGGCGAGCAGCACGGCCGACTTCACCTGCGCGCTTGCGACCGGCAGCTCGTACGTGATCGGTGTCAGCGCGCCACCCTCGACCGTGAACGGCGCCCGGCCGTCCGTCGTCTCCACGGTCGCGGCCATCAGCCGCAGCGGCTCCGCAATCCGCTCCATCGGCCGCGAGCGGAGCGACTCGTCGCCGGTGAGCTCGAACCGACCCTCCTGGCCGGCGAGCAGACCGGGCAGCAGGCGCATCAACGTGCCCGCGTTGCCGCAGTCGAGCGGCTGCTTCGGCGCCGTCAGACCGCGCAGGCCGGCGCCGAACACACGCAGCGTCTCGGCGTCGGCCTCGTAGACGCGCACGCCGAGATCGCGGACTGCCTTGATCGTCGCCTCGGTGTCCCCGGAGCGGCCGAAGCCGGAGATGCGCGTCTCTCCCTCCCCCACCGCGGCCAGGAGCACGGCGCGGTGCGAGAGCGACTTGTCTCCGGGGACGGCAATGTGGCCGCTGATCGCCGCCGCCGGCTCGACCCTCACGACTCTTCCTCGAGGACGGGCGCGACGACAACGCCGTAGCCCTGCTGCTCCAGCAGGGCGGCAGCGCGCTCCGCTTCACCCTCGCCCGCGACCAGGATCGCGAGCGTGCCGCCGCGCTCGCTCGAGAGATGCTGGAGGTCGAAGTCGGCGATGTTGATCCGCTCCGCGCCGAGCGCCTGGGCAATCCCGGCGATCACGCCCGGCCGGTCGGGGACGTGGACGCGCAGCCGCTGCAGGGCGCCGGCGTCCTCGTACGCGGTCTCGAGCAGGCGCCGTCGGTTCGCGGAGGCCTCGCCGATCCAGCGGGCGAGAAAGCCTGCGTCGCCCGCGGCCAGCGCGCTCTCGAGCTGCTCGACGCGGCGGCGGTGCTCGGCGAGCGAAGCGGCGAGCGCGTCGCGGTTCTCGAGGAAAATGTCGACCCAGATCCGCGGATTGGCGCCTGCAACACGAGTCATGTCGCGGAGCGAGCCGCCGGCGGCGTCGAGCGGGTCGTGGCCCTCGATCCTGCTCCCGCCCGCCTGGTTGAGCAGGACGTTCGCCAGCGCGTGCGGCAGGTGGCTGGTGACCGCGACGAGCCGGTCGTGCGCCTCGGGGTCGATCGCGACCGGGACGGCCCCGAGGGCGGAGACGAAGCCGTGCAGCGCCTTGTAGCTGTCGGGGTCGGTGGCGGCGACCGGGGTCAGGAACCAGGTCGCGCCCTCGAAGAGCTCGGCGGTCGCCCACTCAGGGCCGCGTGCTTCGGAGCCGCAGATCGGATGGCCGCCGACGAAGCGGCCGACGCCGGCCGCCGCGGCGCAGACACCGCCCTTCGTCGAGCCGACGTCGGTGACCGTGACCGACGGGGCGCTCGCGTCGAGCACCGCGCGCACCTGCGCCGGCAGCGCCGTGACCGGTGCCGCGACCACGGCGAGGTCGGCGCCGTCGAGTGCCGCCGCGAGGTCGCGTGATGCCGCGACCGCGCCGCGCTCGACAGCAGCGGCGAGGTGCGCGGAATCGGGGTCCCAGCCGCGCACGTCCTCGATTCCGCTGCGACGTGCAGCCAACCCGACCGACGCGCCGATCAGGCCCGTCCCGACGATCGCGACAGAGCTCACCCGATCGTCTTGCCGAGCAGCGAGGCGAGCGCCCTGATCTCGTGCGCGAAGTCGGCGAACTCGCCCGCTGGAATCTGCTGCGGCCCGTCGCAGAGCGCCTCTTCGGGCCGCGGGTGCACCTCGACGATGATCCCGTCGGCGCCCGCCGCGACCGCGGCGCGCGCGAGCGGCAGCACGAGGTCGCGCTTGCCGGCCGCGTGCGAGGGGTCGACGATCACCGGCAGGTGCGTCTCGTGCTTCAGCACCGGGACCGCGGAGAGGTCGAGCGTGTACCGGGTCGCGCGCTCGAAGGTCTTGATCCCGCGCTCGCAGAGGATCACCTGCGCGTTCCCCTCCTTGACGACGTACTCGGCGGCCATCAGCAGCTCCTCGATCGACGCCGACGGGCCGCGCTTGAGCAGCACCGGCTTCGGGGCGCGGCCGACCTCGGAGAGGAGGTTGAAGTTCTGCATGTTGCGCGCCCCGATCTGGATCACGTCCGCGATCTCGACCACCTCGGCGACGTCACGCGGGTCCATCAGCTCGGTCACGAGCGGCAACCCGGTCTCGTCACGGGCCTCGGCGAGGATGTGCAGCGCCTCGACGCCGAGCCCTTGGAAGGCGTAGGGAGAGGTGCGCGGCTTGAACGCGCCGCCGCGGAGCATGGTCACGCCCTCGGCCTGGACGACGCGTGCGGTCTCGAGCGTCTGCTCGCGCGTCTCGACCGTGCAGGGCCCGGCGATGAAGCCGAAATAGTGGTCACCGAGCCTGCGTCCCCGCGCCTCGATCACAGTCGGGTCGCGCCGGAGCTCTCGGGAGACGAGCTTGTACGGCTTGAGGATCGGCAGCACCTGCTCGACGCCGGGAAAGCCTTCGAGCGGCAGCGTCGCGAGCAGCTCGCGCTCGCCGATCGCGCCGATCACGGTCGCGTCGCGGCCGTGGCTGACGTGCGCGCTGGCGCCCGCCTCCTCGAGCCGCGCGACGACCTCGTCGACCTGCTCGGAGGACGCCTGCGCCCCCATCACGATCAGGAGCTCGGGTGAGCCGACTGCGGCCATCGCGAGCAGTGTATGTAGTCGGTAGTTGCGCCCCTTCGGGACGAAGCCGGTAGAAATGGAGGGCAAATGCGCATTTTCTCCGGGATCCAGCCGACGGGCGACAAGCACCTCGGCAACCTGATCGGCGGCTTCCGTCAGTACGCGGCGACGCAGGAGCGCGGCGAAGGCTTCTTCTGCATCGTCGACCTGCACTCGATCAGCGTCGAGTACGACCCCGAGGACTTCCGCGAGCGGACGCTCGACCTCGCGGCGATGCTGTTCGCCACCGGCCTCGACCCGGAGCGTTCGACGGTCTTCGCGCAAAGCCACGTGCCGGCGCACGCCGAGGCTGCGTGGCTGCTCGGCTCGGTCACGAGCTTCGGCCAGCTGCAGCGGATGACGCAGTTCAAGGACAAGTCCGACCGGCGCGAGTTCGTCTCGTCTGCACTCTTCACCTACCCGGTCCTGATGGCGGGCGACATCCTGCTCTACCAGACCGACATCGTCCCGATCGGCGACGACCAGCGGCAGCATCTCGAGCTGACCCGCGACATCGCCGAGCGCTTCAACAGCCGCTTCGGGCCGACCTTCACCGTGCCGGAAGGGGTGTATCCGGACGTGGGCGCGCGGATCATGGACCTACAGGAGCCTGAGCGGAAGATGTCGACCACCGGAGGGACGCCGCAGGGGACGGTGAAGCTGCTCGACGACCTCGACACGATCCGGAAGAAGTTCCGCTCCGCCGTCACCGACTCCGGGCGGGAGGTGCGCCGGGCCGACGACAAGCCGGGCGTGACGAACCTGATCGACATCCTCTCCTCGCTCACGGGCGAGTCGGTCGACGCGATCGAGGCGCGGTACGGCGACTCGGGCTACGGGCAGTTCAAGACGGACGTTGGCGACGCCGTCGCCGCGGCGCTGCAGCCGATCCAGGAGCGCTACCGGGAGCTGCGCGCCGACCCGGTCGAGCTGCAGCGGCTGCTCGCACGCGGCGCCGAGAAGGCACGGAAGGCGTCGGAGCCGACGCTGACAGACATGTTCGAGCGGATGGGCTTCGTCAAGAGCGAGGCCGGCCGCTTCTTCGGAGCTGCTCGACCTCGGGCGCTTTGAGCTCGCGCCACTCCCCGACGGCGAGCCCATCCACGCGTAGGCCTGCGTAGACGCTCCGGTGCAGCCGGCGGACGCGGTGGCCAACCGCCTCGCACATGCGGCGCACCTGCCGGTTGCGGCCCTCGTGCAGGACGAGCTCGAAGCGGGCCGCGCCGAGCCGGCGGACACCAGCGGGCGACGTGACGCCGTCCTCGAGCTCGACCCCTTCGGCCAGCGCCCGGAGCGCATCGTCGTTCGGTTCCTTCCAGGTCTCGACCTCGTAGACCTTCTCGACGCCGTAGCGGGGGTGCGCAAGGCGGTGTGCAAGCGGGCCGTCGTTGGTGAGCAGCAGCACTCCGGTCGTGTCGACGTCGAGACGGCCCACCGGGACGACCCGCGACGCATGCTCGACGAGGCCGACGACGGTCGGCCGTCCCTGGGGGTCGCTGGCCGTCGTGACGACGCCCGGAGGCTTGTTCAAGAGCACGTAGGCGAGGCTCTGCTTGGCGACCGGCTGTCCGTCGACCTCGACGGCGTCGGCCGCCTGCACGAACGTGTTCAGCTGCCCCGGCTCGCCGTTGACGAGCACCCGCCCCGCCTTGATCAGCTCGTCCGCCTTGCGGCGCGACGCAACGCCCGCTCGGGCGAGATACGCGTTCAGCCTCACAATGGCCTCACTTCCGCGAGTGACTGCGCGACGTGCCGCGGCCGCGAAGCGGCCGCCTTCAGGGATCTTGCGCGTTCGGATTCCGCGAGAGCGGAGTCCGAACTGCGCGGCAGAGTAGTCTGCCGCCGCCCATGCGCGACCGTTCTCAGGACGTGGACCGCCTCGCCGATCTCCTCGTCGGCTTCGGCGCGAACATCCAGCCGGGCCAGATCCTGGGCGTCACCGCGTACCACGGGATGCAGGACGTCGCCTACGCCGTGGCGCGCGCCGGCTACAAGCGGGGCGCGAAGTACGTCGACGTCTTCTGGTGGGACCAGCTCGTCAAGCGGCAGCGGCTCGAGCACGCCGACGAGAGCACGCTCGACTTCGTGCCGCCCTGGATCGAGCAGCGGATGCAGTGGCTCTCGGACGAGCACGCCGCCCGGGTCTCGCTGACGGGCACGAGCGCGGCGGTCTTCGAGGGCCTCGACCCCGCTCGCACGGGTCGCGACCTGCTGCCGTACGTCGCCGCGGTGCCGCGGATCGTCAACGAGCGCACGACGAACTGGACTGCCGGGCCGTCGCCCAACCCCGGCTGGGCGCAGCGCGTGCATCCCGAGCTCGAGCCGCAGGAAGCGCTCGACAAGCTCTGGGACGAGATGGTCTATGTGCTCCGGCTCGACAGCGACGACCCGGTCGAGGCGTGGCGCGAGCGGATGAAGACGATCGTCGCGAGCGCCGACCGGATGACGGAGCGTCGCTTCGACGCGCTCCACCTCCGGGGCCCCGGCACCGACCTGACGATCGGGCTGCTGCCGAGCTCCAGGTGGCTCGGAGCCGACTTCAACGACGATCGACGGCCTCACCCACTACCCGAACCTCCCGACGGAAGAGGTGTTCACGACGCCCGATCCCGAGCGGGTCGACGGCCACGTCTCGGCGACGATGCCGCTCGAGCTCTACGGCTCGTACATGAACGGGATCCGGATCGAATTCGAGGGCGGTCGGGCGGTGAAGGTCGACGCCGACGAGGGCGCCGACGCGCTGCGGGCGACGGTCGCGAAGGACGACGGCGCCTCTCGTCTCGGCGAAATCGCGCTCGTCGACAAGGAGGGGCGGATCGGGCCGCTCGGGACCGTCTTCTACGAGACGCTGCTCGACGAGAACGCGGCCAGCCACATCGCCCTGGGTAACGCGTACACGTTCCCCGTCGAGGACGAGACCGACCGGGAGCGGGCCAACAAGAGCGACATCCATGTCGACTTCATGATCGGCTCGAACGAGGTCGACGTGGACGGGATCACCGGCGACGGAGACCGCGTGCCGGTCCTCCGCGGCGGCTCGTGGCAGATCTAGTCCGGATCGTCCCCTACGACCCGGCCTGGCCGGCAGAGTTCGAAGCGGAGCGCGCGCGGCTCGAGCCGGTGCTCGCGCCCTGGCTGGCTGGTGAGATCCACCACGTCGGCAGCACGAGCGTCCCCGGCCTCGGCGCGAAGCCCGTAATCGACATCCTCGCCGAAGTGACGGGCCTCGCGGAGAGCCGGGCCGCGATCGAGCCCCTGCACGCGCTCTCCTACTGGTGGGCCCCGTACCAGGAGGAGCACATGAACTGGTTCTGCAAGCCCTCGCCCGAGCACCGCACACACCACCTGCATCTCGTCGTGCCCGGGTCGGTGGCCTGGCGCGAGGAGCTTGCCTTCCGCGACGCGCTCCGCGCCGAGCCCGAGACGGCGCGCGCCTACGAGGAGCTGAAGCGGCGGCTCGCCGCCGAGCATCTGCACGACCGCGAGGCGTACACGGTCGCGAAGACTGAGTTCGTCGAGTCGGTTCTGGCGCGACAGCTCTAGGCGGTCTTGCCGACCGCGACCTAGTGCAGCCGTTCGCGTATCTCCGCGGCGCTTTCACCGAGGTCGTCGAGCCGGGGCAACGCAGCGGCGCTCTCGAGCCCGAAGACGCGCTCGAAGAGCGGCGTCGTCCGGTAGCGAACCGCTCCACCGGCTCCATCGTCGCGGCCTGCCTCGGCGATCAGGCCGCGCTCGAGCAGGCCGGCGACGGCCGAGTCGGCGGCGACGCCGCGGATGCGGGCGATCTCGGGCCGGCTGCACGGGCCGAGGTAGGCGACGATCGAGAGCGTCTCCAGCGCCGCCTGCGAGAGGCCACGCTCGACCGGCCGCTCGAACAGGCGACCGCAGGCCTCGGCGGCCTCGCGCGCGGCGCGGAACGCGTAGCCGCCGGCGACGTGCTCCAGCACGATCCCGCTGCGCCCCTCGCGGTAGCGATCGGAGAGCAGCCCGAGCGCGAGCTCGATCCGCTCGGCGTCGTCCGCGGCCGCGTCGGCGAGCTCCTCGACCGACAGCGGTGCCGAGGCGACGACGAGCAGCGCCTCGAGCGTCCGGGCGAGCTGGTCGACCGGGTTTGCGGTGATCAGGCGGAGCGGACGATCCATTCGGCGGTCCTTTCGTTCGCGTTTGCGGATTCCTGCTGCGATTCGACCGCGGCCTCCTGGGGCGTCGCTGGCGACGCGTTGGCCGGCGGGGCAGTATGTGAATACGGCCCGCCGGCTGGAGCGACGTCAGCGGCGTCAGGCAACGGCGGAGCCGGGCTCTGCACGGCGTGAGCCGCTGCCGGCCAGGAGGGCGCGGCGGACGGGAAACCCTGATCGGGGAAAAGGGGCGGCCTGCTCGAGGCGATCTCCCGCCTTGCGCAGCTCGAGCAGAGCCAGGAACGCGACTGCCTGGTCGACGCGCGACAGCGAGCCGACCTCGGCGTCGAAATCGAAGCGGCGGCGCGTGCGCAGGACGGCGCGGAAACGCTCGAGGAACTGGGAGACCGGCGGGAACCGGAGCGCCATGTGCGAGAGCGAGACCTCGGGCGGCGGCGCGGCGAGCAGACGGAGCGTCGCCGCGAGCTGCTCGGGGTCCTGGGTGCGAGTTTCCGCTCCGGACGGGGCGCGAGCGCGGCCGGGCCGATCCGGAAGTAGCGGTCGCGCTCGCCGGCCAGCCGCTCGCTCAGCCACGCGGCCGCCTCCTTCATCCGGCGGTACTCGGCGAGCCGCCGCGCGAGCTCCTCGGCCGCCTCCTCCGGCTCGAGCTCGGCCAGCTCGGCCTCCTCGTCCGGGAAGAGCGCGCGGGCCTTCAGCTCCAGCAGCGCCGCGATCAGGACCAGAAACTCGCCGCATGCCTCCAGATCGAGCTCGTCGCGCTCTGCCAGCCGCTCGACGAAGGCGATCACGATCGCGGCCATGTCGACGTCTGCCGGCTCCAGCTCCTCCTTCAGGAGCAGCGTCAGGAGCAGGTCGAAAGGGCCCTCGAACGCGTCGAGGTCCAGCTCGAGCTCGCGCACAACCATGGCGAGGGCCACTCGGAGGCTAGCGGCGTGGTCGGACGCGGCCGCTCGGGACGGCCATCGTCCGCTTCGGCTCGATGCGCCTCGGGCCGCGGCGGTTGGGCTGGTCGGAGCGGCCGCGGAAGAACTGCCAGTAGATGAAGAAGGCAAGCGAGGCGACGAAGAGGATCAGCGAGACCCAGGCGTTCGTGCGAAGACCGGCAATCTCCCCGGACGGGTCGATCCGCAGCGTCTCGAGGTAGAAGCGGAAGCCGGTGTAGAGCACGACGTACAGCGCAAAGAGCGCCGGCGGCCGGAAGCGGAAGCGGCGGTCGAGCAGGATCAGCGCCCCGGCGGCGAGGAGGTTCCACAGTGCCTCGTAGAGAAACGTCGGATGGAAGGTCTCGTTGAAGATGTACTCGTCGGGCCTGCGCGCGGTGTCGATCTCCAGGCCCCAGGGCCGGCTCGTCGGCTCGCCGAAGAGCTCCTGGTTCCACCAGTTGCCGACGCGGCCGATCGCCTGGGCGACGAGGAGGCCCGGCGCTGCCGCGTCGAGCAGCTCGGTCACGCTCGCGCCGGCGCGGTGGGCGACGATCCCACCGACGAGGACGCCGCCGGCGATCCCGCCCCAGATCCCGAGCCCGCCTTCCCAGACTGCAGCGGGCCCCCACCAGTCGTCGGGAACCTCGCTCCAGCTCGTCGCCAGGTGGTACAGGCGCGCGCCGACGATCCCGGCGCCGACCCCCCAGACAGCAACGCGAAAGATCAGATCCCAGTCGCCGCCGCGCGCCACCCAGCGCACGCCGGTGATGGCGATGCACGCCGCGATCCCGGCCAGCAGCATCAGGCCGTACATGTGGATCGTCACCGGCCCGAGGTCGAGCGTGCCCGAGGACGGTGAGGGAATCGATGCGAGCAGCGTCACAGCAGAGCGCATTGTGCCGCGTTGCGCAGACGACGCGCGAGGGAACTAGAGCGCGCGAGCTCTGGCGTTCCGACGCGCGGGCTGGTCGTGCGCGGCCGGAGGGGATAGTGCGTCAGCACAGACCCGGAGAGCCGCGTGCGATCAGCGGGCGCGAGCCGGGCGGAGCCGGGCTTTGCCCGGCGGGAGCCCGGCGGTCGGGGCGTCAGAGCAGGATCTGGAGCGCCAGCTCAGGGGCGCAGCCGTTTCGGAGCAGATCGATCGCGTAGTGGAGATCGACGTCGGCGCGGCTGGCGAGGAGCGAGGCAGCGGACGCCTCGTAGCCGGCCCGCTCGAGCTCTTCGGCGCGCCAACGCTCGATTCGCTCCTGCTCCGTCTCGGTGGTCGTCTCAGCCGCAGCCATTTCGTCCTTCTTGGTCGGGGTGTATCTGTAGTTCGTCCAGTGAACCGAAGAGGTTGTCCCCCTTGTAGGGGATTGCGATAAAGCCGGAGTAAGGGTTTTGCAAATCACGAGGGCCGGAGATACCCCTGGCGGGCGGTTTCAACGACAGGGGAGGTCGTCACATGTTCCGGACGCGCGTGATACGGGCCGTGCTTGCGGGGTGCGCATCGTTGCTCTTCCTGTGCGGTGTCGCCGCTGCGGCCGACTTCACGCCGGGCTCGTCCGGGCTCGGCGATCCGTTCTTCCCGAACGCGGGCAATGGCGGCTACGACGTGCTCAACTACGACCTGACGCTCGCCTACGACCCAGGCACCGACGTGCTCGAGGGCAAGGCCGTGGTCACTGCGACGGCGACGCAGGATCTCTCCCGCTTCGATCTCGACCTGCGGGGTTTCCAGATCTCGAAGCTGACCGTGGACGGCGTCGCCGCCGCGTTCGCCCGGGACGGCCAGGAGCTGGTGATCACGCCGCCGACCGGGATCCTGACCGGCTCGACCTTCCGCGTCGCCGTCGACTACAGCGGCGTTCCGGAGGTGA
This sequence comes from uncultured Gaiellaceae bacterium, assembly GCA_963829845.1. Taxonomy (GTDB): domain Bacteria; phylum Actinomycetota; class Thermoleophilia; order Gaiellales; family Gaiellaceae; genus Gaiellasilicea. The sequence continues at coordinate 25,554 of CAWHKD010000003.1, read as the reverse complement.
TCGTCGACCCGGATCAGTCGATTGAGGGCTGGATCCCCACCGACGACGGCGCCTTCGTCGTCAACGAGCCGCAGGGCTCGCCCGGCTGGTATCCGTGCAACGACAACCCGCGCGACAAAGCGACGTTCGACTTCGCCGTCACCGTGCCGGAGGGCCTGACGGCGCTGGCGAACGGCGTCCTCGTCTCGTCGGCGACGAACGGCGGCAGGACGACCTGGGTCTGGAAGGAGACCGACCCGATGTCGACCTACCTGGCGACCTCGACGCTCGGCCGGTTCGACCTCTCGATCACCTCGATGTCGAACGGGCTGCCGGTCTACGTCGCGGTCGACCCCCAGCTGGCGAAGGGGCAGGTGCTCTCGAAGCTCGTCGAGTCGGTCGAGTTCTACACCGACCTTTACGGGCCGTATCCGTTCAACGCCGTCGGCGCGATCGTCGACTCGGCGAAGTTCGTCGGCTACTCGCTGGAGACGCAGACAAAGCCGAACTTCCCGTACGTGCCGAACGAGGCCACCCTCGTGCATGAGATCTCGCACATGTGGTTCGGCGACTCGGTGACGCTGACGGAGTGGCCCGACATCTGGCTGCACGAGGGCTTCGCGACCTGGTCGGAGTGGATCTGGAGCGAGGAGCAGGGCAACAAGAGCGCTGCGCAGTGGTTCAAGCAGCTCTACAACACACCCGCGCAGGACAGCGCCTTCTGGAACCCGCCGCCGGCGGTCCCGGGGACGCCACAGTTCCTGTTCAACGGGACGATCTACTACCGGGGCGGGATGACGCTGCAAGCGTTGCGGGAGAAGGTCGGCGACTTCACGTTCAACCGGATCCTGCGCGACTGGGCGACGCAGAACCGCTACGGCAACGTGACGACACCGCAGTTCATCACGCATGCCGAGCGGATCTCGGGCCAGGACCTGACCGCGTTCTTCGACGCGTGGCTGTACCAGGTGGGCAAGCCGACGAGCTGGTGAGCGGCATGGTGGGGTGAGCCCGGAGTCGCCCGGGCTCACCCCATAGCCGTCAGACGGCGACGATCAGCACCGGCTTGAACGTGTGCACGCGCGCGCACTCGGCGACGGGGAAGCCGTCGTAGACGCCGAGGGTGTAGCGGCCGGCCTTCGGGAAGACGACCCTGGCGCGGTACGACCCGATGACCGCGGTCTGCTTCGCCTTGAACGTGAAGAGCTTGCCGGCGGCGTTGCGGATCCTGACCTCCGGCTTCGCGTCCGGCATCGGCGTACGGCCGTGCTGGAGCACGCGGATCGTGACGACCCACGGCTTACCGGCCGCGAGGCCCGGCTTCGGGGTCGAGCTGAGCCCGACCGTGGCCATGCAGCCGGCGTTGGCGGCGGCGGTGACGCCGAGCGCGGCGACAACCGTCGCGACGAACACGAACAGCTTCTTCATGCGGCCTCCCTCAGTTGGATCGGCGCCGGCTCGGGGCGGCGGCGGCGCAGCGCAAGCGCTGTCGCTCCTGCGAGTGCGGCGGCGAGTCCGAGCGCGAGCACGAGCCACCCATATGGGAGCCCGTCATCGGCAGCGCCGATCGCGACCGGCTTGAACGTGTGCGTCTGGGCGCCTCCGTACTGCGTGAACCCGTCGTAGACCTCGTAGGAGTACGAGCCCTCGGCCGGGAACCTGACCGTCGCGTGGTAGACGCCGGGCTTGCCGGTGGGCTTGGCGGTGAAGCTGTTGACGACGTTGCCGCCGTCGTCGCGGATGCGGACGACCGGCGTCACGCCCGCGAGCGGCGTCTGGCCGTGCTGGAGCACGGTGATGTCGACCGGCCAGTCCTGGTTCGCCGGCAGGCCTGCGGGCGGCAGCGAGCTGAGGCCCACGGTCGCCCAGCCGCCGGCGCTCGCGGCCCCGGTGACTGTCACGGCGGCGACGGCAGCGACGGCGAGCACGAGCAGGAGCTTCTTCATCCGGACCTCCGTTCGGGTTGATGCAGCCGATACACCGCCCAGGCGGCGGGGGTTCCGCTACTCGACCGCCTCGGCCAGCTCGAGCGCCTCCTCCTGCGTGAGGTCCCCCTCCAGACGCAGGAGCAGCTCGTCCCGGTTCCAGAGCAGGACCGTGCCGGCCAGGTACGTGCGCTCGTCCGAGATGAGGCCGTTCTCGTCGACGAACATGACGAAATGCTGAGGCCCGTCCACGAAGAGGCCACGCTCCCCGTCGACCATGACCTCGTCGATGATCGTGCCCAGATCCGCCGTCTTCTTGATGAAGCCGTCGTAGATCGCGCCACGGGCCTGTGACAGCACGAGCCGCGGATGCGCCGGATCGCCGTAAACGACGGAGGCGAGGCCGTCGGGCCTGACGAAGATCGCATCCGGCTGCTCGCCGAGGTCGAGCAGTTCGAAACCGACGCGGCGTTCTGCCTCCTCGCGGCTGACGCGCTCGCCGAAGTCGACCCGCTGCGCGCGCACGTCGGGCAGCGTCTCGACACGCTCGACCGTCGCGCCGCGGATGTGGAAGATCTCGAGGAACGCGCTGCGGGCGCCCGGCGAGAGTGCGAGTACGCCGGCGGCGACGGCGAGCAGGACGGCGAAGCCGACCGCGAGCGGGCCTGGGCTCCAGGCCCGCGCGGGCCGGCGCTCGAAGCCGAGGTCGAAGCGCGGCGTCGCCGGGTAGGCGATCTCGCCGCCGAGCTCCTGCAGCCGCCGCTCGAGGTCGTTCATCCCGCCTCCTCCAGCCGTTCGCGCAGGCGGCCGAGCGCCCGCGACGTCCGTGACTTGACCGTGCCGCGACGGAGCGAGAGCACCTTGCCCGTCTCCTCCTCGCCGAGGTCGAGCAGGTAGCGGCACGAGAGCACGAGCCGGTCGTCCTCGCTCAGTTGCTCGAGCGCCGCCAGCAGGTCGGCGCGCTGCTCCGCGGCGAGAGCCCTCCCCTCGGGAGACGGAGCCGCGTCCCCCGAGGGAAGCTCGTGCGCCGCCCGTAGCGCGAGCCCTTCGCGCCGGCCCTCGGCCCGGCGCCGGTTGCGGGCCTCGTTGGCGACGATCGTCAGCAGCCAGGGACGGACCGGCGCGCCGCGCCGGAATCGCGGCAGCGCGCGCCAGGCCTTCGTCAGCCCGACCTGGGCGGCGTCCTCGGCGTCGGCGGCGTTCCGGGTGATGAGAAATGCGGTGCGGAAGGCGATCTCCTCGTGGTCGCGGACGAGCGCGGCGAAAGCTGCGGCGTCGCCGCCACGCGCGCGCTCGACGAGCTCGTCCTCTGTCGGTGGTCGGCTCACCACTCGTCGTTTCTACACCCGCGGCTCCACCACGGTTCCGCCGTCGATCTAGTGCGCCGCAGGGATGCCCGAGAACTCGGCTCTTGCGCGGCGCAGCGAGGACGCATCCCCCTTGCGCTCGAGGAGCCCGCGCGCTTCGGCGACGATGCCCGGCGGCGCGGCACCGCCGCTCAGCAAGGCGCGCACATGCGCGAGATCGAGCAAGGCACCGCCGTGCAGACGCAGGAAATCAGTCGTTGCTGCCAGAGTCACAGCCTCGGCGGCGAGCTCGTCCGCGCTTGGATCTCGGTCTCGGCGCGCTATCACCTTCGCGAGCGCGGAACGCCAGAGCACTTGAGAGAAGATGTCGTCAGCGGCCGCGGCGCTCTCACTCGTCCGTGCGAATCGGTCTGCATCGTCGTCACGCCCCTGCTCGTAGAGCACGTGCGCGAGCCGCGCCGCGATCGTAGAGCGCAGCTCGTTCTCGCCGCGCTCCTCGAGGTAGTCGTGACCCGAGACGAGCTCGCGTTCCGCAGCCTCCAGATCCCCGGCCATCTGCTCGACCTCGCCCGGGATCAGCGCGCGCGCGGCGAGCGCGTACGTCATTCCGAGCTCCTCGAAGATCGCCCGGGTGCGGGCAAAGCAAGCGCGAGCCTCGCCAGGATCGTCGGCCATCGCAAGCAGGTACGCGAGCATGCCGAGAATCGATGCTTCGACCCAGCGGACGCCGCGCGCGTGCTCGAGCATCTCGCGGCACCGCGAAATCGCGATCCCGACCGGCATCGGCCCGTAGCAGAGGCTGGTGCCGAGCCAGATCTTGATCTCGGTCGCCTCGCGCTCCTCGCCGGCGGCAGTGGCATGGACGAGCGCCTGCTCGAGCGCGGCGGCTTCCTCTCCGAAGTGGCAGACGAGGCGGTCGACCTCGCTGCGAAGACGCCAGACACGCGCAAGACCAAAATCGTCTCTCGCCGCCACGAAGAGCGGCACGACTCGCTCTGTCAGGTCGACGATCTGACGGCTCCGCCCAGCGGGGTCCGTCTGGAGGAGGACGAATTCCCGCTCGAGCTCGGCCCGCGCCGCCCGGAGGTCGTCACCGTCCGCACGGGCATCCTCGAGGGCCTGCTCGAAGAGCGCTTCCGCCTCCGCCAGCTGGCCAAGCTGGGTGAGCAGGCCGCCGACGCGAGTGAGCAGCTCCGCCTGGTCGGCAACCCCGATAGCAAGCTTTGCGGAGCGCTGAAACAGGTTCAGAGCCGCCGGGAGGTCGCCGCGATGAAGTGCACGGCTCCCAGCGGATGCGAGTCGCACGCGCGCACGCTCGCGCAACTCCTCAGCGACGGCGTTCACCGGACCAAGCTCGGTGCGAAAGCCGAACGCCTGCTCGAGGTGATAGCCGATGATCTCTTCGTACTCGGCGGCTCGCTCACCGGTAGAGGTCTCGAGAAAGGTCGCCGTCCGCTCGTGCAGTTCCGCCCGTGTTTCCTTCGGCAGGCCCTTGTATGTGGCGTCGCGAACGAGGATGTGACCGAAGCGGTACGCCTCTGAACCCCCCAGAGAGACGGCGTCGCGGAACAGGAATTCCTTCCGCATCAGCGTGTCGAGCGCAACCGCGATGCGTCCCTGCTCCTGCTCCGGCGAGATCGCCCACACTGCCGCCCAGCTGAAGATGCGGCCGACCACCGCGCCGCGCTGGAGCACGGCCAGCTCGGCGGGCGCGAGGCGGTCGAGCCTCGCCGCGAGAAGCGCCTCGATCGAGGGCGGCAGCGTCACGTCCGCGAGCTCGCGCACCGGCTCCCAACGTCCGTCGGGCCGGTCGATCAGCCCCTCGTCGAGCAGCATGCGAACCGTCTCCTCGATGAAGAGCGGATTCCCTTCGGCCACCGCCTCGATGCGAATCGCGATTTCCGGCGCGACCTCATCGCCGAGGAGATTGGCGATCAGGGCGCCGGCCGCCTGGTCGGGCAGCGACTCGAGCTCGATCGTGCGTGCACCCTGTAGCTCGCAGATGGCCGGATAGGTCTCCCTGAGATCGGGCCGTGACGAGCACACGAGCAGGATCGGCGCGCCCTGGCTGTGCTCGCCCAGGTACTGAACGAGCCGCAGAAACGTCAGCTCCGCCCAGTGCAGGTCGTCGAAGAACACGAGCAGCGGCCTCTCCCGGGCGAGAGCTTCCAGCAGGCGGCGGACGGCCCAGCTGATCTCCTCCGGCCGCGCGAGCATCTCATCGAGCCCGATCGCTCCCGCGAGCCGCGCGACGATGAGGCTCGCATCGTCCACGTCGGCGAGCAGGGCGAGCAGCTTCGCCCGCGCCGTCTCGCGGCTGTCCTCGTCCTCGATTGCGGCGAGCGGCTTCAGCATGATCGCGAGCGGGAAGTAGGTGATGCCCTCGCCGTAGGGGACGCACCTGCCCTCGAGCACGTCTGCGCGGTCCCTGACGACTGTCGTGAGCTCCTGCGCGAGGCGCGACTTGCCCGCGCCCGCCTCCCCGAGCACCGTCGCCACCCGGCAGGAGCGCGACTCCACCGCATCCTCGAACGACTCGATCAGCTCCGCGAGTTCGAGCGAACGGCCGACGATCGGCGACTCGAGTCGACGCGCGAGCCCGGGCGCGTCCGGAGCAATGTCCACCACGCGGTACGCGGCCACTCGGCCGGACTTGCCCTTCAACTCGAGCGGTTCCAGCTCCTCGACGGTGAGTGCATCCCGAACGAGTCGGTACGTCGCCGCGCCGATCACGATCTCCCCCGGCTGGGCGCGTTGCTCGAGCCGAGCGGCCACGTTCACCATGTCGCCCGTCGCGAGCGTGGACCCAGTCGGGCCCTCACCGGCGACGACCTCGCCCGTATTCACTCCGGTGCGGGTGTCGAGGCCAAGCCCGTAGTCCAGCACGAGCTCGTCATTCACAATCGCGAGCGCCTTGCGGGCCTCGACAGCCGCACGCACGGCCCGCAATGCGTCGTCCTCGTGCAGGACCGGCAGGCCGAAGACGGCGACGAGCGCGTCGCCCGCGAACTTCTCGAGCGTGCCCCCGTGACGGGCGACGACGGTCGCGACCTCGCCGAAGTAGCGTGAGAGGATTCGCCGTACCGCCTCGGGATCGAGCCGCTCGCCGAGCGGGGTCGAACCAGTGACGTCGATGAAGAGGACGGTGACGTTCCGCCGTGTCTCCACGGGCAATTGCTCGACCGCGGGCGGCGCGCCGCCGGCGAGGCGAGTTCCGCACTCCTGGCAGAACTTCGCGCCGTCTGGGGCGCTGTGGCCGCACTCGTGGCAGAACATGATTCGAGTGTAGAACGGGCGCCCGCCGCCGCGAACAAAGCGGCGGACGCCCGGGCTGCGACTAGCTCACGCCGTACACCGAATCGGAAACGAGGACCGTGTCCAGCTGAATGGTCTCGCCCCCGTCCACTGAGAGCACCATGTTGGAGAAGATGACGTGGTCGAACTCGAGCGACTGTCCGGACGGACACGTGAATCCCACCGCGGCGGCCGAGGGCAGCGGGCCGGTCAGGAGCGAGCCCGTGGCCTTCCCGTTCTTCGCCGCCGGGAACACGGCACTCGCCTCGAGGTTGCCGACGAGTGTGGTCTTGTTCTGGGCGTTCGGTACGCGAACGCCCCCGTTGACGCACACATAGACCGCCTCGAAGGGCGCGGTCAGGCGGGTCGTGACGCCCTCTTTGACCGCGACGACGACGATCTCTTCCACGAAGACGCGTGGGTCGGAGACCACCGACGTCGGCCGACGCTTTGGCCGTCGGCGAGTAGACCTCGCGGGCGCGACCGAGCTGCCGCTGACCAGCACCGGCTCCGTGAACCGCGAGAAGTGGGGCGCCCCTGCCCAAGCCGCGACCGCGGCGATCAAGCTCGCGACGACGACCGCCGTGAGCAGAGTCAAACGTTTCCGCATGTGTGTTTCCTCCCTTGTATGCCCAGCTGAGACCCGAAGCCCCCGAACTCACACCATGTCATCCTTTTGCCACTCCGACAACGGAAGTTAGGATCGGACGCGTGCGAATGCGGAAGGACGCGAAGCTCGAGTTGCTCCGGCAGGTGCCGCTGTTCGCGGGCTGCACGAAGAAGGAACTGAGTGAGATCTCGACGCTCGCGGACGAGCTGAGCCTGCCGGCGGGGGCGAAGCTGATCGAGGAGGGGCGGCAGGGCCACGAGTTCTTCCTCCTCGTCGACGGGACCGTCGACGTCCAAGCCAAGGGGCACGAACCGAAGATGCTGGGCGCCGGCTCCTTCTTCGGCGAGATGGCGCTCGTCTCGAACAGGCCGCGGAACGCGACCGTGACGGCGACCACGCCGGTCAGCGTGCTCGTCGTGCACGAGTCGGGATTCCGACGCCTCCTGCGCGACTCGCCCGAGATCCAGCTCAAGGTCCTGCAGACGCTCGCAGACCGCGCCGCCGAGAACGCGCTGCATTAGTTGGCGCAAGGTCGTCATCCGCGGGAGCGGATGCCGACCGCGCGAAGACCCCTAAAGGGGGCCGCCCGCGGCCCCTGGTTCCGCTCATAGACTTCCAGCTGTGGCTCGCGCTGTCGGGATCAACCACATCGCGCTCGAGGTCGGCTCGATCGACGAGGCGCTCGCGTTCTACGGTCGCCTCTTCGACCTCGAGCTGCGCGGCCGCATGGCCGGGATGGCGTTCGTCGACATGGGCGACCAGTTCATCGCCATCGCGGAAGGGCGAACGCAGGGCCCCGACGCTGCCCGCCACTTCGGGCTCGTCGTCGACGACCGCGACGCCGTCCTCGAGGCCGCGCGGGCGGCGGGGGTGAAGATCTTCGGCAGCAACTCGTTCCTCGACCCGTGGGGCAACCACGTGCAGGTCGTCGCGTACGCCGACGTCCAGTTCTCGAAGGCGCCGGAGATCCTGCGTGGGATGGGCATCGAGCTCGAGAAGACCGAGTCGGCGCTGCGGGAGCTGCGCGACAGGGGCCTCGCCTGAACGGCGCGTGACCGACCTCAGCCACCACGATCTCGTCAGCCTGCTCGCGCTGCTGGCGGCCGGGACGGCGATGCTCGTGCTCGTCCCGAAGCTGCGGGTGCCGTATCCGATCCTGCTCGTCCTCGGCGGCCTCGCGCTCGGCTTCGTCCCCGGACTCCCCGAGATCGACCTGCCGCCCGACCTCGTCCTGGTCGGCATCCTGCCGCCGCTCCTCTACGGAGCCGCGTTCTTCACCTCGCTGCGCGACCTCCGCGCGAACCTGCGCCCGGTCGGGCTGCTCGCGGTCGGCCTCGTCCTCCTGACGATGGTCGTCGTGGCGGTTGTCGCGCACGCGATCGTGCCGGGGCTGCCGTGGGCGGCGGCGTTCGTGCTCGGCGCGGTCGTCTCCCCCACCGACCCGATCGCGGCCACGGCGATCATGCAGCGCCTCGGCGTGCCGCGCCGGATCGTCTCGATCGTCGAGGGCGAGAGCCTCGTCAACGACGGCACCGCGCTCGTCGCCTACCGTGCGGCGGTCGTCGCCACGGTCAGCGGCGTCTTCTCGATCTGGGACGCCGGGATCACGTTCGTGCTCAGCGTCCTCGGCGGCGTCGTCGTCGGCCTCGGCGTCGCGTGGATCGTCCGTCAGGTGCGGCGGCGGCTCGACTACCCGCCCGCCGAGGTGACGATTTCCCTGCTCACAGGCTATTTCGCCTACATCCCGGCCGAGCTGATGGGCGTCTCGGCAGTGATCGCGGCGGTCACGGCCGGCATCTACCTCGGCTGGTACACGCCCGAGCTGACGACGCCCGAGGTGCGCCTGATGGGCGAGTCGGCCTGGGAGATCGTGACCTTCACGCTGAACGCGATCCTGTTCACGCTGATCGGGCTGCAGCTGCCCGGCATCCTCGACCAGCTCGACGCCTACTCGGCCGCGGACCTGCTCTGGTGGGCGGTCGCGATCTGGCTGACCGTGCTGGTCGCGCGCGCGCTCTGGGTCTACCCCGCCGCGAAGCTCCCACGGCTGCTCGTGCCGAAGATCCGCGCGCGCGACCCGATGCCGCCGCCCGCCGCGCTGGCGCTGATCACGTGGTCCGGGATGCGCGGCGCCGTCTCGCTCGCGGCCGCGCTCGCGATCCCGCTCTCGACCGACGCCGGTGATCCGTTCCCGGGCCGCGACCTGATCCTCTTCCTCACCTTCGCCGTCATCTTCGGGACGCTCGTGATCCAGGGGCTGACGCTGCCGGCCGCGATCCGGCTGCTCGACCTCGAGGACGACGGCGAGGAGGCCGCACGCGACGAGGCACAGGCGCGGATCCGGGCGGCGGAGGCTGCGCTCGTCCGGCTCGAGGAGCTGGTCGAGGAAGAGTGGGTGCGGGAGGACACGGCCGAGCGGGTCCGCGGCGGCTACCACTTCCGCAGGAACCGGTTCTCGGCGTGGCTCGACGGTGGCGACGACGGCTCGATCGAGGCGAGATCGCGCGATTTCCAGCGGCTCCGGCGCGAGCTGCTGAGCGCCGAGCGGGACGCGGTCAACGAGCTCCGCCGCTCGGGCCAGATCTCGGAGGAGGTCGCCCGCAGGGTGTCGCGCGACCTCGACCTCGAGGACGCACGGCTGGAGATCTGACGGACGAGCCTGCGATCTCCGGTGTCGGACTGCGCGTGCGCCGCGGCGGCGCGCCCGTCGTTCGGGATGTCTCGCTCGAGATCGCTGCGGGGAAGGTCACCGGCCTGCTCGGCCCGAGCGGGTCGGGGAAGACGACGCTGTTGCGGGCAATCGTCGGTGTCCAGATCGTGGAAGCCGGCTCCGTCACCGTGCTCGGCCTGCCCGCCGGCTCGCCCGAGCTGCGCCGACGCGTCGGCTACGTGACGCAGGAGCCGTCGGTGTACGGGGACATGAGCGTGCGCGAGAACCTCCGCTACTTCGCCCGCATCCTCGGTGCGCCGCCGTCACGGATCAGCGAGGCGATCGACGAGGTCGACCTCCGCGCGCAGGCCGACCAGCTGACCCGCACGCTCTCGGGCGGCGAGCGCTCCCGCGTCAGCCTCGCGACGGCCTTGCTGGGCCGGCCGGAGCTGCTCGTGCTCGACGAGCCCACGGTCGGCCTCGATCCGGTGCTCCGGCGCGACCTCTGGACGCTGTTCCACCAGCTCGCCGAGACCGGGCGAACGCTGCTCGTCTCCAGCCACGTGATGGACGAGGCCGAGCGCTGCGACGAGCTCGTGCTCATGCGCGACGGCCTGATCGTCGCCGCGGCACCGCCCGCCGACCTGCTCGCGCGCACCGGCGCGGCGGACCTCGAGGACGCCTTTCTGGCGCTCGCGGAGGCGGAATGAGCGCCACGCGGACGCTCGCGACTGCGGAGCGCGTGCTCTGGCAGCTGAGCCACGACCGGCGCACGCTCGCGCTCGTCTTCGTCGTGCCGCCGTTCCTGCTCACGCTCTTCCGCTACGTGTTCGACGGGCAGCCGGAGACGTTCGACCGGGTTGGAGGCCCGCTCGTCGGCATCTTCCCCTTCACGTCGATGTTCCTGGTCACCTCGATCGCGATGCTGCGCGAACGGACGAGCGGCACCCTCGAGCGGCTGATGTCGATGCCGATTGCGAAGGGAGATCTGTTGGGCGGCTACGGGCTCGCCTTCGCCGCCGTCGCGGCCGTGCAAGCGTCGATCACGTCCGCCGTGGCGTTCGGATTGCTCGGGCTCGACACAGCGGGGCCGATCTGGGCGGTCGTGCTGATCGCGGTCACGAACGCGCTGCTCGGGATGGCGCTCGGCCTCTTCCTGAGCGCCTTCGCGACAACGGAGTTTCAGGCAGTGCAGTTCATGCCGGCGGTGGTGATCCCGCAGATCCTGCTCTGCGGCCTGCTCGTACCGCGCGAGGAGATGGCGAAACCGCTCGAGTGGCTCTCGAACCTACTGCCGCTCACCTACGCGTACGACGCGCTCGAGCACGTGACGACGAGCGGCGAGACCGACGCGGACGTGTGGCTCGACGTCGGCATCGTCGCCGGCTGCGTCGTGCTCGCGCTCGCACTTGGGTCGGCGACGCTGCGCCGGCGGACTCCCTGACCGTAGGCTGACGCCGTGGCCGAGACCGTCACCTCGAACGTCCTCCGCGGCTGGCAGGAGGAGGAGTACGGCAGCTCGCGCGGCGGCCTGCCGCTCCGTGTCCAACTGCCGGCGTCCGACGCTCCTGTCGAGGGACTGCTGATCGCAACCCAGCACGGCGAGGAGGCGGAGACCGGCTTGCTCGCGCGCCGCCTGCTCGAGCGGATCCCCGGCGACGAGACGGCGTGGGCGGTCGTCCAGGTCGCGAACCCCGACGGGCTTCTGAACGGGACGCGCCAGAACGCCGCCGGCGTCGACCTGAACCGGAACTTCCCCTGCGCGAGCTGGAGCGCAGAGGCGTCATTCACGTTCCCGCCCGGAATCGATCCCGAGCTCCGAAAGCTGCCGAACCGGACCAGTCGCTCCTCGCCGGGCCCCGAGCCCGCGTCCGAGCCGGAGACCCAGGCGCTGATGGCGCTCGTCCAGCAGCTCCGGCCGCGGCTCGTGCTCGACCTGCACGCCCCGATCGAGCTGATCCTCGTCCGCGACGGCGTGCCGCGCGAGCCTGTCGAGCAGCTCGCGGCGTCCGCCGGGCTGCGGGTCGTCTCCGAGCTCGAGGTCGGCTCGCCGGGTGCCTTCGACGAGTGGCTGCTCGAGCAGGGGATCCCGGCGATCGTCTACGAGGTCGAGCACGCCGGCCTCCCGCAGCTCTGCCTGCGCCACCTGCCGGGGCTCGAAGCGCTCCTGCGCGGCTAGCCGAGCCCCTACCTGGGGCCGGTGGTCACGTACACGGTCGTCGTGACCTGACGGCCCGGGACCGTCACCGTTTCGCCAGGCAGCGTCACCGTTTCGCCAGGCAGCGTCACCGTCTCGCCGGGCTCCGTCACCGTCTCGCCGGGCTCCGTCACCGTCTCGCCGGGCTCCGTCACCGTCTCGCCGGGCTCCGTCACCGTCTCGCCGGCCTGCGTCACCGTTTCGCCGGGCTGCGTCACCGTCGATCCGGGCGACGTGACCGTCTCGCCGCCGACCGTCACAGTCGAGCCACGCAGCGTGATCGTCTCGCCGGGCGTGGTCACGGTCTGCCCCGGCAGCGTGACCGTCCGGCCGGCCGCTCCGGCCTCAGCCCCCACCGCAGACGCGGCAACGAAGCCGACCACGGCCGCGCCGGCCAGGGCAACGGTCGCCAACCCGAGCCGTAGGCCGGAAGGGTGCAGGTGCGGCGGTGGCTCGATCCCCCTCCGGAGCTCCACTGTTCGGCGAGTGCGCGTTCGCACACCCGCAGCTGCTCGTCGGCCCACGCTTCCGCCTCCGTGTCGCCGAGCTCACGCGCGGCCTCCTTCGCCCGTCGGACGAGCGGCACCCACGCCTCCACCCTCCGCGAGACCGAGAGCGTCTTCTCGACGGCCTCGACCAGCTGAAGCAACTCCTGCAGGCGCCCCACCTGCGCGGCCCACGCGGTGATTCCCAGGACGGCGTCGAGATCGTCGAGGGTGAGCCTGCCGTCCTCGGCGATCGAGATCAGCTGGCGCAGCACGCGGTCAGCGGTGTCGAGGACGCCGAGCGCCCGGCGCAGCCGCGTGTCCGAGCCGGCCGCAGCCGCGTAACGCCCCCGCTCGTCCTTCCGCACCAGACCACGACGCTCGAGCTCCACGAGGACAGGCCCGACGTCGTCGATCTCGCTGAGAGAGGCGAGCTGCTCTGCCGTCACCCACGCCCCACCGACGGCGACGAGAACCGCCAGAACCCGACGCTCATCGGGTGTCAGCGACTCAATATCGGTCTGCTTTCCAGTGGTCTCGTGGTTGTCGGCTGGCATCGCGGTGCTCCTCGTGCGGTTGACTTTTGATCACACGACGCGCAAGCGCCCTGTGTTCTTCCGTCAAGATCTAGCCGACGAGGTTGGCGAGCGACTCGCGGAAGGCGTCGAACGACGGCTTCCGCTCGCCGGCAGCCGAGATCAGCCCCGACTGCCAGCGCTCCGGGTCGAGCTCGTCCTGGAGCAGGAACCAGAGCAGCATGTCGATCCGCGGGTGCGCACGGGCGATCGCGAACGACTGGCGGACGTACGCCGCCTGCGTCCGCCAGGAGACGCCGAAGGTGCCGTCCGGCGGGTTGGTCTGGTAGCCGTACTCGGTGATCCAGATCCGCTTGCGTCCGTAGAGCCGCGTCAGCTCGGAGACGAGCGCGTCGATGTTGCCGAGCGTGACGCCGCCGCGGCCGGGCGACGGCGTCGCCGGGCTCTCGGACGGCCCGCCGTAGTAGGGATGGTGGGCGAAGGCGTCGAAGCCGGTGGCGCCGGCCTTCTTCATCGCGCGCAGGAATGCGAGCGGCGAGACGGACGGCTTCAGGCCCTTCGGGTTGTTGTTGCCGCGGGCGGCCGTGGCGCCGCAGGCGACCTTCTGGCCGCGCAGCATCGACGTCCGGATCCCCTCGACGACGGCGTTGCAGATCCGCGCGTAGTCGATCGCGCTCTGGATCACCCACGTGCCGCCGATGCGTTTCCACTGTGGGATCAGCCCGATCTGGAGGTTGGGCTCGTTCCAGGCCGTCCAGTAGCGCACGCGGGGGAGGATGACGCCGTCGGCCCGCACGTACGTGCCGCTGTACCGGGTCGCCGCCGCATACGCGAACTCGCGCAGCGGATCCGCGTTCCGCGGCGCGCGCGTCGGCGCCTGGCCGCCGTTCGCCCACGGCGGCGTGCCGAAGATCGTGAAGAGCACCTCGACGCCGTACCGCTCTCCCTCGAGCACGATCCGGTCGTAGAGGCGCCAGTCGTAGGCGCGGTCCTCCGGGTCGGTGCCCTCACGCGGCTTCCGCTTCGCAACGCCCAGCCGCCCGCCCCAGTTGAGGTGCACGCGGAGCAGGTGCACGCCGAGCTCCTCGAGCGCCGGGAAGAAGTCCGCCGGCTGCCCGTAGTACGCGCCGCCGCTGTCGGTGATCCCGCCGCGCAGACCCGGTGCGGCCGTGGCCGCAGGCGCGCACAGGAGCGCCAGCGCCGCGACCGCGGCCGCCCGGAGAAGCCCTCGCCTCACGCGCGCAGTATCGGCCGCTCCTGTACGGGCGAAAAGGGGAATTCGTTAGGAGTTGCTGCTAGACGATCGCGTCGGCGCCGAGGAGCGTGCGCGCCTCGGTGAGGAAGTCCGTGTCGATCGCGACCGTGTAGCCGGGGCCGAGCGCCAGCGTCTTCGGCCCCATCGAGGTCTCCAGGGCGACGAGCACCCGCGAGGGGCCTGGATAGTCCTTGACGAGGTGCGCGAGGTCGCGGATCAGGCCGGCGCGCGCCGCCCGCGCGTCGAGCTTGAACTTGATCTCCGTTCGCGCCTGCACCGCCTCGAAGCCGTTCACCTCGATCGCGATCAGCTTCGTCTCCCCCTGCTGCTTGTGGTCGACGCGGCCCTTGATCACGAGGATCCGGTCCGCGACACAGAGGTCGCGCGCCTGCGCGTAGGTCGAGTTGAAGACGACGACCTCGCCGCCGCCGGTGGGGTCGTCGAGGGTGAGGAAGACCATCGGCTCGCCCTTCTTCGTCGTCAGCTGCTTCACCCCCGAGACGATCCCGCCCACCGAGACGACCTCGCCGTCGCGGCGGCGCTCCATCTCGTTGAGCGTGCAGTCGGTCTTGCGGCGCAGTTGGTCGCGAACGGCGTGGAGCGGGTGCTCGGAGACGTAGAGGCCGAGAGTCTCCTTCTCCAGCTTCAGGAGCTCCGGCTTCTCGAACTCGCCGGTCGGGATCGCCGGATGGTGCCGCGGCCCGGCCGACTCCTCCGTGTCGCCCATGTCGAAGATCGATGCCTGCCCGGCGAGCCGGTCGGCCGCGTGCTTCTGACCCCACGCGAGCGCCTGCTCGAGCAGCGCCAGCATCCCCATCCGCGAGGCGCCGGTGGAGTCGAGCGCGCCGCACTTGACGAGCGCCTCGAGCGAGCGCTTGTTCACGACCTGCGGGTCGACGCGCTCGGTGAAGTCCCAGATCGACGCGAAGGGGCCGCCCTCGTCGCGGGCGCGGATGATCGCGTTCGCGGCCGACTCGCCGACCGACTTGACCGCGTTCAGGCCGAAGCGGATCTTCCCCTCGACGACCGCGAAGTCGGTCTGCGAGGTGTTCACGTCGGGCGGCAGCACCTCGATCCCGAGCTCGTCGCACGCGTTCACGTACAGCGGCACCCGGTCCTTGGTGCTCATCACCGAGGAGATCAGCGCCGCCATGTACTCGCACGGATGGTTTGCCTTCAGCCACGCGGTCCGGTAGGCGATCAGCGCGTAGCAGGCCGCGTGCGACTTGTTGAAGGAGTAGTCCTGCGACTTCTCGATGTCGTCCCAGAGCTGGCGTGCCACCTGCTCCGACGTCGCGTTGCCGATGCAGCCCGCGATGAACTTGTCCTTCAGCGACGCCATCAGCTTGTGGATCTTCTTGCCGATCGCCTTGCGCAGGTCGTCCGCCTCGGCCGGGCTGAAGCCGCCGATCTGCTTCGCGATCTCCATCGACTGCTCCTGGTAGATCGAGATCCCGTACGTCGAGCCGGTGATCGCCTTCAGCCGCGGGTCGATGAACGTGACCTGCTCCTGCCCCGCCTTCCGCTTGGCGTAGTTCGGGATGTACTGCATCGGGCCGGGCCGGTAGAGCGCGACGAGCGCGATCAGGTCCTCGAAGACGGTCGGCTTCACCTGCCGCAGCGCCTCGCGCATGCCCGACGACTCGAACTGGAAGACGCCCATCGCCTCGCCGCGCGCGAGCATCGCGTACGTCTTCTTGTCGTCGAGCGGGATCGTCGTCATGTCGACACCGCCGATCAGCCCGACCGCCTTGTCGATCACATCCAGGTTGCGCAGGCCGAGGAAGTCCATCTTCAGCAGGCCGAGCGCCTCGACGGTGTTCATCGAGAACTGGGTCACGACCTCCTGGTCGGCGCCCTTCTGCTGCAGCGGGATCGTGTCGATCAGCGGCTCGGCCCCGATCACGACGCCGGCGGCGTGGATCGAGTCCTGCCGCACGAGCCCCTCGAGCGGCCGCGCCAGATCGATGATCTCCTTCGCGGCCGGGTCGGTCTCGTACGCCGCCTTCAGGTCGGAGCCGGGCTTCAGGCACTCGGCGAGCGTCTGGCCCGGGCCTTCCGGGATCAGCTTCGCGATCCGGTCGACGACGCCGTAGGGGATCTCGAGCACCCTGCCGGCGTCGCGCACGGCGGCGCGTGCGGCCATCGTCCCGAAGGTGATGATCTGGGCGACGCGGTCGCGCCCGTATTTCTCGGAGACGTAGTTGATCACCCGCTCGCGGCCGTCGACGGCGAAGTCGATGTCGATGTCGGGCATCGACTTGCGGCCCGGGTTGAGGAAGCGCTCGAAGAGCAGGTCGTACTTGATCGGGTCGATGTCGGTGATCTCGAGCGCGTACGCGGCGAGCGAGCCGGCGGCCGAGCCGCGGCCGGGGCCGACGCCGATCCCGTTCACCTTCGCGAAGTGGATGAAGTCCCAGACGATCAGGAAGTAGTCGGCGAAGCCCATCTCGCGGATCGTCTTCAGCTCGAACTGGAGCCGCTCCCGCAACTCCGGCGTCACCTTGTCGTAGCGGCGATCGAGCCCCTTTTCGCACAGCTCGACGAGGTACTCGAACGCGTCGCGGCCGTTCGGGGTCGGGAACTTCGGCAGAAGGATGTTGCCGAGCTCGATCTCGATCGAGCAGCGCTCGGCGACCTCGAGCGTGCGCCGCATCGCGTCCTCGTGGCCGGGGAAGTCGAGCGCCATCTCCGCCGGCGTCTTGAAGTAGAACTCGTTCGTGTCGAATTTCCAGTGATTCGGGTTCTTGAGCGAGTCGCCCGACTGGATGCAGAGGAGCGCCTCATGCGAGTAGGCGTCCTCCGCGGTGAGGTAGTGGACGTCGCCCGTGGCGACGAGCGGCAGCCTCGCCTCGGCCGCGAGCGTGACGAGCTCTGGGTTGACGCGCTGCTGGACCTCGAGGCCGGCGTTCTGGAGCTCGACGTAGGTGTTGTCGCGCCCGAACACCTGCGCCAGCCGGTCGAGGTCGGAAGCGGCGTCCTTCGGCCGGCTTTCTTCGAGCGCCTTGCAGACGCGGCCGGAGAGGCAGCCGGAGAGCGCGATCAGGCCGGCCGAATAGCGCTCGAGCAGCTCCCAGTCGACGCGCGGCTTCGTGTAGTAGCCCTCGAGGTAGCCGAGCGAGCTGAGCTTGATCAGATTCGAGTAGCCGGCGTTCGACTCGGCCAGCAGCGTCAGGTGCGCGTAGCCGCGGGTGCGTGCGTGGCGATCGTCGGCGACGTAGACCTCGCAGCCGACGATCGGCTTGATCCCCTGGTCGCGCGCAGCCTTGTAGAGGTCGACCGAACCGGCGAGCGAGCCGTGGTCGGTGAGCGCCACAGCCGGCATCTCGAGCTCGGCCGCGCGGGCCGCGAGCGCCGGGATCCGGCACGCCCCGTCCAGGATCGAGTACTCGCTGTGGACGTGCAGGTGGACGAAGTCGGCGCTCACGGACGGCCCATTGTACGAAGGGGTCCCGACGGCCTCCTTCTCCGTTGCCACTCCGGCAAACGGCGGGCACCCCTACCGGCTCTAGAGGAGGGACTAGAGCAGGCGGAGATGCCCGCCGCGCAGGACGGCGTCGTGCTCCAGCGGGCCGGCCTGGCGCCGGCTGCTGGTGTCCAGAAACGGCTCGCGGGCGGATCGTTCGCGCAGGCGCGTCACAAGCCGCTCCGCGAGCCGCTCCTCCTCGCGGCGTGCGTAGAGCGCCGCGAAGTGCGGGTCGACCCAGCTATAGGACACGGCTGTAGCCGATCTCCCAGAGGGCCGTCCAGGTCTGGCCGCCGTCGTCGGAGCGCTGGTACGACCAGTCGAACCCGTTCGCGTCGATCCGCTCCCAGCGCATGCGGAAGAGGGCGCCGTCTGCGACCCGGCGCAGCTCCATCGCGCCGTCCTCGAAGTGGCCGCTGAAGTCGAGATAGATGCCCTCACTGTCGACCCACGTCTGCTTCCAGCACTGCGCCTTGCGGTCGTAGACCGAGTAGCTGAGCCCCTGGTAGTCGAGGCTCGGGCGGCCGTCGAAGTTCTCGACGACCACCATCCCGCCGAGGTCGGCGTAGACGGAGTTCGTCCCGATGTGCTCGAGGCCGTCCGCGTGCCAGGTGCAGTCCCACTCCCCCAGCCAAAAGTCGAACTGGCGCGCCGGGTCGAGCTCGATGGTGCGTGGCTCGGCGTGGGCGACGCTCATGTGAACTGGAACGACCGCGGTGCAAAGAGGTTAGGCGCTTAATCGAACCGCAACGAAGCCGCAACCGGAGGTACTCGCCGGAGCCGACCGATGAGTTCCCGCTGCTGGCACAGTCGAAGGTTGGCAGAACGGAATCCCGAGCCCAAGGAGGCCCCATGCCCGCACCAACCATCGTCGTCGGCGCTCCCTGCTGGAACGACCTCTTCAGCTCCGACCCCGACCGCGCGAAGGAGTTCTACGGCCAGCTCTTCGGCTGGACGACCATGGACCCCGGCCCCGAGTACGGCGGCTACTTCCTCTTCCAGAAGGACGGCAAGGTCGTCGCCGGCTGCATGGCCAACGACGGCCAACAGGGCGTCCCGGACGCGTGGACGATCTACCTCTCGACCGACGACGCCGACCGCACCGCCGAGGCCGCGAAGGCGAACGGCGGCCAGGTGCACATGGAACCGATGGATGTGACCCAGAACGGCCGCTTCACGATGCTCGCCGACCCGGGCGGGGCGACGATCGGCGCCTGGCAGCCGGGCGAGGTGAGCGGCTTCGAGATCCGCGGCGAGGCCGGCGCACCCGCCTGGTTCGAGCTGCACACGCGCGACTACGACAAGAGCGTCGCCTTCTACCGCGACGTCTTCAGCTGGGACACGCACACGGTCGGTGACACCGACGAGTTTCGCTACACGACCTTCGGCGAGGGCGAGGCCGCGCTCGCGGGGATCATGGACTGGCCCGACGAGCTCCCCCAGGGCGCCGAGTGGTCGCTCTACTTCGCGGTCGACGACGTCGATGCGACGCTCGCCAAGGCCGAGGAGCTCGGCGGCACGGTCGAGCGGCCGGGCGAGGACACGCCGTACGGCCGCCTCGCCACCGTCCTCGACCCGACGGGGACGCGCTTCCGCCTGCTCGGCCCCAACATCGGTTGAGGCAAGTCAACGGGGGCCGCGCTCGTGCGCGGCCCCCGTTTTCGAGTGGGAAATATTCGTCGCGCAATTTCACTTGACATAACGCGCGCGAGTCTTCACACTGAACAGATTCGTATCCGAGCATCCCGCTCGGGTCCCAGCGGAAAGGAGGTCGGGAATGAATAACGTGATCATGACGTACCTCGGCCGCTCCCTCCGCTCTCCGGCGTAGGCAGCTGGCCTCTCAGAAGTAGGTTTCGGCGCTCAGGCGCCGCGTAGCCACCTGCATCTGAGCGTACGACGCCGCATCACAGCGGCAGCCGGCGTCATTTCGCCGTCAATTCAGACACGAAAGGAAGGCTCATCGATGAGTGCAGGTTTCCCTGTCCTCTATCTCACAGCAATTACTCGAATCCATGCCGAAGGGAGGGATGAACATGCTGCACCACGAAGCGCTTCTTCAGCTGACCCATGACCGTCAGCACGAGCGCCGGCGCGAAGCCGAGGCTCACCGCCTCGCGTTGCAGGCGCGAGGTCGTCAGCACCGGCGCCGGCAGCGGCTGACGCTGGAGGCCGCACTCGGGCTGCTCCGGCACCGCCGCGGCGCCGCCCAGGGCCATGGCGCCTAAGAGCTCATCCAGAGGACGTAGAGGCCGCGCTTGGGGGCGCGGCCTCCGTCCTCTCCTTCTTTCACGTCCCTACTTGTTCGCCCCGTTCGAGCTGCCGGAGAGCTCCGGCGGCTCCATCTGGTCGGGCTTCGAGTAGTCGCACACGCCGGACGGGAAGATCGCGTTCAGCCGCGCGAGGTCCGACTCGCCCGGCGTCCACGCCCCGTACAGGCCCTGTGCGACCGCCCGCGCGACCGGCTGGAGGGCGCACTTGAAGACGCCGCCCTCGATCGGGCCGCCCGCGACGATCCGGGACGTCGAGTGGATCGGGAACGTCTGCGTGCACGCGCCCGCGGGCTGGTCGTCGAGGATCCCGTTCCAGACGTCGTCGCCGCTCGCGATCAGGCTGCCGTTCGTCGCGAAGCAGGAGTCCTTCGCGTCGGCAGGCTTGTTCTCGCCGACGCTCTTCCCTGGGTTCGCCTCGATGTTCTTGATCCACTTGTCGAGGACGAGGAACGCGTCCGGCGTCGGATCGGACTGCGGCGTGCCCGGCCGCGCGTCGGTGAACCAGATCAGCTGGTTCGACGCGTCACCGTCGTAGTTGAGCAGCCGCTGCCGCGAGGCGAACGACTGGTGTGAGTTGTGCATGTCGAGCCGGTGCTCGAGGTAGTGGCGCCAGTCGATCACCGGAATGTCGAGCTTGCCCCGGAAGACCATCCCCGAGCGGTAGGCGGCGTATCCCGCATCCTGGTTTCCCTCCCGCCGCGCGGCCGCCGTGGCGCCGCCGTCGGGCGAGAGGCTGCATGTTCCGGGAGCTCCAGATGTCGAAGGTCGCACCGGGAGCGAAGCAGGCGGTGCCGCCCACGTACGGGCAGCCCTCCTGGACCATGTCCTTCGACTCCTTCCACGAGCCCGCGTTTGCGTTCAGGTCGAGGAACTGCTGCGGCGTAATCGCGCCGCTCTGCAGAGCCGCGAGGCCGTACTGGACGCCGACGTTGTCCCACGGCGAGCGGGCGAAGCCGGTCTCGTCCGTGCCGTAGATATTGACCAGGTCGCCCCAGTGCGTCCACTCGACCGGGCCGAAGGCCGCCAGGCTGTACCCGGGCGCGGTGCCGAAGTTCGGGTTGAGCGCGAGCGGTGAGAGGCCGCGCCAGCCGTTGATGCACTCCGTCGACCCGGCGGCCGGCATCCACGGCATCACGGCGGTCCAGGGCACGCCGGTGGTGAGGAACGAGATGAACGTCGCCGAGGAGTTCATGCCCTCGATCAGCGACCGGTTGACCCACGTCCGCCACATCGAGAGCGGGTCCGCGATCACCTTCGAGTCCGCCCAGCGCTCGAGCAGCTCGCAATCGCCGACGTGGATCGTCTGCGTGACCATGTCGGGGTACGAGTACTGCGGCACGCCGCCGTCGAGCAGGCCGGGATGGTTCTGGCCGTAGACGTACTGCTGGATCGCGCCGCCCGAGCCGCCGACGCCGATCGTGTACTCCGGCTCCGCGTAGGCCGAGACGAAGCGGTCCTTGACCATGATCGCCGTCTCGCCGCCGAGCTGGAGGTTGTAGTGCGTGTTCGTGCGGTTGCCGCTCGAGTAGAGGACGGCGTAGCCCATCCGCAGGCCGGCGAGATAGCGCATGTCGCCGCCGGACGCCGCTCCCTGGGTGTGACCGATCGCGACGCCGCCGGAGAAGCTGTAGAGCGCCTTCCGGTTCCAGGCCGAGAGGTCGGGCGTCGCGGTCTGCGAGGCGGGCGAGAGCATCAGGATCGAGTACATGAAGCGGTTGATCACGCCGCGCTCCCAGCGGAGGATCATCGGCACCATCTTGCCGTCCATCGTCGTCGTCATTTCGATCGACGCGGGCGACGGCGGCGCGGCCGGGTCGTAGTCGACGTACTGGCCCGCGAGGTTCCGGTAGACGAAGCTGACGCGCGTCGGCGTCTCGCAAGTCGGGGACTGCGGGATCGCCAACGGACCCAGACCCATCCCGGTCGCGTTGCCCGCGGTCGCGCAGACGAACGGCGTCTGGTGCGGGCCGGAGAAGATCGGGCCCTGGAGCGGGTTGTTCGTCAGCGTCACCTCGTCGTAGTGCTTGTTTCCCTTCGCCGTTTTGGCCGTGCTTGCGGCGAGCGTGCTCGCGCCGAGCGGCAGGCCGGTGACGACGCCCTCGAGTTGGTTGTTGCCTTCCGGGTCGGGCCCGAAGGCGGAGGTGACGTTCGTTCCGTTCAGCGTCACCTCGACGTCGCCGAGCGCGGTCCCGTCCGGGACGGCAATCTCGATCCGTGCGTCTCCGCCCGAGACGTACTGCGCTGGGCTCGAGACGACGTTGATGTGCAGTTGGTTCGGCTTTGCCGCGGTCTCGTAGCCCGCAGCGGTCGCTGTCGGTACCGCGACGAGCGCGGCAACAGCCGCGGCCAGGCGCCAGGTCATTCGTTTCATGCTTTCTCCCCTTCCCCTGCAGTGGTTGCGAGGACTATCTCCCCCTCGCGCAGGCGTGGTCAAGCGGCCACGTGCGGCTACCGTCCCGGGATGGAGCGGCGCCTACGGATTGCGGCGGTCGCGCTGGTGCTCGCCTGGTTCTTCGTCCCGCCGCTGCACAACGCGATCCCGGCCTGGATCCCCTTCCTCGCCTTCGCGGCGCTCGAGGCGCAGTTTGTCGTCACGGGGTGGCGCGAGCGCGGAACGCCGCGCGGCAAGCGTGGGCGCGCGCCGGCTGCCCGAGGACGTCGAGGAGTTCGGCGGGCCGGAGTGGGTCGAGCCGGTGCTTTTCGAGGCGGAGGGTCACCAGGTCTGGGTGCCCGCCGACATCGAGCGCGGGCCGCGCGTCATCCGGCCGCGGCGGAAGCTGCTGCCGCGGCTCGAAGGCGTGCTTGTCCTCGCCGGGCTCGTGCTCCTGCTCTGGCTCTGGCCGGAGGGCGGCTGGCGCGGGCTCGACTCGGCCGACCAGCGGAAGACGGAGGCGCGCCTCTCGGCCGAGGCGGCGCGGATCGCCGGCCACGACGCCCGGATCCGCTGCGACGGCCAGGGCGAGGCGGTCGGGATCGTCCAGCACGCCGACGGCGTCGCCGAGGTCGGCGGCACGAACGCGTTCCTGACGCCGGAGATCTGCTACCGCCTCTACCGGCTCGCGTTCAAGGGCGACGAGGGCGCGTTCAGTCAGACCGCGCGCGCGATCGCCGTGCTCGCGCACGAGGCGTGGCACCTCCGCGGCGAAGACGACGAGGGCGTGACGAACTGCTACGGGTTCCAGAGCGGGGTCGCGCTGGGCGAGCGGCTCGGGCTGTCGCCGGCGACGGCAGCCAGGATGATGCGCCAGCAGCTGGCGGAGAACCCGATTCAGGCCAAGTCTGCGCCCGCCTATCTCGTCCCGCCGGAGTGTCGCAACGGCGGCGAGCTCGACCTCTCACCGTCGACGAGCCGCTTCCCCTAGCTGAGCGTGAGGAGCCGACTTCCACGAGTCAACGCTTCACAGGTGACCCTTTCGGGTGAGGTCGCTGCTCGTGTTCCGGAACTAGTCTGCGCGTCCGGATGCCCGACCATCTCTCCCGACGCCTGCTCGTCTGCGTGCTCGCCCTCGCCGGCGTGGCGCTGCTGGCCGCCGGCCGTGCGAACGCCGGCTACGGGGTCGCCCCGAACGGGCAGAGCTTCCCGGTCACGCTCGACTCGATCGGCTACATCGCCTCGCCGAACTCGATCGACCTGGTCGTGTACCTGGACGCACAGGACAGCGATGCCTACGTCTGGGTCTCGGAGAGCTCCGCGGTCAGCCCCTCCGGGTCTCCCGCCGGCGGCAGCGTTGGAAGCTGCTCCAGCAGCACCCTGATCCCATCTGGGGAGCAGAACAAGTGGATCTGCCGGACAGCGACGCTCCTGATGAAGCCGGGCCGCACCTACTACTGGTGGCTCGACTTCAAACGGCAGGATCCAGGCGCAACCGTCGCGACCGACCGGATCTCCGGCCCGTTCAGCTTCACGCTGCAGCAGGCCACCGCACCACCTCCCGCGCCGGCTGACCCGCCGAAGGACCCGTACGACCCGCACACGGGCGTCTCGACGAAGACAGTCGGATCAGCTGCGACGCTGCCCGGCACTGCCGTCTTCAACGGCAGCCGCTCGATCAAGCACACCGTCCTGACGAGCCTTGTCTACCGGACGATGAAGCAGCTCGGCCTGCCGCGACAGCTCGCCTTCGCCTGCTGGAACCGGAACGACTGGCTTTCCGTCCTTGCCGCGGAGGGAGCGGAGCCGGAGCAGGGGTCCTCGACGCTGCTCGGCTTCTGGCTCGGCCGCCAGCCGCGCTGGCTTCACCTCGCACCGATGGTCTGCAGCGACGTCCAGGGCTTACTCTCGAGCAAGCAGCCCAACGCCCGCCGGGCAGGCGCTCTCTCGACCGTGATCCACGAGACGCTGCACGCCTACGGCGTCCGCAACGAAGCGCAGACGAACTGTTTTGCGGTCCAGCTCGTGCCGATCTTCGGACTCAACCTGGGCCTGAACATCACCAGGGCCGACTATCTCGGCACGCTCGCGCGCAACTACGTCCGCAAGTACGCGCCCCGGGGCTACTGGAACAGCGCCAACTGCCGCGACGGCGGCGCCTGGGACATCTTCCCCGGCCGCAACCTCAGCTAGCCGCGGCCCCGTCCCGACCGGGCGAGCGCGCCGAGGTAGACGCCGGCGAACACGATCGCGCCGCCGAGAATCGTCGTCCCCGTGATCTCCTCGTCTGCGATCAGTGCGCCGACGATCAGCGCGACGATCGGCATCAGCACGAAGACGTACGCGGTCGCCGAGGCCGTCCAGCGCTGGACGACGTAGAGCACGGCCAGAAAGAGCCCGACCGTCGCGGCAACGAGGTACAGGACGGCGACCTGGGTCTCACCGTCGGCGGGCAGCGCGAACGTCTCCCCGGCCACGACCGCGGCGACCAGCAGCACCGCCGCGCCGGCCGTCATCCCGACTGCGTTCGTCATCACCGGGTGCTCCGGCCCGATCCGCTTCGAGACGATCACCGACTCGGACGCGCAAACGACGGCCGCGATCAGGAGCGCGTACGACTGCCAGCGGTACTCGCCGGTGCCCGACTGGAAGAAGATCAGCGTCGTCCCGCCGAGCGCGACGAGGGCGCCTGCGAGCGCGCGGACGGTCAGGCGCTCGAGGCCGTGGCCGACGGCGAGCAGCAGGGTCAGCAGCGGCCCAACTGCCATCACGACGGCGCCGATCCCGGCGGGCACGTCCTGCAGCGCCCAGTAGAGGCACCCGTACGTGGCGCCGAACGCGAGCACGCCGTAGACGGCGGCCGGGCCGAGCACCCGGCGGCTGGGGAACGGCAGCCGCAGCACCGCGACCAGGACTGCGAAGACGGCTGCCGCGAGCGCGAAGCGGAGGAACGCGCCCCAAAGCGGATCGAGCTCGCGGTTGCTGAAACGGACGGCGACGAAGTTGCTGCCGCCGATCACGACCGCACCGGCGAACACGCCCAGTGCGAGCCGGTCGGGCGTGTGCTCGGCGCTCACCGCCCGACTTGCAGCCTCCACTATCCCGCTCTCTCAGTCGTCGGCTCCCCGACGATGGCGTGCTCCTCATTGCGGTGCCCGCGGCGGATCAGGATCGCGCCGACGAGCACGAGCAGCGCCTCGACGAGC
>CAWHKD010000002.1:0-29154 GCA_963829845.1 uncultured Gaiellaceae bacterium | reverse complement strand
CATGGGTCGATCTTAGCCGGGTGCGCCGAGCTCCCAGGCGCGTCGCGCGGAGAGCCCGTAGACAAGCGGTGCAGAGACCGCGATCAGGAGCAGAGCTGCCGGCGCGGCGTCACCGTAGGCGCCGACCACGTGGCCGCAACCGGACGGCCCGAGCAGGGCGACGAACTCGCCGCGCTCGACGCAGAATCGGGCGTGGTCCACGGCCTGCACGGCGCCATAGCGCTTCGCGACGCCGTGGCAGCAAATCATCCCGCACGCCATGTAAGGACCACCTTACACGACCACCGGCGCCGTTACGGTGATCACGTGGCCCTCGCAGAGATCTATCCGCTTGTCTCGTCCCGCGCCGTCGCGCGCCCGTTCACGTACGAGGTTCCTGGCGACGTCGGCATCGGCGCGGTCGTCTCGATCCGCTTCGGCCGCTCCGCGGCACGGGGCGTCGTCGTCGAGACAGGAGTCGCCGCACCGCCCGGCGTCGAGCCGGCGCCGATCGAGAGCGTCCTCTACCAGCTGCCGCCGGCGCTCGTCGATCTCGCCCTCTGGCTCGCCGACTACTACGGCTCGACCCCCGCGCGGGCTCTCGAGCTCGTCGCACCCAAGCTGAGGGCCAGGCGCGGGGAACGGCGTCCGACGGGCGCGGGCATGGCCGGCGAGGCCGAGCCTGCCCGGCTGACGGAGGCGCAGGAGCGGGCGGTGTCGCGGATCGTGGAGGCGATCGACGGCCCCGGCGCGCACCTGCTGCTCGCCGGCGCGACCGGCAGCGGCAAGACCGAGGTCTACCTGCAGGCGTGCGGAGCCGCGCTCGAGCGGGGCAAGGGCGCGATCGTGCTCGTCCCGGAGATCGCCCTGACGCCCCAGACGCTGGGTCGCTTCCAGGCCCGCTTCGGCGACCGGATCGCGGTCCTGCACTCGGGCCTCACCGACGCGGAGCGCCGCGACGAGCGCGAACGCATCGTCGCCGGGGAAGCACCTGTTGTCGTCGGCGCGCGCTCCGCCGTCTTCGCGCCGGTGCCGAACCTCGGCCTGATCTGCATCGACGAGGAGCACGACTCGTCCTACAAGCAGGAGTCCGACCCCCGCTACGACGCCCGTACGGTCGCGGCGAAGCGCGCGGCGCTCGAGGGAGCGGTCGCCGTCTACGGCAGCGCGACGCCGCGGCCCGAGAGTTGGGAGCGGCTCGAACGGCTCGAGCTTGGCGGTCGGCTCGGGGCGCCGATGCCGAGTGTGAGGATCGTCGATCTCCGCCGTGAGGCCGGCTACCCGCTCTCGGCCCCATTACTCGAGGAGCTCGGTCGGATCTCGGACCAGGGCGGCAAGGCGATTCTGCTCCTGAACCGCCGCGGCCTGGTGCCTGCGATCCACTGCCGCGCCTGCGGCCTCTCGCGGCGCTGCGGGCTCTGCGACGTCGCGCTGACGCTGCACGGGGACGCGCGGCTCCACTGCCACCATTGCGGCTATTCGGAGGCTGTCCCCGAGGCGTGTCCGTCGTGCGGCTCGTCCGAGCTGGCGCGGATCGGCGCGGGCACGCAGCGCCTCGAGGCCGAGCTCGAGAAGCGGGTGCCGGAGCTCGAGCGGATCCGGCTCGACGCGGATACCGCTGCGAAGCCCGGTGCGCTCCGCGAGGCGCTCGACCGCTTCGCCGCGGCCGACCGCGCCGTCCTCGTCGGCACGCAGATGGTCGCGAAGGGTCATCACTTTCCCGGCGTCTCGCTCGCCGCGGTCGTCGACGCCGACACGGGCCTGGCGATGCCGGACTTCAGGGCGGAGGAGCGGACGTTCCAGCTCGTGACGCAACTCGCCGGGCGCAGCGGACGCGACGCGCCGGGAAAGGTGATCGTGCAGACCTTCCAGCCCGACGCGACGCCGCTCCGCTACGCGGCCCGCCACGACGTGGCCGGCTTCCTCGCGGAGGAGCTCGACCGGCGCCGCGAGCTCGGCTATCCGCCCTTCCGGCACCTGATCTCGATCGTCGCGTCGGGAACGAACGCGGACGCGCCCGAGCGGCTCCTCCGCGAGCTCAACGGCGAGCTGAAGGGCGCCGACCTGCTCGGGCCGGCGCCGCTGCTCCGCCTGCGCGGCCGCCACCGTGCTCAGCTCGTGGCGAAGACCGATCGGCCGCGCGCGCTCGCGGCTGCGGCGGGGCGCGTGCTTGCGGCCGCAGCACCCGCGATGCGCCGCGCCGGCGTCAACGCCGTCGTCGACGTCGACCCCCAGACGGTCTGACTACACTCGCGCGCATGGCCGACAGCGGTATTGCGCCGGCACCGGAAGGCGGGGACGAGGTCGACGAACGGCAGCTCGACGCGCAGGATCGTGCGCGTCGCCGCCTCGCGCTCGCGCAGATCCGCCAGTATCCCGACGCGGTCCTGCGGATGCGCGCACGCGAGGTGGAGCGGTTCGACGACGACCTCGCGCGCCTGGCCGAGAAGATGGCGCAGCTGATGCACGACGCCCGCGGCGTCGGGCTCGCGGCGACGCAGGTCGGCGTGCTCCAGCGGCTGTTCGTGTTCCAGCTCGCGGACGACGACGACGTGACGACGATCGTCAATCCCGAGATCACAAAGCGGTCGCGCTCGACGGAGATCGCCGACGAGGGCTGTTTGTCCCTCCAGGGGGTGCTCGTTCCGGTGGAGCGCGCGCTCGAGGTGACGATCGAGGGCCAGGACGTCACGGGAGCCCCGCTCGAGCTCGAGCTCGAGGAGATCGACGCACGCGTCGTCCAGCACGAGCTCGACCACCTCGACGGGGTGCTGATGCTCGAGCGCACGGACGACGAGTCGCGCAAGGACGCGCTCGCGACGCTGCGGCGCTTGCTCTAACTCCCTCGCGTGAAAGACCCCTGAAGCGGCCTGCTTCGCGGCCGGGGGTAGCCTCCTCTCGTGAGGATCTCCGTCGCCGCCACGGCGCCGTTCGGCGCCGATGTGCTCGAGCGGCTCGCCGCGCGACACGACGTTGCGGCGCTGCTGACCCGACCCGACAGTCCCGCGGGGCGGGGCCGCAAGCTCGCGTCGCCGCCCGCGAAGGAGGTCGCCGAGCGACTCGGGATCGCGGTGCTGCAGCCGGAGCGGCCGACCGCGGAGCTCGAGCTCCCCGGCGACGCGGTCGTCGTCGCCGCGTACGGCCTGCTGATCCCCGAGAGCCTGCTCGAGCGCGGGCTCTGGCTCAACGTCCACCCGTCACTGCTGCCGCGCTGGCGTGGCGCTGCGCCGGTCGAGCGGGCCCTGCTCGCCGGCGACGAGGAGACGGGCGTGACGATCCACGAGACGGTGAAGGAGCTCGACGCCGGCCCCGTTGCAGCGCAGCGCTCGTTCCCGCTGACGGACGAGGACGATGCTGGGACGGTGTACGCGCGCGCGGCCGAGGTCGCGGTCGACCTGCTGGACGATGTGCTGGCGGGGCCTGCGTTCACGCCGCAGAAGGGCGAGCCCACGTATGCCGCCAAGATCGAGGCCGGCGACCGCGAGCTCGACCTCTCCCGGCCGGAGGAGAGCCTGAACCGGATCCGGGCTCTGTCGCCGCACATCGGGGCGCGCGGCGAGCTCGACGGCCGCCGGCTCACCATCTGGAAGGCGAGGCTCGAGAACGGCCGGCTCGTCCCGGTCGAGGTGCAGCCAGAAGGCGGCAAGCGGATGCCGTACGACGCGTTTCTGCGCGGTCTCCGTTGAGCGTCGCGCCTGCCCGCGCGGCCGCGTACGAGGTGATCAGGCGCGTCTTCGAGGAGGACGCCTACGCGGACCGGGCGCTTCGCTCAGCATCCGATCGGCTCGACGACCGAGACCGTGCGCTTGCGCGTCAGCTCGCGTTCGGGACGGTGCAGCGGGTGCGAACGCTCGACCACGCGATCGAGACGCTCGGGAAGCGGCCCGTCCGGAAGCTCGACGCGCCGGTGCTCGCAGCGCTCCGTCTCGGTGCGTATCAGCTCGGCTTCCTCGGCGGTGTCCCCCGCTACGCGGCCGTCAACGAGTCGGTCGAGCTCGTCCGCCGCGCTCGGCTGGAACGGGCAGTCCCGTTCACGAATGCGGTGCTCCGCCGCGTCGGCGACGGGATCCAGGGGCTGCTGGCGGCGCTGCCGGAGGGCCCGCTCAAGCACTCCTACCCCGACTGGATCTGGGACGTCTGGCGCCGCGATCTCGGCGAGGAGGCGGCGCTGGCGCTGATGCGGGCGCAGAACGGACCACCTCCTACCGTCGTCAGGCATGTCCGCGGCCCCGCCCCGGACGGGGCCACGACGGACATCCCGAGCGCGTACGAAGTCGAGCGGGTGGACGAGAAAGCCCTGCAAAGGGGCGAGATCTGGCCGCAGAGCAGAGGCTCGCAACTCGCTGGGCTCGTCACCGGCTCACAGGCCGGCGAGCGCGTCCTCGACCTCTGCGCGGCGCCTGGTGGCAAAGCGACGATGCTTGCCGGGGAGGTGACCGCGGTCGAGGCGAACGAAGCCCGCGCACGCGAGCTGGAGGAGAACGTCCGGCGGCTCGGCGCGGAGCAGGTGCGCGTTGTCCACGCCGACGGCCGCGCGCTGCCGCCCGAGCTGACGGGCTTCGATCGCGCACTCGTCGACGCGCCCTGCTCCGGTCTCGGCGTTCTCGCCGCCCGCCCCGACCTGCGCTGGCGCTCGGAGCCGCTCCCCGAGCTCCAGCTCGAGCTCCTGCGGGCGGCGGCCGAACGCGTCCGCTCCGGCGGCACGATCGTCTACTCAGTCTGCACGATCAATGCCGACGAGTCGGAGGCCGTCGTCGACGCGTCCGGTCTCGCGATCGAGCCGATCGAGGGGTGGGCGCAGTTCCGGCATCCGAGGCGGCCGGAATTCCTGCAGACGCTGCCGCACGTGCACGGCACGAGCGGCTTCTTCATCGCCCGGCTGCGCGCATAGGATCGTCCTGTGTCGTGGCGCGACTGGGTGCGGACGGTCGAGATCGAGCCGTCGCTCTACGCGGCGGACTTCTGGCGGCTCGGCGAGCAGATTCAGCAGCTCGCGCACTCCGACGCCCGCATCTTCCACTTCGATATCGGCGACGGCCACTTCGTCCCACCGGTGACGATCGGCCCTGTCGTGCTGCGCTCGATCGCGCCGCACATCCACGACCTCGGCGGCCGGATCGACTGTCATCTGATGGTCGACGACCCCGCGCACCACTTCCAGGAGCTCGCCGAGTCAGGCGCCGACAGCGTCACCTTCCACGTCGAGGTTGTCGACGACGCCGGCCCAGTGATCGCGCAGGCGCGGGAGCACGGGCTCGAGGCAGGGGTCGCGTTCAACCCCGAGACGCCGGTCGAGGAGGCTGCCGAGGCGGCGAATCAGGGCGCCGATCTCTGCCTCTGCATGTCGATCAAGCCCGGCTACTCCGGCCAGGAGTTCATGGAGGACGCGTACGAGCGGATCGCGCGCACGCGCGAGCTGGTCGACTGCTTCGTCCAGGTGGACGGCGGCGTCAAGGCGGAAAACGTGCGCGCCGCGCACGAGGCGGGAGCCGACCTGCTCGTCGTCGGCACCGGCATCTTCGGCTTCGACGACCTGCCGCGGGCTTACCGGCGGCTGGTACAAGCGCTGGCATGACCATGGAGCGGGCCCTCGAGCTCGCCGCGGAAGCCGACGGCAGGGCGTATCCGAAGCCGACGATCGGCGCAGTCGTCGTCGCCGGCGGCGAGATCGTCGGCGAGGGGGCGACCGAGGCGGACGGGCGCCACGGGGAGGTCGTCGCGCTGGCGGCGGCGGGTGAGCGCGCGCGCGGCGCGACGCTCTACGTGACGATGGAGCCGTGCGCCCACCACGGGACGACGCCGCCCTGCGTCGACGCCGTCCTCGCCGCCGGGATTACGCACGTCGTCGCGGGTTCGCTCGACCCGAATCCGGACGCTGGCGGCGGGCTCGCGCGGCTGCAAGAGCAGGGGATCGAGACTGAGCTGGCGGACAGCGCCGCCGCACGGCGCCAGAACGAGGCGTGGCGCACCTGGACGTCGCTCGGGCGGCCGTTCGTGGTCTACAAGGCCGCGGCCACGCTCGACGGCCGCGTCACCGTCCCCGGCGAGCGCTGGGTCTCTGGCGAGGAGTCGCGCCGGCTCGTGCACGAGCTTCGTGCCGCCTCCGACGCCGTCGCGGTCGGGATGGGCACGGTCCGGCTCGAGAGCCCGCGGCTCGACGCGCGCGACGTCGATGCGCCGCGCCAGCCGCGCCGGCTCGCGTTCGGGAGCGGGCCGCTCCCCGAGGGCTCGGAGCTGGAGCTGCGCAGCGGCGCGCTCGAAGACGAGCTGCGCGCGCTCGCCGACGACGGCGTCCAGTCGCTGCTGCTCGAGGGAGGCCCGACGCTCGCGCGCGCGTTTCTCGAGGCCGGGCTCGTCGACAAGCTGCTCCTCTTCGTCGCGCCGACGCTCTCGGGCGAAGGCCCGTTCTTCGTCCCCGGCTTGGCCGGCCCGCTCCGGCTCTCACATCTGGCGAGCAGGCAGGTCGGCGAGGACGTCCTGCTCGAGGCCTACCTCCGGGAGCCGTAACCTCCCATCATGTTCACCGGGCTGGTGCGAGAGGTGGCAAAGGTCGCGTCCTTCGAGGGCGGCAGGCTCGTCGTCGAGACAGGGCTGCAGGCGGAGCTCGGCGCCTCGGTCTCGATCGACGGCGTCTGCTTGACCGTCGTCGAGAGGGGCGGCGGAGAACTCGCGTTCGATGTCGTGCCGGAGACGCGCGACCGTGTGAAGCCTTTTGGAGCACAGGTCAACCTGGAGCCGTCA
This sequence comes from uncultured Gaiellaceae bacterium, assembly GCA_963829845.1. Classification (GTDB taxonomy): domain Bacteria; phylum Actinomycetota; class Thermoleophilia; order Gaiellales; family Gaiellaceae; genus Gaiellasilicea. The sequence continues at coordinate 22,434 of CAWHKD010000002.1, read as the reverse complement.
CTGCGGGTCGGCGAGCCGCTCGGCGGCCACTACGTCCAAGGCCACGTCGACGGGGTTGGCCGCATCGTCTCGGTCACGCCGGAGGCGGACGGCGTCCGCGCGCGCGTCGAGCCTCCGGCCGAGCTCCTCCGCTATCTCGTCGAGAAGGGATCGGTGGCGCTCGAGGGCGTCTCGCTGACCGTCGCCGCCGTCGACGGGACCGGCTTCGAGGTCGCGCTGATCCCGCATACGCTTGCGGAGACGACCCTCTCCGAGCTCGCGGCCGACAGCCTGGTCAACCTCGAGATCGACGTGCTCGCCAAGTACGTCGAGAAACTCCTCCCCGGTACGATGCCCCGGTGACGATGACCGCAGACACGCGCGCCGCAAGCCCGTTCGCCACCGTCGAGGAGGCGATCGAGGACATCCGCGCCGGCCGCTTCGTGGTCGTCGTCGACGACGAGGATCGCGAGAACGAGGGCGACCTCACGATCGCGGCCCAGTTCGCGACGCCCGAGGCCGTCAACTTCATGGTCACGCACGCACGCGGGCTCGTCTGCCTCTGCCTGACCGAGGAGCGCTGCGACGAGCTCGGGCTGCGGCAGATGACCGACCAGAACGAGACGCCGTTCGGCACCGCCTTCACCGTCACGGTCGAGGCGCGAGAGGGCGTCACCACCGGCATCTCGGCTCACGACCGCGCGCACACGATCCAGGTCGCCGTCGACCCGTCCTCGGGGCCGCGCGACCTCGTCCAGCCGGGCCACATCTTCCCGCTCCGCGCGCGGCGCGGCGGCGTGCTGCAGCGCTCCGGCCAGACGGAGGCCGCGGTCGACCTGGCGCGGCTCGCGGGCGTGATCCCGGCAGGTGTCGTGTGCGAGATCATGAAGGACGACGGGACGATGGCCCGCGTCCCCGATCTCGTCGACTACTGCGCCACGCACGGCCTCCGGATGATCACGGTCGCGGACTTGATCGAGTACCGGCGCCGCCACGAGAAGCTCGTCGAGCGGGTCACCTCGGTCACCCTGCCGACGGCGTACGGCAAGTTCACGGCGGTCGCGTTCCGCGAGACGCTGACCGGTAAGCACCATGTCGCGCTCGTGAAGGGTCAGGTCGACGGCGAGGAGGACGTGCTCGTGCGCGTCCACTCCGAGTGCCTCACGGGCGACGTCTTCCACTCGCTCAAGTGCGACTGCGGCGAGCAGCTCGAGCTCGCGCTCGCCAGGATCGAGCAGGAAGGGAAGGGCGTGCTGCTGTACCTCGCGCAGGAGGGTCGCGGGATCGGCCTGCTCAACAAGCTGAGGGCGTACGAGCTGCAGGAGCAGGGTCTCGACACCGTCGAGGCGAACCTCCGGCTCGGCTTCGCGGCCGACCAGCGCGAGTACGGGATCGGCTCGCAGATCCTCGCCGACCTCGGCCTCTCGACGATCCGGGTGCTCACGAACAACCCGAAGAAGATCTCCGGGATCGCCGGCTTCGGGCTCGAGGTCGTCGCCCAGGAGCCGATCGTCGTCGAGCCCAACAACGAGAACCGGCGCTACCTCGACACGAAGCGCGACAAGCTCGGTCACAAGCTGCACCACCAGGATCTGCGCTTCGACCCCGACCTCTACGACGGAGCCGAGGCGTGAGCGAGCGCGACAGCTGGCCCGAGGCGCCGTCGCTCGAGGATCCGCCGGGCGAGGCGGACGAAGCACCGGAGCTGGAGGTCGAGGCGACAGGGGCCGACGTCGTGGCTCCGGATACGGACATCGAGGCGGCGGACGCCGAGGAGCACGAGGCAGAGGTTGCTGAGCCCGAGCTGGAGCCTCCCGTCGAGGCTGACGAGCCGGAGCTCGAGGACGAGTCCGAGCCGGCGGCTGAGCACGCGGCGGGAGACTTCGGCGTCCCGGAGGGCTATGGCGTGCTCGAGGGCAGCCCTCAGGGCGGGCGCCGCGCGGTCGGGATCGTCGTCAGCCGCTTCAACGGGGTCGTCACGGGCAAACTGCTCGAAGGAGCGCTCGCCGAGCTCGAGTCCGCGGGGGTCGCGCGCGAGGCGATCACGGTCATGCCGGTGCCCGGCGCGTTCGAGCTGCCGATCGCGGCGATGGCGCTCGCAAAGACGCGCCGGTACGCCTGCATCGTCGCGCTCGGCTGCGTCATCCGCGGCGACACGCCGCACTTCGACTTCGTCGCCGGTGAGGCGGCGTCCGGGTTGCAGCTCGCTGCACTCGAGACCGGCGTCCCGGTCGCGTTCGGCGTGCTCACGCTCGAGGACGCGGACCAGGCCGACGACCGGCTCGCGAAGGGCGCCGAGGCCGTCCGCACCGGTCTCGAGATGGCCGACGTTTTCGCCCAGCTCCGCGCAGCGGCCCAGCGCTAGCTCCCGGGGACGGCGACGCCGATCTGATGAGCGTGAAGCAGGTCTTCGACACGTCCGTCGGCAGCGTGGAGGTGCGGATCGACCACGAGAGCCGGACGAGATCGGCGCCTATCGGTTCGACGACCAGCACCGCACGGCCGCGATCGAGAGCTGGGACTACGTCGAGCTCGGCAAGCGGATCGTCAGGATCCGCGTGGTCGACGAGCACGGCGAGCATCCGACGCTCGGCGCGGCAGTCGTTCGCAACATCCTGCGACCGGTCGACGCCCTCTTCTTCTCTCTCGTCGGGGCGGTGTTCGCGCTCATGTCGCCGCTCGGCCAACGGCTCGGGGATCGCGTCGCGCACACGGTCGTCGTCCGCCGCTGACGCGGCGCGCCGGGTATCACCGCGACACCCGGCTGCTATCATCGGCCGCCGTGTCCAAGGTCTGCGCATCCTGCGGCAAGAAGCCGTCGTTTGGGAACAACCGGAGCCACTCGATGGTGGCGACGCGGCGCCGTTTCAACCCGAACCTGCAGCGCGTCCGCGTGCTGCTCGACGGCGTCGCCAAACGGGCGTACATCTGCACGAAGTGCCTCAAGGCCGGCAAGGTCCAGAAGGCCGTCTAGACCTGCGTTCCGCCCGCGGCCGCCCGTTCCGGCCGGGTAGGACTTTGTGTTTCTGAAACACAAGCTCCCCGCACGAGCTCACAACCATGCGCTTCGCGAGGGGCGCAACCCGGCTTGTGTTTCTGAAACACAAGCCTCGTCGGCCCGCAACCTCCGGGCCGCGCGCACCGTCTAAAGTCGCGCAGATGCAGCAGGACCACCTCACGGAGCAGTCCAGGCTCGGTGCGATCCGGATCGCGCCCGACGCGATCGCACAGATCGTCGGCCACACCGCCGCCGAGTGCTACGGCGTCGTCGGCATGGCCGGCAAGGGTCTGACGCGGCTCTTGACCCGGGACAAGCTGAGGCAGGGAATCGACGTGTCCAGCACGCCCGAGGGCCTCCGCATCGACCTCCACGTCGTCGTCGAGTACGGGCTCAATCTGGCCGAGGTCGCCGCGACCGTCCGCTCGCGGGTCGGCTACGAGCTCGAGCGGCTGACCGGCCTTCGCGTCGCGGCGGTCGAGGTGCACATCGAGGACGTCCGGAGGTCCGCGTGACGGAGCTCGAGCGGGCGAAGGAGCTCGGCCAGGCCGCGCTCGCGACGCTCGAGGCCAACCGGCGGCGGATCGACGACCTCAACGTCTATCCCGTCCCGGACGGCGACACGGGCACGAACTTGACGCTGACTGCGCGCGCGATCATGGAGGTGCTCGACGCCTCCACTGCCGCCGACCGTGCGACGCTCGCGAAGGAGCTGACCCGAGCGGCACTGATGGGCGCGCGCGGTAACTCCGGCGTCATCTTCTCCCAGATCCTGCGTGGCGCGGCCGAGGCGCTCGGCGAGGCCGGGCTCCTCGATGCTGCCACGATCCGGCGCGCGTTTCGGGCTGCGAGCGACGCCGCCTACCGGGCCGTCCGGCGCCCCGTCGAGGGAACGATGCTGTCCGTGATCCGTGAGCTCGCCGAGGAGGCCGAAGACCCGCGTCACGCGGCGCTCGAGCCCGCGGCGCTCCTGAAGAAGCTGATCGAGCGCGGGGAGGACGCCCTCGCCCGCACGCCCGACCAGCTCGATGTCCTGCGCGAGGCGGGCGTCGTCGACGCGGGCGGCGCCGGCCTGCTCGAGATCGTCCGCGGCGTCTCGGCGGCCTTGTCCGGCGAGCCGATCCCGGACGCGCCGGTCGAGGAGGCTCACGAGGCGGGCCTCGACGCCGTCCACCAGGAGCTCTCCGAGTTCCGCTACTGCACCGTCTTCGTGATCGAGGGCGAGGAGCTCGACGCGGGGGCGCTCGAGGCCCAACTGGACGAGCTCGGCGACTCGCTGCTCGTCGTCGGCGACGCGACCGCTTTGAAGATCCACGTCCACACGGACGAGCCCGGCCGTGCGCTCGCGTACGGAACGGCGCTCGGGACGATCGAGGGCGTCGAGATCGCGAACATGCACAAGCAGACCGAACAGCGCTCGGAGCGGATCCTCGAGTCCGTTCCCGACCCGGGGCTGACGCTCGAGACCGGCGTCGTCGCGGTCGTCCCCGGTGCGGGAAACCGCCGTCTGTTCGAGAGCTACGGCGCCGCGAAGGTGATCGAAGGCGGCCAGACGATGAATCCCTCGACGGCCGAAATCGTCGCCGCGATCCAGGCGACGCCTGCGACCGAGGTGCTCGTGCTCCCGAACAACTCGAACGTGATCCTCTCGGCCGAGCAGGCGGCGAAGCTCGTCGACAAGCAGGTTCGGGTGATCCCGTCCCGCTCCGTTCCGGCCGGGCTCGCGGCGATCGTCCGCTATCTCCCCTCGCTAAGCGCGGAGGAGAACGAGGCGGCGATGCTCGAGGCGCTCGAAGAGGTCGCGACGGGCGAGGTGACCGTCGCGTCGCGGGACGTCGAGCTCGACGGTATCGACGTGCGCAAGGGAGCCTGGCTCGGGCTCGCGAACGGCTGCGCAGTCGCATCCTCCTCCGACTTCGACGACGTCGCCTGCGCGGTCGCCGAGAAGCTGCTCGGCGACGACCGCGAGGTGCTGACACTCCTGACGGGCGACGATGAGCCCGATCTCGCAGGCCTGCTGCGCCGGCTCGAGGAGCTCCATCCGGCCGTCGAGCTCGACGTGCATCCCGGTGGGCAGCCTCACTACCCGCTCCTCCTCTCCGCCGAGTAGGGCTTAAGGTCTGGCCGTGAAGGAGGAGCACCACCCCATCCGCGTGCTGCTCGTCGAGGACAACGATGTCTTCCGGCAGGCGTTGATCCTCCTGCTCGAGCTCCAGGACGGGATCGAGGTGGTCGGTGCGGTCGCCGAAGGGAACTCCGCCGTCGGCGCCTACCGCGAGCATCGCCCGGACGTCGTCGTGATGGACTTCCGGCTCCCGGGGATGGACGGCGTCGAGACGACGCTGGCGCTCGTGAACGAGTACCCGGAGGTGGCCGTGGTCTGCCTGACCGCCTCAGCCAGCCCGCGCGAGCTCGACGCGCTGCTGGCAGCTGGTGCGATCGACTGCCTGCGCAAGGACGAGGAACTCGACGTGATCGTCGGCGCGATCAGACGCGCCGGCGAGGCGAAGGTGGCTCGATGAACCGAGTCTCGGACACGATGGAGCCCTGTGCCGCCGGGACGCGCTGGACGGCGCGATGCGGCGTCCTCAGTCGCGCCGATACAGCCCGTATCGGCGCTCCCTGCGTTCTTGCCTCGCGCCGCCCATCACGTCCCGTCGACGAGGAACCATCATGTCCGAGACTCTGACCAGCGAGAACACGGCGATCGTGCTCGACTCGACCGCCGATTTCCCGGACGCGCAGATCCGCTTCCCGAACATGCGTGTCGTCCCGCTCTACGTCCGCTTCGGCGAGGAGAGCTTCCGCGACTACGTCGAGCTCGACCCGCACGGCTTCTACGCGAGGCTCAAGACGGCCTCGGAACTGCCGACCACGTCGCAGCCGACACCGCAGGACTTCCTCACCGTCTACCACGCGCTCGCCGGCTACGGGCGGATCTACTCGCTCCACATCTCCGCCAAGCTCTCGGGCACGTTCCAAAGCGCGTCCCTTGCCGCCTCGGACGAGGGCGAGCGGATCCGGCTCGTCGACACCGAGTCGGTGTCGGTCGGGATCGGGATGCTCTCGCTCGGGATCCAGGAGCTGCTCGCGCGCGGGACCACGGACGAGGAGGTCGAGGCGCTGATCGCGCAGTACCGCGACCGCTCCAGGATCCTCTTCACCGTTGACACGCTCGAGTTCCTCGCCAAGGGTGGGCGTATCGGCCGTGGCAAGGCCCTGATGGGGAGCCTGCTGAACGTGAAGCCGATCCTCGCGGTCGAGGAGGGCGAAGTCGTCCCCGTGACGCGGGCCCGCGGCCGCGGCAAGGCGTTCGAGGAGTTCCGCAAGCGCTTCGAGGAGGCCACCACCGACGGCCCAGGGCTGTCGGTGGCGATCGCCGCTGCGGAAGCGGAGGACGCGGTCGAGCAGCTGCAGGCGATCGTGACGGCGAGCCGCCCGCAGGCCGACGTGAAGCTCGTCACCAGCCTCGGTGCCGTTGTCGGCACGCACGCGGGACCGGGCACGGTCGGCTTCTTCTGGTTCCAGCCTGACGCACCTGGACGGCTGCGCCTCCCGGCCGGCGGAGCCGGCCTCCGGCACAGCCTCACGTCGCTCGCGGCGCTCCAGCCGGAGGGCCGTACTCTCGTACTGTCCCTCCGGCCTACGCACCGCGACCAACGCGCCAGGAGCGTCAGGAGGGCTAGCCGGACCGGGTGCGATACTCGGACGATGAGCCGGCCCCTGCCCGGTTTCGCCGCCGTGGACCCGCCTGAGCGCTGGGCGCCGACGCGTGGGCGCTTCCGCCCTGAGCGGCTGGCGGCACCGCTGGATTCGCTGCCCGGGGTCGGGCCGACGCTGAAGAAGCGGCTCGTGAAGCTCGGGCTCGAGCGGACCGGCGACCTGCTCGATCACCGCCCGCGCCGTTACGAGCGGCCCGCGCCGGAGAAGCGGATCGCCGACCTCTTCGGGGACGAGGAGGTCCTGATTCAGGGCGAGGTGCTCCGGACGTCGCTGCGCCGCGGCCGTGGCCGGCTCCAGATCCTGACGGCGCAGGTCTCGGACGGGACGGGCCAGATCAGCGCGACCTGGTTCAACCAGCCGTGGCTGCAGGAGAAGCTGAAGCCGGGCACGCACGTGCGCCTGCGGGGCGCGCCAAACCGGTTTGGCTTCGCCGTGCGCTCGTTCGATCTCAATGGCGGCTCCGCGACGGCCGACTTTGCACCGGTCTACCCGGCGAGCGAGGAGATCTCGGCCGCGAAGCTGCGCGAGCTCGTCGAGGCGGTGCTGCCGCTCGTGAGCGACCACCCGGATCCGCTCCCGGCGCGGTTGAAGGCGGAGCGCGGGCTGCCGCTCCGCGGCGACGCTCTGGCGTCGATCCACAAGCCGCGCTCCCTCGACGAGGCCGAGGAGGGGCGGCAGCGGCTCGCCTTCGACGAGCTGCTCGTGCTGCAGCTGGCGCTCGCCCGGCGCACCGCCGAGCGCGAGCAGCAGATCGCCGCTGCGCTCCCCGAGCCGGGCGAGCTGATCGGCCGCTACCGGGACGCCCTGCCGTTCGAGCTGACCGAGCACCAGGAGGAGGCGATCGCGGAGATCGACGCCGACCTCGCGCGGACGACGCCGATGCAGCGCCTGCTCCAGGGGGACGTCGGCTCGGGCAAGACCGTGGTGGCGCTGTACGCGCTGCTGCGCGCGGTCGAGGCCGGCCGCCAGGGCGCGCTGATGGCCCCCACCGAGACGCTCGCGGAGCAGCACTTCCTCACGATCGAGGGGATCTGCATGGAGCTCGGCGTCAGCTGCGCCCTCGTCACCGGCTCGGTCAAGTCGAAGATCGGCGGCCAGGCGGACGTCGTCGTCGGCACTCACGCGCTGATCCAGAAGGGCTTCGACTTCCGCGATCTGGCCGTCGCCGTCGTCGACGAGCAGCACCGCTTCGGCGTCGAGCAGCGTTCGGCGCTCGTCGAGGGCCGCGCGCCGCATGTGCTCCACATGACGGCGACGCCGATCCCGCGCACGCTCGCGCTGACGGTCTACGGCGACCTCGCGGTCAGCGAGATCGCGAAGCCGCCGGCAAGCCGCAAGCCGATCGTGACCGCCTGGGTGACAGACGAGCGCAGCTCCGAGGCGTACACGCGGCTTCGCGCCCATCTGGCCGAGGGCCGTCAGGCTTATGTGGTCTGCCCGCTGATCGAGGAGTCCGCCACGTCGACCGCACGCGCCGCCGAGGCGGAGGCGGAGCGGCTGCGCGACGGCGAGCTGAGCGGCTTCCGCGTTGGCTGCATGCACGGCCGGCTGAAACCGGCCGAGCGGCGCGAGCTGATGGCCCGATTCAAGGCCGGCGAGCTCGACGTCCTCGTCGCCACGACCGTGATCGAGGTCGGCGTCGACGTCCCGAACGCGACGATCATGATCGTCCAGGAGGCCGACCGCTTCGGGCTCGCCCAGCTGCACCAGCTGCGCGGACGCGTCGGGCGTGGGGGCGAGCAGTCGTACTGCCTGCTCGTCTCGTCGGGGTCGAAGGAGGAGCTGACCGAGAGCGCGCGGGAGCGGCTCGAGGCGATGGTCGCGTCCACGGACGGCTTCGAGCTCGCCGAGAAGGACCTCGAGATCAGGGGCGGGGGCGCGCTCGTCGGAGCACGCCAGTCGGGCCTCTCCGACCTTCACTTCGCGCGGATCACACACGACCGCGACCTGCTCGAGCAGGCCCGCGAGGCGGCGCAGGCGCTGCCGCCGGAGACGATGACGATCGAGGTCGACGCCCTGCTCGGCGACGCCGAGCACCTCGGCGCGTCCTGAGAAGTACGGGTATCCGTACGGACGAGCCCTCCGCCGCCGTGGCACGCTGGTGGGCATGGACGCAATCGCCCTCAGACCGCTCCGCAACGGCGAGCGCAAGCCCGTGCTCGACGTCTTCGCCGGCCTCTCTGAGCGAAGCCGCAGGCTGCGCTTCCTCGGTGCGAAGCCGCGCCTCGCCGAGCGCGACGTCGATTGGCTCGTCAACGTCGGCTGTTGCGGGCGCGAAGCCGTGGTTGCCACGGACCAGGCGACCGGCCGCACGGTCGGGCTGGCGCGCTTCGTCCGGGACGCGGACGCGCCCGAGGCCGAGATCGCCTTCGAAGTCGTCGACGAGTGGCAGGGCCGCGGTGTCGGCAGGGAGCTGCTCGCCGAGCTGCGGGAACTGGCGCTCGAGCAGGGAATCCTCCGCTTCCGTGCGCTGATCGCGCACGGCAACCGGCCCGCGTTCGCCCTCGTCCACGGCGTCGGCGACGAGCTCGGACGAGCCTACGAGGACGGCGCCGTCGAGTTGGTCGTCCGCCTTGCGTAGCTAGATGTCGTGACCACAGAGGTGTGAGACGCGGCTGATTGGTGGCCGGGCTCCGAGTGAGCTGTGGGGTCGACGTCGGTTGTACCAGCGCAGGTACCCGGTGAGAGCGCGGGTGCGGACGCTGCTGGACGGGTAGCTGCGTGCGTATGCCCACTCGCGGAGGAGCGTCTGGATGAAGCGCTCGGCCTTTCCGTTCGTGCGCGGCCGGTATGCGCGGGTGTAGCGACGCTCGATCTCGAGCCGGTGGGTCGCCTCGGTCCAGGTGCGTGAGTGGTAAGCCTTGGCGTTGTCGCTCAGCACGCGTTCGACGACGACGCCTTGGTCTCGGTACCAGGCGGCTGCGCGCTCGAGGAAGCGGGCGCAGGAGTCCGCGTCCTGGCCTGCGAGGAGCTCGGCGTAGGCGAGCCGTGAGTGGTCATCGATCGCGACGTGAAGGTGCTGCCAGCCGATCCGGCGGTTGCGGTGCGGTCGCCCTGCTTGCTCGCCAAGCACGCGCTTGCCCGGCTCCCAGAAACGCCCGAGCTTCTTCATGTCGACGTGGAGCAGCTCGCCTGGTCGCTCACGCTCGTAGCGGCGCGCGCCGCGGGCGGCTGCCTCCGCTGGACGCGGCAGGCGAGAGCAGCCGTGCCGGCGCAGCACCTTCCCGATCGTCGAGGGCGGATGCGGCACAAGCCCAGCCAGCCGGACCGGCCCGTACGCCGAGCGTCGGCGAGCAACCAGGATCGCCTCCTCAGCCTCCGGGCACAGACGCCGCGGCTGGCGCCGAGGAGTCGAAGGCCGATCCCGCAACCCCGCCCAGCCGCCAGCACGGTAACGCGCAAGCAGCCGGTATCCGGTCGCACGGCTCGCGCCGCCTTTACTTGCAGCCAAAGACGGACTCCACCCTTGCTCGATCAGCGCCACGATCTCGCAGCGCGACTCCCACGAGAGCCGCTTCCGTCGCGGCCGCTCCATAACCTGCGTCATTCCGGGCCTCCTTGTGGGGTGAGGGCGTCGACACCCCCAGCCTCACCGGAGGCCCGGATAGATCAGACCTGTCTCACAGGTCCGTGGTCGTCACAGCTAGAGCGCCTTCCAGAAGTACGTCGTGTCGCACGGCCGTCCGTCCGGGTAGAGCGCGAAGTTGGGGACGACGCCGAGCGTCGTCCACCCGAGTCGGTCGTACAGGCGCGCAGCATCACCCCCGGTGACGGCGTCCAGCACGAGCAGCGTCTTTCCCTCCGCGCGCGCCTCGTCCTCGGCGCGCTCCATCAGCTGCCGCGCGACCCCGCGGCCGCGCGCGGAGCGGTGTACCAGCACCTTCGCGATCTCGGCGCGGTGCGGCTGGTTCGGCATCAGCTCGAGGATCACCTGCGCGGTGCCGACGAGCTCGCCGTCTCGCGAACGCGGCCAGGATCAGCCTGCGTCCCCGCTCCGCGTCGGCCGCGAAGCCCTCGAACGCCGCGACTGCGTCCTCGTGCGAGAACGGGGCCATGTAGCCGACCGACGCGCCGCCCGCGACGCAGTCGTGGAGGACGGCTGCGAGCGCGTCGAGCTGCGCGCGAAGGTCGGGCGGGGAGAGGCGGCGGATCTCGATCTCGTCGGTCACGGTTGCCCGAGAGTCTTGCACCGTGGTGTGGTAGAGCCACGGCATGAGAGTCATCGCCGGCACCCACCGCGGCGCCCGGATCGCGGCGCCGAAGGGGGTCGCGACCCGACCGACGGGCGACCGCGTCCGCGAGGCGGCCTTCAACCTGATCGGCCCCGTGGACGAGGCGCGCGTGCTCGACCTGTTCGCAGGCTCCGGGGCGATGGGGATCGAGGCGCTCTCGCGCGGCGCCGCGAGCGTCAGCTTCGTCGAGAGCGATCGCGCGGCCTGCCGGACGATCTCGGAGAACCTGGAGCGGCTGCGCCTGACCGGCGCGCGGGTCACGTGCGCCGACGCCGTCTGGGAGCTCCGGCGCGATTCGCGGACCTACGACCTCGTCCTCGTCGACCCGCCCTACGAGGCCTGGGCGGAGCTGGAGCCGAAGCTCGCCGAGCACCTGCCGAAGGTGCTCGCACCCGAGGGGCTGCTCGTCGTCGAGACCGGCGCGCGCACCGAGCCTGCGCTTCCCCTGCCGCTGCGCACCTCGCGGCGGTACGGTTCCGCGCGGCTCACACTCTTCGAGCCGACGCCATGATTACCGCGATTTGCCCAGGCTCGTATGACCCGGTCACGATGGGACACGTCGACGTGATCTCGCGCGCGGCCTCGATCTTCGACCGCGTCGTCGTCGGTGTCGTCGCCAGCCCGCGCCACAAGACGCCGCTCTTCAGCCTCGAGGACCGCGTCGACTTTCTCGAGGAGGCGGTCGGCGGGCTCGACAACGTCGAGGTCGACGTCTTTTCCGAGCTCGTCGTCGAGTTCGCCCGCCGCTGGCAGGCCAAGGCGATCGTCAAGGGCCTCCGCGTCATCTCGGACTTCGAGTGGGAGACCCAGATGAACCAGCTCAACCGTCACCTCGCCCCCGAGATCGAGACGGTCTACGTGATGGCGAGCCCGGCCGTCAGCTTCGTCTCGTCGAGCGGTGTGAAGGAGATAGCAGCCTTCGGCGGAAAGGTGGACTCACTCGTGCCTGAGACTGTGGCGCGCCGACTCGCGGAGAAGTTCCCGAACGGCCGACCCGGTGCTCCGGAAAATCCTCGAGAGTAGACTTAGGAGCCATGGACGTCCTCGTTCTCATCGACAAGCTCGACGACCTCGTGCACAACGCGAAGGCCGTCCCCCTCACGGATCAGGTCCGGATCGACCGTGAGGAGATCTACGACATCCTCGACCAGATGCGCGCGACCATCCCGGAGGAGATCAAGCAGGCGCGCTGGATCGTCAAGGAGCGTCAGGAGATGCTGGCCGAGGCGAAGCGCGAGACCGACCGGATCCTCGGCGAAGCGCGCGAGCAGGCAGTGCGCGAGGCCTCGCAGACCGAGATCGTGAAGCTCGCCGAGCGGCAGGCCCAGGAGATCGTCGACGACGCCCGCCGGCAGGCGCGCGAGACGCGCCTCGAGATGGAGGACTGGGCGGACGGGATCCTCTCGACGCTCGAGGTCAACCTGGACAAGTTCCTCTCGGCCGTGAAGCGCGGTCGCGAGCGGCTGCACGAGCGGTCGCAGGAGACGGTCGTCGCCGGCGTCGGCCCGCGTGACCTGAGCCCGCACGAGCCCGAAGACGACACCTCCTACCTGTAGGAGAGGGAGTGACCCGCTTCCCGCTCCGCCGCCTCCGGCTCCGGCCGGGCGAGGAGCACCGCGATGCGGTCGCGATCGAGCTCGAGCCCTTCGAGCTCGGCGGCCTGCGCTACCTCCCCGTCCCACACGAGGTCGAGGGCGAGCTCACGGTCGTGCAGGCGACGACCGGGCTCGACCTCCGGCTCGCCTTCGCTGTTCGACTGCACGGCCCGTGCATGCGCTGCCTGACGGACGCGGTCGTCGACATCGCCGTTGACGCGCGCGAGTACCACGCCAACGAGCCGGGCGAGGCCGCCGAGCTGCGCAGCGAGTACGTGGTCGACGACCAGCTCGAGCTCTCCGCGTGGGCGCGCGACGCGATCGCACTCGCACTGCCGGACCAGATCCTGCACGCGCCCGACTGCGCGGGCCTCTGCCCGGTCTGCGGCAAGGACCTGAACGTCGAGCCGCACACGCACTTGGACGAGGAACCCGACCCTCGCTGGTCGGCGCTCGAGGGGCTCCGCGAGCGCTTGTAGTACGCTGGTGGGGCGCTTCGGCGCCAGCCCATGACGGACTAGACGAGACCAGACGTTCATCCGGCGCTCACGCGCCACGTCCTCGTTCCCCGCGTCCTCTGGAGGCTCTTTGCGCGTCTCACTCCACGGCGTCGTCCGTTCATTCGGCGCCCGCACCATCCTCGACCACGTCGACCTGACGCTCGGCCCGCGCTCGCGGCTCGGGCTCGTCGGACCCAACGGGGCCGGCAAGTCGACGCTGCTCCGCCTGCTCGCGCGGCTCGACGAGCCGGACGCCGGACGCGTCGAGCGAACGCCTGCCTCGCTGACCGTCGGCTATCTGCCGCAGGAGCATGACCGCCGGGCGGGAGAGACGCTCGTCGCGTATCTCGCCCGACGCACAGGCGTCGCGGACGCAGAGGCGGCGGTCGAACGGCACACCGCCACCTGGAGCCCCGATGCCTACGCGGCCGCGCTCGAGCGCTTTCTCGCGCTCGGCGGCGCCGATCTCGAGGCTCGTGCCCGCGCGACCTGCGCGGAGCTCGGGCTCTCTGTCTCGCTCGACCAGCAGACGGCGACGCTCTCGGGCGGTGAGGCGGCGCGGGCGGGGCTGGCAGCGATCCTGCTCTCCCGCTTCGACGTGCTCCTACTCGACGAGCCGACGAACGACCTCGACTTCGACGGCCTCGACCGGCTCGAGCGCTACCTCGACGGCTTCGCGGGCGGCCTCGCCGTTGTCTCGCACGATCGCGTCTTCCTCGACCGGACGGTCACGAGGGTCGCGGAGATCGATCCGTGGACGGGCCGCGTTCAGGAGCACGCCGGCAGCTGGAGCGATTTCGCAGCGGCACGTGAGCTCGCGCGGCAACGGCAGTACGCGGCCTTTGCCGACGCGCAGGAGCGGCGCCGGGAGGTGGAGGCCCTGCTTCATGCGCGACGGAACCAGGCGCGCGCGGGCGGCATGTTCCTCGCGCACGCGACGGGCGGCTCCGACCGGCGCGGGACGAAGGCGCTCTCGGGGAAGGTGCGACAGGCCGAGCGCCTGCTAGAGCGGATCGAGCACGTCGACAAGCCCTACGAGCCGTGGCAGCTGCACCTCTCGCTCGCGGCGTTGCAGCGGCCGGGCGACCGAGTCGCCTCGCTCGAGGGGGCCGTGGGCGAACGTGGCGACTTCAGGCTCGGCCCGATCGATCTCGACCTCGCTCCGGGGGAGCGCGTCGCGGTGACGGGCCGAAACGGCAGCGGCAAGACCACGCTGCTCGCCCTGCTCCTCGGCGAGCTGCCGCTCGTCGAGGGGCGGCGGACGATCGGCCACTCGACGGTCGTCGGCGCCCTCGACCAGCACCGGCAGGCGTACGACGGGTCGGAGACGCTGCTCGCAGCGTTCACCGCCCGCGCGCGCTCCACGCCGGAGGAGGCGCGCACACTGCTCGCGAAGTTCAACCTCGGCGCCGAGCACGTGCTCCGGCCCTGCAGGACGCTCTCGCCGGGCGAGCGAACGCGGGCGCAGCTTGCGGAACTGACGGCCGCCGGGGTCAACTGCCTCGTCCTCGACGAGCCGACGAACCACCTCGACCTGGAGGCGATCGAGGAGCTCGAGACCGCGCTGCGGGCGTACGACGGCACCCTCGTCGTGGTCTCCCACGATCGTCACTTCCTCGAGGCCGTCGCGCCGACCAGGTCGATCGAGCTCTAAATGATCGATGCCACGGGGACGTCCTCCTCGGGGCGCGAGCTGGCAGCTCTGGGGCGCGGGATCAGGTCGTTGCCGATGCTGGTGGCATCGGTGACGGCCTGAGCGTGCGAAGCGGACGAACGGCCTGAGGCGGCCGTCCAGGCCGGGTCAGGCCGGTCGGGAGCGGCCCAGACGCGCCAGCTCGCGCATCCGAGCGCACGGAACCGTGGCATCGATCATCCAGCTATACTCGGCAGCCGCTCATGGCAGTCCCCAAGAAGAAAACATCGAAGGCCCGTCGCGACAAGCGCCGCGCGCAGCACGGGATCGAGGCGCCGCGCGTCAACGTCTGCCCGACCTGCCATCAGCCCAAGCGACCGCATCGCGTCTGCCCGACGTGTCACACGTACAAGGGCCGCGAGATCGAGCCGCTCCGCACCCCGGCTCCTTAGAGTCCCTAACGTGATGAGGCCTCGTCGTCAGGGTGCGATGCGTGGCGTGAGGCAAGGACGCAGGGAGCGTCCATACTCGTGAGTATGGACGCGGCCGAGGACGCGGCATCGCGCCACAAAGCGTGCCCTGACGGCTCAGAGCTTCATCACGTTAGGGGGTCTTAGCCTTGGCCCTCACGCGGCTCTCCGGCGCGCTCCTGGCGGTGCGCGGCCGGAGAGGACAGTATGGGTAATACGGACTCGGAGAGCCGCGTGCCGCCAGGGGCGCGAGGCGACGGCGGAGCCGGGCTTCGCCCGGCGGGAGCCGTCGCCGCCCGGGGAGCCGCGCGCATCGCGGTCGACGCCTTAGGCGGGGATCGAGCGCCCGGCGAGGTCGTCGCAGGCGCAGCCGAAGCCGCGGCCGACGGGATCGACATCACGCTCTTCGGCCCGGCCGGCCTCGACACCCAGGGCCTCCCGCTCGTGGTGACGACCGAGCTGATCGAGATGCACGAGAAGCCCGCCGAGGCGGTGCGGGGCAAGCCGGACTCGTCGCTCGTCGCCGCGCACCTCGCGGTCGCGGAGGGCCGCGCCGACGCGGTCGTCTCCGCCGGGAACACCGGCGCGATGCTCGCGGCCGGCCTCCTTCACCTGCGCCGGATCCGGGGTGTGATGCGGCCCGCGATCGCCGTGCCGATCCCGACCAAGCGGGGGCCGTCGGTGCTGCTCGACTCGGGCGCCAACGCCGACGCGCGGCCCGAGCACCTGCTCCAGTTCGCCCACATGGGCGCGATCTTCGCCGAGGAGATCCTCGAGATCTCGAAGCCGGAGGTGCGCCTTCTCTCGATCGGGGAGGAGGCGGAGAAGGGCAACCAGCTGACCCTGGATGCGCATGCGCTCCTCGCCGCCAGCGAGCTCGAGTTCGCCGGCAACGCCGAGAGTCGCGACCTCCTTGCCGGCGCCGCCGACGTCGTGGTCTGCGACGGTTTCACAGGGAACGTGGCGCTGAAGCTGCTCGAAGGGACGATCAGAACCGTCCTCGACGCGCTCCGGGAGGAGATCGGCGCGACGCCGCGGGGCAAGCTCGGCGGGCTGCTGATCCGCCCGGCGGCCCGGCGGCTCGCGCTCGCGCCTCGACCCCGAGACGTACGGCGGGGCCTACCTGCTCGGACTCCGCGGCCTCTCCGTGATCGCGCACGGCGACTCCTCGCGGCGCGCGATCTCGAGCGCGATCCACCTCGCCGCGCGGGGCGTCGAGCACGATGTCGTCGGCCGACTGGCGGCCCGTATGCCCGAGCGTCGTACGCCCGCCGCTGTATGATCGGGCGCGCTCAACGCCCTGACCACACCAGCAAGGAGTCGATTTGGCAGCGTCGCGCGAAGAAGTCTTCGAGCGGGTCAAGGAAGTTCTGACCGAACAGCTCGGAGTCGAGGAGACGGAAATCAACGAGGAGGCCTCGTTCCAGGAGGACCTGGACGCGGACTCGCTCGATCTCGTCGAATTGATCATGGAGCTGGAGGACCAGTTCGGGATCAAGATCTCGGACGAGGACGCCCAGAAGATCACGACCGTGGGGCAAGCCGTCGACTACGTCTCCACGCACCAGTAGCGGCGCGGCTCCGACCGGAGACCCGACCGAGCTCGGCCGCCTGATCGACGCGCTGCCGCGCGAGCGGATCGAGCACGTCTTCACCCATACCTCGTGGGCGCCCGACCGCGCATCGTCGTACGAGCGCCTGGAGTTCCTCGGCGACAGCGTGCTCGAGCTCGCGATCGCGAAGGAGCTGTACGACCGCTACCCGGACGCGTCCGAGGGACGGCTCGCGAAGATTCGCTCGCACGTCGTCTCACGCCAGAGCTGTGCTGCCGTCGCGCGCGAGCTGCAGATGGGCGAGCGGCTCGCGCAGGCGGCGGGCGAGAGCCTCGCCGGCGACGAGCTCTCCCGGATCGTCAAGAGCCGGAACGTGACCGCCGCCCTGCTCGAGGCCGCGATCGCGGCGCTCTTCCTCGAGCACGGCTACGGCCCGATCGCGCCTGCGATCGTCGCCGCCTTCTCCGACCGGATCGAGTACGCCCGGACGACCCACGTCGACCACAAGACGGAGCTCCAGGAGGCGCTTGCGAAGACCGGCCGCAACGTCAGCTACGTCGTGGTCGCCGTCGAGGGGCCGGCCCACGCGCGTCACTTCTCCTGTGCCGCCCACATCGACGGCGAAGAGCTCGGGACCGGCAAGGGCAGGACGAAAAAGGAAGCCGAGCAGGAAGCCGCCAAGCAGGCGCTCGCCGCAATCGGCGCTTGAGTTCTCATCCTTGCGGATGACGCAGAATCGATCTTCCGACGGATGCCAACCGGCATCCCATTTGTCAATGTCGGAGCTGCATCGAGGAACGGCTGAGGGAGAGCAAGCACGCCGGATAAAACGACGTGGGGGCGTCACCGGAAGCTGCTAACCCAAGAGACGGCGATGTACAGCCTGCGTCGACGAGCTCGGGGCGGCCCCCAGCTCGTCACGCAGGCGCCGTCGGAGCGCCTCGTACACGAGCAGCGCCTCCGCCGTGTTTCCCCGTGCGTCGAGCGCCTCCATCAGCAGCCGATGCCCGCTCTCGCGGTACGGCGCCAGTTCGATCAGCTCGCGCGCGGCACGCTCCGCCGTATCGAGCTCGCCGCCACCGATCGAGACGCAGGCGCGCCCGACAAGCTCCAGCGAGCGGACGAGGATCTCCTCGAGCCGGCGACGCTGGTTGTCGACCCAGGGCGCGTCCTCGCCGGGCAGGAACCCGCGCGACGCGATGTGCTGGGCAACGCGTCCGGGTCCCCAGGCGCCCGCGAAGTCGCCCTTCGCGACGGCGCTTTCCGCTCGGTGGAGACCTTCGGCCGCCGCCTCGAGGTCGATCCAAGCGTCGCCGGGAAGCGCCAGACGGACGTCGCCTCTGCCTTCGAGCGGGACGACCTGCCGCAGCTTCGAGACGAGCGGGCTGAGCCGATCCGATCCGCCCGTCTCGCGCCAGAGCGCGTCGACGAGCTCGTCGCGCGTGACCGGACGGTGCCTGTTTGCGGCGAGATAGATGAAGGCGAGCCGGCCCTGGCGGCCCGGCAGTGCCTCCTCGACCCGCGAACCGTCGATCCGCACGACGAGCCGGCCGCAGAGCTGGATCCGCGTCTCCGCCAAGGTTTCGCCAAGGTAACGGCAAGTGAGACCGACGACAATCGCGTCATGGCGAAGCTCCTGATCAACCTCACACACGGTCCCGAGGCACCCACGCGCGCCGCCCTTGGCTTTCTCGTCGGACGCGCGGCGGTCGAGGAGGGCCACGAGGTGACACTGTTCCTCGCCGGTGACGCGGTGCAGCTGCTGCGCGAGCCCGTGCTCGACAGCCTCGTCGGCCTGGGCACCGGCAGCCTACGGGAGTCGTACGACGCGATCGCGCAGAGCGGCGGCCGCATCTACGTGTCTGGGAACTCGAGTAAGGCGCGTGGGTTCGAGCCAAACGGCCAAGCGGAGGCGGCGCTGCCGTCGCGGCTCGTCGAGCTGGCGCTCGAGAGCGACCGCGTCCTCACGTACTGAGAGGGGAGAATCCATGGGCAAGGTGATCAACTGCGAGTGCGGCGAGGTCGTTCGTGCCGCGAGCGACGATGAGCTCGTGGAGAAGGTGGAGCGGCATGTCGGGGAAGCGCATCCCGAGCTGGTCGGGAAGCTGAGCCGCGCGGACGTGCTCGGGATGGCCGAAGAGGCCTAGGGCCAGAGCTGCATTTGGGCCGCGAAGCGGCCTCTTCAGGGATCTTCGCGCGCTGGGCATCCGCTTCCGCGGATGCCCAGCTTGCGCCGCTGGGTCGTCCGCGGCGCTCGCTAGCCTCCCGCCTGTGCACCTGCGCTCTCTTCGCCTGCGCGGCTTCAAGTCGTTCCCCGACACGCTGGAGTTGACGCTCGAGCCCGGCGTCGCCGTGGTGGTCGGGCCGAACGGCTCGGGCAAGTCGAACGTCGCCGATGCGATCGTCTGGGCCGCAGGCTCGTTGACGCCGTCAGAGCTGCGGGCGGAGAAGCCCGACGACGTGCTCTTCAACGGCGCCGAGGGCAGGACTCCGGCCGAGAGCTGCGAGGTCGAGCTCGTCTTCGACAACGAGAGCGGCGGCTTCGGCGAGCTCGACTTCTCCGAGGTTTCGATCGCCCGGCGGCTCCATCGCGGCGGTGAGGGTCAATACCTCGTCAACAAGGCTCACGTGCGCCGGACCGATCTCGTCGAGTTGCTCGCCGACGTCGGCCTTGGCGGCTCGATGCATTCCATCGTCAGCCAGGGCAAGGTCGAAGCGGTGCTCGCGTCCAAGCCGGAGGAGCGGCGGGAGCTCGTCGAGGAGGCGGCCGGTCTCGGCAAGTTCAAGCGGCGGCAGCACCGGGCTGAGCTGAAGCTGAACCGGGTCGGGATCCAGGTCGAGCGCGCGCGCGACGTCGAGGCGGAGGTACGGAAGCGGCTCCGGCCGCTCGCGCTGCAGGCGACGGCCGCCGAGCGCGCGGAGAAGTTGGCCGGCGAGATCGCCGGCCTGCGCGCGCGGATCGCCGAGCTCGATCTCGAGGTCGGCCGACACGCGCCGGAACGCTGCCGAGGAGCGCAAGACGGCGGCTGGGCTCGGCCGCCGGAGCGCGCAGGAGAAGCTGACCGCGCTCCTCACCGAGCGTCATGCCGCCGAGGAGGAGCTCGCCGACGCGGCCGGGAAGCGCGAGGCTGCGATCAAGGCCCTCTACCGGCTGCAGAGCGCGACCGAGCGGATCGCCCTCAGGCAGGAGGGCTCGCAGGCTCTGCTCGCCGGGTTGCGCGGCGAGCTCGGCGAGGCCGAGACGGCGGCGAGCGAGATCACCGACGAATCGACGCGCGCGCTCGAGCGTGCGACGGCCGAGGCGACCGCCGCCGCTCGGGCGGCTGCAGCCGCCGGCGGCGCTGCCGCGGAGCGGGCCAGGGCCGCGCAGGAACGGCTTGCATCGCTCGAGCGTGCAGCGGCCGCGCGCGCCGAGGAGCGCCTCGAGTCCTTGCGCCGCGAGCGCCAGACGCTCGAGGCGGAGCTCGCCGACGCGGCCGGCGGCCGCGAAGGCGCGACCGCCGCGCTCTACCGCCTCGGAACCTCGCGGGAGCGGCTCGCGATGCGTGCCGAGTCCGTCTCGGCGCTGCGCGAGCGAGTCCGTATCGAACTGGCCGAGTCAGACGCTGTCGCCCGAAGGCCTGGGCCGTCGCCCGCCGAGCTCGAGGCGGCGGCCAACGATGCGACGGCAGCGGCCCGGACCGCCGCGCACGTTCGCGACGATCTCGTCGAGCGCGAGGCGATCGCGAAGGAGCGTCTGGCGGCGCTCGAGCGCTCGCTGGCCGAGCGTGAAGGCATTGCCCCGGCGGCGCGGATGCTCGCGGACGAGGGTGCCGAGCTGGCGCTCTCGCTGCTCGACGTCGCACCGGGCGAGGAGCGGGCGGTCGCGGCCGCGCTCGGTTGGCGTGCGTCGGCAGTCATGGCGGAGGACGCCGTTGCCGGGCTGGCTCTCCTCGAGCGCGCGAGGGCTGCCGGGCTTGGGAGCCTCGCCGTGCTGGTCGGCAAGAAGCCGGCCGAGCGCGTCGCCGCGCTGCCGGTCGTCCCGCTGGACGAGCTTCTGGCGGCGACCGTGCCGTCCGTGACCGCAGAGGGCTTCGGGATCGACCCGCAGCGCGGCGAGCTCTGGTTCGCGGGCGAGGCGGCCGAGGCGGTCCTGCTCGAGCTGGAGACGCGCCGTCGGGCGTTGGCGGCGGAGCTCGAGGAGCTGCGGGCGCAGGTCTCCGTCACGGAGGGCGCGGCAGCCCAGACCGCAGAAGCGGCCGAACAGGCCGAGGCCGCGTACGCGCAGGTGGCACATCTCCGCAGTGCGCGCGCCGCCGATCGGGGTGTACTCCGCAGGATCTCCGCCGGTGCCGACCGGCTCGACGAGGCGCTGCTGGCGGCCGTCGCTGTCGCCGCCAGGCTGGAGCAGCCGCTGCGCGCACGCGCCGACGCGGGCTCGCAACGCGCAGGAGCGCTTGTGACCGAGCTCGCGCGGATAGGTGCGCTCGAGCACGAGGCGCGCACGGTCTCGACCACCGCGAACGAGCGCGCCGGGGCGGCGGAGCTGACACGCGTCCGTCTCGGCGGTGAGGGCCAGATCCGCCTGCTTCCCGTCGAGGAGACGGAACGCGATTCGGTCGAGCGGGATGCGCATGAGCTGACCGACGAGGCGGAGCGGCTCGCCCGCGTCGCCGCGGAGGCCGGCGAGGCGGCCCGGAGCGCCGCGGCGGCCCAAGCTGCAACGGGCGCCCGCCGCGCCGCCGCACGCGACGCCGACCTCCTCCGACGGATCCTCACGGGCGCCGAGCGCCTCGACGAGACGCTCACGGCCGCTGCCGGCACGGCTGGGCGGTTCGAGACGCCGCTTCGTGCGCGTGTCGACGCGGGCGCGTCGCGAACCGGCGAGCTCGGTGCCGCCCTGCGCGATCTCGGCGCTGCCGAGGTCGAGTTGCGCCAGGGGGCAGAGGATGCGGCCCAGCGTGCAACTGAGATCGAGATCGAGCTGACGCGGATCGAGGCGGACGCCGCCGATGCGCGCCGCCGGCTCGAGGAAGCTGCGGCCGCACCTGCCGAGGGCGACGACCGCGACGAGCTCGCCGCGCGGGCCGAGCGCCTCGAGACGAGGCGAATCCAGCTTGGCCAGGTCAACCCGCTCGCGAAGGAGGAGTACGAGGCCGAGAAGGGGCGGCTCGCGGAGCTCGAGACCCAGCGCGAGGATCTCGAGCTGAGCCTGAAGGAGCTGGCCGACCTCCGCGACGAGCTGGCGGCGACGGTCGAGCGACGCTTCGCCGACACCTACGCCGCCGTCGCCGAGCACTTCGAGGAGGTCGCGGCAACGCTCTTCCCGGGGGGCGAAGGCCGCCTGCGCCTCGTTGCGCCCGATGAAGAGGGCGGCGAAACCGGCGTCGAGGTCGAGCTGCGGCCGGCAGGGAAGAAGATCACTCGGCTCGGCATGCTCTCAGGCGGCGAGAAGGCGCTCGGGGCGATCTCGTTCCTCTTCGCGCTCTTCCTGGCGAAGCCGTGCCCGTTCTACCTCCTCGACGAGGTCGAGGCGGCGCTCGACGACGCCAACATCGGCCGTTTCGTCGAGCTGCTGCGCCGGTATGCCGATCGCGCCCAGTTCGTCGTGATCACGCACCAGAAGCGAACGATGGAGGCCGCTGACGTGCTCTACGGCGTCACGATGGGCGGCGACGGCGTCAGCGAGATCGTCTCGCGCCGCCTTCCGCGCGAAGACGCAGCCGCGTTCGCCTCGTAGTGCTCCGCGCCGTCGCTTTTGTCGCCGCCGCC
>CAWHKD010000001.1:0-93365 GCA_963829845.1 uncultured Gaiellaceae bacterium | reverse complement strand
AAGTCGGCCCCGCCCATCACGATCACGTTCTTGTCACCCGCGGCTTCGCCGGGCCCTCTTCGAGCGCTGCGTCGATCCCGTCGGTGACGAACTCGAACGTCGTATTGCCCTTGACGACGATCTCGTGCGGCCGGTGCGTGACGACGAAGACCGGGCTCGCCGAAGCCGGGATCGTCGCCCCAGCCGTCGGCGAGGTCGTACATCGTCCGGCCGACGAGCCCAGGATCCGGCGGGCGAGAAGACGCCGTCCAGGTACTCCTGGTCGACCTCCGACGGCGAGCCCAGCGTGCCGCGCGCATCGTCCTCGTAATGAGGGGCCGCCCAAGTGCCAGTAGTGCAGCCGCTCGCCCGTCCCGTGCCCCGCCGAGCCGGTCGTTGGCCGGCCACATGAACCCGTCCATCGACATCGTGATGATCCTACGACCTTGCCATGTCAGCTCCTTTCGTTTCCCTGTAGACCGCGCGCGCGGCAAAGAGTCATCGGCGAGACTGCGGAGCGATGACGGGCCAGATCCTCGCCATGGGCGGCGGCGACTCGTCAGCCCCAGCTCACAACTCGACGACTACCTGCTCGAGCTGAGCGGAAAACCTCGGCCGAGGATCGGCTTTCTCCCTACCGCGGGCGGCGAGCAGCCTGAGGGCATCCAGCCGTTCCACGACGCGTTCACGGGCCGCGAGTGCGAGCCGAGCCACCTCGAGCTCTTCGGGACGCCGGAACGGCCCTGGGAGTGGGTGCTCGCGCAAGACGTGGTCTACGTCTGCGGCGAACACTGCCAACGCACTCGCGCTCTGGCGCGTCCACGGCGTCGACCGGGCGCTGCGCGAGCTCTGGGAGCGTGGCGGCGTCCTCGGGGGCTGGAGCGCCGGCGGGATCTGCTGGTTCCAGGACGGCCTCACCGACTCGTTCGGCCGGCGCTGCGTGCGCTCGACGACGGCCTCGGTTTCCTCTCGGGCTCGTTCTGCCCGCACTACGACGGCGAGCCGGAACGGCGGCCGACGTTCACGCGGCTCGTCGCCGACGGCGTACTTCCGGCCGGGCTCGCGGCGGACGACGATGCTGCGATCCTCTTCGAGGGAACCGAGTTCCGCGAGGTCGTCAGCCAGCGCGAGGAGGCGCGGGGCTACCGCGTCGGAATCGGCGGCGAGGAGCCGCTCGAGGCGCGCGCGCTGTGGCCCGTGTCGTGATCGTCGCGCACATCAGTCACGTCGAAGGAACAGCCTCGCTCGCACACGCTGCGCACCCGCGACGTTCCCTTTCTGCTGGTATGCGGCGAATGCCTCCTCGAGCGCTGTCGTTGCGCCCACCGCATCGCCCGAGAGCTCCCGCACGCGCGCGGCCTCCTCGAGCGTCTGGCCACGGAAGGTCAGCCAGTCGGACGCGTTTGCGCGCGCGCGCGCCTCGTCGGAGAGCATGCGCGCTTCCTTGAACTGCCCCTCCGAGGCTGTGACGAGTGCAAGAGCGCGTCGCCAGAGAACCTCGAGGGCAAAGTCGCCAGTTGAGATCGCGCGCGCATCGAGCGCGAGTTGTCTCGCGTCGCCGGCGTCACCGGACAGAGCGAGAACGCACGCGAGTTCGCCCGCAAGCTGCGGCTTGAAGACGTGGTCATCCTCCGTCTCGACCAAGGCGTGCGCCGAGCGCATGTGGCCTGCGGCCTCGGCGAGGTTGCCCACGATGAACTCCGCCGCACCACGCTCGAAGGTCATGCCCGCGAGAAACCACAGCAGCCCGGCTTGTCGCGCCTGGTCGACGGCTTGCTGGAGGACGGCCCGGGCGTCCTCGATGCGACCGGCCTGTGCGTACAGCGACCCGAGTGCAGCGAGTAGCCGCAACGGATTCGGTGGTGGGCTCCAGAGGTCCCGCCGAAGGCCGGCCTCGAGCATCTCCTCGCATTCGCGGATCGCCCGTTCCACCGACGTCGACCCGACGGCCAGAACCTCCGCTCGGTTGACCAGGGCGGCTGCCTCCTCGACTGAATCCTCGCGTTCCGCCGCAAGCTCGGCGGCGCGCAGAGCAAGCTCGGCCGCCTCGTCGGCTCGCCCCAGCGCCGAAAGAGTCTGGTGGCGGTGGCGCAAGGCGACGGCGAGGCCTTTGCCGTCGCTCCGCTTTTCGAAGCGCTCGGAAGCCCGCTCCGCCTCGGTCAAGAACTCGAGTTGGCTCTTCCCCTGGGTCCACTGCGAGAAGTACGAGAGGTAGAGGCGTGCCCGGTCCGCGACGCTCTCGTCACCAGCGGCTACCGCCATACGCACCGCAGCCTCGAGCGACGAAAGCGCACGCCTGGGCTCGCCCGTCCGGTAGAGCGCCAGGGCGTACTCGTACAGCGACTCCGCGCGCTCGTGCGGTGACCATGGCAGGATCGCGGCCGCGCGTTCGAGCGTCCAGCCGATTCGATGCTCGGAGTCGTCCAGCGCGGCGTCCTGAACGAGAATTGCACGGTGTAGCTCCCGGAGGTCGACGCCCGGCTCGACTCCGAGCTCGTCGACGAACGCGTGGTGCGCTCGTCGATAGGCCGCCAGCGCCTCAGCTTGTCGTCCCCCACGGTAGAGGGCAAGCATGAGTTGACCCCAGATCCTTTCGCGGAGGGGGTAGCGCTCGACGAGTGTTGCCAACTCCGACGCGAGATCGCCGTGAAGTCCGAGCGCCAGCTCGGCATCGACGCGGCTCTCGAGGGCGGTCAGCCACGCCTCCTCCAAGCGCGCGATCTCCGGCTGCATGAACGGCTCGAGGGGGACTCCACGAGCGGCGGACCGCGCCAGAGTGCGAGCGCTTCCCGTAGCTTGGCGGCGCGCTCCTTCGGCTCGCAGCGATGTGCCTCCGTCACCAAGCGCTCGAAGTGCTCCAAGTCCAACTCGCCGGGCTCGACGTGGATCACGTACCCGCGCGCATCCCGCTCGAGTGTCTCCGGACCGAGGAGTTTCCGCAGGGCGTGCACCTGGTTCTGGAGCGAAGCCCGCGCGGTCGGCGGAGCTCGATCGCCCCACAGCTGATCGATGAGCTCTTCCTGAGGAACGGGCTCGTTCGCATGGAGGAGAAGCAACCCGAGCAGCGCTCTCTGCTTCGGTGCCGCGATGCGCACCGGGCTCCCGTTCCGCTGGACCTCGAGCGGACCCAAGACACGGAACTGGAGTGCCGTCATTTGCCGACCGTAACACCGAGCCGTTAAGGGCGACGGTGCCCGACCACGCCGCGTTAGAGCGCCGTTAGCGGCGACGCCTAGGCTCGAACGACCCTCCAGAGAAAGAAGGGAACGTGCAGAGACAGAGACGATCGGCACTCGCAGCAGTCCTCGTAGTCGCGGCGCTGGCGATACTCGCCCCGGCGGTGCTCGCAGGACCGGAAACAGGCGCGACGGTGCGCTTCGGCAACGACGACGTCGGCAGCTCGTTTCCACCGATTTCGGAGCACGATGAGTCGGGCAACGGGAAGTTCAACCTCATCCCGAGGACGGTCACGATCCCCGTCGGTGGCCGCGTGACCTACGACATCCTCGTACGCTTTGGCGTGCACCAGCCCGCGGTGTACGAGGCGGGGACGACACCTGACGACATCGACATCCAGGGACCGTTCCCGTTCATCAACGATTCCGATGGCCGAATCGAGATGGGACCCGCTGTGAACGTTGCGACCGGCACGGGCACCTGGACGACGGCGCCCACGACGTTCGACGAACCGGGCCGCTACCTCGTTCTGTGCAACTTCACGCCACATTTTGCCGAGTTCGACATGTACGGCTGGGTGAACGTCAAGTAGCGGATCTCGGCGGGGTGTCGCGAGACAGTGACACCCCGCCGGACATTGCGCAGAACCACTGGGACGCTACAGCAGCTCGGCGATGAGCGCGGCCGCACGCGAGGCGCCGTCGGTCTCGACCGGCGCATAGTCGACCTCGCGTCCGATCTCCTCCGCGATCGCCGCCGCGATCTCGGCCGGGCCGTCGGTCTCGAAGTCCATCCGCCGCCCGGCGCCGTAGCGCTCGAGCCGGTGGTGGACGTGGAAGTTCTGCTCGAAGTGGTGGCGCAGCGGGAAGTAGAGGAACGGACGCGCGTTGGCGGTCAGCTCCATCGAGGTCGTCAGGCCGCCCTGGACAACGGCAAGGTCGCAGGCCGCAAGGTGGCGGTAGAGCTCATGCACGTACGGGCGGATCTCGAGTCCGTCGTGCTGCGGCAGGCTCGCCGGATCGATCCGCGGCCCGGCGACGACGACCATCCGCAACGCCGGCACGTTGGCCTTTGCCTGCGGGAACGCCTCGATCACACGGCGCAGCAGATGCCCGCCCACGCCCGACCCGCCGACGGTGACGATGCAGACCTGCTCCCGCGGCCCGTACCCGAGCTCGACCCTCAGCTTCTCTCGATCGTCGACGGGCTCGAAGCCGGTCACATAGCCGGAGAAGTCGTAGTGCTGCTCCGTCCAGTCGCGGATCCCCGGCAGGCCGTTCCCGAACGAGTTGGGGACGACGTCGTCCGGGTTGCCGACGAACACCGCGCGGTCGCGGATCCTGGGGAAGCGGGCAATGTGCTCGATCATCTCGGCGTTGTAGTCGGTGGTCAGGAACGCCTCGTGCTCGCCGCCGTCGTCCATCGGCAGCCAGCCCACGAAGTCGGTCAGCCAGACGTACGCGGCCGACTTCAGCTCCGGGTTCTCGTGCAGGAAGTAGTCGACCTCCCACGCCTCGTCGCCGATCCAGAGGTCGTAGTTCTCCTCGCGCACGAGGTCGACGAAGAGCATGAAGTTGGCGACGAGGATCTCATCCATCCGCCTGATCGCCTGGAAGGCATGCAGGTCGTGCTCGGCCGACTCGCTCTCGATGTGCCCCGACTCGTTCGCGAGCAGGGCGCTCGCCGGGTGGATCCGCTCCCCCTCTGCCTCGAGCACGGCCGTCACCGGATGCTGCGCGAGCCAGTCGATCTCGAGATCGGGGTGCAGCTTCCGCAGCTCCTTCGCGATCGCGACGTCGCGCCGCGCGTGGCCGAGCCCGATCGGCGAAGAGACGTAGAGCGCGCGCCGACGACGGCTCAGAGCCCGCGTCCACGTCTTCACCTTGGGCGCCGGCGGCACGACCGACTCGGCGAACTCGCGCATCAGCCCGTTCACCTTCACCGGGTGACGCGCCTGCGGGAAGTGGCCGACGCCTTCCATTGCGACGAGGGTCCCGCCGGTGTACTCGACCACGGCTGACGCCTCCTCGCGCGGCTGGCACCCGTCCAGCTCGCCGAACAGAACGAGCACCGGACAGCGCACACGCTCGCACATTGCACGCGCGTCCTCCTGGCTCTCCCACGGACGCCCCGACTCGCCGGTCGAGAGGATGACCGCCTCCACGTCGCCTGCGAGCCCCCACTCGACCGCGTCCTCGATCTGCTTCGTCGAGTGCGGCTCGGGGAGCTGCTGCGCGAAGAAGAACTCGAGGAAGTCGTGGTAGTCGCGCCGCCAGTAGTGGCGGTTGCACTTCGCCCAGCCCTCGTCCGTCTCGAGCTCCTCGTCGAACGCAAACTGAAGGTAGTGCGGATGCGCAGGCGTGAGCATCGGGACGAACGGCGCGATCGCGAACACGCCGAGCGCGCAAGCCGGGTACGTCGCGGCGAGCATGAGCGCCGAGCCGCCCCCGTGGCAGAGCCCGCCGAGCAGCGCCCTCTCCGCCCCCGCGGCCGCGAGGACCGCGCGACCGTCCTCGGCGAACTCCCAGCGCGAGTAGGCATCCGGCGTGCCGGGGCGGTCGGAGCGGCCGTTTCCTCGCGGGTCGAACGTGACCACGCGGAAGTACCGCGACAGGTACGGGATCTGCGCCTTCCAGAGGCGCGAGTGCGAGATCGGTCCGGTCGGGAAGAGCAGGAACGTCGTCGGCGCATCGCCGTAGACCTCGTAGAACACGCGCACGCCGTCGCGCTCGACGTAGCCCTCTTCGTCGGGGTACCGGGCACGCGTCTGCTCGCGTGCATTTGCGACTGCGATCATGTCTGCCTCCTCGAGGCGAGCGGCTGAAACGAGTGCTGCGATGCGACCGCTTCGCCGAACTGCCGCATCAGCGTGTTGATCTTCACCGGGTGACGCGCCGTCGGGATGTGCCCTGCGCCCTCGAGCCCGACGAACATCCCGCCAGTGAGCTCCGCGACCGCGAGTGCGCGCTCGCGCGTCTGGCAGTTGTCCAGCTCGCCGTGGACGACGAGCACCGGGCACCGAACCCGCGCGACGAGCTCGCGCGCCTCCTCCGCGCTCGCGAACGGCGGCGGCGCCTCCTCGTCGGCAAGGACGAGCGACTCCACGCCTCCGTCGAGGCCCCAGCGGACGCAGTCCTCGATCTGCTTCGTCGAGTGCGGCTCGGGGAGCTGCTGCGAGAAGAAGAACTCGAGGAACCCGCGGAAGTCGCGCCGCCAGTAGTGCACGTTCCACTTGGCCCAGCCCTCGTCGGTGTCGAGCGGCTCGGTGGACGGATAGCGGCGGTAGTTCGGATGTCCGGGCGTCAGCCGCGGGACGGAGGGCGAGATCGCCACTACGCCGAGCGCGACCGCGGGATCAGTCGCGGCGAGCATGAGCGCGTAGCCGCCGCCGTCGCAGAGCCCGCCCAGGAGCGCCGTCTCCGCACCGGTCGCCTCGAGGACGGCGCGGCCGTCCTTCGCGACCTCCCAGTAGGAATACGCCTCGGCGTTGTCCGGCCGGTCCGACCTCCCGTTCCCGCGCGGGTCGAACACGACCACGCGAAAGTGGCGCGACAGGTACGGGATTTGCCCCTTCCACATCCGCGAATGCGAGATCGGGGAAGTCGGGAAGAGCAAGAACGTCGTCGCCGCGTCGCCGTAGACCTCGTAGAAGACGCGCACGCCGTCGCGCTCGACGAAGCCCTCCTCATCCGGAGTAGCGGGCGCGGCTCTGCTCGCGTTCGGCCCGGCGACGACGTTCACGGCAACCGCTCCGACGAACTCACGAAGGAGCAGGTTGATCAGCACCGGATCCCGCGCCTGCGGGAAAGTGCCCGGAGCCGTGGAGCATGACGAGCTCGCCGCCCGCCGCCTCGGCGAGCCGCGCACGCCCCGCGCGTGCGCGTGGAGCGCGTCCTCGTCGCCGTGCATGACGAGCACCGGACAGCGAACGCGTCCGCAGAGCTCCCTGAAGTCGCCGCCGATCGGCAGGTCGATGCCGGCGTCGGGTCCGCGAGCACTCTCGGGAGTCGTCTCGAGCGCCCAGCCGATCGCGTCCTCGATCGGTTTCGTCGAGTGCGGCTCCGTGAAGCACTTCCCGATGAAGAACTCGAGGAAGTCCCGATAGTCCGTCGAGCCAATGGTGCATGTTGTACTTCGCCCATCCGTCGTCGGTGTCGAGCCGCTCGTCGAAGGAGTAGACGGTGCGTTCGGGCAGCGGCGGCGCCAGCGGGACGGCCGGCCGGCGATGAACGCGGCGCCGGCGACGCGCTCCGGGTGCTCGCGCGGCAGCACGACGCCCCAGAGCGCCGCGCACGACACACCAACGACGACGGCGCGCTCCGTCGCGGTGGCGTCCATCACCGCGAGCGTGTCTGCGGCGAACTCGCGCCTCGCGTACGCCTCGGCACCCTGCGCGGCGGTCGGAGCGGCCGTTGCCTCGCCCGTCGAACGTGACCACACGGCAGTGGCGGGCGAGCCACGGGATCTGCAGTTTCCAGTGGCGCGAGTGGATGAGCGCCCACGTCGGCAGCAGCAGCACCGTCGGTCGCCCGATCCGTAGACCTCGTAGAAGAGGCGCACGCCGTCGCGCTCGACGAAGCCCTCCTCGTCGGGATAGCGGGCGCGGGTCTGCTCGTGCTGTTCCGCGACGACGGTCACGCGAGCCTCCGCGCGAAGTCGCGCAGCAGGAGGTTGAAGAACACGGGATCCCGCGCGTGCGGCGCGTGGCCGGACCCTTCGAGCAGGACGAGGTCGCCGCCTGTGTGCTCGGCGAGCGCGCGCCCGCGGGTGTGCGACGCGATCGCGTCGTCGACTCCGTGGAGCACCAACACTGGACAGCGCACGCGCCGCGCGAGCGCAAGTGCCTCCTCGGGCTCCGGCTTCGCGCCGTGGTGCGCGGAGATGAGCGTCTCGGCCGTCGTCTCGAGGCCCCAGCCGACGCAGTCCTCGATCTGCTTCGTCGAGTGCCGCTCCCGAAAGATCTTCCCGAAGAAGAACTCGAGGAAGCCGCGGTAGTCCCGCAGCCAGTAGTGCCGGTTGTACTTCGCCCAGCCCTCGTCGCTGTCGAGCTCGTCCTCCCACGGCATCACCCGCTCTGGAAGCGGCTCGCCGCCGCCCGAGTACGCGGGCCCGATGAAGACCGCGCCCGCGACGCGCTCCGGCTGCTCGGCCGCGAGGATCAGCCCCCGCGGCGTGCCGAGCGAGTACCCGACGATGACGGCCCGGTCGGTCGCGGTCGCGTCCAGCACCGCGAGCGCGTCCAGCGCGAACTCGCGCTCGTCGTATGCGTCGGACACGGTCGGCCGGTCGGAGCGCCCGTTGCCGCGGCCGTCGAACGTGACGACGCGGTGCTCGCGCGCGAGGAACGGGATCTGCCCCTTCCACTGCCGCGAGTGGATGATCGACCATGTCGGCAGCAGCAGGAAGGTCGGCTCGCCCGAGCCGTAGACCTCGTAGAAGACGCGCACCCCGTCGCGCTCGACGTATCCCGACTCGTCGGGGTAGCGGGCCCGCGTCTGCTCTTGCGTCGGTGCTACGTCGAGTGCCATAGCGCGTTGACGATCTTCCAGCCGTCGTCCGTCCGGACGAGATGGATGTACTCGCGATAGACGTCGGAGTCGACGACGGCGCTGGCGATGGTCCCGTGGACGTCGACGACGGTGACATCGATGCGCCGGCCTGGACCTGCATCCTCGGCTTTTCCTTCGCCCTCGGCCGTCCACGCGACCATCTCGTCCTTCGTGACCGTCCGCAGCTCCGGCCCCCGCTTCGCGAGCGCAGGGTGGAGAGCGCGCTCCATCCGTTCGGCGTCGCCGTCGAACCAGCCCTCGAAGTAGTCGAGAGCCGTCGCGACGATCGCGGCGCGCTCGGTGGTCAGCTCGACAGCCATCCGTCGATCCACTCCAGGAGCTCTGCGTGCCCGGTGTCGATCCCGCCCAGGCGCTCGACCATGATTCCGACATTGAACGTGATCACGAGGGAGACGAGGGCTTCGAGCGGCATCTCGACCCCGAGCTCGCGGTGCGGCTCGCGGAAGGCGTCGGTGAGGACGGCGCGCCACTCCGCGTTCACGCGCGCGAGCCGGTCGCGCAGCCCGTCGTCGTTCCAGGCCATCGCCTGCAGCTCGAGCCAGGCCTTCTCGTACGTGCGGTCCTCGGCCACGAGATAGCGCATCGCGGTTCGCCACTTCTCCACGAAGGCCATGTCGGCGGCATAGAGCTCCCGCTGCCGGTCGATCAGCCGCTCGGTGAAGCGCTCCAGGGCGCGCACGAGCAGGTTCTCGTTCGAGCCGAAGTAGTAATGGACGAGCCCGTGGTTGACGCCCGCCTCCTCGGCCAGGCGGCGCGTCGTGATCCTGGCGTAGCCGATGTCGACCAGCAGCCGCTCGGCCGCGTCGAGGAGCGCGTCCTCGGCGGCCGAGCGGGCCGTGGTCTTCGCAGCGGGTTCGCTCACGTCCGGCTCATTCTCGCGCGGCGGCGCGCGCGAATCGAGCGCCGGCGTCCGCCCGTCCCGCCGAGGCGCGCGCGCACCGCCACCAGAAGGAGCGGGCCGCTCGTCGCGGCCGCCACGATTGCCGGCGCCAGTCCCTCGACCAGGTGGTGCGCGACGATCACTGGAAGATCTCCGTCGTGCAGTCGCCGCCCTGAAGGCGCACCTCGTGCGCGCGCGCCGGCCCGCCGGGGCGGTCGGAGAAGTCGACGAAGAAGTCGGGGTCGATCTGCATGCCGCCGTTCGGGTCGCAGTCGATCCGCAGCAGCCAGGACCGCAGCTCGGGATAGAACTGGTTGTCCCACGTCGAGTAGAGGGAGTTCGACACGTACAGGCGGCGGCCGTCGTACGAGAGCTGGAGCATGTTCGGGCCGCCGCTCAGCGGACGCGGGCCGTCGCTCTGCCTCCCGAGCACGCCGCCGAGCCAGAGCTGCCCAGTCAGCTTCGGACGAGCTGGATCGGACACGTCGTACTGGCGGATGTCGCCGTGGAGCCAGTTCGCGAAGTAGAGGAAGTGGTCGTCCATCGAGAGCACGAGGTCGGTGATCAGCCCCGGAACGGGGAACGGCCAGCCGTCGAGCTCGACGCTCTCCACCTCGATCACCGGATCGGCGGCCCACGAGCCGTTCTCGCGGTGGAAGCGGAACATGACGCTCGAAAGCGCCGCGCCGACGAAGCCCTGGTCGGAGTCGGGGTCATGCTGCCAGCGAACCTCGAGCGGCACCAGCCCCTTCTCGCCGAGGTCGATCGTCTGCTCGAGCGTCCGCCGTTCGAGATCCCAGAAGTGGATCCGCTGTCCGTACCGGCCGGCGCCCACGTCGGCGAGGTCGAAGCCCGGCTCGTACGCGTTCGGCTCGCCGAACTCCGACGAGACGAGGACGTTCTTGCGCGGCTGGTACCAGAAGTCGTAGTTGAGCGGCGGCCGGGCACCGCCGTTCTCCCAGCGGCCCTTGACCTCGAACGTCTTCGCGTCGATGACCGCGAAGCCGCCGGCGCCGTTGCCGTCGGCGTCGCCGAGCATCGCGACGACAATATTGTCGCCGGGCATGCAGTGCACGGTGTGCGGCCGCGTGTAGCCAGTCGCCGCGATCACCTCCTCCGGCTCGATCACCTTCTCGATCCACGGCCGGCGCGGATCGTCCGCGACGTTGACGATGTGGAACCGCGACGAGCGGAAGCCGGGCACGACCAGGTGCGAGCGGTCGGGCCCGTGGCAGGCGGACGAGCAGCGGTTCCAGCCGAAGTGGTGCAGCTCGTCGCCGACGTTCGGCATCGGCAGCTCGTGGACGATCCGGCCCGCTTCCGCGTCGACGACGGCGAGGAAGTCAGGCTGGGCGACCCCCGTGCCCTCGTGCAGGCAGGCGAGGTAGAGGAACTCCTCCTTCGGCGCCGTCATCGCATCCTGCGGCGAGCGGTGGAACGACGCGGGCTTCTCGTGCTGTTCGTGCTGCATGGCGTCTCGGCCTCCTCGTGGGGTGGGTCGTAAGGACGCCGCGCGGCCGCTCGAGGCATGTCCTCGGCGGCCGAGCGGCGCCGAGATCAGTGCTCCCCCGGCTCGAGCCTGACGCTCGGGTCGAAGAGCATCATGTGCGGCCCGGCGGGGCCGGTCGTCGTCTTCTTCTCGACGTTCTCGAAGCTGACCCAGGCGCTCCCGTCCGACGGGAACGACGTCAGCTTCCCGGTCGCCGGATCGACGTCGAAGCGCCAGAGCCCGTACTCGTTGTTGCGGGCGGGGCCGAAGCGCGTGTCGTCGTCCCACGTCGAGAGGAGCGAGTTCGTGACGTAGAGCCGCCGGTTGTCCCTACTCATCCGGAGCATGTTCGGGTGCGGCAGCGAGACGGTCGCGTTGAGCTTCGGCTCAAACGGGTCGGTGATGTCGTACTGCTGCACCGTGTTCCCGAACCAGTTCGACACGTACATGTGGCGGCCGTCGTAGGAGAGCAGGAGGTCGGCCGGGATCAACAGGCCGTCGTCCGGGCCGAGCACCTGCTGGAAGTCGAAGACGCCGTCGTGGTCGTCGTCGTCGGCGAGCCAGACGGCGCTCGTCCCGGGCGTGTTGATGAACGCGCGACGGACGCCTTTCCCGCTGACGAACCGGACCATGAGGGCGCCGTTGTTCGTGCCCAGGTCAGCCGTCTGGATCACCTTCTCGCGCTCGACGTCCCAGACGGCGACCTCGTCGCCGAGGCAGGTCGGGTCGACGCCCCCGCCGCACAGCGCCGGCGGCCCGAACGTTGTGCTGATGCCCCGGTTCGCGTCCGGCGGCATCGCGAAGTCGTACATGTACTTGGGGGCCAGATCGTGCGCCTCGCGCTCCGGGCCGGGGCCGAAGTAGCGCTCGAACTCGCCGGTCTTGTCGTCGAGCTCGACGATGCCGCCCGGCGCCGTCGAGTCGGTCGCGGCTCCGATCATCGGGGCGAGGACCTTCCCGTGCATCGCCATCACTCCGTGCGGGACGACGTAGCCGCTGTCCGCGACGAGATCCTCGTTCACCGTGCGCAACCGCAGCTTCTTCCCGCCTCCGTCCACGTCGAACACGTGGACGCGGTTCGAGAAGAGGCCGGGGACGATCAGGCGCTTTTGGTCGGGCGAGTAGCCGAAGTGGTGGAGCTCGTCGCCTGTCTTGGGCATGTCGACGCGGTCCACGATCCGGCCGAAGTCGGCAGAGTGCGGGTCTGCGCCGATCACGGCGATGAAGTCGGGGTCGCCGGCGCTCTTCGAGAGCGTGGTGACGTAGAGATACCGCTCCTGTGTCGCGTTGGGATGGCTGGCATGGTTGTGCTCGGCCCTGGGTGGGGGCGAGCTGCCCGCCGCCGACTGCGACTCGAGCGCGATCGCGAACGCCGCGGCGGTCGTCGCGACGAGACCGAGTGCGAGTCCAAGGCGCCGCCTCATGGCCGTGCCTCGAATACGAGGTTGAACTGTGTCATCGTTCCCCTCCTGTCTTAGGCGAATGACTAAGCCAGTTGACCAAACACGGGGACGTTTGTCAAGTCCGTCGCCTGCGCGACCTCCATTCGGCCGCCCACGCCGCCGCGCGAAGCCCGAGCCAGATCGGCGTCAGCAGGACGTAGAAGACGAGGACGGCGGCGCCGAGGATCGTCCACCACAGCCCCCAGCGCCAGAGCGGCACGCAGGGCTTCTCAGGCATGCGCCTCCTGCCGGCGGCGGTCGACGAGGCGGATGACGCGGTGGGCAGTCTCCTCGATCGAGAGGCCGGTGACGTCGATCACCGGGCAGCCGAGCCGGCGGTGCAACGCCGCCGCCTCCTCGAGCTCGTCATAGATCTCCAGCATCTCCGCGTAGCGGCGGTTCTCGCCCCCCATGCCCCGGACACGCGTGGCGCGGATCTCGCCGAGCCGCTCGGCGTCGATCGTCAGCCCGATGATCGTGATCGGGTCGATCTCGAACAGCTCCGGCGGCGGCTTGATCCCCTTCACGACCGGCACGTTCGCGGCCTTCTGACCCAGGTAGCCGAGGTAGATCGAGAGCGGCGTCTTCGACGTGCGCGAGACACCGACGAGGACGACGTCGGCCTCGCGCAGGCCGCTGCCGACGCCGTCGTCGAACTTGACCGCGAACTCGATCGCCTCCATCCGCTTGAAGTAGGCAGAGTTGAGCGGCGGCCGCGCGCCCGGGGTCATGCGCGCCGCCATCCCGGAGACCTTGGCGATCGACTCGATCGGGTGGCCGAGCAGGTCGCAGTAGTGCAGTCGCGCGCTGCGGCAGAGCGTACGCATCGCCTCGCGCATGCCGCGGTCGACGAGCGTGTAGACCATCACCGCCGGGCGGCCCTTGGCGCGGTTCACCGCCAGCTGGAGGTCGTCGATCGTCTGGATCTGCGGGTGCCGCACCTCCTCGAAGGGCTGCTCCGGGAACTGCGCCTCGAGCGCGGCGACGAGGCGCGCCGCGGTCTCGCCGGTCGAGTCCGAGACGATGTGGAGCTCGACGGCCTCGCGCGCTGGATTCACCCGCGGGAGGCTACCGCCGCCACGCGCGCCCCGGTGAGCCGGACGAGGTCGTCGGGGGCGAGCTCGAGCTCGAGGCCGCGGCGGCCGGCGCTGACGAAGATCGTCGCGAACGCGAGCGCCGACTCGTCGAGGAGCGTCGGCAGCCGCTTGCGCTGCCCGAGCGGGCTGATCCCGCCCAACACGTAGCCCGTCGCCCGCTCGGCCGCCGCGCGGTCGGCGAGCGCGGCCCGCTTGCCGAGCGCGCGCAGGTCGAGCTGCGCCGCGACCGGGACGATCGCGACCGAGAGTGCGCCGTCCTGGCTGACGACGAGCGTCTTGAAGACGCGCGCCGCGTCGACACCGGTCTTCGCCGCCGCCTCGAGGCCGTACGCGGCGCCTGCCTCGTGCTCGTACTCGTGCAGCGTGAACGAGATCCCGGCCTGCTCGGCCGCCACGACCGCAGGCGTCATCCCGGTAGCCTCTGCGCACTCATGAGCACCGACGCGGTCACGATGGAGAAGATCGTCTCACTCTCGAAGCGGCGCGGATTCGTCTTCCCGTCGTCGGAGATCTACGGCGGCCTCGGCAGCTCCTACGACTATGGCCACTACGGCGTCCTGCTCAAGGACAACGTCAAGGCTCGCTGGCTCGAGGCGATGGTGCGCGAGCGGGACGACATCGTCGCGCTCGACTCATCGATCATCCTCCACCCGAGAGTCTGGGAAGCCTCGGGGCACGTGAGCGGCTTCAGCGACCCACTCGTCGACTGCCGCACATGCAAGCAGCGCTTCCGGGCCGACCACCTCAGCGACCCGGAGCACGAGGAGATCCGCTGCGGCAAGCGGCCCTCGAAGCGGCCAGGCGAGACGCCGGATTGCGACCTGACCGAGCCGCGCCAGTTCAACCTGATGTTCCAGACGCGCGTCGGCGCAGTCGAGGAGACCGGTGTCGACGTCTACCTCCGTCCCGAGACGGCGCAGGGGATCTTCATCAACTTCAAGAACGTCGCCCAGATCGCGCGCCGCAAACCGCCCTTCGGAATCGCGCAGGTCGGCAAGGCGTTCCGGAACGAGATCACGCCGGGAAACTTCATCTTCCGGACGCTCGAGTTCGAGCAGATGGAGATGGAGTTCTTCGTGCCGCCGGACGAGGCGGACGAGTGGTACCGCTACTGGGTCGACGCGCGCTACCGCTGGCACCTTCGCTACGGCGTTCGCGAGAGCCACCTCCGCGTCCGCCCGCACGACGCCGACGAGCTCTCGCACTACTCGAGCGGCACGAGCGACATCGAATACCTCTTCCCGATCGGCTGGTCCGAGCTCGAGGGGATCGCGAACCGCGGCGCCTTCGACCTGACGCAGCACACGGAGGCGTCGGGGACGAAGCTCGAGTGGGTCGACGCGGGCACCGGCGAGCGCTTCGTGCCGTACGTGATCGAGCCCGCGCTCGGCGTCAACCGCTCGATGCTCACGTTCATGATCGACGCCTATGACGAGGAAGTCGTCGGCGAGCGCGAGCGCACCGTGCTCCGCCTCCATCCGCGGCTGGCGCCCGTGAAGGCCGCGATCCTGCCGCTGATCGGCAAGGACACGGCGATGGTCGAGAAGGCTCGGTCGCTCTACGAGGAGCTGCGGCGGCATTACAGCGTCGAGTACGACGACAACGGCGCGATCGGCAGGCGCTACCGCCGCCAGGACGAGATCGGGACGCCGTACGGGCTCACGATCGACGAGCAGACGCTCGAGGACGATACGGTCACCGTCCGCGACCGGGACTCGCTCGCGCAGGAGCGGCTGCCGCTCGAGGGCGTGCGCAGCCGGATCGGCGAGCTGCTCGCCGCTGAGTGGAGGACGCCGAAGTCAGGCTGAGAGCGTCCGGAGGCGGAAGCCGCCGTGGTGCTCGTAGGAGGCGGTCACGAGCGCCAGCGCCTCACGGGCGCCGCGGTCGGTGAGGCCCGCGTCGTGCGCGTCGGACATCGGGGTCGCGACCAGCGTCGTGATCCCGCGCAGCCCGTCGGATGAGAGCGCCATCGAGCTGCCGCCGCAGTCGCTGCAGACCGCGCCGCCGGCTGCCGGCGCGTACCCCGTCAGTCCCTCCGCCGTCCCACACTCGACGCACGCGTCGAGGTGGGGCATGTAGCCGGAGAGCCAGAGCAGCTTCAGCTGGAACGAGAGCACGAGCGGCTCGAGCGCCGGCCTCGCCGACGCGCGCGGCGGAATCACGTCGAGCCGATCGAGGAACCGCGTCAGCGCCGTGAACGCGCGCTCGTTCGCCTCCTGCTCCGTGAACAGCCGCAGCATCGCCTCCGCGCCGATCAGCCCGACCGCGAGGCGGTACGGATCCTCGCGCGCCTCGTGGTGTGAAGAGCGGAGGTCGGCGCCGGTCACCGTCTGCAACTCGCCGGAGCCCTGGTGCAGCATCAGCTCAACGTGCGAGAGCGGCTCGAGCCGCCCGCCGAAGCGCGACTTCGTCCGCCGTACGCCCTTCGCGACGGCGCCGACGCGCCCGCGTTCGGCCGTGTAGACGTGGAGGACGCGGTCGGCCTCGCCGAGCCGGAACGAGCGGAGCACGACAGCTTCGGTTCTGTACGTCCGGGCCACTCTCCGAGTCTAGAGAGGGTGGCCGACGGGAACGATTCGACGCCCTCCGCCGTTGTACGACCGATGAGCAGGATCGAGATCTACACCACGCGCTGGTGCGGCTATTGCGTTCGCGCGAAGGCGCTCCTCGACGAGAAGGGCATCGAGTACGACGAGATCTCGCTCGACGGCAACCCCGCCTTCAGGCGCAAGCTTCAGGAGCTAACGGGCGGCTGGACCGTGCCGCAGATCCTGATCGACGGAACGCCGATCGGCGGCTACGCCGAGCTCTGGCGGCTCGACAAGTCGGGTCAGCTCGACGCCCGGCTCGCCGCCTAGACTCGCGCCACGGACGACTCGCTTCTTCCACGGACGGCACGTGCGGCGGCGCCGTTCCTGACGGCCTTCGCCGCCGTGGCGGGGCTCGGCGCGGTCGACGGCGGGTACTTCCCCGGCGACTGGGGCCTGGCGACGCTGGCCTTCACGCTCGTGGCGGCAAGCGCCATCCTGATCGCCGACCTCCCCCGCCCCGGAAGGCTCGAGCTCGCCTTCCTCGGCGGGATCGCCGCGCTTGCACTCTGGGCGCTCCTGTCGACAGCATGGTCACCCGGCGCGACCGCGCAGGTGTCGGAGGCGGAGCGCGGGCTGCTCTACGTCGCAGCCGCCACCGCGGCGATCCTGCTGCTCTCGTTCCGGGAGGCTTTCGCGTCGCTTCTCGGCGGCATCCTGGCCGGCGCCGTCGCGGTCGCGCTCTATGCGCTCGGCACCCGGCTATTCCCTGGGGACGTCGGCGGCGCGTACGACCCGTCGAGCGGTTACCAGCTCGCCGAGCCGCTCGGCTATTGGAACGCGCTCGGGATCCTGACTGTGCTCGCGCTCCTGCTCGCCGGCGCACTCGCGGCGCACGGCGTCGGGCTCGCGACCCGGGTGCTCGCGTCGGCGTCGCTCGTCGTCCTGTTGCCGACGCTCTACTTCACTTTCTCGCGGGGTGCGCTCGTGGCCCTGGTCGTCGGTGCGATCGTCCAGATCGCGGCCGACACGCACCGGGCGCGGCTGCTCGCGACGGGGCTCGTGGTCGGCACGCCGGCGCTCCTCGCCGTTTACCTGGCCTCGCGGTACCACGCGCTCACCACGGCCGGCGACTCGCTCACGACGGCCCAGCGGGAGGGCCACGAGCTCGCGAAGATCCTCCTCGCGCTCATGCTCCTCGCCGCCGCGGCCGCGGTCGCGATGCACATCGCCGAGCGGCGGCTTCGGTTCTCCGCGCATGCAGGCCGGCTCCTCGTCGGCGCCGTCACCGCCGCAGCGCTCCTTGCGGCTCTGGGCGCACTGGCAGCGGCCGGCGGTCCGGTCGACGTCGTAAGGCGGGCGTCCGACTCCTTCGGCCGCGCGCCGGCGCCCGGTGACGGCGACCTGCAGCGACGCCTCGTCAGCGCATCCGGGAACGGCCGCAGCGACTACTGGCGCGTCGCGCGGACGATGGTCCGCGACGAGCCGCTGCTCGGCACCGGTGCAGGCAGCTTCGAGGCGCACTGGTTCCGCGAGCGTTCGGTCGCCTTCCACGCCCGCGACGCACACAACCTCTACCTCGAGACTCTCGCCGAGCTCGGCCCGGTCGGCCTCGCGCTCCTGCTCGCGTCGCTCGCGCTGCCGCTGGTCGCGCTCCCTGCCGTGCGCGGTTTCGCGTACGCGCCCGCCGCGGTCGGCGCGTATGCCGCCTACCTCGTCCACGCGGGCGTCGACTGGGACTGGGAGGTTCCCGCGGTCACCGTGCCGGCGATCTTCTGCGCCGCCGTCCTGCTCGCCCGCGGCTCGGCCAGACGAACCGCCGTGGCTGACCGGCAAGCGGCGCGGGATCACCCTCGCACTGCTCGCCCCGCTCGCGGCGGTCGCGTTCGTCGGGCAGCGTCGGCAACCGGGCCGCGGCGGCGAGCATCGTGGCCACGGAGGCGGGAGACCCGGCCCGCGGCGCTGCCGAGGCGAAGCGGGCGATCAGCTGGGCACCCTGGTCGGAAGAGGCGTGGCAGCTGCGGGGCGAGGCCGAGCTCGAGCTCGGCGACGCTGCGGCCGCCCGGCGCAGCCTGGCGCGCGCCCTCGACCGCAACCCCGAGAGCTGGAGCGTCTGGTTCGACCTGGCGGTGGCGAGCACTGCGCGCGAACGCGAGCTGGCCCTCGAGCGAGCGGCCGCCCTCAATCCGCTCAGCCCCGAGGTCGACGAACTCCGAACAAAACCTTAACGAGTGCACGCGCAGGGGTTCACGCCCGAGTGCGTCCACTCATCAGAGGAATGACTTTCGGCAGCTTATGAAGGGAGCCCAGTTGAGCAATCCGAAGAAGCGTTCGCGCATCGCAGGCGCCGCCGCCATGGTCGTCTGCCTGCTCGCCGCTCTCGCCGCACTCGGCGGTGTCGGCGCAGCGCAGAGCGCGATCAGCTCCGCGGACAAGGCGTACGGCAAAAAGGTGACGATCTGCCACAAGGGCAAGAACACGATCAGCATCGCCAAGGCCGCGTGGCCGGCCCACCAGCGCCACGGCGACACGCTCGGCACCTGCGCGGCCGCGCAAGGCCAAGAAGGCCAAGGCGGCGAAGGCCGCCAAGGCGAAGGCCGAAGGCGCCAAGGCCGAGGCCGCCAAGGCCAAGGCAGAGAAGGCCAAGGCCGAGAGGGCTGAGAAGAAGCAGGACAAGAGCTCCGAGAAAGGCGAAAACCCCGGCAAGGGCAAGGGGAAAGGCGGAAAAGGCTAGGAGCCCCCACTCCTAACGGCAGGCGAGAGGCCCGGGATGTCCGGGCCTCTCGGCTTTTGGTCCCAAACGTGCGGCTTGGCGCCATGTCTGCCCTACATCGAGCGGCGGTTCCGTCAGAGCGTCTGACAGGGCGGGCAGAACCACGTGCCGCGACCGCCGACCCGCGTCTTCTCGAGCGGCGTGCCGCAGCGATCGCACGGCTCGTCGGTGCGGCCGTAGGCCCGGAACTCCTGCTGCATCGCCCCGGCGGAGCCGTCCGGGAGCCGGTAGTCCGAGAGCGTCGAGCCCTGGCGCGCGATCCCGAGCTCGAGTGCCTTCCTGATCGCGCGGTGGAGGCGGCGCAGCTCGGCCGCGTCCAGCGAGCGCGCTGGACGAAGTGGATGGAGCTTCGCGTACCAGAGCGCCTCGTCGACGTAGATGTTCCCGAGCCCGGCGAGCGTCCGCTGGTCGAGCAGCGCCGCCTTCAACGGCGCGCGGCGCCCGTGCAGCCGCTCGCCGAGACCCTTCGCCGTGAACGCGGCGACGAGCGGCTCCTCGCCGAGGCGCGCCCCGAGGTACGGCTCGAGCTCGCCCGGC
Source organism: uncultured Gaiellaceae bacterium (assembly GCA_963829845.1). Lineage (GTDB taxonomy): Bacteria > Actinomycetota > Thermoleophilia > Gaiellales > Gaiellaceae > Gaiellasilicea. Next base: position 73,893 of record CAWHKD010000001.1, on the reverse strand, counting down.
TCGAGCAGGAGCCACGTGCCGAAGCGCCGGACGTCGCGGTAGCCGACCGTGCTGCCGTCGTCGAGCTGCAGCACGGCGCGCACGTGCGACGTCTCGCCCGGCTCCCGCAGCAGGCTGCCCGTCATCCGCAGGTGGATCAGGAGCGCGCGGCCGGAGGCGAAGCGGACGATCAGGTACTTGCCGCGCCGGTCGACGTGCTCGACGCGCTCGCCGGTGAGCTCGGCAGCCACCTCGAGCGGGTCCTCCGGGCGCGTCAGCCGGACGTCGTCGATCTCGACGTGCTCCAGGCGCCGCCCCTCGAGCGCCGGCGCGATCGCGCGCCTGACACTCTCCACCTCGGGGAGCTCAGGCATCCGGCGGCGGCGGGAAGAAGCCCGGGTAGACGACGGGGCCTGCGACCGAGGGGTCGTACGCGCCGAGCGTCAGCGCCATCCACGCGCGCTCCGGGATGCGCGGATCCGGCCGCCCGAAGCCGAGCTCGCTCGCGGAGCGGAAGCCGAACTGCGGGTAGTACGACGGCACGCCCTCGACGAGCAGGACCGGCTCGCCGCGGGCGTCGGCGGCCGCGATCGCGGCTCGCACGACCTGCTTCCCGACCCCGGTGCGCTGCCGGTCGGGCCGCACCGCCATCGGCGTCAGGATCAGGACGTCTCGCCCACCGGCCGGGACGTAGCTCAGCATCGTGAAGCCGACGAGCTCACCGCCGTCGTCCGCGACGAACGTCAGCTCGGGGACGTAGCCGGGCGAGGCGCGTATGTCGGCGGTGAACGCCGAGGTCTCGGTGTCCTCGAAGGCGGCGTCGATCAGCGCGGCGAGCTCGCGCTCGTCCTCGGGGCGCTCGGCCCGGACGATCACGAGACGACGTCGAGCAGGATCGGGTGCTCGCGCGGGGGCTCGTTGCCGAGCTCGTACGCGGCGAGCACGGCCGTGACGGCCTCCTCCCCGCTCGCCTCGTCACGGGCGTGCACCTCGGCGAGCACGTCGCCGGCCGCGACGCTCGCGCCGCGCTTGACGTGGCAGAGGACGCCGACGGAGTGGTCGATCGCGTCCTCCTTGGTCTCCCGCCCGGCTCCGAGGTGCAGTGCGGCCGATGCCGACGGCCGTCGCCCCGAGCCGCACGACCGAGCCTGCCTGCGGCGCGCGCACCTCCAGCACGACGGGTGCCTGCGGCAGCGCTGCGGGATCGGGGTCGCCTCCCTGCGCCCGGATCCAGCGCTCGTAGACCGCGAGCGCCGAGCCGTCGCCGACCGCCGCCTCGGCGCGCCGCCTCCCCTCCTCGTCGTCGATCCCGAGGTCGGAGAGCGCGAGCAGCCGCGCGCAGGCGTCGAGCACGAGCTCGGTGAAGTCGGGCGGGCCCTCGCCGCGGACCGTGTCGCGTGCCTCGGCGATCTCGAGCGAGTTGCCCACCGCGGCTCCGAGCGGCTGGTCCATGTCGGTGAGCAGGCAGACGACCTCGCGGTCGGCGTGCTGTCCCAGCTCGAGCATCGTCTGCGCGAGCGCGCGCGCGTCCTCGAGCGACCTCATGAACGCGCCGTCGCCGACCTTGACGTCGAGCACGATCGCGTCGGCGCCGCCGGCGATCTTCTTCGACATGATCGAGGAGGCGATCAGCGGCGGGATGTCCACGGTCGCGGTGACGTCGCGGAGGCCGTAGAGCTTCTTGTCCGCCGGTACGAGGTCGTCGGTCTGGCCGACGATCGCGAGCCCGACCTCCCTTCACCTGCTCGATGAAGTCGCTCGACAGGCAGCTCGACGCTCGAACCCCGGGATCGCCTCGAGCTTGTCGAGCGTGCCGCCCGTGTGCCCGAGTCCGCGCCCGCTCATCTTCCCGACTGGGACGCCGCACGCCGCCACGATCGGGCCGACCGCGATCGTGGTCTTGTCCCCCACGCCGCCGGTCGAGTGCTTGTCGACGACCTTGCGTCCCAGCGCGGCGCCGAGGTCGAGGGTGCGGCCGCTGCGGACCATCGCGTCTGTGAGGGCATACGTCTCGGCCGGCGTCATCCCGCGGAAGTAGACCGCCATGCAGAACGCGGCCAGCTGGTAATCCGGGATCTCGCCGCGCGCGTAGCCGAGGATCAGGTCCGAGAGCTCGCCGGCGGGGAGCTCCTCCCCGTTCCGCTTCCGCGCGATCAGCTCGGAGGGATGGATCACGGCTGCAGGACCGGCGTGCCCGGGATCCCGCGGCCGGGCGCCTTGCCCCCGAGCCATGCGTTCACGGTCGCGCCGACGTCGCCGAACTCTCCCTCGTGCACCGCGCCCTTGGCGTTCCGCCCGGCTGCATAGGCGAGCAGGAGCGCGTGCTCCCGCGAGTGATCCGTCGACGGCGTCGTCGGATCGCAGCCGTGGTCGGAGGTGATGATCAGCAGGTCACCCGGCCGCAGCGCTTCGAGGATGTCCTCGAGCCGCCGGTCGAAGTCCTGCAGGCAACGGTGGAAGTTGACGGGGTCGTTGCGATGCCCCCAGAGCATGTCCGTCTCGACGAGGTTCGTGAACACGAGCCCGCTTTCGATCGTCTGCAGCAGCTCGACCGTCTTGTTGATCCCGTCCACGTTCGACTTCGTCGGAAAGGACTCGTCGATGTCGCAGCCGGCGTAGATGTCGCTGATCTTCCCGACCGCGTGCACCGCGTTGCCGGCGTCGCGGACGAGCGAGAGGTAGTTCGGCCGCCGCGGCTCGAGCGAGAAGTCGTGGCGATTCGGCGTCCGCTCGTAGCTGCCCGGCGAGCCGGCGAACGGCCGCGCGATCACACGACCGACGGCATGCTTTCCGGTCAGGATCTCCCGCGCCATCCGGCATGCCTCGTACAGCTCCTCGAGCGGGATCGTCTCCTCGTGCGCCGCGATCTGGAAGACCGAGTCCGCCGATGTGTAGACGATCCACTTCCCCGTCTTCTGGTGCTCCTCGCCCAGTTCCTGGATGATCTCCGTCCCCGAGGCGGCCTTGTTGCCGAGCACCCCGCGGCCGGTCTTGTGCATGAACGGGTCGATCACGTCGTGTGGAAAGCCGTGCGGATAGGTCGGCATCGCGGTCGGGGTGACGACGCCCATCAGCTCCCAGTGGCCCGTCGTCGTGTCCTTGCCCTTCGAGCGCTCGAGCAGCCGGCCGGCGACGGCGGGCGCACCAGGCTGCGGCGGGCAGCCCTCGAGCTCCATCACATTGCCGAGGCCGAGCGCCTCCAACGCGGGCAGGTCGAGACCTCCGACGGCGCGGGCCACGTTGCCGAGCGTGTTCGATCCCTCATCTCCGAAATCGGCCGCATCGGGCAACTCTCCCGCGCCGACGGCGTCGAGCACGATTACGCACGCCCGCGGCACGTGGCTATTGTACGGCGCGCATGGACACTGTCCTCGGTCTTATCGGCCTCGTCTTCTACATCGTCGGCATCGTCAGCCTGGCGGCAGGCGTGACGTGGGTCGTCGTCAAGCTCAGCCCCTCGAAGGCGCAGAAGCAGCTCGAGGCGCGGCGGCAGAAGCAGGCCGCGGGCTAGGCGCATGGACTGGCGGCTCGAGCTGGTGCAAGTGCCCGTCTCGGACGTCGACCGCGCCAAGCGCTTCTACACCGAGCAGGTCGGCTTCGAGGCCGACCACGACTACCAGGTCACCGACGAGCTGCGGTTCGTCCAGCTGACACCGCCGGGCTCGGCGTGCTCGATCGCGATGGGAACGGGGCTCGCGAAGATGAAGCCCGGCTCTCAGGAAGGCCTGCAGCTGGTCGTGGCGGACATCCACGCCGCACGGTCGGAGCTCCTGGAGCGCGGCGTCGACGTCAGCGACGTGCAGGTGTTCGACTGGGGCTCGTTCGTCTTCTTCAGCGATCCCGACGGCAACAGCTGGGCCGTGCAGCAGCTTCCCGACCGCGGCTAGACGGCCGGCGCCGCGAGGACGTCCTCGAGCGGCGTGAACTCAAGCCCGTGCGCCTCGGCGACGGCCTCGTACGTGACCTTGCCGTCGATGACGTTAACGCCGCGCGCGAGCGTCTTGTCGCGCGCGACCGCAGCGGCGAGGCCGTGATCGGCGATCGCCTCCACGTACGGCAGCGTGACGTTGGTGAGCGCCATGGTCGACGTGATCGGCACCGCGCCCGGCATGTTCGCGACGCAGTAGTGGATGACGCCCTCGACGTCGTAGACGGGGTCGTCGTGGGTCGTCGCGTGTGACGTCTCGGCACAGCCGCCCTGGTCGATCGCGACGTCGCAGAAGACGCTCCCCTGCTTCATCCCCTTCACCATTTCCCGCGTCAGCAGCTTCGGCGCCAGCGCACCGGGGATCAGAACGGCGCCGATGACGACATCCGCGTCCTGCACCGATTCCTCGATCTGGAGGGTCGAGGACATGACGAGGCTGACCCGGCCGTGCAGCGTCTCCTCGAGGTGGCGCATCCGGTCGACCGAGCGCTCGAGGATCGTCACCTGCGCGCCGAGGCCCAGCGCGATCACAGCGGCGTTGTAGCCGACGATGCCGCCCCCGATGACGACGACCTTGCCCGGAGCAACGCCCGCGACGCCGCCGAGCAGGAGCCCACGGCCTCCCTGCGGCCGCTCGAGATAGTGCGCTCCCGCCTGGGCGGCGAGCCGGCCTGCGACCTCGCTCATCGGCGCCAGCAGTGGCAGCCGACGGTCGTCCGTCTCGACGGTCTCGTACGCGACACCGGTGACGCCGCTCTCGACGAGCGCGCGCGTCAGCGGCTCGTCGGCCGCGATGTGCAGGTAGGTGAAGAGCACGAGTCCCGGGCGGAGCCGCGGATACTCGGAAGCGATCGGCTCCTTGACCTTCAACAGGAGCTCGGTGCTCTCCCAGACCTCGTCGACCGACGCGATGCGCGCGCCGTTCGCCTCGTACTGGTCGTCCGTGAACTGGCTCCCGGCGCCGGCGTCGTTCTCGACCACGACCTCGTGTCCGTGCTGTACCAGTTCGCGCGCGCCCGCGGGCGTCAGCGCGACCCTGTATTCCTGCGGCTTGATCTCCTTGGCGACGCCGATTCTCACGCGCCGCACCTTACATTCCGGCGTCGTTGAGTCGGCAGCGTGAACGTGCCATCCTCGAGATCTGGTTCGTCCTCTCGCCCGCCGGGACGCCGATCCGGGTGGGTCCGCGGCTAACCGGCCAGTCGTTCGACGTACGCGCGCTCCTCCGGCCCGAGCCACGGCGGCGCGCCGGCGGCGGCGTTTTCGGCCGTGCGTTCCGGCTTCGACGTCGCCGGGATGACGAGGTCGACACGCGGGTCGGACAGGATCCACTTCAGCAACGCCTGTGGCCAGGTCTCGATCCCGAACGTGCGCAGCGGCGCCAGCTCCTCCGGCCGCGGCGGCCGCCGCAGCAGCGCGCCCGAGCCGAACGGCTCCATCACGATCACCGCGACGTCGAGCTCGGCCGCGAGCGGCAGAAGCTTCCGCTCGGCCGTGCGTTCGGCCGGATTCAAAGGAATCTGGAGCGTCTGGAAGCGCCCGGTGCGCAGCGCCCGCGCGAGCTCACCGAACGAGGACGGTGAGTAGTGCGTGACGCCGAGCCGGCCGATCCGGCCCCCGGCGCGCTCGGACTCGACCCACGGCAGGTGCTGCTCCCACGCGACCAGGTTGTGCACCTGCTCCACGTCGACGCGGCCGAACCAGGCGCGCTGGTCCTCGTACTGCTTGGTGGCCTCGCCGGGCGAAGGCGTCCAGATCTTCGTCAGCACAGTTGCCCCGTCGCGCCGGGCTCGAGCGCGACGCCGAGCGCCTGTTCGGAGCCATACATCGGCGAGGTGTCGAAGCAGCGCACGCCGGCGGCGAGCGCGGCCTCGACGACAGCGCGTGCAAGCCGGGCGTCGTCCCTGAACGTGTTCCAGGTGCCGAGGCCGACGACAGGCCCGAGACGGCGCTCCTCCATGCGACGATCATGCCGTGCGCACACTTCGGCCGAGCGGCGAGGACGAGATGGCGTGCTGGTGAGTCAGTCGAGGAGGCGGCGCGCGGCGACGCCCGCGGCGTAGGCAGCGCGGAAGAAAGCCGGATCCTCCTCGGGGCCGCGACCCATATGGGAGAGCGGGAGCCCGGCGCATGCCTCCTCCCAGCCCTCGCCGTCCATGGTGTGCGGCACCGCGATCTCCGCGAGTGCCAGGTCGAGCACGGTCTCGGCGTGGTGCGAGACGCCGCGGTGTCGCTCGCGGGCGTCCGCCTCCGACTGGCGCACGGCCAGGATCGGACGGCCGCCGAGCGCGGCGGCGACGTTGGCGGCATCGGCAAGCGTGAGCGCGCCGTGCCCGAGTCGCGAGCCGGTGCCGACGATGCCCGGCCCGACCGCACAGACGACGGCCTCGTAGCTCTGCGCCTTGGCCCAGGCGAGCGCCGCCGCCGCCGTCACGAACTGCGCTTCCCCGTCGAGGCACGGCGCGACGGCGCAGGCGATCCCGATCAGGCCGCGCTCGCGAAGCGTCCGCACGGTGTCCGACAGCGATACCGGCAGCGCGCCGCCCGCAACCTGGACGTACGCGACCCGCGCACTGGGTAGACCCGCACAGACGGGCGCCACCTGGCTGTGCAGGGTGCAGAGGACGACCGGCATGCCCTCGAGCGAGTCCGCGAGCTGGTCCGTCTCCTCCTTGCAACAGACTGTTACTTGGCCGGGCGTGTATGGCAGCGCCATCACGTGAGCGTCGTCCTCCGCCGCGAGCCCTAGCCCACGCGTCAGGTTCGCGTAGAGGACGTCGAAGCCGCCCGAGCCGAGCTCGACTAGCCGCGCCTGCTCGTTCACGAGCACGTCGTCGCCGACCTCGACGTCACCCGTCAGGCGCGGGTAGGCGACACAGGGGATCCCGTCCACCTCGAGGCGGACGAGCCCGGGCAGCTCTTCGACGATCGCGGAGACGGCTCCGCGTCTAAGCCCGAGCGGCATCGACCAGCGCCAGCGTCACCTCGACCATGGCGTCGAGATCTGCCGCCGCGATGTGCTCGTCGGCGGTGTGGATCTCCATCATCCCGTTCGCCAGGTTGAGGCACGGAAGCCCCTTCGTGTTGAAGACGTTCGCGTCGGCGCCGCCGCCGGTGAGCGTCGGCACGAGCTCGTAGCCTGTGCGCTCGAGCGCCGTCGCGGCGAGCTGCACGATCGGGTCGGAGTCCTTGAAGCGGTAGCCCTGATACGTCTCGCTGACCTCGGTCTCGAGCGTGCACTCGGCCGTGCTCGCAGCGTACGCGAACGCGTCGAGCATCTCCTGGACGAGATCTGCCAGCTTGCGGGCGTCGTGCGAACGCGCTTCCGCCTCGAGCTCGCACCACTCCGGGACGATGTTGCGCGCGCTGCCGCCGCGGATCAGACCCACGTTCGCCGTCGTCTCCTCGTCGATCCGGCCGAGCCGGAGGTCGGCAATCGCGCGGGACGCGGCCGCGATCGCGGAGCGGCCCTCCTCCGGGACCATCCCCGAGTGAGCCGGACGCCCGTGGAAGCGCACGAGCATCGAGCGCTGGTAGGGCGCGCCCATGATCACATCGCCGATCGGCGCAGCCTGGTCGTAGACGAAGCCGAGCTCGGCCTCGAGCTTCGAGATGTCGAAGGCGCCGGCGCCGATCAGGCCGACCTCCTCCTTCGACGTGAAGAGGAGCTCCACGCCCGCGTGCGGCCTCCGCTCCTCGACGATCCGTCGCGCCGCCTCGATCATCGCCGCGACGGCCGACTTGTTGTCCGCGCCCAGGATCGTCCCGCCGGCGTTCCGGACGACGCCGTCCTCGCCGACGACGGGCTGGAGCGGTCCTGCCGGCGGCACGGTGTCGAGGTGCGCGCAGAAGAAGATCGGCGTCCCGCCGTCACCGCGCCCCGGCAAGCGGCAGAGCAGGTTCCCGATCGTCGAACCGGTCGCCGCGCCGGTGTCGTCCTCGTCGACCTCGAGCCCGACCGCCCGCAGCTCCGCGAGCACGCGATCGGCGACCGCACGCTCCTCTCCTGGCGGGCTCGCGATCGCGGCGAGCTCGAGAAAGAGCTGCAGCACAGGTGATGGAGATTTCAGCAGAAAGATGTACCTTTCGGTGTATGGGAGTCGCCGAGCCGCTGATTCAAGCAACTCTGCTCGCAGAGGCGCTCGACAACGGTCCCGTGGCCGTCTTCGTCGTCGGCGATGACTTCCGTCACATCGCCGTCAACCAGTATGCGTGCACGCTGCTCGGTTACACGCGCGAGGAGCTGCTCTCGCTCAGCGCGCGCGAGCTGGCGCCCGACCTCGACCTGGACGCGCAGCTCGTCAACGCCCTGACAGCCCGGAGGCTCGAGGGCACCACCCTCCTGCGGCGGAAGGACGGGAGCGAGGTCGAGATCGAGTTCCGCGCCTGCGAGGCGCAGGTCGCCGGGATGCCGTTCTTCGTCTCGGTCGGCTGGCCCGTCGAGGACTAGCCGGCCGCGCGCAACGCCACGCCCGTACGGGAGCGCCTGCGCTCGGCGGCCGCTCCGACGAACTCGCGGAACAGCGGCGCCGGCCTCGTCGGCCGCGACTTGAACTCCGGGTGGAACTGGCTCGCGACGAACCATGGGTGATCGGGCAGTTCGATGATCTCGACGAGGCGCCCCTCCTGGAACGTCCCCGAGACGACGAGGCCCGCGGCGATCAGCTGGTCGCGGTACTGGTTGTTCACCTCGTAGCGGTGCCGGTGACGCTCGTGGATGACTGCCTCGTCGTAGACGTCGCGCGTGCGCGTGCCCTCGGCGAGCTCGACCGCCTGCGCTCCCAGCCGCATCGTGCCGCCGAGGTCCTCGATCTCCTTCTGCTCCGGCAGCAGGTCGATCACGGGGTACGGCGTCTCGGGGTCCATTTCGGTCGAGTTGGCGCCGTCGAGGCCTGCCACATGCCGCGCGAACTCGGAGACGGCGACGTGCATGCCGAGGCAGATGCCGAGGTACGGGATTCCGCGCTCGCGCGCGACCTGGCAGGCGAGGATCTTGCCCTCCCAGCCGCGCGAGCCGAACCCGCCCGGCACAAGCACACCGTCGACCTGCTCGAGCAGCTCAGCCGCCTCCTCGAAGGACATGTCCTCGGCGTCGACCCACTGGACTCGGACCCGCGCGCCCTGGTGGACGCCTGCGTGCTTGAGCGCCTCGTGCACCGACAGGTAGGCGTCGTGGAGCTTCACGTACTTGCCGACGAGTGCGATCGTGACCTCCTCCGTGTGCTCATCACTTCCGAGCTCTTCGATCCGGTCGATCAGGTCCTGCCACTCGCCGAGCACGGCCGGCGGCGCGTCGATCCCGAGCCGCTGGACAACGAGCTCGTCGAGCCCCTGCGCCTGCAGCACGGCCGGGACGAGATAGACGTCGGACACGTCGGGAGAGGCGACCACCGAGCGGATGTCGACGTCGGCAAAGAGCGCGATCTTGTCCTTGATGTCCTGGGAGAGCTCCTCATGCGAGCGGCAGACGATCACGTCGGGGTGGATACCGATCCGGCGCAGCTCGTTGACCGAATGCTGTGTCGGCTTCGTCTTCAGCTCGCCCGCCGCCTCGATGAACGGGACGAGCGTGCAGTGCAGGTAGAGGACGTTCTCCTGGCCGACCTCGCGCCGGAACTGGCGGATCGCCTCGAGGAACGGGAGCGACTCGATGTCGCCGACGGTGCCGCCGATCTCGGAGATGACGATGTCGACGGGCGATGCCTTCGCGGCGCGCTTGATCCGCGCCTTGATCTCGTTCGTGATGTGCGGGATCACCTGCACGGTGGCGCCGAGAAACTCGCCCTTGCGTTCCTTGCGCAGGACGGCATCCCAGATCGCGCCGGCGCTGTGGCTGGCGTTCCGTGACATGTTCTCGTCGACGAAGCGCTCGTAGTGGCCGATGTCGAGATCGGTCTCGGCGCCGTCCTCGGTGACGAAGACCTCGCCGTGCTGGAACGGACTCATCGTGCCTGGGTCGACATTCAGGTAGGGATCGAACTTCTGCGCCTGGACGCGGAGACCGCGGGCCTTCAGCAGCCGGCCGAGCGAGGCGGCAACGATGCCCTTCCCGAGCGCCGAGACCACGCCGCCGGTGACGAAGATGTACTTCGTCTGCCCGGTCTCGTTCGTGCTCATGAGTGTTGCCTGCCCCAGCCGTCGAGCTGGCGAAGTACGGGCGTCTGTTCGATCAGCGCACCGAGTGACCGTCGCTCGCCGAGGAGGGTGAGACCCGCGAGCGCCGCGATCGCGCTCCAGCGTTGCCTCTCCGTGAACCTGCCCACGGACTCGAAACCTAGCACGGCACCGAGCGTGTTCGATCCGGAGTCACCGAGCATCGCCATCTCTCGAAGATCGTAGGGCGCGAGCAGGACGGCCATCGCCTTGGGCGCACCGAGCGGAATCGACGCCAGCAGATAGGCCTTGAGCGCCCTGCCGGGCTTCGTGTCGAGCTGGTTGAGGAGGTTGGCCGAGAGGCCGACGAGGATCGCTCCGGACACCGACCGAGTCCGAAAGAGCGCGTACGCAGGGATTCCGACGAGCTTGAGCACTCCGGTCGTGGCGCCCGAGCTCACGTGGGCGCGGAAGCCGCGCTCCTCCCCGCTCCAGAGGTCGTCGGCGACGCCGATCGCCGCCACCGGCAGGAGGCTCGGCCGGGCGAGGGCGGCCACCCAGCCCACGAGCGGAAGCCGAAGACCGCGGTGATTCCGCCCCTGCGGCCCGAAGGCGAGCAGGATGTCCAGGAGTTGGCGGCCACGATGGCGGAAGCCACGCAGGTCGCGGCCGGTCGCACGGTGCTCGAGGTCGACCGCAGCCTCGGAGATCGTCAGCCCTGCGCACGCCGCGTCGGCGGTCATCGCCGTCTCGCAGCCGAATCCCGCGGCAACCGGGAAGACAACGTCACGGGCGGCCTGGGTTAGTCGGCGTTGTCCCGAGAGCGGCTCACGGGCGTCGTAACCGGAGACGAGCCGGATCAGCCGGCGCGCCGCACCCTTCGCGATCCCGAAGCCGCCACCCTGCCTCCGGGAGAACGCCGCGACCGTCAGATCGCCGTCGCCGTCGAGCAGCGTCCGCAGGTCGCCGCGGAGGTCGGCGTCGCAGAGAAGCAGGTCGCCCTTGGCTGCGAGCCGCTCGCCGATGGTCAACGCCTGTCCCTTGCCGCGGTGCGGCAGGCGGACGACGAGGGCGCCGGCGGCTTCTGCCGCGGCCGCTGTGGCGTCGCGGGAGCCGTCGTCGGCGACGATCACCTCCGAGCCAGGGAAATGCCGCCGGAGCTCCTCGACCGTCGTCCCGATCAGCTCCTCCTCGTTCCGGGCGGCGATCAGGATCGTCGGCGGCTCACCCACGCGGCGCGGCGAGCGGCTCGATCGGCGGCAGGATCCGGTCGGCGGTGTCGCGGAGGCCGTAGTCGCCCGCTGCGTCGAGATCGGCCAGCACGAGCAGCACGGCCAGCGCGCCGGCCGGCGTGTCGATCCCGTCGACGGTCGAGAGCCGGTGGCGCTGGAAGGCGGGGATCGCGCTCTGCTCGACGCGAGTCGGCTCGACGCCGACCACGGGTATGCCGGCGCTGCCGAGCCCCTGGTAGATGCCGGCGAGGAATCGTGAGCTCTCGCCCGACTGCGGCTCGGCCGTGCGCATTACGATCACCCCGTCGACCGGATCGCCGAGGCCTCCCTCCCGCACCTCGACGAGCTCGCCCTCGAGCGCGTCCCAAAGCGGCGTCTCCCCACCGGCGGCAAGCTCGCGGCCGAGGTCGCGGCCGAGATTTCCGAGCTGGTCGTCGCCGACGTAGCCGCCGAGCTCCGGCTTCTCGCTCAGTGCCGCCTCGACCGACTCCAGCCGCAGGGGCAGCCCGAGCGCGCGCATCCGCGATACGCGTCCGTCCGCGTCCTCTTCGACTGCGCGCTCGATCGCGCTCACCGACGGATCGACCGGGCCGAGGACGAGGATCGCAACGTTCTTGCCGTCGAGCCGCTCAGCCGAGAGCGCGGGATACGCGCTCTCGACGAAGTCCTCCGCCGCCTGCTGCCTGCGCTCGAAGTCGTCTGCGCTCGCCTTGGCCGAGTCGACCTGCTCCTCGAGCCCGGCGATCTTACGGTTGAAGTTGTTGCGCTCGGCGTCGTCGACGAACCCGCGGCCGGAGATCCCGACGCCGATCAGGATCCCGACGACGAGCATCAGGAAGACCGCAGCGAGCGACGCGACGTGGTAGCGGAGGTCGAACACGGGAGCAGGTTAGAGGCCGAACACGTTGCGCAGCGCCGGTGAGGCCAGAATTGCGACCAGCAGCGCCGCCAGAGCGGCGAGTCCGAAGAGGGCGAGCGGCCAGACGCCGATCCGTCGGCTGACGAGCCGGGAGACGCCTTTCGCGTCGATCAGGATCTCCCCCACCTTGAGCCGAGTGACGAACGTCGAGGACATACCCGCCCGGCTGCGCTCGAGGAACTCGACCAGGTTGAAGTGGGTGCCGACCGCGACGATCAGCTCTGCGCCTTTGTCGTGGGCCAGGAGGAGCGCGATGTCCTCCGAGATCCCGGGCGCGGCGACCGTGTGGAACGGCACGCCGAGCCGCTGTAGCCTCGCCTCACCCGGCGCATGCCCCTCACGGTAGGCGTGGACGAGTATCTCGGCGCCGCACCGCAGCGTGCTGTCCGTCACCGAGTCCATGTCGCCGACGATCACGTCCGGCCTCCAGCCCTCCTCCACGAGCGCCTCCGCACCACCGTCGACGGCGACGAGCACCGGCCTGAAGTCGCGGACGTAGCCGCGCACGATCTTCAGGTCGCGCTTGAACCCGGGCCCGCGCGCAACGACCAGGGCGTGCCGGTCGCGGAAGCTCGTCTCGAGCGTTGGGAAGTCGATTCCCTCCGCAAGCAGCTTGCCCTCGTCGCGCAGGTAGCGGAGCGTGTTGTCGGCGAAGTCCTGCAGCGCCTCGGTGACGCGGCCCTGCTGCTCGAGCAGCGCGCCGGCGAGCTCGCGCTCCTCGAGCGCCCGTCCCGTCGCGAGGCACGTGCCGTTCCGGAACAAGCTCGCGCCGCGCACGGTCAGCCGCTCGCCGTCGGAGAGCTCCTCGAAGAGGCTCGGGTCGTCGACGTCGATCAGGCGCACGCCGCCGCGGACGAGCTGGAGCGGCCCGGGATTCGGATAGCTCCCCGACTGCGAGGGGGCGACGTTGACGACGACTCGAACACCGGACTCCACGAGCTCCTCGGCAGAGACGCGGTCGAGGTCGGTGTGGTCGATGACGGCGATGTCGTCGGGGTGGAGCCGGCGGACGAGCTCCTTCGTCCGCTTGCCGAGACGGGCCGGGCCGGTGTGCTCGATGAGGCTCATCGGATCATCGCAAGGTAGAGATGAATTCCTTGCCGCCGAGCATCCGCTCGAGCTCGTCGCGTCGCTGCGCATCGTCGAGCGGCTCGATCCTCGTGTGTGTCGGGTCGCCCGGCACCTTCACCACGCGATAGTGAGTGTCGGCGACGCTCGCGATCTGGGGCAAGTGCGTGATCGTGAGCACCTGCGCGCGCTCCGCGAGCCGCTTCAGCGTCGCTGCGACCGCGTGCGCCGTCTCGCCGCCGACGCCTGCGTCGATCTCGTCGAACACCATCGTCCGTTTCACATCGAGAACCGTGCCTGCGGCGGCCGCGATCGCGAGCGCGACGCGCGAGAGCTCGCCGCCCGACGCGGTCTCGGCGACCGGCCCGAACGGGAGCCCGGCGTTCGGGCGGATCAGAAAGACGGCCTCGTCGGTACCGGTCGGCCCGGGATCGCGCTCGCGCAGCTCGACGCTGAACTCGCCCTCGCCCATCCCGACGCCCCGCAGCTCCTCCGCCACGGCGCCGGCGAACGCGGCGGCAGACACCTCCCTGGCCGTTCGCAGCTCGGCCGCGAGCCCGTTCGTCCTCTCCTCCGCGGCCGCCAGTGCCTCCGCAGCTGCCGCGGCCGGGTCGAGCCCGCTCTCGAGCGCCGCCAGCTCCTCACGGGCGGCAGCGGCCCGGGCGAGCAGGTCGTCATAGCCAGCAGCGCCGAAGCGGCGGCGCGCGTCGGAGATCCGCTCGAGCTCGCCCTCGACGTGCTCGAGCCGGTCAGGCTCCGCGTCGAGCGACGCGAGGAAGGCGCGGAGATCGGAGCCGACCTCGCGGAGCCGGAGCTCGAGGTCGCGCAGCTCCTCGCCGGCTGCCGCGAGCTCCGGTGCGAGCCGCTCGAGCGGGGCGAGCGTGCGCTCGGCCGCGGCTGTGAGCCCGGTCGCGCCCTCCCCATCGTCCGGTGAAAGCGCCTCTGCCGCCTGCGAGGCCCCTTCGGCGAGCTCGGTGACGTGCCGCAGCCGCTCCCGCTCCTCGCGTAGCGACTGCTCGCCCCCGACCTCGAAGCCCTCGGTGGCGTCGACGAGCGCTGCCACCTCTCGCAGGCGAGCCTCCTCGGCGGCGGCCCCGCGCGTCAGCTCGTCGTGGCGCATGCGGGCCGCGCCGAGCTCCCGCCAGGCGAGCCGGGCGTCCCGGCGCCGCCGGAGCTGGTCTTCGCCGACAAAGGCGTCGAGCACGTCCAACTGGTAGGAGGGCCGGCCGAGGCGGCGCTGCTCGAACTGGCCGGACATCGCGATCAGACGCTCGGAGGCGGCGGCGAGATCCTCCCGCGCGACGGCGCGGCCCCATGCATAGGCGCGGGTGCGACCATCGCCGAAGACGCGCCGCGCAAGCACGAGCCCGGGTTCGTCCTCGGGCGCCAGCTCCGCGAGCGCGGCGAGCTCGTCGTCGTCGAAGAACCCCTCCGGGACGTCGAGCTCTGCCTCGACGTAGGCCTCCCCGCCGCCGGTGCCGACGATCCCTGCGTCGCCCTTGGCCCCGAGGAGCAGGCCGACTGCCTGCGTCAGGATCGTCTTGCCCGCACCCGTCTCGCCCGTGATCGCCGTCAGGCCCGGCGCCGGCGCCAGCTCGCCATGGCGGACGAGGACGAGGTTCTCGATACGCAGGCTACGAAGCAAAGGTCCGGCCATAGCGGCTGAAGAACGTCACCTCGGGCAGGGTCGCGAGCAGCGAGCGCTGCTCGCCGAGGCGTGCGACCGCGCGCCCACCCGGGCCGAGGTCGCCGACACGGTGGCCGTCGACGAGCGCCGTCGCGGGCACGTCGGGCGTCCGGTTCCAGACGATCAGCTCGTCGTCGCGCGGGACCACCAGGGGACGGGCGTTGAGCGAGTGCGGCGCCACGAACGTGATCGCCATCGCGTCGAGCCCCCAGACGAGTACCGGACCGCCGTTCGAGAAGTTGTAGCCCGTCGAGCCCGAAGGAGTCGCGCAGACGAGGCCGTCACAGGCGAGACGGCCGAGGCCTTCGCCGCCGACCGCCCATTCGAGTTGGATCATGCGGCCGACGACGGCACTCGCGATCACGAGGTCGTTGACGGCGACGCGGCGCTCGTCGCCCACCTCGACGTCGAGCGTTGGCACGTCTTCGACCCGGTACTCGCCGGCAAAGACGCGCGTCATCCCGGTCTCGAGCTGGTTGCGCTCGATCGAGGCGAGAAAGCCGACGCGCCCGAAGTTGACGCCGATCACGGGCACGCCCGTGCCGAGGTAACGCGCGAGTGCCCGCAGCATGGTGCCGTCGCCGCCGAGCACGACTGCAATGTCGACGTCCGCGGGCTCGGCGACTTCCGGCTCGAGTCCGTGCTTCTCCGACTCGGCGGCGGCCATGTGCAGCTCGACGCCTGACTCGCGGGCCACGTTGGCGAGTCGCGCCAATGCCGAGCCGATCGCCTGCGGCTTGCCGTGGGTGACCACGGCCGCCTGCTTGACGGCCCTAGGCTGCTGCGACGGCACGGTCGATGCGCTGGTCGATGTCATCGAGGAGCACGGGGTCGGGACGGTTGATCAGATGGACGAAGAACTCGCGGTTGCCCTTCGGCCCGGGCAGCCCGGAGTCTACGACGCCGACCGCGGTCCCACCCCACGCGAGGGCGGCGTCGACGACGTCTCGGAGCACGCGCCGGTGGAGCTCGGCGTCGCGGACGACGCCGCCGCGGCCGACCTCGTCTTTCCCGACCTCGAACTGGGGCTTGACGAGCACGACCGCGTCCCAGCCGGGTCCGAGCAGCTGCACAACAGACGGCAGCGCAATTCGCACGCTGATGAAGGAGACGTCGGCGACGAGCAGGTCCGGCCGGAACGGGAGCTCGGTCAGCTCGCGGGCGTTCGTGCGCTCCAGCACCGTCACCCGCGCGTCGTTGCGCAGCTTCGGATGTAGCTGGCCGTACCCGACGTCGACCGCGAGCACGCGGGCGACGCCGTTCTGAAGGAGGTAGTCGGTGAACCCGCCGGTGGAGGCGCCGACGTCGATCGCATCGCGGCCGTCGAGCTCGACGTCAAGGTGCGTGAGCGCGTTCGCGAGCTTCTCGCCCCCGCGGGAGACGAAGCGCGGCCGTTCCTTGACCGCCAGCTCGGTATCCTCCGGCACTTGGTGGCCCGGCTTGTCGTAGCCCGGCACGAGACCGGCGAGCACGAGAGCCTGCGCCTGCGCACGGCTGTCCGCCAGGCCCCGTTCGACGAGCAGCACGTCGAGGCGCTTCTTCATCGGCCGAAGGGTAGTCGCCGCGGGTGTTACAAGATCGTCATGGAGCTGCCGGGAGATCGTGTCGTCCTGCGGCCGCTGGCAGAGGCGGATGTGCCCCGCATCGTCGAGCTCGGCGGCGACCCGGAGGTCGCGCGCTGGTGGCGCGGGCTCACGCTCGAGCACGTGCTCGCCAAGGCTCGAGGCGAGGACGACGGCGCAGTGGTCTTCGCGATCGTCTTCGACGACGAGGTCGCGGGGATGATCCAGTACTTCGAGGAGGACGACGAGGAGTTCCGCCACGCGTCGATCGACCTCTTCCTCGGTGCGCCGTACCACGGCCGCGGCCTCGGCACGGACTCCGTCCGGACGATGGCGCGCTACTTGATCGGCGATCGCGGCCATCACAGGCTGACGATCGACCCAGCCGCGCACAACGAGCGCGCAATTCGCTGCTACGAGAAGGCCGGCTTCAGGCGCGTCGGCGTCCTCCGCGAGTACTGGCTCGACGCGGACGGCGTCCGGCGCGACGGATTGCTCCTCGACCTCCTCGCCGGCGAGCTCACGTGACGGTCACCGCCTCCGCGCTCGACTGGCTGCTCGACTCGGATGAGCCCGGGATCGTCTTCCAGGCGAAGCGCGACCTCCTCGACGAGGCCGACCCCGCCGAAGCTGCGCATGTGCTCGAAGGGCCACTCGTGCGCGGGCTGCTCGCCGGGCAGCGCGCCGACGGCGGCTTCGGCGGGCATGCCTACGCCAAGTGGGGAGGCGCCCACTGGCGGCTCGTCTCGCTCGTCGAGCTCGGTGTCCCCGCCGGCGAGCCCCGCTGCGCCGCCGCGGCCGACACGGTGTTGGCGTGGCTCACCGGTAAGGGCCACCGCGCCAGTGTTCGCACGATCGACGGCCTCACCCGGCGGTGCGGCTCGCAGGAGGGAAACGCCCTCGCGGTCTGCTGCCGGCTTGGGCTTGCGAACGACCAGCGGGTCCGGCTGCTCGCGGAGTCGCTCGTCGAATGGCAGTGGCCGGACGGCGGCTGGAACTGCGACAAGAAGGCCAGCGGCTACCGCTCCTCGTTCAACGAGTCGCTGCCCCCGATGTGGGGCCTGCACGAGTACTGGGCTGCAACCGGCGAAGAGGCAGCGCGAGAAGCCGCCCGGCGCACCGCGGAGCTCTTCCTCGACCATCGGCTCTTTCGCACCCTCGCGACGGGCGAGCCGATCAAGCCTTCCTTCGCCGCGCTCCACCAGCCGCCGTTCTGGCACTACGACTTCTTCCGCGCGCTCGTTGTGCTCGCGCGCATGGGTCACGCCGGCGATCCGCGCGCGGCTGACGGGCTCGAGCTGCTCGAAGAACGCCGCCTCGCAGACGGCCGCTGGCGCGCCGGCGGCCGCTGGTGGAAGGCGCCCGGATCGAAGGGAAGCAACGTCGAGGTCGTCGACTGGGGCTCGGGCCCGAGCGAGCTCCTGACCCTGGACGCCCTCCGTGTCATCCGGGCCGCCGCCGGTTAGGTCAGGCGCCGAGCCGGGTCGAGCCGTCGTCTGCGATCGTCCAACCCGGGTTGTGCGCGACCTCCCACGGGTGGCCGTCAGGGTCGACGAAGACGCCCGAGTAGCCGCCCCAGAACGTCTCCGCGCCGTGGCGCGGGATCGTCGCGCCGGCGGCCTCCGCCTCGGCGATGACCGTGTCGACCTCCGCCGGCGAGCGCACGTTGTGGGCGAGCGTGATCCCGCCCCAGCCGCCTCCGTCCTCAACGCCGCTGTCCTCCGCCAGCTGCTCGCGGCCCCAGAGCCCGACGATCATCCCCGGAGCCTGGAAGAAGACGACATCGTCGTCCGGCGCCGCGCCCGTCGTCCAGCCGAGCGCCTCGTAGAAAGCCCGCGAGCGCGCGAGATCGCGGACGCCGAGAGTGACGAGGCTGAGCCGCTGCTCCACGACGCGATGCTACCCGGCCAGCGAGCACGCGAGCTCGACCGGAGCGAGGAAGCAGTCGTCCTCGTCAGATCGCCACGGTTCACCAGCGCGGAAGCGCGCGTCGACGACGGCGCGGTAGATGAGCGCCCGCAGCAGCAGCTGCGGGAAGTCGTCCACGTGGTCGACCGCCTTCAGCAGACCTGCGTCGGCGCCCTCCCAGAGCAAGGCGTCGCCAACGACGACGGCGGACGCGAAGCCCGTCGGCCTCCAGCAGGGCGAGAAGTCGATCACCGCCGGCGGGAGCCCGTCTGCGAAGAGGACGTTGCCGGTCAGGTCGCCGTGCACGAGTTGGCTCCGGGCAGCGAGCGGCCGCAGTGCCTCGACGAGCCGCGGCAGGTGCTTGACGTGAGCGAACTCATCGGCCCGGAGCTCACCCCAGGCGACGCGCTCGCCGATCGCCCAGTGGTTCGTGCGCCTGTCGAGGAACGACGGCCGCGGCACATCGACGATCGCGGCGTGGAAGCGAGCCCCGACGGCGATCACCTCAGGCCAGGCGCGTGCTCGGTGCTCGCCGGCGAGGTACTCCCAGGCACACCACCCCTCGCTGACGCCGCGCAGCCGCGGGACGCGAAAGCCGTCGTTCTCGAGCCGCTCGAACAGCGTTCCCTGCCACCGGACCTCCTCGATGGACAGATCCAGCGGCTTCAGGACGAGGTCGCCGCACCGCCAGGACGTCTCCATGCCGCCGGGGAGCCGTTCGGGCTCGGCCGAGGAGCCGAACGCCGCCAGGACGCCGGCGGGCGGGCGCACTACGCCGTGCGTGCGGCGAGCGAGGTAACGATCTCCGCGAGGACACTCGTGTCCGTTGGGATCACGTCGAGTCGCGCCTGCGCGCGCTCGGCCGCCTCGTCGGCATGGCGGCGTGCGCCCTCAACGCCGTGTGCGACCGCGTAGCCGTCCCCGTCGAGCAGGTCGTCGACGATCTGAAAGAGCAGTCCGAGCTCGGCGCCGAACGCCCGCCAGGCCCGCTGTGAGCTTTCCTGTACGTCCGCGACCCAGAGCGCGACGCCGACCGAGGCGGAGAAGAGCGCGCCGGTCTTCAGCCGGTGCAGCGCGGCGAGATCGGCGACGTCGCCGGTGATGTCGAGGTACTGGCCGCCGATCATTCCGAGCGTCGCCTGTGCGAGCTCGCGGCCGACCATCGGCGTCGGATAGGAGAGCGCCAGCCGGAACGCCTCGGCGAGCAGCGCGTCGCCGGCCAGGAGTGCGGTCGCCTCGCCGAACGCGATGTGCGCGGACGGGCGGCCGCGGCGCTCGTCGTCGTCGTCGAGGGCAGGCAGGTCGTCATGGACGAGCGAGAACGTGTGCACGAGCTCGACCGCCGCCGCGGCGGGCAGCACGTGCTCGACGGCTGCACCTGCCGACTCCCCGACCGCGAGCGCGATCACGGGCCGGAAGAGCTTGCCGCCAGACTCGAGCGGGTAGCGCAGCGCCTCCTCGAGGCCGCTCAGCTCGGGCGTGAACGCGAGCTCGTCGAGGTAGCCCTCGACGAGCGAGCGCAGCGCGTCAGGGCTGTGGAGCATCCGCGCGGGCCCGAGCCTTGGCGAGCTCGGCTTCGACTTCCTTGGCGAGGTCGGCGAGCTCGGTCAGCACCTCGACTGCAGCTTCGGCGTTCTCCTGCGCCGCCAGCCGCTCCAGCTCTTCGCGCGTCGCCTTCAGCCGCTCGAGCAGCTCCTCGGCACGCCCGAGCGCCTCGTCGGCGGATCCGGCCTCGCTCATGTCACGCGACCTCCTCCCTGGCCACGCGGGCCAGAATCCCGTTCACGAGCCGGGCCGCGTCCTCGGACGCGTACCGCTTTGCCAGCACGACGGCCTCGTTCATCGCCACTTC
Organism: uncultured Gaiellaceae bacterium; assembly: GCA_963829845.1. GTDB lineage: Bacteria > Actinomycetota > Thermoleophilia > Gaiellales > Gaiellaceae > Gaiellasilicea. The sequence continues at coordinate 53,665 of CAWHKD010000001.1, read as the reverse complement.
CGGCGGCACGCTCTCCTCCTCCAGCTCGTGGATCCCGATCCTCAGGATGTTCCGTTCGAGCGTACCCAGCCGATCGGCGGTCCAGCCTTCCGCAGACGCCGTGATCCGCCGGTCGAGCTCTTCCGCGCGGCGGGAGACGGTCTCGGCGAGATCGAGCGCGAATGCATCCGGCTCCCCCTCGTAGAGCGCGGTCAAGGGCTGTCCCGTGAGATCCCACTGATAGAGGAGGAAGAGCGCGGTCCGGCGAGCCTCGCGCCGCCCGGTGCTCACGGATCGAGCTCCTCGATCGAGACGTCGACTCGCGAGACCGTGAGTCCGGCAGACGTCCGCAGCGCGTCGGTAACGCTCTGCTGCACCGCGCGCGCCACGTCCGGCAGGACGATGCCGTATCGCGCCGCAAGCTCGAGCTCGACCTCGACCCTTCCGTCGGTCACGCTGACGTCGAGGCCGCGCCGGGGGCGGCGCGCGCGGGCGCCGTCGACCAGCTCGGCCGCCGAGAGCACGAGCGCCGCCAGGGCGTCGCCCTCGATCCTCACCTCACCGTGCGCGCTCTTGACCACGTGCCCGTCTCGGGTCATCCGGGCATGAGCGCCGGCAGGCGCCCCTCCATGTCAGCCAGGAAGCTCGTCGAGTACTCGCCGCCCGCGAACTCGGGCGAGCGGAGGATGTCCAGCGCGAGCCCGCGCGTGGTGGGGACGCCCTCGAGGTCGATCTCCTCGAGCGCGCGGACGGCGCGCGCGATGGCCGCCGGCCGGTCCTCGGCCCACACGACGAGCTTCGCGATTAGCGAGTCGTAGTAGGGGGAGATCGCCGAGCCCTCCTCGAGGTGCGTGTCGATCCGGACGCCCGGCCCGAGCGGGGGCCGGAACCGCGTGATCGTCCCCGGCGCCGGCGCGAAGTCGCGAGCCGGGTCCTCCGCGTTGAGCCTGATCTCGAGCGCGTGCCCCCGCCGCGGCGCCCGGCCGGTCAGCGAGAGCGGCTCCCCCGAGGCGACGCGCAGCTGTTCGCGGACGATGTCGACGCCGGTCACGAGCTCGCTGACCGGGTGCTCGACCTGGAGACGGGCGTTCAGCTCGATGAAATGGAAGGTGCCATCGGCTCCGAGCAGGAACTCGAACGTGCCGGCGTTCTCGTAGCCGATCGTCCGGCACGCCCGCTCGGCGGCCGCCTCCATCTCCTCGCGCGTCTCCGCGTCGAGCGCGGCCGAGGGCGACTCCTCGATCAGCTTCTGGTGGCGCCGCTGGATCGAGCACTCGCGTTCGCCGAGCGTCAGGACGCCGCCGTCCTTGTCGCAGAGGACCTGGATCTCGACATGACGCGCGGGCACGAGAGCCTTCTCGAGGTAGAGCGAGCCGTCCGAGAACGCCGCCTCGGCTTCGACGCGGGCGGTGGAGTACGCGGCCTCGAGCGCGTCCGGGCCGTGAACGAGCCGCATGCCCTTGCCGCCGCCGCCCGCCGTCGCCTTCAGCAGCACCGGGAAGCCGAGCGCCTCCGCCGCCACTCGCACCTCGGCGAGCGTCGCGCCGCCTTCCGTGCCGGGGACGAGCGGGACGCCGGCAGCCTTCAGCTCAGCCTTCGCGCGCGCTTTGTCGCCCATTCGCTCCATCACGTCGGCGTCCGGCCCGACGAAGATGAGGTCGTTGTCCTCGCAGGCCCGCACGAACGCCGGGTTCTCGGAGAGGAAGCCGTAGCCGGGATGGACGGCCTCGCAGCCGGTCGTGCCGGCAGCGGCGATCACGTTCGCGACGCGCAGGTAGCTCTCCGACGCCGACGGCGGCCCGATGCAGACAGCCTGGTCGGCGAGCCGAACGTGCAGCGCGTCTTGGTCGGCCGTCGAGTAGACGGCGACGGCCTCGGCGCCGAGCTCGTGGATCGCACGGATGACCCTGACGGCGATCTCGCCGCGGTTCGCTACGAGGACGCGGCTGAACATCAGTCGCCCACTAGAGTGCCGGCGGTGCCACGATCGTCTCGAGCTCGAAGAGCAGCTGCCCGAACTCCACCGGCTTGCCGTTCTCGACGTGGATCGCGGCAACGCGACCGGCGGCGTCCGCTTTGAGCTCGTTGAAGAGCTTCATCGCCTCGAGCAGGCACAGCGTCTGGCCGGGCGTGACGACGTCGCCGACCTCGACGAACGGCGGTGTTCCCGGCTCGGGCTGGCGGTAGAAGACGCCGACCATCGGCGACTCGACGCGGATCGCGCCGGTGGCTGACGCCGGGAGGACCGGCAGCTCGTCCGGCTCGTCCTCGGCGAGTGGTGCCGCGACCTGAAGCGCAGCGCGCTCGTCGGCCCGGCGGACGGAGACGCGCATTCCCTCGTCCTCGATCTCGACCTCGGCGACACCGCTCTCCTGGACGATCCGGACGAGCTCGCGGATGCGTTGCTCGCGCGTCTGCTCGAGCGTGGTCTCGCCGCGGTCGTCGCGGCTGTGGCGGGCACGAATCGTGCGAAGGAGCTCTTCGGCCTCTTCCCCGAAGAGCGCGATCAGGACAAGCTCTTCCTCACTCGCCGCGAGCCCCTCGGCCTCGAGCCGAACATCTTCGGCGGTCGGCGGGTCGTCGTCGAGCGGCCCCATCCCGTCGGAGAGCAGCTCGACCGCCCGCGCGACGGTGGCGTCCACGGACCCGGGCGGAGTGCCGAAGCCTCCCTGGACGAGCGAGCGGAACTCGTCGACAACCGTTCCGTAGCGGCGGGCGGAGAGAACGTGGATCAGCGCCTGCGAGGCGAGGATCTGACCGATCGGCGCCGCGAGCGGCGGCCAGCCGGTCTCACGCCGGATCTGTTGCAGCTCGTCGAGCGTCTCCAGCAGGCGGTCATCGGCCGCGTGCGCACGCAGATGAGTGTCGAGTGCCGCGACGAGCCCGGTCGGCAAGTCGTACTCTGCCGCGCGCACGGCGATCCGCGGGGCGTGCGGTGTCACAATTTCGTCGCCGATGTGCTCGTCGATGAGGTCGGAAGCCTCCCACAGCCGGGCGACCTCGACGCCGGTGTCGTACCCCATCCCGGCGAGCGCGGAGGCGAGCGACTCGCCCGCGACACGGTGTAGCGAGAGCGCGAGCGGATACACGGCGCAGGCGATCATGTCCGCGCCAGCCCGGGCCGCCTCGAGCGAGTCGGCGAGCGCGGTTCCGCCGGCGCCCTGGCAGTAGAAGCCGACCGGAAGCCCGGACGCCTCCTTGACGCGCCCGACGAGCTCGCCCGCCTGGTGCGGCTCGAGGCCGCCGCTCGGATCGTGCACGAGCGCGCGCGTGGCCTTGATCTCCGGCAGCTCTCGAGCCTGCTCGACGAGCTTGTCCATCGCGCTCTCGTCGCCGGGGCTGTAGACGAGCCCCGCGTGGAATTCCTTTCCCGCGGCGACGATCGCCTCGCCCGGCTCGCGGAGGTTGGAGACGTCGTTGAGCGGATCGTGCAGGCGGAAGACGTCGATCCCGTTCTCGGCCGCGGAGGCCACGAAGCGGCGCACGAAGTCGGCACCGACGGGGCGAGCCCCGACGAGGAAGCGGCCGCGCAGGGCGAGGCCGAGCGGCGTCGACGTCCGCGTCTTCAGCGCACGGATCCGCTCCCACGGGCTCTCGACGCCGCGGCGGACGGCCGTGTCGAAGACACCGCCACCGGACACCTCGAGCAGCGCGAAGCCGGCGCCGTCGAGCAGCTCGGCGATCCGGAGCAGCTCCCCCGTCGGCACGCGCCCGGCGAGGGGCTCCTGCGAGAGCAGCCGAATGGTCGTGTCGACGAGCCGCGGCACGTGCGGAGCCTACCGAGTGCCGGGGCGAGCGAGCTTGTGTTTCAGAAACACAAGCCCACTTCGAGTCGCGCAACCATGCGGTACGAGAAGGCCTTGTGTTTCAGAAACACAAGCGTCGGTTCACTCGCCTCGCAGGCGGCGGCGGCCCATCCCGGTCATCGCCGTCAGCCCGAGGCGCCGGTAGAACGGCTCGAGCGTCGCGTCGCAGACGAGGTCGACCATGTAGAAGCCGTCGAGCTCGGCGAGCATGCGGCGGACGAGCTCGCTGCCGATCCCGTGCCCCTGGCGCGACGGAAGCACTTCGAGCAGCGGGATGAAGGCGCTCAGGATGCCGTCGCTGATCGCCGTCACGAAGCCGACGACCGGTCCCTCGTCGCCTTCGCGCGCGAGCACCACGTGGTCGCTCCCACGGAGAATCTCGAGATGCCGCTCGGGCGACGGCGGCGACGGCCAGCCGACGAAGAACCCCTCGAGGTCGGCGGGCGTGAGCTCGGCGACGTCCGTCGTATAGACCGGAGCCTGCGCGTTCACGTCAGGCGCGGGAGATGTAGCGGCCCTCGCGCGGGTCGACCTTGATCCGGTCGCCCGGGTTCACGAAGAGCGGCACCGCGACGACGGCGCCCGTCTCGAGCGTCGCCGGCTTGGTCACGTTCGAGACCGTGTCGCCCTTCACGCCCGGCTCGGTGTCGGTGACCGCGAGCTCGATCGACGACGGCAACTGGACGCCCGACGGCTTGCCGCCGACGAACAGGAGCTGCACCGGGGTCGACGGTTGCATGTACGGCAGCTCGGCCTCCAGCGATGCGTGCGGCAGCGACATCTGCTCGTACGTCTGCTCATCCATGAAGACGACCTCGTCGCCGGAGTCGTAGAGGTACTGCATGTTCTTGACCTCGGTGAAGACGCGCGGGAACTTCTCACCGGCTCGGAAGGTCTTGTCGACCACGGAGCCCGAGTCGACGCTCTTCACCTTCGTGCGCACGAAGGCGCCCCCCTTGCCCGGCTTCACGTGCTGGAACTCGACGATGCGCCAGACCGAGCCCTCCAGCTCGATGTGCATCCCATTCTTGAACTCGTTGGTGCTGACGACGTCGGCCACGGCGGGGCAGGTTACCTGACCGTCGTCAGCTCTTTGCCCGCGTTGGTCAGGCGCTCGTGGCCGTCGTCGGTGACGAGCACCATGTCCTCGATCCGGACCCCGCCGAGACCGGGGATGTAGATGCCCGGCTCGCAGCTGATCACGTTCCCGGACTCGAACGTGTCGGTCGACTCGGCACGGGCAACCGGCCGTTCGTGGACGTCGAGCCCGATCCCGTGACCGAGGCCGTGGCCGAACTGCTCGCCCCAGCCCGCCGCGGCGATCACGTCCCGCGCGGCGGCGTCGGCGTCCCGCCCGCTCACTCCCGGCCCGTACGCGTCGAGACCCGCGAGCTCCGCCTCGAGGCAGACCTCGTACGCGCGCGCCAGCTCGTCGGGCAGCTCGCCGGTCGCGTAGGTGCGCGTGCAGTCGGAGGCGTATCCGTCGATCCGGCAGCCCGCATCGATGGTGACGAGCGTGTTCGCCGGGATCTCGGCATCGCGGACGTCGGCGTGCGGGCTGGCGCCGTTCTCCGCGGCAGCGACGATCGAGTCGAATGCCAGCTCGGAGGCGCCGTACTCGTGGAAGAGCTCGCGCACGCGCCAGGCCAGCTCCCGCTCGGTGCGGCCGGTGAACTGCTCGCCCACGAGCGCGATGAAGACCTGGTCGGAGATCGCCGCTGCGTCGCGCATCGCCTGGATCTCCTCCGGCTCCTTGATCGCGCGTAGCCGCTCGACGAGCCCGGACTGGGCGACGGTCTCGACGCCGCCCTCGCGCAGCTGCTCGTTCGCGGCCACCGTGACGACGTCCGCCTCGATCCAGATCGTCCTGCCGGCGAGCCGCGTCGAGAGATCGCCGATCACGGCGCGCGCCGTCTGCTCGAACCGCACGCCCTCGAGCGCCTGTGCCTTCTGTGCATAGCGGAAGTCGGTGAAGAGCGTCGCCTCTCCGTCGGGCTCGACGAGCATGGCCGCGTTCGAGCTCTGGAGGCCCGTCAGATAGCGAACGTTGACGCCGCTCGTGACGAGCAGCGGCTCGTCCAGCAGAGCGGCGAGCCGCTCGATCCTGCTCATTGCTCCGCCAGCCATTCGAGTGCCTCCTTGTAGCCCTCCGGGCCTTTGCCGAGGACCCGTTTGGCGGCGAGCTCGGCGATGACGGAGTGCCGCCGCCATTCCTCGCGCTCCTCGATGTTGGAGAGATGGACCTCGACGACCGGCACCTTGAAGAGCTCGACCGCGTCCCGGATCGCGTAGCTGTAATGCGACCACGCGCCGGGGTTGAGGATGACCCCGCCCGCCCAGTCGAGCGCGTCGTGGCACCAGTCGACGAACTGCCCCTCGTGGTTCGTCTGGCGGCAGCGGGTCGTGCACTCGAGCACCTTCGACCACGCATAGATCTGGCTCTCGAGCTCGGCGAGGCCGATCCCGCCGTAGATGGCCGGGTCGCGCTTGTCGAGAGCGTCGAGGTTGACCCCGTTGAGGACGGCGACGCGCATTCGCGCGACTCTAGCCGCGCAAGCAGATCATCCGCGGCAGCGGATGCTCTGCGCGCAAGATCCCTAAAGGAGCCGCTGCGCGGCTCGGGCCTATGCTCACCCGGCGATGAGCTCGTTGAGCGCGGCGCGAACGTCCGCGGGCGGGACCTCGACACCCACGCGTGGCTTCCCGGGCGCCTCGAGGAGCACGAGCCGGGGCGTGCCGGCGACGACCTTCTTGTCGCGCGCGAGCGCCGCCCACGCCGCGTCGCGATCGACCCGTACCGGCTCTGGCCGGAGTGTCTCCTCGACGACGTCTGTCTCGAGGCCGGAGAGCCGGAGCGCGGCGAGCAGTCCGAGCGCGACGGCGCGGCCGTGCGGCAGCACGTAGTCCGCCGCCGCTTCGAGCGCGTGCGCGAACGTGTGGCCGAGGTTCAGCTGCGCACGCTCGCCGCGGTCGTGCGGATCGCGCAGGCAGAGGGCGGTCTTGAAGGCCGCAGCGCGGCGGACCTGCTCGCCCAGCGGCAGCTCCCAGAGCGGCTCGTCCGCGAGGAGGCCCGTCTTGACGACCTCGGCACGCCCGTTCGCCGCCTCCTCCGGCGGGAGCGTCTCGAGCGTGGCGGGGTCGATCACCGTCCGCACCGGCCAGTGAAACGCACCGACGAGGTTCTTCCCGTCCGGCAGGTCGATCGCGGTCTTGCCCCCGATCGCGGCGTCGACCTGGCCGACGAGCGTCGTCGGCACGGCGACCCAGTCGATTCCGCGGAAGTAGGTCGCGGCGGCCAAGCCCGCAACGTCGGTGGTGCAGCCGCCGCCGAGTGCGACGAGCGTGCCCGAGCGCTCGAGCCGGAGCGCATGCCAGAGCGCTTCCAACGACTCGACCGTCTTCGCCTGCTCGCCCGGCGCCAGCTCGTGGATCGCCCGGGCACGCGCACCGAGCGCCAGCTGGACATCCATGCCGTAGATCCCCGCGACCCGCGCGTCGCTGACGATCTCGAGCTGGCCGTCGCTGGGAACGAGCTCACCGAGCTGCTCGATCGAGCCCGGCTCGACGTGGACGCCGCCGGCGGCGAGGACCGCGCCTTCGAGATCGGACACGGCGGCATCCGCGACGGATTCATAGAGCGGACGCCGCTCGTCGAACAGGGCTCGGAAAGCGGCTTCGTCCTGAGCAAGCGGCCGATCCGTGCCGCGGACCCGCTCCCACGCCGTCGTGACGTTGGCCTCGACGTGGACCGTGACAGCGCGCTGCCGCAAAGCAGTCCGGACAGCTTCTGACTTGACTGCGCCTCCTCCGAGCGCGAGGACGGAGCTTGGCTCCTGTGCGAGCGCCCATACCGTCAGCTCCTCCTCGACCTTCCGGAACGCAGCCTCGCCGTGCGTCCTGAAGTAGTCCGGAATGCTGTCCCCGACCGCGTGCTCGACGGCGGCATCGACGTCCACCGCCTCCCGTCTCAGCCGCGCCGCGAGCTGCTGCGCCAGGCTGGATTTGCCTGCCCCCATGAAGCCGATCAGTGCGACATGACGGTCTAGCGCGTGCGTATGCGCTCCAGGTAGGCGCGATGTGCACCGAGCATGTCGGCCAGCGCGTCGCCGCCGAGCTTCTCGCGGGCGGCGCGCGCGAGCTCCCATGCGACCGCCGCCTCCGCGACCACGGCGAGTGCCTCGACCGCGGCGACATCGCTCCGCTCGACGAGCGCCTGCGCCGCCGTGCCCGTGGCGAGGTCGACCGAGTCGAGCGGCCGCATCAGCGTCGGCAGCGGCTTCATCGCCGCGCGAACGACGAGCTCCTCGCCGTTGGAGATCCCGGCTTCGATCCCGCCGGCCCGGTTGGAGCGCCGGGTCAAGCCGGGCTCGATCTCGTCGTGCGCCGCCGAGCCCCGCTCGTGGGCGAGCGCGAACCCGTCGCCGACCTCGACGCCTTTGACCGCCTGGATGCCCAGCAGCGCGGCCCCGAGGCGCGCGTCGAGCCGGTCCTCGCGCGTCGCATAGGAGCCGAGTCCCGCAAAGACGCCGCGTGCGCGGACCTCGACGATGCCGCCGAGCGTGTCCCGGTCGGCACGGGCCGCGTCAATCGCCGTCTCCCAAGCCTCCCGCTCCCCGCCGATCTCGAGCACCGTGCCCGCGACGGTAATCCCGAGCTCACTCAGCAGCGTCTTGGCCACCGCTCCTGCGGCGACGTATACGGCCGTGTGGCGCGCGCTTGCGCGTTCGAGCGCGTCGCGGACGTCCTCGTGGCCGTACTTGAGGACACCTGCGAGATCGGCGTGGCCGGGACGGGGCAGCGTCACGGGCTTCGTCCCCTTCCCCGAAGGCTCGCCGTCGGGCGGCCAGGGATTCATCCCCCACTCCCAGTTCTTGTGATCCCGGTTGCGGACGACGAGTGCGAGCGGCGTCCCGAGCGTGCGCCCGTGCCGAAGGCCCGCGAGCACCTCGACCTCGTCCTGCTCGAGCTGCTGGCGCGGGCTGCGCCCGTAGCCCTGCTGGCGGCGATGAAGGTCGGCGTCGATCGCGGCCCGGTCGAGCGTGAGCCCGGCCGGGAGGCCGGTCAGAATCGCGACGAGCGCCGGCCCGTGCGACTCGCCGGCGGTGGAGAGAGCGAGCGTCACGCCGGAGAGCGTACTGCGGCGCGCATGACGTCAATGGGAGCGGGCACCCCGGTCCAGCGCTCGAACGAGGCAGCGCCCTGCGCGACGAGCACATCGAGCCCGTCGACGAGCTCGCACCCGGCGGCGCGTGCCACGGCTGCGTGCGAGGTCTCACCTCCTTCGGCGTGGTAGGCAAGGTCGATCACGGTCTGATCCTTCCGAGGCTCGAAGAGCAGCTGGTCCTTGACAGGCGTCGCGTGCACGATGAGCTCGGCGCTCTCCGTGCGCGGCGGCCACGCACCCGTGCGTGCGAAGACGTCGACGGTCGCGCCACGTGCCGCCAGCTCGGCGATCCAGGCCGTCGCAGCCCCGCCGTGGCCGATCACAGCGGCGCGTGCGGGCAGGCGATCGCCGAGTGCGGCCGTGTCGGTGCTCGAGCCGAGCACGCGCCCGTCGCGGATCACGAGCGTGTTCACCGACTCGACGCCTCCCTCGACCTCGTCGCAGAACGCAACGACGGCCCGCTTGTGCGGCGTTGTCACGTTCGCACCGGCAAAGCCGAGCGCGACGAGGCCGCGTACCGCCTCCTCGAGCCGCTCCGGCGCAACCCCGAGCGGTACGTATGCGATGTCGAGCGCGAGCGCGGCGAATGCCGCGTTCTGCATTCGAGGCGAGAGCGAGTCGACCTTCGGGTCGCGGAGCAGCCCGACAAGCGTTGTCGTCCCGCCGATCATAGCTTGTGACTGATAGACACAAGCGCACGACCGACCCGCATGGTTACGCGGAATCGAGGGAGCTTGTGACTGATAGACACGAGGTCTAGCCGCAGCCGTAGCCGTACTCGCAGGCCTTCGCGTAGAACTCCTTCTCGCTCGCCGTGAAGAAGTGATGGATGCGGTCCGGCTTGCGCACGAAGTAGAGATAGTTGACCTTCGCCGGGTGTGCTGCCGCCTGCATCGACGCAAGCCCGGGATTCGCGATCGGCGTCGGCGGCAGCCCGGTGCGGTTGCGCGTGTTGTACGGGTTGTCGCTCTCGAGTTGCGAGACCCGCAGTGCCTCGGTGCCGGGGACGTCCAGCCCGTACCGGATCGTGGCGTCGATCCCAAGCGGCATCCGCGCCTTGAGCCGGTTGTAGATCACTGCCGCGACCTTCGGCCGCTCGTCCGGCGCAATCGTCTCCTTCTCGACCATCGAGGCGATGATCAGGACGTCGTAGGGCGTCAGGTTCTTCTTCTTCGCCGCGGCGAGGTCGACCTTGGCCCAGTTTCTCTCGAAGTGCTCGATCTGGTCGTCGACCAACTGAGCGCTCGTCGTCTTCGGCGTGAACTCGTAGGTGGCCGGGAAGAGGAAGCCCTCGATCCCCTTCGCGTTCTTCTTGAACGACAGCGGCACCGGCGCCGACTTCGATGCCTTCGCATAGGTGTTGCCGGAGAGCGCCGGAGTCACCTTCCGCTTTGTTTTCGCGATCTGCCGTACTTCGGCCACGCGGGTGACCATCTCTTTCCGCGTGAAGCCCTCGGGGAAGACGATGCGGAGGATCTTCGGCTTCGCTACCGCGACGGTCGTCGCGGGTGGCGGCTCGTTGGTGTCGCTGTCGCCGAACGCGCTGACCCCGAGCCAGAGCGCAAGCCCGAGGAAGCCGACGAGCAGGAGCGCGGCGATCGCGCGGCGGCGGGCGACCTGCCCCTTCGGGGGCCGCTCTGCAGGGCGGCCGGGCTTCGGCGGCATTACGCCTCTCGGCTCGTCCATGCCAACCAGCTCTCGAGCAGATGCGCGGCGGCGCGCGCGTCCTCGGGCGTCTTGGAGGAAGGCCCGGAGGCAGCGAGCGCGGTCGTGAAGCGCTCGTCGAACGACTCGACTGGCACGTCGAGGACCGCCTCGAGCGAGGCGACGAACTCCGCCGTCTCCTGCGCCTGTGCTCCGGCTGCGCCCCGCAGGGTCAGCGGCAGGCCGACGACGACGCGCTCGGCGCCTTCGGCTGCGACGAGCGCGACGAGCTCGCGCAGACCGGCCGGCGAAGCGGCGCGCTCGACAACGCCGACGGGCCGCGCCAGCGTCCCGGTTGCGTCGGAGACGGCGACGCCTGTGCGCGCCGAGCCGTAGTCGAGGGCGATCACCTTCAGGCGAGCGCCTCGAGAATGGTCTGTTCGGCGAGCGCGACGGCGTTGTCGAGGCCGGCCGCGTCTTTGCCGCCCGCGCGCGCCATCGTCGGCCTGCCACCACCTTTGCCGCCGATGAGCGAAGCCGCCTCGCGAATCACGTCGCCCGCGTTGACGCCGCGGCTCTCGAGCGACTTATCGAGATTGATCAGGAGCTGAGCGGCGCCACTGTCGCGCACGCCGACGATCACTGCCGCCGGCGCATGCTGTTGCTTCAGCGTGTCGGAGACCTGGAGCGGGTCGCCGCTCTTGACGTCGACGACGAGCACGTTGACGCCGCCCGCTGCGGTCTCGCGGGTGACGGTGAAGTCGGCAGCGTCGCCCTTCCCGCCACCACCACCGCCCTGCTTCGCCTCCTTGCGTGCCTTCGCCAGCTCGCCCCGCAGCGCGTCACCCTCCTTCGCCCGCTCGTGCAGCAACGCGAACGCGTCGCCTGAGGTGATCGCCTCGATCCGGCGGGCGCCCGAGCCGACGGAGCCCTCGGACAGGATCACGAACGGCCCGATCTCGGCCGTCGAGCGGACGTGCGTGCCGCCGCAGAGCTCGCGTGAGAAGCCGTCGATCTCGACCACGCGGACGATCTCGCCGTACTTCTCGCCGAAAAGCATCTGGGCTCCGAGCCGCCGCGCCTCGTCGATCGGCGTCTCGAAGGTCCGCACCGGCCGTGCGGCGAAGACCTGCTCGTTGACGAGCTCCTCGACCTGGGCGCGCTCCTCCGGGGTCAGCGCCTGCTCATGCGTGAAATCGAAGCGCAGCTTGTCGGGGCGGACAGCGGAGCCTGCCTGCTGGACGTGATCGCCGAGCACGCGTCGCAGCGACTCGTGCAGGAGATGCGTGGCCGTGTGGTTGGCCATCGTCGGGAAGCGGACGGCCCAGGGGACGACGGCCTTGACGCGGTCGCCGACAGCGAACCCCTCACCCTCGAACACGAGCGTCTGGTCGTCGCCGACCCGGACGGCGTCGTGGAGCTCGGCCCGCGCGCCGGTCTCGTCGTGCTCGATCCAACCCTGGTCGGAGACTTGGCCGCCGCCGGCCGGATAGAACGGCGAGCGCTCGAGCTTGGCCTCGAAGGTGCCGTCGCCGAGATCGTTGAGCCCGACGATCGCGGTCAGCACCTCGGTCTGCTCGTAGCCGACGAAGGCGGCCGGCGGCCCGGGCAGGACGCCCGCGGTCCGTGAGCCGGCCCCGCGCGACACCTCGCGATGCTCCGCCATCCGCTCGCGGTAGCCGTCCTCGTCGACCGGAATCCCGCGCTCGAGCGCCAGCTCGGTCGTCAGCTCGAAGGGAAAGCCGTAGGTCGCGGTCAGGTCGAAGGCGTCCTTGCCGGAGATCGCGCGGCTCGCGGCGACCTCCTCGAACAGCTTCATCCCGCGCGCCAGCGTCTCCGTGAAGCGCTCCTCCTCGGCCCGGAGCACGTCCCGAATCCGACCACGGTGGTCGGGCAGCTCCGGGAACCACGGCCCCATCTGCTCGACCACGACGTCGCTGATTCCCCAAAGCTGTTCGAGGCCGATCGTGCGCGCCTGATGGACGGCGCGGCGGATGATCCGGCGCAGGACGTAGCCGCGGCCCTCGTTCGACGGCGTGACGCCGTCGCCGACGAGGAACGTCATCCCGCGGCCGTGGTCGGCGAGCACGCGATGAGCCTTGGTCGCCGCGGCCGAGTCGCCGTATGCGACGCGGCTCTCGGCCGCGACCCAGTCCATGATCGCCTGGTAGCCGTCGGTCTCGTAGACGGAGCGGTTCGGCACATCCTGGACGACCGCTGCCAGCCGCTCGAGCCCCATCCCGGTGTCGATGTTCTGCTTCGGCAGCGGCGTCAGTCTCCCGTCGGGGTGCTGCTCGTACTCCATGAAGACGAGGTTCCAGAACTCGAGAAAGCGGTCGCAGCGCGGGCAGGCCGGAGCGCAGGTCGGGTCTCCGCAGCCGTGCTCGGCGCCCCAGTCCCAGTAGATCTCCGAGTCGGGGCCGCATGGCCCGGGGCCGCCGACCGACCAGAAGTTCTCCGAGCTCGGGAGCGGAACGATCCGCTCGGGTGGCATCCCGACGGCCTCCCACTCCCTGATCGCGACCTCGTCCGGCCCAAGCTTGAAAGCGGGGTCGCCGGCATGGATCGTCACCCAGACGCGATCCCAGTCGAGCTTCAGCCGCTCCTGGATCAACTCGCGCGCCAGCTCGATCGCCCCCGCCTTGAAGTACTGCCCGAACGAGAAGTTGCCGAGCATCTCGTAGAAGGTGAGGTGGTGGCCGTCGGTGCCGACCTCGTCGATGTCGGGCGTGCGAAAGCACTTCTGCGAAGTCGCAGTCAGCAGCGCCGGCGGCTCCTCCCGCCCGAGGAAGAACGGCATCTGCGGCTGCATCCCCGCCGTCGTCAGCAATGTCGAGTGGTCGTCCGCGCGCGGCACGAGCGGCCACGACGGCAGCCGTGTGTGGCCCTTCTCCTCCATGAAGGCGAGGAAGCCCTCGCGCAGCTCGGCGCTCGTACGCACGCTGGGATTGTAGGTGGGGAGGTGCGTTCGGCCGTTGGGCGCCGGCTCAGCCCGCCGCGCGCTTCCGGGCCGGAATCGCCTCGAGCTGCTCGTCGGTCGCGATCTCGTCGCGGATCTTCTCGAGCGCCCGCCGGATCAGGCGCGAGACATGCATCTGCGAGATCCCGACGTGCTGGGCGATCTGGCTCTGCGTCAGCCCGTCGAAGAAGCGCAGGTGGAGGATCCGTCGTTCGCGCTCGTCGAGCACGCGAAAGCCGGGCGCGAGCACGGCGCGGTCCTCCGAAACCGAGTACTGGTGCTCCTCGGTTCCGAGCGACTCGAGCGGATCGAGCTCGCCGTCCTCATCGGACCCGCCCGCCGAGAGCGAGAGCGACGTGTAGGCGCGGCCCGACTCGAGCGCCTCGAGCACGAGCTCCTCCTCCACGCCCGCGGCCTTGGCGAGCTCCGGAATCGTCGGCGAGCGGCCGAGCTGGACGGTCTGGTCCTCGACGATCTTCGAGAGCTGGACGTTCAGCTCTTGGAGGCCGCGCGGGACGCGGACGGCCCAGCCCTTGTCGCGGAAGTGCCGCTTGATCTCGCCGATGATGTTCGGCGTCGCGTACGTCGTGAGCTCGACGCCGCGGTCGATGTCGAAGCGGTCGATCGCCTTGATCAGGCCGATGCAGCCGATCTGGACGAGGTCGTCGAGCTGCTCGCCGCGGTAGGCGTAGCGGCGGGCGAGGGAGCGGACGAGCGAGAGGTACTGCTCGATCAGCTGCTCGCGCGCGGCGAGGTCGCCCTGCTCGTGGTAGCGACGCAGCAGCGCCTTGTCGGAGGCGCGCGTCATGCCCGCGGCTCCGCGGGCGGGAATCCCTTGCGCAGGTCGACCCACGCGCCACCACTGCGCTCGCTCACGCTCGCGTCGTCGACGGTCGAGTCGAGCAGCCGGCGGAGGCCGAGAGTCTCGCCGGGTTCGCGTTCAAGCTCGGCGAGGGTGCGCTCGCCGACAGGCCCCACCGAGACGTCGATCGAGCCGCCGCCGACCCGAAGCAGCACGCTGATCTCCCCGTCGCCGTCCTCGTCATGCTCGAGCAGCGACCCGAGCGCGAGCTGCAGGTCGTCGAGCGCCTCGAGCGTGAGGTCGTGCCGCGCTGCGATCCCGCCGATGACCAACTCGGCGATGATCGAGAAGTCGCGTTCGCGCGGAATCGTGATCTCGACGGTGTCGAGCACCTGCGTCTCCATCAAGTCGTGCCGGTGTCGGCGGCGCGAAGTTCCTCTTCGAGGTCTCGCTCACGCCGTGCGGCTGCTTCCTTCGCGCTCTGGACGGCCTCGCCGAAGCTGCGACGGGCCTTGAACGTCGCGGCGCCGTGCGTCAGACCCGCGGCAAAGCCGGCGATCTTCTGCACGGGGCGCGTGATCGCCATGCTCACGGCCCGTACCGCTGTGTCCGCGCTGTCCGCCATGTCCACTGCGCTGTCCGTCACCTGATCCACCTTGTCCAGTTGCCCGTTCACCTTGTCGACGCTCTCGCCGACCTTGTGGATGACGGGCATCAATTCGCGTTCCGTTCCCTTGATGAACGAAGAAAGGCGCGCGAAGGTTCCGCCCAGGCGCACGAATGCATACGCGAGGGTGAGACCGGTGGCGATGAGGAAGACGGCTAGGGCGTAGTCGGCGATCTCCCCCGCGGTGGCGGCTAGAAGCTGCACGCGAGCATCCTAATTGCGCGTCGCAGACGACACCACGCCGCAACCGACCACCGCGTCGTCGTCGTAGAGCACCGCGATCTGGCCAGGTGCGACGCCGTAGGCGGGCTCGGCGAGCTCGAGCGTGAATCCGGTCGCCGTCTCGGTCACACGCGCGGGCAGCGCCGGCGAGCGGTAGCGCAGCTTCGCCTCGACATCCCCCGCCGGCGCGTACAGGGCGCCGCGGACCTCGACCGCGGAGCAGGCAAGCGATCCGCGCGGCCCCACAACGAGCGTGTTGGTAGCCACGTCCGAGCGCAGCGCGTAGAGCGGCTCGGCTGCAGCGACGCCGATCCCGCGACGCTGCCCAGGGGTGTAGCGCCAGACGCCCTCGTGCCGGCCGAGCTCGGTCCCGTCCTCGTCGACGATCGAGCCCTCGGCCTGCTCGAGCCCCTGCCGCTCGAGGAAGGCCCGGTAGTCGCCGCCCGCGAGAAAGCACGCCTCCTGGCTCTCGCGCCGCTCCGCGACGCCGAGGCCGGCGGCCGCTGCCTCGTTGCGGGTCTCCGCCTTCGTCTGTTCGCCGAGAGGGAATCCAACCCGCTCGAGGCGCGCCGGATCGAGCGGCGCGAGCATGTAGGACTGATCCTTGTCCGGGTCTGCCGCGCGGGCGAGCAACCTCCGCGCGTCGCGCTCGACGATGCGGGCGTAGTGGCCGGTCCAGAGCGCGGCCGCGCCTGCGCGGTCGGTGAAGTTGAGCAGCTCGGTGAAGCGGAACTCCCCGTTGCAGCGTCCGCACGGATTCGGTGTCTCACCACACGCGTACGAGGCGACGAACGGGTCGACGACGGCGCGGCGGAACCCCTCGCGCAGGTCGAGCGTGACGTGGGGCAGCCCGAGCCCGTGACAGGTCTCGCGCGCGTCGATCACGGCCTCCGGGGAGCAGCACGCCCGCTCCGAGTCCGGCCCCGCAGGGTCGAGCCACAGGCGGAGCGTCACGCCGATCGCGTTCGGCCCGGCCCTCAGCAGAGCGACCGCACTGTCGACCCCGCCGCTCATCGCGACGGCGACCCGATCGGGGTCGGGCTCGGCCCCGAACACCTGCGCAAGCGCGTTCGCGAGCGCGTCGGCCGCGAGCGTCTCGCCGGGCACGGCCGCCGCCTCGAGCAGCGTCAGGCCGGCGAGCGGCCGGGACAGCCCGGGCGCGTCGGCCTCGACGATCCGGTCGCCGTCGACGACGAGTCGCACGAAGGCGAACTCCTCGCCGCGTACAGAATCTCCGAATGCCTCAACCATGAAGCCAGGCTAGCGGCTCGGCCCTCTGGTTTTGGGAGGCGGGCCGACCCTTTAGGGGTCTTAGCGCGATCGGGATCCGCTTCTGCGGATCCCGATCTTGCGCCGATAAAGCTGCTCCACCCTGCCGATGCTTCCTTGCGCCGATGCGAACCTGGCTGAACCAGGTGGGTGCCGTGCCGGACGTCGACGGGTGAGGTCTAGACCGGACCCAGGCTCCCTTCACGTGAGCGTTGGTTCACGTTTACGCGCAAGGCCACGTACAGGGTCGAGCAGGACCATTCTAGTGCCATTGAGTGGACGACCGGCAACCCTTTAGGGGTTTGCGCGCCCGGAATCCGCTTCTGCGGATTTCGGGCATGCGACGGCTAAGCCCTCGCGAACCGCCAGCGGATCTGCTGAGTCCCGTCGATGCCGAGGCGCTGCGCGAGCGCCTCGGTCAACTCGAACTGCCTGCCCTGCCGCTTCAGGCGCGAGTCGATCACCTCTGTCAGGACCTCGGTGCCGCCGTACGCGATGTAGACCTTCACGCCGCAGGGGAGCACGGGATGGCTGATGCCGAGCGAGCGGGGCGTGAGCACCCGCCGGCAGGTCGTCCGTTCGGCGTCGCGCGGGGCGCCGCGGGAGCCGGCGAGCGCGGTGTACCAGCCGGTTTCCGCAACCGTCACCGGGCTCGCGTCACCCGGGCCGGCGTCGTCGCCGCTCGTCTCCCTGCTGAGGGCAAGGGCGGCAACAGCGGCAAGGAGTGCGACCGCGGCGAGCGCGACCGACCGCTGCAGCACACTGAGGGTCACTGCGCGCGGGTGGCGATCAGCTCGCCGAACGACTCACGCACGAGCCCGTCGAAATCGGTCGGAAGCGTGCCGTCGGGGCGGGCGAAGTCGCGCAGGTAGACGACGAGGTAGCTCCATTCGACGTCGCGGGCCGGGTCCTCGCCGCCCCGCTCACGCGTCAGGCGCTCGAGCTCCCAGAGGTTCCACTCCTGCGCCTGGACGGGGAGCGGCAGCGACGCGATGACGGGCTCGGGTTCCGGCTCGGGCTCCGGCTCCGGCTCGGGCACCGAGACGAGCTGCGGTGCCGCAGCAATCGGCTCGGGCTCCGGCTCCGGTGCGGCAGCTTCGGCTTCCTTACCGTTGGGTTGTGGCTCGGCAGGCTGGGGCTCGGCCGTGGGAGTCGGCTCCGGCTCGTGTTCCGGTTCCGGCCCCGGTTCGGGCTCGAGCTCGACAACCTCCGGCGCGGTCTCGATCGCCGCCGGCCCGGAGGCTGCCGGCGCGAGGTCGAGCCAGGTCTCGTCCTCCTCCGGCCGCGGCGGCCGGTCGCCGGCGCGGCCGGCAACGATGGCGCTCGTGGGCTCGTCCACGGGCACGGTCTCCTCCACGTGTGCGCCGACGACTTCGCTGCCGTCCGCGCTCCGGGTCCGCCGGGAGAGGAAGCGCGGCCAGAGGCGACCGAGCACGGGCGCCGCCTACTGCTCGTGCTCGGGCTCGCCGCCCTCGGCCGGTTCCTCCAGCGCCTGCTCGGCGTCGGCGGTCGGCGTCACAGGGGGAGCGGCCGGCTCGTCGTCCACGTCGGGCTCGGCGGCGACCGCCTCCGCGGGCCGCGTCGAAGCCGGCGCGGAGGCACCACTGCGTGCGATCTCGCTTTCGTTGGCATCGATGATCGACTGGACCACCCGGGCGATCGCAGGCTCACCGAGGCCCGCCGCTGTCAGCAACTGCTCGGCTCCCTTCTGGGCGCGCGCCATCACGGCCGTCGCCTGAGCGCGAGCCCACTCGAGCGTCTGCTCGACCTCGGCCCTGGCCGAGTTCGTCAGCTCGGTCGCCTGGTGCCGCGACTGCTCGAGCAGCCGGTTGCCGCGTGTCTCCGCCTCGCGCAGCTCACGCGTCGCGTCCGCCTTCGACTTCGTCAGGAGGTCGCGCGACTCCGCCTTCGCCGCGTTCACGATCTCGGCGCGCTGGCGCTCCGACTCGGTGCGGTAGCGCTCGATTTCGGCCTCGCGCTCCTGCAGCTGGAGCTGCTTCGCCCGCACCTCCTCTTCGGTGCGCTGCACCTGTGATGCCGACGCCGCCTGCGCGTCACGCTCGAGCGTGTCGGCGAACTCGGCCGCGGCCCGGATCAGATGGAGTGAGTCCATGCGCACGGCGTGGCCCGTCGCACCGACGTCCACAGTCTTGCGCGCCGCCTGGAGGACCCGCAGTTGGGCCTGCAGCTGGGCGGTGTGGCGCCGGAAGGCATCGAACGCTTCGCGGACGCTCTGCTCCTCGTAGCCGTCGCCGGCACGCTGAAGTTGATCCACACTCGGGAGTGCAGTCAGCCCTGCGGAACGCTCTGACTCACCTGACGACATGGTCCTTCGCTTTCTGGGTTCGCTAGGCAGGCCGCGGCGCGGCTCGCCGGAAGTATGCCGTCTTCATCGGCTATCGAACGGAAAACTTCAATTCGGTTGCTCGACGAGCTGTATTCCGAGCTCTTCCAGCTGTTCCTGCGTCACCTCGGACGGAGCGCCGCTCATCGGGTCGATCCCGGCCTGGTTCTTCGGAAACGCGATCACATCGCGGAGATTGGGCTCCCCGGCGAGGACCATCGTCATCCGGTCGATCCCGAGTGCGATCCCGCCCATCGGCGGCGCTCCCATCCCGAGCGCGTCCAGCAGGAAGCCGAACTTCGACCGTTGCTCGGCCTCGCTCATCCCGAGCAGCTCGAACACCTGCGCCTGGATCTCGGGCTCGTGGATCCTGAAGCTGCCGCCGCCGAGCTCGTTGCCGTTCACGATCAGGTCGTACGCATGTGCGAGCGCGTGCTCGGTGTCGTCGGCGAACGAGTTCTTCCAGTCGTCCGTCGGCCGGGTGAACGGGTGGTGCACCGCCGTCCAGCGGCCCTCGTCCTCGTCGCGCTCGAACATCGGGAAGTCGTAGACCCAGAGGAACGTGAACGCCGCCTCGTCGATCAGACGCAGCTCCTCGCCCACATGGCTGCGCAGCGCACCGAGCACGCGCGACGTTGCCGGCCGGCTGTCCGCAGCGAAGAGCACGGTCGATCCGGGGTCGCTGCGGAAGTGCGCCAACTCCGCCTCGGACAAGAACTTCGCGATCGGCGAGCGCACTTCTCCCTCGTCGTCGAAGACGAGATACGCGAGCCCCTTCGCCCCCCACTCCTTCGCGAGCTCCTCGAGCTTCGCGAGATCGCTGCGGGAGTACGCCTGCGGCACGCGCAGGAAGCGCACAGCCTCGGCATTCTTGAAGACGCCGAACTCGGACGCACGGGTGATCTCGGTCGCGTCCTCGATCTCCAACGCGAAGCGCGTGTCCGGCTTGTCGGTGCCGAAGCGCAAGTCGGCCTCGGCGAAGGTCATCCGCGGGAACGGCGTCTCGATCTCGATCCCGAGGCACTCGCGCCAGATCCGCGCGTACATCTGCTCCATCGTCGCGTAGAGGAACTCCTGGTCGGGGAAGCTCATCTCGACGTCGAGCTGCGTGATCTCCTGGACGCGGTCGGCACGGAGATCCTCGTCCCGGAAGCAGATCGCGATCTGGTAGTAGCGGTCGAAGCCGGCCACCATCGTCAGCTGCTTCAGGATCTGCGGACTCTGCGGCAGCGCGTAGAAGCGCCCCCTCTGCAGCCGGGCGGGGACGACGAAGTCGCGCGCGCCCTCGGGCGTCGGCTTGAACAGAATCGGCGTCTGGATGTCGAGAAATCCTGCGGCCTCCATCTCGCGGCGGATGATCCCAACCATCTGCGCGCGCAGCGTGATGTTCCGCTGCAGCTTCTCGCGGCGCAGGTCGAGCCAGCGGTGCCGCAGGCGCAGCGTCTCGTCGACGTTCTCCTCGTCGAGCTGGAACGGCAGGGGCGTCGAGCGGCTGACGATCTCGAGCGTCTCCACCTGGAGCTCGACCTCGCCGGTCGGCATGTTCGGGTTGACCGTCTCAGGGCTCCGCGCGACGAGCGTCCCCTCGGCGCGCAGGACGAACTCGTTCCGGATCTGGTGCGCGAGCTCGGCGGCCTCGGGCCCGAGCTCCGGATTGATCACGAGCTGCGTGATCCCGCTGCGGTCGCGGAGGTCGACGAAGATCAAGCCGCCGTGGTCGCGGCGGCGTGCCACCCAGCCTGCGAGCGTCAACTGCTCGCCGACGAGCTCCCTGGTCGGCTCGCCCGCCATGTGGGTGCGCCACGTCGTCATCGCGACAGTCTGCCGAGAACGTCGCCGTGGGCGACCGGTTCGTCCTGAGCCCCCACTCGGCGAATCAACGCGTCGTCGGAACGGAGGATCACCGTCGTCTGCGCTCCTGAGCGGCCCGCCTGTGTCAGCTGACCCTTCAGCGACCGACCGGCGTAGTCGGCGTCGGCAGCGATGCCGTCGTCCCGAAGTCCCTTCAGCAGCGGCGGGACGAGCTCGCGTGGAACCTCGGGCTCGACAGCGATGAACACGTCGACGCTCGGTACGTCGGCGTCGGCCACGCCTTCCTCCTCCATCGCGATCAGCAGCCGCTCGATTCCGGCGCCGAAGCCGACACCGGGCGTCGCCGGCCCACCGATCTCCTCGACCAGGTAGTCGTAGCGGCCGCCGCCGGAGATGGTCGAGTTCTCGTTCTCCATCGAACCGATGAACTCCCACGTCGTGCGCGAGTAGTAGTCAAGGCCACGGACGAGCGTCGGAACGAGTTCGTAGGCGACGCCAGTCGCGTCGAGGTCGGCGCGAACCGCGGCGAAGTGCGTCGTGCACGCCTCGCAGAGCGAATCGCCGATCCTCGGCGCGCCGGCGAGGAGGGCGCGCGTCCGCTCGTTCTTGACATCGAAGACGCGCAGCGGGCTCGTCGCGAGTTTCTGCTTCGCCTCCTCGTCGAGCTCGTCCGTGTGTTCCGCGAGCCACCCGGTCAGCCGCTCGACATAGGCTGGGCGGCACTCGCGGCAGCCGATCGAGTTCAGCTCCAGCCGGAAGGCGGTGATCCCGAGCCGGCGCAGGAGCGTGTCGTAGAGCTGGATGATCTCGGCGTCGATCGCCGGGTCGTCGGTGCCGATCGCCTCGACCGACAGCTGCCAGTGCTCGCGGTAGCGGCCGCGACCGGGGGCGCCGTACCGGTACATCGGCCCGATCGTGTAGAGCTTCTGAGGCTGGGGCTCGCGGTGCAGCCCGTGCTCGACGTAGGCGCGGGCGATCGGCGCCGTCCCCTCGGGGCGAAGCGTCAGCGACCTGTCGGAGCGGTCGGCGAACGTGTACATCTCCTTCTGGACGACGTCCGATCCCTGCCCGGACGTGCGCAGGAAGAGCTCCGTGTCCTCGAAGACCGGAGTCTGGATCGGGCGGTAGCCATAGAGCGCGGTCAGCCGCTCCATCTCGCCGGTCACGCGCCGCCACCGTGGCTGCTCGGCGGGAAGGATGTCGTGTGTGCCGCGCGGTCGTTCGATCTTCACGACGTCCGCAGCTCGGCGAGAAACGGGTTGCGCGCGAGCTCGTCGCCGAGCGTCGTCGCAGGCCCGTGCCCGGAGAGGACGACCGTCTCGGGCGGGTAGGCGTCCGTGAGGGAGCGGATCGACGCGAGCAGCGTCTCCCAATCGCCGAACGGCAGGTCGACGCGGCCGACGCTGCCAGAGAAGAGGACGTCTCCGGAGAAGAGCGCTCCGTCGGCGTAGTAGGAGAGATGACCCGGCGAGTGACCCGGGACGTGGCGCACCTGGAACGAGATGCTGGCCACCTCGATGGTCTCGCCGCCGGCGAGGAGCGTCGCCTCGCCGGTGAACGCCCGGGTCGGGTAGCCGGGGAAGAACCGGTCGGGATGACGGAAGACGTCGCGCTCGCCCTCCGGCAGCCATACGGGCGCGCCGGTCGACTCGGCCAACTGGGCGAGCGCGCCGAAGTGGTCGAAGTGGCTGTGCGTCAGCAGAATCGCTGCGCAGACGGCTCCTTGCGACGCCAGCGCGCGCTCGATCTCGGCGGGCTCGTCGCCGGGGTCGATCACGACCGCCTCCGTCGCGTCCATGTCCGAGCGGACGAGGTAGCAATTCGTCCCGATCTGGCCGAGTGAAAGTTGGTCGATCGCGAGGCTCATGGGCGGATGAGTCTATCCTTGGCCTCTGTGCAGAGCTGGAACCTGATGGAGATCGAGGCGCCGTCGGGGACACGGGATCCGATGGTGGTCCACTCCGGGAACGAGGCGCGCGCGGTCGTCATCGTGCTGACGCCGGGACAAAAACTCGGCGACCACCAGGTGAAGGAGAACGCCTGGATCACGGTGCTGGAAGGGAGCGCCCGCGTCTCCGCCGGCGGTGAGACCGTCGACGCGACACCGGGCATGCTCTTCCGCTTCGATCCGGACGAGCGCCACTCGCTCGCGAGCGACGACGGGGCTCGGATCCTGCTCTTGCTCGCGCCGTGGCCTGGTGACGGCCACTACCGCGGCAGCCCCTAGCGCCAGCGTGCAGATACGCCGGAAGCGAGGGAGCCCTTCTGGGTCCTGAGCAGCGGAGAGCACGGCTTCAACGAGCTGGCGCTGACCGGTTGGAGTGTCCTGCAAGGCGTCGTCGCCACGATTCTGGCTGCGCTCCGCCTACCGCGCGTTCCGCCTGTGGTTCAGTCCAAGGCCAGCAGTTGGTGCGACGGCGGCCGCCTCGTTCGTGCTGCTGGCCGTCACCTTCTTCCAGAGCCTCTCGGCTCTCGAGTGACGGCGACTACTTCTTCCCGCTCGTGCGGGCGATCCGCCGCTGGTGCGAGCGCCACATCATCGAGTCCATGAAGTAGCTGAACGGGAGAAAGAACCCCATCAGCACGACGGTCTGGAAGACCTGCTGGGCAAGCGTCAGATCCTTGCCGAGGAGCATCACGGTGATCAGCATCAGCGGGAAGAAGAGAAGCCCGCGCTTGAGCGTCTTCCGCCAGGACGGAGGCTCGAGCACGCGGCCGGCGCGGGTCGTGGGTCGCTCCTTGGCGGTCCGCTCGGCCTTGCGCGCCGGCGAGGCGATCACGAGCTCCTCCGCCTCCTCGGGCGGGAGGACGTTTCCCTCCTCGTCGACGTAGACCTCTTCGTACTCGTGCCGCTTCAGCTTCTGCCGACGGCGCTGCTGCTTCTTGTTCGCCATCGAATCAGTATGCCGCTCGTTTCGCGACGGCGGCGCCGTTCTTGATCACCGTCTCGATGACGTCACCGGCGAGGTGGTAGGCGACGTAGCGCCAGTCGGGTGCGTCCAGCAGCACGATGTCGGCGGCGTAGCCGGGGGCGAGCCGGCCGACCCGATCTGCCCGGCCGAGCACGTGCGCGCCGTTGACGGTGCACGCCGAGAGCGCCTCGGCAGGACTCAACCTGAGCTGGGTGGCGGCAAGCGACATCACAACGGGCAGGCTCTCGCAGAAGGCGCTTCCCGGGTTGAAGTCGGTCGCGAGCGCGATGGCGGCACCGGCGTCGACCAGGGCGCGTCCCGGCGGCATCGGCCGTCCGAGGAAGAGCGCACTCGCCGGGAGCAGTACCCCGGTGACGTCGCTTGCGGCGAGCGCTGCGATGCCGTCCGCACCGGTCGCCTCGAGGTGGTCGACGGAGCGCGCGCCGAGCTCGACCGCGAGTGGGACCGCACCCGCCTCGGTGAACTGGTCGCCGTGCAGGCGGAGCGCGAGGCCGTGCTCGCGGCACGCTTCGAGGTAGCGGCGGGCCTGGGCGACGTCGAACGCGCCGCGCTCGAGGAAGACGTCCGAGGCCTCGGCGAGCCGGGCCGCGTCCAGGAGCACGTCGGCGAGCAGAAAGTCGAGATAGGTGTCTGCGTCTGTGAATTCCGGCGGTGTCGCGTGCGCGCCGAGGAAGGTCGGGACTCCCCCGGCCGCCCCGACCGCGCGGAGCGAGGCGAGCTCGGTCTCGCGGTCGAGGCCGTAGCCCGACTTCCCCTCGAAGGTCGTCGTCCCGGCGTTCAGCATCCAACCACGGTGGCGCTCGACTGCCCGGCTCAGTCCTTCCTCCCCCGCCTCCCGCGTCGCCTGCACCGTCGAGAGGATCCCGCCGCCGGCGGCGTGGAGCTCCTCGTAGCCCGCGCCGCCTGCGCGAAGCGAAAACTCCTCGACGCGGTCGCCGCCGAACGCCGGATGCGTGTGGCAGTCGACGAGACCGGGGATCGCGCAGAGCCCGCTGGCGTCGATGTCCTCGACCTCGCTGTCGACCAGCCCGAGCTCGCTCATGGGACCGACGGCCTCGATCGTGGCTCCGTCGCAGAGCACGTAGCCGTTCTCGATCAGGTCGAGCTTCGCCAGCGCTCCCCCGCGTAGCGGCGCGTCACGACCCGCGGGGCTGACGACCTGGCGCAGGTCGCGGATCAGCAGCTTGGGCACGTCAGGCGCTCGGCGGATCGAGGCTGGGGAAGTCGAGCCCGTGCTCGCGCGCAGCCTCCAGCGCCTCGTCGTAGCCGGCATCGGCATGCCGCATCACGCCCGTCCCGGGGTCGGTCGTGAGTACACGCTCGAGCCGGTCGGCCGCGTCAGCGCTGCCGTCGGCGAGGACGACCATGCCGGCATGGATCGAGTTCCCGATCCCGACGCCGCCGCCGTGGTGGACGCTCACCCACGTCGCGCCCGCCGCCGTGTTCAGGAGCGCGTTCAGGATCGGCCAGTCCGCGATCGCGTCGGAGCCGTCGCGCATCGACTCGGTCTCGCGGTACGGGGATGCGACCGACCCGGAGTCGAGGTGGTCGCGGCCGATCACGACCGGTGCGGTGACGGTTCCCGTCCGCACGAGCTCGTTGATCGCCAGGCCGGCCTTGGCTCGGTCGCCATAGCCGAGCCAGCAGATCCGCGCGGGCAGCCCCTGGAAGGCGACCCGTTCGGGCGCGAGCTCGAGCCAGCGCTGGAGTAGCGCGTCGTCCGGGAAGAGCCGCCGGAACTCCTCGTCGATCGCCGCGATGTCGGCCGGGTCGCCGGAGAGGACGGCCCACCGGAAGGGGCCGACGCCGTGGCAGAAGAGCGGCCGGATATAGGCCGGGACGAAGCCCGGGTATGAGAAGGCCTCCGCTACGCCCGCCTCATCGGCCTCCCCTCGCAGGTTGTTGCCATAGTCGAAGACGTAGCTGCCGGCCCGGACGAACTCGAGCATGCCCTCGACGTGCGCCGCGATCGACGCACGCGCCCGCCGCAGGTACTCGCTCGGGTCGGAAGCGCGTAACGACGCCGCTTCCTCGACCGACAGCCCCGCAGGCACGTAGCCGGTCAGAGGATCGTGAGCTGCGGTCTGGTCGGTGACGAGGTCGAAAGATTCACGCTCTCGTGCCAGTTCCGGCACGATCTCGGCCGCGTTGCCGAGCACCGCGACCGACAGAGCGCGCCCCTCGCGCGCAGCCGCCCGCACGCGCGCGACGCCGTCCTCGAGCGAGTCGGCGACCTCGTCGAGGTACCGCGTCTCCAGCCGCCGCTCGATCCGCGACGGATCGACTTCGACGCAGAGGATCGCCGCACCCGCCATCGTCGCGGCGAGCGGCTGCGCTCCACCCATGCCGCCGAGGCCGGCCGTCAGGATCGTCCGCCCAGCGAGGTCGGCCGAGCCGAAGTGCTTCTCCCCCGCCGCGGCGAACGTCTGATACGTGCCCTGGAGGATTCCCTGAGTGCCGATGTAGATCCAGCTCCCGGCCGTCATCTGCCCGAACATCGTCAGCCCCTCCGCCTCGAGCCTGCGGAACTCGTCCCAGGTCGCCCAACGCGGCACGAGCAGCGAGTTCGCGATCAACACCCGCGGCGCACCCTCGTGCGTGCGGAACACTCCGACCGGCTTGCCGCTCTGCACGAGCAGCGTCTCGTCGTCGCGCAGCCGCAACAGCGTCCGCACGATCGCCTTCAACGCGTCGTGCGAGCGGGCGGCGCGACCGGAGCCGCCGTAGACGACGAGCTCCGCCGGCCGCTCGGCCACCTCCGAATCGAGGTTGTTGAGCAGCATCCGCAGCGGGGCCTCCGTCTGCCACGTGCGCGCGTTCAGCTGTAAGCCACGCGGGGCGCGAATCGCCGAGAGGTCGCCGACGAGCGCCTCCACCTGGGCGTCGAGCGACGAGACGCTCACCGCAGCTCCCCCACCGCCGCCTCGGCGGCTGCGAGGATCGAGCCGTCCGCGATCGCGACGGCGACCCGTTCGATGTCCTCCGAGAGCGACCGGTCATCGCGTACGCGGTCGGACAGCTCGCGCACGGCGTCGTGCGCCGCGCGCACGCCCGGACCCGGCTCGAGCGGCGCGAGGAACTCAACCGCCTGCGCGCCGGCGAGGAGCTCGATCGCCAGCACGCGCTCGCTGTTCGCGAGCACCTGCAGCGCCTTCAGGCCGGCGGCGTTCCCCATCGAGACGTGATCCTCCTGGCCGGCACTCGTCGGGATCGAGTCGACGCTCGCCGGGTGACAGAGCGACTTGCTCTCCGAGACGAGCGCCGCGGCGACGTACTGCGGGATCATGAAGCCGCTGTTGAGCCCGCCTTCCAGCGTCAAGAACGGCGGCAGGCCCTCGGACAACGACGGGTTGACCAGCCGCTCGACGCGCCGCTCGGAGATGCTCGCCAGCTCCGACACGGCCATCGCCAGCGCGTCGAGCGAGAAGGCGAGCGGCTGGCCGTGGAAGTTGCCGTTTGAGACGACGATCCCCTCGCCGACGAGGACGAGCGGGTTGTCGGTCGCAGCGTTGAGCTCGACCGCGACCGTCGCCTCGACGTGCGCCAACAGGTCACGGCTCGCGCCGTGCACCTGCGGCGCGCAGCGGAGCGAGTAGGCGTCCTGGACACGATCGCACCACTTGTGCGACTCGATGATCGCCGACCCCTCGAGCAGCATGTGCAGGTTGGCGGCGGAGTCGCCCTGGCCGGGAAGCGGCCGCGCCTGGTGGATCGCGGGATGGAAGCTCGTGCGCGAGCCCTGTAGGGACTCGAGCGACAGCGCGCAGGCGAGATCGGCCGTCCGTGCCAGCCGCCGCGCGCGCACAAGCGCGAGCGAGGCCATCGCGGCCATGAACTGTGTTCCGTTGATCAGCGACAAGCCTTCTTTGGCGCCGAGGCGCACCGGTTCGAGGCCGGCCGCGGCGAGGGCCTCTGCACCAGGCATGAGCGTGCCTTCGAACCAAGCCCGGCCCTCGCCCACGAGCGGCAGGGCTAGGTGGGCGAGCGGAGCAAGGTCGCCGCTGGCGCCCACCGACCCGCGCGAGGGCACGTGCGGGAGGACGCCGCGGTTGAGGCACTCGATCAGCAGCTCGACGGTCTCGATCCGCGCGCCCGAGTATCCCTTGGCGAGCGCGTTCGCACGCAGCAGCATCGCCGCCCGTATGACGCCCGGCGGATAGGGCTCGCCGACGCCGCACGCGTGGCTGCGAAGCAGTCGCAGCTGGAGCTCGTCGACGCTTTCGTCGGGGATCGACTCGGAGACGAAGCGGCCGAAGCCTGTGTTGACGCCGTACGTGTTCTCGGCCGCCTGCTCGACGAGCGCGCGCGCCGCCTCCATCTGACCGCGCGCCTCGTCGGCGAGGCCGACGGGCGCACGGTGCACGGCCACCTCCCAGACGTCCCCCAGCCGCAGGTCGTTCCCGTTCAGCGCGTGACTCAGAATCACGCAGCGAGTCTAGACCCGGGTCAGTGGTGCATGGGTGCTTCCGTGCCTGGCGTGTGCAGCAGGTTCTCCACCTCACGAACGCCCTGGATCTTCTGGGCGCGTTCGACGAGGGCGTCGATCAGATCCTGCGAAGGCAGCTCTCCACGCAGCTGCACGACACCTTCCTGCGCGTTGATGTTGATCGCTCCCTTCACCTCGTGCTCGTCGCGGAAGAGCTCGCTCTCGACCTTGTCCTTGAGCGTCGCGTCGTCGTACTGCTTCGGCACCAGCCGCGTGACCTTTCCGTGCAGCTTTCCGAACAGCGCCTTTCCGCGCTGATGCCTCGCGAAGAACCAGGCCGCGATCGCCGCGGCCGCGGTGAGCGTCAAAAGCTTTCTCATCTCTACCCCTTGGTCGTTGTCGGAACTCACCTACCGCGAGCCCCGGGGTATCGAAACCCTCTCATGGCAGCAGCCGCAGTTCCAGCACGTGCGACTCGTCGAAGCCGTCGATCCGCAGCATCGCGCCGGCCGCAGCCGCTGCGGCGCCTGCCGGCATCAGCCCGACGAGCTCCGAGCCCACGACCGCGGCGCCGTGCGCCGTCGCCTCGTTCTCGATCCGCGCGAGGATCTCGTGCAGTGCCGCGGCCTCCCAGTCCTCGACGTTCATCGAGACCTGGACCACGCCTGCGCGCGGCAGGTCGAGACCGAGCGCGCGCACGCCCGGGAAGCCGCCGCCCTTCTCTCGCACGACCGCGGCGACCGCCTTCGCGGCCTCGAGCTCGCCGCGCAGGTTGACGTTGAACGCGATCAGCGGCCGCCGCGCGCCGACGATCACGCCGCCCGCACGGTCGTCGAGTCGAGCCGGCCCGAAGTCGGGTTCCAGCTCACCGGCAACGATCCGGCGCTGCAACTCGTCCGGTCCTCCACGCCGGAAGAACGCCGGCCCGCGCCCAGGCGCGAGCTCGCCGTAGAGGAAGACCGGCAGGCCGAGCTCGCCGCCGATCCGGCGGGCCAGTTCAGCCGCCGTCTCCTTCGCGTGCTCCAGGTCGTCGGCCTTGATCGGGACGATCGGGACGACGTCTGCGGCGCCGATACGCGGATGCGCGCCGTCGTGGCGGCGCAGGTCGATCCGCTCGCGGGCGCACGCGATCCCCGCAAGGAGCGTCTCCACCACCGCCTC
This sequence comes from uncultured Gaiellaceae bacterium, assembly GCA_963829845.1. Classification (GTDB taxonomy): domain Bacteria; phylum Actinomycetota; class Thermoleophilia; order Gaiellales; family Gaiellaceae; genus Gaiellasilicea. The sequence goes on along the minus strand of CAWHKD010000001.1, from coordinate 24,477 downwards.
CGCGTCGCCCACGAGCGTGAAGACGGAGCGGTGATGGTCGGCGTCGACGTGCACGTCGAGCAACCGCGCCGGTGCCGAGAGTGCGCTGCGAAGGGCCTCGACGACCTCCTGGTCGCGCCCCTCGGAGAAGTTCGGCACGGCCTCGAGCACGACTCGTACTCTAGAAAGGGTGAAGGCCTACTACGAGGCGCGGGCGCCCGAGTACGACGACTGGTGGCTCGGCAGGGGCCGCTTCGAAGACCGCGAGCGGCCGGGCTGGGACGAGGAGCGCGAGGCGCTGCTCGCGGCGATCGCAGCCCTGCCGTCGGCCCGAACCCTCGACGTCGCATGCGGCACCGGCTACCTGACGCGGCACCTGCCCGGCGAGGTCACCGGGCTCGACCAGAGTGCGTCGATGCTCGAGCTGGCGAGCGCCCGAGCGCCCGACGCAGGCTTCGTCCAGTCGGACGCGCTGCGGCTGCCGTTCCAGGACGGGACGTTCGAGCGCGTTTTCACAAGCCACTTCTACGGCCACCTCGAGGACCCCGAGCGAGGACGCTTCCTCTTCGAGGCCCGCCGCGTCGCACCCGAGCTGGTCGTCGTCGACTCCGCGCTGCGCGAGGACGTCGAGCCGGCCGAGCAGCAGGAGCGCATCCTCGACGACGGCTCGCGCTGGCAGGTCTTCAAGCGCTACTTCGAGCCTGCCGGGCTGTCCGCCGAGCTCGGCGGCGGCGAGACCGTGTTCGCGGGGCGCTGGTTCGTAGCCGTACGATCCGGCTCGTGACGAAAGTTGTCCCGTTCCTCCGCGTCGCCGACGCCGAGGCCAGCGCCGCGTGGTACGCGCGGCTCGGGTTCACGATTGACTGGCGCACGCGCGCGCAGCCACATCAGCCGCTCTTCGTCGCGATCTCGAACGGCGAGGGCCGGATTTTCCTCTCCGAGCACATGGGCGACGCACACCCGGACGGTCTCCTCTACATCTACGTCGACGACATCGACGCGGTGGCCGCGGACTTCGGCGTCACCGCCGAGCTTGCCTACTACGGGATGCGCGAGATCGAACTGACCGACCCCGACGGCAACCGGCTTCGGATCGGCACACCAGCCGCCGCTTGACCGTCCGGAAGAGCACGTACCGCTCGCTCCGGTCGCTCCAGCGGGACAACGCGCGGTGCCGCGCCTGCCTCGAGGCCGGCTTCCCGATCGAGTCGTGGCCGGTCCGTGCGCCCTTCCACGGCCAGCATGCGTACCTCTTCGGCCAGGCGCCCGGGGTCGTCGAGGGCGAGGAGTGTCTCCCCTGGCGCGGCCGGGCCGGGCAGACTCTGCGCCGCTGGCTCGCGCTCGACGGGGACGAGCTCTACGAGCGCTTCTACTGCGCGTCGGTAACGCGCTGCTACCCGGGTCGGCCGACGTCGGGACGCGGCGACCGCACGCCGACGCCGCGGGAGCAGGACCTCTGCGAGTTCTGGCGCGACTGGGAGCTCGAGCTGCTCCGCCCGCAGCTGATCGTGACCGTCGGCGGGCTGGCGCTGAAGCGGATGCTCGGGATCGGGACGCTGACGGACGCGATCGGCAAGAGCTTCACGCGCGCGGACGCGATCGTGATCCCGCTGCCGCACCCCTCCGGAGCGAGCGGCTGGCTCAACGACCGCTCCAACCGCGCGCGGCTCGGGAAGGCGCTGACGCACGTGAAGCGCGAGCTCGCACGGCTACATTCGTCCGAGTGAGCGACGTCCCGTACCGCCGCACGTTCGTGCGCCTGCTCGGCTTCCTGCGGCCTTACCGCTGGTCGCTGCTCGTCTCGACGATCCTGGCCGTGCTCTCGCAGGCCGCGGCGATCACGATCGTCCTGCTCGTCGGCGAGGCGATCGAGGGGATCGAGGCGGGCCGAGGCACGAAGGTGCTCGCCTGGCTCGTCGTCGCGATCTCCGTCGTCGGGATCGTCAAGGCGGCGCTGATGCTCGGCCGCCGCATCATCTCCGGCCGGCAGGCGCTCGGAATCGAGAAGGACATGCGCGAGGCGCTGTACGCGCACCTGCTCCGGCTCTCGTTCGGCTTCTACGACCGCCACCAGACGGGCCAGCTGATGTCGCGCGCGACCGTCGACCTGCAGTCGGTGCGCTTCTTCCTCGGCTTCGGCCTGATCTTCTTCTTCCAGCACGCGCTCACGGTCGTGTCGGTGATGGTCGTGCTTTTCGTCGTCGAGTGGAAACTGGCCCTGATCGCGCTCGCGATCACACCGGTGATCGTCGCCGTCGCATACCGCTACAGCCACGTCTCACATCCGGTCCTGCGCGAGGTGCAGCAGAAGCTGGGCGATGTCGCGACCGTGACCGAGGAGTCGATCGTCGGCGTGCACGTCGTCAAGGCGTTCGCGCAGGAGGATCGCCGGCAGGCCCAGTTCGAGCGCGCGTCCGGCGCAGTCTTCGAGCAGACCGTGCGCGCGTTCCGGCAGCGCGCGCTCTACGTGCCGCTGCTCTCGTTCCTGCCGCTGCTGGCGCAGGGCGCCGTCCTCCTCGCGGCCGGCCGGATGGTCGTGAGCGGCTCGCTCGGGCTCTCCGAGTTCTTCGTCTTCAATCTCCTGCTCGCGATGCTGATCGTCCCGCTCCGCAGCCTCGGCATGTGGATCGGGCAGGCGCAACGGGCCACAGCGTCCGGCGAGCGGATCTTCGAGATCATGGACGAGCCCGAGGGCGTCGACGACCGTCCCGGCGCCGGCGAGCTGCCGCCCGGCCCGGGCGAGATCCGCTTCGAGCACGTCACCTTCGGCTACGCGACGGGCCGGCCGGTGCTCGAGGAGATCGATCTCGTGCTCGCGTCCGGACGGACCGTCGCCCTGATCGGCCACACAGGCTCCGGCAAGACGACCCTGGCCGCACTCGTGCCGCGCTTCTACGACGCAACCGAGGGCCGCGTCCTCGTCGATGGCGTCGACATCCGCGACGTCACCCGCCGCTCGCTCCGCCGCGAGATCGGTGTCATCTCCCAGGATCCGTTCCTCTTCTCCGCGAGTGTCCGCGAGAACATCGCCTTCGGCGTCCTCGACGCGACCGACGAGCAGGTCGAGCGCGCCGCCCGCGCCGCACAGGCGCACGAGTTCGTCCTCGAGCTGCCGCAGGGCTACGACACCGTGATCGGCGAGCGGGGGATCACGCTCTCCGGCGGGCAGCGGCAGCGGCTCGCGATCGCTCGTGCGCTCGTCATCGACCCGCGGATCCTGATCCTCGACGACGCAACCGCCTCCGTCGACGCGACCACCGAAGCGCGGATTCGGGACGGGCTCGCCGAGGCGATGCGCGGCCGGACGACGATCATCATCGCCCACCGGCTCTCGACGATCGCGCTGGCCGACGAGATCGTGGTGCTCGAGCAGGGCCGGATCGCCGCGCGCGGGACGCAGGCGGAGCTGCTGACGAAGAGCGCCGTCTACCGCGAGATCCACGAGCACGGGCTCCTGCAGGGCCTGCTGAAGGAGACGGCGTGAAGGTCTCCTTCCCCTCCCCGGGGCGCCGATCGCGTCGCGTAGGCCGGTGGGACAGTACGGAGGTACGGCCCGCCGGCTGGAGCGGCGCGAACGGCGCCAGCCTTTCGCGGAGCCCGGCTTCGCCGGGCGGGAGCGAAAGGTGGCCGGGGACGTGAAGGTCTGGCAGCCCGGGTCGCATCTCTCCGAGGCGCGCGGCGGCGAGGTGCGCGACTGGTCGTGGAAGCGCACACGCAGGCGGATCGGGCTACTCGTGCGGCTGGCGCTCCCGTACCGCGTCCGCACCGCACTCTCGCTCGGAACGCTGCTCGTGTACACGGTCGTCGCGCTCGCACCGCCGTACCTGGCGAAGCTCGCGATCGACCAGGGCATCAAGGAGCAAGACCTCAGCCGGCTGACCTGGATCATCGCGATCTTCTTCGGCGCCGCCCTGCTGGCGCTCGCACTTTCCGCCGCGAACACCTATTTGACCGGCTGGGTCGGCGAGCGCATCCTCGCCGATCTCCGGAACAAGCTCTTCGCCCACCTGGAGCGGCTCTCACTCGGCTTCTACGAGCGGAACCGGGCCGGCGTCGTTATCAGCCGGATTACGAACGACGTCGAGGCGCTCGATCAGCTCGTCACCGACGGCGTCACCAGCCTGATCCAGAACACCCTGCTCCTGGTCGGCACCGCCGTCGTCCTCTTCTTCCTCGATTGGCGGCTCGCGCTGGCGACGATGCTCGTCCTGATCCCGATGGCGCTGATCACGACCTGGTTCCGCAGCCGCTCCAATCGGGCCTACCGCCGTGTCCGCGAGCGGCTCGGCCTCGTCACGGCGACGCTCGCCGAAGACATCGCCGGCATGCGCGTCGTCCAGTCCTTCACGCGCGAGCCGGTGCAGCAGAAGGCGTTCCACGGCGTCAACGATCGCTACCGCGCCGCGAACTACGAGACGACGATCCTGAACGCGATCTACTTCCCGGCGGTCGACCTGCTCGCCTCGGCCGCGACCGCGATCGTCTTCGGCTACGGCGGCTGGCTCGTCTACCACGGCGAGATGACCGCGGGGACGCTCTTCGCCTTCGCGCTCTACCTCTCGAACTTCTTCGACCCGATCCAGCAGCTCTCGCAGCTCTACAACACATTCCTCTCCGCGATCGCGGCGCTCGACAAGATCATCGGCGTACTCGACGAGGAGCCGCAGGTCGTCGACCCGGCCGGCGCCGGAACACTCCCGCGCATCGAGGGGCGGGTGCACTTCGAGAACGTGCGCTTCGGCTACGGCCCCGAGTTCCCCGAGGTGCTGCACGGGCTCGAGCTCGACGTCCCGGCCGGGACCACGGTGGCGCTCGTCGGGCACACCGGTGCCGGCAAATCGACGATCGCGAAGCTGCTCGCCCGCTTCTACGATCCCACCGAGGGGCGGATCACGATCGACGGGGTCGACCTGCGCGAGGTGACGCAGTACTCGCTGCGCCGCCAGCTCGGGATCGTCCCGCAGGAGGGGTTCCTCTTCGGCGGCACGGTTGCCGAGAACATCGCCTTCGCGCGCCCGGACGCACCGAAGGAGGAGATCCAGAGCGCCGCGGAGGCGGTGGGCGCCCACCGCTTCATCGCCGAGCTCGAGGACGGCTACGAGACGCAGCTCGGCGAGCGGGGCACGCGACTGTCGCTGGGCCAGCGTCAGCTGATCGCATTCGCGCGGGCGCTGTTGGCCGATCCGCGGATCCTGATCCTGGACGAGGCGACCTCGTCGGTCGACATCGGCACCGAGCGTCAGATCGAGCTGGCGCTGCGGAGGCTCCTCGCCGGACGAACGGCGTTCGTGATCGCGCACCGGCTCTCGACGATCCGCGACGCAGACCTGATCGTCGTGCTCGAGCACGGTCGCGTCGTCGAGCAGGGCACGCACGAGGCGCTGATCGCGCGCCGCGGCCTCTACACGAGCCTCTACGGCGACTGGGCCGACGAGGTCGCCTAACCTGTGGGCGTGGACGAGCACCAACTGGCGAGCTGGGGACGCCGTCTTGCCGCCCTGCTCGTCGACATCGTCGTGCTCGGCCTCGCGATCGCGATCGCGCTCTACGCCGCGGGCATGAAGGCCGACGATCTCCGCCACCGGGTCGAAGACGGCGAGACGCTCCTTATCGTCGTCCTCTTCCTCATCCCCGAGGCGATCTACTACACCTGGATGATCGGCTCACGCAGCCAGACGGTCGGGAAGATGGTGGTCGGGATCAAGGTCGTCGACGCAGACAGCCGCGCTCCCATCGGCTACCTGCGCGCCTTCAGGCGCTGGCTCTCGACGGCGGCGCTGCGGGCGTTCTTCACGATCCCAACGGTCGTCGACCATCTCTGGCCGCTCCGCGACCGGAGGAACCAGGCGCTCCACGACAAGTTCGCGCGCAGTGTAGTGGTGCGGACGTGACCGACCTCGACAAGGAGACCGAGGAGCGGATCGACGAGCCGGTCTCGGAGGAGGCCGTCCGCGAGACGCGCCTGACCCCAGCCCAGGCGGTCGACAAGATGCGCGTCAACCTGCCGGTCCGCGGCAACCGCAAACTGCGCAAGCTGCTCGAGCGCGTCAACGACGACAAGCAGGTGAAGGCGTGGTGGCACGTCTCGAACGTGAACGCGGTCGTCCGGATGGAGATCAACGACCACTCCTGGGTGCACATCCAAATCGTCGCCAACATCGCCCTCAAGCTCCTGCGCCAGCTGACCAAGCACGGCGTCGAGCCGTCCGCCGTACGCGACTTCGGCCTCGAGCAGGACGACGCCGAGGTGATCGTGGCGTTGGCGGCGCTCTTCCACTGCGTCGGCATGTCCGTGCACAGGCACGGCCATGAGGACTTCTCGCTCTTCCTCTCCGAGCCGAAAATGCGTGCACTGCTCGACGGGATCTACGACGAGCCGGAGCTGACCGTCATCGTCTCAGAGGTGCTGCAGGCGATCACGAGCCACCGTGCTGACGGCCAACCGCTCGCGCTCGAGGCGGGGATCCTGCGGGTCGCGGACGCGCTCGACATGGCCGAGGGCCGCTCGCGAATCCCGTTCGAGAGGGGCCGCGTTTCGATGCACTCGCTCTCGGCCGCCGCGATCGACGACGTCTCGATCAAGGACGGCGAGGCGCGGCCGGTGATGATCGAGATCGTGATGAACAACTCGTCGGGCCTCTTCCAGGTCGACGGGCTCCTGAAGGCGAAGCTGCGCGGCTCCGGCCTCGAGCCGTATGTCGAAGTGATCGCACACATCGACACAGACGCGGAGAAGCGGCTCGTCCCGATCTACCGGCTCGAAACCTAGAAGAGCTCGCCGGAGCGTGTCCGGGCGCCTCAGCGCCCGCTTCGGCGAGCCCTTCTTGGCGCTAGAATTGCCGGCATCCCGGTGCGGGATCGTCTAATGGTAGGACGCTCGGCTCTGGACCGAGTAGTCTAGGTTCGAATCCTAGTCCCGCAGTTCGCTCGGAAAAGCCCCGCTCAGGCGGGGTTTTTGTTGTGCCGCTTGCACTGCGTTGTTCTGTCGCACTACACTGAGATAAATCTCGCAAAGATTCTTTGTGTTTCGCGCAAAGACGCGGGAGCCGGACGCTGTCTCTCCCCTCGAGGAAGCGTCCACCCAAGCAGGCGGCGGGGCCTCCGGGCCCCTTCGCCGTCCCGGCGGCGAACCGGCCACCTCCGTCCTCGTTGCCTGCGCACCCGCACTCTGCTATCCCTCCCCCATGCGCCTCGGCCGCCGCTCCGGGCTCACGCCCCTCGACGAGGCGGCCGCGTACGCCCGCTGCCACGGCATGCGCAACAACGACGTCCGGATCGTGAAGCTGCCGCCGCGTCGGCCCCGCTACAAGGACGTCCTCACGACCGGCGAGGAGCTGCGCGAGCTGTTCGAAAAGCGGCTCGATGCGCGCGACGCCGAAGGGCAGTAGGACCACGCGAAAGCGGGCTCCGAAGAGCCCGCTTCGCGTCGCCGCCCCAGGCGATCTCTACATTCCTGCGAGCCGCGGCCGGCGAAGGAAACCGATCGCCAGTCCGAGTCCGAGGACGAGAACCAGAGCGCCGATGCCGACCATCAGCGCCTCGTTCCATTCGACCGTCGAGCCGCTGTCGCTGCTCACCATCTGAGGCTTGGGCAGGACGTCCGAGTGGGCGAAGCGATCGGCCCGGTCGTCCGGCCGGGCTCCGACGACGTCGTCGGAGGTCATCCCCTGGCTCAGATACGGGATCACCTGCGGACCCTGCTCGAGGGCACGCTCGACGCGGTTGTCGGGCGCCGTCTGCGGCGTGGTTGGGAAGTCAGTCACGCCGGGGACGAACTTGACGTCCGCCAGGTTCGTCTTCATTGCCTCGCCGAAGACTCCCGGCGAGTTGTACGGGGTGCGGAGCGCTTCCGCTGCCGCCAGCGTCTGAGCCTCGATCGCGTTCCCGATCGCGATCTCGTCACCGTCGGGCCGGGGCGAGGTGACCGACGGGTACCGGTCGTGCACGGCCTGCGCAGCGGCGACCGTCTCCTGCTCCCCTACCCCGATGGGATCGTGGAGTGACTCGGCTGCTGCCACGAGCGCGTTGGCGAACGCGATCGCGTCACCGTCGGGGCCGCCCAGCGTGTACGGATCGTGGATCGCCCGCGCGAAGGCGGCGTCCGCGTCTTCCTGAGTCAGGATCCCGTGCGAGAGATACGGGATCACTTCGACGGCCTGCCCGTCGATGAACTGCTCGTCGCCCTGCGGAATCCCCGCCGACAGCGGGATGCCCGACTCGACGTCGACCTCTCCCGACCAGCCCCCGGCCGCTACATAGCGGGAGCCGTCCGTAACCGGGTCGATCTTTGCTGCGGCGACGGAGGCACGACCGGCGACCATCACCGACGCGAATGCGAGCCCGAGCGCCATCCGGCGAAACCACCGGTGCCTTCTGCGATACGACATCTTTGCTCCTCCTCCTGCTTGACCCCTGCCTGAGCCAGCTAGACGGAGGAGCGCGCAGCTTTCTTCCATTTCGTGACGAATCGCGCTTGAATGACTACTTCGACCATGACGATGGAGCTCAGTGATGCCCAGCTCGTCGGACGGTGTCGAGCAGGTGAAGCGGCCGCCTGGAACGAGCTCGTGGAGCGCTTCTCGCGCTACGTGTATGCGATCGCGGTTCGCGCCTACCGGCTGGCGGAGCACGATGCGGAGGACGTCTTCCAGGACGTCTTCGCCCGAGCGTACGAGCGGCTCGGCTCGCTGCGCGACGACGCGGCGATCCGCCCCTGGCTGGCGCAGCTGACGCGGAACGCGTGCGTCGACAGACTGAGGACCGCCGCGCGGGAGCAGCCGACTGAAGAGCCGAGCGCCGACGAGACCGACGCGACGCTGGAGCGCCTTGACGAGGCGCTCACCGTCCACGAGGCTCTGGAGACGCTCTCGGGCGACTGCCGCGACATTCTCGACCGTTTCTTCGCCCGCGACGAGAGCTATCGCACGATCGGAGAGGCGCTCGATCTGCCGGCCGGCACGATCGCGAGCAGGATCTCACGCTGCCTTGGCAAGCTACGCGAGCAACTCGAGGGAAGAAAACCCGGCCCCGAACCGTCTGGAGGATCGTGAGCGCCACATCCGGATACGACGAAGAGCGTCTGAGCGAGCTGCTGAGCGACCTCCCCCCGGCTCCAGCCGGGTGGGTTCGGGCCGCGCAGGAGCTCCCCTCGGCACGCCGCGGGATCGACGAGATCGTCGAGCGTGCCCGCGTCGACTCCGAGTTCCGGGTGCTGCTGGTCGCCGACCTCGAGGCGGCGCTCGCAGCGGCGGGTTACGAGCCGACGGACGAGCTGGTGGATGCAGTCCGGGCTTGCCTGCCCGAGCTCGATCAGTGATGCTCACGTCCTAGTGGCGCTCTACGACCGCGACCTGCGCGTCATGCTCGACGAGATCGCCGGCCCAACGCCCGCTCCCGGCGCCGGTGCAGTCACGGGCGTCGTGATCGCGATGGCGGCCGGGCTGATCGCCTCGGCGGCCCGGCGGTCGGCCGAGTGGGACGAGGGCAAGGGGATCTCGGCGCAAGCGCAGGCGCTTCGCTCGCGCGTGGAGCGGCTCGCCGAGGCGAACGAGGAGGCGTACCTCGAGGCGCTCGCGCTGATCGAGGGCGCGTCTGAGGACGGCGGCCGCGACCAGGCGATCGGCAAGGCGCTCGACACGGCCGCCGAGTTGCCGCTCTCGATCGCCGAGTGCGCCTACGACGTCGCGCTTCTGGGAGCCGAGGCGGCGCAGCACGCCTGCCGCGGCGGTGCCGAGGACGCGGCCGCGGCGGCCATCCTCGCGGAGGCCGCTGCACGTTCCGCAGCCGGTCTCGTCGCGGCGAACCTCGTCTCTCTGCCAGGCGACGAGCGCGTCCTGCAGGCGCAACGGCTCGCCGACGCCGCGACGGACGCTGCACGGCGTGCCGTCGCGGCATCAGCCGCCCGGTAGCGGCAGCGGCTAGCGTCCGAACGCGGGCCTGAAGGTTGTGCGCTCGCGCCGGCGCAACCACCCGCGCCGGGTACGTGTTTCGTCTGTGCTGGCCTGATGGGCCAGCCGCGCGCGCTCGGCCTCGCGAAGCATGTCGGCCTGGCGATACCGCTCGATCTCGTACCTGAGCATCGGATGCATGGTGCTTTGCTCCTTCCCGTCGTCTGACGAACAGGACGGCAGAGCGCGCCGACTTCTTCCCTAGGAGGGTTTGGCGGAATGGCGCTCGTCGCCGGGATGCGATGCTCGTTTCGACGCAAGGACGCAGGGAGCGCCGATAGCCGAAGCTATCGGCGCTCCTGAGGACGCCGCCTTGGGACGAGCAGCGTAGCCCGGCGGCTCAGCCGCTATTTCGCCAAACCCTCCTAGGCCCGGGGACGCTCGTCCATGCGCCGGATCCACCCCTCGAGGCGCGGATACCGATCGCCGAGCGGCATCGCATCGCGGAGGATCTCGTGGAAGCGGTGCTCGTCGCCCTCCTCCCAGATGACCGCGTACTTGAGGAAGGGAAATGCGACCACGTCCGCGACGGTCAGCTCGTCGCCGAAGAGGAAGTCGCGCCCGGCGAGGAGCGACTCGAAGAGCGCCAGCGCATCGGTGATCCGCTGCGCGAGCTCCGTGATCCGCTGCCGGCTCGGCTCCGGCTTCTCCTCCTCGGCGGCGATCAGGTTGGGCGGGCGCTTCCAGACGTGGTTGAACCACTCGACGAAGACCCGCACCTCTGCGCGCCTTGCCTCGTCGGTCGGGAAGAGCGGCGGCTCGGGGTTCCGCGCCTCGAGGTACTCGAGGATCGCCGGCGAGTCGGACAGGATGAGGTCGCCGTCGACGAGGACGGGCACGAGCTCCTGCCCGCTGATCGCGACAACTGGACTTCGGTCGGCGTCATCGACGTCGACGTACTCGACTGCGATCCCCTTGTGCGCCAGCGCGAGCGCGACGCGCTCGACGTTGGTCGAGAACGGAATCCGATAGAGCCTCAGACCCATCGCGAGAGCCTATGCGGGCTAGTCGTCGTCGCCGCCTCCCCCGGAGCCGCTGTTGCTCCCGGACTCGCCGCCCGAGCGGCCCCGCCCGCGGCCGCGGCCTGAGTTGTCGTCACCCGTCTCGGTACCTGTGCCGGCGGTCGGCTGCGACTCGGTCCGCGGCTCAGACTCGATCTCGGTGCGCCCCGTCGTCGTCTCCTTCGTCGTCGCCGCCGGAGGCGCAAGTGCGGGAGAAGGCTCGAGCCGGACCACCGGCAGCGAGATAGTGCTCCGCGTGATCAGGTGAACACCGAGCCCGACGGTGACCGCAAGGGCGAGTCCGAGCAGGCCGAGCAGCAGCGTGCGCATCAACTCGTACCCGCCAAGGGCAGGACGACCTCGGCGCGCGTGCCGGTGCCGCCGTCGCGCGTGCTGATCGAGGCGGAGCCTCCCCATCTCCGCGCCAGCGCCTCGACGATCGCCAGCCCGAGCCCGGTGCCGGGCCGGTCGCTGCGACCTCGGCGGAACCGCTCGAAGACGCGGCGCTCCTCGCCGGGTGGCACCCCAGGCCCCTCGTCGAGCACCGCCAGATGGCCGTTGCGATCCCAGGTCAGAGTCACCGTGGTCCCGGCCGGCGCGTAGACGAGCGCGTTCTCGATCAGGTTGTCGAGCGTGATCGCGACGTCTTCGTCGGCGGCGCGGACGAGTGCGTCGCCGTCGCCCTCGAGCGCCAGTGCGTGCCCGGTTGCCTCGGCGCGCGGGAGCCAGCGCTCGTAGGCCGATTCGGACGCTGCCCGGAGAGAGGCCGGCGCCCGCAGCGCCGGCCGGTCGCCGTCACGTGCAAGCGTGAGCAGCGAGTTGAGCAGCCGCGTCAGCCGCTCGACCTCCGCGTCGGCAAGCTCGAGCTCGTGCCGCACGGCAGCGTCGTCGCTCTTCAGCCCGGCGGCCTCGAGCCGCAGTCTCAGTCCGGTAAGAGGCGTCCGCAGCTGGTGCGACGCGTTGCCGACGAACTCCCGCTGCGCCTCGAGCACCTGGCTGAGCCGGTCGGTCATCTCGTTGAAGGCGATCGCCACCTCCTGCTGCTCCCGGGCACCGGTCACCTCGGCGCGAGCATCGAGCTCACCGTCTTCGACGCGGCGCGCCGTGCCTGCGAGTGCGCGTAGCGGCCGAGCGAGTGAGCCGGCCAGGACCCAGGCGAGGCCGAGGCCGAGTGCAAGCGCCGCCAGGCCGACCCCGACGACCACAAGCACGTTGCGTCGCACCCGCTCGGAAACGGCAGCGTTGCTCTGCGTCACCCGCACGGCGCCCACGGTCCGGCCCTCGTCGATGATCGGAACCGCTGTGAAGAGAAGCTCCTCGCCGACCGTGGCGCTGTCCCTCGTGCCTTGGCGTGAAGTGCCCCCGAGCGCGGACGCGATCTCGGGCCTGTTGGCATACGACTCGTTGCGGACCCCCGTACCCGCGGAGTCGGCAAGCAGACCGCCGCGCGGGCCGACGACGATCACGCGGGCACCGAGGTCCCGACCTGCCTGCTCGACGACGCGCTGGAGCTGCGCGCGGTCGCCGATCCGGGCGGACGCGGCCGCGGCGACCACCTGAGCCTGCGACGCCGCCTGCGAACGCACCTCACTGTCGACGCGGTTCGAGAGGCTGAGAACGAGCGGGATCTCCAGCGCGATCAGCACGAGAACCAGTACGTAGGCGAAGGCCGCGAGCAGCTTCAGGCGCAGACTCACGCCACCTCCTCCGGGGACGAGAACCGGAACCCGACGCCGCGCGCGGTATGGATCAGCCCCGGCTCGAGCTTCTTGCGCAGCGTGCTGATGTGGACGTCGAGCGTCTTCGTCGAGCCGAACCAGTTCACGTCCCAAACCTCGTCGATCAGCCGCTCCCTCGTCACGACACTGCCCGCCTCGCGCATCAGCAGCGCAAGCAGGTCGAACTCCTTGCGCGCGAGCTCGACGGACCCTCCGTTCAGCGTCGCCGTCCGCTTCGCAGGGTCGAGCCGCACCGGACCGATCTCGATCGGCGTGTCGCCAGTCCCGGCGGGCATGTTCGTGCGCCGCAGCACCGCCCGGATCCGCGCGATCACCTCGCGCGCGCTGAACGGCTTGACGACGTAGTCGTCGGCGCCGAGCTCGAGCCCGACCACCCGGTCGGCCTCTTCGCCGCGCGCCGAGAGGATGATGATCGGGACGCTCGACGAGGCGCGCAGCTCCCGGCAGACGTCGAGCCCCGAGCCGTCCGGGAGCCCGATGTCGAGCAGGACGAGATCGGGGCGCACGGCTCGTCCCTTGGCGAGCCCGTCCGCGACCGTGTGCGCGATCTCGGTACGGAAGCCGTCGCGTTCGAGCGCTTCGGCGAGCGGCGTCGTGATCGACTCCTCGTCCTCGACCAGCAGAATCGTCCGCTTCGCGTGCGCCATGGCGGAAGTGTGCCCTCCAAGTGGCGAGAAGAAGCGGGGCGCCCCAGGGGACAGGGCGCCCCGTGCTCGCCGACCCCTAGCGGGCGACGAAGCTGCCGCTCATGCCCTTCGACCGGTGCGAGCCGACCGCGCACCAGAACGCGTACTTGGCGCCCTTCTTCAGCGTGGCGGTCAGCGTCGCCGAGCCGGACTCGCCGATGATCCGCGTCTTCCAGGTCTTGCCGCCGCCTTTGAGCCAGAAGTCGTGCCCGTCGTCGCCGACGTTCCGGATCAGGAACTTGACGGTGCCCGGCTTCGGCTTGGCAGAGAGCCGAATCGAGTAGTCGACCTCGGTCACGCGGACGGTCTGGGCGGTAGTGGCGCTCCGCGCCACGGCAGCGAGTGACACGGCCGCGACGAGCGTGGCGACCAGGCTGAGCAGGATGAGCTTCATCACGTCTTCTCCTCGGATGGTTGTCGTGTGTTGGTGGACTAGCCCTTGCCGCTGTTCGAGCCGGAGCGGTCCTCGCCGTCGTCTCCGCCGGAGCCGTGGCCGGACCGGTCGTCGTCGGCGCCGTGGTCGTCGCCGGCAGCTCCACCGGTGCAGCGCGGATCGTTCCGGTGCTCCGCCTCGTCGCACGGGCCGGAGATGTCGCCGGGCCCATCGTCGTCGCCGGTCGTCACGCCCGGAGCCTGGGCGGGTGCCGGCGTGCTGACGCCTGTGCAGCGCGGATCGTTCCGGTGCTCCGCCTCGTCGCACGGGCCGGAGATGTCCTCGACGCCGTCGGTCGTCGGTGCGTTCGTGGTTGCGGCAGTCGTCGCCCCAACGGTCGTCGTGTCGTCGCTGGTCGTTGCGCCCGGCAGCGATACCGTGCGCGCCGGATCCGTGTCGACGCTCGTGGCGGCCGCGTACCCTGCGGTCGCGATCACGCCGGCGCCCGAGCAGGCCGATCAGGAGCTTCGTCATCGTCGATTCCTCCTCGTTTCGCTCACGAAAGGAGGATGCCCCGGACCCTCCCAACGGCCGGGCAAGCGAAGGCAAAGCCTTGGTAAAGCCTTGTTCCGGGTTCAGCTACACTGCCGCAGCGCCACGGCCCATTCGTCTAGTGGCCTAGGACACCGCCCTCTCACGGCGGCGGCACGGGTTCGAATCCCGTATGGGCCTCCTAGACGAAACCCCTGCTAACGCGGGGGTTTTCGCGTCTTAGGGGCCGATTTCATTCGCGAGCCAGGAGAGCCCAAAGGAGGCCTCCGGTGCCAAAATTGTCACAGGATTGTCACAACGCCCAGGCACCGAAATCGCGCGCCTATCGCTTCAGGAGATTTGGCGGGCGAACGTGCTTTTCAAGACCAACCCGTCGGCGACAACCGTGATCGAGCCCACGAGTCGGCGACCTCTGGCGCCTGTCGGCACGACAAACCCGCACGTCGGCCGGGCCTGCACGAACCGCTCGACGTTCGGACGTAGGGCGACCGTCGCCACGCTTGCCTTGCAGAGCACGCGGCCGCGGACGGCCGGTTCGCCAGTATCCGACCGAGCGGCGGCGAGCGCGACCGTCAGGCGGCTCCCGGCGACGGGTCTCGCAGGCGAGACCGTGAGCTGCGTCGCGACCAGTCGGGCAGGCCCGTAACGCACGCCGTAATCCCAGAGGAGACAGCTCGCGTACACCAGTGACGCGGACTGGGCGCACTCGCCCGTCTGGTCGGGGGCTTGATCCCAGCTCGCGTTGGTGAAGTCGTAGCTCCTCGTGCTCGGGACGTACACGATCCCGGTCTCGGCGGCGACGGCGAAGCGGAAGCGTCGCGTGCGGAGACGCTCCGCGCTGAACGTCCAGACGGCGACGTTCGGCTCGTAGTGAAAGGACTGGCTGGCGAACGAGCCGCACAGTCCGCCGCACCGAGCCTCCCACCCGAGGTAGTACTCGTAGCCGCCCGGAGTGCTGCCGGTCGTCCGGTCGTGATCCGCGTCGATCAGGATGCGGAAGCGCATGTCGTCCCGCAAGACGGGTTGCTCGAGCAGGCTGATGCGGAACGTGACCAGTCCGTCGACGTCGTTCGAGACGACCACCCTCGTGATGTCGGGCCGGTCGATGGTGGCGGGATTCAGCAGGACCGCGTCGCCGCGCCCATCCGTAAAGGCCACGCTGTTCGCGAGTCCGTGGGCGAGCGTGGGAGAGGCCGCGGCGAGCCCGAGCAGCAGCGCCGCGCAGCAGCCGAGCGCAATCAACGGGACACCGTGGGCCGAGCCCACACGAAACCACCACTGAGCCACTGTCCGAAGTGTGTCACGTCTATCACGACCTGCTTGTCGTGCCGAGCGCACTCGGTGCAGTCGCTTCGCTGGGCGAACCTTCTCTCGCTCGGTGACGACGTGACGCGCGGCATGAGAACGCTCACCGCATGATGCTCGCCGGCCTCCCTGTTCCGCCCGACGCCGTCGACGAGCTTGCGGGCCTGGCTCGCCACATGGGCGCCGACGATCTGGCCGCCCGGCTCGAGCGCGCCGTCGCCGACGGTGTGAAGCTAATCGCGCTCACCCTCGACGAACGGGCCGTCCTGCTCGCGTCGCTCGAAGACCCGCCGCAAGAGCTTGCCGAGCTGCGTGCCGTCCTGCTCGCCGACCACCAGTGGAGACGCGGGGAAGGGCTGGACTGAACGCCGGGATCACTCCTCTGACGCGTGAGTCTGGACGAAGGGTCAGTTGACTTCTGTGTCTTCTCATCGGGAGAATGCGAACAGCAACTCGACGGGAGGATCAGTTCGAGCCTTCCGAGAGTGCGGCGCTCGGATCGCTTGCGCGTTCCTCCCCTCAAGGAAGGGAGGGGCCGATGTCGTCAAAGCGCCTCCGTGCGGATCGGTGCGTCATCGGCTTGTGGCGCGGGTATGTAAAGGCGCAGTTCTACGTCCGTGATGGCGGTGACGTTTGCTACTCGCCGATGTTCACGACTTGGCGCGCGCCGTGGCGAAAGTCGATCGAGATACGCGATGACCCCGCCGCGCTGAAGGCCCTCGCCGCACTGGAGGATGACCTCTGGGAGAAAGGGTGGGAGCGAACGCGGAGGGCACCGGGCGCCGAGTGGTATGAGCTTCGGTTTCGGCCGGCTACCTCGGCTTCACGCCCGCCCGCGGCATCCCATCTACGACAGGTCACGTCGCGGCCCGATCATTCAAACGAGGTCGCCGCGCGCTTTCGATCCACCCGTGGGCAGCACGGGGGGTCGGTGTCGCAAGGACGTCCAGCGTAGTCGCAGCCGCAGACGCTGCACCGAACCAGCCACATCCGTTCCACCGTCACGTCGCGAGTATCCGCCAGCCCGCGAAGGCATTGTCTACCTTTCCGATTCGAGTTTGTCGACTTGTGTGAGATGGCGCGCACGGAAGGAAGCCTTCCAGGGCTCATGATCGAGACTCCTCGACAATTCCGCCCTGATGCGGCACCGCAAACGCCGCCATTCCTTCTCGCCGCCGCAGGATCGTGTCAGTCCGCACATTCCGTGTCAACGGTCCGCGGAATCAGTGCCTTTGAATCGACACGAAATACGTCAGCCCGCGCTAAAGCGGACTGGGTTCTTCAGTGCGCGAACGCCGCTCCAGTGGTCTGGTCGTGGACGGGCGCGGTCTGCGTCTCGAGACGCGGGAGCTGCCGCTCGAGGTCCGAGACGAGCAGGTCGGCCAGGTCGTGCGTGAACCCGCGCCGCACGACCACGCGAAGTGCCGCAAGGTCGGTGCGGTTCTCGGGGAATGTATACGCGGGGACCTGCCAGCCACGCTCGCGCAGGGCGTTCGAGACGTCGAAGGCGGTGAAGTTCTCGATGGTGTCCTTCAGCGTGAACGCGAACACCGGGAGCTCGTCCCCGCGCGTGAGCAATTCGAAGGGTCCCAGCTCTGCGATCCGTGACGAAAGCCGCGTCGCGACGTCACGAGCGTACCCCTGCACTTTTCGGTACCCGTCGAAGCCGAGCCGGAGGAAGTTGTAGTACTGCCCAACGACCTGAGCGCCGGGTCGGGAGAAATTGAGCGCGAAGGTCGGCATGTTGTCGCCGAGGTAGTTCACCCAGAACACGAGGTCGCCGGGGAGCGCGTCGGCGTCGCGCCAGACGACCCAACCAACACCCGGATAGACGAGCCCGTACTTGTGCCCCGAGGTATTGATGGATGCAACCCGGGGCAAGCGGAAGTCCCACTCCAGGTCCGGATCGAGGAAAGGCGCGATCATCGCGCCCGACGCACCGTCGACGTGCACCGGAACGTCGAGCCCGGTCTCTTCCTGCAGGGCGTCCAGGGCCTTGCAGATCTCCGCGACCGGTTCGTACGCCCCATCGAAGGTCGAGCCCAGGATCGCGACGACGCCGATGGTGTTCTCGTCGCATCGCGCGACAGCCTCGTCGGCCGAGAGCGTGAACCGATCGCCCTCCATCGGCACGAGCCGCATCTCCACGTCCCAGTAGTTGGCGAACTTCTCCCAGCACACCTGGACGTTGATTCCCATCACGAGATTCGGCTTGTCTGCGGGCTTGCCCTCGGCCGCGCGCCGCTGCTGCCAGCGTCGTTTGAGCGCGAGGCCGCCGAGCATGGCCGCCTCGCTCGAACCGGTCGTGGAGCAGCCGGTCGCCTCGTCTGCTTCCGGCGCATGCCAGAGGTTGCTCAGAATGCTGACGCAGCGGGCCTCGAGCTCGGCGGTCTGCGGGTACTCGTCCTTGTCGATCATGTTCTTGTCGAAGCACTCGGCCATCAGCTTCTCGGCCTGCGGCTCCATCCACGTGGTGACGAAGGTCGCGACGTTCAGCCGCGCGTTGCCGTCGAGCATGAGCTCGTCGTGGACGATCTGGTACGCGACATCGGGCGGCAGCTCACCGTCCGGCAGCTCGTGCCGGGGGATCGTGTCGGTCTCGAGGCTGAAGAGCGGCGCGACCGCGAGCTCCTGCCGCCGGCCCGTCGCCGGGCCTAGATGCTTGAGTGGCATTGACCTCAACCTCCTTCGATTCCCGCTTGTAGACGAATCGCGTCGCCGAGCTGATCTGGCTCAACCATATGGGTCGGTCGCGTCAAAGGTGACAGGGTGCGTGGGTGATGAGTCGCGCACGTTGGATGGCCCTCTGCTTCGCTCTCGGGTCGACATGCTTCCTGATCGGCCCGTTCCCCGGCTACGCGCAGCTGGTCGGCGACTCGGCTGACGCCGTCACCTTCTTCATCGGCTCGATCCTGTTCACGGCCGGCGGCGGGCTCCAGAGCTGGCTGGCCTGGTCCGAACGGCACGCCCCCGGTGGCGGCGGTGCAGCATGGTGGGCCGCCATCATCCAGTCCGCCGGCACGCTGTTCTTCAACCTCACGACGTACCAGGCGATGCACACGATCTTGACGAACCCCGAGTACGACAAGCTCGTCTGGCGGCCCGATTGGCGCGGGTCGATCTGCTTCCTCGTCTCGGGCGCGATCGTCTACCGCGCCTCGGCGCGTCATGGGTGGTTGCCGGTGCGCGGCGGCGCGGGATGGTGGCAGCCCGCAGTCAACCTGCTCGGCTGCATCTTCTTCGGAATCTCGGCTGTCGCCGGCTTCGTCGTTCCGTCGACCGGATCGATGCTCGATCAGGCGGCGGCGAACTGGAACACATCGCTGGGGGCGGCGTGCTTCCTGGCCTGCGCGCTGGACACCCTGCACACCGACAGGGCCTCGAAGATGACGCTGCGTCGGCGGCTCCGTGAGCTCGAGCGCAAGCTCGAGGCCGACGTCCGGTAGATGCCCGCACGCGCGAACGACGGGGGCTGGCGGGACGCCCGCGAGCTAGCGCCGACGCAGCGACCAGCTCCCCGTTCGCCACACCCGCTCAGCATTCGTGCAGCCAGCCCTCCGAGCAAGCGACCCCCAGGCAAGCACGAACGCCAGCCAAGCACCGGCGACGACGTAGAAGTAGACGAGCGTCACGAAGCCTTCGATGCCGTAGGCGACAGCCACAACAGCCGCCAAGACGACGTAGGGCATGAGAACGGCCGAGCGCCAGATCACTCAGCGGGCAGGATACCTCCGCAAGCGCCTGAGGTCGTGTTCGCTGCGAAGGCGCGGTGTGAAGCACGTTATCCTCGCGGCGTCGCTACCGGATCGACACGCTCGATCCGTACGAAAGGGGAGAAAACGCATGAAGCGATTCACAGCAGCACGCCCTGTGCGAGCCGGCTTGTTGGTTGTCGCGGCCGTTGCAGCGGCTGCTTTCCTGCTCGTCACGCCCGCTGTAGGCGCGCCGCCGCAGGTGGCGTGTGACCAGCGGACGAACAACACTTACGACAAGCTGCTCGAGTGCGTCCGCCTCGACGGCGTCCGCGAGCACCAGGCCGCCTTGCAGGCGATCGCAGACGCGAACGGCGGCACGCGTGCCGCCGCGACTCCCGGCTATGACGCGAGCGTCGCCTATGTGGTCGAGACGCTCGAGGCGGCCGGCTGGTCGGTCTCGCTCGACGAATTCGACTTCACGGTCTCGGAGCCGATCCAGCGGACGGCCCCGACGCCCGCGACGTTCGACTCGAGCGGAGTCACCGGGAGCGCCCTCGGAACGGTCACTGCCGACGTGATCCCGGTCGACATCAACCTGACTCCTCCGCGTGCAACCACGAGCGGATGCCAGGGAGCGTTCACGGAGGCCGCAGTCGGGGCGCCGCTCACGGCTGACCCCGGCGGCCCGGACGACTTCGCGGGCTTCCCGGCCGGCCAGATCGCGCTGATCCAGCGGGGCGGCTGCAGCTTCGCGCTCAAGGTGGCGAACGCCCAGGCAGCGGGCGCGGCCGCAGTCATCCTCTTCAACCAGTGCAATACACCTGACCGATGCGGGCCTCTGGGCGCCACCGCCGTCGCGCCCAACGGCTCCGTGTCCCCGGCCATCGCCATTCCGGTCGTCGGTGCGGACTTCGCCACGGGTGAGGCGCTCGCCCAGCCGGGCACACGCGCGACGGTCTCCGTGGTGAACAAGCCGCAGCAAAACGTGATCGCCGAGCTCCCCGGGCGGAACGACGGCAACGTCGTCATGGCCGGCGCTCATCTCGACTCCGTCGAGGCAGGCCCCGGGATCAATGACAACGGGAGCGGTTCTGCCGTACTGCTGGAGCTCGCCCAGCAGCTCGCGAAGCTCAAGCCGGAGAACACCTTGCGCTTCGCGTGGTGGGGCGGTGAAGAGGCCGGCCTCGTCGGCTCGACGGCGTACGTCGAGGACCTGAGCCAGGCCGAACGCGACCGAATCGCGCTCTACCTCAACTTCGACATGGTCGGCTCGCCGAACTACATCTTCATGGTGTACGACGCCGACGAGTCGACGTTCGAGGCTCCGGTTGCGATCCCGGACGGCTCGATCGAGATTGAGGACGTCTTCGAGTCGTTCTACACGCTGCTGGGCGAGCCGTACGACGACACGGAGTTCAGCGGCCGCAGCGACTATCAGGCGTTCATCGAGAACGACATTCCCGCCGGCGGCCTCTTCACCGGCGCGGAGGAGATGAAGACGGCCGAGCAGGCGTCGATCTGGGGCGGCACCGTGGGCGCCCAGTTCGACCCGTGCTACCACCAGGCGTGCGACACGTTCGCGAACGTGAACTTGCGCGCGCTCGACGTGAACGCGGACGCCGTCGCGTTCTCTGTGTTGACCTTCGCCTATTCGACCGAGACAGTGAATGGCGTTTTGGGTCAGCGCGTGCCGGGCGCATTTTCCATCCCGGCGCCGGCGGGGCCGGAAGGGACGTTCTCCCCGTAGCCCTCCCAAACGGAGCCTAGGCGGCGAGGACAACCTCGCCGCCTAGAGCGCCGCGTCGGAGACGCAACAATGTGGCATGGCCACGTACTCCATCAACAAGCGGGCGGTCGCCAAGGCTCGCCGGCTGATCGAGAGCCGTCAGTATGTGCTCGACAGCGATTGGGGCGACGTCCAGCCGAGCGCAGCAGACGAGAACGCGTTCCTCGAGTCCCATTCCTGGGACGAGTACGCGGAGTGGCACCTGGGTCTGACCGAAGGTGCTGCGGACGAGACGAAGGCGCGCCACGCGTTCGTCTACGGCGACTTCAGGCGCGTCCACCGCGACGGCCTCATCGCCTGCGTGTATCGCGCGGCCGAATGGCGTCACAAGGAGGTCGAACTCGCCGCGCACGACCTCCTGCAGCTGCTCGACCGCACCAGCGGATGAACGCGGAACGCGCTCCGACCTGAGACCGCGACTAGGCGGCGGCTTGCTCGGCGAGCGCGGCACCTTCGAGCGTCAGGCCCTGGGCCCGGCTGGATCGGCTCTGATGAATACCTTTTCGATCGGCCGCGAGGCGGCGAACGTTTGCCGCAGACTTCACCCACGCGTGGGGGAGAAATGAGTGAGCCAGACATCGCCGCCCCGCGTCCTTAGAGGCTATGCCGATTCTGCCGATGCCTCAAACCCGATCGTGGTTCGTCCGCAGCCGGGAGTCGTGGCGTGTGAGCTCAGTGCAGTGACCAGGCTTCGATCTCGCGCATGTCGTTGGCAGCACGAACGAGCGCCCCGACGACGGTCACACGTGATCCAACGGCCGGCGTCCTGAGCAGGCTCGGATCGCCGAGCTTGACGATGAGTGCGCCGAAGCGCCCAACGAGGGCGAAATGCACCTCTTGCACGTGGGTCGAGTCTCGACGGCGGACGTACGAGACGACGCCAGTCGCGCGCGCACAGCGAGCGAGGAGCCGCCTGTCGTGGCGCGGCTCGTGCTGGAAGCACGGTGCCGACCATGCAGGCGCCGTCCCGGGAGTCTCGCTTGCGCCGCTGTATGTCTCGAGCCTCGTGAAGGCGGTCGCGAGGGCCGCGAGGGTAGCGGCGATTGCCGCAACGCTGCCCAAGACGATCAGCAGGCGCCGGTGTCTTTTCGCACGCTGGCCCGCCCGACCCATGGCCGCAGACGCCATCTGCCGGAGGCTATGGGACTGAAGGAGCCGGCGCTACTCCCCGTTTCGGGAGGTCTCCTGCATGTGCCAGCAGCCCCGGGCGGCCATCCACCCCTTGGGTGACGCCGCGCGAGGCGAAAAACAGCCCATTTGCGTCATGCGGTCACACGGCGGGCGGTCGCTACCCTCGATGACGAGGACGTGGGAGAGGCGTCCTTCCTGCTGCTGCGGGCTCGCGACCGGGGATGCCCCCACTTCCGCGGGCGCGAGTCCCTGCGGCCGGTTCCTTCTGGGACTGATGCCGTACTCTCGGCCGCTCCATGGGACGCGCCGCAAGTCTGTCGAGACTGATCCCGCCCGGATCGCTGCTACGCGACCGCTCGTTCGGCCTCTTCTGGGGAGCACATGCGATCTCGGAGGCGGGCTCACGGATCACGTCTGTCGTCGCGCCGATTCTCGTCTATCAGCTGACCGGGTCCGCGCTCGGAACCGGCGTGTTGGCGGCACTGCAGGCCGTCCCCTACCTGCTCTTCGGACTGCTGGCGGGCGCGATCGCCGATCGCGCCGACCGCCGCCGGATCATGGTCGGCTGCAACCTGCTGCAGACGGTCATCCTCGCAACCGTTCCGCTCGCCGCTGCAGCGGGCGTGCTCAGCGTCGAGCAGGTGTTCGTGGTGGCGATCCTCTCCGCGACGCTCTTCGTCTGGTTCGACGCTGCGAACTTCGGCGCGCTGCCGCTGATCGCCGGCCGTGATCGCCTCGTCGAGGCAAATGCAGCCGTCGCGGGAGCGTCCAGCCTGATCGCGGTCGTGGGGCCGGCGGTCGCCGGCGTGTTGGCAGCGACGATCGGCCCCGCCTATGCGATCGGCCTCGACGCCGCGAGCTACGGGCTCAGCGCGATCGCCCTCCTGCTCATCCGAACACCGTTCTCGACCCGGCACCTCGATCCGGCGAGCGTCGAACCGGTCGTCCGCCGCCTGATCGGAGACGTGCGCGAGGGGCTAGGATTCCTCTGGGGACATCGGCTCGTGCGCACACTGACGCTGCTCGGGTTCGGTGTCAGCTTCACCGGCGGCGCCGTGACCGGGCTCACCGTCGTGTACGGGGTTCAGGCGCTCGGTCTGCCGGACTCGGGCGCGGGGATCGGCCTCTTGTTCTCGGCCGCCGCCCTCGGCAGCCTCGCGTCGAGCATCCTGCTGCCGCCCCTGAATCGCCGCTTCGCCACCGGATCGATCACGCTCGCCGGCCTGACGACGGCCGTTGTCGCGGTCGCGGCGCTCGCCCTCGCAACCAACTTCGCCGCGGCGCTCCTCTTCTTCTTCGGCTGGGGAGCGGCGCAGACCCTCGTGATCATCAACGCCATCTCCCTGCGGCAGCAGGTCGCACCCGATCACCTCCAGAGTAGAGTCAACGTCTCGGCCCGGATGATCGCCTGGGGCGGCATGCCCTTCGGGGCCGCGGCCGGTGGGGCGCTCGCGCAGGTCACGTCGATCGAGTTCACCTACCTCGTGATGGCCCTGGGCGTCGGGATCAGCGCGGCGATCGGATGGTTCTCACCGCTCCGTTCCGCACGGGCCGACGCCCGAGTGGCATCCGACGATCCGTCGGCGCACGGCCGCGGTCAGGCGAACAGTCAGACGTAGCTTGGGACGCGCGTTCGGGCATCGAGCACCCGCTCCGCGCACGGTGGACAATACGTGCACACAACCGGTCCCTCGCCGTCCTCCGGGTCCTCCGCAATTTGCCCGAACCAGCCCTTTCCGGACTCGGACAGGCATCGGCACTCCTCGCACGTCAGCACGGCGCAAAGCCTCGCAGGCCGCTCGGACGCGCTGACGGAGTTGATCCCATCCTCCGGCGTACAGAGCCACACCTTTGGGGAGTCGCGCCGGCGCCCGCTGGACGAGATCATCCGGCCAATGGAGAGGGAACCTGCCACGGGCGCGGACGTGCATGTCCTCGCCTGCGCCGAGTGCCCGCGTGTGAGCAGTATCAGCGCGCGCGGCTGGAAGGCCTTCAGGACAGACGATCCCGAAGCGGACGAGCCGCCGCAGCTGTCGTTCTACTGTCCGGAGTGCGCGCGGCGCGAGTTCAGCGGCAGCTGATCGCAGAAACCGCATTTCTTCGCGTCTAGCAGGTGGGCGCGCCCCGGGGAGTGCGGCCTCCCCGAACACGATGCGTGACCTCGAGCGCCGCGGGGAGTGGCGTCTCGGGCGGCACGGTCGCTGGGCGCGCCCGCGTCACCTTCGACCTCACGGAGATCACCCCTCTGCAGCGAGCAAGGGCACACGAGAACAGAGGCGTGGC